>JAGOAZ010000001.1:0-41012 GCA_017983675.1 Fluviicola sp.
TTTAAAACAATGTAAGGAAGATTTTATCGAATCTGTATATCCTACTTTTCAAATAGATAACTAACTTAGTATTAACTTTTAACTTGGAACTCTATTTTTAAACGTTACTAAACTGGGGAAGCTTACCCAGTTTTTATTATTTCTCTAAGATTATCTTGATTTGCACCGATACTAACTTCATATTTATACAATAAATAGAACATTTTTTTACGATGCCAATAATATGCATTGGTTTTTATTTGTCTGTTATTTTCTTCTATGTATTTTTTTACAATACCTTGTAAATCATCATTAAATTCATTTCTAAATCCTTTTTTTAAATAGGTTTCTAAATGTTCGTTTATGAATATATTATCAGTTGATGTACCTATTTTTTTTACTAATTCTTTAAAAAGTTTTTGGAAATTTTCTTTGTACCATTTCCCATGGTAAAGCGCATGAAAATCTTGTGTAAACAAAAATTTCTCCCATTGTTTTAGAAAATCATTGTTGTCAATTAGATCAATATTTAAGTGGTGAAGTAAAATGAAAAACTCTATACTAACTTTCTTTTCAAGAATTATTACATCTCCAATCAATTTGTTTTTGTTGTCAATTTTTGGAAGATCATCACTAAAAAAGCAAACTGTTTGTTTAAACTTTTCTATTAAATTGACGACATAGTTAACAATTGATGGTCCATTTTCTTTATTAAATTTTATTTGTTCATCTAAATACGATAGAATCGTTTGTTCAATGTTAGTTTTTAATTTTGGCAGGTTGAAATAATTATTTTTATCTAAATCTAACTTTAAAACATCTATTTTTGAACCATCATCAACAATTCTTAAGTGATGGTATAATAACGTTTCCAAACTTAAAGATCCTTTGAAGGCATTGTTTTTTAGAGCTGTTTCTTTCTCAAATAGTATTGCAAAATTGTCTTGAATTTTAAGAATTGTACTATTTGCTTCTTCTTCACTCAAATTAAGATAAATAGCTTTCATTAATTTTGCTTTCACTTTTTCAATTACGTTGAGTTTTAAACCTCGTGAATTGTGTAATTCAAAAATTTGAGCAGCTACTCCTTTTCCTTTAGTTTTATGAATTGATATTTCAGCATCTAAAAGTTTATCTACCAATCTACGTACATCTAAATCGTTGGAGTTCAATTCATTCTCAAAATAATTCAGAGTAGTTTTAAGATTGTTCAACGAAAGAGTAGCGTTTTCAGGAAGTTGAAAATAAGAATTCTTCACTAATTCAAGGTAGTTTGCTTGATCATAATTACAAGTTTCGAATCCATTAATAATTGAATTATAAACATTCGTTTTTAGGGTTTTTTGACATGTAATTAGAAATAAAACACTTGTTGTGATTCGTTGTTGTCCATCTATTATTTCATTGATATCACCATTTTCTTCTAAAATAAAATGTCCGAAATAATAGGTTGATTGAGTATCTTTCAAATCAGACAGAAATTGCTCCGCTTGTTCTTTTTCCCAAGAATATGCTCTTTGATAACTTGGTACTATAAGTTTTTTATGATCATTGAATAGATTTTTAAATGTTGTCATAGATAGTGTTTTAAAATCCAATTTTATTATTGTTTGTTCTGTTCGAAGATTCAAAATCAAATGAATTTTGATTGTAAATTTCAGATAAAGTCATAGGTTTATTGATGATAGTTTTAAATCCTATTTTATTTGAAAGTGATTGTGCTTTTTCTTCATTTAGCTCTTTAAATTCATAATTTGCAATTAAACGACCTTTTCTAATTAAGGCTTTGTCAACTGTTCTAACATCTGTATTAAATGTGCATATTATTTGAATTTTTAAAAAATCTGATAATATACCGTCAGCCAGATTAAGTAATGATGATACCGCTGAACTTCCTGATAAACCTCTTTCTAATATTACTTTTTCAGCGTCTTCAATTACTAAAATTGAATGAGCATTTTCAATTAAAAAAGTCATAAAACTTGGGTTAGCTATTTCATTTACAATGCTAGTAGGAAGGAAAAAAATCTCTTTTTTGGTGCATAATTTACTTGTTAAATATCGGATATAAGATGTTTTTCCAGTTCCAGGTTTTCCATGTAAAAGTACTATTCCCTTGTCCTTTTTTTTAGAAAGTCGATTTAAAATCAGATCGTTGATTTCAGCAAAATCATCGTTGTAATTTTCCTTAATTGAAAGTTGTATTTTTTCAATTTCAACACTTTTATGTTTTAATGATGAATTGTTAACTAATACATTTATTGTTGGTTTATTGCGTTCAGCTTTATTTATAAATTTTAAAAAATCAATCTTTAACTGGGTTATAATTTTTTCATCCGTTTTTCTGAAAAGCAAACGAATTTTCGAACCGTAATAATCAAAGTTGACTAATAAATCTTCAAATAAAAAAAAGAAATGCTCGTCATAATCGTTTTGATGTTTTTTATCTAGTACGTTTAAGTTGAAATAATCAAATTTTATATCTTTTTCAAATTGTTTTTTAAACCAAACAATCGCTTTGTCACAATTAATATCAATAATTGTAATTCCATTTGGGATGAAATTAAAATGAGCCAAATAAAGTTGGTAATGATTTAAGTATTGAGGAGTTAATCTTTCAAACACATTTGATAAATTTGTTTTTGAAGTTGTTTCTGATATTGTATATGGATTCATAATACTATTTTTTGTTTCTTAATTTACGGCTTAAGTTGGTTGATTTTCTTATTCATATTATAAGTACTTCTTGCACTAACACTCCAAATCGCTAGTGCAACCCAAATAAAAAATCCAAATCCAAAAAAAGCAACTGTTAGCACAGCTAAAATCTGAAAAAACAAAGCTAAAAGTGAAGGGATGATTTGACCTCTAATTAAAAAAGATAACCACGGTAAAAAGATTGCTAAAATCATAATAATATAAATAAATTGTGCCTACTCTTAATGGTTTTCGGCTTTCCCATTGTATTTAGCAAATCTCCACTTTTAGTGCGTCAAAAAATGTCGTGATAAAAATTTATTTCTTGTTTTCGAGAATTAAATTGAATTTTTTTTAATCAAAATGGCTTAATAAAAAACAATTGAGGCATTTGTTACCAACCATTTTTTATAAATTATTTTTCCATTCATAAAAAGATAAAACTCATTTTTATTAAATTCTTTATATATCATTTTGTAATGTGTTATTGGGATGATTGTTTAAAAGGTTTCTGCATTTTCGTTCATCATCTCTCAATTTAGCAGCATATTCATATTGTTGATTTTTAATTGCAAGAGCTTTCTTTTTTTGAATTTCTTCTAAGTCTTTTATAATTTCTTCTTTAGTCATAATTGTTATTTTACCCACCAATAATTTGTACAACATGATTGCAACATACCAATAGAACCGTGATTTAAAATAATAATTTTCGTTTTATTAGCAGAAGGTGATATTTCGTGTATGAATTCTTTATTCATAGCAGGTTTATGATTTGCAATTAAAATCGATTCGGGATTTCAAGATTGAATTCTTTTGGTTGATTTAATATTTCTCCAATAGAAACTTTTAAATTGTTAACAGGACCAAAAGTTGATTTCAAATGCGCATTAAATCTATTTCTAACATTTACAGTTATACCAATATATAATAACACATCTCTTCCATACAATAGTGAATCGCCATATATTTTATATAAAACATTATTTAAGGAATTTATTTGATAATTTTCTATATCAATAATGTTGTCAAGAATAAATTTTTCAGACCAATTTATTTTTATTTCTAAATAACTTTCCATTTTTATAAAGCTGGTTGATGTTTTTTTGAAGGACTTTTTGAACAAAAATTTGCGGTTAAAGTAGCCATTGATGAATTTGAGTTTCCACAAAATTTACAGTTGTATTTATTCTTTTCGGTTCCTTCATATATAGTATGTTTTTTTCCTTCTGGATTTTTTGAACAGAAGTTAGCAGTTAAAGTTGAGATACTGTTGTGTTTTATTCCACACCATTTGCAATAAAAATTAGCCATTATAGTAGTTTTTTTTGATTGCTTACTCTTTTAGGTTTTCAGCATCCCCTTTTTTTTCAAAAGTAATTACTTTAAAAGCCAAACAGTGTCGCTTTATTTTTTTAACCAATATTCATCAAATAAATAATTAGTTGTTTTCTCCCCCTTATTCGTGCCTGCGATTCTGTACAATTGATCTGTTGTCAAAAACTTGTAATTATTTGGTAGACAGTTTTTTTTCTCGCTTTCTTAGTTTTTTCTACAATCATCACAAGTTTTCTTTGTAATTAAAGAAATTAGGTAAATAATTCATAAATATTTAATTAAAATAAAAACTATCTTAATTAAGAACTATTCGGGGAGATTATGAGAATTATTAGACATGTAAAAATAATCTTATTTTTCGATTTCCGATTATCGCAACCTTTTTCAAGAAATCCTCGTATGATTGAACCCAGAAATAATTCTGATCTTTTATTACAACTTAGAAAAAACAAAAAACAACATGAAAAAAATCGTACTTAGTTTAATGCTACTTGTTTCAGCAAGCAACCTATTTTCTCAAGCCGTTTCAACGGGTAATTTTATTTTTGATGCGTATTATGGCGCACCAAATCTTGGAAAAAGTTTTTTTAATTCCATTGAAGATGAAGAAGAAACTCAAAATTTTACAGCAACAGGTATTGGTCCTGCTGGTTTAAGAGGTGAATACATGATTGGTGAGACGTTTGGCTTAGGTTTTGATGTCATTTACAACTCAAACAACATCAAATACACGCAAATTGATTCATTAAATCCATCTAATACGTATAATTACGAACGCACAATGAATCGTTTGCGTGTTCAATTACGCTTTAATTTCCATTTTAACATGACAAATCCGAACTTAGATACCTATTTTGGAATTGCAGCGGGTTCCAATTCACGTTTTAGAAAATTTTATATTGATGGAGTTGAAACAAAAGATGATAATTTCCTTGGATCAGGAGTTTTGATTCCTGTTTCATTACGTGTTTGTGGTGGAATGCGCTATTATTTCAATCAGAATATTGGATTAAACGCAGAAATCGGATTAGGTGGACCTCTTATTTCAGCTGGTTTGTCTGTGAAGTTTTAAGCTATTTGATATAACTTCTTTCATAGTCGTTATTCTCATTAAAACGGGATTTCTACAACAGAAATCTCGGTTTTTTTGGCAACAATATTTATAAGTAGCTGTTGTTTTGTACTATAACTCATAGAAAAACAGTAAAAATATTTTTTCTTTTTTTTGCAATTAAAATAATTTTAATATTTTTGTAGCACAAATTATACAAATTATTTACATTATTACTACAATCCATGAAAAAAACTTTCAAATTAGTTGCGATCGCTGTATTATGCACATTTGCTTCAAAATCTAATTTAAACGCTCAGGTATTCGAAAAAGGTGACATGGTCATCGATACTTACTATGGTTTCCCTAACTTGTACACAGCTGTGTTTGAAGCCGCTTATTCGTCATCAGTGACCAACAACAGTATGAGTGTCAAAAGTATTGGTCCAGTTGGTGGTCGATTTGAATACATGGTTTCTGACAGAGTTGGTTTGGGTCTTGATATTGGATTCAACAATTCAAAAATAGCATACAATGAACAAGATGTTGATCAAAATTTTAATCCTGTTACGTACAATTACAATTTCTCTACTCAAAAATTAGGAGTAATGGCGA
The DNA here is from genome assembly GCA_017983675.1 of Fluviicola sp. Taxonomy (GTDB): domain Bacteria; phylum Bacteroidota; class Bacteroidia; order Flavobacteriales_D; family Crocinitomicaceae; genus Fluviicola. The sequence continues at coordinate 5,678 of JAGOAZ010000001.1, forward strand.
CGTTTAACTATCATTTCTTACAGAATGCTGATAAATTTGATTTATATGGAGTTTTCGGAATCGGTTATGGTAATCGATCTTACACATACGAGTCTACTAATCCTAATTATGTGGCAACAACAATTAAGACGCCTATTCCAATCGCATCTCGTTTAGGAATTGGCATGAGATACATGATTATAGATAATGTTGGTATTAATTTAGGACTTGGTGTTGGGCAAGGTGGATTGATTAACACTGGTTTTTCGTTCAAATTTTAATTGAATCATATTAATTTTAAGCCACCTCAAAAGGGTGGCTTTTTTTGTGCAAACATTTTTCAGTTTCTATTGTTATAGTTACATGAAGCAATTCGATTTAACTGAACAAGAAATTGATCGTATCATTGAAATGGCCTGGGAAGATAGAACACCTTTCGATGCAATCTTGATGCAATTTGGGTTAAAAGAAAAGGATGTCATTGATTTGATGCGCCGTGAATTAAAAGCGTCTTCGTGGCGTTTGTGGCGAGAACGAGTGCAGGGTCGAGCTACCAAACATACTGCTTTGCGCGGATTCGAAGTAGGAAGACACAAATGCTCCCTACAACGAACTATCACCTATAATAAGATTTCGAAACGATAATTAAACCGCTACGTTATGTTCTCTCAAGGCATCATTCAACGAAGTTTTTAAATCTGTTGAAGCTTTGCGTTTTCCAATAATCAATGCACAAGGAACTTGAAAATCACCTGCAGGAAATGATTTCGTGTACGAACCTGGAATAACCACCGAACGTTCTGGAACATATCCTTTTGTTTCAACAGGAGTTTCACCAGTCACATCAATAATTTTTGTCGATTGCGTCAAGACAACATTTGCGCCAAGAACGGCTTCTTTTCCAACGCGAACACCTTCTACAACAATACAGCGTGACCCGATAAATGCATTATCCTCAATAACGACTGGTGCAGCTTGCAAGGGTTCCAAAACCCCACCAATTCCAACGCCTCCGCTCAAGTGAACATTTTTACCGATTTGTGCACACGAACCAACTGTTGCCCATGTATCAACCATTGTTCCTTCATCGACATAAGCGCCAATGTTAATGTATGATGGCATCATGATCACACCTGGCGCAACATACGCTCCATAACGGGCAATTGCATGCGGAACAACACGAACACCTAATTCAGCATAGTTCTTTTTCAAGGCCATTTTGTCGTGGAACTCAAAAGGACCAACTTCAATGGTTTCCATTTTACGAATCGGAAAATAAAGTACAACAGCCTTTTTCACCCATTCGTTTACTTGCCATGTTCCATCTTCTAATGGTTCAGCAACGCGCAAATGCCCTTTGTCAATTTCTTCAATAACATGATTGATTGCTTGTATTGTTTCTGCTTGTTGTAATAAGGTTCTATCGTTCCAAGCTGCTTCTATAATTGATCGCATGATATACTTTTTTGTAAAATTACTTTTTCAAGTTGAATTACGCACACAACAAATCGAATTATTCCGTTAAATAATACGTAATTTTGAACTTCAAAGGAATGTAAAAATGTCAAAAATTTTAGCGATAGATTTCGGATTAAAAAGAACAGGGTTGGCACTTTCTGATGACCAGAAAATTTTTGCTTTTGGGTTGAAAACAGTCGACAGTAAACAATTGATGGATGAATTGAAACAATTGGTTGTCAAAGAGAAAATCACAGAAATAGTAATTGGCGAGCCAAAACGTTTAGATACGTCTGATTCACACATTACCCAAAATGTTTATTTGCTTAAAACAGCGCTCGAGAAACAATTCCCAACAGTCAAAATAGCCTTGTTAGACGAACGATTCACATCAAAAATGGCAGCTGCAGTAATTGCGCAAAGTGGCTTAAAAAAACGAGACAAGCAACAAAAATCGTTGATTGATGAGGTGAGTGCGACAATCATTTTACAAGATTATTTACAAAATCGTGTCGTATTTGGCGACTAACCTTTTTAATCGTGCATTCGTTTAAGTTCTTATTTCTAACTTTGTAAAAATTACACGTGTTTATGATTTTACCAATTGTCGCATACGGAGATCCGGTTTTAAAGAAAGAAGCAGTCGAAATTGACGAGCAGTTTCCTGCTTTGAATCAATTGATTGAAAATATGTTTGAAACAATGTATGAAGCATCAGGCGTTGGATTGGCTGCACCTCAAATTGGACAATCAATTCGTCTTTTTGTTGTCGATGGAAGTCCATTTGCAGATGTTGACGAAGATGAGGAAGAAGACCCAAGAGCGGCAGGTATGGAAGGATTTAAGCGTGTTTTCATCAATCCGATCATTGAAGAAGAATCCGGAGAGAATTGGGTATTTGCGGAAGGTTGTTTGAGTATTCCGAAAATCAGAGAAGATGTATCGCGCAAAGAAAAAATTCGTGTGACGTATTACGATGAAAATTGGCAGTTCCACGACGAATGGTTTGATGGATACAAAGCGCGTATCATTCAACACGAATACGATCATATCGAAGGGATTTTATTTACCGATCACCTATCGGTCTTGAAAAAAAGAATGTTGACGAAACGATTAACAAATATCTCTCAAGGTGAGGTCAAGGTAAGTTACAAAATGAAGTTTCCAGCAATCAAAAAAGGAAGATAATGAGAAAGTTACTATCAATTGCCTTCGTTAGCGCAGTTTTATTTGCTTGCGGACCTAAAAAATTAGAAACAAAAGAAGATTTTGTTGCTGCAGTTTCTGAATTTGAAGATTCATTGAAAGCGAGTGCGGTTGATGTCAATCAATTGACTGATCCAGCAATTGGAGTGAAATACGCTGAAAAATGTCTGGCTGTTTACCACCAATTTCCGAAAGACAAAGATGCACCTAAGTATTTGGACAAAGCTCACGTCATTTTTGCTAGTTTGGGCATGCACCAACGTTCGGTTTTATTGGCTGACACATTGATTCAAAACTATCCCTTGTACAAAAACAGACCAATGGTATTAGAAAGCTTGGCAACTGCTCACGATATTTTTTTACGTCCACGCAACAAAGAAAAAGTAAAAATGTATTACGAAATGTTGTTGAAAGAGGGCACGAATTTACCTGCCGAACAACGTGAAAACATAACGTTTAGGTTGAAAAATATTGATTTAACCTTTGAAGAGTTGATTGCAACAAATCAAACAAAATAAATTGATTTCGTTAATGATGTGTTAACGGATGTCAAGAATGAAAAAGAAAAACTACATTTGATTAACTAATTAAAATTTAGAACATGAAAAAGTCATTATTTACATTGATGTTTGCGTTAATCGCTGCAATAGGAATGAACAATACGTTCGCTCAACAAGTGCAATCAGGAGCGCAAATCGAATTCAATAAAGACACACACGATTACGGAAATGTTAAAAATGGTGGAAACGGAAAATGTACGTTTACATTCACAAATACAGGAACTGAGCCGTTGATTATTCAAACTGCGAAAGGTTCTTGTGGTTGTACTGTTCCTGAATGGCCGAAAGAACCAATCGCACCAGGAGAAAAAGGGGTAATTACTGTAAGTTACGATACAAAACGTGTTGGAGCAATCAACAAATCAGTGACAATTACATCAAATGCTGTGAATGAACCAACAAAGATTTTACGTATCAAAGGAAATGTTGCTGCACCTGTTGAAGGGACGAGTCCTGTAAATACATCAGGAGCACCAACAAATAATTAAGTACTATGAGATTGATTGCTGTAGCAATTATCTTTCTAAACTCCGCATTTTGTTATACTCAGAATGCGGAGTTTTTTGTGAAAGAAGAATTGGCTAAATTCCCAAAAACGAATGCAGGTGCTATTTTACAGTTTGACTACCAAGTAACGAATACAGGAAGTGACACCTTGCGTATCACGGATTACAAAGTAGCTTGTCCTTGCACCAAAATCACTTTTCCAACTGCCATAGCACCAGGAGAAACTGCCGTAATTCATTTAACCTTCGACACCAAAGATAAGTACGGATTACAAGATCGTTCGATTTATTTGATCACCAATACCAAGCGTAAAATGGAACGTTTGCGATTCAAAGTAAATGTAGTCGCAGCCGAATAAAAGGCGTCACAAGTTATTAACAACGGGGTGATTTTTTATCGGTGTAAACGCTTTTTTACCTAATTTTATTGGACCAAATTTTTTCCTGCATGTACTTGATATTTGATACCGAAACAACGGGTTTACCGCGTAATTGGAATGCACCTTACACCGATTTAGATAATTGGCCACGTGCAGTTCAAATTGCTTGGCAATTACATGATGACATGGGGAATCTAATCGAAGCGAAAGATTTTTTAATTCGCCCAGATGGTTATGACATTCCATACGATGCTGAACGTATACACGGTATTTCGACAGAATTAGCATTAGCTGAAGGTGTTGATTTAGAAGATGTCGTTGCAGAATTCAACTTAGCAATCGAACAAGCACAATTTGTTGTTGGTCAAAATATTGGTTTCGATTTAAATATTATGGGTGCTGAGTTTTTGCGCGCGCAAACTGCAACAATGATGCACGATTTACCTGTTTTGGATACGTGTACAGAAGTTACCGCAAATTTATGTCAATTACCTGGAGGTAGAGGAGGGCGTTTTAAATTACCTACGTTAACAGAATTACATCAGTATTTATTTGCTGTTCCTTTTGGAGAAGCACACAATGCAACTGCCGATGTTGAAGCAACGACTCGTTGTTTCTTCGAATTAATTCGCCGTGAAGTTTTTACCAAAGAGGAATTAAAAGTTGAGTTAGTGTATTTTGATGCGTTCAAAGCACTTCATCCTTCAGCAATCACACCAATTGGTTTAACGCACATTAACTTAAAAGAAGCGAGTGCCCAATTAAAATCAGCTGTACAATCAGACAACATTGAAGTTGATACAAGTGGTGCGCGCGAACGGTTGAAAGACCTTCCATTTGTTCATTTACACAACCATACGCAATTCACGATTTTACAATCGACAATGAATGTGAAGGGCTTGATAAAACAAGCAATTCATCATAAAATGCCTGCTGTTGCCTTAACAGATACAGGAAACATGATGGCTGCTTTTCATTTTGAAAAGGCAATTACTGCGATCAATAAAGAAATTGCAGAAGAAAGAAAATTAGCTCAGGAAAATGGCGAACCATTTGACAAACAACCGATCATGCCCATTATTGGCTGTGAAATGTATGTTTGCCGCAATCGCTTGGATAAAACCGTAAAAGACAACGGTTACCAAGTTGTTTTCCTAGCAAAAAATAAAAAAGGTTACCACAACCTGATCAAATTAGCATCCATTGCGCATACTGAAGGAATGTATTACGTTCCACGTATCGATAAGCAAATCATTGAACAATACAAAGAAGACTTGATTGTTTTGACAGGTGGTTTATCTGGTGAGGTAGCGAACTTATTGCTCAATGTTGGTGAAAAACAAGCAGAAGATGCCTTGTTGTGGTGGAAAGCGCAGTTTCAATCCGATTTGTATGTTGAAATCATGCGTCACGGACAAGACGATGAAAACAGGGTGAATACGGCTTTGGTCAAATTGGCCAATAAACACGAAGTGAAATTGGTTGCGACAAACAACACGTTTTACGCGACCAAAGAGGATGCAAACACGCATGATATTTTGTTGTGTGTGCGCGATGGTGAACAAGTAGCAACACCAAAAGGAAAAGGAAGAAATTTCAGATTTGGACTTGAAAACGAAGAATACTATTTCAAATCGGGTGATGAAATGAAAGAGTTGTTCCTTGACTTACCCGAAGCAATCGAATCGATTAGTGAAATTTTAGAAAAAATTGAACCTTTTGGTTTGGCACGCGAGGTTTTGTTACCTGCTTTTGATATTCCGGAAGAATTTATTGATGCAGCAGATGAGGCTGATGGAGGTAAACGAGGTGAAAACGCTTATTTACGCCATTTAACATACATTGGTGCGACCAAACGATACGGTGAAATAACCGATGAGATACGTGAACGAATTGACTTCGAATTAAAAACGATTGAGAAAACGGGTTATCCTGGTTATTTCTTGATTGTACAAGATTTTTGCCAAGCGGCACGAGACATGGGGGTTTCTGTAGGTCCAGGACGTGGTTCTGCAGCGGGTTCTGCTGTTGCTTACTGTATTGGAATTACCAATGTTGACCCGATAGCTTACGATTTGCTATTTGAGCGTTTCTTGAATCCTGATCGTGTTTCGATGCCCGATATTGATATCGATTTTGATGATGAAGGCCGTGGACGAGTAATTGATTGGGTAATTGCTAAATACGGGGCAAATCAAGTAGCACAAATTATTACGTATGGAACAATGGCCGCTAAGTCGTCTATTCGTGACGCTGGCCGTGTGTTAGATTTACCATTAATCGAAACAAATACTTTAGCCAAATTAATTCCAGACAACTTATCATTAAGTAAAATATTTAATAGCGAAGAATTAGAGTTAGCTGAGAAGTTAGCCAATAGTCCAGCTGATTTTGCCAATGTGCAAGAGCTACGATCGATTGCAAACGGTTCAGATATGCGTGCACAGGTGTTGCGTCAAGCGCAACGCATTGAAGGCTCGGTTCGAAATACTGGGATTCATGCGTGTGGGGTTATAATCACACCCGATGATATCACGAATTTTGTTCCTGTTTCGCTCGCAAAAGACACCGGCATGTGGTGTACGCAGTTTGACAACTCTGTTGCGGAAGAAGCAGGATTGTTGAAAATGGACTTCTTGGGATTGAAAACCTTGACATTGATCAAAGATGCGGTTAAAAATGTCAAGAAACGCCATGGAATAGATTTAGATCCAGATACATTTCCAGTTGACGATTTAAAAACCTACGAATTATTCCAACGCGGAGATACTGTTGGGATTTTCCAATACGAAAGTCCTGGGATGCAGAAATACATGCGTGAATTAAAACCGTCAGTTTTTGCCGATTTGATTGCCATGAATGCCTTGTACCGACCAGGTCCGTTGGAGTACATTCCTGACTTTGTCAAACGAAAAAATGGCGAGCAAGAAATCAAATACGATTTACCTGCTTGTGAGGAATACTTAGCTGAAACCTATGGTATTACTGTTTATCAAGAACAGGTAATGCTTTTGTCGCAGAAATTAGCAGGCTTTTCAAAAGGTGATGCCGATGTTTTGCGGAAAGCAATGGGTAAAAAGCAACGCTATATCCTCGATAAAATGAAACCACAGTTTGTCGAACAAGGACAAGAGCGTGGTCATGATCCGGTTGTTTTGGAGAAAATCTGGAAGGACTGGGAAGCATTTGCTTCGTATGCATTTAATAAGTCGCACTCAACGTGTTATGCTTGGATTGCTTACCAAACAGCTTATTTGAAAGCAAATTATCCTGCTGAATTCATGGCGGCAGTGTTATCCAATAATTTGAATGATATTTCCCAAGTGAGTTTCTTCATGGAAGAATGCAAACGTATGGGAGTGGAGGTGCTTGGACCTGATGTAAATGAATCGGCATATCAATTTACGGTCAATCAAGCAGGTGCCATTCGTTTTGGTCTAGGTGGTATTAAAGGTCTAGGAATAGGTCCAGTTGAAAACATCATTCAAGAACGCCAAGAAAACGGACCATTCACTTCCGTTTTTGATATGACGAAACGCTTGAACTTACGTTTGGTTAATAAAAAAGCATTAGAAAGTTTGGCTTATGCTGGCGCTTTAGATTCGTATCTGCAAGTTCACCGCGCTCAATACTTTTACCAAGATGCAAATGGCAGAACATTTTTAGAGAATGCATTGAAATATGGGGCTTCGCTTCAAGATAATGAAAATTCATCGCAGGTATCGATGTTTGGCGAAGCATCGGATATCAAAATGCCCGAACCAACCGTTCCAATTTGTGAGGAATGGGAATTGTTACGGAAGTTAAACTTTGAAAAAGAGGTGGTTGGGATTTTTATTTCAGGCCACCCATTGGATGATTTCAGAGTAGAAGTCGACGCGTTTTGCAATGGTAAAATCGAGCATTTAAGTGATTTGAAAGCAAACTATGGTAGAGAATTGATTATTCCTGCTATTGTTACCGATGCACAACATTTGACCACGAAAACGGGTAAACCTTATGGGATTTTAACCATAGAAGATTATTCAAATACGACAAAACAATATATTTTCGGGGATACGTACCTCAAGTTTAAACACTTGATGGTGAAGGATTTATTCGTTGCTATTCGCGGAAAAGTACAAGAAGGACCTTATCCTGATAAAATCACTAAGCAAAAACCAGTTGAATTTGCTATCGCGTCGATTGAACAATTACAAGATTTATTAGACAACCGAACGGCAACAATGAATATTTCCATTCCGTTAAAATCGTTGGATCAATTAATGATGAGCAAACTTGAGGCTTTGTTTGCAACTTCTGAAGGGAAATGTTCTGTCAAATTTACTGTGGTTGATCATTTGGATAATCTTTCTGTGTCCTTACCATCGCGTAAATTGCGTATTGAACCGTCGTTGAAAATGATTAATTCGTTAAAGGAATTACAGTTGGATGTGGAGATTATTGGCAATTAGTTAGTCTAATAAACTGCGTAATTCACACAGTTCGTTGACTTTTTCTTGACTGCCAACTTGCTGAAATGCAGCAATTAAATTGGTTAACATGCGTCGAATAATATCGGAATTTGAGCACGGTTGAAAGTGAGAAGCATCTTGTGCAACTTGAATACTTTGCAAAAATTGTTGAATATCTTCTTTTTGGAATATACTTCCTTTTGAAAAAGTATTGATGTAAAATAACACACCGTATTCGTTTCCATTCGACATGAAAAGATTCGTTCCATTATTATCCATGTAGGCTAAAATGAAATGATTGGGTAGATTGACACCGTATATGGGAAGTTCTAATTTTTGCGCAATGATACTGTAAATCAAGCTTAAACTTAACGGATTACCTTTGCGCGCTTCAATGACCGTGTTGATATAGGAATTACTACTTGAATTGTAATTTTTAGAGTTGCCAACAAACCCATATTGTTCAAAAATCACTTTGTTGATGATGCGAACAGCTTCAAATGCAGTCATGTTTGGATTGATTTCCAACCAACAATCACGGCGCATGCGTTCAATGAAATCGACAACACTTTTTTCTTCTAAGCCGGGGTATTGATATTTTGCAACGATTAATGCCCCTTTTAACAGATCTTTCGTAGAACTTGCATACCAACTTGTTAATTCGGTTTTGCATTGTTCAAATTGAATTTCGTGAATGAGGTTTTCTATGCGCGATTGAAACAATAAGCCGAAATCACTTTCTTCCCAAGATGTTTGTAGTTCCTGTATGGCAGCTGGTCCAATTTCAAGCACGCGATCTCTAACATGAGCATAGACTTGCTCATCCGGATCATCCATAAGCGCAATTAATGCTTGAAGTGAGTTTCCATTTGCCATGCAACAAAGTTACACGCAATTGACAATCGGAATAGCAGAGGGAAGAAGATGTTTTAAAACACAAATTGTTTACAAGTGTTAAAAAGCATTGATACAACAAGGGTTTTATCTTGTTGAAATAGTGATTATAACAACTCTTGAATTAATTTATCAGTTGAATATCCTTCTGCTTCTGCACGGTAATTCCGAACGATACGGTGTCTCAAAATCGGTAAGGCAACAGCTTTTACATCATCTATATCTGGCGAGAACTTTCCTTGTAAAGCAGCATGACATTTTGCTCCAACAATTAAATATTGCGAAGCACGAGGTCCTGCTCCCCACGATATAAAATCTTTGGTGATTTGTGGAGCAAGTTCACTGTTTTTACGCGTTTTGCCAACAAGTTTTACCGCGTATTCTAAGACATTATCAGCAACAGGAATACGACGAATTAGTTCTTGGTATTCAGCTATTTTTTCACCAGAAACAATTTGATTCAGTTTGATTTTTGTATCAGAAGTGGTGCTTTTAACAATTGCTAATTCTTCTAAATAAGTTGGGTAGTCAACCCAAATATTGAACATGAAGCGGTCTAATTGCGCTTCTGGTAATGGATAAGTTCCTTCTTGTTCAATAGGGTTTTGTGTAGCAAGTACGAAGAATGGATGAGGTAAATCATACGTTGTGCCAGCAGCTGTCACGCGGCGCTCTTGCATTGCTTCTAGTAATGCTGATTGCGTTTTTGGAGGCGTTCTATTGATTTCGTCTGCAAGAATAATGTTGCTAAACAATGGTCCTTTTATGAATTTAAACTGTCGTGATTCATCCAATATTTCTGAACCTACAATATCTGAAGGCATTAAATCGGGAGTGAATTGCACACGGTTAAAAGACAAACCTAAGGTTTCTGAAATGGTATTCACCAACAATGTTTTAGCTAGACCAGGGACACCAACCAACAAACAATGCCCACGTGAAAAAATTGAAATCAATACTTGATCTACGACTTCATCTTGTCCAACAATGACTTGATGGATTTCATTTTTTAATGCGTTATAATCCTTTACTAATTGTTCAATTGCTGCTACGTCAGACATATTCTTGTGCTTGTAAATTTGTTGTTATTGATTCCAATTGTTTTGAAACGTACACGTTTTAAAACTGTCATCGATGCGAATATAAGCGGTTGAAATTCGAGACTTCGTCCACTTCATTATTGCTTGATTTCTTTTGTCTTCTTCCGTCATCATTCGGAATAAGTTATAATCATCGGTTAGGTTTGCAACGTGTTGTTGTGTTCGTTCAGCAATACGCACAATGCGCAACGCTTTTTTACGTTCGTTAAAATCGAAATAAAAACCAGGCGATGTTACTTGACCACTTTCCAAAGCATCTGTTAACATGAACATTTGTGGGTCAACTTGATTCACTTGTTCGATGCTCCATTTTTGTTCACCTGTGATAGGATTCGTAATGTAACCTTTGTTCTCTTTCGTATTTGGATCGTTTGAAAATTGCTTTACAGCTGCTTCCCAAGTAATTGTATTATTTTTTAGCGCTGCATAACATGCGTCCATTCTTTTTGCTGCTGCATCCAAACTATCAGCGCTAAATTCAATTGTTTTTAAAATGTGATAAACAATGTAATCATCACCTTTACGCTCCACCATTAACATGATGTGGAAACCAAAGTCTGTTTCAAATACCTCACTAATTTCACCAGGTTTTAATGTATAAGCAGTTGCTTCAAATGGTTTTACCATCATTCCTCGTGTTGCCTCAATTTTCCCTCCTTCAGCAGCACTTCCTGGATCGTCCGAATACAAACGCGCCATTGTCTGGAAATTCTTTTTGTCGACAACAATTTGCTTACGGATATCTTTTAATTCATTCAGCGCTTTCTCTTTGTCAAGTTTTGTGATCGTTGGGAAAATTGCTATTTGTTGGAAACTCAATTGTGAATTAATGAGTGGCAAACTATCTTTTGGAATGTTGTTGTAAAAATCGACAACTTCTTTTGGAGAAACACTGACATCTCCTGTTATACCTCTTTCAACTTCTTGTCCTTGTAATCGTTTTTTAATGGAAGAACGAAATTCTTCTTTGATTTGTGATTTAGATTTGCCGTAAAAAGATTCAATCGTAATGGGATTTCCATTTTCATCTTTGACGTCTTTCATTTGATTTTCAATCACACGCAAACGATTTTCCATTTCAGCATCAACTTGTTCGTCGCTGATTACAACACTGTCTAACTCAGCTTGATTAACCAATAAGAAATTGTACATCATTTGTTCCAAAATCTGGCAATCAGTTTGTTCTGCTTCGGTTGAATTGTTTTGTTTGACCGCTTGCTTTTGCGCTTCAATTTCAGAAAGTAAGATGATATTATCACCAACTTGAGCAACTATTTTGTCAACCACTTTTTGTCCCCAACTGAGTGAAGTTACCAATGTTGTAAGAAGAATCAGTGCAGTTTTTAAATTCATATCTTTTTTTTCAAGTTGTTTGTTGCGCGAATGTCGGCTTCTTTTCCGACTTTTTCAAAAATACACAATTGATTTATAGTATTTTGTGAAAGACTACAGAATAATTGAAGTTGAAAAATCCGCCACAAGGACGGATTTTTAATTTATTTTCCAAGCGAATAGAGAACTGCGTTATTAACCGTAATCGGGTGTTTTTTTGCAATTTCTTCTAACCATTGTTTTTCTAGGTATGTTTGATAATCTGCAGTTGCAGCACCTTTCGCTTCACTCAAAACTTTTGGTCCTGCTGGCAATACCTCATCAACTTTCACTACATAAAACTTGTTTTCAAAAGAGAAGATAGGATTTACACCTTTTTTAAACGTTTGATTTTTCATATAGTTTGTTATTGCTGTTTCAAATTTACCAGTACGAACACGTAAATTCAATTCTGAATCTTTGTTGATGATACCAATAATAGTTTTTGAGCTAATCGTATCATTTTTTAATAAATCAGCAACTTTTGCAGCCACTTCTTTCGTTGTACATTCGTACACATATGCATTGATACGATCGTTCCACGTGTATTTGCTATTATTGTTATTGAAGAAAACGCGCAAACCTGCAGTGTCTTTGATTGCTTTGTTCCAAACTTTATCAGTCATTACTTCGTACAACAAGATTCCATCGTGGTATTCTTTCATTAACGCTTTGAACTCAGGGTACTTGCTGTCTAATTGACGTTCTTCGTAAGCTAAAATTTCTGCTTTTTGGAAATTTGCATATTGCTTTTCAACCAAACTTTTGTTGTCTGTTGAACGAACAGCGCGGTAATTTTTTTCTAAATAGTTAGCGAATTGTTTTTGCGTATATTTTTGATCAGCTAATGAAAACATTACTTTGTTCGATTTCAATTTGCTCGCATTCCATTTGCCTTTCACGTAGTTTGTATCGATGTTTTGAACAAACCATTTAGCAGTTTTTGAATAATTATCTGTAAAACCATACGCATTTTTCATCTTTTTAATGAATGAAGCTTGAGTACTGATTGCGCGATCGTCTTTGTTTACTTTCGATTGTATTTCTTTTTTCAAATCTGCAAACGAGCGCAAAGGTGTCCATTGTAAACGTTTGATAATGTGGTAACCAACATCCGTTTTGACAGGTTGTGAAATGTCGTTGTCGTTTTTTAAGGCAAAAGCAGCTTCTTCAAATTCAGGTACCATACGAGTGGTTGTACCTGTTCCGAATAATGGAAGTTCACCACCTTTTTCAGCTGTTTGGCCATCGTCAGAAAATTCACTCGATAAAGTTGCAAACGATTCGCCACTTTTCAATTTTGCATAGATTTCATCTACTTTCTTCTGCGCACTAACTTTCTCCTCTTCGGAAGCATCTTTTGCGATCGCAATCATAATATGCGCTGCTTTCATTGTTCCACGAGCCGGACGTTGATCAACAATTTTTAAAATGTGGTAACCAAATTTTGTTCTAACAGGATTTGAGATACTACCAACTGGTGTTGTGTATGCTGCTTCTTCAAATTGATAAACCATTTGGAAAGCAGTAAAAAATCCTAAATCGCCATTGTTACGTTGTGCAGAAGGGTCCTCAGAACCACCTTTTGACTTTGCAACGGCAGCAAAATCTTCTCCAGCTTCAATGCGTTTTTTGAGTGCTAATATTTTGTTGTATGCACGCAATGTATCTTCTGGTAAAGCATTTTCGTCAACGCGAATCAAAATGTGTGATGCGCGAATTTCAGTTTTCATTCGTTCGTATGCTTGATTGACCAAGAAACTATTTTGACTTGAATCAATCAAATAAGGCTGTGCTAATTGTTTACGGTAGCCTTCCAATTCCTTTTTTAATTTCGGAATGGTGTCATAACCTAAGGCTTCCGCTTCCGCGACTTTCAATTTGAATTTTTTGAACAATTCCATGTACTCATCCAACGATTGTTGATCGTATTTTGGAGCATTGTTGTTTTTCAAATAAATCTGTAAAAATTCAGATTTACTTACTTTTTTACCGTCAATTTCGATAACTGTGTCGTCTGTTTGAGCGCTAACTTGTAATGAAAAAAGTACACTAAGTACAATGATAAGTTGTTTCTTCATGTTCGTATTCGTCTATTTAAATCCTAAGACCCAAATTTAATACAATGTTTTGTGTTTTCGTTATTTTGGGCTTGATTTAAGATTTTTTTAAATATTTATTTCAAAAAAGCATAAAAAAAGCCGATCTAGGACCGGCTCTTTACTATTCAATTTCGATAAAATCGTTATTTTAAACTGTAATTTGGTGCTTCACGTGAAATAATTACGTCATGAGGATGTGATTCACGCATTCCAGCTGAAGTGATGCGGACAAATTCTGCACCTTTCAATGTTTGAATATTTGCTGAACCACAGTAACCCATTCCTGCACGAAGTCCACCAATAATTTGATAAACAACTTCTGCAAGGTTTCCTTTGTACGGTACACGACCAGAAATTCCTTCGGGTACTAATTTTTTCACATCGTCTTCTGCATCTTGGAAATAGCGATCTTTCGATCCTTTTTGCATGGCTTCCAATGATCCCATTCCACGGTATGATTTAAATTTTCTCCCTTCGTAAATGATTGTTTCACCTGGTGATTCTTCCACACCTGCAAACATCGATCCAATCATTACGATATCTGCACCAGCAGCAATTGCTTTTACAATATCTCCAGTGTAACGAATTCCACCATCAGCAATCACAGGAACACCTGTTCCTTCTAACGCTAAAGCAACATCGTTAACAGCTGTTAATTGAGGGACGCCAACTCCAGCGATAATTCGTGTTGTACAAATAGAACCTGGTCCAATTCCTACTTTCACTGCATCTGCTCCAGCTTCTACTAAATATTTAGCTGCTTCAGCTGTTGCTATGTTTCCTACGACAATTTCTAGTGTAGGATAAATTGCTTTGACTGCTTTTAATTGTGTAACAACTCCTTCTGTATGGCCGTGAGCTGTATCAATAACAATCGCATCAACACCTGCATCAACTAATGCTTTTACGCGATCCATTGTGTCATATGTAACACCTACAGCCGCTGCAACACGCAAACGACCAAATGAATCTTTGCATGAATTTGGATGTGTTTTTACTTTAATGATATCTCTGTAAGTTATCAATCCAATCAATTTGTTGTTGGCATCAATGACTGGTAACTTTTCAATTTTATTTTCTTTTAAAATCTCTTCAGCTGTTGCTAGGCTAGTCCCATCAGTTGTTGTGACTAAATTAATAGCTGTCATCACTTCTTGAATAGGGCGGGTGTTGTTTTTTTCAAAACGCAAATCACGATTCGTAATGATTCCTTTTAAAATTCTATTTCCATCAACAACTGGAATACCACCAATTTTATGTTCTGCCATCAATTGAAGGGCATCACCAACAACCGCATCTTCTGATAACGTTACTGGATCTAAAATCATCCCACTCTCCGAACGTTTAACTTTGCGTACTTGCAATGCTTGTTCTTCAATTGTCATGTTTTTATGAATCACACCAATACCTCCTTGCTGCGCCAAAGCTATTGCTAAGTTCGCTTCGGTTACTGTATCCATAGCGGATGAAACGATAGGAGTGTTGACTTCGATGTTGCGTGTGAATTTGCTTTTCAACTGAACGTCGCGTGGTAATACTTTTGAAAAAGCTGGGACAAGAAGTACGTCGTCGTATGTAAGACCTTCTCTAACTAAATTAAGATTGGACAGTGCCATATTTTTGAATCTATATTGGAATAAATTCTCGCAAAAGTAACTATTTTCAGGGAGATTTTAAAGTAAAGTAGTTAATTTTTTGTGAATTCTTGTTTAATAATGTTAAACTTATTGACAAAGTGTCTACTAAATTCATTTTATGCGTAAACTTGTTGGTATGAAAATCGGATTAGTCTTTCTTGTTTTGCTCGTGCAAACAGCTGTTTTTAGTCAAGTTAAAAACGAACGCTTGGTGCAATTGTCAGGTGTAGTCATTTCATCGGATAGCCTCCAAGAAATGCCTTATGCAGCGATTTATAATCGTTCGGTAAAACGTGGAACTATTGCCGATATGTATGGTTTTTTCTCGTTGGTTGTTCAACCTGGTGACACTTTACTTTTTCGTTATGTAGGTCATAAACCATCTTCGTACATTGTTCCTGACACATTGAAAGATGACCGTTATTCGATCATTCACATGATGGAACTTGATTCGGCTGCGTACAACGAGGTTATCATTTATCCTTGGCCTTCAAAAGAAGCATTCGCTCAAGCCTTCATAGAAATGAATCCGTATGATGATGCCTTATTGCGAGCACAACGTCAATTATCGGGTCAAAATTTAGCAGCCTTGGCTTCGAAGGTTTCTTCTGACGCATCGATCTCATATGGGAATGTAATGAACCAACAAAACACACGTTTGTATACAATGGGTCAGTCACCTGTGAATAATTTGATGAATCCGTTTGCGTGGGCTTCCTTCTTGCAAAAATGGAGAGCGGGTGAATTAAGACGTCAATAGTTACGGCTTTAATGCTTCCTTATAACGCGCTAAAACACGTTCTCTTGCCCATTTGTGTTCAACAATAGGTTGCGGATATGCAGCTGTTCCAAATTCAGGAATCCATTTTTTTATGTATTCGAATTTTGGATCAAATTTCTCTTGTTGACTAGTTGGATTGAACACTCTAAAATAGGGAGCAGCATCACAACCTGAACCTGATGCCCATTGCCAACCACCAATATTACTGGCTAATTCAAAATCGAGTAATTTTTCCGCAAAATAGCGTTCGCCTAAGCGCCAATCAAGCAACAAGTGTTTTGTTAAAAAACTTGCTACAACCATTCGAACGCGGTTGTGCATATGTCCAGTTGCATTCAATTCGCGCATACCTGCATCAACTAGTGGATAGCCTGTTTCACCTTTGCACCATGCCTCAAAATGAACCATATTATTTTCCCAAACAATGCGGTCATAGTCTTTCCGGAACGAACCATTCACTGAATGTGGGAAGTGGAAAATAATCATTTGGTAAAAATCGCGCCAGATTAATTCGTTTAAAAATTTCTCGTTTGTTTTTCTTGCAGTTAAAGCAATATCACGAATCGAAATTGTGCCAAATCGTAAATGAAGACTTAGTCGAGACGTTCCGTTTACAGCGGGGAAGTCACGCGTGGCTTCGTAGTTTTTAATAATGTTGAGCACTGTTTCACTTGGCGGAAATTCAACAGTTTGTTCATATTGAAAACCGAGTTCATTCATTGTGATAACCGAACTTTGAACAGTTGTTTGTACTAATTTGTCAAGTAATGTTTCTGAAGGAAACAGTTGAATTGGCTGTTCTATCAATCGTTCCTTCCATTTTCTGGAATAGGGAGTGAAAACTGTATAAGGGAGTCCATCATTTTTGAGCACTTCGTTTTTTTCAAAAATCACATGGTCTTTTGTTCCGATGAATGCTATTGAATGAGCTTCCAATTGCTCATTTATTTTTTTGTCGCGCTCTAATGCATATGGTTCATAATCGCGATTTGTAAAAACAGCTCGGCAATTTAGATCTTGTGCTATTTTGGGAATCAGAATAACTGGATCACCAACATAGACCAATAAGTCAGAACCTGCAGCTTTGTATTGCTCTTTTAACTTGTTGACTTGCTGATGAATAAACAATACGCGCTGGTCGTTTGGTGGAAGTTTTTGTAAAATAGTTTCGTCAAAAATGAAAATTGCTTGTACAGCGAAACCTGAAGATAACGCTTTAAATAAACCAGCATTATCAGGAATTCTCAAATCGCGGCGGTGCCAAAAAAGTGCTTTTTCCATAGTTGAATAACTTAAAACGTGTGCCAATGAAACACACATACATGAAACAACAAAGCGGAAGAAATGTTTATTAAAACAAATGGATGACTCCTAGAACGGTCACAATGAAGCCAACTAATGTTCCAATCATTGTCATTCTCGTGTTTTTTTTCAAGTAAATGAAGGAACAGAAAAGAACGGAAAACACACCGATAATCACACAAAGAATACTGATTAAATTCAGTCTGTTTTCATAATCTTGGCGCAATGCAATGTTTAATTCGGTTGCTTTGTAATCAGCATTGCTAATCAAGTCATTCAAAAAAGGAACAACTCCAAATTGATTGTAAAAGGCTAATAATAAGCCGATTATACTAATTACAAATCCAATAGCTGATAACGTTCGCATATCCTTAGTTGAATAACAAAATTAAGAAAGTTTTAGAAGATTCTAATTGTTCATTTAGAATTCATTGATAAATTTATTCCCCACTATATTCTACACCATTTCTTGGCGTTTCCCACAAGCGAATTGTCAGTTGCAACGAAGTGGAAATTTTAACACGTAACAAATCCCAACAAATTTTTGCAATGTTTTCAGCTGAAGGATTGATTCCTTCAAATTCGGGACAATCAAGGTTTAAGTTTCTGTGATCGAAGCGTTCGATAATTTCATCTTTGATCAAATCACTTAGGATTTTCATGTCCATTACGTATCCTGTTTCAGGATCTACTGGACCTGATAAATGAACTTCCAATTGGTAATTATGACCGTGGTAGTTAGCATTATTACATTTCCCAAAAACTAATTCGTTTTTTTCAGCTGACCAAGCAGGATTGTTGAGTCTGTGCGCTGCGTTAAAGTGCTCTATTCGAATTATTTTCATGGTTGAATTGCTTGAATAAGTTTGCTTGAATATTGGGAAATAATTAATTGTAACCAAATGGTGTAATTGTTTGGGTTTGCGCTGATATCAATTATTAAATCAGCTAAACTCATCCATTTTATTGCTGTTGCTTCTAATGGGTTTGGCGTGACAACTCCGTGAAATTCACCAACTAATACATGATCGAGTTCGTGTTCCGATAAATTATTATCCAAATCAGCTTGGTAAACGAAGTAAAAAAGCGCTTCTAAATCGGTTGAAAAGCCCATTTCTTCTTGCAAACGGCGTTTTCCTGCAGCGATAATTTCTTCTTCAGGTCGCGGATGAGAACAACAAGTGTTTGTCCATAAACCACCGGAATGATATTTTGAAAGTGCTCTTTTTTGCAGTAAAACTTCCCCTTTACCATTGTGAATGAAAATGGAGAAAGCACGGTGTAACAAATTTTGTTGATGAGCTGCTAGTTTTTCAGCAGTACCAATTTGTTTATCTTGTTCATTTACTAAAACAACTTGTTCCAATTACAGTAAATTTAAATTGTGGCGTAAATAAGACGTTAAAAACAAACGGTATTTTTTGTTGTCTGGAATACGAATACGTTCATTTAAAATCGTCTCCGCAGCAGTATTTTGTATTTTCTTGAACAATTTATAGTAATAGATGTATGCCATGTAGACACCAAAACGAGCGTCTTTCGGTAATTGTTTAATCCCTAAATATCCTTCGTGGAAATCGCGGTCTATTTCTATTTCTATTTCTTTTTTGATAGTTGAATTAAATTGTGCCAAATCAACTCCGGGAAAATAAGTGCGCCCTAATTCGTGGAAGTCAGCACGCAAATCGCGCAAGAAATTGATTTTTTGAAACGCAGCTCCTAATTTCATAGCCGGTGCTTTCAATCGTTCGTATTCACTTTCGTCCCCTCGAACAAAAATTTTCAAGCACATTAAGCCAACTACTTCTGCAGAACCCAATATGTATGTTTGGTATTTTGAATGATCGTAAGCTTGTTTGTCTAGATCCATTTCCATCGAGTTCAAAAAAGTTTGAATCAAATCGAGCGGAATTTGGTATTTATTCACCGCCCATTGAAAACTATTTAAAATCGGGTTTAATGAAATACCTTTTTCAATTGCTTCGTATGTTTGGCGCGTAAAATCGGCTAATAATTCGGATTTATTAAAATCGTGAAAGCTATCGACTATTTCATCCGCAAAACGAACGAACCCGTAAACAGCATAAATCGGTTTGTGAAGGTCTTTAGCAAGGAAGCTAATTCCAAGTGAGAATGAAGTACTGTATCGTTTTGTCGTCAAAGCACTCATTTCATGGCTTACAGTGTCAAAAAGTTGTTTCATAATAATGAGTATTTGTTAGTTCTATTTCGCAATAGTTTTTAATAATTCTTTCGCAACAATTTCTCCAGAAACAATAGAAGGCGGTACACCCGGACCTGGAACCGTTAACTGACCAGTATAAAATAGGTTAGCGATTTTTTTGTTTTTCATTTTTGGTTTAAAGATTGCAGTTTGTTTCAGCGTATTTGCTAAACCATAAGCATTCCCTTTAAAAGCATGGTAATCTTTTTTGAAATCGTCGATGCAATAGCTTTTTTTGTAAATGATGTTGTCTTTGAATGAACAGCCAGTATGTTGCTCAATTCGTTCTACCATTTGGTTGAAATACTTTTCACGCAATTCTTCTGAATCGTTCAAATCAGGTGCCAGAGGAATTAGGAAAAATAAATTCTCGTGACCTTCGGGAGCAACAGATTTATCTGTTTTTGACGGACAACTAACATAGAATAACGGGTCAGATGGCCATTGTGGATCGGTATAAATTTCGTGCGCATGAGCAGCAAAAGGTTTGTCAAAAAACAAATTGTGATGCAACAAGCCAGAAACAGTTTTGTTTACTCCAACATAATACAACAAGGATGAAGGAGCCATTGTGCGCGATTCCCAATATTTCTCGTCGTAGTTCGCATTTGATGATAATAATTTTTCTGTATGTCTGTAATCTGCACCTGAAACAATGTAATCGGCTGTAAATTTACCAGAAGGAGTAGTCACATCTATGACTAATTTGTCTTCAATTGTAAAATTGGTCACTTCACTTCCTGTGTGAAAAATAACCCCTTGTTCTTTTGCGATTTGTTCGAATGCTTTTACAAACTCAAACATGCCACCCATCGGATACCAAGTGCCTAATTTTAAATCTGCGTAATTCATTAACGAATATAATGCAGGAGTTTCTTGCGGTGTTGCTCCAAGAAAAAGAATAGGAAACTCGAGTAACGATAATATTTTGGGATGTGTAAAGTGTTTTCTGATGAAAGTTGAAAACGAAGAAAACAAGTGCATTTTAAAAAGTCCACCCATCACGCGTTTGTCGACAAATTCAAAAATGGACAAGCTAGGTTTGTAGACTAAATCCTGCATGCCAACTTTGTACTTGTATTGTGCATCTGCTAAAAATGTACGTAATGCTTTTGAGGAACCAGGTTCGTGTTTTTCAAACCAAGCTTCTAATTCCTCCATCGAAGCAGGAATATGATCTTTTGTTCCGTCTTCCCAAATAATTTGATAAGATGGGTCAATGCGTTTTAATTCGTAAAAATCACTGGTAGTGTGACCAAATTTTTGATAGAAATTCTCAAAGACTTCAGGCATCCAATACCAACTTGGTCCCATATCAAACACGAAACCTTCGGGAGTTGTAAACTGGCGTGCGCGACCTCCAATTGTCTCATTTTTTTCTAAAATGTGAACTTCATGTCCTTCTTTTGCAAGAAAAGATGCACACGTCAGGCTGGAAATGCCTGAACCTAAGATAACTATTTTCTTCATTTAGTTGGAAAAATACGAATAATCAGGCAATAAATCCATTAATTTCTTGCGCGCAATGAAAATACGACTCTTCACTGTTCCAATTGGAATATCTAATTGATCTGCAATTTCTTTGTATTTATAGCCTTCGTGGTGCATTTCAAACGGTTTTTTGTATTCGTCTGATAATTTGTTAATCTGCTTGTTCAATTCAAGACTTGTCATGTAATTACTTGTTGTACTTTCACCTGTAGTAGCATTAGAAAGCATGAACAAATCTTTTGAATTGTCAAAGATTGTTCCCGATTTCACCTTTCTGCGGTATTGATTGATGAAAATGTTGCGCATAATGGTGAAAACCCACGCCTTGAAATTTGTTTGTGGGGTGTAGTAATTACGATAATGAATTGCTTTCAGCATCGTTTCTTGTGTTAAATCTTTTGCATCTTCTTCGTTTCTAGTGAACGTCATAGCAAATGATTTCATGTAGCTCTCTAAGCCGATAAGCGTATCATTAAATTCTAATGTTGACATAAGATGTTGTTTTTGTTTAATAAATAACCAAAAAGATTAAACACTTTCTGTTCAACAAAATAACAAAAAGATTAAACAAAATCCTAATGAAAAGAATAAAATAAATGTTAAAACTTATAAACAAGCTGGAAAAATATGTTAATTATCTGATAATCAGATTTTAATCATTTGAGCTAATTCACTCATGTTGTGGAAAACAACTGCTTTAGTTGGGATACTTTCTTTGAACTGGAGTATTTGATACCCGCCACAATAAACTTGCGCGGTCGTTTCATTTGTTAAACGATTAAAATAGTTAACAATATATTGCTCATCGACAGCAGTAAGCCATGAAGTAACAATTTTTGTTGGCTTGATGTAATTTACACATTCAATTAGTGAATCATATGGAAGTGATTGACCAAGGTAAACGGTATAAATTCCTTTAGATCGAAGGAAGAAGTGATAAAGCAGAATTGATAATTCATGCCATTCATGTTCTGGAAGAAATAAAATTACCTTTTCAGCATCGTTTTCAGGTGTTGGCAATAATTCTGTTTCAAAGATGATTTTTTGACGAATCAGGTTGGACATGAAATGTTCCTGAGCAGTGTTAATTGTACCAGAAAGCCACATCACACCAATACGTTCTAAAAATGGTATGACATGAAACTGATAGGTTGCAACCATTCCGTGCTTTTCAACTAATTCATTCAATATATTACGAAACAGTTGTTCGTTCATATCGATTAGCGCAACGATGAATTGATCAATAGATGTGTTTTCAATGGAAACTTCGTTGAGTTTTTTTGCTTCCTCTGTTATTTCTAACTGACTCATTTTGGCGATGTGTGAGATCTTTACGCCGTGCTTATTTAATAAAGAGATATTGAGCAACAAAACCAATTCGGTATCTGAATAGGTTCTAATTTTAGTTGATGTTCTATCGGGTTGTAAAATTCCATAGCGTTTTTCCCAAATACGAATAGTATGCGCTTTGATTCCCGTTAGTATTTCAATGTCCTTAATTTTGTAAGTTGCCATGATTAAAGTACAAACAATATAGTTTTCATTTTGTTCGTATTGGGTTGCAATTTTACTGAAAAAGTCAACTATATTGAGGTTTCATTCATAAAAAAGTTATATTTGTTGACAAAATACTACTATCATACAAAGGGAAATTATTCGTTAGTTATGTCAAATATATTCAGTGTACTTTTAGTTCTAGCCTTATTTTTTGGTGTCGTAGCTTGTTCGGACAAGCAAGGGGAAGAAACTACCACAGCAATTGATTTGTATGAGTTTGAAGGGTTTAACATGTCTTCACACGATATTCCAATGATGATTATGTTACCGGACGAAACTGCGAATATTGGTGCTTCAACAACGCCAAATGTCATTCATTTTGATGGTGATTTCAAATGGGAAATTAACGTTGGACCAAATTTTACCCTTCTAATTAATGATTGGGGAAATCGATTGACGAAAGTTGCCGATGAAAAGAAACGTCTAAAAGACTTGAACTTCTTTACAATAGATTATATCAAAGACGAACCAAATTTCATTTACTACAAAAAAACACTCAATGCCAAAGCGGAAAAGAACAAAGGTGTTTCAGTAGGAACCAAGCATGTAAGCTACCACGTTTATGCACAAAAACAAATCGAAGGTATAAATTACGTCTTTGAAAGTAGGGCAGATGGTTACGACAAACAAATCAGCGACTTAATGGTGAAATCTATTCAGTCAATCACTGAAATTACCAAACAACCAAGTTAATCATTCACTACTTGTTACTTTTCATAACCATGCGAATGGTGTGACGTGTTCGTTGTTCAACCAATATTGTTTTGTTTGTTGAAACACGCGCAATTGTCGCTGCATCGTAATGTCTGATTGTAACCAATTCTAAGGCTTCGTTGTATTTAATGTTGTATTGGTCTTTGAATTTCTCTAACAAACGCGCTGGATCAGATTTTGATCGATCAAATAGAATCGAAAAACTCAATGCTGAATTTTGCATTAAATTGATTTTGACGCCAAAAAATGCCAACTGTTGAAAGATTTCACCCAAATTTTCTTCAGCGATAAATGAAAAGTCTTTTGGTGTGAAGGACATGAGCACTTGATCTAATTTGAAAATAAAGGATGGTACAAGGTGGTCAAAATCACTCGATTCTTGAATCACTGTGCCTGGTTCATTTGGATGGATAAACGACTTGACATATAACGGGATCCCTTTGTTCTGAAGTGGTTTTATTGTTTTTGGATGAATAACCGAAGCACCATAATAAGCAAGTTCAATGGCTTCTTTAAAGGAAATTTTATCCAATTTAATCGTATCATCAAACCACTTCGGATCGGCATTTAACATTCCAGGAACATCTTTCCAGATGTAAACACCTTTTGCATTGGTGCAATAGGCAATAATACCAGCGGTATAATCGGAACCTTCTCGTCCAAGGGTCGTTGTGAAACCTTCACTTGTGTGACCAATAAATCCTTGTGTGATAGCAATTCGTTTGCGATTAAATTCAGGAAGTAGTCGCTCTTGAATCAAAGATGTTGTTTTCGTCCAATCAACTTCACCTTCTTTGTATTCGTGATTCGTTCTAATGAGTTTACGTGCATCCATCCAAATAGTTGCATGACCTTCTTCTTTGAGATATGCTTCGACAATCATGGTTGAAATCACTTCGCCTAGTGAAACAATTTGATCGTATTCAAAGCGTGCATTTTCAGAAACTGGCTGATGAAATCGCGCTTTTAATCCTGTGAATAAATCCTCGATTTGTTGGTGAATGTAATAATGAGGTTCAGGAAATAACTCATTCATGATTTGCAAATGGAATTGAAAGCGTTCTTCCACCAATTCCATGTATTTTGATTCGTTTTTCGCAACTAATGCTGAAGCGATTTCTTCAAAAGCATTGGTTGTTTTCCCCATTGCTGAAATGACAACAACCAAAGAGTCGTTTGGGAAAAGTGAAAGTATGTGCGACACATTGCGAACTGCTGAAGCGTCTTTTACAGAAGCGCCACCAAATTTAAATACGTACATGAACAAAATATTTTAGGCAAAAATACGAAATAGCACGTTGTTTCAAATGCTTCATATTACATTTCCTGATTAATTCAACCACAAAAAAAATGCCGCTTGAAACAAACGGCATCTTTTAAGAATAATGATAAGTTGCTTATTTCTTAGCAGCTTTCAATTGTAAGTTCAATTTGAAACCAATTACTGGTTTTACATATTGGTCTTTTTTTCCTGTTTCTTTTTCTTTCGCTAAATCAGCTTTGAAACCGTTTAAGTTTAACGAAGAAAAATCAACTGTGAAATCACCTTTAGCACTATAAGCATCAGCTGTTTTTGTTGTTTTAACAGGGATTTTTGCAGCTAATTTTTTACCAGCAATAGCCAATGTTGCATCTATTTCAGTAGCACTTACCTTATTAATTGTAACAGCAACTTTAGGGAATGCAGCACTGTTAAAGAAATCAGGAGAACTCAAATGTCCGATCAAATCGTTTGCACCTGTTTCAGGAGTTAACTCACTTTTAATAGTTGCTAAATCCACTGTGAAACTTCCTTTTTCAAATGTTTCACCTGTAAATGACAATGATCCGTCTGCAATTGCAACTGTTCCGTTGTGACTGTGAGATCCGTCTGCGTAATCACCTTTCCACTCAAGCGTAGAAGTTGTTGCGTCTAATTCGTAAGTAACAGCTTCTTCAGTTGCTGAACCACATGCAGTCATTCCAATCGCTAAAAATGCAAGTGATGCTGCGTATAAAATTGTTTTTTTCATAGTTAATTATTTTGCTTGGAACAAAACTAAGAAAAAATAGTTACCATGGTAACAATATTGCTAAAAAAACTTTTTGAACAACACTGTGTTTGCCATTTTGCAACTGTATAAGTTCGTAATTACCTAAAAATTACTATTTTCGTAGCAATGACTGATACAACACAACAAACGAATAAAAAAGGATTAAGAACGAGTTACGTTTCCACCGTAATTGGTATTTCGCTTGTCCTTTTTTTAATTGGAATCGTACTCACTGGTGTGATGAGTTTGGATTCCATTCAACGCCAAGCAAAAGAGAATTTGCAAGGAGATTTTTTTTTTACAGCTTCTAATAATACTGCAGATATCAAACAAGTTGAACAAGAATTAAAATCTTGGGATTGTTTTTCTGAAGTTGTTTTCATTTCGCCAGAACGTGCGATAGAGGAATTCAAGGGGTCGGATGAAAATTCAAAAGAAATATTAGCGGTTTTCGACGGTGAAAATCCGTTGCCATCTACAATTAATTTTCGTCCCACGAGTGATTTTGCGACAAAAAAAGGAATGGCAACAATTAAGCAACGTATTTTGAAAGCTTATCCTGAAAGCATTGCGGAAGTGAATTATGATTTATCAGCTGTAGAAGATGTGAATTTGGGATTCAAACAAATTGCTTTGTTGACGTTATTAGTTGCCGGTTTGTTAATTATAGTCGCAATTGCAATGATTAACAACACCATTCGCATGTCGCTGTATGCGAAGCGTTTCACGATTAAAACAATGCAATTGGTTGGTGCGACAAGCTTTTTTATTCGCCGCCCATTTTTAGCACAAGCATTATTACAAGGAGTTGTTGCCGGTTTAATTGGAATGGCTTTTTTGATGACAGTATTCTTTGCGCTCAACAATATTTTGGCAATTATTGAAATAAATCTAGATTTATTATCGTTTGTGTTTATATTTTCAAGCTTGATAGTGCTTGGTTCGTTGTTGACATTCATTTCAACTTGGTTTGCATTGAACAAATACTTGCGTTTGAAATTAGACGATTTATATTAATTTAGCACCTTATTCTTACGGTATATGAGCAATTTTGATTTCCCTGTTAAAAAAGAAAACCTTCGATTCATTCTAATCGGATTAGCAATCAATGTGTTGGGTTATTTATTAATGATTGGTGGAGGCGCAAACAATCCAAATGAATTCAATGAAACGGAATTGTTTTCAACTGTTCGCATCACTATTGCTCCGATTTTAATTGTTGCAGGATTTGGCGTTATTCTTTTCGGCATCATGCGCAAACCAAAATCAACTACAAAAGAAGATTAATTTTCCATGAATACATTACAAGCAATCATTTTGGCGCTCATTGAGGGCCTTACTGAGTTTTTACCTGTTTCTTCAACAGGACACATGATTATTGGCTCTGCAATCATGGGCATAGAAGGAGACGATTTCACCAAATTATTCACCATTGTCATTCAATTGGGCGCAATCTTGGCTGTATTCGTGCTTTACTTCAAACGGTTTTTTCAGTCGATTAATTTTTATTTGAAATTAATTGTGGCTTTTATTCCTGCCGCAGTTATGGGATTGATTTTTTCTGATACGATTGATGAACTAATGGAAAGTCCAGCAGTTGTTGCTTCGTCGTTGTTGTTAGGTGGTATTTTATTGTTGTTTGTCGACAAATGGTTTAAACATCCACGCATTGAATCTGATGAAGAGATGAGTTACTTTACAGCGCTAAAAGTCGGGTTATTTCAATGCTTAGCAATGATTCCTGGAGTATCGCGTTCTGGAGCAACAATCGTAGGTGGAATGACCCAAAAAATGAGTCGCAAATGGGCAGCTGAATTCTCGTTCTTTTTAGCTTTACCGACTATGTTGGGCGCCACATTAAAGAAAACGCTCGATTATTTTGAAGACCATGCAGCATTTACAGATAATCAAATTAATTTATTGATTATTGGAAATGTTGTGGCTTTTATCGTTGCACTATTAGCAA
The DNA here is from genome assembly GCA_017983675.1 of Fluviicola sp. GTDB lineage: Bacteria > Bacteroidota > Bacteroidia > Flavobacteriales_D > Crocinitomicaceae > Fluviicola. The sequence continues at coordinate 33,393 of JAGOAZ010000001.1, forward strand.
TCAAAGGATTCATCGGTTATCTGAATAAATACGGTTTTAAAATGTTCGGTTGGTACCGCATTATCGTTGGATTAATCATTTTGATTTTATTGGGATCAGGATATCAACTACACATAATTTAATTCTATGTTGACAGATTTTGCTCAAGGGAGCACCATTTTAGTCGACAAACCACTCGGGTGGACGTCATTTGATGTTGTCAATAAATTACGTTGGCATTTGCGTCAACGACTCGGAGTGAAAAAGTTGAAAGTAGGACACGCTGGAACACTTGATCCTTTAGCGACAGGATTGTTGGTGATATGTATTGGGAAACACACCAAAAATATCGAGGGATTTATTGCTGATTCCAAAACGTACACAGGTACTTTTTTGTTGGGAAAAACAACTCCTTCATTTGATTTAGAAACTGAATACAATCAAGAATTCCCAACAACTCATATCGATGAGGTCTTACTGGAACAAGTTCGCATGTCGTTTTTAGGGAAACAACAACAGGTACCACCCATTTTTTCTGCCAAGCAAATTGATGGAAAACGCGCGTATGATTTAGCACGTGCAGGGAAAGAAGTTGTAATGAAATCGAATGAAATTGAAATACATTCGTTCACTATTGATGCGCAACGTTTTCCTGAAATAGATTTTGAAATAAGTTGCTCAAAAGGCACTTATATACGCTCTATTGCACATGATTTTGGTCAAAAATGTGAGAGTGGTGCAAGCTTAATTGCCTTGAGAAGAACACGTTCGGGTTCGTTTTCGATAGCTGATTCAAAATCAGTTGAAGATTGGATCTCATTCTTCCAAAATGAATCGTTGTAATTACTCCTAATTTTACTTAACTTTGCACTCTTTTTTATAATTGAAAAGAGAAAAAGTTTAAAATTCTTGTATAGATGAATAAAATGAAGCTTTCTGAATTCAGTTTTGATCTTCCAGAGGAACTGATTGCTGAATACCCAAGTAATAATCGTGACGAAGCGCGTTTAATGGTTATCCACCGTGAAACGGGAAAAATCGAACACCGTTTGTTCAAAGATATTATTGAATATTTTTCTGAAGGCGATGTGATGATTACGAATAATACACGTGTTTTTCCTGCTAGAATGTATGGGAACAAAGAAAAAACAGGTGCAAAAATCGAAGTGTTTTTATTACGCGAATTGAACCGTGAAAGTTTATTGTGGGATGTATTAGTAGATCCTGCTCGTAAAATTCGTATTGGTAACAAATTATATTTCGGCGATGATGATTCATTGGTAGCCGAAGTTATTGATAATACAACATCGAGAGGAAGAACTTTGCGTTTTTTGTTTGATGGACCATACGAGGAATTCAAAGCGAAAATCACAGAACTAGGCGAAACGCCGCTTCCAAAATACATCAATCGTCCTGTTGAAGATTCGGATGAAGATCGTTACCAAACAATTTACGCTAAGGAAGAAGGGGCAGTTGCTGCACCAACAGCAGGCTTACATTTCTCTCGTGAATTACTAAAACGTTTGGAATTGAAAGGGGTTAATTTTGCAGAAGTTACGTTGCACATTGGTTTGGGAACATTCCGTCCAGTGGAAGTAGAGGACTTGACGAAACACAAAATGGATTCGGAGCAAGTAATCATCAATCAAAAAGCTGTTGATATTGTTAACGATGCTAAAAGAAACAAACGTAAAGTTTGTGCTGTTGGAACTACATCGATGCGTGCAATTGAAACATCTGTTTCTACAGATGGACTATTGAAACCTTTTGATGGTTGGACAAATAAATTTATTTTCCCTCCTTATGATTTCAGTATTGCTGATTGTATGATCACGAACTTCCACACGCCATTGTCAACATTATTAATGATGATTTCTGCTTTTTGTGGACACGATTTAATGATTGAGGCCTACCACACAGCGATTAAAGAAAAATACAAGTTTTACTCGTACGGTGATGCGATGTTGATTTTGTAAGCAAACAAATAAATTAGCGAAAGGCAGTTTCATTAGAGACTGCCTTTTTTTATGCTTAATAATTTCCGATGGAAAGTAAGACCAGCGTGCATGCTATTTCTGAAATAATACCATGTGCACTTAATTGCTCACTAAAGACCTTGTTTTCTGTACCGGGATTAAATATCACGCGTCGTGGTTGAAGGGCGATAATTTTATCATAATACGCCTCTTGTCGTTGTGGATTCAAATACAACGTAACGGTATCAACTTTCCACTGACTATTCCATTCGTTAGTAATTGGAATATCACTCACTATTCCAACCTTTGGTCCGAATGCGAGAACCGATTGGTTATGCGCACGGAGCATTGTGATTGCTTTGAATGAATAGCGCTCAGGATTGATACTTGCTCCAATAACAAGAGTGTTCAACATTTTTATTGACCGATTAATTGGAATAATTCGTTCAAATTAGGAGAAATGATGATTTCAATTCTTCTATTTTTCGCTTTGTCAGATGGGTCGAGTGGGTGAAACTCACTTCTTCCAGCTGCCATAAGTTGCGCGGGATTCATTGCACTGTTCGCTGTCATGATTTCAACAACGGAAGTTGCGCGCAACACACTTAATTCCCAGTTACTTTTCGGATGACTTGGACTAACCAGTCTGTCTGAATCGGTGTGACCCTCAACAATGATTTCTAAGTCTTTTTCTGATTCTAATACTTTCGCTAAATCGATCAATGCAACTTTTCCGCCATCTTCAACTTTCGTGCTTCCAGATTGAAATAATAATTTAGCTTCCAAGCTCACATAGATTTTCCCGTTTTTTTCTACGACAGTTAATCCTTTGTTTTCAAAACCTTTTAATGCTAACGCTACTTTTGTTTTTAACAACTTCATCGCTTCGTCCTTGCGTTGGATCATTTCTTCCAACTCATTAACGCGCGCTTCTCGTTCAGCTAATAATTTTTGTTTGTTAATTAATTCGTTTTCTAACGTATTTAAAACGGTTTCCTTACGCAATAATTCTTCATTTTTCGCTTCTATATCCGCTTGGTAATTTGCTGTTTCTTTTGCACCATTGATGCGCATTTGTTCAATTTTCTTTTCGTTGGCTTCGTTTTGATTCGACATTAAATCATATTGCGCTTGTAGAAAACGAAAATCAGCACCCATTTGCAAAGTGTCTTTCTTTAATAAGACAATTTCTTTTTTCATGCGGTCAACTTGACTGCCTAGATCTTTCGCTTTGTTTTCATTGTCATTCGCACTTAACTTGTATTTTGCTAGCTCTTCACTACAAATTTTTTCTCGTTCGACTAAGTCGTTGTACTTTTTTGCAGGGACACAAGCCGTCAATACTACAATGAACGGAAGAATATAGCGTAATTTTTTCATATGCTCGATTTGTTTAACATCCAAATTTCGGTACAAAGGAGCTTGATAAAATGAAGAAATGGAATACTTATAAACAGCTGTTTTTTTATTTCGAAGATTTGACCTCAATTATTCAAATAATGGGCAAAGTTGTTTGACATTATTGATACTGCGACAAGGGCTGTAACTCAAGGTCAATTCATTCGTGTTTGCAAGTCCTTGTCGAAGGGACGAAAGGACAAAATCATAGGAGTAAATGAGGCGCCATTTCTCTTCGAATCGAATTCCAAAAAAGCCAATAACTGCGTCAGTATTGCGGTATCCTAATCCAAAAGTGAAGCGGTTTTTATAATCAATCAATGCTTGTAATTGAAAATCAAGGGGAGCGCTTTTTGTAAATCCAACGTACATGCCAGGTAAAAACGATACCGATTCACTCATGCGTGCGCGTGCACCAGCATTGATCATTCCGTGCATAGAAGATTGTGCATTCGTTCCAATTAAACGCCAATTTTGTTTGATCAATTGATACAAACTCAAACCAACATAATAGTTTTTTCCATTCCACCACGCACCAAAGGTTGCGGAAGGCAAAAGTTGACTATTACTGCCATTAATTACAGGGTCGATCGTCAGTGGTTTTGCTTTAGCTAAATCAAATGAAAGTTGACTTGCACCAACAGCTAATCCAAGTGATAATCTGTTTTCCACAGTAAAATTAAAATGTCCTGCATAGGACAATTGGAAGTTGAATTGTTGAAATGGTCCAATTTGATCGGTTGAAATTAATCCGCCTAAACCATGTCGCGCACTCAATACTTTTTTTCGTTTTGCTTTTAACGGCGCACTGATTGTTAAAAATCCAGTTGTCGGAGCACCAGCGATATTCAACCATTGTCCACGAATGGTGCTTTGCACTTCCATACACGTTTTGATACCTGTATGCGCTGGATTTATTGCGTAATGATGTTGTGACCACTGACTAATGTGAGGCACTTGCTGTCCAAATGAAAAAACAGGAAAAAGGAGCAATATGCCAATGATTTTTTTCATCGAATAAGAGTTACATTTCCTTTTAATTTTTCTTTTTTCGAGGGGTCATTAAAATCGATCACATAAAAATAAACGCCATCACTTACTTGTTTTCCTTGGTTTGTTCCGTCCCAAGCTTTGAAATCATTGTATCCAGTAATATCAGCAACAACTTGTCCCCAACGATTGTAAATAAGTACTTGGGTATTTGGAAAATCTGCTATTCCTTCAATGATCCAAGTGTCATTTGCACCATCATTGTTTGGTGAAAAGCTACCAGGAATAGTGATGTTGTCAATAATGAAAACGGTCACTTCATCGACCAACGTACAGCTATTTTGACTTGCAGTCAAGAAATAAGTTGTCGTTGTATTGGGAACAACGAAAGGTACTAATGTTGTTGGATTACTGACTAAAAACGAAGGTTGCCATTGAAAACTTGTGCCATTCGATTGGCCATATAATTGAACGGCTGTTCCTGCTTCAACTGTTTGATCGGGTCCAGCATCGACCCATAATGAGTCAACTTGAAGTGTGTCTAATGTAAACGTATAATTTTCTGTACAGACTTCAAAACACGAGCAACTTACTGACAAAATATCGCCATTTTGCAATGAACTACTTGTCCAAAATGGACTCAATGTTGTTGCTACCACGGTGTCATTGATGGACCAGGAAAATAAGCTAGTGTCTTGACAATTTGAGATATAAGTGACGTAGGTTGTTGGTGTACTGGGACAAATGTTGGTTGTTGGTCCGGCAATTGTAAGCGAAATGGGAAGCCGATCCACAGCATTTCCACTGAGCATTAAATTGAATGTTGCTTCCGCAGATAATGGGGCATTGTTGTTTTTTGCACCGTTTACTACAATGTAATAAGTTGTGTTGGGTAATAAGCTAGTTGCGGTTAATTGAAAATTGGTTGTTGCATTGTTGACACAATTTGAAACGAGCGTAAAAGTAGAAGCATCACAAGGAGCAAGTGCTTCAATGATTGCAGCTTGCAATTGATTACCCCGATTGACTTGGGTATTGAATAGGAGGGATGATAAAGACAACACAGCTGTTCCGCCATTTGCATTCGTGGTAAATTTGTACCAAACCGAATTCGTTCCAGCAAAACAAAAGTTAAAGTCATCGTCACAATCAGGACAAACAGTTGCCGTAGCAAGGTAATTTGTTCCTGCAGTACTGACGTTTGGACATAGGGTTATAGCGTTGCCACAGCCATCATTAAGTGGTTGTGAAAAACCTACGAAAGCAGTTAAAAAACAGATTAACAAAAGTTTAACAAAACGGGATGGCCTCATTGGTTTACCTAGTATTTTCTGTAAATCTACTAAAAATACATGCTTTTTTTGTAGATTCACGCACTGTTTTTTTAAAACTTGAATTGACTACTCTATTTTTTGGCACGGTCATGGCTAATAAAACAGAAAATTGGAAATTATGAAAAATTTTACGCGCTTATTCATTGTCCTTTTGCTAAGTATTCAAGCAATTGCACAACAAAAATTAGATTATGATACCGATTCACGTTGGTTTTGGGGATTAAATGTTGGATCAACTTGGTCCAAAGCGGATGTTGCCAAGAAAAATGATTGGGGTTTTGGATTAACAATCGGAAAAGCATTCAATTACAACTATGGTCGAAAATTGAGCTTTGATATTCGTGGACGTTATTTAACGGGCGAGTGGTTCGGTCAAAATTACGACACGACAGATATTTCAGGTATTTATCCGTATAACCTTCCCGGAACTGATTACAGCAGCACATTGGGATATTCCGTGCTAAATCACAAAACGCGTGTACACGAATTGAGTTTGGAATTGGTCATACACGCGAATAATTTGCGTGCTCGAACAGGTTGGGATCCTTACGTATTTGGAGGGATTGGTTACAGTTGGTACAAAGCAACTGGTAATTTGCTTGGTTCGGATGGGAATTTGATTCAATACGATCAATTAGTAGCTACGAATGATATTTCCAAAGAATCAATTACGGATGTGTTTGGGGTATTACCTGATTACGAAACAAATTTGATTAACGATCCTGCTCACGAATTTGCACGCAATTGGATGCCAAGTTTAGGCGTTGGATTAGGATACCAATTTGGAAAACGTTTCTCCATGGGTATCGAACACAAAACAACGTTTACCCGTGCCGATAATTTTGATGGTTATATTTCTCCAACTGGAAAATACGCCAATGATTGGTACCACTATACGAGTTTCTACATGACTTTTCAGTTACGTGCTCATGAAATAGAAGAGCCTGAAAGAAAACCTGAATTGGTCGACCAAACAACTCCAACGGTTAAATATCCGCCAATTGTTAGTTACCGCAATCCAATGAGTGAGCAATCGACTGTAAACGTTCCTACATATCAATTGGTTGTTTCGGTAGCAAATGTGTTGGAACAACAACAAGTGCAAATTACACAAAACGGCAAACCGATTTATTTTAATTGGAATAGAAATACAGGAACGGCTTCTGCCAATGTAACACTGCAACTTGGTGCGAATGTGTTTACTACTACTGGAACAAATCAAGTTGGAACGGATCAAGAATCGGTAACCATTATTTACGAACGTTTACCAGAAACACCAACACCTCCTGTTGTGGTGAAACTGCCGCCAGTAGTTACGATTACCAATCCAGCTGTCAATCCAAAAGAAGTGACATCGGCAACGTACGCATTTGAAAGTACAGTGTTGAATGTGACGCAACAAAATCAAATTACGGTGCAATTGAACGGACAGAATATTCCGTTTACTTTTAATCCAACAACGCATCAAGTCACAGGAAATTTGTCGTTGATTCAAGGAGCAAATACACTTCAGGTTTCCGCAACAAATGCCGATGGTTCGGACAGCAAACAAACGTCATTGATTTTCCGCCCTGTTGTGGTGAAAGTGCCACCAGTAGTTACGATTACCAATCCAGCTGTCAATCCAAAAGAAGTGACAACGGCAATGTACGCATTTGAAAGTACGGTGTTGAATGTGACGCAACAAAATCAAATCACCGTGCAATTGAACGGACAGAATATTCTGTTTACTTTTAATCCAACATCACACCAAGTAACAGGAAATTTGACGTTGATTCAAGGAGCAAATACGCTACAGGTTTCCGCAACAAATGCAGATGGTTCGGACAGCAAACAAACGACATTGATTTTCCGCCCTGTTGTGGTGAAAGTCCCACCAGTGGTGACGATTACCAATCCTGCTGTCAATCCAAAAGAAGTGACATCGGCAACGTACGCATTTG
>JAGOAZ010000001.1:41112-131867 GCA_017983675.1 Fluviicola sp.
TTTTAACCCAACATCACATCAAGTAACAGGAAATTTAACATTGATCCAAGGAGCAAATACGCTACAAGTTTCCGCAACAAATGCCGATGGTTCGGACAGCAAACAAACGACATTGATTTTCCGCCCTGTTGTGGTGAAAGTCCCACCAGTGGTGACGATTACCAATCCTGCTGTCAATCCAAAAGAAGTGACATCGGCAACGTACGCATTTGAAAGTACGGTGTTGAATGTGACGCAACAAAATCAAATTACGGTGCAATTGAATGGACAGAATATTCCGTTTACTTTTAACCCAACATCACATCAAGTAACAGGAAATTTAACATTGATCCAAGGAGCAAATACGCTACAAGTTTCCGCAACAAATGCCGATGGTTCGGACAGCAAACAAACGACATTGATTTTCCGCCCTATTGTGGTGAAACTGCCGCCAGTGGTGACGATTACCAATCCAGCTGTCAATCCAAAAGAAGTGACAACGGCAACGTACGCATTTGAAAGCACAGTGTTAAATGTGACGCAACAAAATCAAATTACGGTGCAATTGAACGGACAGAATATTCCGTTTACTTTTAATCCAACATCACATCAAGTAACAGGAAATTTAACATTGATCCAAGGAGCAAATACGCTACAAGTTTCCGCAACAAATGCCGATGGTTCGGACAGTAAACAAACGACGTTGATTTATCAACCTGCTCCAGTAGTATTATTGCCAGTTGTGAGTTTCGTTCAGCCACAAGCGCCTGGTCAACTTGTTTCCGTTGCAACTTATAATATGATTGCTAGTGTCTTACACGTCACAACGGCGAACCAAGTGACTGTTTCATTAAATGGTCAACAAATGCCAGCAAATACCTGGTCATTCAATGCTGGTACGCATTCGGTTTCCATGAATACAACCTTATTAGAAGGAAACAATGTGTTTGTTGTAACAGCAACAAATACTGCAGGAACAGCATCGGCAACGTCTACAATTATTTATCGTGCGCCTGTTGTTGAATGTTTAAAACCAACAATTACGGTTTTTCAGCCTACGGCCTTGATAAGTGCAGGAATAGTCAATCAAGCTGCAATTTCAGTCAGTGCGCTTGTAACAGCTGTTCAAGCTGCAACTGCCGTAACGTGTCGTTTGAATGGAGTTGTTCAGCCAGCAGGAACGTATACAATGAGCAATCAAACGTATCAAACCAATTTGACCTTGGTGAACGGACAAAATGTGATAGAATTGAGTGCAACGAATAATTGTGGCACGACAACGATTACCAAAACAATTGTGTACCGCGCACCACAAGTTGAAAAACCAGTCATTACGCTAAAATCACCAACAACTTGTCCTGCACTATTAGCAAGAGGTCCTCAAGTTATAACAGGAACAGTTTCAGGAGTAGCAAATGCAAGTCAAGTAACGATTCTATACAACAACACGCCAGTTGTGTTTACGTCGACAATCGCAAACAATACCTTAACGTTTACATGTACTGTAACGGTTTTAGCGAACACGATTAATTTCCCATTGGTTATCACAGCGACGAATCAAGGTGGTGTTACGGTGAAAGAATGTTTGATTTCGATCAAAGACTATGCAGGAGGCACGGACGAAACTAGTCCGAATGATGGCGGTAAGCCAAAACCAACACCTGCAAAACCGCGCACTCCGATCATTCCGACAGATACCATTAGAAAACCAATAATTACACCGCCGACTACTCCGGCAAAACCATAAAAAATGAAATAAAAGTCCTTTCAGCAATGAAGGGACTTTTTTCTTGAAATCTACTTGCCAACCCAAGCGAATAGCGTATTTTTGTAATCCAATTAATAATTGAGATGACCAAAGATTCCGTATTAGAAGTATTGGGTTCAATACTTGAGCCAGATTTAAAAAAAGACCTAGTTTCACTCGATTTTATTGAGTCATTAAATGTGAGTGACAACAACGTTGAATTAGTTGTTTTTATTTCCAATCCTGCGTTACATGCACGCAAGCGGATGCAAGAAGCAGTTGAGTTTAACTTGAAACGTGTCTTTGGTGCGGATATCGCTATTCAATGTCAAGTGAAGCCGATGCCAACTGAAATCAGATCGGAGCATCGTAAAATATTACCAGAAGTTAAGAACGTTATTGCCATTGCTTCTGGAAAAGGTGGAGTAGGGAAGTCAACCGTTACGGCTAATTTAGCTGGTGGCTTGGCGAAAGCTGGTTTTCGTGTTGGAATCGTAGATGCAGATATTTACGGACCAAGTATGCCAACCATGTTTGACGTTGTTGGTGAACGACCAACGATGATTGATGTGGAAGGAACGCCAATGATTAATCCAGTAATGAGTTATGGGATTAAAATTTTATCCATAGGATTTTTCTCGAGTCAAGACGACGCAATTGTTTGGCGTGGGCCGATGGCTGCAAAAGCTATGACACAATTATTCACCGATGCGTATTGGGGCGATTTGGATTATTTGTTGATCGATTTACCTCCAGGAACCGGTGATATTCATTTGTCGTTGGTACAAAATGTTCCGTTGGATGGAGTAGTCATTGTTAGTACACCACAAGAAGTAGCCTTAGCAGATGCTCGCAAAGGAGTCAATATGTTTAAGTTGGACACGATCAATGTGCCAATAGTTGGTTTGGTTGAAAACATGGCTTGGTTTACTCCTGCCGAATTACCAGACAATAAATACTACATTTTTGGTCGAGATGGTGTGAAGAATTTAGCAGCGGGATTAAACGAAACATTTTTAGGACATATTCCCTTGGTACAAAGTGTGCGTGAATCGGGAGATATTGGTAGACCAGCTGTTTTTCAGGAAAATACGCCTATTTCGAATGCTATTGATGAATTAGTTACTACTTTTGTGACAGAAGTCAATGCATTAAAAGCAAAGAAAGCAGTTAAAAAAAACGATGATGGCACTAGATAAAGTTGATTTAGCAGCAAAAATAAATTTTTCAATCAGTGAATTACGACCACACCTGCACGCTGATGGCGGTGACATGGAGTTGGTTGATATTACAGATGAAGGAATTGCACAAGTTAGATTATTAGGAGCTTGTAGTGACTGCACTATGAGCATGATGACCATTAAAGCAGGGCTAGAAGAAGCTGTCCGAAAAATCGCACCGGAAATTATTGCGGTTGTTGAAGTGGAGTGATCTAAATTTATTTTTACAAAATAAAAAAGGCTGAATGTGAATATTCAGCCTTTCGTATTTAAATCGTTATTATTGGCTTGGATTCCTAATTAATAAACTCGATTCACTATCATTTTCGTTACCATCGGGAGGCTGTTTTCAGCTGTACTTACCCGAACAAAATAAACGCCATCAGCGATATTTTCTGGCAATTGAACTATTGCTTGTTCTGGCGCCAAGGTAGATGAGTAAACATTGGTTCCGTTTACATCATTGATTGCAACCGTGATTTGTTCCTCGTATTGTTGTACATGTAGTTGAAATGTTCCTTTGTTTGGGTTTGGGCTGATTGTTACGCTATTATTCCCACTGTTTTCTGCAATACCAACTCCTCCAATTACAAATACTGTGACGGTATCGTAGGTAAGTTGATTTGCTAAAATTTGTTCCACCACATAAGTTGTGTTGACCAATGGTTGCACAACAATACCGCTCGTGTTTGAAGCAATCAACGGCCCGTTGAGTTCGTACCAATTGCAATTTAAGTTTGAAATTTTACGGCCAATAAACACACTGTCTAAAATGTGTATGGTGGTATCTGGACCTGCATACGCCACCAAAGGCTTCTCCAAACTATCAATGTGCATCACGGTGATGTCATCGTAAAAATAACGGTTGTTTTTACCTACTAAGGTTGGAATTGGATACAAACAATTTGTCTCGTGATTTCTTTTGAAATTACCCAAAGTAATGAACTGTTCCCCACCGTGGGCTTCGTAAACCCCCTCAATTTTCACCCAAAGATTGGTGTCTGAAATGATTTCTTCTTGAAAGCTGGTGACACTTGCAGGGAGATCAAAAAAACCAGGCGAGAAAAATTGATACGTTGATTCAGCAAAAGGAATACTACGAATAATAGCAGTATCGCTGAAATGAATGGAAGTACCATTTGAAACACACATGCTGCTTTGAAAAAAACTTTTCACAAAATACGAAACGTAGTAGGTTTCATGGTGCCGCATACTATCTACCAATTGGCATTGGGCATATTGTCTTTTGTTTGTGTCAATTGAAACAATTGCTAAACTTATTTCACCATTGCCGTTGTGGGGCATATAAATATATTCCAAACCTGGAGTTATGGTATAAAAACAGTTAAAGTAATGGTACCAAAACCCTAAACCCGCAGGAGTATTGGGAGAATACCAGTCTTTTATTGCAGCTCCTCCAGTAGGATTATTCAGAGTCATTAACGGACAAAACAAAGTGTCTTCAAATCCAGGGTTGGGAACCAAGTTGGCTTGTGCAGCAACCTGCCAATGAAGGCTGAAACCAACAAATAGGAAAATTAAATACCGTTTCATTCGTGAATAATTAGTTGTTGATGAATTGTTTCGTTTGTTGTAAGCTGTTCTAAAACAAGGTGATAACTCCCAATGTTCAACTTCAAATCTAATACAAAATTACCATTGTTCAAAATATAATCTCCATGATGCACCAATTTGCCATCTACACTGAATACATTTACAATAATTGATTCAATACTGTTGTCAGAAAGTTGAATGTTCATGTAGCCTGAATTTGGGTTCGGATAGACATAAGCAGACAAGTGTTTAGTTGTGTTTGGAGTTGGTAACAATAGTTGCTTGTTTGCATTCACCTCACAATTTCCTTCAAACAACATGTTCGAAGCAAAGCGGTGGTTATAAAAACTCCGTGCAAGGTACACAGCTGGACCTTCAATTTCGGGACAGGAATTAGCGATACTTCGCAAGTTGAAACTATCTTGAGGTGTTGCATTGCCATTTTCAAAGGCAAAAACAATTTGATAATAGCGCTTGAAGTTTGCTTCAACGAGATTACTAGGATTTATATTTGCTAATTGCAAACTCATTTGATTAAAATTCCCGTTCTCGTACAAATGATTAACTTTTTGAATTTTACCGCTTGTTGTGCTCGAATAATCCATGTAAAAAGCGCGTAAGATATTGCTGCTGTCGATTAAATTTGGATGTTCGTCTAATAATTGATACGTTTCGTAAATTTTGATGTTGTCGTCATTTGAAAAATTGAATGAACTATCTAAATCAACTACTTTGTTTACTAAGTTTTTCCAGAGGTGGGTATAGGTTGAATTTAGTTCTACATTATAGCTGATGGGGTCAATAAATGAAACTGTAAAGTTCGGACAATTGGTGTAAGCAGACGCGTAATTCAGCGGGAATAAGGTTTGGGGATTTGATGTAGTTGAAAAAAATGAAGAAATAGATGAATTAAAAGTATACGAATCATTTGGATTGAATACATTTGAACTGGAGCGGACATAAAGTGGAGATAATAAAGCAAAAGAAGAATTCGTACAAAAAGTTTTGAAGTTACCTGTTGCAGCATTAGATGGGCTCCAATTATTACCCAACCAGCGGTTGTCGCTAGGGTTTGATGTGTTACCTTGTTGTCCAATGACACCATAATAATCTAAGGTCAACCCATATTTGTGATTGGATAGATCGTTTTTATAAATTTTCGTATCGGTCCCATTAGTACAAGTGTTTTTAAAATACAGTCCATAGAAAGTATTATTAATAGCATTACATTCAATTAATAATTTTCTAGTGTTGTTTGCTGAAATCCCAACTGATTTTTGATTGGGCGCAATTCCAGATCCAGTAATGATATTAGAACGGATTTCACGAGAATTAAGCGGTGTTAAATTATCCACAGAAATACCTGAACGTAACTGGGTATAATTAAAGTTGGCTTTTAAATTTATAGTGTTATTATAAATTTTACTTGCTTGTTCAAGATTAATCAGTTTAATTCCATTAAACACATCTTTCATGAGATTATTATAAATATATAATGGAGGAGCAGGTTTTAAATTTCCTTCAAATAGAATGGCGAAATTTATGTATCGATCAATACCTGTATAAGTATTTGTCAAGTCAAGATCAAAATTATTTTGCGTAATTACAATTCCAGGAATCGTAGATTGATTAATAGAAGAAGAACCAATATTACCATAAATACAAGATTGGATGTTGTAAAATGTGTTGTTTTCTATTTTTGTTTGGTACATGTTGGCAATAGACAAATAAATTCCATTTTTACCCATTATACTTGGATCGTTAATCATCTGCATTAATGAATTAGGTATTGAATTAATTACATATTGTACTCTTTTATCAGATCGAAACGTATTATGTGAAATTTGAGTTTGTTGGTATTTTATTGCATGTATTGCAAAATTTGCATTATAGAAGCCACATTTTTTTTGAAGTGAACCACCAACAAATAAGCTCCGTTTAAGATTTGTATTTGTATTCGTTACAAAAACACTTTTTTCACTTTTAAAATGATGTTGAAAAACAGAATTGACAACTTCAACATTTGCATTCAAGCCTTCGATCCCAATTTTAATGTTGTCAAACAAATTAAATTCTGTCGCGACATTTTCAAGGCCAATTTTGAAACAATTATAAGTGTTGTTATTATTCGTACCAACATTTTCTAAATAAATACCACAACTAGAACGTTGATTATTAAACGGAGGTTTTAAAAAGATGTTCTTATTGTAATTAGGATGAATGTAAGGCGGATTCAATGAAGATGTTGCTAATGGATTTAATGCTTTGAGTGAATAAGTACTTACCCATGCTGCTGGATAACCAGTTTGGAATAAATCACGACAAGTAAAAATTGAATTTTTTATTGTAAAAATGGTACTGACATTTGAAAATTGATAAGAATTAATTTTAATTCCGATATCGTTTTTATTGAATGTTGCATTTTCAACAGCTAATACAGGAGTCGCTTGTGATAAATTAATTTGCTTGAATTCAATAGCAATTTTTGCATCTTCTATCAAAGTAGTAAAATTAATACCATTTGAGCTGATTGAATTTTCAATACGAACACGACCTCTTTCATCAACAACAATTCCTTGCCACATATCGTTACAAGCAAAAAAGTGACTTCCTTTGATTGTTAATAATGAATTATATGGAACGGTGATTTTTACATTTGGAGCAATTTTCACTAAATTGTGATTAAAAGTTACAGAACCGTTAATGACCACATCATTATTTATGCAGTATTCGGTGTTTGGTAAAACATCATTTTGTGAGATAATTCCGGAGACTCCTAAATAATTGGTGCAATTTGATGTGCAAGCATTACAATTTGCAACAACTATTGGAATTGTTGCAGTACTTGTACAACCATTTGAAGTACCAGTAACGGTGTAGTTACCAGAAACACTAGGTGTAATTGTAATTGGTTGCATATTTCCGTTTATATTACCCGGTTGCCACGTATAATTTTGAGCACCATTTGCAGTTAATTGAATACTTGCACCATTACAAATTGTTGTAGCGGATGCTTGTATTGTAACATTGATTGTAGCGTTGTTTATATAGACGTTGTCTTGCACAGTGTATGTACAACCGTTTAGAACATAAGTATATATTATTTGATGCATTCCAGCAGGATACAGACTTGGGTCAAAAATACTGGATGAGAGAGGGGTAGGAGAATTATCCAAATAAAAGACACCATTCAAATTTTGATTAGATAGATAATCCAATAAATCAATTTGTTGATTATAACAAAGAGTTGAAGGGAGATTAAGAGTAGGAAGGTCAGCTGTTTTGTTCAACTCAACATTATCAACTTGTATATATGATTTTATGGTAGAATTATTGATTATTTCAATAAATTTCAAACCTGTAGTTGATGATGAATTAAAACTAAGAGTGTAAAAATTCCAATTATTTGTGTTACTATTTATGTTATTATTTGTGTTACTATTATTTATAATTGTGATGGGTGAGAAAAAACTTTCCAGATTACTTGGTAAAACAGCGGGTAAAGAGCTATTAGCGTTAATTGGTAAATAATAAGGAAATATGACAGGGTCACTAGAAAAAGTAAAAGTTAAGGCATGATTTGATAAACTAGTATTTGAATTAGTAGGATTCAATCGTGCACGAAAGGATAAGGTATAGTTGGTATTTGGTTGAATAGTAGTATTTAACCTAGATTGAACGGATTCACTATATGAAAAAATTGAGTCTGTTAGATTAGGACTAAAAGAATATGTTGATAAATTTTCATGGCACAATCCTAAAAATGAAGGTTGAGAGGAATTGTCCCATTGATCTGTAATACCTGGTACAATTGATAAGGTATTGTTATAAGGTGTATAAAACACAACATCAGGAGAATTGCTCATGTACTGCCAACAATCAACTTTTCCCAAAGGAACAGTAATCAATGTTAAATTATTTGCAATTGGACCCCATGTGCCATTATTAAATGCACCATTTTTCACATAATTACAACTGGTACATCCATTGCTTGAGACATAAAAGTAAATATAGGTTACATTCCCTTTCGTACCACTTGAATTGGTAGGGACATATCTAAGTAAATGTATTCCTTCTTCGTAAAATGTAATGTTGACGTTAGTAGCTGAATTTCCATTTGTCGTTGAAAATAATGTAGTGGGGTAACTTAAATCTTGCAAACATTCAAAATTTAAAGCGCTTGTAGTATTGTTGACATCATTTGACAAAAAGGAACTTCCATTTAATGCATATACATTATTAATTGTTGCTTGATTGGTATAAATATTGTTGGTAATTCCATCTGTAAGACCAACAATACTGGAACTTGTACAATTTGTATTGTAACTATAAAAGTTGTTATTAGCTACCGAACCATAGGTGTTGTTAACAGAATAACCTAAATCACACAATACTGTTCTTTCCTCTGGCTTCATATACCTTTTCACATAATTTGCCCCAGGATGGAAAAAATTGCTTTTAGCATAATACGTGTCATTTATTTGGCTACCTTGATTTGGTAAACAAAGGTCTTCAAAATGACTGAGACTTAAATCAAATTCCCAGCAAGTAGGTGTATAGACTGGAATTGTTGATGTTCCTACATATTTTACTGCGTTTTGACAATCGGTATAATCCGAAAAACTAGATGTTGTACAACCGTTAGATATTGCTGTTAGTGGAACCAGAGTATTAAATGAGTATTCAGTCATCGAACAACCTTGGTTATTGGAAATTAGGTGATTAGTTTCAGAATTATCCATCAAAAACGTATCATACCTAGTGAAGTAATTCATCCCAACTACTATTGAACTACCATCAAAATAAATCAATGAATTAATACCTAATGCATGAAGTACTTTATTAAATACAATGGTATATAAATCAAATTCAGTGTTCGAAATATTTACATTTGATAAATTATAATTCCAGGTATTTGATCCAATACCATTAAAGTTTAACACCATATAACCGTGATAAAACAACCCGTTATTACCATTGGTTGATAAGGGAGGGTAATAACCAAAAGGTTGTAAATAAGTAGCGTAGGAGTCAACTCCAGAATTTATCGTTTTCCAAATTTCATTGTCCAATATTATTCCATCATTTTGAAAACCTGTTGGTAATGAATAAAATGAACTTGCATATACTAAATCATTTGGGGATATCATATTCTGATCCCGAAACCAAAAATTAATTTTTTGTCCTGTTGTAGTTAAAGGTGAGTTAATAAAATTAGAAATATCTTCAAAAACTTTACAAACAACATTTCTTCGCGCATTATGCAAAGCATTGTTCAATTCCATGCCACTTCCTGATTCAAAATAAAGATTAAAATAACTCAATCCTTGCACACATAAAGGTGAACTTTTTAACGTAACACCATCATTTTCTGTTTTATCTACTCGAATGTCATTTAGTGAAAGTTTATTACCCCGTCCATCAAAAATAGAATCGAAAAAGCCTTCAGGAGAGAACTTACTAGTTCGTGCGATTGAATCGAGTACAGGTAAATTTTGTGAAAAAATAAAAACTGTAAAAAAAGTAAAGAAAATACTTAATGGAATTGATTTAGTTGCTTTCATAATGCATAATTTTAGTTAGTAGTATGTAATAATTCTAGTTAGTAGTTCTATAAATATATAATTATTTTTTAAACCACAAAAAAAAAGGCTGAATTTTAACATTCAGCCTTTCGTATTTTAAATTCGTGTTTTTTATTTTGCAGCAGCAAATTTCTCTGCAACAGCAGTCCAATTAATCACATTGAAAAATGCATTCATGTAATCTGGACGTCTGTTTTGGTAATGTAAGTAGTAAGCGTGTTCCCAAACATCCATCGCTAAGATAGGTGTTCCTTTGCAACCTTCGCCCATCAATGGGTTATCTTGATTTGGTGTCGAGCAAACAACTAATTTACCTCCTTCAACACACAACCAAGCCCAACCTGATCCAAAACGAGTTGCTCCAGCTTTTGCAAATTCTTCTTTGAAATGCTCAAACGTTCCAAACGCATCGTTGATTGCTTGCGCTAATTCACCTGTTGGAACACCACCAGCATTTGGTGCCATTACTTCCCAAAACAAGTTGTGATTCCAAAAACCACCACCGTTGTTGCGTACAGCCGGTTTGTCTTTGCAATTTTCTAAAATAAACTCAATGCTTTTTCCTTCTAATTCTGTTCCAGCAATTGCGTTGTTTAAATTGGTGATATACGCTTGGTGATGTTTAGAATGATGGATTTCCATTGTTCTTGCATCAATATGAGGCTCTAACGCGTCATAAGCGTAAGCTAATTTTGGTAATTCGAATGCCATAATAATTGTCTTTTTAATACGTAACAAAAATAACAACAAATTTTGGCAATCCTTTGTTCGTTGTGACAATTTGCGTTAAAGAACATTAAAATAAATTGCTACCCGTTACAAGCTATTAAAGTCCGTATTTTTTGCGGTATTTCTGGTACAGTTCTGTTTGGAAATTACTAACCGGTAAAAAATTCCCTTCGGAGATAATAAAACGTGCTTGATTTGTGCGCATGTCCAACGCATTGCCAGTCGAAATATACAAGGTCGCGCTTTTCCCCACTTCAATTGATCCGTAGTGTTGATCGATTCCCAGAATTTTACATGCATTTAAAGTGATTGCTTTGACTGCTTCCTCTTCAGATAAGCCATAAGCCATGGCTGTTCCTGCTAAAAAAGGCAGGTTTCGGACATTCATGGCATCCATATCGCCTTCGTTTTGCAAGCAAAAAATAACGCCTCCTTGTTGCAACAAATAGGGAAGTCGGTAAACCAAATCTACTGCATCATCATCGCTTTCTGGCAAAGAATGTACGCGAGGTAACATGACACTGATGTTTTTTTCTTTCAATTGATTGGTAATCAAATAACTATCGTAACCACCAATAATGACTGCATTTTTCAAGCGAAATGTCCCGACAAAATCAACAATATCCAACAATTGTTGCAACTCGTCAGCATGGAAATAAACACGCTTTGAACCATTGAAACACCCTTTCATTGCAGCTAATCGCAAGTCAACCGATTTTTCGTTGTCCTGTTGGTAGGTCTCTGCTTGCGCAAAAAACTGGATGATTTGTCGTTTGCGTTCCTCGTATTGATCGTTGCGCGTAATCGCTTTGTTATCCGACCACCATTCGCCGCCTTTCAAACTCGAAGGCCAATTCAAGTGAATGCCGTCGTCCGCTAAAAGCGTTCCATCTTCCCAATTCCAACAAGCTGTGCTCATGACCGAACTTGATCCTGAAATAATTCCGCCACGCGGAGCCGCTTGTGTAATCAACACACCATTGGTACGAACGGTTGCTAAAATTGCTGATTCACAATTGTACGCAATTTGCGACCGAACATGTGGATTATACGTTCCGACTTCATCAAAGTCACGTGTAGCCCGAACTGCATCAATTTCTGTAAGTCCCAAGGTTGTGTTTGGCGCGACAAATCCAGGATAAATGTGGTGACCATTCAATTGAATGATGCTGTCCCAATCATTCGGATTGTAGGTATGTGTCAACGCGTTTTTTACTAATATGATTTTGTTTCCTTGAACGCCAACCAAGCCATTTTGGATAACCTCTCCGTTACCAATGTGCACAGTCGCATTTTCAAACAATATTTTTTGACCGCTTTGTTGTCCGAGTGTTGTACCATGTATTAAAACAACAGCGATGAGTTGACAAATTCTTTTCATACGATTAATGTTCATTTGATCCAGTTACTTGTTCTTGTCCAATAGTGTTGCAGTGGTATTGACCTCTTTTTCTGCGTTTGAATGGTGTCGCTGCTTCGCCTTTTACTGAGCTATCCAGCATAAGTGTAGCGATACGCGCTTGTTCTTGTCCAATAAATGCTTGTTTTTCTTCGTTTAATTGACTGTCGTAAAGCACTTCACCATCGACAATCGTGTAAACAACTTTTGCTTCAATGCTTAAAGGATTAGCGCTCCACAAGACCAAATCGGCATCTTTGCCAACTTTGATACTTCCCATTCGGTCGTCTAAGTGTAACAGTTTTGCAGGATTAAGTGTCACCATTTTCCAGGCTTCTTCCTCCGATATGCCTCCGTATTTGACAATTTTCGCGGCTTCTTGGTTCAAGCGTCTTCCCATTTCAGCATCATCCGAATTGATAGCGACAACAATGTTCATTTGTTGCATTAATGCAGCATTGAATGGAATGGCATCTTTTACTTCGAACTTATAAGCCCACCAGTCGGCGAAAGTGGATGCGCCAACACCATGTGCTTTCATTTTGTCAGCGATTTTGTATCCTTCTAGTATGTGTGTAAACGTATTTACCTGAAAACCGAACGAGTCGGCAACATGCATCAACATGTTAATTTCCGATTGTACATAACTGTGACACGATATTTTGCGGTTGCCAGTGACGATTTCGTAAAGCGCTTCTAATTCCAGGTCGATCCCTGGTTTGACTGATTTACTTTTCTCGCGCTCGGACATTTTTTGATAATTCAACTGCGCTTCGTGGTAAGCCAGCGCACGCGCGAATCCATCAATGTACACTTGTTCAACACCCATTCTGGTTTGTGGAAAACGCGTCGAGTTATAATCGCCCCAGTTTGCTTGTTTGACGTTTTCTCCAAGCGCAAATTTTACAAATTTTGGTGCGTTTGGAATCAAATAATCTTGTGGCATGTGTCCCCATTTCAACTTGATCAATGCCGATTGTCCTCCAACCGGATTCGCTGAGCCATGAAGCAATTGTGCGGCTGTAACGCCACCACTTAATTGTCGGTAAACATTAATATCATCTGCTGTTATAACATCGCCAATACGCACTTCCGCTGTAATCGCTTGTCCACTTTCATTCACACCTTTACTGATGGCAATGTGTGAATGTTCGTCGATAATACCGCTTGTCAAATACTGTCCTTTTGCATCGATAATGCGCGCATTTGCGGGATAGTTCCCTGTGTTTTTTTGAATGGATTTGATTTTTCCGTTTTGAACAATGACCGTTGCATTGGCAATAATCCCTTCGCTTTCATTCGTCCAAACAGTTGCGTTTTCAATGACGATGGTCTCTTGTTTGGGAATTTCAGTAAAACCAAAAGCCATGTTGGGGTAGAGTGGTTGTACTGGTTGACTTACTCTTCTTTTCCAAACAGGTTCCTCTGTTTTAGAAGCGAATTTTTCTGTTCGCATGGCGCTCCATTTTACCCAGTTACCAATACTGTCCGTTCCTGCACCTTCAACAATCCAAACACGCGCATTGTAAACACCTTTCAAGGCAAAATGTTGCGTAGTTTTTTTATCCTTTAACAGAAACTGCAAGGTTAAGTCGTTGTCAATTAGTTGAATGAATGCCGTTGTTTTTAAGGTGTCCGCTTTTGTTTTGTGCGTAATGGAATCATTGATTGTTCGGGTCAACAAAACTGTTGCTTCTGGTTTTTGTTGACTTCCAGCAATAGATAGGTTGTATTTTACTCCATCTATGTTTAAGCTGTACTTCCCGCGGATATCGACATCAGGAATACTCATTTTCACCTCACGTTCGCCGTTTGTATAGACTTCCAATACTTTTGCTTGGTACAAGAATGGATTGACGTCGTACAGCGTAAAACAGGCTTTTTTACCTTTCTCAATGGTTCCTAATAGCGAATCAACGCCAATTAATTTTGCAGGATTAATGGTCAAAGCGCGTAAGGCTTCTTCGGGAGTGAAACCAAATTCGAAGCTTTTGTGTAAGTTTTTCCAAAACTCGTCCGCAGTTTTTAATCCGTTGGTGGTGATGGAAAACGTGACTTTTTGTTGACTCAAGTAGGCAGGGTTTGTTGGCGCTAATTCCCAGTGTTTCAAATCGGCAAATGGCACTTGTCGTGCAATGTACGGATCCTTCAAATCGTATGGAGCAGGGAAATTAATTGGAATGATGAGCGCTTGTTGTAAACTGTCCCAAGGTGTTCCTAATTCGTATTCATGACCGGTTCCTACAACGGTGAATTTTCGATTGAATTCACGTTCAAGTGCATGCACACGAAAGATTTCATAAGTTGCATTGGTATAAAAAATACTTGGCAACTGTTGGTGCGCGATAACAGCGTCAAGGGAATAATTGCGTGGTGCTTGCTGCGCGTTTTTGTACCAATCAGCATCGTATAATGTTTGACGAATAAGCGCAATACTTCCCATCAAGGAACTCGGGTATTCTTGCTGGCTAACACCTTTTTCAAAGGAATAAAACGCGGCAACTTTCGGCTGAATTAATTGTTGTTTCAATTTATTTTTTCCAAGTGATACAAACGAACCAACACCTTGGAAAATTCCGTCGTTTTGGTGTGTCAAAGCAGCGCCAAACCCCATTTTGTGTAATTCGTTGATTGCATTTTCGTCAATCGTATACCAACTTGTCGGATCAACTTCTGGATGAATTGCTTCGTTCCAATAATACGGTCCATTTTTTTTCGACAGGAATTGAGGGGAATTATTATTGTGATTATTTGAAGCATTAGGAATACCAATTGTCGAGAATAATTCAATAAATGATGGGAGTACTACTTTTTCATTTCCATCAATAATTGGCAAATCATTGGGTAACACCAACTGTTGTCCCACGGCGACAATCACACCATCTCGAACAATGATGTTACCACGATCAATTGTTTTTTCAGGTGAAACGACAATGGTGACATTGGTTAACACAAACGAATTGGCTGGTGTTTCTGCAACGCCATTTACGGGAGTGTTTAATTGGCCAAAAAGGTTGAATATGTTGCATAAAAGAAACACGAAAACAAGTCTTCTCATAGTATTTTTTGATTTGTAGCTTGAAAATTACTCAAACTCTACTGAAAAACCTCTTTTTTTCCATACAATCAGTCATTTTTTAGGTAAATTTGAAAAAAATAAAATATTATGTACGAACTATTAAAACATACACATTCAGGATTACGTTGGGTAGTACTAGCTTTGCTTGTAACTGCAATTTTCAGAGCTATTGCAGGTAAGAAATCAGGTCGTTACGAGAAATCGGATAAAATGATCAATTTGTTTGCGATGATTTCATTGCACCTACAAGTGACGTTGGGAATTATTCTTGCATTTGTAACAGAGCAACAATTTTATGTGTCTGGTTGGATGAAATCTGCTGTGAATCGTTTTTATGGAATGGAGCACATTTTAATGATGGTTTTGGCTGCGGTAATCATTACGATTGGGCGCAAGAAAGCAGAAAAAAAGGAAGATTTATCGAAAAGACACGCAACAATTTTAGTGTGGTTTACGATTACATTGATTATCATTTTCGCTGGAATTCCTTGGCCGTTTAGAAATTTAGGTGGAGCATGGTTCTAAAAACGAGTGTTTTTTTAAGTCTGTTGTTAGTCGCTGCTTCGTGTTCTTCTGGTTCAGATGAATCCACCGTTGTGAATGAGTCCAAACCGTTGACGCAGATCGAAGCACATTCTGTTTATATGCTCAATTGTGCTTCTTGCCATGGTGAAGATGGACAATTAGGAGCATCAGGCGCTGCTAATTTAGTGGCAAGCAAAATGACGGAAGCACAAATTAAAACGACCATTTTAAAAGGCAACAACAAAGGAATGATGCCTTACGAGGAAATATTGACAACACGAGAAATAGAAGGTCTAGTAGGGATCGTTAAATCACTACAACAAACAAAATGAGCGAAGGTCACGTATTAGTCGATGCTGTAGAAGAACGTTGTGTCTTGGTAGGTGTTATTACCTCTCAAGTAACAGATGATCAAGCAAGAGAGTATTTAGAAGAATTAGAGTTTTTAGCAGAAACAGCAGGCGCAATAACGGATCGTTGGTTCCAACAACGCCTTCAAATTCCAAATCCGAGAACCTTTGTTGGAACGGGAAAATTGGAAGAAATCCGCGTGTATATTAAGGAAAACGAAATCGACATGGTCATTTTTGACGATGAATTATCGCCTTCCCAATTGCGGAATATTGAAAAAGAATTGGAATGTAAAATCTTGGATAGAAATATTTTAATCCTCGATATTTTTGCCAGTCGAGCGCGGACTTCCCATGCGAAAACACAGGTTGAATTGGCACAGATGCAATACATGCTGCCGCGCTTAAAACGCTTGTGGACGCACTTGGAACGCCAAAAAGGTGGGATTGGATTGAGGGGTCCAGGGGAATCACAAATTGAATCCGATCGCCGAATCATCCAAACGCGGATTGCGTTGTTGAAAGAGAAATTGAAAGACATTGACAAACAAATGTCGATTCAACGTGGCAATAGAGGACAACTGGTCCGTGTAGCTTTGGTTGGATATACCAACGTTGGAAAAAGTACCTTGATGAATTTGTTGAGCAAATCAGATGTGTTTGCAGAAAACAAATTATTTGCGACACTCGATACAACGGTTCGAAAAGTAGTCATCGAAAACTTACCGTTTTTATTGACAGACACCGTTGGATTTATCCGCAAATTACCGCACCAATTGGTCGATTCGTTTAAGTCAACTTTAGATGAAGTGCGCGAAGCAGATTTGTTGATACATGTCGTTGATATTTCACATCCTAATTTTGAGGATCAAATCAATGTCGTTAACGAAACTTTGTTGTCTTTAGATACAAAAGACAAACCGACCTTGTTGGTTTTTAATAAAATTGATGCATATCACGTTCCTGAATCGAATGAAGAAGATCCAGAAGCAGAACAGCCGTTGACCTTGGAGGAATTCAAAAAAACGTGGATGAATAAAATGGATGCGACGCAGTGTATTTTTATTTCGGCAGAAGATAAGACCAACGTAGAAGAATTACGTGAAATCATGTATGCAGAAATCAAACGCATTTTCGCCATTCGTTATCCTTACAATAATTACCTGTATTAAACGCTATTGGGATGGTTGTTACGTTTTGGAATGCATACAAACAATGGGTTTTACTAGCAATAATCGTTATTTTTCATACGGTTGGATTTGTAGGTTTACAGTCAACAAGTAGGGAATATTTTCTTTCACTTAGTCCCTTAAATTTACTCTTATCCTTTTCTTGTTTGATGCTGGCTTTTCAGCATTTTACACTACGTTTATTTCTTGCAATACTCGTTGTTGGTGTTGTCGGATTTTTATCAGAATACATTGGGGTTCATACCCAATTGTTGTTTGGCGATTACCAGTACGGACAAAATCTTGGGTTCAAGTTAGTTGAAATCCCACTAGTTATTGCCGTAAATTGGGCGATGTTGAGTTTTAGTGCTTTAGCCATTGTGTTTTCACTTCGAGTGCCGCTTGTTGCAAAAGCGCTTCTTTCTGCTGGACTCATGACCTTTTTAGACGTTTTGATTGAGCCTGTAGCAATTACGAGCGATTTTTGGTCGTGGGCAGATGGCATTATTCCGATGTATAATTATGTGTGTTGGTTTGTCTTGTCATTTTTCCTGCATTTTTGGTTATTAAAAAGGGGAGTTGTTGAACAAAATACCGTTGGTATTGGTTTATATGTGGTATTGGTACTGTTTTTTGGACTTTTAAATTTTTGAATAGATGTATTGGTGGGGACCGTTTGTTTTATTAGCAGCTTTTTTCGGAATGGAATTCATGGCTTGGGCAACACACAAATTTTTGATGCATGGTGGCATGTGGTATTTTCACCGCGATCATCACCAAGAGGAACCAGGATTTTTTGAACGAAACGATGTTTTCTTTTTGATTTACGCCATTCCATCTTGGTTGTGCATTATGTTGGGAATGATGAATGATCTGTATGTTCCCGTTTGGATAGGCTACGGAATTGCAGCTTATGGTTTCGCTTATTTCTTGGTACACGATGTGTATATTCACCGCCGTTTCAAATGGCTACGTGATATCGACAACCCTTATTTCATGGCTATTCGCAAGGCACACAAAGTGCACCACAAGTACCGTGACAAAGAAGACGGCGAATGTTTCGGCATGTTGATCGTGCCGCAAAAATACTACCGCGAAGCAAAGTCGGCTTTTGCTAAAAAACGCGCTTGATGAGTTATTATTTTTGGATATTGTTGGGGACAATCGCAGGTCCATTGCTGTTGAGTTTTGACAAGAAAGTCCATTTTTATACCCATTGGAAATCGTTTGCCCTTGCTACAATTATTGTTGCTTCAGGTTTTTTAATCTGGGATGAATACTTTACGCAATTAAAAGTTTGGGGTTTTACACCGAAGTATTTATCTGGGATTTATCTCGGACATTTGCCATTGGAAGAAGTCTTGTTTTTTGTTCTTGTTCCGTATGCATGTCTGTTCATTCACGAAGTATTGAAAGCGTATTTCCCTCAATTAAAGCTCGATTTATTAGGAAAAATATTTTCCTTCACCTTTATTTTTTCTGGATTATTATTGGCTTTGACGCATTTGGAACAATGGTACACCTTATCAGCTTGTAGCATAGCTGCATTGTTGTTGATTCGCTTTGCATTTCAATTGAAGGTAAGTTGGTTGGGGAATTTCGCATTGACTTACCTGGTAGCCTTGATTCCTTTTTTCGTGGTAAATGGATTATTAACTGGGATTGCGTCGGAGCAACCGGTCGTATGGTACAGTAAAGCACACATTACAGGCGTTCGTTTGACAACGATTCCATTGGAAGACTTGTATTATAATTTGTGCATGTTGTTACCAATCATCGCAATACATGAATGGTTACGCACGAAGAATAAAGCGAAGGGATAAGGAATTAATGTTCGCGTTTTATCAAGAAATCTGCGAGTGTATAAAGCGGAGCTAATTTTTCCTTCGGTTGATTTAACAATGCTAATTCATTCATAGCTTTGTTGTAATATGCCGTGATTTCAGCTTCCATTTTTGCGGCAATCCCTAATTCAAGGAACAATGATTTTGCAGTTTCAATTTTATCTTGATTTGGAGCTGCATGCATCATATCTACAACGCGCAGATCGTTTGTTGCTAGAGCTGTAATCAACAATAACGTTTTCTTGTTTGTTAGGATGTCTCCTCCAACTTGTTTGCCAAATTTCTCAGGATCAGCATATAAGTCCAATAAATCATCTTGAATTTGGAAAGCCAAGCCTAAATCGACTCCAAAAGAGTAAATATGTTGACAAACTTCCGGAGACTGTTGTCCTAAAATTGCACCAAACTCAAGTGCGCAACCTAAAAGTACCGATGTTTTCAGGCGAATCATTTCAATGTATTCTGATTCAGAAACAGATGTTCTGGTTTCAAAATCCATGTCCAGTTGTTGGCCTTCGCACACTTCTTGTGCCGTTGTATTAAAACGGGCGAAAAGTTGAGCCAAACGCTGATCTTTGTAGTATCCTAATTGTTTGTATGCTTCGACAAAAAGCACATCTCCAGAGAGAATGGCACAATTGTTATTCCATTTTTCATGAACAGTAGTTTTTCCTCTGCGAACAGGGGCATTGTCCATGATGTCGTCGTGAATCAAAGAGAAATTATGAAACAATTCAATTGCTAATGCTGCGTGAATGCTTTCTTCTTTTTGAACCCCAAATAAATCGGCACTCATCAATGTTAAAATTGGACGCATTCTTTTACCACCTAGCGTCATAAAATAACGAAGTGGATCGTATAAATTTATCGGTTCTTTCGGGAAGTTAAAACCTTCAATTTGTTGCGCAACAAAGGCACTTAACTTGTCTAATTCAGTCATTATTTTGCGAGCAATTGCATTAAATAGTTACCATATCCACTTTTAACAAGTGGCGTCGCTAATTGTTTTAATTGTGCAGCATTAATAAATCCATTGGTATATGCGATTTCTTCGATACATCCGATTTTTAATCCTTGACGCTCTTCGATTACTTGCACAAATTGTCCTGCTTGCATGAGCGAAGCAAAGGTTCCTGTATCGAGCCAAGCCGTTCCTCTGCTCAACATAGCAACTTTCAACTTACCTCGACGCAAGTATTCAGCATTGATATCGGTGATTTCATATTCACCACGTGCAGAAGGTTTCAATGATTTTGCAATTGCTACGACATCGTTGTTGTAGAAATACAAACCTGGAACAGCGTAATTCGATTTTGGCTGAACGGGTTTTTCTTCGATTGAAATAGCATTCATGTTTTCATCAAAGGCAACAACACCATACCGTTCTGGATCACTCACGTGATACGCATAAACAACACCACCTTCCGGTGATACATTTTCTTTCAGTAATTCGTCCATTCCGACGCCATAGAAAATGTTATCTCCTAATATTAGCGCAACAGGATCTTTTCCAATAAACGATTCACCAATCACAAACGCTTGCGCTAATCCATTTGGTTCGTGTTGAACGGCATAGGTAAACGAGCACCCTAATTGCGACCCATCACCTAATAAATTCTCAAATTGAGGCAAATCTCTTGGTGTAGAAATGATTAAGATTTCTTTGATTCCCGCTGACATCAATATCGACAAAGGATAATAGATCATTGGTTTGTCGTAAATTGGCATCATTTGCTTGCTAATAGCGAGCGTTAGAGGGTGTAAGCGTGTTCCTGATCCACCCGCTAAAATTATTCCTTTCATGCGTCCTTGTTTGATTCGTTGTCGGTTATTTCTTTGTTGGTAGGTGCATCTTCGTCGTCCATGATTTCAAGTAGATTCCAGTTAATGTCATCTTCTTCGTCATAGATTTCTAATAAAGGTTCTTCGAATGACTTTGTTGTTAATTTTTTCTCGTAACTCAACAACAATGCAGGTAATAAAATCAAGTTGGTAAACAACGCAACGAAATAAGTAATCGCAGATAAATATCCAAGTGCTTGTGTTCCTCCAAAATCTGAGAAAATGAATACGATGAATCCAAAGAACAAGATAACAGACGTGTAAATAATACTCAATCCGGTTTCACGAATCGAAATAGCAACACATTCTTTTAAATCCCATTTCTTCAATTTTATTTCGTGGCGGTAATGTGCCAAGAAGTGAATGGTATTGTCTACAGTAATTCCTAATGCGATGGAGAAAATCAATAGGGTAGAAGGTTTTAGTGGAATACCAAACCAACCCATAATTCCAGCTGTGACAACCATTGGAATCAAATTAGGTATCATCGAAACGACAACCATTCTGAACGAGTAGAAGAGAATTGACATCAAAGCTGCAATCGAAATTACGGCAAAAACGATACTTGACAGCAAGTTGTTTACTAAGTATTGTGTTCCTTCAGAAGCAACAACAGAAGTTCCCGTTAGTTGAACATCGTAATACGTTTTATCAATTGCTTTTCGAACTGTAGGTAAGAAATTCGTTTTCGAATAGTACGATTTAATCAAATCAGGATTGGAATCAAATTCAAATTGTAATTTGTCGTTTCCTTTTGCAAGCAAAGCAGTTGTACCGTTGTAAATTGCTGAATAATCGAACAACAATGAATCGTAGTATTGTTTTTTACCAGACAACGCTTTTTTGTATAGACGTTCGATTCCTTTTTTATCAGGATTCATGATGCTGTCAATACGCGCTTTCACAAGGTCAACTTCATCCGCAACTTCGTAGGAGCCTAAATCACGCATTTGCGTGCGAATACGTAAAATATTGAGCGTTGTATCAACTAATTCTTTCAAAGAAAAAGAACTATTGTTGTTTGTAGCGCTAAAATTTTCCACGTACTTTTTCAGGTGTAATTTATCACGATTTGAAATGGTGGTGTAGCGTTCTGGATCATTGTTGTAATAGGCCATGTTGACTACTTTCACAAAATCCACAAACGAAATACTTTTTGCAAATAAGGTGTCGTTTGAAAACATGGTTTGCACTTCTTCAACACGGTCCAATGTTGTGTTGTCAAACAAACGGCCTTGCTCTTTGTAATGAATCATCACTTCGAATGGAACAGCACCACCGAAGTTTGCTTCCATGAATTGAATGTCTTTTAAAATAGGATCTTTTCGTGGTAAATCACCGGTGATACTACCTGTTACCTCCATGAAGAAAATACCGATACCACTTAAAACAGTAACTGCAATAGTCACAATGTAAATCGCGGGACGATTACGTGCAGTTAATTTAACTAAGCGCTCCAATAAACCGACGGCAGCTTTTCTATCCAAGTGTTTCAAGTGCTTCTCCGGTGGATTTTTTGAAAAGGAAGCGAAAATTGGAACCAAACACAAGCTCACAACATAACACAACATAATGTTCACCGATGAAATAACTCCAAATTCAAAGAATTTATCGGAATTGGTAAACAAGAACGTCATGAAACCTAAGGCAGTTGTCACATTGGTCAACCACATTGCCGTACCAGTTTTCTTGATAACCCGTGAAAGAGCTTTCGCTTTGTTGTTGTGTCTTCTGTATTCGTAATGGTATTTGTTGAACAGGTAAATACAGTTTGGAATACCAATAACAATCATTAATGGTGGAATCAACGCCATCATCAATGACACATTGTATCCCATCATACCGATAGTTCCCATTGCCCAGATAACAGTAATCAAAACAACAATGTTTGAAATGATTGTTACGCGCAATGAACGGAAAAAGAAATACATGATAAATGACGAAGCTAAAATCGAAAGCGCAATGAAAAAATACATTTCATTCAACACACGTTTACCAATCAAAACACGCATGTGAGGAAGACCTGCGAAGTGAACTTTCCCAAATTCTTTTTCATACGAAGCAGCCAGTTTTTCTATATCTAAAACAACTTTTTGCTTCGTTTTATCCATCAACGCATCCTCTTCAATATTCACCAACATCAAGCTGACATTCGCAGAATCATTGTA
The DNA here is from genome assembly GCA_017983675.1 of Fluviicola sp. Classification (GTDB taxonomy): domain Bacteria; phylum Bacteroidota; class Bacteroidia; order Flavobacteriales_D; family Crocinitomicaceae; genus Fluviicola. The sequence goes on from JAGOAZ010000001.1 coordinate 64,303, forward strand.
CAACATGTTGTTGTAAAGCGGATTAGATCTAATTTCTTTCTTTATTTGTTGGATGCTTTTTTCTTGAAAAGTAACATCCGAAAAAATGGGTTTTGGAATAAAGGTTTTGTTCGCTGTATCGTTGGATAATGAGAATAATTTTGCTTCTGAAATAACAGATGTTACTCCGTCCATTTGTAAAATGCTATCGCCCAATTCTTTCCATTCAACAAATTGTTTTTCGGTATACAAAGAATCGTCTTGAATAGCAATAACTAATGCCGAGCCATCTTCTCCAAACAACTTTTTAAATTTGATGTACGTTTGTTGTGTTTCCGTATCTTTTGGCAACATGTTGCCGTATTTGTTGTCGATTTTTAAGGAAGTTAACGCGTAGTAACCAAACAATACGGTTAATAAGGCGTGAATTCCAAGTATTAAGAATCTATTTCGGAGAATGATATTCGCAATTTTATTCCACATTTTTTCAATATAAGAGCAACAAAGTTAAAAGAAATAGGCGGTTAACGGGTCATTTTAAGTAGGTTTTCAACCAATTAAAGTATTCACGGTACCAAAGTATTCCATTTTGCGGTTTTGTTACCCAATGTCCTTCTTCAGGAAAATACAAAAATTTACTTGGAATTCCTTTTAATTGAAGTACTTGAAACGCCTGCATTCCCTCCGATTCAGGAACGCGAAAGTCCTTTCCGCCATGAATAACCAGCATGGGCGTATTCCAGTTGTCGACATAATTGTGCGGACTATTTTTCGCATACAATGCTGCGTTTTCTGGTTTCCAATACGGCCCTCCAATGTCTGAATTGGCGAAGAATAATTCTTCGGTTGTTCCATACCAACTTTCCAAGTTGAACAAACCACAATGAGACACAAATGTTTTGAAGCGATTTTGATGAATTCCAGCTAAATAGTAAACAGAATAACCGCCGTACGAAGCACCAACAGCGCCCATTTTTTTTGCATCAATCGCTGGTTCGGTTGCAACGGCACTATCAATTGCTGTTAAGTAATCATTCATTGCTTGGCCGCCCCAATCTTTGGAAATCGCATCGTTCCATTCTTTCCCAAATCCAGGAAGTCCTCTTCTGTTTGGCGCAACAATAATGTAACCTTCTGAAGCCATTAAACGAAAATTCCAACGGTATGAAAAGTATTGTGAAACAGCACTTTGTGGTCCTCCTTGACAATACAACAGAGCGGGATATTTTTTTGCTGGGTCGTAATTTGGCGGATAAACTATCCACGTCAACATTTTTTTACCATCGGTGGTGGTGTACCAACTTTCTTTGACGGTTGGTTGCGCACATTTCGCTAATTTTTCCTTGTTTACGAAAGTGATTTGTTCGATCGATTTTGATTTATTGTTGTATACCCATAGGTCTGTTGGATCAATCATCGATTGTCTTTCAAGCAATACTCCTTCCGAATAAGGAACAAGGTTAACGAAATCACATTGCTCATTTGTCAAAATATCAATGTTAATTGTTGTTGATTTTTTAGATAAATCAAATGCAACTTGAAACAATTGCTTTTTACCGTTTTTGACAGCGATGAAATAAATGATGTCTTTTGTTGGATGCCAAGCGAATTGATCGATGGTCAAATCAAAGTATTCTGTCAAATCTATTTCTTCACGTGTTGCTAAATTCATGATAAGTAACGAGTTTTTATCTGCTTCGAAACCATCAGTTTCCATGCTCAACCAAGCGAGTGTTTTTCCTGTTGCATTGATTGCTGGATTGGTGTCGTAACCTTTGTGCGCGGAAGAGAGGGTAGTTGTGATATTGTCTTTTGTGTTGAAAGCATAAATCTCACTATTTGTTGATAGCGCAAAATCTTTCCCTGCTTTTTTCTTGGTCGAATAATAAATCGTTGACCCGTCTTTACTGAAACAAACCGATTCAATACCGCCAAATGGTCCAGTCACGGAAGGGAATTTTTCTCCACGCATGACGTCGCCTTTTTTGACATACGTTCCGTTTGCTTGTTGCTCGTACCAAAACAAATGTAACGCATCTGGTGAAGCCCATTGGTTCCAATGACGGTACATAAGGTTGTCTTCGATTCGTGCATTGGCAAGTGGTAAATCGGGATAAACTTCAGCGACAGTTTGTTTCATGTGTACAGCCTCTAAAGTGGCAAAACGTTTTCCGTCAGGCGAAAAAATGAGTCCATCAATTTCCACATTTCCTAAAGATGCATAATTCCCAACCACATTTGTTAGCGGGTTCCAGGATTGAATCGTTGTTTCGTTGTTATTTGCTTGTGTATACATCAATTGATTGGATGGTGACCAACTGATGTTTGCTGCATTTTCGATAGGAATGCGTTGTTGTTTTTTTGACTTTAAGTCAATCAAATGATAGGTCGTGATCCCTTTGTTTTTGGTGTAATCGTAATCGGTTGTTTGAAAAAACGCCCATTTTTCGTTCGGTGAAATTAGCGCATTTGATAAACGTGTTAGCGACCACATTTTTTCAACGGTAAATTGTTCCGACTGTGCAAAACTTGAAACCAATGATAAACAGGCAATGAAAAGGGTAAAAAACAACTTCATAAGACAATCAATTTAAGACTATCAAATATACGAGAATAAATTGAAACCGAGTTGAAGCGCTTATTTGGGAATTGATTTACTACGTTTCATTGCACGTTTTGATTGCACAAATGCCAACACACTAATTCCTGCGATAATGAATGAAATAAATGTGAACAAAAAGGTCTTTTTCCATGGGAAATCCGCAGAGACACAATACACAAAAGTGTTTAACCCTGTTAAAGTGATAATGAGTGTTCGTTGAAATCTTTTTATTCGATCCATGGTTAACAATTGAAACGAATTTAAACTATTTCTTTGAAACGGACAACATTTAAGTTGTTTATTTTGAGCAGCTTTTCAATGAATGTTGATTCAAACGAGTATTTTTGATGCATGAATGAGTGGATAGAAAAAGATGGGTCAATGAGTAAAACCTTTGAGTTTAGCTCGTTTGAAGCTGCGATGGATTGGATGTCAAATGTAGGTAAAGTAATCACCAAGCTTGATCATCATCCAGCATGGTCAAACACCTACAACAAGGTTCATGTCCAGTTAACCACACATGATGCTGGGAATATGATTACTGAAAAAGACAGGCAACTTGCACTAGAAATGGATGAAGCGTTTGCCGATTCAATTAATCAATAATCAACGTTGTACTGAGGTACTAAATGCTAATTGTTACTTTTCGATTTTAAAAAGGTGTTAGTTTAATTCAGCGGATTTTAAAAGTTTTGTCTACCAATGATTGCCATAATTTCAACCATATCTGAATTTATTTTGTAAAAAATAGTATCCACTCCACAAACACAATACCTATATCCTTCACGATAGCGGATTGCTTCTGGAAAAAGAAAAGGATTAGAAGTTATTTTTGTAAAACAATCAAAAAGCATTTCATAATATTTTACAGCTTGCAAAACCCCAAATTGTCTAAGACCATATTCAAATATTCTGTTGATTAGCAAATGTAACTTTAAAAAAAAAGTTTCGTATTGTTTTGGACACTTAAATCTATAATCATGCTTAAAAAAACAATTTTCATTGAAAACAAAGCCAGTTTAACTATTAAACTGAATCAGCTTATAATTAAATCTGAACTGAGAGAAGCGTCAATACCTATTGATGACATTGGTTTTGTTGTGGTAGACCATTTAGAAACGTACATTAGTATTTCAGTTATAAATGAATTAATTGAGAATAATGCTGCTTTAATTATTTGTGGTAAAAATCACCTTCCTAATGGAATGTTTTTAAACTTAAATAGTCATCACATTCAACAAAAGTTATTTGGTTATCAGATAGCAGCTAGTTTACCTTTGAAAAAACAACTATGGCAACAAACAATTATAGAAAAGATTACTAATCAATCTCTTTTACTTTCAAGAATAACTAATAATAAAAACACATTGCCTTATTTTGCTTCTAAGGTTCAAAGTGGAGATTCAACAAACATGGAAGGTGTGGCTGCATCATATTATTGGAAATCTATTTTTGAATTTTCATTTAAAAGAGAACGATTTGGGGATTATCCAAATAATTTTTTGAACTATGGCTATGCAATTTTACGAGCTGCTACAGCACGCGCTTTGTCAGGAAGCGGGTTACTAAATACTTTAGGTATTCATCATAAAAATCAATACAATGCTTTTGCATTAGCGGATGATATTATGGAACCGTTTAGACCATTAGTAGATGAGAAAGTAATAGATTTGATTGATCAATTTGAATCACAAGAATTAACGCCAGCTGTAAAAAAGGAGTTACTTTCTATTTTAACAAGAACGGTTTATTTTCAAGATGAAAAAAGCACATTAATGGTTGCATTGCAAAAAACAGCTAGTTCTTTGCAACAATGTTTTTGTGGTGAAAAGCGAAAAATAAATTATCCAAAACTATGGAGCTTAACGGATACCGAATAATGTGGCTTTTTGTTTTTTTTGACTTGCCTACTGATACAAAACTTGACCGAAAAAACGCTTCAAAATTTAGAACTAATTTATTAAAAGATGGTTTTAATATGATGCAATTCTCCGTTTACACAAGGCATTGTGCTAGTAGTGAAAGTGCCGATGTTCATGAGAAACGAATTCACAAACTCTTACCACCTTTTGGCAAGGTCAGTGTCTTACGAATAACAGATAAACAATTTGGCAATATTGCAAATTTTTGGGGAAGAGCCGAAGTAGCTAAAACACCACAGCCCACTCAATTAGAATTGTTTTAGAAAATAAAAAATGCTCCAATATTGGATTATCAAGCCAAAAAAGGAGCGTTTTTTATTGCGATATTTTCACTCAATGTTTTGAATATTAGAAGGTAACAAGCCAACTAATATCGTTTTTTCTAATCTTAAATCAAACCACAACCACAGCCTAAGACACTCCGCACAAGCATCTAATATCGTTTTTTCTAATCTTAAATCAAACCACAACCTTTTTAGATTATTAATTATTATAGCTGTTAATATCGTTTTTTCTAATCTTAAATCAAACCACAACATGGTGAACAACCAACCAAAAACATATTTAATATCGTTTTTTCTAATCTTAAATCAAACCACAACTACCGTACCACAATTAGCCGAAGGATTGGGAATATCGTTTTTTCTAATCTTAAATCAAACCACAACTCGAGGTGTTGAGTATCTTGATAAAAACCAAATATCGTTTTTTCTAATCTTAAATCAAACCACAACTATGCGTACTTTAAAGACAATAACCACTTTAATATCGTTTTTTCTAATCTTAAATCAAACCACAACTATCCAACCAAGCAACCTGTACCAGCGAAGAATATCGTTTTTTCTAATCTTAAATCAAACCACAACCTTTCTTTTTACCTAAATACTACTGTTTTCAATATCGTTTTTTCTAATCTTAAATCAAACCACAACTATTACTCCTGAAACATACGAGAAAATCAAAATATCGTTTTTTCTAATCTTAAATCAAACCACAACTTGGCTATTGCTTGTCACGATTACGATTTAATATCGTTTTTTCTAATCTTAAATCAAACCACAACTTCACGTATGGCAACATTGCAATACGAATTAATATCGTTTTTTCTAATCTTAAATCAAACCACAACTAACTGTAACAGATCCATTATAACACCCAGAATATCGTTTTTTCTAATCTTAAATCAAACCACAACTTGTAGTATGATATCTGTTGCAATGGATGGAATATCGTTTTTTCTAATCTTAAATCAAACCACAACTATTCACCCGTTACTGAGCAACTATCCAAAAATATCGTTTTTTCTAATCTTAAATCAAACCACAACTATGCTACTTCTTATATTCCTACTACTTCTAATATCGTTTTTTCTAATCTTAAATCAAACCACAACTCGTAATTGCATAAGGAAACTCGCACCTGTAATATCGTTTTTTCTAATCTTAAATCAAACCACAACTTTGAAATTAGTAATGCGTTGGCTTCCCAAAATATCGTTTTTTCTAATCTTAAATCAAACCACAACTATTTCGTTCAAGTAACCACACAAATCATTAATATCGTTTTTTCTAATCTTAAATCAAACCACAACTGATTAGTTTATACGATTACCAACAAAAATAATATCGTTTTTTCTAATCTTAAATCAAACCACAACTGTTTATAGCCTTATTTTTAGTCTTAATCGAATATCGTTTTTTCTAATCTTAAATCAAACCACAACTCAACTTCAATTGCATGTGCCTTTTCTTTTAATATCGTTTTTTCTAATCTTAAATCAAACCACAACTATCGGATTGGAAGCAAAAAAAGGTGGTGAAATATCGTTTTTTCTAATCTTAAATCAAACCACAACCGTTGCATGAGTGCCATGTTATCTTCTTTTAATATCGTTTTTTCTAATCTTTAATCAAACCACAACTGTTGATGATAACTGGAGCAACATTTTTACAATATCGTTTTTTCTAATCTTTAATCAAACCACAACGTTGAAATACCTTCATTTGTTACTTTTAACAATATCGTTTTTTCTAATCTTTAATCAAACCACAACTTTGGACGAATATCAAAATGATTTGGATGAAATATCGTTTTTTCTAATCTTTAATCAAACCACAACTCATATCGCCCATAACTGCAAAAAAGTAAAAATATCGTTTTTTCTAATCTTTAATCAAACCACAACCAATAGAACTAAGAGTCGTAGTAACCGATTAATATCGTTTTTTCTATCCCGACACTTCGGGATTAATCAAACCACAGCACCTATGCACAAATCAAAACACGAACACTTAATATCGTTTTTTCTATCCCGACACTTCGGGATTAATCAAACCAAAACTTAAATTCCATAACTCATTAAAATTTTGCTAATATCGTTTTTTCTATCCCGACACTTCGGGATTAATCAAACCACAACTCAAGCGGTGCGATTGTTCCGTATAATTTTAATATCGTTTTTTCTATCCCGACACTTCGGGATTAAATAAACCTCAATTTAATGGGCTAAAATCCGAAAAACTGTGCTTGGTTGAGCTGTTTAATTTTTTGAAAAACTGTATGTCAATGAACTTTTAAAAATTTTGTCTGCCAATGATGGTGACGATTTCAATTTCATCAATTTTATATTGAATTAAATTATGTCAACACCACAAACACAATATTTTTCTATATTTTAATAACTTGTAACCATAGAAAATACAAGTGGATATTAAGAGTTTTTATCTAACTATTTGCTTGTATTTATCCAAAAAAGTGAGCACCAAATACATATATTCTAATAACATCGCCTTCTGCCTCTGTAGACAACTTATAAAGATATATTGAAACACTTTTTTATTTCTTCAAAAAGTTCCTCTTTTGTTTTTGTACTATACCCACTATTTTCGGCTTTTATTAGCTTCATACGAACAAAATCATTATGTGCATCGCGTTCTATTGCTTGTTTGATTAAATAATTTATAGCTTCACTTTTGCTGGTAAATTCTTCCTTTGCTACTTGTTCTTTTAACCATTCATCGTTTTGATTGGCTAAAGTGATGCTTTGTCGTACCATATTAAAAAGATTTAGTAGTGTAAGTTTACACCAAATAATTAAAATTTAAAATCAATTTTCCCTGAAGAGTGTAAAATAAAGTCTTGTCCTTCAAAAATAGCTTTAACATTACTCAAACTAATTCTCAGTTTTTGAACAGGTTTTTCGAAGTTTACTGAGGATTCTTTCATTAAATCCTTATCAGCACCTCCTTGTGCATGGTGTCTTAATTGAATTCTACCATCACTTTCAAATTGTGTAATTTTAAATAACCTCTTATTTATATCAGTTTTTGAAAGTTTTTTTATTTCTTCTGCTGAGTTTTCATAAAATAAAGCCATTTGATTTACTCGCAAAACTTTTGACAAAGGTATAAGAATGGTTTCTTTTTTATTATCTATTTCGATGTTTTCCTCAACAGGGATTTCTAATTTAGATTTTCCTTGATTATGTTTTGCCAAATCAAATGCTGAAATAGTCTTATACTTTTGAATTCTTTTACCTTTATTATCAACTGTTTCATAAATTGCCATTGCAAAAATATTTTCTAAAGTAGCATAATAATGTTCCTTGTATTCTTTTCGTTTACCTTGTGAAACGTGACTTTGAGATTTAATTTTCGGTAAATTTTTGTTACTGGTTTTTACTCTTATTTTTTTAATCAGCATTTCTTTTATTTCATTACCCTTGCCATCTTTTTCACTTGGTAATAAAATCCAACCTTCTGGAGTTTTGATGTTTTTTAAACCGTGTTTTAAAATTCTATTTTTGATTCCATCATCAACAATAGTATTTACTTCAGCATCTGTAAATGCATTTGTTACAGGTTTTCTAATAACAAACCAAATTTCTTTTTCTTCATTATCGTTTTCTCTTTCAATTGCGCCATAAAAGGTATCTTTATGAAGTGAAGCTCTTATTCCTTGACCTTTTTCATATATTATATTTCCTGTTTTATCAAATTGAATTTTATTTCTTTTACGTAATTTTTTTATGGTTTGCTTTTCTATTTTATCTTTGTGATTGTGAACCACAATAATGTTTTCCTTCAACTTATTCACATCCTCTGTGAAAGTTTGCCAAGGTTTTCCAATTTTAAATTTATCTTGATACCTATTTTCTTCTGATTCCTTATAGGCTTCTGCCAAACCATCACGAATACTTTTATCCATACAGGTTAAAACTACTGCATCGATGGCATGATGATAATGATAATTTCTATCTTTAATACCTAAACCCCATGATTTTCTGACATCTGCAACCATTGTCCCTTTTGCAGGGAAAACTTTATAAAATAATGATTTTAAAAACAGTTCTGAATATTTAGTTATTATCCCTGTATCGACTAATTGGCTATTTTTAAAGTTTGGTTTTATTTCTGTTGCTGTAAAACGATACACTTTTTGTTTCCAATAATCTAATTCCAACTTTAAATAATGACGTTGCTGTATAGCGCTATTTTTTTGCTCAACGGTACTAGCAACTTTTGAAAAATATTTTTGTTGATCAATTTTTTCTTCTAATTCATCAATCTTTTTTTGCCAATCTTTGATGTTATTTATGAAGTTTAGTTTATAATTTCCTTCATTTATTTCCTGAGGTATTCTATTTCCTTTAATTTGATTAAAGGCTTTATGGGCTAATGTTTTATTAGCTAGCGAATTATCAAATGATTTGCTACGAGGAAATGTATGTTCTATATCAAATTCAGGATTTGAACCAATTAATTTTTCACAATTAATTGTATTATTTGTATAGAAACATATACCGTTTTGTTCTTGACATAATCTATATTTAAGGACATCCATTTCTGTTACTTTAGAGTTGGTGACTTTTGCAAGCTCTTCAAGTTTTTCTCGATATTTTTTATTTTCATTTTCACGCTCACGCTGCCATCTTTCTATTGCGAGTCGTTTATTTTTATCGTTTAATTCTCGAGCTAATTCTATAATAATTTCAGTGTCAGCTGCAATTTTCTTCTCTTTTAATAACGTATTTACAAGATTTCTTAAATAAAACAAAGTTCGCATTGCCATAGGATTTTTAATGGATTTTGTAAATGGCAATCCTAATAAATTATCTTGGCTTTGCGGATAAGCATCCATTGCAGAGGGATGATACAATTTATCTGCTTGCTCTTTTGAAACTTTATAATTTTGAATTAAAAAATCTTTTATTTTTTCGTCAACTCTTGGTTTTAATAACAAATAATTCCCATTTCTTCTTTCTTGAAGTTGTTTTTGAAAAGTAATTTCAACCTCATTCAATAAATCATTTTTAGTTTCGTCAGATATTTTTTCCCATTCGTACTTACCATAAAATAATTTGGTTTTTTCATTTACATTTTTTTTGTCTATTTCATCTAAAATATAATCCAAATGGGAATTATCATATTCTTTTATAAAATCTCTAACAAGATCATTTACAATATCAATTTTTAGTGTTTCTGCTTTATAATTTGAAATAATATCAATAATAGAATTTTGAATGGACTCTTTGTTGGCTTCCCATTTATCATTTCCAATTATGGCATCAATATTAGCAAAGAAAACAGCATAAGGGTAAATTATTTTGTTTTCCAAAAACGGCAATATCTTTCCAATAGCTTTTTTACTCAATGAAGAATAGCCTTGTTTCAAATTAATAGCTTCATAATAATTGACTTTCTCTTCTGAAATATCAAATCTATCTCTAATAAAGCTTTTCACTTTTTCTGATGTTACGTCATTTACAAAATCTCCCGAGAAAAATAAAGCATGCCATAATTCATCTACTAACCCATCTGCTGTTTTATTGTCTTGCTTTTTGTATTTTGAAATAATTATTTTTTTACAATCAGTCCAATCATCGGCATCAAACACCTCTATTAATTTACTGATTGTTGGACTACCCACAATAGGATATTTATCATTATAATTAAACTCAAATACCAAACTTTTCTTTTTTGCTGCCGTATTTATGCTTTTTGAAATATCTAAAAACTTAAAATTCTTAGCGCTAACTCTATAAAATTTATCCATAGCTATTTTATAATACTCTGGATATTCTGAAAGAAATACAAACTTATCGTTTTTTCTTTCTTTAATCTTGATGGAATTCAAATATTGAAACATTCTGAATTCTTCAAATAATGGATGACTTATTGGACAACGAGTTTTGGTTTTCTCTAAAGTACATTTTCCAACCGATTCTTTTTGTGATTTTAAAGGTCTTTGAAAAAATATTGCATCAAAAAAACTATCAGCTAATTCTTTACTAACATTTTGTGCTTTCATCAATATATTAAACTCCTCTACATAACTAATTCTTGAAGAATTCACTTCTTGGTCATCTGCACTAAATTTTGTTTTTCTTACTTTTTTATCATTTTGAAGTAAATCAAAATAATATTCTCCTAAAGTTTTAAAACCATTTTGTCCTAAAATTTCTTGTTCTTTTTTGTATTGTTCTAAATCTTTACCAGCATCTGCATCCTTTCTTCCACTTTTAAATCCTCGTCGTTGACATAGATGATATAATGCCCTTCCTAATTCTTGCTTCGAAACTATCTTATTTACAGCTTTTGCTCTAATTTCATAAGGATTAATCCTTAACCATTCTGAGAATTCAAAATTGGTTATTGGATATTTCATTTCATGACCTTTTTTATATTCAGACCAAATTATCAATTCATCCATTATTAATGGACAAAAACCGTTTTCTATTAATAATTTTAATAAATCGGTTTTTCTTTTTTTTCTCCTTCTATAAAGTTTTCTTGATGATCTATGTTTTGTTCGTTCGGACGCTAAAGAAAACTCAACTCCTTTTTCTTCGCCAACACCTTGTGGAAATACAATGACATTTGCATCAACTATTTGATTTCCTATTTTACTCGTGTCTCGAATCGCCCAACCAATAGAGTTGGTTCCAAGATCTAACCCTAATATTTTTTGACTTTTCATACTTATTTTTTAATGTCGTCTATTTTTTTCCTTTTTTTTAATTATGTTTGCTTCAGATTAAAAAATTCTAATCTTTAATCTTATCACAATAAGGCTATATGCCGTAGATGAAAATCTTTAGTCCTGCTTCGGTGGGACTTTTTTTATAAAAAAACGGTAAGAAAATTATAGGTATGTTAGTGATTACAATAATAAGTATTTCTAATTCTTTTTCCAAAAAAAACCGACACGTTAGACGCATCGGTTTTTTGAAAAAATTTGATAATATTATTGCTTACTCCACCGTTACCGACTTCGCTAAATTACGAGGTTGATCGACATTACAGCCACGCATAACGGCAATGTGGTAACTCAATAATTGGAATGGAATTGTAGCTAAAAGCGGTACTAAAAATTCGTTTGTTTCAGGAATTTCAATGACATGATCAGCCATTTCTTTTACTTGCACATCGCCTTCTGTAACGATGGCAATAACTTTTCCTTTTCGTGCTTTTACTTCTTGAATATTCGAAACCACTTTTTCGTATGAATTTCCTTGCGTAGCAATCACAAAAATCGGCATGTTTTCGTCGATTAATGCAATTGGTCCGTGCTTCATTTCTGCTGCAGGATAACCTTCTGCGTGGATGTAAGAGATTTCTTTCAATTTCAATGCACCTTCTAATGCAACTGGGAAAGAGCTTCCTCTACCAAGGTACAAAGCATTTGCTGCATCTTTGTATTCGTGTGCAATTTTTTCAATCAACGCATCACTTGCTAATACTTCTTTTACTTTTTCTGGAATTGCTTCTAATTCAGCTAACAACGTTCTAAAAGTTGTTTCACTGATTGTTCCTTTTTTATGTGCTAATGAAAGCGCCATCAACGTCAAAACAGTCACCTGAGCAGTGAACGCTTTTGTCGATGCAACACCGATTTCTGGTCCAGCATGTGTGTACGAACCGGCATCGGTGATACGCGAAATAGATGAACCAACAACGTTACAAATTCCAAGAATTGTTGCGCCTTTTGATTTCGCTAATTCCAATGCAGCTAATGTATCTGCTGTTTCACCCGATTGCGAAATTGCAATGACAACATCGTTTTCGTTCAGAATCGGATTTCTATAACGGAATTCACTAGCGTATTCAACTTCCACATTGATGCGTGCTAAGTCTTCAATCAAATATTCGCCCACTAATCCAGCGTGCCATGAAGTACCACAAGCAACAATAATCAAGCGATTTGCATTGATCATTTTTTGTTCGTAATCGCGAATACCACCAAGTGTTACCCAAGCTTCTTCAGCGTTCAAACGACCTCTGAAACAATCGTGGATAGAACGTGGTTGTTCGTTAATTTCTTTGAGCATAAAGTGCTCGTATCCTCCTTTTTCAAGCGCTTCTAATTCTAATTCTAATTGTTGGAAAAACGGTGTGCGTTCTTGGTCGGCGATATTGTACAGTTTTAACCCGTCTTCTAAATCCAACACCGCAATTTCTTCGTCATCCAAGTAAACTACCTTCTTTGTGAACTCAACGATTGGAGTTGCATCTGATGCCAAGTAAAAATCACCTTCTGCGCCAATTCCAACCACCAACGGACTACTTTTACGCGCAGCTACTAATCGGTTTGGGAAATCAGATGAAATAGCAACAATGGCATAAGCTCCGTGAACCTGTGTTAATGCTAAACGCAAAGCTTCACCAAACCAAACGTTTTCTTTTTTGCTAATATAATCAACTAAGTGAACAATAACTTCGGTATCTGTTTCACTTTTGAACACATATCCTTGGTTTTGTAATTCACGTTTTAGTACGTCGTAATTTTCAATAATTCCATTGTGAATCAATGCGATTTTTCCATCCATTGAAACGTGCGGGTGTGCATTTGTATCAGTAGGTTCGCCGTGAGTAGCCCAACGTGTATGGCCAATTCCAGCATGTCCTAAGATATCTTTATCAGCTGCAAATTCTTCCAGGTTACTAACTTTCCCTGCTTTTTTATAAACGTTTAAATTTCCATCGTGTAACAAGGCAACGCCAGCGCTGTCATATCCACGATATTCTAATCTTTTTAAGCCTTTTACTACAATTGGGTAGGCTTCTTTTTTTCCGATGTAAGCAACAATTCCACACATACTATTAGAATTCTGTATATTTTATGGTTAATTTAGGTTTGTTCTTGTTGGAGGTCAAAGGACCATTAAAAATAATGCGTTCTGGACGAGCAGAATAATTCAAACTGATGACCTTAATGCCTAAGTTTTCTGCATTTCCAGTAACAATATCTTGTAAGTAATCGCGTAAATCGATGACGTAACTTTTTCGTTGGTTATTGTAAATTGCATTTCCAACACTGTAATCTTTTCCGTCTATAGTTTTGTATGCTACAACGACAGAACTCGGCGTGTAGGTATCGCCTGTTTGGAAGGCTATGGGTAATTCAAGCAATGCATTATGGATGACTGTTTTCGCACTGAAATTATCAACACTTGGAAATTTTACAACAGCACTTGCTCTGAAATTTTGCGTGTAAAATTCTTCCATACCATAAAGTGTGTCAGCAAGCACGTTCGCTAATCCATATCCTGTATTATCAACATCGACATGCGTGAAATCAGCACATTTATTATCGATGATAAACGATACTTTCTTTTGATCTGTTTCACCTTGGATTTTATAATAGAAAGTGATTTTCGAATCGTTGTTGTTCAAATTAAAATAGAACAACCCACCTGTGTTTGGTGCAGGATTGGATGGAGTCACACTTACTTTTAATCCTTTGAAATAATTTTTAAAGGTTGTTTCAGTATCAAAAGTAGTCGTGTTGATTCCTTCTGTTAATAGCGTTTGCCCCCATGAGTTGTCTAATCTTAAGCGTAACTGAGGAGCTAATGTGTCGTTGTCATCGATCACTACACTGGTAGTTGGTCGAGGAGTTTGTGTCGCACTTGTTGGGTCGATTAAATCAGTTGCTTTCGCAAGTTTTGTTGTATTAGCATAATAGTCGGCACCAATAGAAAGCGTATCATCTAATTCGTGTACTTCAAAAGTAAGTGGCGTCAATTTTCCAAAATAACCAGCATAACGCAGTGATAAAACAACAGAATCAACAACAGGAATTGAACCAGCGGCATCTGAAAAATCGCCAACAAAGTTGAATTGTGTATAAAATGATGCATTAGAAATACCAAATTTAGGATCGTGTACTTCTCCTAAAACGACAGATGATTGATTGTCAGTTTGGAATGAATCTTCCGCTTGCGAATACGTCTGTAAATTGAACGTATCAATCGCGCCAGAAGCTAATAAATCATCTGGAGAAAGCGTACCATCTCCGAGGTGAGTAGTTGATTTTTTACAACTAGTAGTAGCGAGTGTTAACAGCAAACAAGCGGAAAGTATTGAAACAATCCGCCAGTTTTTTGAGCAATTTTTGTTGACCATAGTTTATACCAAAGCACCTTCTTCAAGCACTTTATCAAAGAATTCGTTCAATCCTTTCGTCAAGTTCTCTTCTGGTAAATAATTTAATTTCATACATGTTGCGTTGTCAAAAACAGTCGTTAATTCCGGAGAAATTTCCATACTACTTTGAATAACACCATCTGAGAACGCTACAGCTGCATTTGTTATTGCTTCCATCGTTGGATTTTTAACTAAAGTTGTGACTTCTTCGTCAAAACCATCAAAAGCCAACTTGTCTGCAAAGCGCGGATCCCATGCTTGTTTGAAACCTTCGTTTGTATCGTAAATACTGTAAACCACTTTCGTGTCTGCAAAATGCGGATCCTTGTTGTACATTTTTTTGATGTACATCGGCATAAGAGAAGTCATCCAACCATGACAGTGAATGACATCTGGTTTCCAGCCTAATTTTTTTACAGTTTCTAAAACGCCACGACAGAAGAACATACTTCTTTCATCATTATCAGGGTAGTCAGATCCATCTTCTTGTGTTACGTTGTTTTTTCGTTTGAAAAATTCATCGTTATCAATGAAATAAACTTGAATACGTGCTGCAGGGATAGAAGCGACTTTGATGATTAACGGGTGATCATGATCGTCAATGATAATATTCATTCCCGACAAACGAATAACTTCGTGTAATTGATGTCTACGTTCGTTGATGCTTCCAAAACGAGGAGTAAATACGCGAATTTCTTTGCCATTCTCTTGCGTTCCTTGCGGAAGTTTACGAGCATTGTGCGAAATTTCTGACTTCGGAAGAAATGGGAAGATTTCCTGCGAAACAAATAGAATTCTTTTCTTTTCCATCGTATCCAAAAGGGGAATTTGTTATTATAAGGTGCAAAATTAAGAAAAAAAGAGCGAAACTTCAATTAATTCGTATAGTTTTGCCTGCTTAATTTGGATAAAACCCATTTACAGTGAAATTAATTGCTTCGTTGACGGAACTTTCTTCCATTTTATCTTCGTACAAACAAGAAGGTAAAACGATAGGTTTTGTCCCTACAATGGGTGCGTTGCACGATGGTCACATGGATCTCATTCGTGCTGCAAAGCAACATGCTGATGTAGTTGTTGCAAGTGTTTTTGTCAATCCCACTCAATTCAATAATTCAAGTGATTTAAACTTGTATCCCCGAACTCCGGAAAAAGACCAAGCATTGTTAGCTGAAAACGGATGTGATATCGCTTTTTTTCCAACAGTTGAGACAATCTATCCAATAAATCTAATCACGCCATCTATTGATATTGCTGCGCTAGAAAAAGTGATGGAAGGAGCTTTTCGCCCTGGACATTTTGCGGGAGTTGTTCAGGTTGTTTACCGCTTTTTCGAATTAATTCAACCTGACTTTGCTTTTTTCGGATTAAAAGACTTTCAGCAAGTGGCTGTTATTCAACACATGGTGAAGCAATTAAATTTGTCCGTTCAAATTATTCCTTGTCCAACAAAGCGTGAACTTGGAGGCTTAGCAATGAGCAGCCGCAATTTAAGACTTTCTCCTGCGCAAAAAGAACAAGCGTTAATCATTTACAAGACCTTGACTTTTTGTCAAGAAAATTGCCGTAAACTTTCACCAAAAGCATTGCGCGATGCAGCTGTTTCATTTTTTGAACAAAGCGAATTACAGTTGGAGTATTTATCAATTTCAACTACTGATACCTTGGAAGAATTGCAGGAAAAATGGCCGGCTCAAGCTGTTGTTTGTATCGCTTGTTATTGTGGAGATGTTCGCTTAATCGATAATTTAATCCTACAAATCGATTAATTCTTTCAGAACTTATTTCGGTTTCTTATTTTTCAATTAACTTTGCACACCTTTTAATAAAAGATGTTAATACAAGCTGTAAAATCAAAAATTCACCGTGTTCGTGTGACACAAGCTGAATTAAATTATGTTGGAAGTATCACGATTGATGAAGTACTCATGGATGCCGCTAATTTAGTGGAAGGTGAAAAAGTTCAAGTAGTGAATATTAACAACGGCGAACGTCTCGAAACGTATGTCATCAAAGGCGATCGTGGTACAGGAACAATTTGTTTGAATGGTCCTGCAGCTCGTAAAGTTGCTGTTGGAGATATCGTTATCATCATTGGTTATGGTTACATGACGATGGATGAAGCGCGCAATTTCACACCATCACTTGTTTTCCCGGAAGAAGGAACCAATCAATTGGTTTAAATTCATACCTTTCAGCTGTTTAAAATATCTATCATGTCCAATTACCAACGTGTTTTAGCTAAATTTCATACAATCGCTGATATGGCGAAGCAAATTGAAAAATGGAAAATGGCTGGTGAACGTGTGATTTTCACCAATGGATGTTTTGATATTTTACACAAAGGTCACGTCACTTATTTAGCACAAGCTGCTGACTTCGGTACCAAATTGGTTATTGGCATCAACGCGGACGCATCAGTGAAACGCTTAGGAAAAGGAGATGACCGACCAATTAACTCAGAAGATGCGCGCGCATTGTTGATTGCATCACTCGATTTTGTTGCTGGAGTTGTTGTCTTTTCGGAAGATACTCCCATTCATTTGATCGAACAATTACAGCCTGATGTATTGGTGAAAGGTGCGGATTACGATGCAGATGAAACCGATCCAACCAGTAAAAAATATATTGTGGGACGAGAAACTGTTATGCTCTATGGCGGAATTGTGAAAACGGTCGCGTTGGTCGAAGGGTTCTCAACAACTGGAATACTTAATAAAATCCGCAATTAAGCGACAGTCGTTTCTTTTTTGTCAGTTACTTCATCTTTCTTTTTTTTCCGTATCAAGAAATGAGCAATCATTCCTAATGGAATACACATGACAGTAGTAGTAATTACGACCCACGTTGGGTGACCAGGCATCAACAACATATTCATGTACATCAATAATTGCAAAATTCCTGCAACAATAATACTTGGTTTGACAGCTGTTCTTCCTTGAATAAAACTAGCTGTTAAGCCAGCAATAAAAACACTGATTCCCCAATTGATGACTAAGAGGACTTTTAAGAAGACTGGAATCTGTTGCACGTAATCGAACAATTCTTTTTGAGTTGCGTTTTCACTCGGAACGTTAAGGGAGGAGAATGAATGAATTAAGGTTTCACCTCCTGCGATGATAATTCCACCAATGATTAATCCAATAATTATTGCAGCAATTTGTCTCATATTGAACGAATTATTTTTTTTGTTTCATTGTTTCCTTGATTTCTTTCATGAATTCAGAAGCATAAACAAAATCATTGATTTCAGGATTGTCTGTTGTGATGATTGAGTTTCTATCGCCCTGCCACCAGTTTTTTCCTTGGTGAATGAACAAAATATTATCGCCAATTTCAATAACGGAGTTCATATCGTGCGTAATAACGATGGTCGTAATGTTGTATTCGTATGTGATTTCACGAATCAAGTTGTCAATAACAATCGATGTTTTTGGATCCAAACCAGAATTGGGTTCGTCGCAGAATAAATATTTCGGATTCATTGCAATAGCCCGAGCAATCGCAACACGTTTCTGCATACCACCACTACATTCTGAAGGGAACAACTTATTGCGTCCTGTCAAATTAACGCGATCCAAGCAAAAGTTGACACGTTCCAACATCTCCGCTTTCGACATTTTGGTAAACATCGTCAAGGGGAACATGACATTTTCTTGTACAGTCAGGGAGTCAAACAAAGCGGCACCTTGAAAAAGCATCCCGATTTCTTTGTGAATCTCTTTCTTTTCGGAACGATTCATGTTACAGAAATCGCGGTCATCGTACATGATTTGGCCACTGTTTACATCATGAAGTCCGACAATGCATTTTGCTAAAACAGATTTTCCTTGACCAGATTGACCGATAATCATGTTGACTTTTCCTTTGTGGAAAGTGGCATTAATATCTTTCAAGACTTCGTTGTCGCCAAATCGTTTATTGATGTTTTTTACTTCAATCATTACAACAAAATCATTTGAGTGAGTAAAAAGTTGGCAATCAAGATCGCAACACTCGCACTCACAACAGATTGCGTTGAAGAGCGACCAACATCTAATGCGCCACCTTTTGTGTAATAACCAAAGAAAGAGGCGATTGATGTGATTAAAAATGCAAACACGACAGCTTTTGTCAACGCGTAATAAATATCACTATTGATGTAGAAAAAACGCAACCCATAAATGTACGTATCTGTTGATGATAAGCCGGAAAGTAACAACGACAACCAACCACCAACTAAACTCAATCCGATGGAAAAGATAATCAACACGGGGAAGAACAGCATCGCTGCAATTATTTTCGGTAACACCAAGTAGTTCAATGAATTCACCCCCATAATTTCCAAAGCATCGATTTGTTCGGTCACACGCATCGTTCCGATTTCGGACGCAATATTAGACCCGACTTTCCCCGCTAAAATCAAGGAAATAATTGTTGGTGAAAATTCGAGAATCGTACTCGAACGCGTAATGTAACCAATTGTATAGGCTGGCAACCAAGGCGAATCCATGTTGGAAGCAGTTTGCAAGGCAATAACACCACCCATAAACGTTGACATCAAAGCAACAATCGGAATGGATTTGATGCCAATAAACTCAATTTCTTCAAATAAGCGTACGCGAAAAATGCGCCATTTTTCCGGTTTCGAAAAAACGATGCTCAGCATAATCGCATATTTACCAATGTTATTCAGTACTTTCATTTCGGATATAAAGGTACAAGAAAATTTTTTCATGCAGTGCTTTCCTACTTTTTCAACCTTACTTCTCTCAAAACTTTTTTTCTTCGATGAATTATTCAGCGTGTAAACACGTTACTTTGTAAAATAGTCACATAGGAAATGGATAAAAAACACGTATTAATGAAGCAATTAAAGCCTTATTTGCCCGCGGGGTTTGATGAGATGGTTGCCGATTTATTACTACTTTATCCAGTACGTTTTGCCATCACGAATCCAAGAGCGACCAAGTTGGGCGATTACCGAGCACCGATGAAAGGGGAGAAGTTCCACCGTATTTCGGTCAATGGAAATCTGAATCAATACAGTTTTTTGATCACGACCTTACATGAATTTGCTCATTTGGAAACGTTTTTGAATTATGGTCACCAAGTGAAACCGCATGGCGAAGAATGGAAACAGCAATACAGAGAACGCCTTTGGCCTGCTATCCAAACGGGGAAACTTCCAAAAGAAATTGAAAGTGCGTTGATGGTCAGTTTGACCAATACAAAAGCGTCTTCGTGCACCGATACACAGCTTTCGCGTGTGTTACGCCAATTTGATAAACGACCTGCGCATGATTTAGTTCTTGAGGAATTGCCGAATAATGCTATTTTTGTCTTGCAAGGTCGCCAATTCCGAAAAGGAGAGTTAAGACGAACGCGCTTTTTGTGCGAAGAAATAACCAGTAAGCGCATATTTTTAGTTCACGCGCTTGCAACTGTAGAATCGATTAATAAAGAATATGAAGGATAATTATTGTGTCATCATGGCAGGTGGAATCGGAAGTCGTTTCTGGCCAATGTCAACTGCTCAGCGCCCAAAACAATTTTTAGATGTATTGGGGATTGGAAAATCATTGTTACGCATGACTTTTGAGCGTTTGTTAAACGTTGCACCCGCTGAAAACATTTACATCGTAACCAATGCAGGCTACAAAGAGTTGGTGATGGAACAATTGCCTGAATTATCCGAAGGTCAAGTCTTGACGGAACCGGAACGTAAAAACACAGCTCCTTGTATCACGTATGCAGCTGCTAAAATTTATTCGATTAATCGCAATGCAACGTTAATCGTCGCACCTTCCGATCACTTGATTTTAAAAGAAGAAAAATTCACCAACATCATCAATACTGCTATCGCTGCTGCAAATGCGGGAGATCAGTTGGTGACTTTGGGAATCAAACCAACACGTCCTGACACGGGTTATGGTTACATCGAATTTATTGAAGACGGTGATATTTTACCGGGACAAGTGAAAAAAGTAAAACACTTCACCGAAAAGCCGAACCGCGATTTAGCGGAAATTTTCTTGAAAAGCGGAAATTATTACTGGAATTCAGGTATTTTCATTTGGAAAGCAAGTACGATATTACAAGCATTGAACAAGTTCAAACCGGATTTACACCACTTTTTCACCAATCAACAAGAAAAATACAACACGCCAGACGAACAAGCTTATGTGAACGCATGTTTTTCAGCTTGTGAAGACATTTCTATCGACTTTGCAGTAATGGAGAACGCGAAAAACGTTTCATTGGTGTTAGCGAATTTCGATTGGTCCGATTTGGGAACATGGGGAAGTTTATACGCCCATTTGGACAAAGATTACAACGGAAATGCGGTGATTGGCGACAATGTACACATGATTAATTCCGAAAATTGTATCGTAAACTTACCGAACAATAAATTGGCATTGATTCAAGGATTGAATCATTACATCATCGTTGAATCGGATAATATGTTGATGATCTTGAATCAACAAGATGAACAAAACTTAAAAAAATACATGGCTCCGATGGAAGAAAAGAGTCCACAGTTTTTTCCAAAATAATCCAACAAAATAACGCAACAAAAAACGGCTATCTCAATTGAAATAGCCGTTTTTTTTATTTGTTGAAAATTAGTCGTTGCGTGCTTCCCATTCGCGGAGTAAGTCGAAATAACTTAACGTTTCCATAATGACAACGCCTCCTGTTGTATCACCGTATTTTGCTGGAATTGCTCCTGCATAGACCATGATGTAACCCAAAGATGCACTCGGAACATTTTGAATCCCTTCCATTTTCACACCGTCGATGTAACTGATCATGTCGCCCTTGCGTGCTCCTCTAAACACGAGTTGTCCATCATCTGTCATGCGCACATCAGTTGTCATGCTTGCAACCATTTTTGCAGCTTCAAATTTAATAGGCAACACTTTGATGTCTTTTCTACCCATTTTTATTTCAGGGGCAACACCTTTTCCAAGTGATAATATGGGAGCAGTAATTACACCACCATCGATTGTTTTTATTGCAATGTTGGTCACTATTCCCAAGTCGCCAAAACCGTCTGGAGCAACTTCTGCTTTTTTAGGTGCTACAACCGTGTCGCCTTCGTACACAAAATATACGGTATATTCTCCTGGCGGAACAGCTGAAATGCGAAATCGCCCGTCTTCGTCTGTTAAGGTGCGGAAAACTTCTTCGCCACGATTGGTATATACCAACGCCCCAAAAAGACTTTCTTTTTTATCAGCAGACTTAAATGTTCCGATGATGTCACCAAATGTGTTTTGAGCAAAACTCATTCCTACAATGAATAAAGCTCCTAATGTTGTGATTGTTTTCATGGTTTATTGAATTAATTGTTTCTTCTAAGATGTCAAGGTTCAAATTATTCCATAAAAAAAGCGTGAAAAAATTTTCCACGCTTCGTTAATTTATTGATAATGTGTTTTATAGCGATTCTGCAACCACTTCTTTTACTTCTGGTAAATGTTGTTTCAATAAGTTTTCAATTCCACCTTTCAATGTTGCTGTACTCGATGGACAACCTGAACACGATCCGCGCAAGGCAACTGTTACAATTCCTTCGTCAAATCCAACAAAGTCAATTGCACCACCGTCACCTTCAACTGCAGGACGAACGTATTCATCTAACAACGAACGAATCGCATCATCGTATTCGGAAGGAGCGTATTCTTTCACTGGTTTTGATTCGTCTGTGCTCACTTTTGCTTTCGGAGCAGGCATTTGAATCAATACATCTTTGCTTTCTGCTAACCAGTTTTTTACGAATTCACGTAATTCCATGGCAACAAAATCCCAAGAAATGCTATCGTTTTTAGCGATGGTTACAAAATTTGATGCAATGAACACACCTTTCACAAATGGGAAGTTGAACAATTCTTCTGCCAATGGCGAATATCCTTTTGCTTCTGCTTGTGAGGTGAATTCAACCGATTCACCGGTTAATAAGATATATTTATTCGCAACAAATTTCATTGTGTTCGGGTTGGGAGTCATCTCAACATAAACAGTTACGGGTACTTGTGTCATAATTCAATTTTATTGGATACAAAAATACGTATTTGTCAGGGGATAAAGCGGAATAAAAAAAGTTAAATTCGTTGCATTTCGTTCAATCAATCGGGTTCGATGTGAATCAGGACATCTTCGATTTCGGGTAATGCTTGTTTTAAATGGGCTTTGAGTGCATGCGCAATGTCGTGGCCTTCAATAACGGTGATTGTTCCGTTGACGTGAACGTGTATGTCAACCCAATAGCGCATCCCCGATTTGCGCACCCAACATTTTTCGGTGTCGATAACTCCAGGAACATCTTTTGATTTTTCGCGAATGACAGCAATGAATTCGTCGTAGCGGTGTTCGTCCATGATTTCACCCAGCGCAGGTCGGAAGATTAAAAAAGCGTTGAAATAAATCACACCTGCAGCAATCAAAGCGGCCCAGTCATCGGCTTCGGCATAATCGTCGCCTAGGATAACTGCAATCAGAATTCCAATGAATGCAAATGCAGAAGTAATTGCATCGGATCGGTGGTGCCACGCATCAGCTTTTAACGAAGAACTGCCAATTTCGTCACTTCGTTTCGAAACAAAGCGAAAGAACAATTCCTTGGTAATGATAATTCCACCTAAAAACCAGAGCGTATAAGCTTTTGGCGCTTTGTGTGGAATTTGGATGTTGTGAATGCTTTCGATGATAATCAAGGTTGCGGAGGCACATAAAAATCCAACGACAACGAAGGTGATCAAGGGTTCAACTTTTCCGTGGCCATAGGGGTGATTTTCATCGGGTGGACGTTTTGCATAGCGAATACCAATGATGACCAACATCGAAGAAAAGACATCACCAATCGATTCGATGGCATCAGCGATTAACGCATAAGAATTACCAAAAAAACCAACGGTAGCTTTGACAATTGCCATTAGGAAATTGCCGAGCAAACTCCACCATGCGGTATGTTCTGCCTTGTCGTGACTCATGCTTTATTTTGGCAATGGTTACAAATGCCCGAAACGGTAAAGAATGTTTCCTCTTTTGAAAAACCAGTTGGTAAATCGAAACTTGGGATAACTTGATTCAAGCACGTCAATTCATTACAAACACGGCAACTGAAATGAATGTGTTGGTGTTCGTGGTCTTGGTGATGTTCGCACGTTGCACACGCAGCAAAATTTACAACGCCATTTACGTTGACAATTTTGTGAATCAAACCTTCTTCCACCAAACGGTCTAACACACGGTAAATCGTTACACGGTCGCATAAGCCATTCAATGTGTGTTGAATAGCCAATTGTGACAAAGCAACTTCAGAGGATTGAATGAGTTCTAAAATAGCCGATCGAGCAACGGTGTTTCGTGTTTGTTTCATGTTTTTTGTCAACTGCGATTTCAAAGGTAGTGAAACTATCAATCAACAAGATACGACTTGTTAAGTTAGTTGAAAAATAATTGAATCTTTCAGAAAGTTCACCTACATTTGTTCCATGAAATGGAAACAAGTACTTGGGTTGTTAGCTGCTTTCCTGCTTTTTATCGGAGCGGTTGGTGTGCCCATTTACAAGCATACGTGTTTGCACGAACAGGAAACCTTTCACACGCTTTTCATTCCTTCAGATCATTGTGCGCCTCAAACTTCACCTGAAAGTGCTGATTGCTGTGCGAAAACAATTCCAGATCCAACACTTTCCGAGCATTGTTGCGAAGATTCAGTTGCGTATTTTCAATTTCACAGTTACAGTTGGGAGCACAATCCGCTTGATTTTCAATCAATTGCTCTTTCTGAACCACTCGTTCATGTTGATTTTTCTTTTGAAATCATTAAGTTAAAAGCCTCAAACCAACTTCTTAAATTTCCCGATCCACCTCCAATTTCTGGACGTGAACGACTCATCTCTCACTGTATTTGGCGCATTTAATGTTGGAACGTAAGTAACTCGTTCTATTAATTAATTGTGTAAAAAATGAAAAAGTTAATTTTTATTAGTTCGTTTTTTTGGACTTATACGTTGTGTGCGCAAGTGCAAGGCAAAATACTTCGTTTACAAGACAAAAAACCGATCAAACAAGCAAGTGTACGCTTGGCTTCCAATCAAACAACTGTCGTAACGGATGAAACAGGTCGTTTTGAAATTGCGCTTGGCAAACAATTTCCTGACACCTTGTTTTTTGGTGCAAAAGGCTATGTGTCCGACACATTAGTTGTAACAAAAGAAGACCGTTTTATTGGGCTCGAAGTAGTATTGATCAACGAAAACGACATCGACGAAGTTTTCATCACGTTCAAACGCGATTCCAAAACGATTTCCCGTTTAAAACCCATTTTAGTAGAAACATTAGGGGAAGGGGAGTTGAAAAAAGCGGCCTGTTGCAATTTGTCGGAATCATTTGAGACAAATGCGACAGTTGATGTGAACATGACCGATGCCGTTTCGGGTGCGAAGAAAATTCAATTGTTGGGCTTGGATGGCGTGTACACTCAACTACAAATGGAAAACATTCCTTTTTTAACGGGAGTTGAAGGCAGTTTCGGAATGAATACAGTTCCCGGAACATGGGTGGAATCCATTCAAATTACCAAGGGAACAGGTTCGGTGGTCAACGGTTATGAATCAATGGCAGGATTGATCAATGTTGAATTCCGCAAGCCGAGTACCATGCCGAAATTAGCGGTGAATGCCTATTTGAATCAATTTGGTCGTGCTGAATTGAACCTGCACGGAGCGCAACAACTAAATGAACGTTGGAAAACGGGAAGTTTCGCGCATGTTTCAGGAATGCAGCAGGAAATTGACAACAACAACGATGGATTTCGAGACGTGCCTTTCAGTAAGACAGCTTCGGTATTGAACCGTTGGGAATACGATGGCAAAAAGTTCGAAGCGCGCTTTGGTGTCAATGCTTATTACGATCAACGCGATGGCGGTCAACTGCGTTCGATTACTGCGCCCTATTTGGCTAATTCAGCAAACAAACACATCGATGTTTTTGCAAAAACAGGGTTCCTTTTCCCGGATAAACCGTATCGTAGTTTGGGAATTGTTTACCAATTAAAGTACCACGATCTTGGCGGTCAGATGGGAAACCGACAATTCTCCGGTGTTGAAAAACGTGCCTATATCAACGCTATTTATGATGGGATTTTTGGTAACACGACGCACAAGTACAAAACAGGTTTGTCTTTTGTTGCACAAGATTTAACACAAGCTGTCGATACTTTCTCATTGAACCGTGTGGTGTACACGCCCGGCTTGTTTTTTGAGTACACTTATACGGGAACGCGTTTGGTTGCAGTAGTGGGTGCGCGGGCCGATTTTCAAGAAAAATACGGCAATCAATTTTCACCGCGTGTTCATTTGAAATACATCTTAGACGAGCAAACGGACTTGCGCATCACAACGGGTCGTGCATTTCGTTTAGCAAATCCGATTGTTGACAACACCTCGTTATTGGCAACGAATAAACATTGGGTACTCCCGAAAGAAACGCAACAAGAAGTGGTTTGGAATTCAGGTGTTTCGTTGGTGCGTAGTATGCGCTGGTGGAAGCGTGCTGCAAGTTTATCCCTCGATTTTTATCATGCACGTTTTCGCAACCAATTGGTAATCGACCGGGAGCAATCCATGGATACTTTTTACTTTGATTTTCAACAAAACAGTGCGTTTAGCAATGCTTTTCAAGCAGAATTGAGTTTCCAACCTGTGCAACCATTGACCATACGTTTGGCGTATAAATGGTTGGAAGTGAAAGCAAATTACAACGGAAAACTGCAACAGCAAGTCATGATTCCGCCACATCGTATTTTGGTGAATGCCGCGTATGCAACCCGCAATAAAAAGTGGGAATTTGACGCAACACTTTCTGTTTTCAGTAAAGTGCGTTTGCACGATGTTGAATTACCAACTGGAGAAGTCTTGCACCACCAATACGGGAAGGTTTTTCCAATGGTTTTAGCGCAAGTCACGTATCATTTTAGAAAATTTGATGCGTATGTAGGTGGCGAAAATTTAGCCAACTACAGACAGGCAAATCCGATTGTGAGTGCGCAAGATCCAACAACATTGCAATTTGATGCCACGCGCGTTTATGCACCAATTTTAGGACGACTGATGTACATCGGTTTCCGTTATGAACTAAAAAACAAAAAATAAACAGATGAAAAAATTATTCTTACTGATTGCCTTATTTGCAGGAGTGCAAGTAGCAAGTGCACAGGCGCAACCAAGTAAAACACAAGAAGTAAGCATTCAAACCAGCGCTGAATGTGGTGAATGCGAGATACGTTTGGAAGAAGCATTGAACTACACCAAAGGAATTGTGTACGCAGAGCTCGACTTGATCACGATGAAATTGAACGTAAAATTCAAGACGAAGCAAATTACCTTGGAGGAAATCAAAACGAAAATTGCCAGTTTGGGTTACCAAGCAGATGAGGTGCCAGCAGACAAAGTGGCGTTTGATGCATTGCCGGCCTGTTGCAAACCAGGCGGAATGAAGGAATAGGTTTGGAGTAAAAAAAAATAATTTGAGCTGGATTTAGAAGTCTAGCTCATTTTTTTTATATCAAAATTGGATTTATAATATATTTGTGAAATTAAACTTAAAACAATAAGCTTAAATCTATGAATACTACTTGCACCAATCTTTTCGCACTTTCAAAAACTTTGCGATTTGAACTAATCCCTCAGGGAAAAACGTTGGATTTTATCCAAGAAAAAGGATTGATAACTAACGATGAGCAGCGAGCGGATAGTTATCAAAAAATGAAGAAGACCATTGATGAATTCCACAAATATTTCATTGATTTAGCACTGAAAAACGTAAGACTTTCATTTTTAGAAGATTATTTAGATTTGTATAAACAAAGTGCTGAATATAAAAAAGAACCTATATTCAAGGAGAAACTGAAAAAAGTACAAGACAATTTGCGTAAGGAAATTGTACAGTCTTTTTCCAAAGACGAGGTAAAAACTATTTTTTCAATACTAGACAAGAAAGAATTGATAACTGTAGAACTTGAAAAGTGGTTTGAAAATAAGGAAAAAAAAGACCTTCATTTTGACGAAAAATTCAAGACTTTCACAACTTATTTTACTGGTTTTCATCAGAATAGAAAAAACATGTATTCGTCAGAACCTAATTCAACTGCAATTGCATTCCGATTGATTCATGAGAATTTACCTAAATTTTTAGAAAATGCAAAAGCATTTGAAAGAATAAAACAAGTGCCTGAATTGCAGCTTAAAATTGAAAAAATATATAAAGATTTTGAGTTGTATTTGAATGTCAATTCAATAGAAGAACTTTTTGAGTTGAATTATTTTAATGATGTTCTTACACAAATGGGAATTGATGTATATAACAATATCATTGGCGGAAGAACAGAGACAGATGGAAAACCTAAAATTCAAGGCTTAAACGAAATCATAAATTTATACAATCAAACCAAATCTAAAAATGAGCGCTTACCAAAGCTGAAGCAACTATACAAACAGATTTTAAGTGATAGCGTTTCACTTTCTTTTTTGCCTGATGCTTTTACGGATGGGAATCAAGTATTGAAAGCCATTTTTGACTTTTATAAAATCAATTTGCTTTCTTTTACCATTGACGGACAGACTGAAAGCAAAAACTTATTGGAACTAATTCAGCAGTTATTGGCTAATATTTCAAGTTTTGAAACAGAAAAAATATATTTAAAAAATGACACCAATTTAACCACTATATCTCAACAATTATTTGGAGATTTTTCTGTGTTTTCATCGGCTTTAAATTATTGGTATGAGACGAAAGTAAACCCAAAATTTACAATAGAATATTCGAAAGTCAATGAGAAAAAACGCGAGAATATGGATAAAACAAAAGCCGTGTTTACAAAACAAGACTATTTTTCCATTGCATTTTTACAAGAAATAATTTCAGAATATTCATTATCGTTGGACAAGGATGATGAATTGATTACAAAAATAACCCCAACCTGTGTTGCTGATTATTTTAAAAATCATTTTGTAGCTAAAAAAGAAAATGAAACCGATAAAACTTTTGGCTTTATTGCAAACATTACTGCAAAATATCAATGTATTCAAGGTATTTTAGAAAATGCAGACAATTATGAAGAAGAACTCAAACAAGATCAAAAATTAATTGATGATATCAAATTATTTTTAGATACGCTCCTAGAATTACTTCACTTTATTAAACCATTGCATTTAAAATCTGATAGTATTACGGAAAAAGATAATGCTTTTTATGATGTGTTTGAAAACTATTATGAAGCCCTAAATTTACTTACTCCATTGTATAACATGGTAAGAAATTACGTCACTCAAAAACCATATAGTACAAAAAAAATTAAATTGAATTTTGACAATAGTAGTTTTTTAAGTGGTTGGTCACAGGATTATTCAAGTAAAGGCGGGTTGATAATAAAAAAAGATACTAATTATTATTTGTTGATTGTAGATAAGAAATTAACAGATGAGGAAAAAAATAAGCTGAAGAAAAATCCTGAATTAAATTTGGCTTATCGTGTAGTAATGGACTTTCAAAAACCTGATAACAAAAACACACCAAGATTATTTATAAGATCAAAAGGCACAAATTTTTCTCCAGCTGTAGCTAAATATAATTTACCAATAAATGATATTATTGATATTTATGATAATGGAAAATTTAAAACAGAATATCGAAAAAAAAACTACGAAGATTATAAAGTTTCTTTAGTTAAAATGATTGATTATTTTAAAGAAGGATTTAGAAAACATGAATCCTATAAACACTATAATTTTTCTTGGAAGCCAAGTAATGAATATGATGATATCGCTCAATTTTATAATGATGTTCAAAGTTCGTGCTATCAATTACATGATGAAAAAATAAACTTTGATGCACTTTTAGAAATGGTTTCTGAAGGTAAATTGTATTTGTTCCAAATTTATAACAAAGATTTCTCTCCTTATTCCAAGGGAAAACCGAATATGCACACCTTGTATTGGAATGCATTGTTTGAAGAACAAAATTTGAAAAACGTAGTTTATACATTAAACGGTCAAGCTGAAATATTCTTTAGAAAAGCTTCTATTAAACATGAAAACATTATTACGCACAAGGCTAATCAATCAATTAAAGCTAAAAACCCACTAACACCTGACGCAAAAAACTCGTTTGAATATGACTTAATCAAAGACAAACGTTTTACAGTAGATAAATTTCAGTTTCATGTACCAATTACACTAAATTTTAAAGCCATTGGTGGAAGTATTATCAATCAAAATGTATTGGAATACCTAAAAAAGAATCCTGAAGTTAAAATTATTGGTTTAGATCGTGGTGAACGCCATTTGGTGTATTTAACATTAATTGACCAAGAAGGAAACATCTTGAAACAAGAAAGTTTGAACACAATTACCGATGCTAAAATTTCTACACCATATCACCAGTTATTGGATAACAAAGAAAAAGTACTTGACTTGGCTCGAAAAAATTGGGGAACTGTAGAGAATATTAAAGAATTGAAAGAAGGATACATCAGTCAAGTAGTTCACAAAATTGCTACCATGATGGTGGAAGAAAATGCCATTGTGGTAATGGAAGATTTAAATTTTGGATTTAAACGTGGACGGTTTAAAGTAGAAAAACAAATCTACCAAAAGTTGGAAAAAATGTTGATTGACAAATTGAATTATTTGGTATTAAAAGACAAGCAACCAACGGAATTAGGAGGTTTGTACAATGCCTTGCAACTCACTAATAAATTTGAAAGTTTCCAAAAAATGGGTAAACAAAGTGGCTTTTTGTTTTATGTTCCTGCTTGGAACACTTCTAAAATTGATCCTACGACAGGTTTTGTCAACTATTTCTATACGAAATACGAAAATGTGGACAAAGCCAAAGCCTTTTTTGATAAGTTTCAATCCATTCGTTACAATACAAAAGCGAACTATTTTGAATTTGAGGTGAAAAAATACAGTGATTTCAATCCAAAAGCAGAAGGTACACTGCAAGAATGGACAGTTTGCTCGTATGGCGAACGCATAGAAACCAAACGTTTAAAAGATCAAAACAATAATTTTGTGAGCACGCCTATAAACCTTACTGAAAAAATTGAAGACTTTTTGGGAAGAAACAACATTGTTTATAATGACGGAACGTGCATCAAATCGCAAATTGCTGAAAAAGATGCGAAGGAATTTTTTGAACGATTGCTGTATTGGTTTAAAATGACACTCCAAATGCGAAACAGCGTAACTGGTTCAGACGAAGATTATCTAATTTCACCTGTGATGAATGCAAAAGGAGAATTTTATGACAGTAGAAAAGCAGACGACACGTTGCCAAAAGATGCCGATGCTAATGGAGCGTACCACATTGCAAAAAAAGGGTTAATGCTTTTAAATAAAATTGAGCAAGCAGATTTGTCTAAAAAAGTAGATTTGTCGATTAGTAATCGGGAATGGATAAACTTTGTTCAGAAATAAGATTGGGTTTACTATAAACCGTGTTCGATAACAAATACAGTTTTAGCGAAATGAGTATATTTGCAATGTATGCTTGTCTACTTTTGTAGAAAATTGCAAACCTCGGTCTTAACAAAATCGAAGATGACAATACAGCTAATTTTTAGTGTTAACAAAGCTAAATTTGCAAATCCCAAGTTGGAAAATCTCATAAATAGTGGTTTTTTCTGCCATTTTGTCTTGTCAGGAGTTTTCAAGACCTTTTAAATTTCTACTATTGTAGATACGGTGTTAAATACATTTTCAATGTAAGTTTTCAAGACCTTTTAAATTTCTACTATTGTAGATTCTTGTTGAATTTCGTATTCAAGCGTTGTTTTCAAGACCTTTTAAATTTCTACTATTGTAGATCCAAGCCCTCAGATAATACACACCGAAGTTTTCAAGACTTTATAAATTTCTACTATTGTAGATTTGTGCTCATAAATAAAATACTTGCTGTTTTCAAGACCTTTTAAATTTCTACTATTGTAGATAAGACATGGCTAGTATATGTGGAGAAATGTTTTCAAGACCTTTTAAATTTCTACTATTGTAGATAAACCGGTTGATGCAACAACTTGGTCTGTTTTCAAGACCTTTTAAATTTCTACTATTGTAGATTCAATGCGTAGCCAGTTTTGTCTTCGAGTTTTCAAGACCTTTTAAATTTCTACTATTGTAGATAATTATGACACAAGCTGAAAAAAAGGAAGTTTTCAAGACCTTTTAAATTTCTACTATTGTAGATCCCTTGCGTTTTGTAAATCAATTACAAGTTTTCAAGACCTTTTAAATTTCTACTATTGTAGATACTGGTGTTGAAATTCATTGCCAATTCGTTTTCAAGACCTTTTAAATTTCTACTATTGTAGATTTAATTCGGAGCGTAGTTCTGCTATTTGTTTTCAAGACCTTTTAAATTTCTACTATTGTAGATATTGTGCTAATAATCAATTAACGAGTTTGTTTTCAAGACCTTTTAAATTTCTACTATTGTAGATTCTGGATCATACGTACAGATTCCGTCGTTTTCAAGACCTTTTAAATTTCTACTATTGTAGATTCTGGATCATACGTACAGATTCCGTCGTTTTCAAGACCTTTTAAATTTCTACTATTGTAGATTTCATGGTATTCGCAACCACTTATTCTTGTTTTCAAGACCTTTTAAATTTCTACTATTGTAGATATAAATACCCAAGGCATTCATTGCTTGTTGTTTTCAAGACCTTTTAAATTTCTACTATTGTAGATTAGTTGATGTTCCGTTCTGAATGTTAGGTTTTCAAGACCTTTTAAATGTATTCATGCTGTTTTGATTTTTAAAGGAATGAATGAGTGCTGCGCAATTCTACTATTGTAGATTGAGACATGAATTCTAGTGTGTGGATGGTGTTTTCAAGACCTTTTAAATGTATTCATGCTGTTTTGTTTTTTTTAGGAATGAATGAGTGCTTGCGCAATGATTCTATTGTAGCTAGATTTTGAAAAAAACAGTTACCGAACATGTCTCAAATAGCTCCGTTTTTTGTGTTTTAGCAAAAAAGTAGTAACTTACAATCTAATTAATTTCAAAACTCATCAACAATCAATCATCATGAAACAGCTTATTGCAGGAATACTCATCAGTTTTATTTCGATTAGTGCTACCGCACAATGTGCCAGCGCTGGGAATGACACCATCGTGACAAGGTGTAAAAACGAACCATTTGATGTAGCATTATTTTTAACGGATAGCGCAAGTTTAGGTGGTGTTTGGTATGATCCAGCATATACGGTTATGTTGTCGACAACAGTTCCTGGTTACAACTTCCCAGGACAGTACAATTTTAAATACATTGTTACGGATACCATTTGCAATACGAGTGACACGGCTTTGATTAAGGTTACCATTTTAACTTGTTGGACTGGAATTGTGAATGAATCAAAAGCAAGCAGTATTGTTGTTTCTCCGAATCCAACTTCGGGAGGTGTGTTTTCCTTATCACAAGATGTACCTTATACTATTGAAGACGCAACAGGAAAGCAATTGAAGGAAATCACAGCTAGTGGCGTTTACTTTGTTGTAGTTGGTCAAAAACGCTTCCGATTGGTGAATTTGTAAAAGATATGATATCAGTGATAAATAAAAAAGGAAAAGATCAGGGTTTTAAATTCAGTTATGTTCTGGGAAATAGCATAACATTTTTCGTTGTTTTTTTTGTTAATTTTTGTTTTGCTCAAAACACCTCAAACTTAAATTTTACGTTACCACAGTTGCATGATTCCATAGATTATGTAATGGTAGGTGAAGATCATTTTCAGCAAAATGCTGAGTTGAGATTAAAGTTTGTAGAGCGTTTAATAGATAAAGGTTTTAAAACTATTTTCATAGAAATTGAAACATTAGATCAAGTTATCGTAGATCGTTTTTTTAATGATGAATTAAATGAAAAGGATTTGAACTTTAATTTCTTTAATAAAAAAGATCAAATCAATTTTTTAATCGGTTTAAAGAAAAAATTCGGACTTAAGATTAAAAATCATGAACTATCTGTTTTTTGTTGTGAAGTTTTTTATTCTAGGAGAAATTTGAAAACATTAAAACGTTTCATCTCATTATTTAATCATCCACTGGCTGTAAAACAGTTAAAATTTATTGAATTAGTTGGTAGTTCTAAAGAAACAGAAAAAATAATATATGGTAAGTTAATTGACGATTTGAAAACGTTTAAATCTGATTACATACAAGCTTATGGTAATTATTATCATACATTTTTAAATTCATTATATCAAGTTACAAAAATTCAATCTTATGAAGATCCAGTTATTAACGAGGAGGTTTATGTTTTAAGAGATAAACTAATAGATAGTACGATAAGAGTGAAGAATAATTCAAATTCAAAATCAATTGTTTTTACTGGACGTTATTCGTTACTGTCAGATGCAAATAAGTTTTTTGACAAATCTCTTTATTATTATTTAGGTGCAGGGGGTAATCAAATAATGCGCTTTTATTTGTTGTATTTTCCAGCTAACCCATTTTCAGGTCTTGTTAATTTTTCAGACGAAAAAGCATTAAAAAAAAGATGGAAAACAACATATAAAAAAACTTCTTTGTTATTTGTGCCCTCCAACGAAATCAATGAACTTGACTATTCAACTGATATTTGCGATTATTTTTTATTTCTAAATAAGAGAAAGACACATTAATTTATTGTAAAAATGATAAAAAGAGGGCTTGTATTAATTGTACTATTTGTTATTTCAAATTGTTATGCGCAACAATCGGAAGAAATGTTCAACTTAGGATTAAAAGCTTGTAAAAATGGAGATTTTAAACTTGCAGATTCTATGTTTATCAAGTCAATTCAATATGGTAAGAGAAATAATGCTGTAACATATGAAAACTATTATAATTGTGGCATTGTGAAGCGTGAATTGAACCAAATGAATTTGGCTATTGCATATTTTGATACAGCAATTTATATGAATCCAAAATATTTTCCATCTTACTATGATAGAAGTATCTGTTATTATTGGAATGAAGAGTATAAAGCATGTATTAAAAGTGTCGATGAAGGATTAACAGTAAATGAAAAGAATTTGGATATTTTGGTGTTAGGTGCAATGGCATGCTTGGCTGATAGTTCGTATCTTAAAGGTGGGACTTATTGCTCTCAAGGTAAGTTAGTTCAAAAAGATTCTAGGTTTTATGGCATTCAAATATTGCTCTTTTTACAGCAATACGAATTGGAGAAGGCAAAAAAAGAAATTCAATTAGGCGAGACCTATTTTAAAGATAATAAAGATATTCTTGAAGCAAAGTTATTTTATTCTTTTCTTATGAAAGATTTTGAAGGTATGAAACCTATTATTAACCGTTTAGGAAGCAATTATCCATTTCTAATCAGTGAAAAATCATTTAAAGAAAAGATAATTGAATTAGCACAGTAACGTTAATGTTGAAACAGTTTTGTTCGGGTAAGCTTCACTAAAAATGCAACTCTATTTTTCATCAACTTTTGAGATCTATTTATTTTGTTAATCTATGAATTTCAAGAAGAAAAATTCAATGAAAATTAAAATACTAAAAAAAAATTGAACGGATAAGATTAAAGACAAACCAATCAATAATAATGTATGATTATTAATTCCTGTATACAGAAGTGAGAAAAAGAAACAAAAACTGAACAATATTATAAGGGAGTTGAAACTTAAGGATTTATTTTTTTTATTATTTAAGCCAGAAAGTATTCTATTTCGATTTGAAATCACAAGATACACTTCAATTGGAATAATTGTGAAGTACACCAATTCTATTTCCATCATAATTATGGATCTTCCATAGAATAAATCTAAAAAATTAAAAATCAACATGATAGCAAGCGATAGTACTTGTAGAATTTTAATTATTGGGGGGAAATAAACCCCATAAATCTTAGAGATTTTATATTGTATTTTTATAAAAACACTGAATAAGAAGAGTGAAATAATTGCTATGAGCGGTTCAAAAAAATAATAATATGAATTATATTCATTGTATAGAAAAGTAGTAATTGGTGAAACAATTAAAAATAACGAAATCAATAAACTTAATTGATACTTTATTAGTTTGCCAATGTGATAATAACTTTCAGTGAAATTGATTTTCATATTTAAATAGACTAAATTTAATTCTAAATATATTGAAAAATTGAGTGATTTTGAATATCTTAGGTAATGTTTCAGCAGTGTTGTTTTGATCGCTGAGGCACTCGAAACGAACAAAACAATACTCGAAGTTCGTGACAAACCCGGCCCTTATGCAGGAAGCGTAGAAAAAGAAATAAGTGAAGTGTCATCGAACCCCTGTTAGAGGAGATTTGTCCAGATTTTTGAAGAAAATATGGTTAACAAATCGACGAGTTTGGGTGAAGATAACGTAGCGCATTTCAATTTTTCAAGCTTGCCAATACAGGCCTAGACTTTTGGCTCCACCTTTTTGGTAATGAAAAAGGTGGAAAAAAAATAAAATACATATGATAAATGAAAACGATACTTAAAAAAGATAGGTATTTGAAAAAATCATTTATTTTTTGATGTTTTCAATAAAACCAAGTTTTTTGACAAGTAATAACTATATAAATCACTTCAAGCTCTCTGCGCTGCAGTAGGCGGTTAGCTACAAGTATTTGCACAACCTAGTGGAACGGTGCGGCTTGCAGAAGCGCACTAGTGACACTGTTGTGCAAAGCGCAGTACTAGTAGCCGAATGGAGTTACGCAGCCAAATGAATAGTTTTGATTAAAGATCAACAAACTTTCGGTTATTCCTCGCTTTTTTCTGGCGTTTCTTCGCTGTCTGATTTTTTGAAAATCTCACCCACTTCTTTGCTCAAGCGTTGAATTGCTTCAACACCAAGTGTGAGTGGGCCACGGCTGACATCACTGTACGAAGCGAAATTTTCGGAAAGTGTTTGCGATGGATAAACAAAAATACGGTCGAGTAGGGTGTTCTCTTTTTCAAAACGCAACGGAAGATTTTCCATGCCTAAAAAGTCGGAAACGGAACCCGAGCGCGCAAAGATGGCAACCAATAAATTGTCTTCGTTTAATTGACCAATATCGCCCATCGCATCTTCTGGTTTTTCGATAGCAATGTGGGTTAAATCAGCCATGAATCTGCGGTATGTTCGGTACGCCTTGATTTTCTCAAACGTCTCGCGGGTACTGTAAACATTGATGTTGCAATTCAGTTCTTTTGACAAACGCATAACACGCTCCAACCATTGGTTGCACGATTGTTCTAATTCTGCAAGCGGCGGACAAATGAGCGTAATGCTCCGGTAAGTCGAAAAATTGTGGTTGAAATGACAAAAGAAAACGGTTTTGTCGCACACATCCAATAAATGGTCGCGGTCATCACCAACCAAGCGTTTCAACAAGTTTGTTTTTGAGTTGTCGTTTACCAACACAATATCCGCAACTAATTCTTTCGAGACACGCGCAATTCCACTTGAAACGTTGTGATCGATCGTCGCCATTGCATGCACATTGATTTCTCCGCTGTTGTAATGGGTAATGAAATCATCGATGTGTTTGCGGGAACGGCGAATTTTCATTTCTGCTTCTTCGTCGTTTTCGAGTACACTCACAACCGAAATCGGGTTTTTAACCTTTTTATCGGTAATTAATATCGAGAAATCGAGCATTTTTTCGTTGCCTTTCAATTCGTCTGCAGCGACCAATACATGTTGTGTACGCATTGCCGGACCTTCAAGTGGCTCGTTTTTCGCTTGTTCGATGAGGAGTTTTTTACCTGCGTTTTCTGTCACGAAAGAAGCGGTCATGCTCGTTAATAGAATCAAAATAACGGTTCCGTTCACGATGTTGATGTCTAAAATCCCCATGGTAAATCCGACGTTGATTACCGCCAAGGTCGCAGCTGCATGCGCAGTACTCAAACCAAAGATCACTTGTCGTTCAGCGCCCGTTAATTTGAAGAACAATTGTGTTACCAGCGCAGCTAAAAACTTACTAAAAATAGCGAAGGTGGTTAAAATACCTGCAACTGCCCACGCCCAAGGATCGTTAGCAAGGGAACGCACATTAACGACCATTCCGATGGAAATCAAGAAAAAAGGAATAAATAATGAGTTTCCCATGAATTCGATTCTGTTCATCAAGGCGGATGTGTGCGGAATGAGACTATTTAACACCAAACCAGCAACGAAGGCACCAATAATGGATTCTATTCCAGCTGCTTCAGCTAAAAAGGCCGCGAAGAACAAAACTGATAGTACAAAAATGTAGTGTGATGATTTTTCAGATTCGAGTTTACTAAAAAACCAACGCGATATTTTTGGAATGAAGTAAAACATGATTAGGCTGAAAATACTCAAGGTAACGCCCAAGTGAATGATGACATTGGTATTGATTACGCCGTTATCCGACCCTGAAATAACCGCCAATATTATTAGAACAGCTGTATCCGTTAAAATCGTTCCTCCAACGGCAATCGCAACCGCCTCCATTTTAGAAATACCGTATTTCGATACGATTGGGTAAGCAACCAACGTGTGGGTTGCAAACATGCTTGCGGTTAACAAACTTCCGATTTCGTCCAAACCAAGTGCGAATCGGCAAATTGGGTAACCCAATAATAAAGGAATAAAAAAGGTCAAGCCACCGAAAACGAGTGATTTGTTTTTGTAGCGTTTGAATTCTTGCATGTCCAGTTCCAAGCCCGCCATGAACATGATGTACAGCAAACCGATTTTAGAAAACATGCTGACAAAACCAGTTTTCATGTTGGCTTCTGAGATCATTTCAAAACCATTCGGCCCGATAAGTACTCCGGAAATGATAAGTCCGATGAGTGCAGGGATTTTGAATTTACGCAGAACGATAGGCGATAATAAAATGATAAACAGCAAAATAGAAAACGTCAAGATTTGATTTTCCAGTGGAAATTTGAATTCGCCAATTAGGTGATCAAATTCTTTCGCAAATTCGTTCAATAAACCGTCCATTGTATTTTATTATCAGACAAATGTAGTTGGTATTTTTGCGATTTTCACCTGTTTTATATTAATAGGGTATTAATTTTTGTGAAATAAATTAGAAAACCTAGAAACTTCTCAACAATTTCAACTGCTGAGTTAGATTTTCTTTTTTTTTCATTAATTTCGCTCTCACAATTTTTTAACAAAATTCTATGTCATATTTGTTTACCTCAGAATCTGTTTCTGAAGGGCACCCAGATAAAGTGGCGGATCAAATTTCAGATGCGCTTATCGATCATTTCATGGCCTTTGATCCTGAATCAAAAGTAGCTTGTGAAACTTTGGTAACTACCGGTCAAGTTGTTTTGGCGGGAGAAGTGAAAACCAATACGTATTTAGATGTTCAAGCGATTGCGCGTGATGTCATTCGTAAAATTGGTTATACGAAGTCTGAATACATGTTCGAAGCTAATTCGTGTGGTATTCTTTCAGCTATTCACGACCAATCAGCGGATATCAATCAAGGTGTTGACCGTGCAGTTGCGAATAATGATTTTGAAGCGAAAGCAGAAGCACAAGGTGCAGGTGACCAAGGTATGATGTTTGGTTATGCAACCAAAGAAACCGATAATTACATGCCATTGGCATTGGATTTAGCACACAAAATTTTGCAAGAATTGTCTGCGATTCGTAACAACGAACCAAATTTGATTCCTTACTTACGTCCTGATGCGAAGTCGCAAGTTACGATCGAATATTCGGATGACAACGTGCCACAACGTATTGATACAATCGTTGTTTCCACACAACACGATGATTTCGATTCAGAAGCTACCATGTTAGCGAAAATCAAAGCGGATATCATTTCAATTGTTATTCCTCGTGTTAAAGCAAAATTAACACCAGCATTACAAGATTTGTTCAACGATCAAATCACGTATCATATCAATCCAACAGGGAAATTTGTTATCGGTGGACCTCACGGAGATACAGGATTAACAGGTCGTAAAATCATTGTTGATACTTACGGAGGAAAAGGTGCTCACGGAGGTGGCGCATTCTCTGGAAAAGATCCATCAAAAGTTGACCGTTCTGCAGCTTATGCAACGCGTCACATGGCGAAAAACTTGGTTGCAGCAGGATTGTGTGATGAGGTATTGGTTCAAGTATCTTACGCGATTGGTGTAGCGAAACCTTGTGGTTTGTTCATCAATACTAATGGAACATCAAAAGTAAACATGACAGACGGAGAAATCGCTAAGAAATGTGCTGAGATCTTCGATATGCGTCCATATGCAATTGAGCAACGTTTGAAATTGAGAAATCCAATTTATAGCGAATCAGCAGCTTACGGTCACATGGGACGTAAAAATGAAGTGGTTACTAAATCGTTCAGAAGTCCAGATGGTTCAACAATTACGAAA
This sequence comes from Fluviicola sp., assembly GCA_017983675.1. GTDB lineage: Bacteria > Bacteroidota > Bacteroidia > Flavobacteriales_D > Crocinitomicaceae > Fluviicola. Next base: position 104,612 of record JAGOAZ010000001.1, read on the forward strand.
GAAGTTGAATTGTTTACATGGGAGAAATTAGATTTCGTTGATCAAGTAAAAGCAGCATTCGGTTTGTAAATCAAAACGATAAGAAATAGATGAGACGCTCCAGTAATGGGGCGTTTTTTTTTGGAAACGATTTTACAGAGGGAGAAAGAAAGCGAGAGGTAATTTACAGAGGGAGAATGAGAGGGAGAATGAGAGGGAGAGAGAAGATTGAGTGTGGAGGATGAGATTGAGTGTGGAGGATGAGATTGAGATTGAGAATGAGAATGAGAGGGAGAGAGAAGATTGAGTATGGAGGATGAGATTGAGGTTGAAATATAGTTACCAGGGTAAATAGTGGTAAAGCTGCAGACTGACCCCTAATTTGATCGAAATTAATTACCCGGGTAAATTGTGGTAAAGCTGCCGATTGACCCCAAAAAAAAACCGTCTCTTTCGAGACGGTAAATTGGAATAACTCAGTTGTACTTTTCGTAATCAGACCATTGGTATTTTCCAAGCAACAGGAAAAAAATCGATTGTATGTAACAGTTATTGTTTACGAAAGTTGCATCGAATAAGCAGCTAAATCAACTAACTTATTGGAGTATCCCCACTCATTATCGTACCATGAAACAACTTTGACAAAGTGTTCATTTAATGAAATTCCAGCTTTTGCATCAAAAATTGATGTGCGCGCATCGCCCAAGAAATCTTGCGAAACCACATCATCCGCTGTATATCCTAATATTCCTTTTAATTCATTTTCAGAAGCTTTTTTCATTGCTGCACATATTGCTTCGTAACTTGCAGGTTGTGCTAACTTCACAGTTAAATCAACCACAGAAACATCTGCAACAGGCACACGGAATGACATTCCGGTTAATTTTCCTTTTAAATCTGGAATGACTAATGCAACCGCTTTTGCTGCACCTGTCGAAGAAGGAATAATGTTTTGAAAACCACCGCGACCGCCTCTCCAGTCTTTGGCACTTGGTCCGTCAACAGTTTTTTGTGTTGCAGTAACTGCGTGAATGGTACTCATCAAACCTTCAGTAATACCAAAGTTGTCGTGTAATACTTTTGCAATAGGAGCAAGGCAATTGGTTGTACACGATGCGTTTGATATAATCGTTTGATTTGCTTTTAATGAAGTGTGATTCACACCCATTACAAACGTTGGTGTATCGTCTTTAGCAGGTGCTGAAAGGATTACTTTTTTTGCTCCAGCATCCAAGTGTTTTTGCGCATCAATTTGTGTTAAAAACAAACCGGTACATTCTAATACAACATCAACGCCAACAGCTCCCCAATTAATTTGAGCTGGATCTTTTTCAGCACTGACGCGCACTTTTTGACCGTTGATGTACAATTCGTCATCACGAACTTCAACTGTTCCTTTGAACATGCCGTGCGTAGAATCGTATTGAAGCAAATAGGCCATGTAGTCAACGTCCATTAAGTCGTTGATGGCAACTATCTCGATGTCAGATCTCTCTGAAGCAACGCGGCAAGCTAAGCGCCCGATACGTCCAAAACCATTGATTCCTATTTTCATCTTTCTACCTATTTGAGTAATACTTATTGTATTATGTACAACAAATATATAAAAAGAATCATAGTGTACAAATGACACTAACTATTTTTTGTGTTTTTTTACAATAATTTGGAAGCTTGAATCAATTTCAACTCATTCCAAGATGCTTTATCGCCCAATTCTTCCTTCAATTGATTTAGCGATTCTCCTTGGTAATTATCAAAATATCCGAGTAATTCATTGATACGTTCGTCACTCATGACTTGATCTAGGGTAATTTTTTCAGCTTTTATGAGTTGTACAAAATGCCCGTTTATTGTAGTTGCAGACAATTGACGCATTCGTGCGATTTCGTAGACATCATTTCCTTGCTCCAACAAATCCAACGTTTTCTCGTGTGTACTTTTCTTGTCACTTACTTGTTTTTCTTTTTTGTTTTTAGTGGTGTATTGAATCTTGGTACTTTCAATAACATCTTCAAAACTATCGTCTTCATCCGATAATAAGTTGCCATTTTGGCGTAACTCCTGTTGAATGACAGCTATTTTTGCAATTACATAGTTGGTGATTTCTGCAGTTTTAACGGTTTCTTTGTTGATTTCACTTCCATTACAAACGGCCTCAACAAGTAAACGCACTTTTTTTAAACGCAGCACAACGGTAATCAATAAATTCAACAACTCGTCAAGTTCTTCTTGGTAGTCTTTTGTTCGCTTGATTTTAGCTAATTCAATCTTTCGTTTTAAGACAGCGTAAACTTGTGTATCCAAAAGCTTAAAGAAATACGTGTATGCAGCTTGAACACGTTCTGAAACAAAGTCCCATTGAATGTTCTCTTTCGAAAAAATGGTGTTCAATTGCGCTTGAAACTTTTTTGCAGCATCAAACGTTGTTTGAACAAGTTGCAGCTGATTCGCAGCCCAAGCTTTGTCTTTCCCTTTTTCTGTTTTTGGACCTTGAAGCTTTAATCCCAATTCAAAAGTTGCCCATTTTGCAGTATAGTCATACCAGTCAAATGCTTCCATCAACGATTGATACACAAAACGAGCTGTTTCTTTGTCGAGAAATAACGCTAACTTGTTGGAGTCAGCTTTCTGCTCACCGTAAGCAACAACGGACTGATCGTTCATTAAGCCATTCATCGAAATGGGTTTCAACAAAACCAATCCTTGTAAACTACGCAAACGCGATAAAGCAACATACGCTTGTCCTGGAGCAAAAACCTGCGATACATCTAATACTGCTTTTTCAAACGTTAATCCTTGACTTTTGTGTACCGTGATTGCCCAAGCAAGTTTGATCGGGTAGTGAACAAATGTGCCCAGTATTTCCTCTTTTATTTCGCCTGTTTGTTGATCCAATTGGTACTTGATGTTGGTCCACTCGTATTTTTCAACAGTAATCGTTCGTTTTTCTTTAGGAAATAACACAACGATTTCTTCGTCTGAAAGGGATTGAATACGACCCATTTTACCGTTGTAAAAGTTTTTTTCAAACGACACATCATTTTTCACAAACATGATTTGTGCCCCAACTTTTAATGCTAAGGTTGGTTCCAAAGGATACAAATGTTTTGGAAAATCGCCTTGCATTTCTGCATCGTACAAATAGGTTTTTGTTTTCAGTGCGTTCAAAGCTGTTGCATTCAAATCATCGGCTTTGGCATTGTGCGTGGTAAGCGTTATGTACCCTTCTTCTTTTGTTGGGTCGAACAAAGGATTCACGTATTCATTTAAGATGCGTTGGTCTTTTTCTGAAACTTGATTGTTGCGTAAGTTGTTCAAAATGGAGATAAACGCAGCATCGTCTTGTCGAAATATTTTATCTAACTCAATGTAAAGCGGTGGACTTTCTACAAGAACACGGGCATTAAAAAAGAAAACTCCGTGATAATGTTGTTGTAAAACAGACCATTCTTCTGGTTTTACGACTGGTGGAAGTTGCAATAAATCGCCAATAAACAATACTTGAACGCCACCGAAAGGTCGGTTGTTTTTCCGAACATTGCGCAAAGTCCAGTCAATGGCATCTAATAAATCTGCTCGCAGCATACTCACTTCGTCAATGATCAATAACTCCAAACTTTTGATCAAATTTTGGCGCACTGCATTGAATTGAAAATGACGTTTTAATGTTTCTTTTGTTTCTAGTTTTATATTCCCCACAATAATGGGTTCAGCAATAAATTCGGGTACAAATCCGCCAAATGGCAATTGAAAAAAGGAATGAATGGTAACACCACCAGCATTTAGCGCTGCGATTCCAGTTGGTGCGACAATGACCGTGTTTTTATGTGTTGATTCGACAATTTTTTTCAACAAGGTTGTTTTGCCAGTTCCTGCTTTTCCAGTCAAGAATAAATGCTGGCTCGTTTGATTGATAAAGCGCTCCGTAAAAGCAGCAGGTCCGTCGATTGTCATTGTAATTTCTTTCATCATTTTATTGAAGATAAGCAAAAAGCTCACTTCTTGCACTATTTTTTTTGAGTTTTTTTAAGCTATTTCGTTGTTTTCTGGATCGATTTCCTCCGAATCGTGCAATAAAGTCGTGTCCCCTAGGTCATTTTGTTCGATTTGTTTGTTCGCTTTTGCACCGAGTTTTTTCAAATTCTCAATTTTCCCGACAATATTTCCAGCACCCGATTGCAGTTTTTTCATGGCTGACTCGGTTGCGCCTAATGCTTCTTTTTGTTTCTTTTCAATGGTTTTCATGTCGTCGATGAAACCAACAAATTTATCGTATAATTTACCTGCCTCAGAGGCTATGCGCAAAGTGTTGATAGTCTGGCGTTCTTGTTTCCAAATGCTTTCAATGGTTTTCAACGTCGCTAACAATGTCGATGGCGTAACAATGACAATTCGTTTTTCCCAAGCACGTGCATACAATTCGGGCTCGCCTTTGATTGCTAATGAAAACGCCGATTCTATGGGTAAAAACAACAACACAAATTCAGGGGTATGAATGTCTTTTGACCGCGCATAGTCTTTCTCCGATAAGGTTTTGATGTGTGTGTGAATCGACAATAAATGGGCTTTCAAATGCGCTACTTTTTCTGTTTCATCAGCTGCGTTAATGTAGCGTTCAAAAGCAGTTAACGACACTTTCGAATCGACAATAATGTGTTTGTTATCAGGTAATTTGATTAAAAAGTCGGGACGTAATTGTTTGTCGTTTTCGCCTTTTAACGTGTGTTGTTTTTCGTATTCAATTCCTTCTTGTAGACCGCTGATTTCTAAAATGCGTTCCAATGCCAATTCCCCCCAATTCCCTTGCGTCTTTTGGTCGCCTTTTAATGCATCTGCTAAATTTTGTGCAGTGTGATTCATTTGTTGGTGTTGCTCAGAAAGGGCTTTCACCAAACTTTCCATCGATGAAAACTGAGCAATTCCGTGTTCTTTTTGTGCACGTACCTCGTTTTCAAAAGTGGTCAGTTTTTCTTTGAAAGGCAATAACAATTGCTCCAGTTGGAATTGATTTTCTTGTTTGATGACTTGATTTCCTTGGTGAACAATGTTTTTTGAAATAGCTGCTATTTGTTCACGCAACATGGTTTCGTCCTCGTTTCTTTTTTGACGTTCGTAGTCCAGCTTTTCAATGAGCATCACCAATTCTTTTTCAGTTGTCGCTAATTGAATCGTTTTTTCTTGCAGTAACTGTTTGGTTTGAACTAATGCGCCATTAACGTTCTCCACCTTTTGATACAGACGATATGCAATAAAAACAACAACGAGTAAGGTCAAACTGACAGCGAGCAATTCCATTTTTTAATTTTAGTTAAAAGTAGGCAACATAACCGAAATGTATCTTGGAATCGCGAAATAAAATTGGATTATCTAATTGCCTTCCCAAGGCATATGTGAGCGAAAAAAGTCCTAATCCCGTCCCAAATGTCAAGCCAGCACCAAATCCAAATGGGTGATCTGAAAGGTAATTGACGGTGTTTCGTTCGTACCATGTTTGATCGAAGAACGTGAAGAAGTACGAGTTTAAATCAAGAATAAAACGGGCTTCTATTGTTCCCGTAACTTTTGTTGACGCTAATAACTCATCTTCTAGAAAACCACGCTGTTGATTATTTCCCCCAAAGCGCAATAACTCATTTTGTTGTATTGATCGCGCATTAAATCCTTCGGCGAGTATGCCCGTTTTTAATACAATTCTTTTTGAAACCGAGGTATACCTATCGAGTACAATTTTCGCGGTGTAAATTACTGAATTTGTCTCAACACTGTCTTTCGTCAATTTGCGCGTTCCTGCTGTCCCTTCGATTAACCAAATAAGTCCAGATCGTGGATTCGGCAAATAATCGATAGTTTGATGATTGATAGCCAATCCATATTGATTGCTTTTTACCGAACCTACAAGTGGATTTGTTTGATTGCCCAACAGCGAAGATTGGTAGTTACGGTAAAATCCTTTTAAGGTATTTCCTTTTGAAACAAAATAACTGACACCAATTCCTGTTTTTAATTCTAAAAAGCTAGAATCGCGTTTGAATAACTGAAATTGACCGTCAATCCCAAAGGGTGTTTGAAGAAAAAAAGGAACATTGGTTTGTAAGCGTAACTGCGGACTTCCTGGTGCGATTGATTTCCAATTGAGTTCCATTAACTCCCCTTTTTTAAATGCGTTTTGAAGTTTTAAACGCAAATCACCGGTTAATTGATAGGATAAAGTAACTGGATTTTGTTGCAAGCCAATTGTCCCATTAAACGATGATACTGGACGGCTTTCGAGGTAAAGAAACAATTGCACACCTTCTGGAGTAAACAAAAGCTCGTGTGCTTTCGTCTCTCTCAAATAAGGGAGTTGTTTCAAACGAATAGAAATATAATTGTCTGTACGTTGATTAAACCAATCTCCCGCTTGAATTCCTAGAAATGCCGCAATGAATTTTGGGGATAATTTTACTGAATTCCCAATTATTTCAATGGACGTCCATTTTAAACGCATATTTGGCGTTATTTTCAATTGCGTCACCAATCGGTTATCTTGGTAAGATAAGGTTTCAAATCCAACTTGTGCAAACGGATAACCGCTATTTACAAGTTTATCGAGAACCGCTTGTACGAGTGCTGTTATTTTTTCTGGATCTGCTTTGACTTGTTCAAAAGCTTTGGGTTGCAGTCCAAGAGATGCAAGTAATTGTGCTGTTTCGGTGTTAATTGAAATCGTAATTCCCTTTATTTTTTCACCGAGTTGACCGTAAACTTGTACGTTACTACTATCTTTTGTTACGATTGAATCGATCGAACATAAAAAAAAACCTTTTTTAAACGCCGTTAATTGCATCGTTTGCAGTTGATCGTGAAGTTGCTTTGAAGTTGAATAATAATAAGTTGATTTGAACAAGTGTTCACTGTCAGGCATGATTAACTCAGCTTTTTTTTGACTAAAAACAGGAGTGTTTAAAAAAAAAGACACAATAAAAAGAATGTAACCAAAGCGGTAAAAGCTACTTATACTTGTTGTTTTCAACTGGAATAATTCTTTCAAAAGCAAAATGTGAATAATATCTTGTTATTAGTAACGTTAAAAATAATAGTTTTGTATCCTAGATAGCAATTCGTTGAATTAAAAAACAAACAATTATGAAAAATAGATTTTTTGCACTTACAGCTTTCGCAGTATTACTTGCTTTTTTAGCAACTTCTTGTGGATCATCTCAAGGTGGTCACTGTGATGCTTACGGGAGCGTAGATCAAACAGAAAACAACGATCTTGCCACAAAGTAATTACGAGTTGAAACTAACAAACCAAAAGTCTCCTAACTGAGGCTTTTTTTTGTGCTTATATTTTTGGCCGTAACACAAAGTTTTGTCCCAAGTAAACTTTACGAACTTGTTCGTCTGCAGCCAATTCTTCTGCTGTTCCAGATTTTAATATGTTTCCTTCGAACAACAAATAAGCGCGATCTGTAATGGAAAGTGTTTCTTGTACGTTGTGATCAGTGATCAAAATTCCAATGTTCTTTTTACGCAATTCAGAAACGATACTTTGAATGTCTTCAACAGCAATTGGGTCAACTCCTGCAAATGGTTCGTCTAATAAAACAAACTTCGGATTCGTTGCTAAAGCACGTGCGATTTCCGTTCGTCTTTTTTCACCTCCAGAAAGTCTATTCCCAAGGTTTTTTCGCACTTTCGTTAAACTAAACTCTTCTAACAATTGCTCCAAGCGTTCTTTTCGCTCTGGTTTTGTCAAATCGGTCATTTCTAAAATAGAGAGGATATTGTCTTCAACTGAAAGTTTTCTAAAAACAGAAACTTCTTGTGGCAAATAACCAATTCCTAATTGAGACCGTTTGAACATCGGGTAATGTGTGATTTCTGTATCATCTAGGAAAACAGTGCCCGAATCGGGTTTTACCAAACCAACCATCATATAAAATGACGTTGTTTTCCCTGCACCATTTGGACCGAGTAAACCAACGATTTCACCTTGATTCACTTCAATGGAAACACCTTGGACAACGCCTCGACCTTTATAGGTTTTTTTAATATTTTCAGTGTATAATTTCACGCAACAAAAGTACGATTAAAAATTAATTGACCAACGAGCTCTAATTCCAAGTGGTGGAATACCCGTATCCAAGTGTGTTGCGCGCCAAACCAAATCAACGCGACCTACTTTAAAAATATTCTCAATACCAACGCCAATTTCAACATAAGGAGTTCCTCCAAATGAGCGTGTAAAAGTTGGTATTAACATGGCAGCTTCGTGTCGTCTACTGATTGTTCCGTAAGTTACACGAGCTGTTGACACAAGGCGCCATTTCAATTTTTTCACCAAAGGAATACGATCAAATAACAATCCTTGCCAATGTTGTTCTAAAAAACCGCCAACATATTTGTCCGAAATAAATTCAAAGAAACTCATGCGGTTAAACGAATTGGTGTACAACCAATACGATTGACTTCCCTCGTGGACTTTTAAAAACGGATAAGCTGCAACGCCACTGACAAATCCAGCATTAAAGCCATAACGCAAACGACCTAATATTCCTAAATTGCGTGTGTGATCCATTATGAAATCAACCTTTTGGTAATCGTAATCACTTCCAAACATTCCTTTTACTCCAAAAACACCTTGAATGGAAAAAATCGGATATTTGGAGACTAGTGCCGTTCGATCAAATGCCCCAGCAACAAATTCTTCATTTTTACACCAGCGAAAACGTATTGTAGCTTCCGCAGATTGGATTTTTGAAATGGTAACTAGTTGATTGTTTTCATCATATTTTTGATAGTTAGCCAAGCCTAGCGGTGTAAATTCTTTCCATTCAAATCCACCAAAAACAATGATGTCTTTCCCCAAATCTTTTTCTAAATTAATACCGGCTTTTCCAACAAACGTCAATTTATCCAAAGGACCTGTTCGGAATAATGTTCCAAATGTTGAACCAATAGCTGCAGCGGTAGCTGAAAGCCCTAGTTGTTCAATGTCGTAACTGTAGTAGCTCGTTAACATCCCACGTTTTTTTGGGGTGATATTGTATCGTACAGTTGCAGCGTATTTGAAACGTTCATCACCAAATCCATAAAACAATCGACCACCAAGTTCCAAGCGGCGCGAGAATTTATTGGAAGTACGAATGGCTAAACCTGTTCGGAAACTCTCTACGGGATTAAACGAAGCTAAGGTATGTAAAGAACCAATTTCAATTTTGCCGATAGGATAATATCCAGTTGACAACATGTAGGTTGCATTTTTCAAGAAACTAAAAAACGGATCTTTGTTTAATGAATCAACCATTTGATTAATGCCGATTTCTTGCTCATTTAATGCTTTGTGTCGGTGATTGTTCCAATAGGTCGAATCGCGTTTGTCTGCACCATCTTCAAAACTAACGGTACTGTTACTTTGATAAAATTCATCTGGCAATTGTTCATTGATCGAGAAATTGCGACGGGAACTATATTTTCGGCCATAAAAACCATATAATTCTGTTCCTTTCGTAATTTTTAAATCGATAATCATTTTTTCCTCGGTCAACATCCACACTTCTGGTTGAACCATGTCAAAATGATGTTCCATGTACAAATCCTGTACATAATTGATGTTTGCCCAAGGTGAAATTGTAGCTTTAAATTCCTTAACAGCATAGGTTGTATCGTGTATCCAAAGTTCTCCTTGGAACGTCATGTCGCCTGTGCGTTTTGGTTTGAAAGTTAATTTATAACACCATTGATTGTCAATAAACTGAGAGTCGGATAAAAAGAATTTGTAATACAAACGCGCATTCGTTGAAATCGGACTAACGAACGATTTTTGAAATAAGTCGATGTAATTATCATACACGTTAAAATCGAGGTACATTTCACCCAAAAACTGATTCAACTGAATGTTTTCTATCCCTGAAATACGGGTTGCTTGTACGACTTCTTTTTTCTTTTTTGGTTTGTTTTTGTAGTTGAATTGCGAAATGTTCTCACTTAAAATAACAGGTAGGTATTGTCCGCCTTTATCTGTTGAATCGAGGTAATTCATGACTAAATCCAAGCGTTTTACAAATCCTCTATCCTTGAATTTATCACCGATATTATTGACGTCAACTTGTAATTTGTTGTACAATTCGTAGCCGTATGACGCTAGTTTTTCTTTGTTGTTTGCATCCTTGTTCGCCAATACACGTTTTAGTAAGATTTCTGTTGGTGATTCATCAGGGGGACGAATAACCACTTCATCAATATCAGTTTCGTTAAGTGATAAGTAACAATTGATTGTTTGTGCGATGTCCTTTTTTACAGCGATAGTTTGTATACGGTATTCGTACAGAAAAAAAACAATGCTATCTGTTGCGTAATAAGAAGTTAATTCAAAGTGACCGGTACTATCTGAAACAGTACCAATTTTGGTGTTCTTGAAATTTACGCGAACTCCAGGTAGCGATTGATTAGATCCTTTTTCGTAAACGTAACCGCTGACTGTAGTTTGTTGAGCTACAAGCGCAAAACAAAAAAGTAGCGAAAAGATAGATAGTAATGCTTTCATCATAAACACATTAAAGGTAATAAAAAAAGCGTTTAATTTTGCTTGTCGCGTGTTTTCTCCACTCGTTTCACAACAAAAATACCAATCTCATACAGCAAAACGATTGGAATTGACACAATAATTTGAGAAACCATGTCAGGTGGTGTAATGATTGCAGCAAGAATCAATACACCAACAATCGCATGTTTTCTGTATTTTTTCAAGAAATCAGCTGTCACCAATCCGATTTTTCCCATGATATAAGCTACGACGGGCAACAAGAAAAATAGTCCGGAATAAAACACAGTCGATAAAATCGTACTCATGTATGAGTTGATCAAGAAGTCGTTTTGAATGTCCGCTGTAATTTTATAAGTCCCGAAAAATTGAATACTCATTGGTGCGACAATAAAATACCCAAATAAAATCCCGAAAAAGAATAAGATACTCACGTAGAATACTATTCCTTTGACCATGTTACGTTCGTTTACTTTTAATCCAGGCTTTACAAACGCCCATAGTTGATAAAAGATGAATGGAAAAGCTAGGACAACAGCTCCAAGAAAACTCATCCACAACGCATATGCAAATTGACCGCCAACTTGATTAGAGATGATTTTCACAGGAATTTCATCGACACACATAAAGTTAAGTGTTTGACAAAAGAACTTAAATGTGAAAAAGTCAGGTTTGCTCATGGAAAGGAAAATGTTTTTCATAACCCAATCCTGATTCCACCACAAAACAACTGTAAGTGATAATACTACTACAGCAGACCGTACTAATCTCCAGCGCAATTCCTCCAAATGTTGGAGAAATGACATTTTATTTTCTTCTTCCATGATGTTCGTTGCAAAAGTAACGATTTGAGAAAATAAACGACCTAAAAAGTAAAGAATACTTGTGAAATAAAGTTTTTTGACTTAATTTAGTGACAATACCGTCATTTGGACATTTTCTTTCAGTTTTTAACGTAAAATTGTCTAATTTCGGTAACCAATTATGAATAAAATAAAAAATAAACAGACCTATGGAGCAATATGACCTTAAGGGAGCACTCCGGAAGTTTTTTGGATTCGATCATTTCAAAGGCAGTCAAGAAGCCATTATTACCAATGTATTAAACAAACAGAATACATTTGTAATAATGCCGACTGGCGGAGGAAAATCACTCTGTTATCAACTTCCAGCTTTGTTATCCGAAGGAACTGCTATTGTCGTTTCTCCACTCATTGCATTGATGAAAAATCAAGTTGATGCGATCAGAAATGTGAGTGACCACAATTCGATTGCACATTTTTTGAACTCTTCTTTGAGTAAAACTGAAATCAACAAGGTGAAAGAGGACATTCTTGCAGGCAAAACAAAGTTGCTGTATGTTGCCCCAGAATCCTTGACGAAACAAGAAAACATTGATTTCTTGACTTCGGTACCGATTTCGTTTTTTGCAATTGACGAAGCACACTGTATTTCTGAATGGGGACATGATTTCCGCCCGGAATACCGACGCTTACGAGAGATTTTCGAAATGATTTCTAACGTTCCAATTATTGCACTTACTGCAACGGCTACACCAAAAGTGCAAGCAGATATTCAGAAAAACCTGAATATGGTCGATGCGACATTGTTCAAGTCGTCGTTTAACAGGGATAATTTGTACTATGAAATTAGACCGAAACAAAACGTTGAAAAAGAAATTATCCGCTACATTCGAGCAAGAGCAGGAAAATCGGGCATCATTTATTGTTTGTCGCGCAAAAAAGTGGAAGAGCTTGCTGAATTATTGCAAGTAAACGGCATCAATGCATTGGCATATCATGCTGGTTTAGATGCGACTACGCGCGCGCGCCATCAGGATATGTTTTTGATGGAAGAGGTGGAAGTCATTGTCGCAACCATTGCTTTTGGAATGGGAATCGATAAACCAGATGTTCGTTTTGTGATTCACCACGATATTCCAAAATCACTTGAAAGTTATTACCAAGAAACTGGAAGAGCTGGACGTGACGGTGGAGTAGGTGAATGTGTAACGTTTTACAGTTACAAAGACATAGAAAAACTAGAAAAATTCTTACAAGGAAAACCGGTTGCCGAACAAGAAATAGGGAAACAACTACTTAGTGAAATCGTTTCTTATTCCGAAACATCTGTCTGTCGTAGAAAATTTATTTTACATTATTTCGGTGAAGTGTTTGATGAGAAAGGTTGTCATGAAATGTGTGACAATTGTAAACATCCGCGCGAACGACTTGAAGGCAAAGAATTTGTTCATCAATTACTACAAGTTGTCGATGCCTTGCAAGAACAACAAAAATCAAAACATATATGTGCCTTTTTATCAGGTGGTGTTACTGCTGAAATAAAAAGTTACCGCCACGATCAACATGCCAAATTTGGTATTGGAAAAGAAAAAGACGAGCATTTTTGGAATGCAGTAATTCGTCAAACTGTTGTGGCAGGTTTGTTGTACAAAGATGTTGAAACGTATGGCACACTCAAGTTCACTGATGATGGTCGTGCGTTTTTAGCTCATCCCAAAGAATTTACGTTGTTAAAACAACACGATTTTTCAATTTCTGAAGACGATGATTCATTTGTTTCTGCTGGAAAAGGTGGTGCATTTGATGAGGTCTTGTATGATTTGTTACTCGATTTGAGAAAATCGATTTCAAAACAAAATAACATTCCTCCATTTGTAATCTTCCAAGAACCTTCGTTGAAAGAGATGTGTTTTCAATACCCAATAACAATTGATGAATTAACCAATTGTCAAGGTGTTGGAACTGGAAAAGCGCAACGTTATGGTGCGCCGTTTATCGAATTGATAAAATCGTATGTTGATGAAAATGATATCGAACGTCCGCAAGATTTAGTCGTTAAATCATTGGTCAACAAGTCCGGATTAAAAGTACAATTGATTCAAAATATTGACAGAAAATTACCATTAGAAGACATTGGACGTGCCCAAGGGAAATCCATGGATGAGGTAATTGAAGAAATAGAAGCAATTGTTTCTTCAGGAACACGGGTAAATATCAACTATTACATTGACGATATTTTGGATCCTGAAAATCAAGAAGAAATTTACGAGTATTTTTCTGAAGCGGATACTGATGATTTAAAAACGGCTTATCATGAATTGGATGGTGATTACACCGAAGAAGAATTGCGCTTGATGCGGATTAAATTCATGAGTGAAATGGCGAACTAAGGCTATAAGTAAACTGAAATAAAAAAGGGAATCAATTGATTCCCTTTTTTGGCTTTGCTTTTATTGTTGTTTAAACCGCAACCGCACCTTTGATGTGTGGGTGTGGATCGTAGTTTACTAATTCAAAATCTTCGAATTTGAATTCGAAAATATCTTTTACTGCTGGATTGATTTTCATGGTTGGCAATGGTCTGAAATCGCGCGATAATTGCAATTTAACTTGCTCCATGTGATTGGTATAGATGTGTGCATCACCAAATGTATGGATGAATTCACCAGGTTGTAAATCACAAACTTGGGCAACCATCATTGTCAATAAAGCATACGAAGCAATATTAAACGGCACACCTAAAAACGTATCAGCCGAGCGTTGGTATAATTGACAACTTAATTTTCCGTCTGCTACATAAAATTGAAACATGGTATGACACGGAGGTAAAGCCATCTCATCAACAAAAGCGACATTCCAAGCATTCACGAGCAATCGTCTTGAATTTGGATTCGTTTTTATTTGGTCAATTAATTGAGAGATTTGATCAATCTTTCTGCCATCAGTTGTTGGCCAAGAGCGCCATTGATAGCCGTAAACGGGACCTAGATCACCATTTTCATCGGCCCATTCATCCCAAATAGAAACGTTATTTTCCTTTAAATATTGAATATTCGTTTCGCCCTTTAAAAACCATAATAACTCATGTATGATTGAACGCAAATGAAGTTTTTTAGTCGTTAAAGCAGGAAAACCATCGGCTAAATCGAAACGCATTTGGTAACCAAACGTGGAAATAGTTCCCGTACCTGTTCTGTCACCTTTAAAAGTGCCATTGTCCAAAATGTGCGTTAATAAGTCGTGGTATTGTTTCATATTCCCGAGTTTCGTGCTATCAATTTTCTAAATTAAGGAATATTCTTTTTCTTCATTTAATTTGGTTAATAAGTTGTTTGTTTTGTGAATGCTTTTTATACATTTGTTAGATGTCATATCCAAAAATAGGAATAGTACTTTTAGTTGCTGTGTTGTTTTCAGTAACTGCAAACGCTCAAAAATTGCGCAGAAAGAATTTCGGAAATTATTCAGGTGTTATTGCTTCGTTCGAATTGGTGATAGATACGATTGCTGTTCCGGTTTTAGCTGCACCGATTAAAGTGCGCTTCGAGAAAGAATTAAATGTGTTTGTACAAACAATTGGAGAAAGTCAAGTGATAGGAACGTGGACAATTGCTAACAAAACGAGTAACATCATTTTTTTGACGGTTCATTTCCCGAATTTAGCTATTGAAGAAAACTACGAATTACACCTTGCAGATAAAACATTGATTAGAAAAGGCATGTACCCGCAACCCAAAACGCAACTAACGAAAGATTAATTTTTGATGAATTTTAGTTGTTGCGTTCCATTTTGACTCATCAGATCGACAAAATAAACACCAGCAGGTAATTTGTAATTTTGTACATCTATTGCGATTTTATTCGATCCATATGTCAATGATATCGATTCAAACGTTGTGATTTTAACGCCATTTATCCCGCGAATTGTCAATGATATTTCATTGGAACTTGGAGAAAACAAGTGGATTGTAAAAGACGCTTCAACTGGATTCGGATACAAAGAAATAGCACTTAACTGTTCTTTTTCAGCAAGCGACAAATGGCATATACCAGGTAAGTTTTGATCCATCCATGTAGTTCGATCATCGATCCATTGTTTTAATGCACTTATTTCTCCAGCAAAATCATTCGGGATTGGACTTGGATTAGGCCAAGTATAAGATCCTAAAATCGGCCATTTTTCAAAATGTCTATCTTTTGCTTCATCGACGTACAATGCTACAGAATCAATAAAATGAAACAAGGAATCACGACTTAACATTCCTTCTCTCAGCGTTTTCCAACGACATTTGACTTCTTCTTGGAACCATGGGTCTGACATGAAAATATCCCACCAAGTTGGCACTTGGAAACCTCCAGTACAAACATTTCCAAATTCATAAGCCCAACCCGTTGAGAGATTTCCGTTACAGTAATCGGCATTCCACCATGCTAAATTGAAGTCCCAAACTGGTCCCATACGTAGCTCTCCACCATTGCTGTTTTTTTCTTTGTGTAGAAATGAACTCAACCGATAACCATCTACGTTTTTACTTATTTCATTTAGTAGAAAGAAGTCGATAAACGATTTGTGTTTGATATACTTGCGGTAACCAACTAATGGATCTGCGAAATTTGGACCATTGAGTGCATTTTCGAATGAATCAACATAAGCATGTATGTAAGCATTTTGTTGTGGGGTTATTTCATCTGGATTTGGATAGTGGTGCTGGAAATTAATCGGACTACCATCAGCTGCAGGATAATTAGATGTCCATGCAACAGATCCATTACCCGTTGTTTTATCTATTTTAAAAATATAACCTCCAGTTAATTCATCACCACTATTATCCGTTGGTAATAATTTGGAAATATCAACTCTATTTTGATCGCGTTTAATCTTCTCCATCAAATAATAAATTCCTTGGTATTGTCCATTCACAATCAATTCACACAACTTGCTTTTTGCAGCGTAATGGCCCATTTTAGCAGATAAATCATAAGTAATATTGTTGCGCAAACACGTTTTATCATTGTAAGGAGCATACAAAATCCAATCGTGTTCAATGGGCATTTCTAGTAAAATGGTATCTAATTGTGTTCCATCATAATTGCGTGTTTCCAAGCCATATGATTTTTGAGGGAAGCCTCCAGAAGAAGAACCACGTTGTTCAATGCCAATTAGTTTGTTGTATGCATTCGGAAAGTCAGTTATGTGATTGATATTTCCCAAACCATTATCGATGATTTTCATACTTGCTTGCAACTTGGGCTCGTCAGGTATGTTCTGATTATTTGGAGTAGTAATGATAACTATCGGTAAATTACTGGAGCTGAAAGTTGCTGCAGTTGCTGGGTTTGTACCAAAAGTAATACTCCAGTTATTCAAAACTCCTTCATCGTTGTTGCTGTTATCGCGAACTGATAATTGCCAAGTCCCATTTGGATTTTGACCATTATTGATTAAACCGATTTGCTCGATTGGTTTGTATATACCTGAAAAAGGAGCGGTACCTGTTGCAATTGAATTGGATGCGTCAGATCGTAAACAAGTATTCGTAAAGTTGTTTCCACTTCCACCATTATTGTCAATCAAAGTGATAACCGTTCCATCTGGCGCGATTAATTTGATTGTTAAATCAGCTACATAAGGGTGATTAATATTCAAACATATTTGTTCAATTCCAAAAGATTGTTGATTAATTGAATTTGTTAAACCTGAAACACTTGTATTAATTGATAACGTTTGGTTGTCTAGAATCAAACCTCCTGTTCCATAAAATGATTGAGAATAGCCATTTACAATTGCAAACAAAAAGAATACAAAGGAATAGAAATACTGTTTCATAAGATGATAGTGTTTACTTTAAAGAGTAAATATATGAAAATTAATGAAATTTAGTATTCAATTTTTCAGGCTCGTGTTTGTGTTTGAATAGCACTGCAAATAAAACAGCAATGACCAAAGCATAAAGTGCAAAAGCCAACCAAATAGATTGCCAATCGTTTTTGCCATTGGACAACGTGAAGTAATGTTCGATCAAATACCCACTTGTTAAACTCCCAATGATTGCTCCAAATCCATTTGTCATCATCATGAAAATTCCTTGCGCACTCGAACGTATTGTTGGACTTGTGTTTTGTTCAATAAACAAAGAACCTGAAATATTGAAGAAATCGAAGGCCATTCCGTAAACAATGCACGATAAAACAATCATCCACAGACCATCTGTAGGATTGCCATATGCAAAGAGTCCGAATCGTAAAAACCATGCAATCAAACTGAAAAGCATTACTCGTTTAATTCCGAATTTTTTCAAAAAGAAGGGAATTGCAAGGATAAATAAGGTTTCTGAAATTTGAGAAATGGAAATGATGATTGTAGAATATTTCACAGCAAATGAATCAGCATATTTTGGAATCTCTTTGAAACTGCTTAAAAAGACATCGCCGTAGGCATTGGTTAATTGAAGAGCGGCACCTAAAAACAAACTAAATAAAAAGAACAAAGCCATTTTATATGTTTTGAAAAGGTAGAAGGCATCCAAACCTAGCGATTGAACAAATGATTTTTTTGTACCTTTTTCCAACATCGGTTTACAAGCCGGTAGGGTAAATGCATAAATTCCTAATAGGAGTGAAACGATAGCTGAAATATAAAATTGATTTTCTGAAGCTTTATTTCCAGTTAAATTTGTCACCCAAGTTGCTGCGATGAAACCGACGGTACCCCAAACGCGAATGGGTGGAAATACTTTTACAACGTCATATTTGTTCGCGATTAGTGTGTTATAGGCAACCGAACTTGAAAGCGCTAATGTTGGCATGTAGAAAATCATGGCCAATAAAATGATCCAAAAAAAGGAGGTTGGATTATTGACAAGTGGAACAAATAACATGGTTATACCACCTAAAATATGTAAAATCCCAAAAAGCTTTTCTGCATTCATCCATCTATCTGCTATGATACCGCAAAGTGTTGGCATAAAGACAGATGCGATCCCCATGGTTGAAAAAATAGCTGCGAATTCCGTATTGTCCCAGTGCTTTGTTCCAAACCAATAGTTGGCAACGGTTAATAACCATGATCCCCAAATAAAAAATTGCAGGAAGCTCATCACGGTTAAACGTGATTTCATAGAAAGTAGCATAGTAGATATATTATAATACGAACGGGGTTTATTTCGTTCGTTTGTTTATTTCATCTCGTAATAAAGAAGCACGTTCGTAATCTTCGTTTTCAATTGCTTCCTGTAAAGCATTTTCCAATTCTTCCGTTGAAAGTTGTTGAAATTCTGATAATCCTTGGTGTTCGTCGATAGCATCATTCTCTTCGTCCTCTAGCATCATTTCATCGGATAAAATACCTGCAGAAGCTAAAATAGATTCAAACGTGTAAATTGGGCAATGAAAGCGAACAGCCAAAGCGATTGCATCAGATGTTCGTGCATCAATTTCAGAAATTAATCCATCTTTATTGAAGATTAATTTAGCAAAAAACACACCTTCTTGTAAGTTGTAAATCACAACCTCAGTTAATGCTATTCCAAAAGATGTAGAAAATGATTTGAATAAATCATGCGTTAACGGACGGTTAGGTGTCATTTTTTCTAACTCAATAGCAATTGCCTGTGCTTCGAAACCTCCTATAATAATGGGTAAACGACGTTTGCCTCCCAATTCAGAAAGTACAAGGGCATATGCGCCATTTTGAGTTTGACTGTAGGATAGACCTACGATTTCCATTTTTATTTTGTCCATCCGATCGCTTTGTTGCGCAAGATTTATATAAAAAACTAGGGAAGTTTCCCTCCCTAGTTGGTAAATTTAGCTAAATAGCTGAATATTAGTGTTGTGTTGCTTTGAATTTTTTAACTGCTTCTGTCAATTTTGGTAATACATCGAATGCATCGCCAACAACGCCGTAATCTGCTGCTTTAAAAAATGGTGCTTCTGAATCTGTGTTAATCACAACGATAACTTTTGAACCGTTTACACCAGCAAGGTGTTGGATTGCGCCTGAAATTCCTGCAGCAATGTATAAGTTTGGTCGAATAGCAACACCTGTTTGTCCAACATGTTCGTGATGCGGTCTCCAACCAATATCAGCAACTGGACGTGAACAAGCAGTTGCAGCTCCAAGAGCAGCAGCCAAGTCTTCAACCATGTTCCAGTTTTCTGGACCTTTTAATCCTCTTCCTGCAGATACAACTAATTCAGCTTCTGGTAATGGAATAGCACCTTCTGGTTTTTTTGTTTCAAGTACTTTGATTGCACTTGCGCCAACGTTTCCTTCAAAAGTTGAGACAGCACATGCGCTTCCTGTTTTTTCTGGTTGAATCGAGTTCGGTAATAAGGATACAATTTTTGTGGCTGAATTAACGGCTACATGTCCAATTGCTTTTCCTGAGAAAACATTAACTTTCACAACAAATCCGTTCGATGTATCTGGAATTGCAATAGCTCCAGAAACCAATCCTGCTTTTAGCTTTACAGATAATCTTGGTGCAACAGCTTTCGCAATAATATCGTGAGAGAATAAAATTAAATCTGCACTTGTTTCTGTTACGGCATTGCCAATTAATTGAGCAACTTGTTGTGCATCATCTGTAGCTACTGTTCGGTTAACAAGTACTTTTTGCGCACCGTATTCTCCAAGTGAACCTAAGACTTCATCCGATGCAGTTCCTGTAGCAATAACAGAAATATTTCCTCCAATTTTGGAAGCATAAGTAACAACTTCAAAAGCACTTTTTGACAATTGAGTTGCGGTATTGATATATACTAATATGTTCATGACTTTGGAATTGGATTAAATAACTTTTGCTTCGTTGTGTAACAAGGCAACTAATTCGTCCATGTTTGATGGATCAATCATTTTAACTGCTGATTTTGCAGCAGGCAAACCATAAGTTACATACGTTGTTAAATCGTCGATTGCTACTGGAGCAATAACATTAAGCGGCTTTGTACGAGCGGCCATAATTCCACGCATGTTTGGGATGCGTTGTTCCGCCATTCCTTTTGCACAAGAAACAACCAATGGTAAAGCAGCTTCAACAACTTGAACCCCACCAACGATTTCTCGTTCCATGTGTGCTACATTGTTTGCAATAGCTAATTTTGTTGCTAACGATACAAATGGTAAATCAAGCGCCTCAGCTAACATACCTCCAACTTGCGAACCATTGTAATTAATTGTTTCTTTTCCGGTTAAAACAAGATCGAAACTATTTTCTTTTGCATAATGAGCAATTTGCATTGCTGTAAAATATGCATCTTTTGGATCAGCATCAATTCGGACAGCATCATCAGCACCAATAGCTAATGCTTTGCGAATAATTGCTTCGTCAGCAACATTTCCAACAGTAATAATTGTCAAAGATCCACCAAGTGTTTCTTTTAATTCCAAACCACGAACCAAAGCATACCACTCATCATAAGGGTTAACAATGTATTGAACGCCATTTTCATCAAATTGCTTATTACCATCTGTAAACGCAATTTTAGACGTTGTGTCCGGAGATTTACTAATACAAACTAGAATTTTCATGTTCTATTTTTTTTTCGATAAATTGTTCAAAGTGAAGTGGGGCGAACCTGCACTAAACTTTATCGTTATAAATTGTGTTCAATCGTTTGAATTCACCGTGCAAAGGTACTAATTTCAAAACGCAATTTCCTTGTCTTTTTTTATAAAAAACACACAATAAAGGATAGATTTTCAAAAAATATTGAAAAAAAAATAATAAGTGTCAATTTGACACTTACATTCTATTTGGTATTTTTATTACTTTTGGTGTTCAAAATCGAAATTTAACAAGATTCAGATGAAAACGATTCAATTTAGAGAGGCACTTAGAGAGGCAATGTCGGAAGAGATGCGCAGAGATGAAAATGTCTTTTTACTAGGAGAAGAAGTTGCACAATATAACGGAGCATACAAAGTATCGCAAGGTATGTTGGATGAGTTCGGACCGAAAAGAGTAATCGATACTCCAATTGCTGAGTTAGGATTTACAGGAATTGCTGTTGGAGCTTCTATGAATGGTCTTCGTCCAATTGTGGAATTTATGACGTGGAACTTTGCAATTCTTGCTGCTGATCAAATCATTAACTCGGCTGCAAAAATGTTGCAAATGTCTGGTGGTCAATACGGTTGTCCCATCGTTTTTAGAGGTGGAAATGGTACTGCAGGACAATTAGCAGCGACTCACTCACAAAGTTTTGAAGCGTTTTACGCGCACGTACCTGGTTTGAAAGTAATCACTCCTTCTAATCCATACGATGCAAAAGGTTTGTTAAAAGCTGCAATCCGCGATAACGATCCAGTTGTTTTCTTTGAGTCAGAAAAAATGTATGGCGACAAAGGAGAAGTTCCTGAAGGAGAATACATTATTCCAATTGGAGTAGGTGATGTAAAACGTAAAGGTACAGATGTAACAGTTGTTTCTTTTGGAAAAATCATTAAAGTGGCTTATGAAGCTGCTGAAATTTTAGAAAAAGAAGGAATTTCAGTTGAAGTGATCGATTTACGTACGATTCGTCCAATTGACTACAATATCATTGTTGAATCAGTTAAGAAAACAAATCGTTGTGTTGTTTTAGAAGAATCTTGGCCATTGGCTTCTATTTCTTCTGAAATTGCTTACCACATGCAACGTTATGCATTTGATTATTTAGATGCTCCAGTTATGCGTGTTACACAAACAGATACGCCATTTGCTTTTTCGCCAACATTGATTGATGCGGCATTACCAAATGTAGAAAAATTAATTAAAGGAATTAAAGCAACATTGAATCGTAATTGATTTCAGTGCATTTTATAGGAAACGAAAAAGGACTTCAATTGAAGTCCTTTTTTTTGTATAATAGTGTTGTATTATGCTAATTCAGCACTTGAACAAGGGAACGCACGATCTACTTTCTTAAATAAACCTTGCAATACTTTTCCTGGTCCAACTTCGATAACTTCTGTTGCACCATCTGCAATCATTTGATGCATTGTTTGGGTCCATTTTACAGGAGCAGTTAATTGTTCCATCAAATTCAGTTTGATTTCATTTGGATCGGTAACAGCTTTTGCAGTAGTATTTTGATAAATTGGACAAATCGGTGTGTTAAATGCTGTGGCTTCGATAGCAGCGGCTAATTCAGTACGAGCTGGTTCCATTAATGGAGAATGAAATGCACCTCCAACTGGTAACATTAACGCACGTTTTGCTCCAGCTTCGGTTAATTGAGCACAAGCTTCCTCAACCGCAGGAATGGCTCCAGAAATCACTAATTGTCCAGGACAGTTGTAATTTGCAGCAACTACCACTCCGTCAATACCAGCGCAGATAGCTTCAACAACAGCATCGTCTAATCCTAAAATTGCAGCCATTGTTGATGGAACAGCTTCACATGCTGCTTGCATTGCAAGCGCACGTTTGTAAACCAATGTTAAACCGTCTTCAAAAGATAACGTCTTATTAGCAACCAATGCAGAGATTTCACCCAACGAATGTCCAGCAACCATGTTCGGTTGAAATTCATCACCCAAGCAAATTGCTAATATTGTTGAATGTAAAAAGATTGCAGGCTGCGTAACTTTCGTTTGTTTCAACGCTTCATCCGTTCCTTCAAACATGATTTTTTGGATGTCAAATCCAAGTATTTCATTTGCTTTGCTAAACAGTTCTTTTGCAATTGTTGACTTATCATATAGGTCTTTACCCATTCCAGAAAATTGGGCTCCTTGTCCAGGAAAAACGTATGCTTTCATAAAATTAGTTTTGAACTGTAAAAGTACAATTTTCTGAGAAATTGGCACAAAAAAAAGCGTCCACAAATGTGAACGCTTTTTCAAAAACAAGAAGTTTTTATTATTTTCTAACTACTAATTTTTTAGTAATAGTTGTGTTGTTTGCAACGAAACTTACTGTGTAAACACCAGCAGCCATTTCAGCTGTGTTGATTTCAACAGAGTTTTTTCCAGCAGCAGCATTAGTCAATGCGTTAGCAGCAACTGTTTTACCAGTTAAGTCTGTAACGATTACATTAACAGCAGCATTGTTTTTTAAGTTGAATGACAATGTTGTTACTTCAGTAGCTGGGTTAGGGTACATAACTACGTCAAAAGCAGCAGCGTTCTCATCAATTGATGCATTGTCTTGGAAGTCAATGCGAACCATTGGAGTTGAAGATGTATAGTACCAAGTTTGGTCTGTCATATCAAAGTAGAATGAAGTTGATCTTTCAGAGTTACCTGCCGTACCAACAACTAAATCGTCTGTTGCACCACCATCACCGAATGAACCTACAACAACTAAGTATGGAGTTCCTGCAACTACTGGGAAAGCACTTGACAAAGGAAGGTCAACAACACCACCAGTTGTTCCAACTTCTGCAGCTGTTACAACGTGAGAAGCAGAACCTGCAGCGTAAATGAAGTCGCCAGTTGCTGGATCGATATCATAAATTGTAGCATAAATTTCAGCTCCAGGATTTGTGTTAGGGTGTAAGAACACATTCAATGAGTAAATGTTTGCGTCAGCAACAATATCAAAAACATTTCCTACTTCAAAACCTTCACCTGAATTAAATGAACCTGAAGCAAAAACTCCTTTATCACGTTGGTAAATGTAATTTGTTACATCAAATGATAAGTTTGTGATTTTGTTATTTACTGAATCAGCATCCGTTGCTGAAGAAATTGCACGAGCAACAAAATTGTATGTTCCAACAGTTGTTGGAGTGAAATCTATTGTTGCGTTCAATGTGTCTAATCCATTTGGTGTTAACGTATCTAAAGCTGAAGAAGCTGAATAAGTTCCGTTATTGATTGTAAATGCGATATCATTTTGAGTTACAGCACCAATGTTTTGGATAATTCCACCAAATTGAACTGGAGCAATTTGGTCTACAGGTACTTTGTAGTATGGTAAACGAGCCGCCCAAGGACCTTCAGAACCCCAGTACAATCCATTTAATGATAAATCATAATCATCTGTCTGTGTGATTTTCACATCATCAACAGCCCAGAACCAGTCATAAGCTCCAACGTATTTGAATCCAATTTTTACTGAATCTTGACCACCAGCAACAGATGAAATGTTCACTTGAACTTGTTGTGGGTTTGGTGAATTTGTACTTGTTGTCATCGTCGCGTTTACTTCGAACTCTGTCCAAGTAGTACCTCCGTTGTTTGAAACAACTACATACGTATTCTCTACATATCTTCTGTGTGTTTGTTGGAACACCAATGATACATTCGGATTAGCAGTTAAGTTAATCATACCAGTTGTAACAATTGTCGCGTTTTGCGTAGCATTTGCACCTGCAGCATCTGAATTGATTAATGCATATCCATTAGCTACAGTCGGTAAAGCCGCTGGATTTAAAGCTGCAACCGGTCCAGCACTAGCATTTGTAGTAATTGTCCAATCACCACCAGCACCTGCATGTGGAGGTGTAGCTGTTGCACCTGCATTAGAGATTGTCCATTCTGCTGGATTGCTGAAGTCATTCGACCAAAGTGTAATACCTTTTACTTCATTGAAAGTTGCTTTAGCAGGAACCTCAGAGATAGCATTAAACTTATTTACAGCATTTCTTGTACTTTGTTTAGCAATTTGAGCACTTGCTGTTCCAGCGAATGCTACTGCTAAAATTCCAATGTAAATTTTTTTCATAGCGATTTATAATTTGTCGTAAAAATATAGAATGCTTTTTATATAAAAAAGATTTTTACTAAATAAAAATTACAAACTAAATACATTTGATACTTAAGTAGTTATTTCAACTATTTCAACAAAAATTGCAATGGAATTTCAAATCGTTTACTCCATGATTTTTCGGAATGATTTTCACCTGGAAAAAAACGAGATTGAAAATGCTTTTTAGTTACTTTTCCTTTGTAAATAAATAGTGAATCCACGTGTTTTTGAAAAGGTGCATAAAGAGCATCTAGGGTTTGATCACCGTAATCGAAGTAAATTTTGTGTGTTTTGAAAACAGCTAAGTGTTGATCAATATAGGTATAAAACGCAGTTGGAATAGGGTTGTTTTGAGTTGAGAAAACTCCCGGCCAATGTGTTGAAATGCATACTGCACCTCCGAAAATGTTGGGATACTCGCAAATTGCATAGAGAGAAATCAACCCTCCCATACTTGCGCCTGCAATGATGGTGTGTTCTTTGTCGGCTAATGTTGAATAGTGTTTATCGATATATGGTTTTAATTCGGTTACTAGAAATTTTAAATAATTATCCGATTGAACAGTATCGGCAAACATGCGCGTGTTAGCATCTCGATTCAATTGATACAACGAATCTTGTGTGCTTTTTGACAAAGATTTGAATGGCTTTTCAGGAAAATATTCAGCATGTCTTTTTGCATCACCGTTCCAAATTCCTACCACAATCGTATTTTTTATTTTTTTCGAATCGATTAATCGTTGCATCGTTTCATCGACTTGCCACTCTTGCTTGTTCCACATGATTGTCGAATCAAACAATGCTTTTCCATCGTGCATATATAAAACAGCATACCGTTTAGTGGGATTGTAGTCATTCGGTAACCAAACAGCAACCGATCTATCCGAAACTAATGTGGAATGAAAACTGGGTATGAAATCAATTTTACCGGCACTGACGGTTGGTTGTTGCGCGAAACAAGTTGAAAAATAGACTGAAACGATTAATAAAAGATACGTTTTCATAAGATAGAATTTTTGTAAAAATAAGGATTAGCTGTTGAATGGCATTAAGATTTGTTGCTACGATAGCGCAGTGAGTGTTTGTGAAAGCTAACGACTAAATTGTATACACGGTTAATTACAGGTAAAGCTTCAGTTTGACCGTTTAAGATGTTACCAAAACAATGTGTTGCTTTTCTTTCAAATAGTCATTCAAATGAAAAATCCCAAACACCGAAGTGATCGAGTTGAATCCTACAAGTCAAAGGTGGAATTCCGAAGCGTCGGAAAATCCGTAATTTTTTCTAATAATATAAAAAGAAAAATCCCGAACACCGAAGTGATCGAGATGAATCCTACAAGTCAAAGGTGGAATTCCGAAGCGTCGGAAAATTGACAAGTTTCATTTTTTTACAAAAGAAAAAACCCAATTACCGAAGTAATCAGGTTTTAACTTTATACGGAAGGTGGAATTCCGAAGCGTCGGAAAATCCGTATTTTTTCAATGTATTTAAAACAAAAAACCCCAACAATTAAGTCAGGGTTTTGTACTCGGAGCGGTTCCGAAGCGTCGGAATTGAACCCGAACGCTAGTTATAAATTGTTTTCGATGTCAACCAATATGTCTGGAAAATCAATTATTTTTTGAATAAATACTTTTGATTTCATTCGTTTAATGAATTTCTCTATTAAATATGCGTTTTCACTTGATTTACATTGGTACGCTAATTTCAAATCCCAAGGTATTCCTTTCACTGTGTAAGCATCCTCGTATTTGATTGAATTATGTTCGATTAATCGATTCGCTGGATTATCAGTAGTACCAATATAAAAGCGATTTAACTTTTGAGAATGTAAAATGTAAACGTAATAAAAATCCATTTCGATTTAAATATATAAAGTTAAAACCCAATTACCGAAGTAATCAGGTTTTAACTTTAAACGGAAAGTGGAATTCCGAAGCGTCGGAAAATCCGTAATTTTTTCTAATAATATAAAAAGAAAAATCCCGAACACCGAAGTGATCGAGATGAATCCTACATGTCAAAGGTGGAATTCCGAAGCGTCGGAAAATTGACAAGTTTCATAAAAACAAAAAACCCTGATTTTGACATCAGGGTTTTGTACTCGGAGCGGTTCCGAAGCGTCGGAATTGAACCCGCACGCTAGTTATAAATTGTTTTCGATGTCAACCAATATGTCTGGAAAATCAATTATTTTTTGAATAAATACTTTTGATTTCATTCGTTTAATGAATTTCTCTATTAAATATGCGTTTTCACTTGATTT
>JAGOAZ010000001.1:131967-260026 GCA_017983675.1 Fluviicola sp.
GTTTTAACTTTAAACGGAAAGTGGAATTCCGAAGCGTCGGAAAATCCGTAATTTTTTCTAATAATATAAAAAGAAAAATCCCGAACACCGAAGTGATCGAGATGAATCCTACATGTCAAAGGTGGAAGCCAATTGACAAGTTTCATAAAAACAAAAAACCCTGATTTTGACATCAGGGTTTTGTACTCGGAGCGGGACTTGAACCCGCACGCCCATACAGGCACAGGATTTTAAGTCCGGCGTGTCTACCAATTCCACCATCCGAGCGGACTTGAGCGGGAGACGAGATTCGAACTCGCGACCCCAACCTTGGCAAGGTTGTGCTCTACCAACTGAGCTACTCTCGCATTATTTCATTCAAACTTTTCTCTTTTGAAAAGCTACTAACGGATAACCGTAAGCGGGTGCAAATCTAATAAACCTTTTTGTCAAATCGCAAAAAAATCAGCACTTTTTTTATTTTTTTTTAGCGAAACGATTTCATTTAACAGCGAATCAGTAGGTTATATTTTTAATAATGTAACGGTTAACCGATTCTTTTAGTGTGTTACTTGGAACAATTTCTTCGATTTCAACCTGTTTTTTTTCTTTTATCAAGTTGAATGCTTTCCTTTGCAAACTATGAAAGGTTTTGGTCTATTTCTTCTCTCTTTTCGTCCCTTGATGTTGGTGTTTTTTATCCTCTTATTCGGGGTTCGTTGCTACGAAGTCACTCAGTTTGATTTTCAACTCATTGCCATTTCCCCAATCAGTACTTTATTAATTGGAGTTTTTCAAGATGCTTGGTTTACCTTATTGCTTTGGCTGATCCTATCATTGCTTTCTTTTCCAGTTCAAAAACGTTACCCGCAGCTTGCAAACCGCTTTTTCTTCGTCTCATTGGTTACAATTGTCCTCTTTCAGATTGGATTTTCCTATTATTTTTTATTGATGAATCAACCTGTTGATGAGTCATTGTTCTTCTTTAGTTTCCAAGAATTGTCGTTAATAATTGGTTTGACAAACCGCATAAATATGCCGATTATACTACTTTTTATCGTGCTTTTTTATGCCTTTATCGGGGGAGTAAGGTTCCTGCGTAAAAAACTCCCGTATATCCCGACAAATACAGGTTTGATCTCTTATGTTGCTTCGTTTGTATTGGCGTTCGTCTTTAGTCCAAACTTGAATTACAAAGATGAAAACGATAAAACTGCTGAAGCACTCGTTTCAAATAAAGTGGCCTACTTTGTTGCACATTCAATCACTTATTTTCTTTCGGATGATTTCAAACAGTCAAGTGTGAAAACAGCTGATTTTGAAGAGTTGTCCCCTGCGTTTTACGGAAAAAGATCTGTATGTGACGATCAATATCCGTTGATGCGCCCCATGCCAAAAACAAGTCAATTAGCTCCCTTTTTTAAAAGGACCTCTACAAACAAACAGCCTGATGTCGTTTTTGTAATCGTTGAAAGTTTATCGACAGAATTAGTTGGAAAATATGCTGAAAAAACAGGTCATTTAATGCCGTTTTTAGATTCGCTTTCCAAACAAGCTTTGTATTTCCCAAATGCATTATCAACTGCGCAACGCACACACAATGTTTTACCTGCAATGTTAGCATCTGTTCCAAATGTTATTGATGGTGCAGTCTTTCAACAAATCGATTATCCCGATCATTTTTCCTTGTTCAATTTGTTGCGATCGTCCTACCACACTCGATTTTATTGCGGAGTATTGTTAGAGTACATCAACATGCGCGGTTTTATGAATTACCACCAAGTAGCGCAACTTTCCGATAAATGGCATCCATCCATCAAAGCACATAGCGATTTAGTTGATAGCCCATGGGGCATTCCCGACAACGATTTGTTTCGTCAAGCGGCAATGGATTTTAGAACAAGTAATTACGCCTCAAAAAGTCGCTTTGATGTGTTTCTTACAATCAGTACGCATGACCCATATATTTATCCGAATAAAGGTTATTACACGGAAAAAGCGGTACAAAAGATAAACCATATTGCACATCCGGAGTTACGCGCTAAATTATTATCAAAAGCAGCTGACCTAGGCTCGTTTAGTTATACGGATGATGCGCTGAAAGCATTTTTTGAACGTGAAAAAAAATCAACTAATTACAAGAACACGATTTATGTGATCACTGGCGATCATGGGTCTGAATTATGTACAATAGATCCTGTTTCGAATTACAAAGTTCCGTTATTGATTATTTCTCCTTTATTAAAATCCCCAAAGACTAGTTTAAACATT
This sequence comes from Fluviicola sp., assembly GCA_017983675.1. GTDB lineage: Bacteria > Bacteroidota > Bacteroidia > Flavobacteriales_D > Crocinitomicaceae > Fluviicola. Next base: position 134,218 of record JAGOAZ010000001.1, read on the forward strand.
GTTTCCCATCTCGATATTCCTCCAACTATTTTGTCGTTTTTGAAGCAAGAATACAACTTGTCAGTTCCTTCAGACGTTCCTTTTATTGGGAAAGAATTAGATGTGCGAAGCGGTTTTCATCAGCAACGATCATTTGTTTTTACAACTAGTCAATTGAAAACAACTGATTTATATGAAAACGGAACTTTTTTTGTAGGTAATAATTGTTATCAAATTGATAAACTGCTAAAGCCAACTCGTTTTTATTCCAATAAATTAAAACGTCATTTCAAAAAACAACTCGCTTATTATCAGCGATTCAGCCGCTACACAATCAATCAAAATAAAATTATTCCACCGTTTAATTTCAATCGGTATAGTGATCAGAAAATTTGGAAGTCCTATGTTGCAAAAGCACAGACTATAACAAACGAGAAACCAGCTAAAAAAATGGTGTTGTTTTCTCAAATTCCACTTGCTGAATTGAAGGAGAATGAATTGAAAATCGAAGTAAAAAGTGCTGTATTCCTTCAAAAAGCTGCAGATTTGGATGATTTTAGTGATGTTGTTATCGCACACCAACAAACAACATGGCCCAAAAAAGCTGCGGTTTTATATAAAGCATTGCGACCTGTTTTAGTGCGTAAATTCAAGCCAAACGCATTGAATGAGGTTGTCTTTACCGTTCAATTCGACCCAAGATTAATCGAAAAGTTGAACAATAAAAAGTACTTGTTCTTTTATTTACATCGTTCAAAAGCAAGAAAAAAGTTATTTTCACACGTAGAAACAATCATTTCAATTAATAAAAAATAAGATGAGTCCCTATTTAATCGCAGCTATTTTAATTGGTTACTTTGCACTTTTGTTTGCTATTTCCATCATTACTTCTAAAAATGCGAACGACGCATCTTTTTTCTCTGGCAACAAAAAAAGTTCGTGGGTTTTGGTTGCTTTTGGAATGATTGGCACCTCACTTTCAGGTGTGACCTTTGTTTCTGTTCCAGGTGGAGTAGGAGCTGGGGCTTGGCATTATTACCAATTAGTACTTGGGTTTTTTATTGGTTATTTTGTGGTAGCTTATGTACTGTTGCCCTTGTATTACAAATACAACCTCACTTCAATTTACAGGTATTTAGAAATTCGATTGGGATTCAATGCATACCAATGGGGAGCAGGTTATTTTTTGTTGTCTAGAACCTTAGGAGCAACTGTTCGCTTGTACCTTGTTATCAATGTGTTGCAACTTTTTGTATTGAAAGAATTGAATTTCCCTTTTTGGCTTACGACCTTGATTATCATGATTATGATAGTCATTTACACCTTGAAAGGTGGAGTTAAAACAATCGTTTGGACAGATACGTTGCAAACAGTTTTCATGTTGTTGGCGCTCGTTGTTTGTATTGTTGCCATACAAAATGCATTAGGTTGGGATTGGTCAACAATTTGGACAAAAATGCAAGAAAAAGAGTTGACAGGGATGTGGAGCTGGGATCCAATGAAGAAAGATTATTTCCTCAAACACATCATCGGAGGGGCATTTATAACCATTACTATGACGGGAATGGACCAAGAAATGATGCAGAAAAACATCAGTGTAAAAACATTGAAGGATGCGCAGAAAAACATTGTTACGTTTAGTTTTATTCTCTTGCTCGTCAATGCACTCTTTTTATTATTAGGCGGAGTCTTATACATTTATGCGCAGCAAAATGGTTGGGAATACGCTCCAGACAGTGTTTTTCCTGGTATTGTGCGCGACCATTTACCACAAGGGATTTTCTTGATATTTATCATCGGTTTAATTTCGGCGCTCTTTCCTTCTGTAGATGGTGCAATAACTGCACTAACATCTTCCTTTTGTATTGATATCCTCGGATTTGAACGCAAACAAAAACGCAATGAACAACAACAAACACGCTTACGCAAAATGGTGCACATAGGCTTTGCTATTATATTTACCTTGCTCGTGTTTTTCTTTAAATGGAAGGATGACAAAAGCATCGTCGATTTAATTTTCACCATTGCTAGTTATACTTACGGACCATTGTTAGGCTTGTTTTCATTTGGTATTTTAACAAAAAGATCTATCATTGCGGCGAAGATTCCGATTGTTCCGATTGTATGTATTCTTTCTCCATTGATTTGTTATTTACTAGATGTCAACGCTGCTAATTGGTTCGGTGCTTACAAATTCGGAAATGAAATATTAATCATAAATGGGACAATCACCTTTGTATTGTTATTCGCTTTTAGTAAAAAACAAGCAGATACAAGCCTTGAAAATTTGTAATTTCGTAAAAAAGAAACGACATGCACATCATACTTCACGATAACGGACTTCACTTGCGCTTTGCACCCTTAACGTTTACACGACCTGTAGGCGATTTGCGTTGTGGTATTTTCACCAACAAAGAACGTTGGGAAAAATGGATTCCAGAAGCTGTTATTTCTTTTGAAACAGAGGCATACCTAGCAACAAAGTTCCCGAAAATCGAAGGGGAACACGCTGTTGTTGTCAATGCATCCATTATCCCAACCGAAGCAATCGCAGCAGCGGTAGTTTTATTAGAAGACAATCAATTATTAGTTGCTGGTGATACGTGGCTAGCAAAACGCGGTAATGCGACGGAAGTTATTAAATGGACGGAACAATTCCCGATTGAACTGAAAGAACGTTGGGACTTGTTTCAATTGAATGATGAAGTGCTTGTTGCTGACTTTTTCCTCTTAACAGGTGGCAGAACATCAGCCTACATATCCGGAACGAACACCGTCATTGGTGATCGATCACTCATTTTTATCGAAGAAGGTGCGTCAGTTGAAGGTGCTATGCTCAACACAACCGCTGGACCGATTTACGTTGGACACGAAGCTGAAATCATGGAAGGCGCTTTGATTCGCGGACCTTTTGCTCTGTGCGATCATGCAGGGGTGAAGATGGGTGCGAAAATTTACGGAGCAACAACCATTGGACCTTATTGCAAGGTTGGTGGAGAAGTGTCTAATTGCATCTTCCAAGCGTATTCGAACAAAGGCCACGATGGATTTTTAGGAAATTCATTGGTGGGTGAGTGGTGTAATTTTGGCGCGGATTCCAATACGTCCAACTTGAAAAATAATTATTCCTTGATTCGTTCTTGGTCCTTTGAAAAAGGTGCCGAAATTGAAACTGGTTTGCAATTCATGGGAGTTACCATGGGCGATCATAGTAAATGTGCGATCAACACAATGTTCAATACAGCAACGGTAATTGGAGTTTCGTGTAATATTTTTGGTGGAGGTTTTCCAAAGAAATTCATCCCTTCGTTCACTTGGGGTGGGGTTGAAGATAGTACCGTTTTCGATTTAGAGAAAGCAAAACAAGCTGCTCAAGCTATGATGAATAGAAGAGGGATTGAATTGACGCCTGGAGATCACCACATTTTTGAAACCTTATTCAACGCATAAGTTTCGTATCAAACAGTAAGATGGAATGCTGTCATTTCGTCATTTTTATTGCTTTGGCATATTACTTGAACATTACCCACTCAACGCGGTATTTCAAAGCTTTCTAGCAACGATATGAATACTGACTGACAAATTGACGTTATACAAATAAAATTATATGAACGATTCATTCGAAAATACGATAATTGTTTCAACCGGAATTGATGAAGAATCTGAGTTCTTGCCCTTGATGTCGCAAGACGATGAAGACAACATGAACAAGGAGGTTTTTCCGGATGATTTACCGATTTTGCCTTTGCGCAATAACGTACTCTTTCCTGGTGTGATGATTCCAATTACTGTTGGAAGAGATAAATCCTTGCGTTTATTAAACGATGCAAACAAAGGAAAGAAAATCATTGGAGTTGTTTCACAAATCAATCAAGAAGAAGAAAATCCTTCGTTTAGTGACCTGCACAATATAGGAACAGTTGCTCAAATCGTTCGGATGTTGAAAATGCCGGATGGTAGTTCAACAGTGATTATTCAAGGTAAAAGACGTTTTGAAATAACGGAACCGTATCAAACGGAACCATACATGCGCGCGAAAGTGAAGTTTTTAGAAGAACTCCCTTTGGAAGGCGACAAAAAAGAAATGGACCTGTTGTACCGAACAATCAAAGATTTGGCACTTCAGATTATTAAAGATAGTCCGAACATTCCTTCAGAAGCAGCGTTTGCAATTGGTAACATTGAGTCGCCTGTATTCATGGTGAATTTCATCTCATCGAATATGAATGCGGATGTCAACAAAAAACAAGAGTTGTTGCAGGAATTGGATTTTCAAAAACGCGCACGCTTGGTCGTTGAACATTTGACCTTGGAAGCGCAGTTGCTTGAAATGAAAAATGAAATCCATACCAAAGTACGCATGGACATGGATCGCCAGCAACGCGAATATTTTTTGAATCAACAAATCAGAACCATTCAAGACGAATTGGGTGACAATCCCCAAGAACAAGATGTTCGTGAAATGGAAGAGCGCGCTGCCTTAAAAAAATGGTTGCCCGAAACAGAAAAAATGTTCCGAAAAGAATTGGCAAAATTGCAACGCATGAATCCTCAAGGTGCAGAATACACCGTTCAGTTGAACTTTTTAGACACGCTTTTGGACTTGCCTTGGAACGATTTTTCTAATGATAATTTGGATTTAAAACACGCAGAAGCTGTTTTAGAACGCGATCATTTTGGCCTAGAAAAGGTCAAACAACGAATTTTAGAATACTTGGCGGTGTTGAAACTCAAAGGAGACATGAAATCGCCAATCTTGTGTTTCTACGGACCTCCGGGAGTTGGAAAAACATCGTTGGGTAAATCAGTTGCAGAAGCACTTGGAAGAAAATACGTACGCATGTCACTTGGTGGTTTACACGATGAATCAGAAATTCGTGGACACCGCAAAACATACATAGGTGCGATGCCTGGTCGCGTTGTGCAACATTTGAAAAAAGCTGGTTCTGCAAATCCTGTTTTCGTATTGGATGAAATCGATAAATTAGGACGAAGCAATCACGGAGATCCTTCTTCTGCTTTATTAGAAGTGTTAGATCCGGAGCAAAACAATGCGTTTTACGATAATTACATCGAGACAGAATTCGACCTTTCCAAAGTAATGTTCATCGCCACGGCGAATAGTTTGTCAACCATTCAAGGTCCATTGTTGGATCGTATGGAGATTATCGAAGTCAATGGATATACGATCGAAGAGAAAATCGAAATTGCAAAGAAACACTTGTTGCCAAAACAACTAGAAGCGCACGGTATTTCGAAAAAAGAATTGAGTATTGACAAGAAAACGATTGAAAAAATCGTTGAGAATTACACAAACGAATCAGGTGTTCGTGGATTGGACAAACAATTGGCAAAAGTTGCACGTAACAGAGCACGTCAAGTTGCTGTCGAAGAAAAATACGAAGTAAAAGTTACCATCGATCACTTACACGACATTTTAGGAGCAGGACGTGAACGCACCAAATACGATAACAACGATGTGCCAGGTGTGGTTACAGGCTTAGCTTGGACAAGCGTTGGTGGTGACATCTTGTTTATTGAATCGTCTTTGACAAAAGGAAAAGGTAAGTTGACCCTGACGGGTAATTTAGGTGATGTAATGAAAGAATCGGCAATCATTGCTTTGGAATTCTTGAAAGCGCACAGTGAATTATTGCAATTACCACAAGAAAAATTCGATGAAACCAATGTACACATTCACGTACCAGAAGGAGCAACACCGAAAGATGGACCAAGCGCTGGAATAACAATGTTAACAGCTTTGGCGAGTTCGTTTACTGGAAGAAAAGTGAAAAAACAATTGGCAATGACAGGTGAAATAACTTTACGTGGTGAAGTGTTACCTGTTGGTGGAATCAAGGAGAAAATTCTTGCAGCAAAACGCGCAAATATCAAAGAAATTATATTGTGTGAACGCAACCGCAAAGACGTGGAAGAAATTACTGCTGATTACATCAAAGGGTTGAAATTCCACTATGTGCGACAAATGAAAGAAGTGTTGGCATTAGCACTTGAAAAATAAAATACGCAAGAGTTAATTTATTGATTAAATTTACCAAGACGCAACCATGTTTACCGTGTTTGCGTCTTTTGTTTTTATAACAACACTTACTATCTATGAAATTAAAAAATACAGTTAGCTTATTATTGTTCACGTTTTTAAGTAGTTCAATTTTTGCTCAAACCATTCAATTTTCTCCGATTGCTAATCTTGACATGATGATAGCAAATATTTTTGGTGTTCAATGCGATGGCGTTTCCAATGTACAAATGGTTGCTGTACCGCAACAAATAGGGCGCTTTGAATATGGTTCATCTATTGGGTTAAATAGCGGACTTGTATTATCAACGGGAATTGTTTCAGGTTCCCAACAACCCAGTAGTGTGTTTAATAACACATCATTTGGAGGTCAAGGCGATGCAGATATTGCGAATTTCGGAATTCAAGCAGGTCAAGTTCCTACCAATTATGATGCATGTATTGTTGAATTTGATTTTTCACCAACCTTATCTGACACGATTAGTTTTACTTATGTGTTAGCTTCAGAGGAATACCCGGAATATGCAAATTCGTCTTATACTGATCGTTTTTTATTCCTAGTTTCTGCTAATAGTGGTCCTTATGCGAACATTGCATTTTTACCAGGTACATCAATTCCAGTTGAGATTAATTCTGTTAATGCAACTGTGAATCAGCAGTATTATGTAGATAACATGATTGGTCAAAATGCTTTTCATTTTGCTTTTGATGCCTATACAACGCCTTTTGTAGCTCAATTTTATGCGCAAACAGGAGTTTCTTATCACATTAAATTAGTCATTGCTGATGTTTCTGATGGCGCTTTTGACTCGGCTATTTTCTTAGAAGAACAAGAATCGATTAATGATATCAATGGGGCATTAACAGTGAACAATTCTCCAGCTGAAGGGGTGATAGAAGTCTTTAATTTTGTAGGAGACACACTATTAGCACAACCGGTTCAAACAATTATCGTGACGAATGGAACGTATCTAGCCGACAGTTTACAAACTGGAATGTACCATGTGCGATTTACTCCAGACCCAGTTTTACATCCAGGTGTTCCGCCGTTGTATTATACAAATGGAGACACATGGGCAACAGCTGATGCAATTGGTTTACCATGTTTTTTAAATAACGGAAATATTAATAGCGATTCGTTAATTGTTTCGAGTGGTTCTGGTGTCATTATGGGGAACATTGTCATCGATACAACATATTTGAAATCAATTGCTGTTCCTTTTGAAAACGCATTGGTCAAATTAATCGATCAATCCAATCATGTAATTGCTTTTACGTATTCTGATGCAAATGGAAATTACCAATTCACTGCTGTTCCGTCAGGTGTTTTCACTATTAAAATAGATGTTCCATATATTCCTCAAGTGAACGAATATGAAATTTCTTTGGTCGGTGATGACATTATTATTGGTGCCGATTATTCGATAATGTTAGGTGGAATTAGTGCGGTTGGTAATCTAGAATTAGGACTAAATTCAGAAAATTTGGATCAAGTAGAAATGTATCCGAATCCAGCTACTGAAAAAGTAGTGTTTTCAAATGGATCAAACAAACAGCTTTCTTATGAATTGATAACTGTAAGTGGACTTGTAATTCAAAAAGGAACGATTGCAAGTGGTAAATCAAGTTTGGATATTCAACACTTATCAGAAGGAATTTATTTTGTGAAATTTGGTGAATCGGAATTAAAAAAATTGACAATAAAAAAATAAGAAGAATTCAGCACAATGAAGCCCCAATAGTTAATTATTGGGGCTTTTTTATTGGAAGAATTTCTAAAAAGGAAACAGCATTGATTCTATTACTTTTCATTACTTTTGCTATTAAAACAAACCAATGGACGAGTCAAAAAGCGCCGTAGACAGAATCAATCAATACAACAAGAATACCTTAATGGAAAGTTTGGGAATTGAATGTATCGAACTCGGAAAGGATTTTGTAGTTGCAACCATGCCGGTCGATCACCGAACACATCAGCCGATGGGTTTACTTCACGGCGGAGCGAGTGCAGCCTTGATTGAAACAATTGGTTCAATGGGTTCAGCTGCATTTGTCGATTTGACAAAATTTGCTCCTGTTGGTTTGGAAATTAATGCGAATCATATTGCTGGAGTAAAATCAGGCAAGGTCCGCGGAGAAGGTAAACTCATTCACGCTGGCAAACGGACACATGTTTGGCAAGTTGATATCAAAGACGATGCAAATAACAAGTTAATTTGTACAGGTCGTTTAACGGTTATGTTAGTTCCGATTGGTTAAATGGCAAAGCTAATTTACAAATACCCAAACGAAACGACAATTCATCAATACCGGGGTGAATTTTATCCGTTACCCACAGGAGAAGAACCTACCGGTTTTGTCGTAAGCGACTTCTTGCACCAACAAGTTTATTTGTTTCGACAAGATGATGGTGTTCCTCAATCGGTTCATTTTTCAAAAAACAAACCTTACGTTATCTCAAAAAGAGATTATCAAATTGAAACACAAGCTTTGTTGCATGCGTTTTCAATTTCGAATGTCGAAAAAGCGGTCTATTCCAGAGTAAAATCCGCTCAGTTTGATGCATCAAAAGCAGAGGAATTGTTTGAACAATTGTGCATTCAATACCCAGCAGCTTTTTGTTATTTAATTGCTTCGGAACATTTTGGGACTTGGATAGGAGCTACTCCAGAAGTGTTGGTGAAAAGTGAAGGTAAGCACTTGGAAACAATCGCGTTAGCAGGAACACATGCCGCGTCTATTAAATCGACTTGGACGGAAAAAGAAAGCGAAGAGCACGAATATGTCGTAGACGCGATTACCCAAACGTTGGAGCGAAATGGCTGTGAAAACATTCAGAAAAGTGCGACGTATGAAGTGAATGCAGGACCAGTTGTTCATTTGAAAACAGATTTTAGTGCTGAAATCACGAGTAATTCTCCATGGTCGATAGCTATGGACCTCCATCCAACACCTGCCGTTTGTGGTACTCCGCGCATGAATGCCTTGGATTTAATTCTTTCACGAGAAATGCATCAACGCGACTTGTATGCTGGAGTAATAGGCTGGAACGATCAATCGTCAACGCGTCTGTTTGTGAATTTAAGATGTGCCCAATTAATCGATCAACAAGCCTTTTTATACGTTGGTGGTGGTTTTACCAAAGATTCAATACCAGATATGGAATGGGACGAAACCGAAAACAAAGCCCGTACACTTCTCAATGTGATTGAAACACTTTGATTTTTAAAATTACTTCACTTGTTTGTGTTGTTCTTCGCTGGTAAAACTTTAAATTTACACCATGATAACAAGTGCGAAATTAGAAGTGCAATTAATTGTTGCAGCCTGCAAAAAAGTTGGGATAACGAAAGTTGTTCTTTCGCCAGGTTCTAGAAACGCACCGTTTTCAATCGCTTTTGATGAAGACCCAGCTTTCGAGGTTTTTGTCATAACAGACGAACGTTCAGCTGCTTTTTACGCTATGGGAATGGCACAAAAACTGAATCAACCAGTTGCAATAGCTTGTACTTCTGGCTCTGCTCCGTTGAATTATTTTCCCGCAATTGCAGAAGCTTTTTACCAACAAATTCCATTGGTTGTTATCACAGCTGACCGTCCGCAAGAATGGATCAATCAAGGAGATGGACAAACCATTCAACAATTTAACGTTTTTGGTCAGCATGTGCTTGCTTTTGCTCAATTGAATCCGATTTATTCAAACGACCAACGTTGGATGTTTGAGCGCCAACTTGCAGAGACGCTGCAACGTGCGAAAGGAGCAATCAAAGGTCCTGTTCATTTAAATGTTCCTTTGTCGGAACCATTGTATGAAACGGTCGAAGTACCTGAAACATTAAACAATTGGATGCAACTAGCGTCAAACGAAGTTGTTTTATCGCAAAACGATGAGGTACAGTTAGCGCAATTGTTGGAATCGCATAAAAACCGCTTGTTGATTATTGGTCAACAACAAAAAGACGAAAAACTGCAAGTGCTCATCGACGAACTGTTGAAAGATGGTTCCGTAGCTGTTTTAGTGGAACATACATCAAACATACAATCTGAATATGCAGTGCACTGTATTGACCGTGCGCTAAATTGCATGAAACAAGCTGATTTAGACACATACCAACCTGATCTCATTATAGCTATTGGTGGCGCTGTGATTTCCAAACGAATCAAACGCTTTTTGAGAAATGCGAATGCGCCAGTTATTCGTTTCGGCGCTGCGTTTCCAACAATGGACACATATCAACACCTTGCATTTACAAGTGAAACTTCAGCCTTGAATGGGGTGCAGTTTATCTTGCGCTTTTTGCAAGAAAATCCCGCGCAATCGCGTTTTGCTTTTCATTGGAAAACATTGGATTATCAAAGCGAAATTGCTGCAGAAAACATTTTGCAAGCGGTTCCTTTTTCTGATTTAAAAGTGATGGAAGAACTACTGGATGTGGTTCCTGATAATGCACACATTCACTTGTCGAACAGTTCGATCATTCGCTACGCTTTGTTGTTTAATCCAGTAAAAGGGATGCATTATTGGTGTAATCGTGGGACAAGTGGTATTGATGGAAGTACATCAACAGCTGCAGGGATTGCGTTGTTGAATCAAACAGAATGTCATGTACTGATAACTGGAGATTTGTCCTTTTTCTACGATTCAAATGCGTTGTGGAATGCTCACCTTCCTGAAAATTTGCGCATTGTGGTCTTAAATAATGGAGGAGGTGATATTTTTAATATTATTCCAGGTCCAAAAACGACCAATCAACACGAACGTATATTTTTAGCGCAGCACAATTATTCAGCAGAATATATTTGTAAAACATTCGATGTATCTTATCAAAAAGTAACGAACGAAGAAACGTTAAGTGCTTGTTGGTCAGATTTCTTTGCGCATGCAACAAATGGCAAACCTAAACTCATTGAAGTAATGACAGCTGGCGTTTCAAATAGTGAATGGTTGGATTATTTTTTCGATCAAAGTAAAGAACTAATTAATAAATAACGAATCGTTTGTGCTTTAAGTCAAGACAACGCTTATTTTTGTACTAAATAAAACAACGTGGATTTAGCAATATTAACAACGGGAACAGGGATTTTTTACCTAGTCGTTCTGACACTCTTAGAGATCGTTTTAGGAATCGATAACATCATTTTTATTTCAATTATTACAGATAAGTTGGTAAAAAAAGACCAACGAAAAGCGCGTGTAATTGGTTTGTCGTTGGCACTCATTATCCGTTTGTTTTTATTATCGATTGTGGCGCAAATAATGGCAATGGTTGCTCCTTTATTTCCTGAAACAACAGTTGAATTTTTAAAAGAATTCTCAGGTCAAAGTATTGTTTTATTGGTTGGAGGTTTGTTCTTGATTTACAAGTCTGCAGCTGAAATGCACGAGAGTATCAAAGGTCATGAGGTTGCTAAAAAAGAGAAAAAAACACGATTGAGCTCGGTGATTTTTCAAATTGTTATGATTGATTTGGTGTTTAGTTTTGACTCGGTCATTTCAGCAATAGGAATGACGAACGATATTTCACACGAAGCACATGGAAATCCTTTGGTGATTATCTTTGCGGCAGTTATTATTTCCATGATAATCATGTTGATTTTTGCTAAACCTATTAGTGATTTCATCAATGCACGCCCAACAATTAAAATGATAGCGCTTGCTTTTTTAACAACGATTGGAGTTGTGTTGATTGCGGAAGCATTTGGGGAGGAAATTCCAAAAGGATACATCTATTTTGCAATGGTTTATGCCTTGCTGGTGGAGTTCTTGAATATCCGAATGCGCAAAAACAAAGGTGAGCCAGAACGTTAATGAACGCGGAAATACAACAGTTTTTTGGCCTTGAGTCGTTAGACGATGCGTTGGATGCAATGGAAGCTGAATTGTTTGAAATCAAACAGTTTTTTCTAACCAAACCTTTGCTTTGGAAAACTGCACAACCTAAGTTAAAGCGATTAGCGCAATTCCAACAGTTTGAAACAGCGCAATCAACTTCTTCTATTGACGTCGTTCCAAACGCTTTTACAACGAATGAAATGCTTTCGCCAACTGATTGGTGGAAAATGTACAGTCAATTTAAGTTGAATTGGAAAACGAATGTTGCGCAAGCTTTTTCAGCTGGAGCTCTGATCACTTGTATCAATGAAGGAATAGCGCATGAGGAACAACTTTTATTACAAGTTGCAGATGTAATAGAATTGGATGGTCAACCTGTTTTTGGAAAAGAACCTGATCCAATGGTTTTGCAACATGGTTTTTCATTAATCGCTCAACTACAACTCGTGAGTTGGGAAGAAATCATAAAAAACAAGGATAAATTTACGTTTGACTTTTTGGTTGCCTTAAAGCGTTTATCTTTGTTGCGTCAATATGTACAAGCATGATCGAAGACCCGTTTAAAAAATTACGCGAACAATTGGAATTATTGGAATGGCCAAATGTCTATTTCTTCAAATTTATCGTTCCAAATGAACCTCAGTTATTAGCATTAGCTGCAGCGTTATTCAATGAAACAGCTGAAATCACATTTCACGAATCAAAAACAGGAAAGTACATCAGTATTGGTGCAAAAGAAATGATGTTGGATGTAGATTCCATCATTGTCGTCTATCAAAAAGCAGCGTTAATCAAAGGAATCATATCGTTATGAAAAAAAATAAAATTATCAGTTTAATCGTTTTAAGTTTCTTGTTGAGCGCGTTTATTTTTATCCGTGTAAATTTTGTAAAAAACATCCGTTCTTGGGAGAGTTACTTACTCGCATCGATTATCGGTATAACTGCCGTGGCGATGTTGGTTCTTGCTTACCGAATGATTTTAAAACGTTTGCAAAAAGGGGAGGTGAATCAAGCGGATTATGCAAAGTTATTCGAATTAGAAAAAAATCCAGTGACCGATGAAGTTGAATTTTACTTTACGATGGAAAGCGCTAAAACGATTAAATTTTCAATACTGAGCGATATGTTGGCGCCTGTTTTGGTCTTAAAAGAAGAAGCAATGAGCAGCGGCGGCCACATTATTCGTTTCGATACACATCAATTGACAAATGGGGTTTATTTTTTCTGTTTGGAAACGGAAAATCAAAAAACAATGAAAAAAATGAAGGTGTTTCATGACAAGGTGTCAGACTAATTTCGTTGGCAATAATTTTGAAGAACAAAAAAGTAATAGTAATTTTATACCGACGATAAGGTCGCTTTAAACAAATAGAAAATATGGCAATAGAAATCACAGATGCAAATTTCGAAGAAATTGTATTGAAATCAGAAAAACCAGTATTGGTTGACTTTTGGGCTGAATGGTGTGGACCTTGTAGATTATTAGGACCAATTGTTGAAGAAATGGCTACAGAATACGAAGGTCGTGCGATTATTGGTAAAGTAAATGTAGACGAAAACCCTGGAGTATCAGCTAAATTTGGAATTAGAAATATCCCAACTGTTATTTTTGTAAAAGGTGGTGAAATCGCTGATAAATCTGTTGGCGCAGTTCCAAAAACACAATTAGCATCAAAATTAGATGCGATACTATAAGCGAAATAAAAATGCTTGAAAGCTTCCTTCTTGGAAGCTTTTTTTTTGACTAATTTTACAGCATGGAAAGTTTTTTAAAACGTTTGAAATATTACGGTTTTGGTTTTGGATTAGGATTGGTGTTTGTCTTTTTCTTTTTCAAAAACAGAGGCTGCACCTGGACGCCCGAAAATCGTGTTAAAAACACAATTCTTGGTCGCGTTTTAGTGGTGAATGATTCGGAAAGAAGTAAGTTGAGTGCTAAAGGTTTGTCAGACAAGGATTTGATTCATTTTTTAGATGATGGAGATGTTCAATTTGGTAAAAGCAAAAAGAACGGCAATCCATTGGTCTACAGTATTGTTAAGGAAATCAATGGGAAATCTGTTGAATTGTGGTTTACCCTTCCAGAAAAAACCTATATTTCAGAGATTATCACTCCTCACAAAAGCATTCAAACGATTGAACATTCCACAACTGGATTTGGTCAAATGATTCATTTTCCAAACGTTGGAAACATGGTATACTTAGATGAAAATGATTTTTTCAAAAAAGAGTGTACTAAGTTAGGGTTGACTAATCCTAAACGCGTTCAAAACTTATTGAAGAAATCAGGTAAAATTGACTTTCAACAGTCGAATTTAACCACTACGATTCCGGAACAAGTTGTGCAGTTTGAATTAACAAATGGAAAAAGCATCACTGCAAAAACAATATGGTTTCAAGAACACATCAAATTCGTTAGCTTTTTAAACGATACTGTTCGTTAAAACACAATTAAAACATCGTGCTGTTAATAAATCCAACAGCACGATTAATTATACGTACTACTTTTTCTTACTTTTGTTAATATGGAGTTTTCTGCACAACAAATTGCGGCATTATTAAACGGCGATATTCTAGGGAATCCAGATCGTGTTGTTGCTGGCCTAGCTAAAATTGAGGAAGGAACGGAAGGGTCACTTTCATTTTTATCCAATCCAAAATACGAAGAATTTATTTATACAACTGGTGCTTCTGTTTGTATTGTTAATAAGACATTTCAAGCAACAAAAGCATTGCCTGAAACACTGACATTGGTGCTTGTTGACGATGCGTATGCTTGTTTTGCTAAGTTATTGGCTGTGTACAACGAAATGCAACAAAAACAACCAAAAATAGAACAACCGTCATTTATTGCTGATTCAGCAAAAATTGGTAAAGATTTGTATTTAGGTGCATTTGCATATATAGGTGAAGGAGCCGTGATTGGTGATAATGTGAAAATTTACCCGCAAGCTTATATCGGAGATAACGTCGTAATTGGTAATAATTCAACAATTTACGCCGGAACTAAAATTTATGCTGATTGCAAAGTTGGCGCAAATTGTATCTTACATGCAGGTGTAGTGATAGGAAGTGATGGGTTTGGTTTTGCACCGGACGAAAACGGGAAATACAACAAAATCCCTCAAATTGGAAATGTGGTCATCGAAGATGATGTCGAAATTGGTGCAAATGCAACTATCGACAGAGCAACAATGGGATCAACGTTTATTCGAAAAGGAGTTAAAATTGATAATTTGTGTCAAATTGCGCACAACGTAGAAGTTGGTGAAAATACCGCAATGGCCGCTTTGGTTGGAGTTGCAGGTTCTGCGAAAATTGGCAAGAATGTAATGATTGGCGGGCAAGTTGGAATTGCAGGACACATTTCAATTGCAGATGGAACATTGGTTTACGCCCAATCAGGAGTTTCATCAACCGTTAGAGAAAAATCAAATTTGATGGGTACCCCATCTTTTAACGTTGATGATTATCGAAGATCTGCAGTAGGTTTTAAACGCTTGCCAGATTTAATGAAGCGCATCAAAGCACTAGAAAATAGTATTCAAACAAAAAATAAAGAAGAAAATTAAATGGCTGATTTACAAAGAACGTTAAGCGAAAAGATTCGTTTTGAAGGAGTAGGCTTACACACAGGTGAAACAGTGGTGATGGAAATTCATCCGGCACCAGAAAATCACGGATATAAATTTCAACGTATTGATTTAGAAGGTCAACCCATCATCAAAGCGGATGCTGATCTCGTTGTTTCAACAGAGCGTGGAACAACATTGGAAGCTAACGGAGCACGAGTTTATACAACGGAACACGTGTTGGCTGCTTTGAATGGAATGCAAATTGACAACGCTTTGATAACCTTAACTGGTCCTGAAATTCCGATTATGGATGGAAGTTCGTTGTTGTTTGTCAAAGAAATACTTGGTGTAGGAGCAAAAGAACAAGCTGTTGAACGTGATTATTTCGAGTTGACTGAAAATATCAAATGGGAAGACACAGAAAAAGGAATTGAATTTTTAGCTGTTCCGGATACCAATTACCGTGTTACTGTGATGGTTGATTACAATTCTCCTGCACTTGGAACGCAACATGCGAGTATGTTCCATATTGGTGAATTTGAAAAAGAAATTTCACCGTGTCGTACGTTTTGCTTTTTACGTGAATTAGAGTTCTTAGCCCAAAATAATTTAATCAAAGGTGGAAACTTAGACAATGCGATTGTCTTAGTGGAGCGCAATGATGTCAGCCAAGAAGAATTGGATAAACTAGCTGCTTTATTAGGGAAAGATAGTTTGCAAGTGAATTACGACGGAATAGGTGTGTTGAATAGTTTGAAATTACAATTTGAAAACGAACCTGCTCGCCACAAATTACTTGATATCATTGGTGATTTGGCTTTGGTTGGAAAACCAATCAAAGGACATATCTTAGCTGCACGTCCTGGACATTCTGGGAATACGCGCTTTGCGAAAGTGTTGAAAGAGCACATAAAAAAGCAAGCAGGTCAAGGGAAACACTTCGATTTAGAGAAAGAACCGTTATACGATATCAATGCTATTGAAAAAATGTTACCACACCGTTACCCATTTTTATTAGTGGACAAAGTGATGGAAATAACAGAGGATTCAATTATTGGTGTGAAAAACGTAACAATGAACGAGCCGATGTTCCAAGGACATTTCCCAGGAAACCCAGTTTTCCCAGGTGTTTTTCAAATTGAAGCTTCAGCACAAGTTGGCGGTATCTTTGCCTTGAGCAAAGTGGATGAACCACACTTGTATTCGACTTACTTTATGAAAATTGACAATGTCAAATTCAAACAAAAAGTAGTTCCAGGCGATACATTGGTTTTTGAATTGAAACTAATCACACCAATTAGAAGAGGATTGGTTCACATGTCCTCACAAGCATATGTGAATGGTAAAGTTGTGATGGAAGCAGAAATGCTCGCACAAGTTATTAAAGATAAAACAGCATGATAAGTCCCCAAGCAAATGTTTCTCCTTTAGCTCAATTGGGCGAAGGAGTTGAAGTAGCCTCTTTTTCAACGATATACGAAAATGTTGTTATTGGAAAAGGAACGAAAATACACCCGAATGTAACAATTTATCCAGGCACACGCATTGGTGCAGATTGTGAAATATTTCCGGGTGCTGTCATTGGCGTTGTTCCACAAGATTTGAAATTTGAAGGCGAGGAAACAACGGTAGAAATTGGTGATAGAACAGTCATTCGTGAGTGTGTGACAATTCACCGTGCTACGAAAGACCGTTGGAAAACGATAATTGGTAACGACTGTTTGTTGATGACATACGTTCACATTGCACACGATTGCCACATTGGAAACAACGTGATTCTTGCGAGTTATGTTGGGCTTTCTGGTCACGTTACCATTCAAGATCACGCGATTTTAGAAGGAATGGTTGCTGCACAACAATTTGTTACCGTTGGTGCACATGCTTTTGTTGGTGGTGCATCGTTAATTCGTAAAAACATTCCACCTTTCATCAAATGTGCCCGTGAGCCACTAACGTTTGCAGGTGTCAATTCAATTGGCTTGCGCAGAAGAGGTTTTTCGGATGATGAAGTTCGTGAAATCGAAAATATTTACCGTGTCTTGTATGTTCAAAATAACAACATGACAAAAGGTATTGAACAAGTACGCGAAACAATGCCAGAATCACCCTTACAAATACAAATATTGAACTTTATTGAATCGTCTGACAAAGGCGTCATCAAAGGAATGATCTAAGCAATAGTCGGTGGTAAATAGAGGAGAAATTATTGAGGTTGAAATCGAAGATTTAGCGTTTGGCGGACAAGGAATTGCACGCTTAAAGTCTGAAACGGGTGATTTCGTATTATTCGTAGAAAACACCTTTCCAGGACAACTTGTTCGTGCACGCGTAGAAAAGAAACGCAAACGTCATGGCGAATGCAAGTTAATTGATGTAGTCAAACGTTCACCAATTGAGGTGGTGTCTGACTTTCAAGAGATTTCAGGAGCACCATACATCTTCGTTCCGATTGAAACGCAAAAAGAATTCAAACAAAAAACAACCTTAGACGTTTATCGCCGCATTGGAAATATCAAAAATGTAGACGATTTGTTTGATACGTTTATCGCTTCCCCGGAACATTATTTCTACCGAAATAAAATGGAATACAGTTTCTCGTGTATCGAGCATGTACCTGAAACGGGAGAAGAATTGGACGATGCTTTTGCGCTTGGATTCAAACGCAGAGGAACGTGGTGGAAAGTTGAAAATTTGAACAAACCAAGTGGTTTATTCGATGAACAATGGGAAACAATCCTCGCTGAATTCCGCGATTTGTTAAAATCGTTCGATCTTCCAGCTTGGCATCCGCCTAAAAAAGAAGGGTTTTACCGCCACATTGTTGTGCGTAAATCATTCGACCAAGATAAATTATTGATTCACATTGTTACCAGCTCCAATGGTATCAAACAGTTTGATAAAAAAGCGGTAGTTGCTTTCCTAAAAGGAAAACTAGGCGATCGCCTTGCAGGTGTGTGGCATACGGTCAATGATAACATTGCTGATCGTGCAAAAATCGAAAATGGAACGAGTGAATTGTTAATCGGTGATGCAGTTGTCGTTGAAAAAATGCTTGGCTTGTCATTCGAAATAAGCATGGAAAGTTTCTTTCAAACGAATCCTAAAAGTGCCGAACGTTTGTACACCAAAGCAATCGACTATGTGTGTGAAACAGCGAAAGAAGGCGGTGTCATCATGGATTTGTTTTGTGGAACAGGAACAATTGGTCAATTAATTGCGCAACGCATTCAAGCAAAAGAAATTATTGGAGTCGATATCGTAGAAGAAGCAATAACTGACGCCAAAAGAAACGCTAAAAATAATGGACTTGCACACCTCAAATTCTTTGCTGCAGATGTGGGGAAATTCTTGTCCTTGCACCCAGAATATTTAGGCCGAATCGATTCGATTGTTTTGGATCCACCACGCGCTGGCATTGCGCCTAAGACCTTATTGAAAGTGATGGCTCTTGGAGCAAAACACATTGTGTACATTTCGTGTAATCCTGCGACACAAGCTCGCGATGCAGAAACGATGCAGAAGAATGGATATAACATGGTGAAATTATCGTTGGTCGATCAATTCCCTCATACAAGCCATATCGAAGCGATTGCTGTTTTTGAAAAAGCGGATTAAACTATTAATAAAGTCCTAGCTTTATTTCCCTTTTGCTTTCAGTACGATTAGAATGGTGTACAGCATGATTTTGATGTCGAGTGCTATCGAACGATTGCGCAAGTACAACAAATCGTATTTCATGCGTTGAATCATTTGTTCCACGTTTTCTGCATAGCCATATTTCACCTGTCCCCAAGAGGTAATTCCTGGTCGAACCTTTGTTAATTCGAGGAATTGAGGTTCCACTTGAGCAATTTGATCGATATAAAATTGACGTTCCGGTCGTGGACCAACCAAGGACATGTCGCCGATAATGACATTGTAAAATTGCGGTAATTCATCCAAACGTGTTTTGCGCATGAATCGTCCAACGTTGGTAATGCGTGGGTCATGTGTGCTAGATAACTGCGGTCCCAATTTTTCAGCATCCACAAACATGGTGCGAAATTTCACGATTTTGAAAATACGTCCGTTTATCCCAATACGTTCTTGCAAAAAGAAAACTGGTCCTTTAGAGGAGAAAGCAACAGCAATTGCTAGAATGAAATAAACAGGAATCAACAAGATCAACGCAATGAGTGATGCCGTTAAATCAATAAAACGTTTCAATGCTTGTTGCCAAGGCGGCATCACTTCAGCATTCACCACCATTAACAAGGCTCCGAAAATATTGTCCAATTTAACTGATCCAGAAAGGATGTCGTACATATCGGGCAATACTTTGATAACGATGTCTGTATTGTTAATACGCGAAATGATGGTTTGTAAACGCTCGTGTTCCACACTTTCCAAGGCAATGATCACTTCTTCTATTTGATGCGTTTTTAACACCTCTTCAAGCGTATTTACGTGACCCAAATAAGGGATACGGTTTTCTAATAATTTATCAATTCCATTGAGATTGACAAAACCTACAAAATTGTTACCGCCACTTTTTGACAAGGTTTCTACTTCGTTGTAAATTTGAACGGCTTTTTCTGAACCGCCAATTAACAAGGTGCGAAATCCTTCCTTTTTGGAGTGGATGCGCTTAACTTGAATACTCGTTAAAATGATTCGAACTACAAATGTGAGTCCAAAGTGCAGGATAGTTAAAGCGAGTAACAGGCGGTAATAACTGTGGTAATTTGTTACTTCATCGTCCAATAACAACGTGAAAAACAAAATAATGGAACCGAAAATGGTAGCAAAAGTCGTATGCGATAATATTTTTAATCGGTACAATCTTCGGATATCGATATACGTTCCTTGAATCGCATAAAGCATCAACCAAAGGATTGGGATAACTAATATTCCGTAGTAAAACGTTTCGTTGTATTGAAATTCAACATGTTCAATAACAGTTTTACGGTAGTAATAAAAGAGCGCCCATGAAAGAGCTGCTGTTAACCAATCAAACCCAATAAATACCGATCGAAATAAACGCTGCATTGAATTAAAAATGGATAATTTTAATGTTATCTATATAAATATCAGCAAGCGCAACATTACTTGGAAGTAGCGTTCGGAAGTATTGTTTGAAAGATGCAGCCGTTTGGGAATAGCTAACGATTTCTTTCAAATCAATGTATATCTTCTTCCATTGGAGGTCTTCTTCTTTTTGCGCTTTGATCGTAACGTTGTCATTGTCAGTAGTTCCACCTGATACATTGAAAGCACGAACGCCAGTCAACAATGGATTGGTATTTCTGTAATCAATTTCGAGATAAACCTCTTTTCCTTTCGGAAGCGTTAACGCATCAGTTGTGATACCAACCCATAACGAATCGGATTGTGACAAAGCGATGTGTCCATAATCACCGGTAAGTTTAATAGCAGTAAGACTTTCTATTTGTAGACTTGCATTAGAAAAGTTATTATCTGTCTGAATTTTCACCGAACCTGCGTCGAAATCTTCAATCCAAAAATTACAATTCGAAAGATAGCGCGTTGTTGGGTTAAACGTATATGTTTCACCTGGAACGAAAATTTTAGAATTGTCAACAAAAGCTTCAACAAATGGGTATAATTTTTTAGTAGAAGCAATACCATTGTTACGGACGGTTGGGTAGAGCTGAACTTTTGCGGCACCACTGACCAAGACTGGAATTTTGCACGGCAATTCAAAAACACCAATTACTTTGTTGTCCACATAAACCCAGACATCACTGAAATTATGCGTCATTTCTCCTTGCTCGTCTGTTGCATTCAGATTGGATTGCAAAGTCCATTCGTTTATTTCCAGCCAAACAGGTTGTGGATTGTTTTTCACACAACTTGAAAGGATCAATAAAACAGGAAAAAGTAATAATAAATACCGCATGCTTTTTTTTCTGAAAATAAAACGCAAAAGTACATTTTTTATTGTGCTAGAAACGTTGTTTTGTTTGTTATTATGACTCTTTTTCCAATTAATCCATCACAAAATTATGTTGACCTAAAACACAGGGTCGACACAATGAATTGAAAATCTGTATACTGAATGAATTGATTGTTAATTTTCGAAAAAAAATAGTCGGTTTTCGTGCTTTTATTAGAAAAATACGTATTTTTGCACCTGCTTATGCGAAAGCAGCAAGTAAACGGAGGTTGTAGCTCAGTTGGTTAGAGCGCCGGATTGTGGTTCCGGAGGTCGCGGGTTCGAGACCCGTCTCCCTCCCTAGAAGGAGTTCATTGTTGAACTCCTTTTTTTTATGCCCTTTTTTTCACAATTTTTCTCAAAAATAAAAGACCATTCTATAAGATCATCTAACATTTGATGTAATTTTGTAACCAGTATGCGGATACTTATTGCTTTTTCTTTTGTTGCCGTTTTACTCAGTAAAACATTGTTCAGTTTGTTCTGGCAAGTGAATTTTTATTGGAATCAAAAAGAAATTGCAGCAATAGAATGTGAGAACAAAAATCGTCCAGAAATGAATTGTAATGGACAATGTTATTTGGCCAAACAATTACAAAAAGCCGACGAGGAATTAGCGCAAAAAAAATCGCATAACGAACGTTCAGTTCTTCAATTAAAATCCATCGAATCTGTTTTATTTTGTTTCAAGTCGGTGCTTGATTTCAACTTCCCAACAAGCGATTTTTCAACGGATAATATAAAATTGTTCGCTTTTCAACAAGATAATTATCATTTCCAACCCACATTTGCTATTTTTCATCCGCCTTGTTTGTAAACTACTATTAGTGTTTTACAAATAATAATATCAATGAAAAAAAAGTTATTAATTGTGATGCTCTCATTGAGTATCACCTCTTTTGCATGTGATATTTGTGGCGGTGTAGCAAGTAATGTTTCGATTGGTGTTTTAGCAAACACGAATTTTCATATTGTTGGAATTCGAAACACTTATAGAAGTTATACTTCTTATATCAACGACATCAAACATGCAACAGATCGGTTGTTTTCACAGGAATTGTTTTTACGATACCAGTGGAATAAAAATTGGCAATTGTACGGAAGCGTTCAACATCAGTTAGCCTTTCAACAAAGGGATTTAGGAAGCGATAGGGTTCGAGGAATAACAGATCCATCACTTTTGGTGAATCGGCTTTTGATCAACAAACAAGACTCGACGGGACGAACAATAGATTTTTTAATGGTAGGAGCAGGACTAAAATTCCCTTTCGGGAAAAATGTACCATCCTCCAATTTATTAAAAAACTTATATCCAGGAACAGGATCCTTAGATGTATTGCTACTTGCTAATTATACCCATCAACTGACAAAAAAAATGGGACTGCAAGTTGAAACGAGTTATGCAATAAAAGGCACAGACAAATGGCAATATGCTTATGGGAATTCGTTCCAAGGAACTGTTAGTTTGGTCCATTCTCGGTCTGTTCATTCGTTTCGCTTAGTTTCAGCAGTTGGTTGTGTGGTAGAAGATTTTCAAGCAAGTAAATTGAATGGTCTTGAATTATCAACTGCTTCCAATCGTGCTTCCATTTTATCTGGCAAGTTGAATCTGAATTTGTTTACGAAGAATTGGGTTTGGTCTGTATTTACTCACTATCCAATTGCTCAACAAAATCAAGAAATACAATTAAAAAGAAACCTCTCCGGAGGCTTAGGATTATTATACCTCATTAAAAAACAAAAAAAATGAAAAAAATCAAATTAATACTCACGTTACTCATTGGATTGAGTGCTGTTGTTGCCTGTAAAAAAGATGATCCTGCAACTTCAGCTGTCATAGAATTTATTGAACCCACAGCAACAGACACAATTAGTGCGGGCGATGAATTGCATGCAGAAGGAACCATTATTGGAAATAATGAAATGCACGGCTATTCGTTAAAAATGGTCAATGAAACAACCAATGAAGTGTTGGTAAATACGACAAGTTCTACACATGCTTCTTCGTATGCTTTTCACGAACACTGGGTCAATAATGTGACTCAAAATGCTGTTGTTGCAGTTACAATAACCGCAAATCTAGACGATGCTGGGAACCAAGCAACAAAAACAGTGAAAGTGGTTTGTTTACCTTAATTATTAAAAATAAATAAATATTAAATATTAATTATATGAAAAAGTTATCAATTATCGCTATCACTTTGTTTAGCGTTTTAGTTTCTTGTAAAAAAGACGAAGAAACTTCAAATTCAAACGAAACAGGAACTGTTAAAATTGAACTGGAACACGTTTGGGGAATGAATGTAGCTGATTTTCATTTGAATCACGAATTTGTTCACCCAATGACTGGTGATTCAATGAATTTTGCAACATTCAAGTATTACATGTCTAATTTTAAGTTGAAAAAAGCTGACGGAACGTGGTGGACGCATCCCAACAGTTATTTTTTAGTCGATTTATCTCAACCAGCAACGCTTTCGTTAGATTTGAGCATGGTGCCAACTGGAGAATACACGGAAATGAGTTATTTATTAGGGGTCGACAGTTTAAGTAATATTGCTGGTGCTCAATCAGGAGCGTTAGCTGTTTCGAACAACATGTTCTGGTCATGGAATTCTGGTTACATTATGGTGAAAGCAGAAGGAACTTCACCGCAATCGAGTACGGGTTCATTTGCTTTTCATTTGGGTGGATTTCAAGGAGCGAACAGTGTTTTAACAACAAAAAGCGTTTCGTTTGCAGCGAATAATTTAACTGTAGGGGCAAATAAAACAAGCAGTGTTTTTATTGTTTCCAATCCAGCGAAATTATTTCACGCAGATCCATTGTCAAGTGGTACAAATTTGATGATGCCTGGTGCTAAAGCTAAACAAATGGCTACGAATTACTATTCATCATTTGCATTTGATCATTTAGAAGAATAACAGCAAACAAAAAGGTCGGAGAAATAATAACTCCGACCTTTTTCGTATAATGTTCAGCAATTGAGTTGCTGTTAACCTAACAATTTCTCCAATTCCTTTGCTTGGAAAACACCCGATTGCCGCCACGTGATTTTTCCTTTTTTGAAAATCATCAAAGTTGGAACACTTCTGATTCCGTATTTCGCCGCAGCAGCTTGGTTTTTATCGACATCCACTTTTACAATGTGCGCGCGATTCCCCATTTTTGTTTTTAGTTGATCTAAAATTGGAGCTTGTGCTTTACAAGGGCCACACCATGTTGCAAAAAAGTCAACCAAAACTGGTGTGTCACTATTGATCAGGTCGTTAAACGAGTTTTTCTTCATCTTTTTTTTGTTGAAACATACTTCCTAAAATTCCGCCCATCAATGCAAACAACAACATCGATTTTGTTGGACTTGCCGAAATGGGACAAGCACCAGTACTACAACCAACTTTCAAGTAATAAATGTAGCCAGCAATAATACCCAAAACGCCACCAATAATAGTTGGTAATTGCGTTATTAAAAATCGTTTAATTCTTGTCATTTGAGGTAATTTTACGGACAAAGTTCCAAAAAAACAACCAAAGTATTTGTTACTTTGGTTACTTAATCTTGTAATAATTCGTTGTTATTGCGCTAATAAAATTTCAACTGCTTTTTTCAATTGTGCATCTTCACCTTTTAACAGTGTATTATAGTCATTTGTAATAAGATAATCTGGTTCACATTGGTTGTTCTCGTAGTATTTTCCATCCATGGTCATAACACCAACTTGAGGAATTCCAAAGACCAAACTAGGATCTTGTAAGTTCTCCCACCAAACTGCTGTTCCGGTTCCTGGTACAGGCATTCCGACAAGTTTACCAATTCCCAATGTTTTGTAAACAACTGGGAACATGTGCGCATCCGAATAGTTTCCTTCGCCCATCAATACACACGATGGTTTGGTCCATTTGTTTCCTGGTTCTATTCCGATTTTTTGTTCGCGTGGAACGAAGTTGATGTACTGTTTACCCGATAAGAATGTTGCCAAATCATCGTGTAACCATCCACCACCATTAAAGCGCGTATCCACGATCAATGCTTTTTTCGAGTAATATTTCCCCATTACTTGATCGTAGAATTCTCTGAAACTGCCATCGTCCATTCCTTCAACGTGCATGTATGCCAACTGACCATTCGATAATTCGTCGGTCATTTTTTGCATGCGTTTCACCCAACGCTCGTACAACAATTCGCCCATTTGGTAATTTGCAAATGGTTTTACCGTTTCTTCCCAACGCTTGTTGGTTGTAGGATCGAATAAAGACAACAAGACAATTTTTCCAGCTTTGCGGTTCAATAAGGGATAATAATTTGTTGTTGCTGTAATCGTTACACCGTCTATTTTCTCGATGATGACACCTTTTTTAATTTGAGAAGTCGCAGTAACCAGCGGTCCTTTTTCGATTACTTCACTAATTTTTAAGCCGTTTCCGGTGAAGCTTTCGTCGAAAAACGCGCCCAAGTTGGCTGTCGCATCTGCATTTTTAAATTGCGGACGGTAAAAACAACCGGTATGCGATGCGTTCAATTCGCCCAACAATTCACTTGCCATTTCAGCGAAATCTCTGTTGTTATTGATGTGCGGTAAGAATTTTGCGTAGATCGTTTTGTACTTCGCCCAATCCACTTGTTGCATGTCGGTACGGTAAAATTTCTCTTTCGTTTGACGCCAGATATGCTCAAACAAATAAGCGCGTTCCGCATAAGCATCAATGGTCATTTCCGCATTGAAGGATATATCTTTGCGTTCGCCTTTTTCCAAGTCCAATTTCACCAATCGTCCATCAGCAATACCATACAAGTTTTTAGCATCCTTGTCTTGCGACATGCTCCAAATACCTCCAGCGTTTAACTTGATAAGCATTTTGGTTTCGTTTTCCTTGAAGTTACGCACCCAAAGGTTTGCGCCTTCTTCGAAACTAGTAAAGTAATAAACTTTTTCCCCGTCATGCGACATGAAAGCATCTTGTAAGAATGACGAATGATCTGTTAAACGAGCGCGACGGTTTTCGATTCCGTTGAACTCAATGGCAAGTGGAGTTATTTTTGCAGTGGTATCTTTTTTCTCTTTTTTCGTGCTTGTCGTTTCTTTTGCTGCTGATTTTTCTTTTTCAACGCTTTCTTTTTGTTCTTTCCAAAGCGCGTAATCCTCTTTCTTCATTTTGAACAAATCATACGTCTCTTGGGTGAAAAACAAACCATATGCATCCGATTGTGAACCGTGACTTGCAACGTTTTTCATTCCGTTTCTATCCGAAAACCAGAGCATCATTTTTCCATTCATTTGGAATTTTGCACCACTGTTTGAAAAACCATTCTGCGTTAAGGCTACCATCGGTTGTTTCCCAGTAACATCGATTAATCCGATTTGTTCGTGCCAATTTCCTTCTTGTAAGAAATTCACCAACAAGTATTTACTATCCGGAGACCAGTTAAAACCTTGATCGCCATCGCTGTAGGAATAATTACGGTTTGAAGCGAGTACATTACGAATGGTCTTCGTTGCGATTGTATAAATACTCACAGCTGTTCTGTTTTCTAAGAACGCAATTTCTTTCCCGTCAGGTGAGTACTTCGGTAAAAACGATTCGTTGCTCGTTTTTACAAGTGTTTCTTCTTTTAGAAGGGTAGAGGAATAGAAATAAGCGTCTTCTTTGCGCACTTTTTTCGTTTCGTAGATTCCCCAAATTCCGTCACGCTCAGAAGCATAAAGGATGGCGCTTCCGTCAGGAGAAAAACTGATGTTTCTTTCTTCTTCTGGCGTATTGGTAATGCGCTTCGTTGTTCCTCCTTCTGCATTGACAACAAACACCTCACCGTGAACGATAAAGGCAATTTCTTTTCCGTTCGGTGAAACGGCCATTTCGTTTGCACCATCGGTGTATACTTCTGTTTTTTGGGTGTCGTTGTTATCGACAACTTGTAATTCAACAGCTAATTTTTTCGGCTGTGAACCAGGTGTCATCGTGTAAATTTCACCATCGTATGCAAAACACAATTCATTATTTGCTGAAACAGATAAAAAACGAACAGGATTTGTTGTGAAATTGGTGAGTTGTTTCGTTGCAGCTTCGTTGCCAAGTGGCATTTCCCACACATTGAAAGAACCACTACGTTCGCTCAAGTAAAAAACAGCTTGTTCGTTGTTGCTCCAAATAGGAGTTCTGTCTTCTCCGTTAAATGCGGTTAATTGTTGAAATGATTTCGCAGTTTTATCAAAAACCCAGCAGTCACGTGCTACTGATGATGTGTGGTGTTTACGCAATGGATCTTCGTATCCTTTTTTGTCGTGGAACAATAGTTTTGTCCCGCTTTTGTTCCATTTTGCATCTTCTGTTACGATCGATAATTCTTGACGTTCTCTTCCACCATCAATTGATACTGCATACAATTCACCCAAGGCATTGTAAGGGAATTGCGAATATTGCGCATTATCTTGTCGCGAAGCATTGAAATAAACTGTTTTACCGTCGGCAGAAATGGATTGTGGGTAATCGTTGCTCGAATGAAAAGTCAAACGCTCGGGTTGTCCACCAGTCAACGCGATTTTATAAATATCAAAGTTACCATTGCGGTCTGAAGCATAAATCAACGATTTACTATCAGCTGTAAAAATAGGCATACACTCGTATTCCTCACTTTTTGTTAAAGGAACAGCAATTCCTCCTGATGCAGAAATTTTAAACAGGTCGCCTTTGTAGGCAAAAACAATCGTTTTTCCATCTGGAGAAATGACCGGATAACGCAACCATAGCGGTGCAGCGTTTGTTGTTGTTTGAATAGTTGGGGTAACGAGACTCATCGAAAATAGTCCGATGAAGAACCAAGCAAATAGTTTTTTCATAGCGTTCAATTGTAGGCATTAAAAGTAAGACAAACAATTGAATAAAAAGTTACAATTTGTTGGATTCTAAAAGAAAATCAGTGGTTTTTTTGCTTTTTTTCTGGAACGGGATCGTGACCATGACCTCCCCACGGGTGACAACGACTGATGCGTTTCGTTCCCAAAAACAAGCCTTTGATAGGACCGTGAATTTTCAACGCTTGGACCATGTAAGTCGAACAAGTAGGATCGAAACGGCAGGCGTTTGGTAAAATAGGGCTAATTACCCATTGATACAATTTTACGGGGAATATGAGGATGTAACTGAAAACAAGACCAATGTAATGCATCTTCAGATGTTTAATTTGCGTTGTCGAAGCAAGGATAAACTCCCTCCGCGGATGCTTGAATAACTTGCGCTAATTGCAAATGTGCAGCCAATGCTAATTGCGAATAATTCTGCGATGAATTACCAAAACTTGCAGCAGAGGTCACCCACATTTTTTGAATCAATTCTTCGCCATTTGCAACGGTACCAATTCGATTCACTACGGCATGTACATTTCCAGCACCAGCATGATAAACGTGCATCACCAATAACCTAAACCAAATTGCTTGTTCGTCTAAAGGTAAGCCGGCTCCTCGAGCAATTGCTCGTGCAGAGGGAATGCATGATTTTTTTAAGAGTTGTGCAGCAGCAAATGCAGAGCGGTAAAAGTCTTTTCGTTCGTCAACCGAACCGTTAACAGTAAGTCCATAACTGCGAGCGACACTTGGCATCAATTGAAATGCACCGTATGCACCAACAGATGATTTCGCTAATTTCCCGGGACTTTCAATCAATAAAATAGACTGAGCAAACCATGGGTCGACGCCACATGCTTCAAATGTCGAAACTCCTTTTGCCAAACTTTCAAATACCAAGTCGAAACGGTAAAAGTTGTTTTTTCCATTGGTCACATTGATGCGCTCTTCCAAGGGTAAGTCGTGTGCTTGTTTGACGCTGTCTTTGAATACTTGTTTCTCAGCTTCTGTTTGTCTGCTCCAATCGGCAAACGACATTTTAGCGATGATTTTACGTGTTGTTGCCACGTTGATCAAAACAGAATCGGGTGACAATTGCATGATTTTTTGCCAAAACAAGGGTTGTTCTAACTGATCCCAGGCTTTTGCAGTAATGGCATTTGTGCCCAAAATGATGTGTTCCGAATTTTCCTTGTACACCGAAACGTATTCTTTTTCCCAATTATACGTTTGGCCAATTAATGAATTGACAGCAAATACAAACGGAACCAAGAACAAATACTTCATTTTTCGGACTTATAGGATATCATAAATATACCAACTATAACGCTTTCTTCGAACTTAGTTACGGGTAAAAGCGCACATCGAACTTTTAATAACTTCCTATTCCATTGATAATGAAGTAAGAAAACGTGTTCCTACTGTGGATTAAAACTCGATAATAAGTCCGATCGTTGGTGTAACAGTTGCCGATTCGTTTTTCAATAACACTGGAATTCCGTTCGATCCATCAGTTTTCAATGCTTGGCCATCAGTTGTTTCGAAGGCAGTGTTGTCAGCAGTTCGTTTGAAGGTGTAATATGGAGTTCCCAATTGTTTGGTACCAAGTATGTTTTGAATATCAATAAAGAAAACCATACTCGTTTTCTTGTAATTCCACGTTTTGTCCACGCGCAAGTCAAGTTGACTGAAAGCTGTTAATCGTTCGCTATTGATCTTTGTATAATCCAATGTTCCAGTACCCAATAGCACGAAGTTTTGTTGCGAAACAGTTAAATCAAACGGTGTGTAAGGAACACCACCAGCTAAACGGTATTTTGCGCCCAATTGCCAATTGTTTTTCAATTTGTAACCCAATGTACCAGAAAGTAAGTGCTGATTATCCCAAGCGGAAGGCAATAATACACCGTTCAATCCTGAAAACTTGCTGCGCACGTAGGTGTAACTAACAAAGTAAAACACTTTCTTAATCAACTTTTGTTGCACAAAAACCTCGAATCCATACGTTTCACCAACTCCTGTACTTTGAACAGCTTCGTTTCCAACTGCTCCAAATTCTTGGCCTTGATTGGCCAATGAAATCCCTGTTAACAAGGAAACGGGATAATTCGCATATTTCTTGTAAAATCCTTCAACCGTAATGCGTAATGCTTGATTGGGTAAGTATTGACCTCCAACAACATAATGCGTTGATTGGATGTATTTCGCCGATACATTTGCTAATTCGTTGGCATTGTTTCGGTAACCCAAAACCGTGTATGCAGGTAATTTATAGTATGTGCCAACACTTGCTGAAACTTCAACTTTTGGGCGAATCGTATAAGCAACAGATAGGCGAGGAGAGATCGTTTCAAGCGGATTCATTCCCGTTTTTGTCAAGGAATTCATATCCGAACGTACGCCCGATGAAATCAATAACTTATCCTTCAAAAAGTTTTTCGATACTTGAGCGAATGCGCCAAATTTGAAAAAGTCCAATTTACTGTTAAACGTGATTTGTGTTGCAGGAACAATTACTACATTATTGGAATCGACAACGGCTTCTGTCAATTTATTGAACAAATCGGTGTTGTATTTCACGTATTGTGCAGAAACGCCATAAGCATATTTCCAACCTTTCAGGTATTTGTTGACATCAATGCGCAATTTGTTTTCAATTTCTTGAGAAGTCAACCCATAATTACGGAATGCTTCGTTGTTGTACTGCGCGTCTTTGAATCGGTCTAATTGGTTGTTGAACATGTTTCTGCTCAAGGCAACATTCACGTAACCTTTGTTGACCAAGCGTTTCAAGGTAACACCAGTCGTATAATTCCATTGTTCGATAAAAGGCAATGAACGTCGGAAATATTCGTTTTCAGGAGACGATTCGCGAGTTTCACCAAAATTAAATTTATCGATAGCACCTAATCCAATGAACTTCAACGTTGTTTTCTCATTCAAGCGCGTCGTTACATTTAATTGGTAATCTTGGTAACGGGGACGAATCGGTAAATCGATCAATTTGAACAACAAGTCCAAGTACGAAAAACGACCTGCCGCTAGAAAATCTGTTTTTTTATTCAACGGTCCTTCGAGTGTGACAGCTGATTCGGTGAAACTAGCACGGACATTTCCCATGAAACGGCTACTATTTCCTTGTCGTTGTTTGATAACAAAGGTAGAAGCCAATGCGTTGTCGTAACGTGCATCGAATGCAGAGGATGATAATTTCAATTCTTCAATGAATGACACGTTGACAATTCCTTGTGCACCACCCGAACTTCCTTGCGTTTGAAAGTGATTCAATACGGGAATTTCGATTCCGTCCAAATAATAAACGTTTTCATTCGGTGCTCCACCACGGATAATGATGTCGTTTCGACCACCACCAATAGAACCTCCAACGCCTGGTAAGGCTTGAACCACTTTGGAAACGTCGTAATTTCCTCCAGGATTACTTTTGATTTCTTCGCTCGTTAATCGTTGTACAGACAAAGGAGTAACCATATCTGTTGCCGTTGCTTTCTTTGATTTATCATCGGTGATGATCACTTCATCGATACTGCTTTCTTGTGGGGAAAGTTCAAAGGTTAATACCTGTGCATTTCCTGAGGTAACAACAATGTTGTATTTTGTTAATTCAAAAAAGGAAGGAGCTTTCACCGAAATGTTGTACGTTCCTGTTGGCAATTCGAAGCTGAATTTTCCATCAAAATCGGATGTGTATTTTGCTGTTTGCGTGCTGATACTAATTTGTGCTCCTTGAATCAACTCTTGTGTGTTTTTGTCGAGTACACGACCTTCGACTTTCCCATTCGTTTGCGCAAAAGCTAAGAGCGAATAGAAGGTAAGTCCTATGGAAAGGAGAAATTTTTGGTGTAACATGCTTATTTATTTTTGTTGAAATATGATACTGATTGAATTGACACAATGACGGGTGTCTTTTGGTGTAAAACCTTCGCCTTCAAACACGTGACCTAAATGTGCGTTGCAATTGGCACAGACAATTTCGGTACGGCTTCCATCAGCGTCTGGTATGCGTTTGACGTTTTTTTCGATGATATCATCAAAGCTTGGCCAACCACAACCGGAATCAAATTTCGCACTTGATTCATAAAGTGGGGTTGAACAGCGTTTGCATACATACGTTCCGGCTTCATAGTGATTGTAATAATCACCCGAGTATGGGTATTCCGTTCCTTTGTTGACGATGACGTTTTCCTCTTCTGGAGTTAAGGTACGCCAATTTTCGTTCTTCTTTTGTGCGTTCGAAATTGTTGTGTCAGGTGCGTTTGTTTGACAAGATGCCAATAACGAACTACAAGAAAGTGCAACAATCACGACTAATTTTTGGTAGCGCATAATTGTTTATTTGGGTTGAAAAAGAATACTGACAGAATTCACGCAATGGCGCGTATTTTTTGCTGTAAAACCCTCACCTTCAAAAACGTGTCCTAAGTGACCTTCGCAGTTAGCGCATACAATTTCAACACGTCTGCCATCGGCATCCAACACGCGTTTGACATTTTTTTCAATCATGTCGTCAAAACTAGGCCATCCACAACCAGAATCAAATTTCGCAGTCGATTCATAAAGTGGGGTAGCGCAACGTTTGCACACAAATGTTCCGTTTTCTTTGAAATCGTTGTATGCTCCGGTGTACGGATATTCCGTTCCTTTTCGAACAATTACACGCTCCTCTTCAGGAGTTAATGCACGCCAATTTTTTTCTTCCATATCCAATAAACAAACAACTGTCGATTTAGTTGTTTAATAGGCTAAATCATTTTGTGCGGAAGTAAATTGCTTCATATAAAAATCGGCAATTTGTTGTAAGATATTTTTATTCGGATCTTTTGCTTTGATTACCATAATTGTTTCATCTCTTGTCCCATCAATGAACAAATAGTCAAATAGTCCAACAATTTGTAAATCGTAAGGCAAGTTAATTTGCTTTGACATTTCTTGGAAGTCGACAAAGAAATAAATACTGCTTTTCCCGAAATTCGTTGCAAATGCAGGGAGTTTCACTGGTCGGTTATCATTATCTTCTTTTGCTTTGAAAGCTACATAACCTGGTCGATTGGTGAATTGTACATTTTCAGTTAGGTCGTTGAAATCATTATTTTTTTGCGCAGCAATGTCCATGATCATTGGCAATAATGATTTATCCGAACCATTTCCAATAAAACCACTGAAATTTTGGGTCATGTCTAATGTTCTTGTTGCATTGCCTGTTTTTACAACTGCAAATTCGCCAGAAAGTAATTTACTCAATGCTTTATCTCCTAACGAGAGCATTAATAATTTCGCTTCAGAGCTCAAGTTTTTAGCAATTTCTTTGAAGAAATTAGGTGCGAATTCATTGATGAAATCATTCGTTTTCTTCATATCGATATTTAGGGCAAAGCCCATCCAAGCATTGCCACCTTTCAAACGATTTTTAACCCCACTTATCGGTCCTTTTTCAGTGTAAAAACGATCTTTTAATTCATCGGAGTATAAATTTTTTGACGTCCAACGCATTTCACCATTCTCAAACGTAAGTGCTGATTGTATGTAGCCATCATTGGTTAATTCGCTTAATTCGTTTTTTTGCTTTTCAGTAAGATTTCCAATTAAGGGATTTGATTGTTTAAAAATACGTTCGATCGACATTCCTGAGACGAGATCACCTTCAGTAGCGAGGATATCTGCCACTTTTCCTTCACTCAAATCACCTTTTGCGGTTTCGAATGTTTGCGCCAATAAGGTTTTTCCATCGTAATCTCCTGTTTTGACGAGCATAATCAAAATATGATCGTCATAACCAAATGTTACATCGTTTTCTTGGTAATACATGAAATCAGCATGCTTTTCCAAGGTATATCCCATTTCAGCAATCACATCATTCAAGCTGTCTTTGTTTTTAATATTTAACACAGCGTAAGTCGTTATCTCTTGTGCAACGTTCAATCCCTCAACTGCATAGTAAATTGGTCTTTCTAAATCAATTCCCTTTTCCCAAAGTGCAATTTGAGCACCTACTAGTAAATTGATTTTAGGTAATTTTTGAACACCAGATTTATTCAATAGTTGTAATGGGGAAATATGACCGAAACTGATGATATTATCATTTTTTGCAATGATTGCAGATAGTGCGCTTTCAGCAGACAAGTCATTTTTTTTGCCACAAGCCACAAAAAGGACCAAAAGTGGAAGTAAGAAGAGGGATTTTGACAGATGTTTCATGTGTTTTTTCATTTTTATGGTCAAATACAAAGTAAATGTATTGTTTCTTTTTAATTTCGAAGCAAATAATTCAATATTCGTTCCATTTTTTATTCTTTTATTCGTGCATTTCATTGAACCACATTACAATTGGCGCCATTCGTATATCGCATCTGAGGATCCGAATTCTCCCTTTTATAATCGCGTTTACAGCGAATTTGAATTTACCGAACGGGTATATAATTACCTGATTCATCCGCAATGGGATAATATTGGTTCAAAAACCTTGTTCACGAAAATATTGTTTGTGGATTACGAGGAGCAATTCATCATCATGGAGTTTATTGGCGAATGGAACGATGCGATAGAAAACGATATCATGACACTCAAACGAAATGTGATTGAACCCATAATGGAAAGCGGGATCAATAAGTTCATTTTGGTTGGTGAAAACGTGTTGAATTTTCATTATTCAGACGATTGTTATTATGAGGAATGGTTTGATGAAGTAGAAGAAGGTTGGATTGCATTGGTCAATTTTCACGATCATGTGTTGGCTGAATTCGAAAAAGCACGTGTCGATCATTACTTTGTAATGGGAGGCGATTTGGAAGACATCGATTGGCGGACGTATTCACCAACACAGTTTTACGAACGGGTAGATAGTTTGGTGCAAAGAAGGATTGGGTGATTTAGAGCAGCTAAATTTTGGAAATTTGGAAAAAGTGAAAAACGTAATATTACTTTTTTGCTATTTTTATTTTCTTGTTTTAGAGCAATTTAGCAATTTCACAACGGTGCAATGTTACAAAAGGGTAATATTACCCCATTACCCCTATATCTGAATTCAGTTTGTTTATAAAGCTAATAATCGATGGATTAATTCAACGAATAATATGAGTTCAGAATTAACTTAACTTGTCAATATTATTCTTTAATTCGAATTAGTTTTGTTAATGATCCATTAATGTTTGTGTTACTTTGATCTTTTGAAAGTACGATAGTGTCTTTGTCACGAAATTGTGCTTGAAAAACAGACCTTGTATCTAAGCCATACAAATCAAATAATTCAGAACCAATCTTCTTTTCTTTTAGAATAAATTGGAATTGAGAGCGTCTTTCAATTGATGAAATAAATACTGAATTTGAATCTAAAAACATGTTCACCAATTTGTTGTCATTTAATTGACAAACTTTACCAATTAGTTTTTTTTCTTTGTTGTATTCAATCTTAACAATAATACCATCCATAATTCCATGACCTGTTAACTCCCATTTTCCAATGAAATTAAAACTGGATTTAACTTTTGAGTGATTATTACAACTATACAATGCAATGCAGATTGTTATAAATAAGGCAATGTTTTTCATTATTTACTTAAAATTACTGGTTATTTAAAATTGAAAAATTTTATTCGTGTTTAATTTTATGTTTAGCTATAAAAGGTTAATGCAACTAACTGTTTTAGCACGTGCAATTCATTTTGACTTGAAAGTTACAAAAAGAACTGAATACTGCACATAAGAACATTACGTTTTCATCAAAGTGTAATTTGAATAACTGCTTGTTCAGCGAGCAAAACAAGATTTCCTTTAACTCGATTTCATTTTGTTTAATATGTAATCAATCCTATCTTTTCGCACAAAAAAAAGAGGCTAACGCACTGTTAACCTCTTCCTATATGTTAAAATAATTGATTAATCAATATAGATTTTCTTTGAAACGAAATTGTTATTTACGTTGATGTGCGCGATATAAACTCCTTTTGGAAGTTGATTGTTCAATTTCACGCTCAACATATTGTTTCCAGTTGCAACGTTACCAAGTTGTTCAAATTGTACCGATTTGCCTGATAAATCAACCAAGTTGATTGCAGCTTCTCCATTTAATTGAGAAGTTAAATCGATTGTTAATGAATTGCTCGCTTTTGCATAACCCAAATTGATGGCCACTTTTTCAGTGTTTTCTTGAATTCCTGCTGTTGATCCAAACACGTGTTGTGAGTTGCGGATGACATCACCGCTATCTCCATTATTTGAATTTGACACATTTGTTCCTAAGTAAAATGTTACGTTTCCAACATTTGTTGCCGGTGCCGTCCAAGCGAATGACCAGTTGTTTAAACTTGTTCCGCCCGATTTTTGTGTGATGCGTGTTTTACTACCAAAAGTGACAGTTTTAGTAGTTGTAGCACTGGTTACCGCAACTGATCCAGCTTGCGTATTACTTGGAGTTAATGCAACGATTTCAAATCCGTTTTTTGCATTGGCAGTCAACATTCCTACGGTTACAGTATACGTTTCACCTGGATTATACGATGTTACCATTGTTCCAGCTGCATTTGTCAATACAACTGTTTGGAAACCTGTTCCACTTTGAATTGTTCCATTGTGACATTGCGTACATGTTTGATCGCCGGGCGCTCCTGTTTTTCCTCCAGGAGATCCATTCGCATTCAAATGATAAGTGTTAATGGTATTGTTTTGCTTGATTGAGTTAAAACTCAATAATCCAATAGATCCTGCTAATAGTGCAAAGAATACGTGATTTTTTTTCATGTTTGTAGTGATTGTTTTGTTATTAATTATCTAATTTACCTTGCTTTACCCAACAATCGAAATGATGAATGAGTGAATCTGCTAATTTATTACCATTAAAAGGCATTAATGTTGTCGTTCCATGAATTGACTTTGATATTTTGGAAGCATTGGCTGCAATTTCAGCATGATTCGTAATGTCTGGAGAATATTGTCCACTATGACATCCAATACAATTGTCATTGATCATGGGCATGATCTGCGTGCTAAATGAAATAGTGTCGGGACAAACCAATGCCGTTTCTGCCTTGTCTTTTGTACAACTCGCCAAAAATAGTAGCGTAACCGTTAATGTAAATAGTTTCATCTTATTTGATAATTAATGGTTTGAATGTAAACCAAGATAATGCAGGAAAGAATAACATCGGCATTAAAAAACCTTTGAAGAAATCTTTCATTAATTCTGCATCTTCGTTTTTAAAAGTTGGATCGTTTGATTTTAATACGTAAAAAACCAACGCGATTGAAACTCCTGAAAGCAACAAATTGAATAAAAATGTTGCGATGGATTTATTCGTAATGATTTTACCAATTCCAAAGAAAAGAATACTAGCAAAAGTACCAATCATCACATTGTATGCTAATATCTTAATGACACTTGCAACTTCTGAAAAGTCTACAATCACATTGGTGTAAAAACTTGTATAAACAACACTAACAATGGTTGCAAATAAACTGGAAATAATTCCAAGACTGAAAACGCGTGCGAACATGTGCTTATTTTTTAGTTACTGGAATAGAGTAAGTGATGTTCATGATGTCTGGAACTGCGTCGCTTTTCTTTCCGATTTTATAATCCATGCGGTTAACCGGAAAAGCTCCAGAGAAAAGTAACTCACTACCATTTTTTGTCAATTTAGCAGGAATTTTCTTCTCTTTTGTCACACCTTTCATTGTTAAATTTCCTGCAATGACATAATCACTTCCCGCTTTTGTAATAGCTGTCGATACAAATTTAATCGTCGGATATTTACTTGCTTGGAACCATTCTTCTGTCTGTGCTTTTTTATTCATCAAGCCATTTCCAGTACTGATAGAAGCAATGTTGATGGTTAAGTCGAATTTAGATCCAGCTAAATCAGCTTCGTCAAATTTCACAACTCCTTTTAAATCCGTAAACACACCAGTTGGATCTTTGCTTTTAAACGCAATCTTGAAACCGTCCTTGATTTTGAAATCATCTGCTAACGTTGTCGATGATATAAATGAAGCACTTACAAAAAGTGTAAGCGCAACAACTGGTAAAATTAATTTTCTCATGATTATTGTTTGTTCGTTATTAACCTTTTTCAAATTTTCTACCGATGCAGAAACCAAGTCTAAATTGACCTTTTGACCATTTTTCAGTTGTATTGGTAATGAATTGTGTTTCAGTGAAACCACTTGAGTTTGTCAAATAAACTGTGAAATTGTGTCCGAATGTGATCCATTCAACAGCAAAACCCAAACTGTTTTCGTTTCCAGTCCGCAAATTCGCTTGATTGAAACAATGATAATACTCTGCTAACACACCTATTTTTGATGTGATGCTCCAGCGCATTGCTCCACCAACTGAAAAAACAGTGTTTTGATCGTCAGCAGCAACGTAGTTTCTATGAACAACTGTTGGCATCAAAGCCAAACTAAACGATTCGCCAAATTTGCGAGCAACGTTCAATTGCGCTGCATAAGCAAAACGGTGCACTTGTTTCGGGTAATAATTGACCGATGAAATATCATCGGATGCTTTTTGATACGTATATGTTACCGTTCCATTGGCCGATAGTGAAAATGGAGTAGTAGACGATTGATGCATGAATCGGTATTTACCAAAAGCATCCAACAACGAACGATACGGATTACCATTTCCTTTGCTACGACCTAAACCGACCATAAATTTATCGGTTACACCATACTCAAAGGCCATGCGAATATCGGAAGCATTGTCAAAACCAAACCAGTTTTGTACGCCACCATTCGATCCTGCTATGTCACCAAAACGGTGCTCAATACGGAATTCCAAAACGCCTTTGCGTAAATTTTCTACCGAATGACCATTGATAATGCGTGTCGATTCAAACGTGCGAATTGGTTCGCTGTATGTTTCGGATGCTAATTCTGTCGTTTCAGTAAGGACTTGAGTTGAGTCTTGCGCAAATGAAAATGTACTAAAGATGGATGTACAGCCAATAAATAGTAGTTTGTTAATTTGTGTTTTTATTACCATGCTAAATAACTTGTTAGGTAAATGTAATAATAATTTATGGAAACAATGTTGAGTTAATAAGATTTATGTATGAAATAATAGCCACAAAAAAAGCGGCTATTCACCGCTCTTTTCATTTATCCATTCCAAACTCCCATGGAGTTGAATTTTTCTATACGTTCGTCAATGCGTTGTTTCGGATCTTTCGGATCCAATTCAGCTAAATAACTTTTGATTTTTACTTTCACTCGTTCAAACATGTCTTCTTGGTGTCTGTGCGCTCCTGCTAATGGCTCTTCGATGACATCGTCTACCAATTTCAAACGCTTCATGTCAACGCTTGTTAATTTTAACGCATCTGCCGCACGTTCTTTGAACTCCCATGAACGCCATAAAATAGACGAACACGATTCGGGAGAAATAACAGAGTACCAGGTATTTTCCAACATGACAACTTTGTCACCAACACCAATGCCCAATGCACCACCTGATGCACCTTCTCCGATAACGATACAAATCACAGGAACTTTCAAACGCATCATTTCATAAATGTTACGTGCAATTGCTTCCCCTTGTCCGCGCTCTTCTGCTTCCAATCCTGGGAATGCTCCTGGTGTGTCAATAAATGTGACAATTGGTTTGTTGAATTTCTCTGCTAAACGCATCAAACGCAATGCTTTGCGGTATCCTTCAGGATTCGCCATACCAAAGTTACGGTATTGACGCATTTTTGTGTTGATTCCTTTTTGTTGACCAATGAACATAACTGAACGTCCATCCAACAAGCCAAATCCACCAACCATTGCTTTGTCGTCTTTGACACTTCTGTCACCGTGCAATTCTTGGAACGTATTGCCGCTAATTGCATTGATGTACGCCAAGGTATAGGGTCTATCTGGGTGACGAGACAATTGAACGCGTTGCCAAGGTGTCAATCCACTAAAGATTTCCTTCGTAACAGTCGTTAATTTTTCTTCTAAAATTTGTATCGTGTCAGCCATAGCTACACCAGTAGTAGCGCCGATTTCACGTGTTTGCTCGATTTGTTCTTCCAGTGCCTTAATTGGCTCTTCAAAATCTAAATATGTCGACATAATTGTTATTTTGAGTCCCGAAATTTACGAAAATAGTTTGCATTTATTAATTTTATCACATGGTAAATTTCCCTTCTTGTAAAATTAATCTCGGTTTATACATCTTATCCAAGCGACAAGATGGTTATCACGAAGTGGAAACACCCATGCTTTCAGTACCATTAAACGACATCCTTGAAATAACCTTGAGCGATGAAGATGAGTTTGTTACAACGGGATTACCGATACCTGGCGACGGCAATTTGTGTTTGGATGCCTTGCAATTAATACGGACTCATTTTTCCATTCCACCCGTACGCATTCACCTGCATAAAATTATTCCGATGGGTGGCGGTTTAGGTGGTGGATCTTCAAATGCTGCAGCTGTTTTACGCGTATTGAACGATTTGTTTCAATTAAATTGCTCCGATGAGGTGCTTGAGAATTTTGCAGCGCAATTGGGTTCAGACTGTGCGTTTTTCGTCAAAGGTGGCATGCAGTTGTGTACCGGTCGCGGAGAAATTTTATCGCCTCTGTCGCTTTCTTTAAAAGGATATTGGATTGTATTAATCAACAATGGAACGCATGTGTCTACCAAAACAGCATTTAGTAAAGTGCAACCTATGGCAAATCGGCCAAATCTTCCTGAGTTGTTGTCTTTACCAATTTCAGAATGGAAAAATCACGTTGTGAACGATTTCGAAGCAAGTGTTTTTGCTACAGTTCCTGAACTAGCTAAAATAAAGGATGCTTTGTACGAAAAAGGCGCGGTTTACGCCAGTATGTCGGGATCGGGCGCGACCATGTATGGGATTTTTAAGGAACGACCAACAAACATTTCTTGGGATTTTGAACCTGTTTTTGAACTTTGGATCGCCTTGTAATCAGCAACGTTATTAAGTCAAATTATAGTCAAAAAAAATCCCCGCTTAGTTATAAACGGGGATTTTTTATATGTATTAACCAACTTTACGTTGTGGAGTTACTTTTGGCGCTGGTGCTGGCGCAGGAGCGGGTTTACTTGGTGCTGGCGGTGGTGCCGTTCTTGTTGGCGCAGGCGCAGGTGTTGGAACAGGACGTGGAGCTGGTACACTAGGACGTGGAGCAGGAGCTGGCGTAGGCGCTGGTCTACTTGGTCGCGGTTCACTCGGCTGTGGCGTACGCACTGGTTGTGGTTCACGAGGTTCTTCTCTTGGTGCAACCGGTTTTCTTACAGGACGAGCTGGTTCTGGAGCTGGTTCTGGAGCTGGTTCATTTTGAATATCATTTGGTTTTCTTTCCAATGTTGGTTCCGTTGGACGTGTGCCAATTGGTTGCGCAATTGGTTGGCGCGTTCCAGGTTCTTTCGGTTCTTGTACCATTGGACGTTGTGGTTTACGTCCGCCCGGATTTACATTCGGCGTTGGATTGACAACAGGAGGGAGTACGGGATTATTTGGAGTTCTTGGTGGGAAAACAGGAGCGGGAGTAGGAGGGATGCGTAAGAATCCATTATCAAAGACACACGCATCTAAGTCCATTCCGGTGAACCCCATGCGCTCACATTCTCTGCGCGAACGGTCACGTTGATTGGCTGGTAAGTCTGCTGTTGTGCGGTGAACTTGTGGGAAACTGGAATTAGTAAACGTAAATGTACTTTGCCCAAATCCATAATCAAACAGCGATTCTTGTTGCGTAATGCGGTAGCGATTAGAGAAATCGCGCGCGATGAAATTCAAATACTCACGGTGCATGGCATCAGACATTCCGTCGCCATAATTACCAAAGTTTAAATTCGACGCTGACGTATTAAAATCATCAATGCGGTTACTATTTGCGTTACCTAAAAGTCCATCGAAATTGTCGCTACAAGGGAAAATAGAAACAGCAATGTTCATAAAGCCTTGATTTCCACCGCGCATGTCAATACGCACGGTTTCGCCAGTTGGCCAAGTGACCAAATAATCTTTTCCTTCTTGACGAATGACTCCGCCGTGTTCTAAAAAGTAGGGACGGTTTTCCAAGTAAACTGCTTCGCCGTCGACACGGAGTGGCGTAGAAGAATTTCCATCCGGTTTGTCTTCGGTGTAAAACGCAATGCGGTCTCCTGCTACTGACATAGCAACGGCATTGTTTAACGAAATGTCTGAACCTTCCGCTTTTTGGCGCACTTGCACATTCATGTGTCCGGAAGCAGATTTTACCAAGGTATATTCACCGACTGTTTGAAACGAGTAATTGGCGCCATCAAACGATTTAAAATGTGGATCGCCATACGAACGCCCGATTACAGGAGGACAACCGGCAACTGTCGTAAACTGCGACAAACGATTCCAATTGCGTTGCGTTGCACCAGTTGTGCTGCGTTTGTTGGATTCGATACTTGATTTGATGTTGTTTTGTGTTGCTTGTGGCAAAACGGCAAACATTTCTTTCGGCGTAAAATCCTCCGGAAAATAACGATCTGGGATGGGTTGGTTGCTCACCATTGCTTGCATGCTCTCGGCTAGCCAGGTACCGCGCGTTTTGTCCCAACCGACAAGTTGCGTTTTCAATGGTTCGAATTGTTGCACGAACAACGAATCCATTTGCGCGTAAGTGACCACCGAACATGCGATAGCACTAATAGTTGTGAGTAGGTACTTGTGTAATTTCATGGGTTTCAATTTATTGTTGTCACGATTAATGCAATAAATGTACCAAAAAATAAAAATGTAGATAAGCTTCGAGTTTTATTAGTTGTTAAAAAATGTTTAGGTAGACTTCGAGTCCCGACAATTCAGGATCAGTCAGCGCTTTTCTTTATACGCTTGCCTTCGAGTGCCTCAGTCAGCGCTTTTCTTTTTGTTGGTAAATATGTAGACTAAGTTTTTTTTTGTAGGCTGATCCCGAACCTTCTGGACTCGAAGTCTACAAAAAAAAGAGGCTTCTCGAAATGAAAAGCCTCTTTAATAATTATTGTTTCAGTCGTTGATTAACGAACTTCAAACATATTTTCTTCTGATTTTCTCACTTTCGCAGCGTGTTGCAAACCATCTTCAGCGTGACGGTAACCCAATGCAGCAACTACTACTGAATGGTAACCATCTAAGCCCAATAATTCGTCGTAAGCTTTTGCGTCGAAACCTTCCATTGGAGTCGCATCAATTTTCAAGCTAGCAGCTTGCGTTAACAAGATTCCCAAACCGATGTATGCTTGTTTTGCATTCCAGATAGCTTTTTGATCGTCT
Source organism: Fluviicola sp. (assembly GCA_017983675.1). GTDB lineage: Bacteria > Bacteroidota > Bacteroidia > Flavobacteriales_D > Crocinitomicaceae > Fluviicola. Next base: position 177,678 of record JAGOAZ010000001.1, read on the forward strand.
GATAAGTAGCTAATTGCACCTTTCATGTAATCACCATAACCAGCTAAGTCAGCAGCATTCATTCCTCTTGTTTCAGCTGTCAAGTTGATTAACGCATCAACATCATCGTTTGTTGTTGTGTTTTGTGCAACAAATACAAACAAATGAGAAGCATCTGTAATTTGTCCTTGACCGTATGATTTCTCACGCAATTGTGCGCGTAATTCAGGATTTTCAACGATAATCACTTTGAAAGGTTGAAAACCGTAAGAAGTTGGTGCTAAACGAACAGCTTCTTTTAATAAATTTAATTCTGCAGCAGCGATTTTTTTAGTTGCATCGAATTGTTTAGTGGCATAACGCCAGTTTAAATGATCAATCATCTTTTTGTTGTTTTATAGTTGTAATTAATAATCAAATTCCATTGGAACGTCTAGTAAAAGAACTTTGCTGTTTTCAGTAAACGAAATTGCAAACGCTTCGGTATTCCAAACACCCAAGGCGTCGCGTTTGTTCAATTCTTGTCCATTTATTGTGATTTGTCCTTCGACCACTAACACGTATACGCCGTTGTTAGCCGATTTCACGGTGTAGTTCGCTGATTGACCTTTGTCAAATTCACCTAAGTGAAACCAAGCATCTTGGTGAATCCATACACCGTCATCAGCTGGATCAGGTGACAAGATTTGCGCGAAGTTATTTTTCATTTTAGCTGTATCCAACAATTGTTGGTCGTAGCGCGGAGTGACATTCTTTTTGTTCGGAAACACCCAAATCTGAAACAAGTTCAATGTTTCATTGGTCGCGTTGAATTCGGAGTGTTGGATACCTGTTCCAGCGCTCATGACTTGAATTTCACCGGCAGTAATTGTCGCTTCATTGCCCATGGAATCGCGGTGTTTCAATGCGCCCACTAAAGGAATGGTAATGATTTCCATGTTGTCGTGCGGGTGCGTACCAAAGCCCATGCTGCCAGCGATGATATCGTCATTTAACACGCGAAGTGCGCCAAAATGAATTTTAGACGGGTCGTACCAAGAAGCAAAACTAAACGAGTGATGTGCATCTAACCAACCGTGATTGGCGTGTCCTCGTTGATCTGCGGGATGAAAAACTGTTTTCATAGTGACTTTTTAAAATACCTTGTGTATTGAACAGGACAAATGTACGGTTTTCCATTAAATATATACCATGGTAAATAATTTCTTTAAGTAAATTTAACACGAGCAACGGCGCTATCATTTGCTAAGTGATTGACTAAAAGAGAATAAGGGATTGCTAAATAAAAAAAAGATATTTTTTCTCAAATTTTCTTGCAGAATAAAAAATAGTACCTATCTTTGCAACGCTTTTAACGTAAAGCATTACACAATTTTCCTAGTTCAACTGTTGTTGAAGTTCGAAAGAAAAGAAAATTGGTTTGGTAGTTCAGTTGGTTAGAATACATGCCTGTCACGCATGGGGTCGCGGGTTCGAGTCCCGTCCAGACCGCCATCTCGAAAGAGAAAAGTTAAGCTCATATGGCTGTGAGACTAGAAAACCCTAGAGTGTATCAATACTCTAGGGTTTTTGCTTTTATAGACTTTTCAAATTATCCTTCACAAAAATCAATAGACTAACCCTTAATTGAGGTTGTATAAAAGGTTGTAGATTTCATAAGTGCGTCCTGTAGACAAATCCTAGTTGGTACTATCATCACTATACCACTACAAATGAATATTCTATTTTGGATAAACAAGAGCAGATGCAATGCCCGTGGAGAGGCTTCAATTATGCTAAGAGTAACCCATAAGGGCAACAGAGTAAATGTCTCCACTGAATTAAAAATTGACCCAAAACAATGGGATAATGCTAAGCAAAAAGTAAAGGGAAGTTCTGACTTAGCTAAAGAAATCAATAAATTATTACAAACCCAGAAATCAGCTTGTATTGGTGCTTTAGATGAGCTAATTAAAGAAGCAAAACCCTACACCTCAAAAGACATCATAGATGCTATAAGAGGTATGGAAAGAAAGCCAATGGGATTCATAGAGCTTTATAATATGTACATCAATCAGATTCACGCTAGAATTGGAGTAGATTTTAGTCCTGCAACGGTAAAAAAATACATCTACACAAAGAAAAATCTTGAGCTATTTTTTAATCGTTGTTTGAAAGTAACAGATGTAGATGTTACAAAGGTTGATAGAAAGATGGTTGCTTCATTGGAACAATTCCTAAGAGGAGATATGAAGTTTCAGAACAACTATGTTATTAAATGCATGGAACAAATTAGGAAAGTATTTAAAATGGGCATACTCTATGAATATGTTAGTCACAATCCTTTTGACATGCTCAGCTTTAGGAAGACAGAGACAAATAAAGACTACCTCAGCAAAAGTGAATTAAATCAATTACTTAACCATATTCCATCATCGAATAGAATGCAAGAATGTAAAGATGTATTTCTTTTCATGTGTTTTACTGGATTAGCTCATACTGATGCTCAAAAAGCAACTCACAATGATCTTGTAATTGGTTCAGATAACTGCAACTGGCTGACTCTAAAAAGAACTAAAACAAATGGACTTGTTAAAGTGCCTATACTTCCAGTTATACTTGATTTGATTGTCAAATACCATAACCATTCAAATTGCACAAAAACTGGCAAACTAATGCCTGTTCCATCTAATCAGGCATTTAATCGTTCATTGAAACTACTTATGTTAGAGATTGGTATTAATAAGAACATTTGTTCACATTCTGGACGCTACACATTTGCATCAACTGTTCTTCTGGGCAATGGGATTCGTATAGAGACTGCTCAACGATTACTTGCACATAAATCAATCAAAAGCACTATGATTTACGGTAAGTTATCTGATGCAACTTTATTAGATGAGGTCAACTTGTTGAGAATTAAACTTGAATAATTAAAATGGCTACTCATAATTGGGTAGCCATTAATCTTTTTTTTCTTTTTTTATCCAAAACCTCTGGAGAGACTTGATAAGCAGCTCCACTAAGATTTAGTTTAAACAAAGAGACCAAATATTCAGAACAAACAATCTTTGATTTCTTAACAACAGTTGGATTTACATACAAAACATTGTTATTTATTTGTATAAAATTATTTGAAATCAGTAGTTTAAGATGACTTTCAATGTCAGCTACTTTGATGTTGCTTTTTAAATAGTTAATAAGTTCTTGTTTTTTTCTTGATTTCACAATTTGAACATCATTCATTAAGAATACTAGCTTCATGAATACTCCTAAAGTTTCCTTTCCATTACTCTTTCTATCTGATTTATCATTCTTTCTGAAGATTTTTTGCTCAAATAAATAACTAGATATAATCCACTTACTCTTGAAATTTGGCACTGTATTAATCTCCTTCTTTTTATAGTTTTTACTATTTTTTTGTGCAAGGTTCCTGGGGCAATATAAAGCATGTTTATAATTACAATCTCCTTCTGATAATAAACTAATTGACACTAGTTTTTTAATTAAAACCCTACACGTCTCATCTGAAAGCTGTAATAATTCTCCCAAATCATTTCTACTCATTGGAACACCTGTATGCAATGATTCAATCAAAGATGTATCGAATGAAATCTTTGAAACAATTGTCATGTACTGTGCTATTTCAGTACAGCTTAATTGACTTGTTCTATCTCTGAGTTTGATTTTATCAAACTGAAAGTATAAACTAAAGTTACCCCAGAACTTCAAATCTATGTCGTCTTGATTTCTATCAAGTTTATCAACCCGCATGTTAATATTGTAATTTTTACTTAAAGCATATAGTTGATCAGCAATAATATCTGGGATTAAACTAGGGTCATTAATTTTTAAAATTGTATTTGACAATTTTTTCAACTGCCTTTTAAACAAAATATTTAAATCTATTGTTTTTTTTATTTCCTGCACTACTATTATCCTTATTATTTACACAAAATTACCAGGATAAATTTACTGATATATATTGATTTACAACACATTAAGCATAATTAATTTACAGATACTTAAACTATAGAGCTGAAATGAGCTGGATTTAAACAAACCTATTACTTTTTGCTTATATGAAATTCTAATGACACCTAAAGTTAAACTACTATCATCTTTCAAGATGTAGATCAGTTAGTCTGTCTAAAGATGAAATTGAACTAAGAACAATTTTGAACTGATTAAAAAAGTTAAATTAAAGAATAGACTGTTCATGCTTTTATAAAAAGTATTTGTAGCCACATATTTTCAAATTTGCCTGGTGCTTTGACTTTAAAGTTGATTTAAGCTTGCAAAGCTGCTTATTTAGAGCTGTATGATATATCTTCTTTTTTTAAAGTAGGCTCTATAGGAAGTATTATTGCCTTCAATTTATTATTTGGACAAAACTTTATCATCTTAAAATTGCATAGGCAAATATTAAAAAAATAATTGATGAAACTGATAGAGCTAGGGATAACATCATTACTTTTCTTTCTGGTCTTATGAATTGAACATTTAATGACATTAAAATGAAATTTATAATTCTTGCACCTATAAAGTAATAAAATAGAAAATGTACTACAAGGAATAATAACAACTGCCACAAAGAGCTTCCATCAAAAAGGAGATACAATGCCAGTGTAGGAATCACAAAATGGGATAGCACAGGTAAGAATACAACTTTACTTTCATAGTTTAATCCTTGTTGAAATGTAGGTGGCAAAAGGTGATTATGCCTTTCTAGTTTGTTCTTTAAAATTGTCAAAGATTGAAAAGAAAAATATGAGAGAGTGATTGAAAGAATTAGCAAAAATGTAAACATGCATTATGATTTTTAGAAAGTTATTAGTTGATCAAATATACTGTTTAAAACAAAACTAACAATATATGGTTAATCAATTTATGCTGAATTTAATTTTTGTGCAAGTCAAAATATGATTTACTGACAAAACAGTTGAATTACTATAATTAAAATTAAACAGTATATTTAAAGCTTTATTTCTCTCTTTTGTCTCCTTGATGTTAATCAATGGTTATATAAAATTAAAGTTTAACTAGCACTATTAAATATTATAGTTATAAGAGCATAGTCTGAGCTCTAATGAAACAGAATTTATTCTACTAAAATCACAAAACAATTAATAGGTCATTACTTGAAGTGTTTTTTGAATTGAATAAGAGCAATTTACCATTTATTGCAAAATTCACATAATCTTCATCTGGTGCTATCCCTTTTCTCATTATCAAATGCTCATGTTTGATTTGAATATCATTAAGCAGAATATTCTCTCCTAAAGAAGCTGTAAAAACTCCTGTAAGTTCTTTCTTTAGGAAGATATACATGAACTCATTGTCATTTCTATAATTGAGCTTAACTTGATCAAAACTTGCATTAAACAATTCTAAAGAATAAAAGTGATTTTGTAGTCGGTTGATAGGCTTTCTAAGCACACATTTTCTATTGTAGAGCAATTCAAAAGAATCAGTATCATTCAAAATAAATGCTGAATATTGCTTTTCTGTAGGAAAGTCATCAATGGATTTAAACCCCAGCATTTTCAAATTACTATCATTCAAAAATAAATGAGTATGCTTCCACAAACTCTTCCCTAAAGCACTTTGAATTTGCATATAATTGGCTTTAGAGAGCTTTTTAATATAAATTGACACATGAGTGCCTTTAATCCTTATTTTATTCATTGTAAAGCAATTCTTTGTTTCATAGATTTAAAGTAAAAGAAATCAAGCTAACATTATTGAATACTTACACATACTTTGAAGGATCAAAGTTGAATCAAAGTATAAGTAGTCTTATTATGTTTTGCCTGTTTAAAGTTAATTTCATGGCTATTCATTTGAAAACTAACTAACTGTTCAATTGGTTGATTCATGCTTTTAAACAAGCAATTTTGATGAATAATCTCTAGATTTAAAAAATCAAAAACTTCAGGCAGTAATAAGCTGAAAGTGCCACTACAAACCACTTTAAGCAGATAATAATCACACAGACTTTTTTTTCTATAGCTTACAGAAACTGCTTTTATGCTTGAATTGATTGTTTTATTGTTAAATAAATTAATGGGCATATATTTTTCATGCAACATTTTTAATGGCATTTTCAAAGTCAATTTTCTTCCTTTGTAATAATGCATTTCTTGATGACTTTCCATTGAGAACCCTGATACTTTTTGCAAGATTCGAAGTTCATTTAAACAACTTAATAAAATAACATTTGATGTATTGTTGTAAACTGAGTCATTGTTACAATTTATCAAACTATTTTCAACTTGTTCAGTGAGCTTTGATAAACTTTCTGACAAACTTGTCTCAATTAAGATGAAAGAGATGTGGGTGCCGTTTATCTTTAATTTAGACACTTAACCAGCTGCTAATAAAATTAAAAATAAATGCCAAAATTTTCATCACTTGATTTTCAAATACACCCAGTGAAATTGGGAGGATTAATCCTAAAAAGATTAATGAAAAATAAATTTTCCCACCTTTTTTCTCAACCTTTAATTGTCTTAAAAAAATTGAGATTAACACAATGAATAAATTCAAAATGAAAAATGCAACAATAGGATATGAGAAAATGATTAACCACCATGATCTGTTAAGATATTTAAACTGTGAAATTTGATCAAAATAGCCTGTGATAAATAAAACAATGAAGTCTGTGATGAAATATATATACCCAGATGCTGAAATAAAAAGGAATAACCAAAAATGTATGGGTACACTGAAAATTGAATTATTTACATTTTTTATTTTAAACTTTCCAATTAATGTGTAACTCAAATAAATCACATAAAAAACACACACAATTGTAGCAAATAAAGAAGCTGAATTTGTTTTGAGATATAAAAACTCAAGTTTGATTTGTTGAAATCCATTACCCATTATTAAGTGAAAAAGTTGACTAATGATTAAAGGAGAAATGAAAAAACTTAAAGCAAATATAAGCCTAGTCCTATTATTTAACTCAATTAAAAGATTTTTAATTGTGTAGCTAAACAATAGTGCTTCTAAGGTTATGCCTAAAAAAACAATTAAATCAATCAAATTAGGTTTGCCAACATTGAAAATTGGCAGGAAAAAACTCAACCGATCATCAAGTAATTTTAATGAATTCAAACCTAATAAAGCTGTATAAATACTAACAACTGCAGTTTTGCTTAGTAATAATGCTGATAAAAACACTAATGATTTTGATTTTTGCTTTTCCATCTTATCAATTACTAACACCTGTAACAATTTGTTGAACAAGTTTATTACAACATTCTTTAATTTCAGAAATATCATACATACAAGATGAAGACCTCATCTCTTTTTTTACAACTGAATTCTGCCTAACTGTTACTTGAATTTTACTAGGTTGATAAATGAACTCAAAAGACAAAACAAATAAATCATCATAGAATTCATATCTTAATCTTCCTTTACTTTCATGGACTAATTTGTTATTTGGATAAGTCAAAATTAGTGGGGTGATAATTTCACTTAGGAAATATTTTGCATCACCATATTTCTTTACATTTTTTCCACTTTGCAGATTGAAATAGATGAAATAAATTAGAATAACAGCTAAAGATGAGTAGATAATGATCATAAAGTGAAAATTTTATTTGTTGGTTTAAATCTTTGTACTCACTTTCTGTATTTCCAAATCATCCTCGCTAAAAAGAAAAACAAAGGGATGATAATAAAAACTGTAATGATTGGTGTTGTAGCTTGATTACCTGACATTTGTATTGTCAACCCAGCAATAAGAGCTACTACAGCAAACAAAAGTAAGGTCAAGGCAAATTTTGCAATAAAAAGTATGAAGATCTTTTTTTCCATGTTTTTAACTCCTTGATTTTCAGGTTTTTTCATGAAACTAGCTCTAAAGATCCAATATCCAATAAATATGCCAAACAGTAAATAAAGTAGAAACATAATCTAAGTGTTGATTTGACCAAATTTAAAAAAAGAAATCAAACTAACAATATACTGTTAGTTTTTTCTCAGCATAAATTAGGATTTTGCATCAAATGGACAAAACAACATTTAGCAAACACTTTGGATCTTATATAAAACTATTGAGAAATCAGAAAAGTTGGTCTCAATCTGAATTAGCTGATGTGCTAGGAAACAACTTCCAAAATATATCTGCAATGGAAAGAGGTGAATTTACACCAACCATATTTATGGTAAACAAAATTGCTGATGCATTTGGTATTACCCTTACTCAGCTGATAATAGGTTTTGAAAATCAATTAGACTCTTTAGGAAGAAATTAGTTATCAGTTAATTCTGTGTTTTCTCTCAACCACAATATATCAATTTTTCAAATCTGTGTATATTGTTCCATTTATCACTTCTATCTAATTACACCCCCCTCCATTTAATCTTTTGCTGTCACCCCCCATGTGTGTAATTTGAATTAAAAACATCAGCTAATACATCACTTTTTTTTCAGGCAGAGTAACCTTAATCATAAACTTAAATCACATGTGATTTTAAAAAACTATCAACATGAAAATAAACTATGATTTACAAGAGTTGCAGGTAAAGTATAAGCCTAGCAAAAAAAAACTTACTAATGCTGAAAAAATAGTGTGTTCTGAAAAAGCATACAATTATCTCCTAAAGTCTTTTAACAATGACACTTTAGCATGTCAAGAACAATTCAATGTGCTTTTTTTAAACCATGCAAATTATCCCATAGGAATATACAAAGCATCTTTAGGAGGATTAAGTGCCACAGTAGTTGACATCAAACTAATCATTGGATTAGCTTTAAAGTCGTTGGCATCTGGCATTATTATTTCACATAATCACCCATCAGGTAATCTTACACCCTCTGAACATGATTGTCTTATTACAAAAAAATTAAAGGAAGCATGTAGCTACTTTGACATTAAATTATTAGATCACATTATAGTTACTCCTTTCAATGAGAAATTTAGTTTTGCAGATAATGGTAGACTATGAATGCATTAAATAAAAAAAAGTTAAAGAGGGTAAACAGGTGTTTTTCCTAAAGTTGAACTTTTTGAAGAGAACCAGTTTTAAAAAGAAAACAAACAATTATGTCTAACAAGATGAGAAGTACAAAAGGTTGTCAATTAGGTTGCACACAAGAATAATGATAGAGATTGTGAATGTTAATAATTATGTAAACCACATAATATCAGTTGGTTAGAATACATGCCTGTCACGCATGGGGTCGCGGGTTCGAGTCCCGTCCAGACCGCGAAGTTAAAAGCGTAAGCCTCCAATCGGAGGCTTTTTTTATGCCCAAAAGTTCCGTTTTTCAAGGTTTTTCAGTGTTTTCAAGGCTTTCTGCTGTTTCAGCAAATCGCCAAGAACATCAAAAAACATCAATTGAAATCAAAGTTCTGGCGAACAAGCCAGCGAACAAAATTAAAATCACCATTTTTGTTCGCTGGAAGTCGGGAAACCTCCGCCATTATTACGTTTGGTGAGATTTGCTTAAGAATGATTTTAACGTGTTCACAGTATTTATTCATTAAATCCAGCGAACAAAATGGAGAATCAAAAATTCTTTGTCTCGTATTGGTTAAATCCAAGCAGACAGCAAGACGGTAAAAGCAAGCTTTACATCCGCATCGCAATTGATGGGCGACGTGCCGAAATTGCAACATCGTATTTTATCAAAAAAAGTGATTGGGACAATGCCCATTTCCAAGTCAAGCCCAAAGCACCCCATTCGGTTTTGATTAATGGCTTCATTGATCACGCAACAAATGTGATTAAAAAGCACTTCCTATCGTATGCAGCATTTGGTAAAACCATTTCTGCCAAAGAACTCAAAGACCTCTTCCTGGGCAAAGAGGAGAAAGTAGAACCCAAATCATTGATGGATGCATTCGCATACCACAAAGTAAAAATGGAATCTATGATCCATGTGGGGAAAGTTGCCAAAACAACTTTGGCTAAATACAATTATTGCCAAGGAAAAGTTGAGCGCTTTTTACATCACCGTTTCAAGAAAAAGGACATTCTTTTGACGGAGTTGAGTTTAAAGTTTGTAACTGAATTCGAACACTTCCTTTTAGTAAACGAGCGCATGCAAACCAATTCAGCGCACAAATACATTGTGAATCTAAAAAGAATCATCAATGTTGCAGTGAGTGTTGAATGGATGCCGAAGAATCCATTTGATAACTTCAGATGTTCTTACTCCAATCCAGAACGTGAGATCTTGACTCAAACGGAACTAGATACAATGCAGCACAAGTTGATACTAATGCCTCGTTTAGCAGAAGTTAGGGATGTGTTTTTATTCTGCTGTTACACTGGCTTCGCTTACTCAGACATTTACAAATTTGAGCGTGATGCGATAACAATTGGAATGGATGGAGATTATTGGCTTTCTACCATTCGACAAAAGACAGGAACCAGAGAAAGTGTTCCACTTTTACCATTAGCATTGGAAATCATTAACCGATACAAAGAACATCCAGTATGTTTGAAGTTCGATAAACTTCTTCCTGTGAACAGCAATCAAAAGTATAATGCGTATTTGAAGGAAATAGCTGAGATCTGTGGGATTAAAAAGACTTTGACTTCACATATGGCCAGACATACATTTGCAACAACTGTGACCCTTTCAAATGGCGTTCCCTTGGAAACAGTTTCAAAGATGCTGGGACACACCAAACTATCAACTACTCAAATCTACGCGAAAGTGCTCGATACCAAAGTGAGTCATGATATGGGAGTTTTGAAATCAATTCTTGCAGCCAAACAGAAGCCCAAGGATTCAGAAAGTAACCAGGAAGTTTCTGATAAAAAATTAGGTTAATTAAAGGTCCGCTTCGGCGGACTTTTTTTTTGATATTTTTTTTTCAATTTCATACGTGACCATAAATAGATTACGATGTTGAATTCGATTTTTGTTTTCATACTACATAATATATCATACCAATCATTAAAAACCAAATTACGCTATGGAATACTATATTGCTACAATAAAAAACTTTTGCCATGTCTTAGAGCAGTTAAATTCAAGCGAACCTAACATCAACAACAGATCAATAAAGGCAGCAGAATTAATTAAGAAAACACTTGAGGATTTTAGAACCAAAATCCGAAAAGAAGGTTTCAGATCTACTGAAGACGAAATTCATTTTTTCAAATATGTGAAGCCTAAGATTAGTTCTTACCTCATCTTTTATTCAGTATTGGCTGAAATTGAAACAAGTAAAATCACCTTGAATGATGAAGAATTAAAATTATTTATTGACAAAAAAGAACGGATGTTTCGTCATATCATGCGCGAAAACATTGACTTTGTTCAATATTACAATGCTGGCTTATGTCATTTAGACAAAATCTATTTTGTTCGAGAAGCAAATCTGCTTTCGATGTCTAAAAACAGTGCTCATCAATTGACTGATCCTGAGTTTAATGTGTCACATGATTTAGTTGCTGCTAATATTTTGGCGTTTGATTTATTTAAAAAGCACCTTTCTCCAAAACCAGAATTACAAGCTACTTATGGTCCACCTGCTCCAAAATTAAAATGGACGGCCAGTAAATCGGACTTCATCGAATTGGTTTATGCACTTCAAGCAACTACTGCAATCAATTATGGTGAAAATGAAATCAAGGAAATCTTTTCGGCATTGCAATCTGTCTTTCAAGTTCACATCGAAGATCCGTATCGCATTTTCATCGATCTAGCAAATCGAAAAACGGCACCATTGAAATTTATTCCAAAGTTAGAAGAAGGATTTTTGCGGAAAGTGGATGAGATTAGTGGAATGATGTGAAAAATAAATCGCCCTGGTTTGATAACTAGGGCGATTGAATAATTTATGACTTTAACTTGCTCTCAAATTGGTTTACATTGTATTTTGATTTTGCAAACTCCACCAACTTTCTAAATCAGTGTAAATTTTCTTTTGCCATTGTTTAATTTTCGGTTCAACTATAAAAGAAATGACGCTGCATTCTTTATCTGTTTCTTGACTTGTCAATGGATCTAAATAGTTTCCATTAGAGTTGGTAGTTTCTTTCCCAGGATATATCAACGCAACTTTATTTGCTCCGTAATATTCGTGATAAACATACATCTGTCGCAAGTCGTTAGACGATGGATTATAACCATTTAAGTTTTTCCATTTTGTGTCCAACACAACGCAATCAGTTCTGTCTTTGTTTATCACAATGTCAGGTCGCATTTTTACTCGGTAGCCATTTTGCGGCTTCCAAAAGAGTTTAGATGTCTGTCCTGTTATTGTTGTGTTCTCTTTTTTGTGCTTTCTTAAACTCACATAAACAAACTGCTCCCAAAGTTTATTCATATCAAACATTAACGCTAAAACATTATTTCTTCCTCTGCTTACATCGGGATGATACTGCAATAACAAAAGTTTAGATATCTCAATTGCCTTTTTATATGATTCTGTTTTTCGGGAGAAAACTATTTTTTCAAAAGTTGCTTCAGTAACTTTTATATCAGGCATTTCTGGAAAGTGAAGCATCAATGCACCAATGCGGCTGTGCAAATTCACATTTGTGTTTATCTGTCTTAACAAGCGAATAGTTTTGTAAAAAATAAAATGCAGTTGATGTTCAACGTCATAGGTTGTGTGCCTGACATAAAATCTTTCTTGATTAGTTAGGTTTTGTTGAATGTTTTTGGCAAAATGCAAACTGCCTTTTAAGGCAGTTACATTTCCTTCTTTTTTTCTGTATTGTTTTATTAAACCTCTGTGCAGAAGTGATTCTATTTCATTGATGAAAATTTCAAAATACAAATCAAGGATTGAATTTGATTTTAGTTTTAATGAACTGCTGCTTGGAGCATGAATGACAAAAGCTCCAACAGCAAAGAGCATATCAATCAAAATATCGCGCCATTGCTTTTTCTCATTGTGCCCGGCAAATGCAGCATCTGCTTTTGGCAAAACTTCAATAACTAATTCACCTACCTGTATCACTCCAACAAATTCATTAAAGCGAACACCTTTATGGATTAGGGAAAAATAAGGCACCCCGTTTTCGCCAAAATATGTTTGTAGTGATTTCAATTGAATTTCAGATAATCTCTGCTCACCTTTGTCAGTGCGTAGAGATTCGTGTTCAAAAACTGTGATATGTTTTCTATGCTGCTTCAATTTATTTTTTCAATAAATAATTAAGTGATTTTTTGAATTCATCCTCAGTCATTTTAGCAATGTCTCTGATTTTATAAATGGTTCTCTCTGCAAATTCTGATGAATCATAATCATTGAAATCTGCAAAGAAATTATCTTGCACGGGTTCTACCGATTCAAAAAAACCTATACCAACTACCAAACCTATTTTGCCGTAATCACCGAAAAAATATTCTTGAAGTAAGGGAATGATTTTATTTTGAAATGCTTCTTTTAGTTCACTCAACTTAGTAACAGACATAAAATAACTATGTCCGATTTGATGGTCTTTGTCAAGTAGTTTTTCAATTCGTTTATTAATCGTTTTGAGTAAAAGCTGTAAATCAACTGTGTCTAAAATTCCTTTTTGTTCTTTTAGTTTTCCTTCAGTTGCTATCAATAAAGGTTTAGGGGGCATTTCTTCAAAATTAAATCGTCTACGTAATGCAGCATCCAAAGCTTCTACACTTCTGTCTGCTGTATTCATTGTGCCGATAATGTGAAGGTTTGGTGGGACTCCAAACTTTTCTTTGCTGTATGGAAGTGTAACTTCCAATGCTTCACCTTTTCCTAAGCGTTTATCTTCTTCTATTAAGGTTATCAGTTCACCGAAAATTTGAGAAACATTTCCACGATTGATTTCATCAATGATTAGTACATAATTTTTTTCTTCTTTTTCCACAATCAATGATGGTTGATACGATTTAAGTTTATCTAAAATTGCAGGGTAATAAATTCCAACTCCTGTTTGTCTTATTTCTCTTCTTTTGTAAAAATAATCTCGTAGAGTTGAAATACTAAGTGTGTGACCTGTGCCCCCACTTGCTTTCTTAAACTTAATTGAAGATTTGGTAAAACCAAGAATCGTGTATTCGCTTCCTTCTCTTTTCAAGGGGAATTTCATTTCCTGTTGTTCTTGCCACTCTTCTTTGAACTTAGTGAATGATTCTTCAAATGATAGTTGCTCCTTTGTTCCCTTGTTTGCATCTAACCAGTTATCTCTGGCAATGGACGCCATCATTTTGAAAACTCCGGGTTCAATGTCGTAAATCACATTCTGCTCATCATTAAGCCCGGGTTTAATTCCTTCAATAAAATCTTCATAGCTCATGCTTTGATGAAATGTTACAAAACCAATTTGTCCATTTGGGTTTTCCCAATCGTCAATTAATAATTCATCAAATCTTTCTTTCAAGTCGCTACGGTTTTCATAGTAAACATTCAAGGCACCTTCTTTCAAATTATCAACAATTGCAACAGCTTTATTAATTGTGTTGTAAGTTTTTCCTGTACCCGGGGGGCCAAACAAAATTTGATTTAATGCAAATTCCATTTGCATATCTTTTTCATCAAATGCAAGTGCATCATTTTCTGTCTTTTTCTTATTTCCAAAAATCAATTCAATATTTTCTGCATGATTAACTTTACTTATGGTTGACCTGTATGCACCACGTCCATCAATCGTAAACGGTTTAAAGTCTTTCTTCCATTGCACTTTTAGTATTTTTCCGTCACCTTGATTTTCAGTTACTGTTCCAATACCATGCACTTCAAGCACCGAAATAGTTTTGCCATCTTTCTTTCTTGTGTAACTTGTCTTGGCTGCAATTTGACTGCCAACTTGAACACTCTTTACCTTATCAAGATATTTATCGTCAAATCCGTTTTCCCAAATGCTGTCTTTTTGAAATCGGGGTAACTGGTTTTCAGGTTCGCTTCCATACCAGAAAAAACCTACACAATAATATTGAATTTCTTTTGCCATAATTATTTTATTTCCCTCAAATAATGTCCACTTGTCAAAATGGGTTGTCTTTGTTTTACTGTTTATATCTAGGTCGGTCGTTGGAACAGTCGTCCTACCATTGGCTATAACTATTATATAACCCCCACTTCATAATCCTTTAAAAACAAACGCTTGTTGTTTAGGTATTTATTAGATCTCATTCCGTAGGACTTTATTTTTCTAATTTACATATTATTTCAATGTGACAAAAAATGAAACGACTTTTTTTATTCATCTTTCCCAACAAAATCAAGTTTTCCAGCATTTCTCAAAAAAAAACTTTTCCCAACCTCTTCACAAGCTGTGAAAAAATCTCATTTAAATTACAGGTCACATTTTTGAACCATTTTTTGGGCTAAAAAGTGGCTTTTTACACCCCTAAAAAAGTAAAACAAACAAAATTCAAAAATCAACAGTATTCGAACTAGTCGAGAACAAATTTTTATTGATGCCTTTTACCAACAAAATCAAGGCTTTCGAGCTTTTTGTAAAAAAAAATCTTTCCCAACCTGTTCACAAGCTGTGAAAAAATTCCATCAAACCTGCAGAATTTTGCCAAGAACACTTTAAAACAAATCATATGGCAACAAACATCATCACAAGCGAAGATCTAGAGCAATTCAAATGGGAATTCTTAGAACTAATCAAAGATCACATTGATACGCGCTTAGGAAAAGTCTCCCCAGTAATCGAAGACAGACAGTGGTTAAAATCACATCAGGTTCAACGCATGCTGGGAATTTCCCCAGGTACATTGCAAACATTGCGCATCAATGGAACCATTCCTTACACCAAAGTTGGCGGAATCATCTTCTATGACAAGAAAGATATTCAGTTAATCATGGAGGAAAACATGAAAAACAAACGCAATTACTAATCAGTTAAAACGCTCTACATGAAAAAATCAGTTCAACAAATGCAACAAATTCTTGAGGAAATGAAGACAATCAAAAAAGACCTTATTCCTCAAGAACCTGTCAAAGAAATTTGGATCTGTGGTATTGAAGTACAATCAACGCTTTTCATTTCTGAAAGAACCTTGTATCGTCACCGCAAATCAGGAAGCCTTCCCTATAGTCGCGTTCGGGGAAAAATCTATTACAAGAAATCCGATATCCGAGATTTGCTTGAGAAGAACTACCGCACCGAGCAACCAAAATGCACGTGCTGCAGCAATAAATAATTAAATCATGAATCAATGACGATACTCACAATCATCACCCTTTGGATCAGGAAGAGAATCAAAGATCGAAAGTCATCGAAGTAGGACCCAAATACGGCCTTCTAAAAACAAACCCCATGCAAGTTAATTACATCAAACATTTGGAATGCATCCATTCAAAGTTTATTGAGGATAATCGAATCAATCCATTTCATATCAGTTTATACATGGCTTTATTCCACCTATGGAATTCGGCCATGTTTCCTGAACAATTAAGCATTGCCCGATCAGAAGTCATGCGGTATTCAAAAATTGGTTCCGTCAATACCTATACGAAGTGTTTGAAACAGTTACATGCTTTCGGTTACATCGAATACCTGCCTTCCAAAAATCCATACGTAGGAAGTTTGATTAACATGTACAGATGTGATAATAGTTCAAGTAATAGTAGTGATAATAGTATGTGTCTCAAAACTGATAACAGTTGTGATAATACAAGTGAAACACACGTGAGACCTTATATAAACACTTTAAACAATAATAAACTATTAAACAATATAAACTTTTTAGGTGTCGATTTAAAAAAAATCGACCAACCAACATTTTCAAAAAGTAAAGATGAATTTTCTTCTTCTGATGAAAAAGTAATAAAAGTTGCTAAAAATGAAAATCCAGTTGAAAAACCAAAAAAGCCAAAACCAATGTTTGAATTGCCAACCATGGAACAAGTCACTGCTTTTTTTCAAGAAAAAAATAAAACAGATCTCGAAGCGCAAAAATTCTTCAATCATTTTGAATCCAATGGATGGCTTGTTGGAGGAAAAGCAAAAATGAAAAATTGGCATGCAGCAGCACGAAACTGGATATTGAATTCCGAAAAGTTTCAAAGCGGAACGCAACAAAAAAAGCCCGGTGATATTGCTGTCAATCAAAACAAAGATTACAGTGTGCCACTCTAGATCCAAAACTTCGAAGTTCGATCTAAAAAAGGGTCGCCTTATGAAATGAATGAGAGCAGTGAACTG
The DNA here is from genome assembly GCA_017983675.1 of Fluviicola sp. Classification (GTDB taxonomy): domain Bacteria; phylum Bacteroidota; class Bacteroidia; order Flavobacteriales_D; family Crocinitomicaceae; genus Fluviicola. The sequence continues at coordinate 194,748 of JAGOAZ010000001.1, forward strand.
AAGCAAGGGCACCATGACGGAAGCCGACGCTTTTGTTAGCGAAGCGAGAAAGCAAAGGATCACCGGCAAGGTCTTGCCTTCAGGAATGGAACGAAATGAAGTTCATACAGCGACGAGCTTTCTTTTGCCAACTTTTCTTTGGCGGGCAAAGAAAAGTGGAGAATATTAATTTAATAAAATTACTATGCTTGAAAAATGTTATATCCTTATCGATGGTTGTCGACAATTCGACTTCCTCACCTGCGTGCGCTACCTCAATTACCTTGGCCGACAAAAATACGGGCACAATTTTCACTTGCGCCCTGCCGACAAATTAATTTTGCACAAATTGATTTCGTATGCCATTTCCTCGGAAGAACAGTGCGAAGTGCATGATCTTGATTTGAAGAAAGGCATTTTATTAACGGGTCCAGTTGGTTGTGGAAAAACATCATTAATGACCTTGTTGCAAGCGTTCATGTATAATTTTCAGCGTTACCAAGTAAAAGAAACACGACAGATTGCTGCAGAATTTAACAAAGATGGTTTTGAAGTAATCCACAAATACGGCATGCGCGAAAAAGCATTTTGCTTAGATGATTTAGGAGTGGAGCACACCACCAAACACTTCGGGAACGAATGCAATACCGTTGCTGAAATTCTGCTGCAACGCTATGATTTATTTGCCAATCAGGGAATTGTCACCCATGCAACCACCAATTTGAATGCTGATGAATTAGAGGGCATTTACGGTATTCGTGTCCGTTCGCGTTTACGTTCCATGTTCAATCTAGTCACATTCCCCAGCGATACAACCGACAAACGCAAGTAGTAATCCATCCTGTTGGATTACTCGTAAGGATTACTCGTGAGTGATCCTAGTGAGCAATCCTCGTGAGTAGTAAGGATTACTCGTGAGTGATCCATTAACAAATCCCATAAAACAATCAAAAAATGAAAACAAAACTCCCAAAACTAGACACGACAAAAATCGTTCAAGTTCGTTTGAAAGAAACCCAATATTACCAAGAAGAGTTTCCCAAGAAACAAATCGTGATTCACCACACCGTTTCCAATGGCAATGCAAAGAATGTTGTCACATGGTGGGGAAAAACACCTGCTCGAATTGGGGTTGCTTTCGTTATCGATCGTGAAGGAATCATCCACCAGTGTTTCAGTTCCAAACATTGGGCGCATCATTTAGGCATCAAGTGCGCGAAAAACAAACAATTGAATCAACATTCCATCGGAATTGAATTATGCGCTTGGGGATCATTAAAACGCAGTGATGTGAAGTCAGGAATCGTAGCACAATTCACCTCATCAACTGGAACAATCGTTCCAACCAATGAAGTCATTGCATTAGAAAAGCCATTCCGAGGTTCAAAGTACTACCAAAAATACACCGACAAACAGTTGAAAACATTGCAAATACTGCTGAACTACCTATGTGAAACCTACAACATTCCAAATACCTACAATTCTGATATGTGGGATTATTCAAGGTCGGCCATGAATGGAAGCCCTGGAATATTTACCCACGTGAGTTTCCGGAAAGATAAAAGCGATTGTTTCCCGCAAATTGAACTAATCAAGACAATTCAAAACTTGAAATAATTGTTAGCTGAACCCGATTTACAAGAAAACCATTTCAATATTTGAAATGGTATAGATTGTTTTTCGGGGTAAGTTTCCGGAAAGATAAAAGCGAAAAATCAAGAAATAGAGGTGTTAAATTTTTACAAGAGATTAAAACAATTTATAAGGGATGAAAGCGTTAAAATCACCTTGAGTGGTAATGCAGCCAATATTCGATTATTGGAAAGTTCATATTTAAACAACTATAAATTGCGAAGTAAAACCAATATATTGGATGGTTAACCGTTTTACAAAAAATATCAATAATAAAATGATGTTTTGTAGTAGCATAGTCAGGTTTATCCTGACAAAACCAATATAAAAGAATAAAATTAAAAAAGCGGTCTTCCTCCCCAACTTCTCACCTTCAATTTACATCAAACAAAGCTTATTTTTTGCCTCACATTTATCTTCAAACCATTCAATTTAGCTACATTTATTAGTACTTGTACTAGAATAGAAGCCTTTCAGTCAATTTAATGGCATAAATATTTTTCCTCATACGTATTTTTACTTAATTTCAGTTTTTGTTATTAACTAAAAAACTATTTCAATAATTATGGGGAGCTATAATTTTCTTCAGAATAATCTAAATTTTAGTAGTTTAATATTTAACAACAAAACTATATTAATCCAACCGGTGACTGAGGCACTCGAAGCTTCGGTTGGTCGTGTTTACATCAACGAAACGCAATATTTTCCTTACGTTCCTGAAGTAGATTGGAACTTCTACATCGGAGGTTACCAGCCCGCTCAAAAATGGCTCAAAGACCGCAAGGATCGTGAATTGAGCTACGATGACATTTTACACTATCAAAAGATCATTGTGGCGTTGACGGAGACGGATAGGATTATGAAGTAGCTTGATAAAATTGAAATTTGATCAAAGAAATTGAAATGGGAAATGAGGATAAAATTAAAGCATTAAACACTGCATCTGGATTAAATTATCTTCTACTTTTTAGTGGAGATATTTATTTGATAGATTGCAATATTAAAATAGAAATGCCAGATTTTGAGCAAATGCATTTACATATTAGGGATACTTATGAAGTTATTTTCAGATGCATAACTGATCGAGAAAAATATCTCAATAATTCCGGTGATGCTTCTTTTAATAAAAGTATAAAAGTCAAGGAAATCCAAGGAATGAAAGCTTTTGGAAAGATTAAATTTTAACACAAGATTATGTCAACAGTTTTAACAGAACGAACATTATATTATTATGACCTTGAATTTAGTCCTTACACTAAATTTGAAGGGGTTGAGTATCATTATGTTCATTGCTTAAAAGCAATTAAAAAATTTCTCGTTGATAAAGAAGATGTAAGGTTTCAACATCGCCAAGGAACAAGAATATTTTTGAAAGAGTTGAGAATTGAAGACAACAATAGTTTTATTCTAGGTAAATTTTACAAGGTTAGAGATGACATTTTCCAGAAGTTTATGATTTTGAAAATGAAGCCATAAAGGAATTTGAAATTGGTGATGAAAGAGGTTTGGTTGAAGCTACTCATTTTGTAATTGTTAAAAAATCAAATTCAGAGGCTCGAATAATTATTGAATACAACCATTACGGAGCAAGGACAGGAGATTTAATTTGGTATTTAAACAAATTGGCTAAAGAAACTAAAATTATCAAAGGAATTAAACCAATACAAATTGTAAAGGATGAGCTCGAAAACCTTAAGTCAAGAATAGAGGGAATTAAGGATTTTATTGTTCGAGTTCGAAAAGACAATATTGCAAGAATTAATGATGAGGACACTGGTCTCGCAACCACTTTGAGCCATGCTCAATCTTATTCTGAATCTGAGCAAGTGGAATTGAAAATGACATTTAATTATAAACAAGTTGACACCACTCCTGCCAAAAACAAGTTGTTCGGATGGCTTGATAGATTTCAAAGGAAACCCGAAACTAAAGAATTATTCCTTGGGTTTCTGGTTAACGCAGAAGACAATGAAAACGACAATCAAATTGAAGCGTTTAATTTACTTTTAGACAAGGAGAGAAGTGTATTGAATGTTAAGAAAAAGATAAGGTCGAGGGTAATTTTAAGTGATGAGTTTTTTACGCAGATTATTTCTGAATATCAAAACAAATTTGATGTATGACAAAAAGTAAAAAGGCTTTATTGAAAATGTTAGATTTCTATTTGAAATTTCCAGTTCTTTTGGATATTGCTTTGGTTATTTTAATATCATCGTGTACCCTGATTCTAAAAAACAAAGGAATATTGAGGGATTTTGATGTTGAAAGATTGAAATCAATTAGCTCGGATCTTATTTCAACTTCTATTTCACTTGCGGGGTTTGTATTAGCAGCACTAACAATCATTGTAACCTTTAAAGATTCGGCTACGGGAAAATCTTCTACTGATGGAAAATCAACATTTTTTAATTCTGGAAAATACTTTGATTTAGTAAAAGTGTTTTACAGTGCTGCTTTGGTATTGATATTCACCTTTGTAATTCTTTCAACCATAAAAATATCTGATATTTTCAAAAATTTAAAAATTGAACAGTATGTAATACTGGGTGCTTTAATTCTCATTTGTACGAGTGTTCTTAGATCATTGATTCTACTTTTTCAAATAATAAAACTGCAAAAAAACAGTTGATCAAAAATGATAATGTAGAAATGAACAAATTAAGTTCCATTCAAGATTTTTATGATCAGGTTGAACAACATGATCGTTCCTGGGTATTTGATTCAAATAGTAGCTCGGCATTATCAAATCTTATTGAATTGAAGATTGATATGGAAAACTCAAAAAAGTTGGTTTGGGAAAAAGCAGTTTTCAATTATTCAATAAAAAAAGGAGTACTGGTACCGATATATGGTGCAACAGGCCCTAACGGAGAAGTCATGAGTTACCCTAACATGGAATTATTTGAAAGCGGAGGCTTCGAATATTTACAAGAACGTTCAGTGGAGGTTAAAAACCATTGGTTAATTGCCAAGTATAACCACTTACTTTGGTTAAGCCCTAAAAAAAAGAACTTGACTTTTGCAACAAAAGCCATAAACTCATATTTTGAGATTTTCAATTTAATCAAAGATGATGAAAAAGTACAGCCTTTTGATAAAGCGGAAATAGTTAAAAACCTGATAGTTCTTTGTTTTCAATCCAATCAAAAAGTTTCAGAGTCGAAGGCTTTATTAAAAAGCATATTATTTGAAAACGGTTATTGGATCCATGATTGGAAAATAACATTTTTAAGGTTCATGCTTGAACAGAGTAAGTTCAAGAAGGCTGATTTTGAAGGATCAATTGATTTAATTTCTTCTATTAATGAAGATTGTAGTCAAAATGGGGATTATTCTACCATTCATGATAATCTTGAAGTAGCAATTCGCTTAGCCGAAAAATACAAATGGCCTACTAGAAATCTGTTTGAGGAAATGGGGATTGTTTGCGAAAAGATAGCCGAAAATAGATTTGATGATACCTCTAAAATGATTGCTTTAATGTATCTATCCGAGGCTCTTCATTATTATGAAAAAGCAAAGTTGAAAGATTGTTCTGAAAGAGTATCAGTTCAAATAACAGAACTGAAAAAGGATCATGAACTTGCAAAAATTTCAATTCCTTTTGAAGGAGATGGAATGAACATTTTGGTTGGGTTTTACAAAGAAACTGCTTTTATTTGGCTAGATCATGCCCCGAATGATATTTATTCAGTACTGACACAACATAACACAATTGTATTTCCGGATCTTGACAAAATGAACGAATCCGAAAGAAATCAAGAGTTTCGATTGTACAATCTGTTCAACACTATAAAATTTGATATAAATAGTAACATCAATAAGAAAACAAAGGATTCAGAAGAAAACAAACGCAACGAACTTATCAATAGTTACGATTTGAAAATGAAATTCTCTGTGAATCTTTTCCTACTTCCATTATTTGATGAAGGAATTCGAAGAGGTCATTTGAATTATGAAAATCTTCGTCAATATTTACTTAATCATTCTTGGATTGGACAACATCAATTTAACAACCGAAGTGGTGATAGGATTGCTTTTTCCTGGCTGGAGGTAATTGCTCCGGCTCTTCAGGAATTTTTCATTCAATTTGAGTTAATGCAAACGAATGGCAAGTCAAATTTCACGATGGTTGTCGATTCCATGACATTAAAGTTTGAAGGCATTTTTAGAAATTTTGCTCAGATCCTAGGAGTACAAACCTTAACAACTTATAAAAAAAGTGAACCGGGTGGCGTGCGTGAAATGTACATTGAAGATTTATTGAAAAATGAAAAGATTCAAGAATATTTCGATGAAAATGATCGTACATTCTTCAACTATCTTTTTCTTAAAGGTGGATTAGATCTTCGCAACAATGTGGCGCACTGCTTTTTACGACCAAGTGATTACAATTTAACAACAGTATTGATGCTCTTACTCGCAATTTTACGTTTGTCTAAATACCATTTAAAATCTAATTGAAGCCTGTAAAGAAAAAGAAAACCACTCTTCCTCCTCATCTTACTAATTAAGCTATGATTAAATTTACTGATTGCAATTTTTATATTTTCCTAAAAGTTTTTGCAACTTTTTCTAATCTATCTTGAGTTACACTACTTGGTTGCGCTTCATAGTCCTGTGCAACTTCAACTGACATATTTATTGCTCCGTTAGTTAATTTAACAGAAAAGATAAAACTTTCATTTACAAAGTGTTCTTGATAATCACCAATTTCAGAATTAATTAACTTTACAAGAGATATTACAGCCATTACGCCATCTTGATATTTTGTTGTTTTTGTCATAATCTATTGTTGTTTTTTTCTCGTTAGTATTAACCCCAAACCCTCATGTCCTGATTTTAAATCATATTAGCGAACAATTGTTTTGTTGTTTTCCTCAGTGAAACAACTAACTCCCAATCTTCAAATACGTGTTTTTTCATTTTCCAATAACCAAATACAACAATCCAAAAACACCTGAAAAGTTTAAATTTATCGGAGTATTACCTTGAACAAACCAATTCTCACCATTTCTATCTTTAAGAGTTTGAGTATTAAAATATTGATAACCAACCTTGAGACCTATCGAACTAATAATTGGAGATTTCAAGTAATCATATTCAAACTTTAATCCTACTTGACTTTGGAAATCTCTAGAAATAAAATAGTTATATGTTGATCCTCCAACTAATTCTGTATCTCTGAAATCAAGACTAGCTCTTGAAAAACCAATACCAGCATTCAACTCCAAACCTATATGGAAACGATTGAGGATTTTATTCTCTTTTTCTTGAAACTTCAATAAATGACTGATATACCAGCAATTTGAAATTCCTAAACCGATAGCTTCAGTTTTTAATATAAAATCTATTTCTTTCATACCAATTTGATTTCCCAAATCATCTGTTATTATTTGCTTTGGTCTTCCAGCAGTTTTACCATTTTGGTAGTTACCATAAAAACCAATATCAAACAAAGAGTTTTTTGGTCTATATTTTATTCCAATGAAAAATTGATTACCTATAGAAATCCCTTTATCGAGCATTTCGTTTTTTACAGCAAAAGAATCAACATAAAATTGATTTAAATCGTGCATTGAAAAATTATTTTTTCCAATACCCAATTCAAATGAAAGTTTGTTTTGTTTTTGAGCAAAACAAACTAAAGGAAAAAACACTAAAAGAGTTAATATTTTCATTTATTCTAGATTTATTTTGGTTTCCTTCAAAGTTACTAAATCAATCATGAAAATTTCTGAATTTTCGACTATTTGGCCTGTAAAATTACCATCAGAATCCTTTATAGTATAACTGACAATTCGTTCACCAACTATTTCAGTCCCATTTGATGAACATGATATGGAATTATAGCGCTTACTATGGCAAAAATTGATTAACTTGGTAAATGAACCAGAGTTTATATTTAATTTATAAAGACCATCCATATCGCTATTATTATAAAACGTAAAATAAGCAATTTGACTATTGCTCGACCATGCAACTCCTCTTATGAGATCTGTTTTAAATTGGGATGAATTATTGAATATACTTGTAAATGACATGGATGACAACGGAGCATAAGCAAAGTGAATTTCATTGTTTATTATCGTATTCGTTAACAGAATATTCTGACTTGAAATTTCATTAAACACAGCACTACCTTGATTAATGTCACCATCTCTCATTAATGTATCAGTTATTGTATTAGAAACACCTTGCTTGAAAAAATAATACGGATATGAAGGAGGTTTGTTTGGTGAATGAAGCCAAAATAAATTTTCACCTTCAGAATCCCATGCAGGAGAAATATTACCACCTGAAACTGATTTTTGAGTTAAACTATCACCATTATCTTTTACAATCCATAGTTGATAATTTTGTTCAAAAACATTATCAAAAGCAATCCAGCCTTTTCTGCTCCATTTAGGTTGACTAATAATTTTGACATTGTTGGCTAGTATAGTTTTGATACCAGTTGATATATTGAATTTAACTAATTGAAATTCATCTAATTCAAAGTCTTTATAATTATAAACAAATTCGTTTGGATTATTGGGATTAAAACAGGGTGACTGAAACTGAAAACGCTCATGGCTAAAAAAAGTAATCCCTTGAAAAGTTTCCAATTCTTTAAAATCTAAACATTCAATTCCATTCGGTTCAGAACAAGGCTGTGGCTTGTCTTTTCGACAAGCCACAGCACTCATTAATAAAAGAATGACTACGAAAAAATTAATTTTCTTTCTTTTTTTTAGCATTAGTTCTTAATTACTAGTTTTGAAATCATTTTAGAACCTACTGTTAAGTTGACTGTGTATAGACCGTTAGCTAAATTCGCTAAATTGACCGTTGTCGAATGCTTTCCTAACTGCTGTTCTCCTAACTCATGGTTAGCTACAATTCTGCCCATAGCATCATATACTAAAATTTTAGCATTAGAAGATTCGTTGAGATTATAGTCAATTGTTATTTTATTATTTGTTGGATTGGGAAAAATTGTTAAATCGTTTTCTAAGTTGTTTTCTTCAATATTCGTAGTTGCATTATCTCGCACATACAAAGAATAGGCTGTTCTTAAATCACTTGGAGGCGCTGGTATCCATTTATTTATGGCTTGCCCTAAGAGATTTGATGTAATATACCAACAAAATGTTGTTGTGGTTACCGCCGCAACATTTTGACTTAAAGTTGGTGTATAAGTAAAATATGTAACACCAGATATTGGGTTTGCTGCAGACACACCAATACTTGAGCTATATCTTGGCCAGTGACCTATTACCTCTTGTGTCGGTGAAAAGATATCGACAAACGTATTTGTAACTTGATATCTGGTAGCAAAATAATTACCAGCAGCAACACCATTCAAATTCGTTGCAACATTTACTTGAACATTATATGATGGTATCGATGTCATATTATTTTGACCTCCAGAATGTTTTACATGAAATTCTGGCAATGAAAGTCGAAATAAAGATTCTTCAGCATTAACTCTACCAAAACCTGTAAATTGATCATAACCAGCAGGTGTAACATCGGTTGGAAAACTAGTTATTAATGCTTCCATATCTTCAGGAGCTAAATTATTTGGGTAACCGTTATTAACATTGTGCTCACTATACAATAAACCACAAACGCCACTAACCATTGGTGCCGCGAAAGAGGTTCCATCTCCGTTATAACTATAACCTGAATTGTCAAAATTGTCTAATGTAGAATAGATATCATTTGTACCTGGCGCAACAACGTCAAGGTCATTTCCAAATGTAGAAAAATACGCTCTTGATCCCGAAGCATCATTTGCGCCTACTTTTAATGCCCACTCATCTTTGTAACTTGCAGGATACATAATCGTGGAATTACCTGTGTTCCCGCTTGATGCCACAAAAATACAATTGTTTTCATAACAAGATTTTACTGCATCTCTAATTATAGTTGTAAAAGAAGAACTTGACCAGCTATGATTTTGAATATGAAGTCCAAAGCCATATCCAGTTGAAGGATTAAAAGCAGCACCTTCAACAATAGCAGGTGCAGCATAAGTAGCTAAAATAGAACCACTTGAACCAATCGTGATTTTAAAGGAAAATAGTTGACAACCAGTATTCCCATTTTGAACATCTCCACCAGCGACACCAGCAACGCCAATATTATTGTTTCGTAACGCACCAATAATTCCAGAAGTTGCAGTACCGTGTCCATTGCTATCAGGTTCTGTTTCCGAAAAAGGTGATAGATTTGACTCAAAATTCCATCCATCTACTATTTTAGTACCCGCACTTGTGCCATCGCCGAAATCTTCATGGCGCCAATTGATTCCAGAGTCAAAACTCCCAACTTTTGTATATGTTTGACCAACTTGATTATCCCAAGCATCCTCTACCTCAATGCCATGAAATGGATTATATAAACCAGTTTGTTCTGATGCATACAATGCATCATTGGGCGCAGCATTAATTTCATAAATAAAATTGCGGTCAACATATTTAATCATTGGGTATAATGTCGAAATACTATCCGCAATTTGTTGTTCATTATAATTAAATGGAATATATACAGAGATAGTTGCCCAAAAATCATCCAAACGAGTTGTATCTCCTAATCTGGTAATTGAAATGGAGTCGGCTGTTGTCATTCTTAAGAAAATTTTGAAAGCATCAAGTTTCGACCAATCGAAACCTGTTTTTTGATTAAGTCCGTTTATTACAGCTGGTTTAACAAAATCAGACAATACTCCAGCTGTAAATTTTTTATCATCAATTATATTGTAATTAATAGCTGTTTTATCAAAACGAATTAGTAATTCATTTGCATTATAATCTGCTCCACTTGAATCTGTTACAACATTTGTAGGTTTATCTTTGATACTATATTTTAAAGTTGTATTTTGAGTAATGCCATTTACTTCTGAAAACCCACTTACATAAATATCATTATTTGAAACTAAGATTGATTTTGCCTCATTAATTTGATTACCTGCATCAAAAATTTCAACAAGTTTTAGGTCACCTGAAGATGAATAACATACTGTTGCAAATTCTTTTACTCCTGATTTATCTACCGAACCAGTTATAAAAACATCGCCATTTGTTGATAGTGCTAAATATTCAGCATTTGCTTGATAATCAATTCCTTCAGATCCAAATTCTCTAAACCAAATTTCATTTCCGCTTTGGTCATATTTAATTGTAATATAATCTGTTCCTCCATTTACATTTTCCTTTGAACCAACAATGTAAACATTACCTAAATCATCAACTGCAATAGCGTTTGCTATGTCTTCTTGACCACCATCAAAATTCTTAACCCATTCCAATCCAAAACTAGGATTTATTTTAATTGTTTGTATATTTCGATTTCCATTTTCTTCAACGAAACCTGTAATATAACTATTATTATTTCCGTCAATAGTTATTGCAACCGCATTGTCTAATCCAACTCCTGCAACAATATTCCTTTGAGTGTTGATAATTGCACCTGTCAAAGTGTTTATTGCTAAGGATGCATAATCCCAATTTATTGGTGTAGATGCAGATGCTCCAGTAACAATAAGTAAGTTACCATTTATTACTAAACTAGTTGCTGCATCATGATTATTTGCATAATCATATGTTGAATGCCATAGATAAACTCCATTTGAATTAAATTTAACAATACCATAATCAGATGTTCCATTTGTAGTTTGTGTCCCACCTACTAAATAAACATTACCTGTACCATCGATTTTAATATCCGCTGGAATATCAATACCATTAGCAATACCATTCCAAGAACTAGAAAATAGTAAGGAACCTGTTGATGAATATTTCAATAATCCATAATCAATATTTGTATTTTGATGCAAAGCTGCAGTTATAAATATTTCATTGGAATTGTTAACGGCTAACTGTATTGCATAATCATTTCCGTTTCCTGTACCATTAAAGGTTTGTTGCCATAATACTGATCCGTAAGGGTTGTATTTAGTAACAAGTATATCCGAATTACCTGCTCCATTTAACGTGTTTGTTGCAACAATTAAATTTTGAAAATTATCAAGAATGGAACTTGTTTTGTGAATATAACCAACTGTACCAGTTGCATTCTCCCATTCTCTGTTAATATAGGTTTGTTGTCCAAAAGTCGAAACGATAAAACACGTCGTACTAAAAATCAATAAGGCTATTTTATAGATTGTTTTCATTATTGTGATTTTAAATTTACTTAATAAATATTTGCGAGATTTATACTTTTCTCAAAGTTTCACATTGTAAATATCAAATCAGGAGGAAATAAATGGAGTTCATTTTTTGAATTAATCCGATAAAACCTGCATGAAGTTTTAATTTCTATTGTTTTGTAACAATTCTCCATTTTAATTATCAATATGTATTAACTCAAAACATCCCTATCGATTTACACCTTTTATTATTAATAATAGAGTGAAAAATGTTTTGTTGAATTTTACTTTTTTTTGAAGTCTAGCTTTTCCTCGATGAAACTATTCTTCTTCAAACACTTGTTGTTCCAAATCTATTCATGAACTAAATAGTGTGATAATTTACAATTTAGTTACCAAAATATTTCTAGCAGATCCAAATAAAAGCAGTGGGGTAAACTACATTTATAGTGTCGTGACTGACATAAAAAAATGGTCTTTGTTTCAATTATAAACTTGTTTTCTATTACCTAAATAATATATAAAATCAATATTTAAGGTGCTTACTCTTGGTTGTATAGTTGTCTGTAACTTCTGTGTTTGATACTGTACTTTCATTCCTATTTGAGGATTATTTATTGAACCAATCCTATAAGAAATGCCATAATCAAATTTACGTCCATTTTTAAGTGAAGTTCTAATCTTTATTCCTGTTCCTATATTATTACTTTGCCAAGTTAGATCGAGGTTTGGATAAATCTCTTCGTAGCTTATTACATTTTCAAATTGTGAATTTCCACTAAGTTTTTGAATACCAACAAAACTATAAGAGTAAGATACCGTATAAAAAAATTCATAATATGGTTTTTTTGAAATAAACAAGCGTAAACCTAAGTTAAGTTCATTAGTGTAAGAAAGTGTACGCAAGTTTAATTGTGAAAAATCTGAATTCTTAATAAAGTTAAGTCCCATTCTATTAGAATTTATTCCCGATGAAATTTCAAAAAGCCATTTGTTTTTTTGGAAATTCACACTCGAACCGATATTTAAACCAATTAACCCATTTCGAATTGAAAAAGAATTTTCATCAAAATCTGATTTATCCTTGACATAGCTAAAACTAAGATTTGGGTGAATTTTAAATCCTATTCTAATATCTTTCTGGGCATTTGATTTTGAAAAACAATAAAAAACCAGTACACAGACAAGTGCATACCGGTTATTTTTTTTTCTATTCACTATTTAAAGAATTTTTTAGAATAATATTCATCTCCTGATTTCATCATGAATAAATAAACTCCAGAAGAATAAGCAGAAACATCAACGGTCATTTCTGTCCTTGCAAGATCTACTTTCATAGTTTTTAATACTTGACCAGAAAGGGATAAAATTGAAATTTCATCAATTATTTTTTCATGATTATTAGTTGTAACAAATCCAGTTACTGAACCATTTTTTAATAAAACATTGAAATCAAACGTAATACCTTTTTTTAATTCATCAACAAAAATTCTACCTTCAGAAGAGTCAAGATTAGGTGCGTATTTATCAGAAATCCCTCCTCCTAAATTCCCACCATCACCAGATACTTCCACACAAACATTTTCTATATTGATATTATTAGGCAAAATATATTGTTTGTGAACACCCTGTATACCAAATTCATAATTATTTCCAGTTGTTCTATCTTGAAAATCAGATTGAATAAAATTTCCCTCTAAAAATAATTTTCCATTAATTATTGAAGCCTTGGCTTTCCAAAGGCTAGTTGATTTAACAGGCTCACCATTAATGATTTCAAAAGTATATATCTCAACTTGAAAAGTACTATAACTGTTTAACAAGTCTAATGAACTAATAAGTAGTTTACCATTTAAATTATCAATCGATATTGTTCTGGTTAATTCGTTGTATTCAATTCCATTATCCGCAAGACCAGAATAGGTATAATTTTCATCATTTTCTGATTTTTGAATTCCAATTGCCTTCATTGGAGCAAAGTTGAAAAAAGAAGGAAGAAAATCTACATCCTCACCGTGTTTCCAACCACATTTTGACCAACCTGAACCTGACCCACCGCCAGAATTCCTAAAAGATTCAGCATAACCACAATTAGATGTGTTATTAACTGCATAAGAGGAGATATTAGTCGATGCATAGCCACAACCACCATCATATGTCCAAGAATAAAATAATTGACCTGGGGGTTTCAGTTTAGCTCGTGCTGTATATCTTTTTGTAATAGCACATTGAAAATATTTTGCATTACTCCAATCTGCAAAAACGTTCTCAACAGAGAAAAATGTGACTACTATTAAACTAAAAATTAACTTTTTCATCTTTTTTATTTTAATGATGAATTTCACTCTTGATAAATTAAGGAGTATCAAGAATTTGCACTATTGCCAATTTTCTCCCTTTATTATCATTTTTTACCCTTTAATATTTTTTGGATCATTTCCATAAGAATTCTTCTCCCGAATTTTACCATCCTGTCCTTGAATAATTACTTCCGAATTCTGATTACGTGCTATCTGTTTTGCAATTTCTTTTGCTTCAGCTTGTGTTTTTGTAACTACAGTTGCTTTAACGTTTCCAGCCCCTTTAACTTGCCATCCATCTTGATGTTTAGTTACATGTTGATTTTTCCCTTTTGACATTTTAAATATTGGTTAGTTATTCATTACATTGTAATAAATAGTTAATAATTTCAACTTGAATAGCTGAATATTCAGTTGATTGCGACAAAGTAAAATCATATTTTTCAAGCATGCAATGGGATCCGTCCTAGAGAAAAATAGTACTTGTACTAGGATTTTAAGTTTTAATGAAAGTTTAAGTTGTTTTTAATTGTTTTGAATAAAAAAGAAAACATAGTTTTGTTTTTATTGATTATTTAAATCAATTTTTATGTCTTTTAATGGAAGTGAAGGAGCGTTTATTACGCTAGAAGAAGGGGCTGCAATGACGGCTAGTTATAGAAGTACAATTCAATCAGGTGACACAATTGGACAATTTATTGGTGTAGAAATCATCAATAGAATTTTAGCGCAAAAGAATTGTGTAGGTATTCGTTTTTATTATGCAATTGATGAAAATGGTTCGAAAAATTTAGTTTGTGTTGGAGTTGATGAAAATGAAAACGATCTTTACGAGGGTTTAATTGCAGATCAATTTAAAAAATGTCCTCCACGTTGCTCACATTCAAATCCGTTGAATAGCTAATGTTTAATGAGGCATTATACTATTTTGTATTATTTTCGAGTATTATTCCTTTAATAGCAATATTTAAAACAAAGGGAGTTTTTGCACTAAAATCGATTATTGGTTTATTAATTGCCTTTCGATTTTTGACTGATTTCCTTTGTTTTTATTTTGAAACTTATTTAAATAATAGTAATCCGCTTTTTCATGTTACATTACCTATTAATTTCTTACTGATATTCTTGGTGATTAGTCAGGAAATATCGTTGAAGAAAATTCAAAAACCAATCTTTCTAATTGTTTTAATTGCTTCTTTTTTCGATTTTTCAATCAATACGATTGTGGGTCCAACTTCTATAATTAACAGCGTCACTTATTTTTTAATTTCAAGTATTGGAAGCTATGTAATTTATCATATTGAAATAAATACGAACATTAAGTATGTAATATTTCCTTTAACTGCTTATTACTCACTTTTATTTTTCTATTCACTTTTCGAGGAGCAAATTTGTAAGTCTGCAGAATTATATGATAGTTTTTTCATTATCGTTGCTTCAGCTACTTTATTACTTAATGTTACATTAACCAGAGGATTATGGCTGAAGAAAATCAAATAATTTATATTGTTTTAATTGGGATGGTGTTTTCAGGTTTTATGATAACAGGTATGTTTTTATTTGCTCGTAAAAACAAGAAAATCCAAGATTTAAGTGCTAAATTGCTAAAAGAAGAACAAGCAATTAGGGATTTTGAAAAACTAGAAGTTGCTATTACTACACAAGAAGCTGAAAGAAACCAAATTGCTCGAATGCTTCATGATGATGTGGGAGCAATACTTTCATTAGCTCAAAAAAACATATTCTTTATTAAAAAACAAGCAAAAAATGGAATTTTTGAGCACCAATCAATTGATTTGACGGGTGAATTTATCCAAGAATCGATCAATCAATTAAGACGAATAAACAAAGGGTTGATTCCTCATTATTTATTGAAATTTGGATTAGTGAAAGCGCTAGAAAGAATGGCGAAACAAAAAACGGATACCTTAGTCGAGTCTTTTATCTTTAAATCTCACTTACCTGATAAACTGATACTTTCAGATCAGATTATGACACAATATTTCTACATAACGAGTGAGCTAATAACAAATTTAATAAAACACAGTTACCCATCAAACATTGAAATGAACCTCAACTTAGAAGCGGGAGTTCTCATACTAAAAATTCAACACAATGGGATAGCTTTAGCGCAACGTGATTTTAATAATTTGTCAAAAGATTCAGATAGCTTAGGCCTTGAAAACATTCGATATCGTTTAGAAGTTATAAAAGGTAAAATTACTTTTTATCGCTCAAAAACGTTGGGGTTCATAGAAATACACACAAAACTAAATACGTGATGAATAAGACTACACCAAATCAAAAAATCAAAATTGCCTTAGTTGAAGATCACTTTGTAGTGCGAAAAGGGCTATGTGCGATGCTTAGCATGATTCCAGAACTTGACCTAGTTTTTGATGCTGCAAACGGTCAAGAATTCTTAGATCAAATCAAAGAAAAAGAAATTGATGTGGTTTTGTTAGACCTTGAAATGCCAATTATGAATGGCATTCAAACCGTCAAAGAACTTAAAGAGATGGGGTCGTCCATTAAAATTGTCATGTTGACAATGCATGATGATTATGAAATCGCATTTGATGTCTTAAATGATGGTGTTGATGCCTATTTATTAAAAGAATGTACATTGGATGAAATGCTGGATGCAATTCAAAAAGTACATGAGAATGTTGAATATTCAAACACGTTCATGAAAGATACGTTAATACACAATCTTGCTGAAAATAGGAAGAATTCCTTCAAAATGGAATTACTGAAATTAAGTGAACGAGATATAAAAATCTTAAAACTGATTTGTGATGGAAAAACGAGTCAATATATCAGTGAATATGCGGCTACGTCAAAGAAAAATATTGATTTAATTCGATCCAAGTTATTGACAAAGTTCAATGTTTCTTCTGCTAATGAGTTAATTCGCGTAGCAATATTGAATGGCTTTTACAAACCAAGAACCAATTCAGAAATTGAGCAAGAACACATCCAAGACATGAAAATACAAACAGATCGGCGAATAGATAAGTTGAAACAAAACAATAGCAACAAAATAAAAAACCAGGACTAACTTGGAAATGATAAAATGATAAGTGTTTCTAATTAAGAAAGCCTTACTATCATTTCAAGAGTTATTCAAACAAGAGATAAATAAAATAAAACTACTCAACACCAAATTGGTATAACAGAACTTGCAAAAAAAACTTGATACAGGAGATGTTAAATGGGAATGTGAGTGAAACTTAAATTATATAATCTATGCTTACAACTGAACAAAAAAATCAATTCGGTGAAATATTAGAAGAACTAGGAAAGTCTCTTGATATATCCGAAACACAATTTAAAACAGCCATTTCAAGCTATAAAGCGGTGGGTGAACAATTATCAAAGGAAGGAGGATTACTCGATATTTACAAACCTGAAATACTTCCACAAGGGTCATTTATGCTAGGCACAATGGTAAAGCCAATCAACGAAGATGATGATCTTGATATAGACCTCGTATGTAATCTTATAGGTAAAAACAGAAGTTGGACACAAAAAGACCTCAAGAAAAATGTTGGCGATCAACTAAAGCAAAATGAACTCTACAAATCGAAAGTTAAATTGAAAGACGGTCGACGTTGCTGGACCTTATATTATCGAGAAACATCTGATAATCCGAATGACAAGTATCATTTAGACATCTTACCTAGTATCGTAGATTCAAATTATCGAGTGATGTTCACGGAATCGTTAAACAGTTCAGCAAACTTGAGTGAAGTTGGGAAACTAGCTATAAGAATCACCGATAATGAGAGAGATGATTTTCCATTCGAAACAGATCATACAAACTGGCTTAAAAGTAATCCTTTCGGTTATGCAAAGTGGTTCTTCAATCGTGCAGAGGTTTCCTCAACTAAAAGAGTGATGTTGTCTGAAGCAATTAAACCTGTCCCAAATTTCCAGCAAAATAAACTTCCACTACAACGTGTAGTGCAGATTCTTAAACGTCACAGAGACATGATGTTTAATGGAGATGACGACAAACCTATTTCAATAATAATAACAACCCTTGCGGCAAGAGCTTATAATAAAGAAGAAAATGTATTGGAAGCACTTATCAATGTCGTACAGAAAATGCCCGAATTCATAGATGACTGGTATTCCATAGATGACAACAAATGGATAAAAAAAATTGCGAATCCGGTTAATGAGGAGGAGAATTTCGCTGACAAATGGGTTGATTATCCGCAACGTCAAAATAACTTCTTTGACTGGATGCAGAGAGTTCAGGAAGACATACAGACCATAATAAATAAAAAAGGACTTCATAACATACAAGAATCGATGTCACAATCTTTTGGAGAATCTTCTGTTAAAAAAGCATTTTCAAGTTATGGCGAAAGTAATCGACTAATTAGAGAATCTGGAGGGATAAAGATGGCATTAAAAACTGGAACTCTTGGTACTATAGGAAACACGGTTAAAAATCATGATTTTCATGGCAAAAAAGATTAAAAATCCACCTCTAAACATGGCAGTTCAAGCAGCAAGAATAAAAGCAGCTTTTCCTGATGCACAATTATTTGTGGATCAAAATCAACTTATTTGGAAGTGTCAAATTCGTCCTTCTCCATTGAGTGATACATATAATATCAAACTAATATATAACAAGGGAAAACACCCAAACATATTTGTAATCGATCAAAAACTTGCATTCTTTCAAGGTGAAAAGAAACTTCCACATGTTTATAATACTGCAAAACAGTGGCTTTGTCTTTATGTTCGTAAAGCTAGACAATGGGATTTCCACATGCCAATTATTGATACAATAATACCATGGATATCTGAATGGCTTTTACATTATGAATGTTGGCTAGCCACTGGTGTATGGCATGGTGGAGGAATTGATCATATTAACGAATCAAATAAAAAAGATTGAGATGAGTGTTTCAACGATTCCGGATAAAGTTAAATACATGTTGTGGACAGTATCCGCTGGAAAATGCCAATACAGGGGATGCAATAAGCCTTTGTATCAAGATATTTTGACAAAACGCCGATTTAATAGTGCATATATAGCCCATATTGTTGCCGATGTGCCAGGCGGACCAAGGGGAGATAAAAAAAGATCTCCATTGCTTGCTGATAAACTTGAGAACCTAATGCTTTTATGTGACACCCATCATCGCTTAATTGATAAAATAGATGTGGCAGTTCACCCTGAAGATGTTTTGCTCAAGATGAAAAAAGAGCATGAAGATAGAATTGCTAGAGTTACAGCGATTGCGTCCGATATGCAAAGTCATATCGTAACATACAGAGCTAATGTTGGAGTTCACACCCCGCCTGTAAATTATGAGGTTGTAAGCGAATTTTTATTGCCAAATCATTATCCAGCTTCTTCATCTGCTATTGATTTGGGATTAAACAATAGTCCATTCAGAGATAAAAACGCAACATTTTGGGCTGCAGAATTAGAAAACCTAGAAACTCAATTCAAGGAACAGTTAACCCCGAAATTGAGAAAAGGTGAATTAAAGCATATCTCATTATTTGCCCTTGCTCCAATGCCCTTGCTAATAAAATTAGGAACACTTTTAAATGATATAAGTAATGTTACGGTGCATCAACCATTAAGAAATCCTAAAACGTGGAATCTTGATGACAGTGCCCCAGGGACTGTTTATGAAGTAATTACACCCGATATAAAAAAAGACATAGTGGCGCTAAATATTTCACTGAGTGCCACTATTAACAATGATAGAATAACAGATGTACTTGGGGAAAATGTCGCCATTTATACTTTGACAATCGATTCACCATTCAATGACTATCTAAAATCAAAGAAGCAACTAGAAACATTCAGTATTGAAATCAGAAAATTGTTTGACAAAATTAAAGCTGAGTATAACGGAATTACTCCTCTTCACATCTTTCCAACAATGCCAGTTGCTACAGCAATTGAATTAGGACGCGTTTGGATGCCTAAGGCAGATATGCCAATGCATATTTATGATGAAAACACTGCGAATCCTGGCTTTTTCAAAGCACTTGAAATAATAAATGAATAATTGATGAACACTCCCTCCTTCAAAGAAGATCACATCTCCCAAATTAGAGCACTACAAATACTGATCAATATGAGCTACACTTACCTTTCACAAGAAGAAGCCTTACAAGTACGTGGTAACTAAACAGCGAATGTTATTTTGGATGATATTTTTTACGCAAGAAACTCAAGGAACTGAATAGCATTCAACTTTCATCCTTCAAAACAAGCTATTTCAGTGATGCAAACATTGAAGAAAGCCTTGAAAAACTTGGAAAAGCGGTCTTCCTCCTCATCTTCACAGCTTCAGCTTTTTTGTTTGCAAGGGTAATACAAAGTTTCGCTTCGCTACACCCTTGCAAACACCGTTCACTTAGCCAGTCGCTCAGAATTCTCTCCTTGGCTGTTCACTAAAAAGGCTTTGCCTGTTCATCCCTCGTCGTCAGGCGCTGCTCTCTGCCACCCCAAACCCCTTATAATGTGCTTCCTGAAGCTCGTCCCTCACTCACGTCCGCGTTGATCTTCTCGCGTTCATTTCGCTCTCATTCCTGATGTCATTTCGGCTTTCATTCTCATGCTCTTTCCCGCTCTTTCTTATGGGGTGTCACCGCAGCTTGTGTTATTGCTCGCCTGCTACTTCGCTCAGGCTGCGGGCTTGTCACAGTTTTTGAGATTCCTATTGAAAGTACAGTGTTCCTTTCGTTCCTACAGTCACACCGCACCTAAATCCGTCATACTATTTGAGTTTCTGTAAGTCAAGAGTGTTTATGCTGTACACTCCTCCCGAATGCTTTCGGTTTACGTTCCCAGCATTGCACACACTTGGTTTTATTTCTTTCTTCGTGATTTCAAAAACCTGCGCCAAGCCCTTGTGCATACTGCATAGGTCGCCCACGGTTTCTTCCTAAAGTCAGCTCCCTCTTTGGGCTTTCACCTTCGCTCAACTCGCGGCGGCTCGCGCACTTCTCTCGCTTCATTCCATTGCACTTCATTTCGCTCGTTCCGTTTGCTTCACAAACTCCAGTTGCCCCTCCGTAGGGCTACGGGGCTGCCTTTCATTTGTTCGCCTAAGCCTTACTCCGTCGGCTTTGCTGAAGGCTCTTTTTCCTTTATCTCGATTTTCAAGTAATGTCCTCGACTTCGACTTAGGAAACTAGTATCCCGACTTTGGACTTTGGACGAATAAAGCTTCCTTGATTTTGCACATTCCCCATTTTTCAAAAAGGTCATGTACAATATCAATCCAGCAGTTATCAAATCTATTCTTTCACGTCTTCCAAAAGATCAGTTCATTTTGCAAGCTCGTTTCATCCGTCGTCAAATACCCAAAGCTGTTCCAGGTTCCAATCGTCAGGCTATGTTCATCAACCTGTATCAGTGGTGTCGTGTGTTTTACCTGCAGCGTTTCATCAAGTAAACGTGAAATAAAAAAAACAAAACAAAGTTAGTGGCTTGTCTTTCGTTCCTGCAAGTTCAAGCCCTCCGGGTTTCGCTTAAAATTTTTCCTGTTGTCTTGTTTTGGGTCTGATATTCGTTGATTGAAAATTTTTAAGTCGAAAAGCTTGCATCCACTTATCCAGCCCCTTGTAAAGCGCTTTCTTTTTTTTCTTTTTTTCTTTTGAAAAAAAATCTGCTGCGCAAGCAAAAAAAAACGCCACCCATTGCTGAGTGGCGTTACCATTTTTCACCGATAAATTAAGATTTGATGCGTTTCCACAACCATTTCAGAAAGATGCTTACAACAAAACTTACTGTAGCACCAATAATTGCTAAGATCATCGTTTTGATATAGTCCTGCGTGTCGATGGTCGCAGTAACGGTAAACACTGTTCCGGTTAACGTGCCTAGGATTGTGGTGCTGTCCTGTTGGTAATACATACAGTTGAAATAAATTGGTTAAACTCCTGTTTCGCTTGGTGCGGTTGGAGTTGCCGATGTCAAACGAAGATTGATCGCATATTGCTCATAATCTTCTCCAATTTCTTGGTCTACATCGATGCCAACCATGCTAACTGCACCGGATAATTCTGCGCCCGCTTTGAAGCGAATACGTCTTTTTGCTTTTAAACTGATGGTTAAATCTTCTCTTACCCCAGTTGTTGAACTGTTTTCTGCCATTTTTTTCTTTTTTATTCGCTGAAATAGATGGAATACTATTCCAGAGAAAGTGAATACTACTAATTGAATCAACCAACTCAATCGATTGATTTGTCGAAGTTTCCCATGGACGGGATTGCTGCTTGACTCACAGCTGTCGCAACAGCGCCACCAATGATGAGGTAACCACCGATTGCAACTACCGCAGTTGGCAATGCAACAGGGGACGAAATCACGGCTGTTCCTGCAGCTGCCACAAGAACACCAATCGTTCTCATTTTTTTAAAGAATGGTGGAGTGTCTGCCTTGCAACGTACCAAATACGACTTCAACTGATCCTTAAATTGACCTTTTCCTCGTTGAACGAGTAATTGATCCTGAATGCGCTTTTTCATCGCTTACAATTAAATTACTTCAGCAATGTGAAGCGAGTTAAACGCACCATTTTTCAAGGAATACATCGTACCATTTAATTTCTGCAAGAATTCAAGCTTTAACAAGAAAATTTTGGTTGTACCAATTGCAGGAATTCCTGAAGGAGTAAGCGTAACCGTAGTTTGCGATTGATCAATCGGAAGAGTAACAGGTGTTGAAAGCTGCAAATCTTTTTGCGTCATTTCAAAATCCAAACCAACAAACCCACACGAAAACTCAACATGTGTTGCACCTTGTGGATATGCAATATCCAATTGCGGAACCAAATCGATAATTTCAATTTCACCATTTGACGTATCCACAGAAAAGGTTTTGTAAAGAATTGATCCCAAAAGAGCGGTTTTGTTAAAGTCGAAACCTTTCAAAAGTGCGATACCATCAGGCGACTGGATCCCTTCAGCAACAACTCTGTTTCCGCGGTCGTTGACCATGTCCAAATTTTTGATTGCAGTCATTAATTTGGTCAATCGCGCCACAACTCTGCTATCCGAAGCATTCATTGCGAGTGGTCGAACAGCATCGCGCAACAGTTTCCCAGAACCTGCAGAGCTTCCAAATTCTTTCCCATTTTCGCGCGTTCGTTCAAATGCTGGATCGGTTGCGACACGTTTTGCATCAACGGACGTTTTCATCCGTGCCAAGTTTCCATCCTTGGTCTTGTAGAAATTGACGTTATCCAACGTCCCTTTCAGTTTAATTAAGCCGGATTGTCTTGCCATAGCTTTTATTTTTTTGATATAAGACCGATTAACAGGTAGGTCAAATCACCTGATCATGTGTCGGCAATAATTCCAGAATTGCGCGCTTTGCAAACACACGAACAAGACAAACATCAGGCGTTTAAAATAACAAGTCAAGAAAGCTCATTTACTTTCAAGTACATTGAAAATGAAAGTGTCAGTTGTCCATTTGAACAGACAAAGCAGAAATATATTTTAAGGCTATTTAGAGCATAGGTTAAGCCTATATAGAGTATGAAAATCAATTTACTGTTTTCATTTTTATATGCTTTGCATATAGTTTTAGCTAATGAGCAGTTTTTATATGCAATTTCATATAATTATTCATTCATTTTTCTATTATCGCGTATCGCGATACGCGATAATTAAATGTAATTCATTTGTATTTAATAATATAATGCGTATTTTTGCATATCGCGATACGCGATATTAAAAGTTACATCATGAATGAATCAGGTTTCAATATGAAGCCACAAGACGTGGTAATTCTGTTTAAAATAATTGCTTTAGGCGAAAATAATTGGACACAATCGATGTTGTCATCACAATTGGGAATAAGTCAATCAGAGATAAGTGAATCTATTAAACGATCCAAATATTCTGGATTGATAAACACAATTGATAACCATGTCAACAAGCGCTCTTTTTTCGACTTTGTCATTAATGGTTTAAAAGTAGTCTTTCCTCAAAGACCTGGTGCTATCGTTAGAGGAGTTCCAACTGCACATTCCGCTCCATTTTTTCAAAACAAATTTTATTCTGAAGAACAATACGTGTGGCCAAGTGGTAAAGGAAATGTTCGTGGGCAAGCTATCATTCCACTATACAAAACGGTTACAAGTGCCATCGAAAATGATGAATTCCTATATCAATTACTAGCTTTAGCAGATATTATTAGAGTGGGAAGAGCGCGAGAAAAGAAAATGGCAATAGAAATGATAGAACAACATTTACAGTATGCTTAAAAATTCTATAATTAATATCAAGGTCATCGAGAAAGTTGCAAATGCACTTGGAGAACTAAACAACGATGTAATTTACGTAGGAGGTGCTATTGTTAGCTTTTACATTACAGACATGGGAGCTGATCAACCCAGACCAACTAAGGATATTGATATTTCCGTACAAATAAGTACCTATTCTGAAATGGATCGCTTACGTGAACAGCTCGCAGCAAAAGGAATCTATCCTGCTTCTGATCAAAACGTAATGTACAGATATGAATTTGAAGATGTGCTCATTGATTTTATTCCATATGAAGCAACACCGCTTGGTCCAACTAATTCATGGTTAAAGCCCGGATTCCCTTTAGCACATGGAGTACAAGCAGGAGATAAAACAATAAAAATATTACCGGTTAGTTACTTCTTGGCAACAAAGTTTGAAGCGTTTAAATCGAGAGGTAAAAATGATCCATTCATGAGTCATGATTTCGAAGACATTATCTATGTAATAGATAATAACATTGAAGTAGTGGAGAACATTAAAAATGCAGATAAAAAGCTAATTACCTTCATGAAGGAATTGGCAAATTTTATACTAAATCATCCTTCTAGAAATGATATCATTACGGGTCACATTAATCCTTTTACAAATACCGAAAGAACTCCTTTGGTAATTGAGAAATTACAACTAATTGTAGAAATATAAATTCAGAAAAATAAATCTACAAGTTCCAAAATTCAGGAACCATTATGTCAAATTTCAGAGTGATAATCGGAAAATATCCGATTATCTAGTCTAATTCTTACAATATTTAATTACAACCTGGAATAAAAGTGTTTACTCCAACTTAATTACCTATCTTTGTACCACTCTAAGTAATTAGAAAAAATATTTAAGACAAGCCACATATGGCTGTGTGGAATAGAAGCCCCCTAGATGTATCAATATCGAAGGGGTTTTGTCTTTTAAAATAGTCCTGATTTCAGGTTCAAAATCACCTTTTTTTCTAAATATTACCCATTAAATTTAGTTTCAAATACTTGGATTTAGTATCTTTACTTCAGAACACGTTCTTTAAATTCAAGCAAATTCCAATTAATTACAAGCGAACAATGAGGCGAACAAGCCCATTTTTACAATAGCTAACTAATTGAAAAACAACACAAAGGCATACGTTTACTCGGTCCCGTCCAGACCGCAAAACGCTAACGTTAAAAGAAAAGTCCTATATGGCTGTAGGAAATAGAAAGCCCTAAGATGTATCAACTATCTTAGGGTTTTTGGTTTTATACAAAACCACTTTCATGGAAATTGTTATTGAATCAAGCTCCAATTCTAGGCAATAAACTAAAAACTTATAATTTGTAGGATTGAAATCCACCAACTGCAATGGATTGAAATCCACTGCAGGGATATCGGCCGTCCCGATGGGACTTTTAAATGAATTAATTTGCAAAGCACATAATAGCAAAGAGCCAGCGGCTCGACCGATCATATACGGTTAGACTTCAGTCTAACCGTATAAACAGCGAAGCACCACAAAGAGCCAGCGGCTCGGCCGATTTTATTCTTGCTTTTTTTAATTAAACATTTTTCTATGGATAGATACTCATCCACCACCTGCAATGGATTGAAATCCACCGCAGAGATATCAGCCGTCCCGATGGGACTTTTAAATGATTTAATTTGCAAGGGCTTATACAGCAAAGAGCCATTGGCTCGATCGATTTTATTCTTGCTTCTTTTTTTAAATTAAACATTTTTCAATGGATAGATATTCATCCACCTCCTGCAATGGATTGAAATCCACCGCAGGGATATCAGCCGTCCCGATGGGACTTTTAAATGATTTAATTTGCAAAGGCTCATAATAGCATAGAGCCAGCGGCTCGACCGATTTTATTCTTGCTTTTTTTTAATTGAACATTTCTCAATGGATAGAAATCCATCCACCTCCTGCAATGGATTGAAATCCACCGCAGGGATATCAGCCGTCCCGATGGGATTTTTAAATGAATTAATTTGCAAAGGCTCATAATAGCAAAGAGCCATCGGCTCGACCGATTTTATTCTTGCTTTTTTTTAATTGAACATTTCTCAATGGATAGAAATCCATCTACCACCTGCAATGGATTGAAATCCACCGCAGGGATATCAGCCGTCCCGATGGGACTTTTAAATGAATTAATTTGCAAAGGCTCATAATAGCATAGAGCCAGCGGCTCGGCCGATTTTATTCTTGCTTTTTTTTAAATTAAACATATTTCAATGGATTGAAATCCATCCACCACCTGCAATGGATTGAAACCACCGCAGGGATATCAGCCGTCCCGATGGGATTTTTGATGAAAAGTTTCAAAGTACTTTGATTATCAGATTAATTTGGAGTTTTTATTTCAATTGTTGGCTTCGAGAGCCTCAGCCAACAAAAAGAAGAAGCAAGATTTTAACATTGCCTCAGCCGTTAAAAAAGTTTCATGAACTGTATACAAGCCTCAGCCAGTAGAGCGGTTTTTAAAAGGCTTGGGGTAGGATTTTAGAACAAATCCGATGCTTTTTTACAATAATTGTCGCTATATTTGGGCAGAAACCGTGTGCGAAACCACGGTTTATAAATAACTAAACTACGAGTTAATCATTCTAACTGCTGAATGACGGGACTCATTAAATAATACTACATGGCCAAAGCCGATATCGATTTTGAAAAAGAACTCTGGGATGCCGCAAATGAATTGCGCGGTGCCGTATCAGAAAATAATTACAAAAACTACATACTTCCTTTAGTTTTCTTGAAACACCTAAGTGAGCGTTATGATATCGTTTTTGAAGAAATTGAAAGAAAATTAAATGATCCAAAATCAAGTTATTATACGCAAGATTCATCGGAGAAAAGTTATGTCTTGGAGGATAAAGATGAATACAGAGCGCGAAACACCTTTAAAATCCCAGAAATAGCTTCTTGGCAATACTTAAAAGACAATGCCGAGCAAGATGATATTAAAGTAATTGTTGATAATGCTTTTGATGTCATTCAAGATTTGTTGACTGAATACAATCCGCAGTTAGTGAATTTATTACCGCGTATTTTTGTCAAAAGTGAACTTTCTGCCAAACAAACAGGTGGTATCATCAACTTGCTTTCTCATCCGAAATTCTCGGAAAAAGAAAACCCAGAAAGCGATATTCTTGGAAGAATTTACGAATACTACATCGGACGCTTTGCCATGGCAGAAGGCTCAGGTGCTGGACAGTTTTTCACACCGGGAAGCATTGTTCGTTTGTTGGTAGAATTATTGGAACCATACCAAGGACGCATCTTTGATCCTGCTTGTGGTTCGGGTGGTATGTTTGTTCAAAGTTTGAAATTCATCAACGAACACGGCGGAAACAAAAGCGACATTTCCATTTATGGACAAGAGATGACGGCACAAACCTTGCGTTTGTGTTTGATGAATTTGTTGTTGCGCGATTTATCCTTTGACATCCAATTGGGGAATTCCCTGTTGGACGACAAATTCCCGCAATTGAAAGCTGACTTTATCATAGCCAACCCACCATTTAATGTGAGCAATTGGCACCCGGAAGATTTACCAGAAGGCGACCCTCGTTTGTTTGGACCGAAAGAAGAGTTTACAACAGACGGTTCTGCCAATTACATGTGGATGCAAACTTTTTGGAGCCATTTGAGCGAAACAGGAACGGCTGGAATTGTAATGGCAAACGGGGCAATGACCTCCAATACCAAAGGCGAGAAAAACGTGCGCCAATACATGGTGGAAAACAGTATGATTGATGCGATTGTGCGTTTACCAGACAAATTATTCTTAACAACAGGAATACCTGCATGTATTTTTATTTTGAGTAAAAACCGTGATGGAAAAGACGGCACCCACCGCGAACGCACCAATGAAATTTTATTTTTGGACGCTTCCAAAATGGGAACCATGGCAAGCCGTAAACTGCGTGTATTCACCGACGAAGACGTTGAAAAAATAGCTACGACCTACCAAGCATGGCGCAACTTATCGACGGCTGAGGTTCACGCGACGGCTGAGGCACTCGCGACGGCTGAGGCACTCGAAGCCAGAGCTTACCAAAACATCGACGGCTTCTGCAAAGCAGCAACACTTGAAGAAGTGCGCGCACAAGATTTTAAGTTAACGCCAGGAATTTATGTTGGAACCGAAGCTGCGGAAGAAGACAGCGAACCTTTTGAAGAAAAAATGGCGCGTTTGCAAGCGCAGTTATTGGAGCAGTTTGAGAAAGGGAATGAATTGCAGGAAAGGATTAAAATGAATTTTGAGAGGATATGAAATTAAAATATATTATAGTTTTCTTTTTCGCACTAGGATTTGTTCAATCTTTCAAAGCTGGAAATGTTCAAAAAATTGAAGTTCAATTAAAAAACTTAAAAGATTTACAACAAAATAAATCAGATTTCTGGGATAAATATTCATCGGGTATTATTGCAGGAATAACCGTTTTAGCCTCTTTAGGTATTTCTGTTTGGCAAGCTAGAGCTAGTCAGAGACATTTAAAATCACTATCTATTTCTGAAGCGAGAATTAAATGGATTGAAGAGTTAAGACCCCTACTTAGTAAGTTAATTTATTTGAACTTTGAGATTGGTTCTCTTTTTAAAGAAATTAATCCTTTTTTAGTTGATTTTAAACTAAAAGAAAATCTAAGAATTGATCAAAAAAAAGAAAATAACGAAAAAGAAAAAAAATTACAAATTCTCTTAACTGATTATATTCAAACTTTTAGTCAAGTAAAATTACTACTAAATCCAAATGTTATAGAGCATAAAGAATTAATAAATTCTATGAATGATTACATTAAGAATGTTTTACAGGAGATAGAAACAAAAAAATCTACTATTAATTTAAACATTGATATTTTAATTGAAAAAAGTCAGATTGTTTTAAGAAAAGCTTGGGAACAAGTTAAAAATGAAGGAAATTAATTTGTTAATAAAGTTACATGCATATTTGGTTAAATAACGAATTAGATACTCTTGAAGAATATTTTGGAAGAGTTGCTCGGGAAAATCCGAAAAGAATTTCCATTCACTATAATGACTTCAAATGGTATCAAAGGGGAAAAGAAGAAAGAAAATTAAAAATTAAAGTTGAACAAGATAATGTCGATGATGTCACATTATATCGATACATCACGATTAGTCAAATGTGGAAAATAATTTCCTCAAACAAAATTGATCTTCTCAACCCATCTTTGTGGAAAGACCCTCTTGAAAGTCCTTTTTTTAATGCAAAAGTATGGCAAGAAGATAGATACGTCGATACTCCCTTTAAAAATAGATTTTTTGCTCAATGTTTTACGATAAATGACACATCTGAATCAATGTGGAAAACTTATGGATTTGGCGAAAAATTGGTAAGGTTAAAAATCAAAGTTGGAGCTTTGAGAAGACTTATTGAAAATAATTCTGATTCTTTTGATTCAAACTCGTTTTATTTAGGTAGAATGGTATATTTAAACTTTGAAGACATGAAAGATCTTTTCATGAACGGATACAGGTTTGAGAAAACAATTAATCTCGTCAATGTCCACGATCAAGTCAAAACTTTGCTTGTAAAAAGATATGCCTATACATTTGAAAAAGAAATACGCTTGATTTTTGATGGTCATTCAAAATTTACCCAAAGAAAAGCTATACCAAAAGTTATAAGTTTAGATATACCTAATTTGCAGGACCTTATTTCTGAAATATTACTAGATCCAGAATTAAGTGATCATGAAATTTCTTTTTACAAAGATGCTTGGAATTTTATTCCGAGAAACAGAATTATTAAATGTAATCTGTATTCTAAAAATGATTACCAACTAAAATTAGGAAGGGACTAAATGCCAAAAAACTGGAAATCATACAAACTAACTGAACTTGGCACAATTGCTAGGGGAAAATCGAAACACCGCCCAAGGGATGCGGCACACTTGTATGGGGGTAAATATCCTTTTATACAAACAGGTGATGTAAAAGCAGCCAATCATAGATTAAATAATCATTCTCAAACTTATTCCGAGGATGGTTTGGCACAAAGCAAATTATGGCCAAAAGATACAATGTGTATTACAATTGCCGCGAATATAGCCGAAACAACCATCCTGAATTATCCTGCATGTTTCCCAGATAGTATTATTGGTTTTATTGCAGATGAAGAAAAATGCGATATTGATTTCATAGAATATTTAATGCAATTTTTTCGCAAACAGATTCAGTCTCATTCGATTGGATCGGTTCAAGACAATATCAACTTAGCAACATTTGAAAGAATTAATTTTTTAGTCCCACCACTCCCCGAACAAACCGCCATCGCCTCCATCCTCTCTGCGCTAGATGACAAAATCGAACTCAATCTTCAAATGAACAAAACATTAGAAGAAATGGCAATGGCCTTGTACAAACATTGGTTCGTAGATTTTGGACCATTCAAAGACGGTGAGTTTGTAGAAAGTGAATTGGGAATGATTCCGAAAGGTTGGGAGGTGAAGAAATTTGATTGTTTTATCGAAAAGATAATTGATAATAGAGGAAAAACCCCTCCTCTTTCAGTTATTAAAACCAAATATTTATTATTTGAAACATATCAATTAAACAGAGAAAAACTATTCCCAGATAATTTTAAAGAAAACAAAGCCAAATACGTAACAGAAGAAATTTTCAAAAATCCAAAATGGTTCAGAAAAGGGCATCCAGAATTTATGGATATATTATTTGCTACAGTTGGAAGCATTCCAAACTGGGCATTGATGTATGAAAATGATGGTGTTGGTGTTGCTCAAAATATTGTAGGAATAAGAACGAAATCAAATATTCCATCAATTTTTCTCCGCTGTTCATTTGAATCAAAATCTTTTTTAGAACAATTTGAAAGGTATGTAATTAGAACCGCACAACCAAGTATTAAATTGTCTGATTTAAATAGAATTGATATTATTGCGCCTCCTGAAAATGTTATTCAATCATGGCACATCAATGTTGCCCCCTTAGTTCAAGAAGTATATTCCTTTTACAAGGAAAATCAATCCCTAAAATCTGTTAGGGACACACTACTTTCAAAACTAATCAGTGGTGAAATTCGGGTGAAAGACCTTGAAAAAAACTAAAAGCAATTGGCATGACAAATCTCCTTGAATCGATGAGCAAAAAAACTGTGGTTGACTTGCTGTTTCGAGTTGTCATTTTACATGCTGCAACAAAACTGCGAATTATTAAAAAATTGTAACGTAATATTTTTATATTCGTAGAGAACAAAAAAGTGAGCTATAATGAGTGATGTTTTTTTTCAACCAAGATTAACAGGTAAACGTTTTGACGCACATACTTTACCTGTGGAACTCTTGAGTGATTTTGCCGCATTGGAAGAGTTTATTATTGAATTAGCAAAGCAAAAATATTTGGATGCTCACCCTGACCGAAAACGAGTTCCAAGAGGTTTTTCAGATGGAATATCTTTAAATTTAGCAACAATAGCTGATGGAAGTGTAATTACTGGTTTTGTTTTGTCTTCTGCGCTCATAGCTAATGGTTTGTTTGCTACTTCGGATCCAACATTAACTTATTTCGAACAAGCAAAAGAATCTTTTTTAACGGCATTAAAGCAAGCAGAAAAAGACGATGTCATAGAGCTTGCTCCACGTTTTATTTCGTATTTCAACCGCATAGGTAAAAACTTATTAGAAGACGAATCAATCGAGTTTCAACCAAATTCAACTGATTTTAAAGCAGAATTAAATAAGCAAACACGACGACGAATTTTATTATCGAACGATCAAAACACAGAGTTTTCTGAAAATACGATCTTGATAGTTCAAATTACAGAATTAGATAAAGTGAAACAAACTTTTTCTATTCAAAATGGCAGCATAAAAATTTCTGGCATTACAATTCAACCAGAACATAAAGACACTATTTTCAAAGCATTCGATGAATTTGAACTTGGAAGTTTTGTGAAAATGAAAAGTGTGGCACAATTTAATCGAACGAATCATATTACCATGATTAATAATATAGACCACATAGATTTATTAGATGCTGACGATATTGAAGTGCGCTTTGAACATATTGTTTCCTTGAGAAATGGATGGTATTACGGAGATGGTAAAAGTTTTAATAAAAATCAACTAAGTCGATTAGTAGAATTGTTTAATTCCTTTTATCCCAATGAGCTCCCAAATCCAATGGTATACCCAACTGTTGATGGTAAAGTTCAATTGGAGTGGGTAAATGATTTACACGACCTTTCTTTAACAGTTGATTTAGAAAATATGATGTCAGATTTTCATGCTTTTTCGTTTGAAAATGAAAAAAATGAAAATGAACAACTTGATTTAAATTTAGAAACTAACTGGACGAAACTAATTTCTTTGATTAATTTATATTTAATTTAATGCATCAATCTACTTTACTACTCCGTCAAATTCACCCATCATTCATTCAAAATTCAGCTGTTTCATCACAAGCATTTGAAATCACATCTGTTGTATTTAATCCTACTCCAAAAGATGATGGAAAATTATCCGTTTACAATGGTGATAAATTTTCTGCGAAAGAAGCTTTTGATCATTTTACAAAAAATTATTCGTCAATTGGTGTATTGGCAGTAACTATGTTAGAGGTTCAAAATGCAGGCTTAGATGCAGCGGAAGACAACTTACCGTTTGATGGACATGCATATATTGACTACACGAAAATAACATCAAATGGACAACGAAAAAGTAAAGCCAAGATTCTTAAAAAACATGCAACTAATAGAGGCTGGCTGCACAAAATAAACCCATGACAAATCTACTTGAATCCACAATAGAAAAAGCAGCCATTGAATGGTTGGAAAATCTTGGTTATACTTATCAACCTGGCAATGGTTTGCAACGCGATTTGAAGAAAGTGGTGTTGGAGGATGAATTGCTTTCATATCTCACAAAAACATATCCAGAATTGCCTGCAACAGCGGTGAACGAAGCACTTGCGCAATTCACGCAACAAACAGGAATGGATTTGCATTACCGCAACCGTGAGTTTCATTTAAAATTATCCAAGGGTATTTCTGTAACGTGGAAAGATGCAGACGGCAAAGAAAAAGCAAAACACATTTACCCAATCAATTACGATGCACCTGAGCTTAACAGCTTTATTTGTTCCAATCAAGTAGTCATTTTAGGAAAAAATAGACGTATTCCCGATTTAATTATCTTCATCAATGGCTTGCCCTTGGTTGTTTTTGAATTCAAAAACATGTTTGACCAAGAAGTGGGCGTTGAAAATGCACATACACAATTGGCGCACTACGCTTTAGACATTGCCCAATTGTTTGATTACAATACATTCACCGTTATTTCGGATGGACAAGAAGCGCTGCACGGCATGTACAATGCTTCGCTAAAATGGTTTGCTCCTTGGAAAAGTACCAACGGTGTCAACTTAGAACAAGACCAAGATTTGCAATTGGAAACCATGATAAATGGCTTGTTTCCAAAAGCAACCTTATTGAATTACATCAAGAATTATATTTTCCACGAAGACCACAACGGAAAAATCATCAAAAAAGGTGCGAAATACCATCAATATTGGGGAATCTCTGCTGCTGTAAAAAGCGCCACAGAAAATATAAAACCAATCGGCGAAGGTCGTTTGGGCGTTATTTGGCACACACAAGGTTCTGGAAAAAGTATTTCTATGGCGATTCTTACTGGTATATTACGCCAGTTGCCCGAAATGAAAAACCCAACCATTGTAATCCAAGTAGACCGCAATGATTTGGATCAGCAGTTGTATGAATCTTTTGTGTTGTGCAAAGATTTAGTAGGCGAAGTAAAACACGCCGAATCAACCGATGATTTGCGTGCATTGCTAAGCTCTGATGGTGGTGGTGTAATATTCACAACGATTGAAAAGTTTAGACTAAAGAAAAACACTTCGGGGACTGATTCAAAGTCTTCGGGGACTGAGGCACTCGAAGCCCCCGAAAATGTTCACCCAATCCTATCCGAACGCTACAACGTCATCGTTTTAGCAGATGAAGCACACCGCACACAATATGGATTCAACGAAGGCGGTTATGCGCAAAACTTACGACGTGCGTTGCCCAACGCATCCTTTCTTGGATTTA
The DNA here is from genome assembly GCA_017983675.1 of Fluviicola sp. GTDB lineage: Bacteria > Bacteroidota > Bacteroidia > Flavobacteriales_D > Crocinitomicaceae > Fluviicola. Next base: position 229,172 of record JAGOAZ010000001.1, read on the forward strand.
CAGGAACGCCAGTTGACGGAAAAGAGGCCGATACAGAATTAGTTTTTGGTAAAACAATCCATACTTACGACATCAAACAAGCTGTTGAAGATGGTGCAACCGTTCCGATTTATTACGAACCAAAAATGGTTCCGTTGAATATAAAAGCTAAATTTCTAAAAGATTTAGAAGATATCCGCGAAGAAGAAGAAGCAACTAAAAATATTGTTTGGGCCGCTATCGAAGATGCAGCTGGTTCAGCAGATCGTGTGGCAACAATTGCCAAAGAAATTTTAACGCATTACAACGCACGCATCGAAACCTTGGATGGAAAAGCAATGGTTGTGTGCATGAGTCGCCGCAATTGTGTAAAGATGTATGACGCATTAACCGCTTTACCCAATTGTCCAGAAGTTGCGGTTATCATGACAGGTAACATTTCAAAAGATCCTGTGGAATGGAATCCTCATATCCGCACGAAAGAAGCCATGGAAGGTATTAAGAAACGTTTCAGAACGCCAGAAGACCCCTTGCAAATTGTTATTGTGCGTGACATGTGGCTAACAGGATTTGATGCGCCATGTATTCATACCATGTATGTGGACAAAGTCATGAAAGGCCACAACTTAATGCAAGCAATTGCACGAGTAAACCGAGTTTTTGAAAGCAAGCCATCTGGTTTGGTTGTTGATTTCATTGGAATATCAGGATTTTTAGCAGAAGCAACCAAGAAATATACAGCAGGAGGAGGCGAAGGTGAACCAACGTTTGAATTGGAAACCGCAGTTGAAATGTGCTTAGAGCAATTGGGTACTTGTAAAGAATTAATTGGTGGATTTGAAATTGATTCATTGAAAAAAAATTCGTCATCAGAAATGATCAAATGGTCGAACAAAATAGTCAATGATATTTTGAAAAACGATGAATCAACGGATGCCTATTTAAAAGAAGAAAAGAAATTGAGTGAACTGGTCGCTATGACAAGTTCTGACCCAAGAATTTGGGATATATTAGACGATGTAAGTATTTTACAGAAAATCCGCCAAGCCGTTCGCAAGATAAAATTTCCTCCAGGAATCGAACGTTCAAAAGTGGAAGTCATTCGCGATTTAATCAATCGTTCTGTTGGCGCAAATACCATCGTCGATTTGGCTCAAATGTACAATTTAGAGAAAATTGACATATCAATAGTCGATGACAAGTTTCAAGCAATTGTGAAAGAAAAAGGCGATGAAAACATCAAAATAGAATTGTTACGACGTATCTTAAACGATGAAATCCGTATTCGTCAATTGAAAAACCGTCGCAAAGCTACAACGTTGAAAGACGAATTGGATAAAGTTTTGAGTCAATACCACAAAAACAGTATGGATTCGATTGCAACCATCAAGCACTTAATTGACCTTGCCAACGAATTCCGCAACGAAGACAAGCGCAGAAAAGAACTTGGCTTAGACGAAGAAGAATTGGCTTTTTACGATTTACTTTCCGCAAAAGAAAGTTTAATCAATAAGCAGGGTCCAATTCAAGATTTAGTACACAATGTGGTAGCCAGCGTAAAAAAGAACCTGCAACTCGATTGGACGAAAAAGGAAGATGCAAAAGCAGCCATTCGATTAGCTGTCAAAAAAGAATTAAAAGGAATCGTTCCCTTCTCCGAATTGGACAATTTATTAAAAGAAGTAATCGAACAAGCCGAAGGTCAGTTTAAGGATTGGCCAATGGTGGGGTAAGTTAAAATCAATAAAATGAAAGATAAAGAATATTTAAACAAAGTAATTGAAGCCGCTATTTCAAAATTGAAGGATGCAAAAAAACCTTTGTCAGAATTGGAAATTACTTCAGGTATAGTAGGTAGGTTGAAAAAAAAAATAGGAGAAAACGACAAACGACATTCCTCTAAAATTAGGTTTAGAGGTGTTACGTTTAAAGAAGCTATAGATACAAAAGAATGGACTAAATCTATTCTTCAATTGTCTGATAAAAAATACATACTTAAGGAAGAAGAAAGCATCTATTCAGTTAAAGAATCATCTAATCAATGGGATTGGTGTGATGTGGACTATGAAAAAGCTATCGAATATAAATTGAATAATCTAAAAAAAGTAGATCCTTACAAATTAGAAGTTCTTGTTTCTAATTTATTAGAAAAAATTTATTCGGAATTTGAATTTGAAGTAACAAAAAAATCTGGTGATTTAGGAATAGATGTAAAGGGTCATAAAATTGATTCCACAAATAAACGCGAAGCAATTTATGTTCAAGTTAAGAAGTTTAATAAAACAGTTGGAAGAGAATATGCTGATCAATTTGTAGGTGCTTTAAATGGTTCGCTAAAAAAAAATAGATATTCTAGATTGACTGGTTTATTTATTACTACAGGTAGATATCCAGATTCATTTATTGATAAACTAAGAGATTCGCAGGATAAATCAATTTCGTTTGCATGTTGGGATGGTACAGAACTATCTCGTCAAATGCTAAAAAATGGTTTAGGAATAAAGTACTCAATAGATAAAGATTTTTGGAAAAACTTTGATTCGACTGCTGTTTTAATGAGTAATAAAGTGACCAAGAAAAAAACAACTGTTAAAAAGAAAAAAACAAGTTAAAATCAATTTTCAAAAATAACCAACAACCCATGAAAGCAAACGAACTACCTATAAATCCGTTTTTAGCCGAACGGATGTACTTAAAAGGGTATATTGAAAGAATGGGTACAGGTACTGCTGATATTTTGCGGATTGCAGCAGAAAACAACCTGAAAGAGCCTGTTTTTGCTCAAAATGAGGATTTCACAACCATACTCTACCGACCAAGTACCGACCAAGTACCGACCAAGTACCGACTAAGTACCCCACAAGTACCCCACAAGTACCCACCAAGTTCGGTAGATGTTCAGAATTTATTGAAAGTGCTTGAAGGTGAGATGAGTAGAGATGAAATAAAAGGAATTCTTGGATTAAAGGATATTAAAAATTTCCGCAAAAACTACTTGGATCCTGCATTGAAGGAAGGATTGATCAAACTGAAATACCCTGATAATCCAAACCATCCGAAACAGCGGTATTTGTTGACGGTGTTGGGGAAAGAGGTGAAAAGTTTATCCTCCTAATAATTTCCAATTTTAAAACAAATGCCCAACAACGAAGAAATAGACCCAGAAATCCTTGAATACTACCAACGTTTGGCGCAAGAACAACAATTACAGCGGAAAAGTCGCATCAATCCAACAACTGGCCAATTGGAATATTGGAGTCAGCCACCAGGCTTACCGGGAATTTGGCTCACCCCAGGATTTTGTAGTCGTTGCCAACCGTATAAAAAGTACTTCGGTTTATCAGTGATTGAAGAAGAAGATTGGAAGAAATTAAGTCATTTACAGCATGAATCAGAGGAGTTGATGGAAGCCGCAACCTCTATGGGCTATGAGCTGAAAAGTTGCGGGGAGTAGGGCTCCAATAGTTATGAAAAAGACACAAAAAAACAACCAACTCCTGCTGAAGTTGGTTGTTTGATTTGGTGGATGGTTTATATTCGTAAAATGAATTAAAAAATGAAATCCCCTTTTTTTAATTAATGATTTTCCATGTTAGGATTGGAGGGCTGGACAAGACAAATCCTCCTAGAAATGAAAAAACAGGAAATGTGGTAGTTATTGAATTAACGGATGTACCACCATAAGATCCATCACTTTTCCAAAAAACAGCATTTGAAATCAAGCTATTATCAACAGTTGGTAAAGCGCCAATTTTCAAACAACCACTAGGTTGAGGAACGCTAGCACAATTTCCGGAAATTTTAATTCTATATTTTTTAGTTGGAACAAGTAAAGCGCTCCATCCAATTTCAACTCCTTCGGTAAAATTTGGACTGTTGAAGGGGACTTCAAATAACTTATGTGAAATACTATAACAACAACCATAGGTATTATTGGTGCAATACCCATCAAACGATAAATATATTGGCAAACCAGTTGATGTGCTAGAGAAAATCATCGTGTCAATTACATTAAATGTGATGTTATAAGAATCGCATCCATCATCAACCGTTGTTGGGCAGGTTGTGGGATTGGTAGTAAATAATTTTTGAGATCCATTGGAACCTGGTACAGCTAATTTTAATTTTCCACTTTGAACATCATATACCAATTCCCCAAAATTAAAACCTGAAATATTAGTGTATTCATTGGGATACAATAAAGGAATATTTTGATTGCCATTAACTCCTGCTGGGCCTGTGGCTCCAGTCGCTCCAGTCGCTCCAGTCGCTCCTGTCAAACCAGTTGGACCTTGCGGACCCGTTGCTCCAGTTGCACCTGTCAATCCAATCGGACCTTGCGGACCAGTTGCTCCTGCGGGACCTGATGCTCCTGTTAATCCAGTTGTACCTGTCAATCCAATCGGACCTTGCGGACCAGTTAATCCTGTTGCACCTGTCAAACCAATCGGACCCTGCGGACCTGTTGCACCTGTCAATCCCGTTGCGCCCGTCAAACCAATCGGACCTTGTGGACCAGTTAATCCTGTTGCACCTGTCAAACCAATCGGTCCTTGCGGACCAGTTGCACCTGTCAAACCAATCGGTCCTTGCGGACCAGTTGCTCCAGTCGCACCTGTCAAACCAATCGGTCCTTGCGGACCAGTTGCTCCAGTTGCACCTGTCAATCCAATCGGACCTTGCGGACCAGATGCTCCCGTCAAACCAGTCGGACCTTGCGGACCCGTTGCTCCAGTTGCACCTGTCAATCCAATCGGACCTTGTGGACCAGTTGCGCCAGTTGCACCCGTTAAACCAATCGGTCCTTGCGGACCTTGCGATCCAGTTAATCCAGTTGCACCAGTCAATCCCGTTGCACCCGTCAAACCAATCGGACCTTGTGGACCAGTTGCACCTGCGGGGCCTGAGGCTCCCGAAGGCCCAGTTAATCCAGTTGCACCAGTCAATCCCGTTGCACCTGTCAACCCAATCGGACCTTGTGGACCTTGTAGACCAGTTGCGCCAGTTGCACCCGTCAAACCAATCGGACCTTGTGGACCAGTTGCTCCTGCTGGGCCTGTGGCTCCAGTTAATCCTGTCAAACCAATCGGACCTTGTGGACCAGTTGCACCTGCGGGTCCTGTTGCACCTGCGGGTCCTGTTGCACCTGCGGGTCCTGTTGCACCCGTTAATCCTGTTGCACCAGTCAATCCAATTGGACCTTGCGGACCAGTTGCACCTGTCAACCCAATCGGACCTTGCGGACCAGTTGCACCTGTCAAACCAATCGGTCCTGTTGCACCTGCGGGCCCAGTTAATCCTGTTGCACCCGTTGCACCCGTTAATCCTGTTGCACCCGTCAAACCAATTGGACCTTGCGGACCAGTCGCACCTGTCAACCCAATCGGACCTTGTGGCCCTGTAGCTCCAGTAGCTCCTGCGGGGCCTGAGGCTCCCGAAGGCCCAGTTAACCCAATTGGTCCTTGCGGACCAGTTGCTCCAGTCGCTCCATCGACGCCATTACAGATGTATTTAGTTAAGCTAGGATTTATTTCAGCAAGGTCTAATATACTATTGTTGTTGTTGTCTAATCCATATTCTAAGATGTAACCCCCATTTGAACAGTTAACTCCTGCTGAAATATTCGTTGTTTTTACAAGCGTGTTTAATCCAGTTGCACCTGCGGGGCCTGAGGCTCCCGAAGGCCCAGTTAATCCAATCGGACCTTGCGGGCCAGGATTCCCAGCTGTTTCAGCATACAAAGCATACGGTACACTCATTAACTGTTGCGTACCAAGTATCGTGAAATTAGATCCGCCGTTTACATCGATTCCCATTTCAATAAAATAGGGACCTTGCGACCAATCAATAGTAGGAAAAGATCCAGAAATGACGGTGCCTTGACCAATCACAACGTTTACGAGTCCAATGTTGGATGTGGTCGGTGCATGTTTCTCCAAATAAACACTGTTTCCTGTCGCATTATTTTGAAGGATGTTTAACTGTAACGTAATGCTTGAATTGTTTACAGTTGCACCAGTTGGGTTTCTGATAACTGCCTGGTAATTGATGCCTTGAGGCGCTTGCGCTTGCAATAAAAACGCACAAAACAAGCTGGCAATGAGTATTATTTTTTTCATCGATTAATTGATTTTTATTAATGGAAAAGTGAAAAGATTGTCAGTGTTGGTGACGAATACCAACTGATAGGTACCAGCAGGTAATGAGGATAAATCATACGAGTGAATGTGCTCATTGATAGTGAAAGCTGCAATCAGCCGGTTGGTGATATCGTAAAGCGTACAATCAAATTGTAAATTATTTTCATTCAGAATCGTGATAGTCGATAAAAATGGATTGGGATAAATGGCAACACCACTAGAAGCATAGTCCGTTAGTGACAAACTAGTTGTTTTCCATTTCATTGGCTGTTGAAAGCCTTGTGTGACCAATAAATTAGCCGATTGAAAACTGTTTGTTACAGTTTCTCCAACCGAAAAACTGAGGTGACAAGTGCTGTTGGAGAATGTCGAACCTGCACTTCCGAAAAGTTCGTTCGCAAAGGTAACTTGCCCGAAGGCAGAAAACGATTGAAAAAATTGGAAATATATTAGTAATCGAATAAATCGTTTCATAGTTGTGCTGTGATCTGGTGAAAGTACTCAGATGATTCGGGTCGCACAGCCCATAGTTAGCCCAAATTGAACATGGTTAACTTCAAATGATGTACTTTTCAGCAAGTAACCCAAATCGATAAAAGTGCGTTTTATCTATCAATTTTTTTAACTCGCTGAAAGCTATGTTGTTTAAGGCTTGATCGTTTTCTGAATGGCTAATTTTCATCAAAGTCAATTGATAAAAAAGTGAAACATAAGCAACATAACCAATTTCTACTTTGTTCAATTCCACTAAATCCAAATTGCGATGTGCGCTGATGAGGTTGCTTTTGTGCCAATTGCTATTGGCAAGTCCAATTAAATAAATGGCATTTGAAGTTTCCGATGACCAAACATCTCCATCAAAGACATCTTCGTAATACTTTTCTAGTATTTCGTTCAAAAAATCATAATATTCCTTGATAATTAAGGCAGGAATAACCTCAATCAAGAAATAACTGATTTTATTTGTTTGGCATGCATTCAATAGTTCTACTTTGATTTTTTTGAACGTTTCGAATTCAAAAAGCAAGCAAACACCATAATACCTTCCTTTTAATGTGACAAAATAATTATCAAAATCAATTGGTTTAGGCATGGAAGATATGCCTTTTGGATCAATCATATCGATATAATACGATCTGTATTTTGCCATGAGTGAAACAAAAAATAGTTCCGAAGTATGAGAATTTTTTGGATGCAGGAGAGCTAACAAACGAGAATACCGATCATGCAGATTTGAATAGTCAATATGCAATAATAAAACAACTTCTCTAAAATTAGCATAGCCAATAAGGGATTCATAAATTTTCAACGCTTTCTTTTCAGAAAGTAATTCCAAACTTGTTGCAATAATTAATCCAAACTTTTGCAGCTGTGTGCCGTTTATAGACTCAAAATTTAAACTTGAAAAGAGTTTTGTTAAAGTTGTAATTTCCCCTTTTTCTAATTTAAAACTGATGAAATAAGCCAGATAAATAAGATTATTTTCATTACTTATCCCGCTATTAATTGTGTCGATAGCATTTTGCGTAATGAGTTTTTCCTTGCGCAGCTGCAATAAATATTGCTGAAAATACCAATCGTTGTAATTCGTTTTGTTATTCAGGTAATTGGAAAACGAGTTGTAGCCCAAGTAGTTCGAAAGGCGATTTAACGTTGTTTTGGAGGGAGAGTTACTTTCCAAAAAACCAAAAAGTCTTCGTAAAGTATTGAAACCTATTTTCGCATCAATGGTAGTTTCAATCTCTTCTTTTAAAAATTTTACGTCGCGAACTTTTGAAATGTTAATGTTTGATTTCCGTTGAATATCAATCAATAACTGTGAGTAATCACTTTCCATTTTGGGCTGTTTTTGGGCAAAAATAGATAAAAACCCTGTTTTTCGACTTTTAATTCAGAATATCACTCAATAATCCCCTCACCGAAACACAAAACTCGTTGGGTCGCCGTTGAAAAAGAAGAGTTCAAACGTCTTTTCTTTGCTATCGAAGAACAGGTAAGCAGCATTGCCAATGTACATTTCATTGACAGTCAATTCGCTCGAAACTGCTTCTGTGATTTTATCTGTTGCAAATAAAAAGAGTTTGTCCGCTTGAAAAGTGGTGGTTTCGCTCAGGTTTGGCGGAAGCATCAAGTAGTCGTTTGCTGTATTGAGGTCGAATAAGATGCCGTTGTCGTTGAACGGAATGGTGAAGTAGGGTTTGTTTTTACAAGCGATAACAACAGTCAAATCTGCTTGAACCGTGATAGTATACGATGCGAGTTTGTCGTAATCATCTTGGATCAATTCAATGTCAAATCCCTCGCGTGTGCCTTCGTGAATCGACGAACCATCTGCTTTCCATTTACCATTTTCTTTGTAAAAATCCAAGAGCGTATTGGCACCTGCTGAGGCAGAAATAGCCATCAGAGGGTATGTGCCAACCAACGAAGTGAGCGTTTTTCGTTTCAAACTCGGTGGCGCTTTGAGTTGTTTGATGGTGTCGTTTTTAAGTGCAAGGACTTTTTCGTATTCCGCATTACGTGATGTCGCTGCTGTTAATTGTTGCGTAGTAACAAGTTGTTGCTGTTTGGCAGTTGCCAACTCTTTGTTCAAGTCTGCTACTCGTTTGTTCAAGCTTTCGATAGAGGTAGTCAATTCACTTATTTTGAGGTCAGATGCCGCGCGTTCTGCTTGTAAAACAGCCGATATACTATCGATGCGCAAAGTCAATATTTCGATTTGTTGTTTTTTGTTCTGCGCAAAAACAAGTGAACAAACGAACAAGGAAACGAAAAGCAATACTGTTTTTTGCATGTGGGCGATGTGTTGTGTAATTCGCATCAATTTTAGTGATTTTATTTGAAAGAGTTAGCTTGTTCTTCCTTCGATTTTGAATTGATTATGAAACGATGGCAACAACTTATCAAATCACAACAAAACGAACGAATTAAAATTGAAAGAAAGACCCAAGATCACCCCAAGGTTAAGCGTATATACTGTATGGATAGTGTATGAAATGCGCACTCAAAAAAAAGGTGAGTAAAACAATGTCTTACTCACCTTAAAGGCTTTAACAACCGGAAGTCTTAGTCTTCTTTTCTGCTTAAAGCATAGATAACTAAACCAAATCCAATTTTGTTGATTGCATCAGCAATATTATAAACGATGTCCATTGCTTTGTGCGCATCAGCAGGATTAGCTACTAATTTCAAACCAAACAATCCACCTGGAGTTCCTAAGATGTAACCTAATGGATAAATTGCCCATCCAACTAATACAAACCAAGCTAGTATTTTAGTCGCTTTCGCAACTTGTGGGCCAGCTGATTGTGCTAATTTCGCAACTTCTCCGAACCAGATTAAGTCAGCTCTTCTCCTTGTTCAATTTTCCCGTTGTGTCCCCGAAAATGGTCCACTCGTGACTGATGATAGGTGCACAAAGGAGCGTTTGTTGTTCCTCTCTTGACGTCCAAAAACAAAATGTTTTATCGTTTTTTGATTTATCATCAGGATCTATTACGACGATTTCTTTGCCGTTTAACAATCCGTTTTTTTTCATACTCAACAGCAGTAATGTTGCAGATGCGCCTCCTCCTACAAAGAGATAGTCTACTTTTTCGAACGTGTTGTCAGTTGGCATGCGTTTTCAATTAGCGTGAGTATGTATGGATGAAGATTTCACACCAACCATTTTTAACCAAACAGTTGATGCGGTAAAAAGTTCATAAGTTATTGTAAATAAAAAACTTAGAAATAAATGCAACATTCTTTCTTTTTGTTGTAACAGTGGTTTTTAATGTAGTTTTCTATTGTTTTTATTTAGTGGAGCGAGCAAGAATTTCATTATATTTACCCATCAAATAGAAAAACATGAAAAAAGCACTATTCGCAGCAACCATATTTTTAGCAGCATGTCAAACTCCTAAAACTGCTGCTCCCGTAAAAGAATTAACGCCGTTGGAAAAAGTTCAAGTCGTTTATCCAGGAACAACAGCTGAAGAATTGGGAGTTGGGAAAGCATTGTATGCAAAACAATGCATAACTTGTCATGGTTTCGAGGAACCAGCGCGCTACAGCATGCAAAAATGGGATCACATTTTACCAGAAATGGTTGAAAAAGCGAACAAATACAAAGAGGCTAATATCACAGATCAAGAATTTATCTTGTTGCGTAAGTATGTGATTTCGGAATTGAAATAAACTTAATCTTAATAATAATTTGGAGGGCAACAGTTGATGTTGCCCTTTTTTAGTGGTGTATTGTTTTGCTAGTAGCTAATCCTACAAAATGACAATTAGCATAAATTACTTTATCATTATTCGCTGTGTGCTATTCTTATCAGCATTTAAAATATTCAAGAGCACAATACCAGTTGCAAATTGATGTGTTTCTATTAATAGATTATCCCTTGCTTCTAAGTTATAGGTTTCAAGTACTTTTCCATTCAAGTCAATCAAACGTAAAGTGCCAGTAAAAGGCGAATTAAAATGTAGTTGAATTTCACCCGAACTTGGATTTGGCGTTGCAATAAATTCAGTACTGTTTACTTGTTCGTTTATTCCTACTGAGGCATATTGAATACATTGAGAAGTATCGGTACAATTGTCGTGCTGAATAATCACGGCATATTGACCATTCACTGCAGGAACAAAATCTTGATTTGTAGCGTTTGGAATTGGTAGAAAATCGAAACAATTAACCCACTGATAAACCGCATTAGCTTGTGATGCAGTTAACATGCCAGAGGCATTCGTAACAGTTGTATCTAAGGTAGATAACGTAAGGTTCAACGTTGCGATTGAGTCACAGCCAACCGCATTTGTAATGGTATCAATATAAGTTCCGCTTTGCTGATATACTTGACCATTCAACGACCAGAGATAATCATGATCACACGTTGAAACAGTTGACGTACTGTAAGTTTTTTGTTTGATAGTTAAAACTAATTTTCTGACAGAGTCACAACCGTTGATAGAAAGTAATGAATCAAAATAGATTCCAGAATTAGTATACGTTTGGCCATTAGAAGCCCATTGATAACTTTCGCAGGCTGTTTGCGTAGTTGTGATCAAGTATTTAGGAAGAATAAAGTGATGAAGCGTCACGATTGAATCACAACCCTGAAGACTAGGTACAACTGCTTTGAAATACCCATTTGTAGTATATGTCTGATTATTTAAGGGCCAAGTATATACGCCGCATGAATAGGCTGTTATAGCGGACGAAAAGAAACCTTGTCCAAGCGTTTTTCCTACAGTCCAATTAGATGTTGAACCATTTAATCCAAAATTGGTAAGGTTTCCATTTGCTGCTGTTGGACTAAAATCAGTTACAGTATTTATAGTAGCATTAGCTCCATTTGCAGTTCCTTGATTAAAAGGAAAATAAAGTTTCAATGTTGGGTCAGTTACGGAACATAGTTGATTATTCATGCTGTTTTGAATTTGAGTAGCTGTTCTGGCTACATTCCAAACGCGTACTTCGTCCATTGTTCCGTTGAAACGATTGATTCCATCACAACGTTCACCCAATTTTACGTTTATTATTTGAACTGTGTTGACTGCGATTGTGATGTTACCAGAAACATCCAAAACACCATCAACATACAATTTTGTGTTCGGAGTTGCAAGTGGATCATATACTGCTGCAACATGGTGCCACAAACCATCGTTCACAGCAGTTACGCCATTAACACCACTTCCGCCGACTTCAAAACGAATGGCATTATTCGTCGAAATGTTGAAGGTTGAACGACTACCATTGGGTGTCATTTGTCCCCAATCAACTAAAACACCTTGCGTACCACCAGTTCCACCGTTATAATTCCCAGTCGTTTTTATCCAAGCTTCTATCGTACGGGGATTGTTTCCGGAAACGCCAACATAACCAGTTGTGACTACATCATTAACTCCATCAAAATTCAATCCGTTTTGCGCTAAAACAACAACAGCATAAACAATAAAAAAGGGGAGTAACACAAGTTTTTTCATAAGTTTGATTTCATAGTTAGAAATAAAAATAAGCTTTTTCCTGGAATAATAAATTGTGTGTTAGTAATTTAACGTATTACAGTTTTTCAATTTTTTAAATAACACATGAAGTCAACAAAACGAAATGTTTCCTGTAATCCTCCATCCCGACGCTTCGGGATTCCAATCTTCCAATCAACAGTTTTTATTTAGAATCATTCTATTATACCTTTTTCGTGGTATTGTCCAAAGCAAACCTGTCATGTAGTTTTGTAACCAGAAAAAAGAGTCTCATGAAATTAATTGGAAAAGTAATTGTCGCTTGCATCGTAACAACAGCTAGCTGGTCACAAGTATTGACAAAAGAAGATTCACTGACTGCAGGTTTGATTGCACGTCCCGACGCAACAGTTTTATCTGGATATGGTAGTTTTCGATATACCAACAATGTCACAACTGAAAATGCAGAAGCGAATGTTGATCGAGTTGTCTTGTTTTTAGGGCATAAATTCTCAAATAAAATTTCGTTTTTCTCCGAAATGGAACTCGAAAACGCAAAACTGACAGGTGGAGCAGGAAGTGGTGAATTTTCCATGGAACAAGCATTCATCAAATTTAATTTGAACCGTTCAACGTATTTGACGGCTGGACTTTTTATTCCTCGAATTGGGATTATTAATGAGAATCATTTGCCAAACACCTACAATGGTGCAACGCGACCACTAGTAGAAACACTTGTAATTCCATCCACTTGGCGTGAAATCGGAATTGGAATATATGGTTACAGCAACAAAGTCCCAGGTTTGAATTACTCTTTTGCGTTGGTAAATGGCTTGAATGCAGCTGGTTTTACTAATGGTTCAGGGATAAGAGAAGGTCGTTTCGAAGGAAGAAATGCTAACGCGTCTTCTCTTGCATTGACCGGAGCGTTGTTGCAATATATAGGTAATTTCCGTTTGCAATTTTCCGCTTATTTAGGAGGGAGTGCAGGATTGTCCAAACGAGCAGCGGATAGTTTGCAATTGAATGCAGGCGCATTTGGTACGCCTGTAGCATTGACTGAAATAAATGCACAATACACACACAAGCGTTGGTATGCGAAAGTGTTAGCTACTTTTATGACCATTCCAGATGCAGCAAAAATTAATCAAGCTTATGCTAATAATACCGCTTTGCAGTCATTTGGAGCTTATGCAGAAGTAGCCTATACATTTTGGAAAAAAGATGCTGCACAAATGCGTTATTTTGCGCGCTATGAAACCTTGGATTTGAATGCCAAATTACCTGAAAATGGGGTTGTTAATCCAACTTTGAAGCAACAATATTTGGTGACAGGTATTAGCTTTTTACCAGTTGCTGGTGTCATTGTCAAAGTAGATTATGTTTACCGTTTAACAGGAAATCAAAATCCTAATTTGGTCGTTGATCCTTATCCTGTTGGCTTACCTTATTTCACAAAACAACATGCCATTAACATTGGCTTAGGCTACAGTTTTTAAGATGAATAACGAAAGAAGAGAATTTATCAAAAGTGCTTGTTCACTTTGCGCAGCTGTTGTTGGAATTGGTGCATTACTCCCTGTGGTGAGCGCGTGTGCAACGCTTCCTAATTTATCAGTTGAACCAACAGATGGATTCATTCCAGTTCAACGCAACTTGTTTACAGCTGAAAACCAATTGGTTATTGTTCATTCAAAAAAAAGAGAATTTGATTTGGTGTTGGTGCAACAAGCAACTTCTCAATTTCAAGCATTTGAATTGCAGTGTACGCACCAACCAAATCCACTAATTGTAACAAAATCTGGATTTCATTGCAACGCTCATGGAAGCGCTTTTTCATTAGACGGTTCGGTGAAAAAAAGTCCAGCGTTGAAACCCTTGAAAACATTTCCGGTTCGTGTTACAGATGATTTCGTATACATTACATTATGAATAAATACCTATTAACCCTTCTAGTGGTGAGTTCACTAGTTGCTTGCAAGAAAAGTACAACTTCAACCGGAGCAAAAGTTGAACCAAGCACAGTCGTTGCAGCAATCGCAACCAATGTCAACCAAGCGATTTATGCTGATTTAGCATTAGAAGCAGACTCGTTGCATACAACGGTGCAATTGTTTGTTGCCAATCCGAGTGTTGAATTACTTGAAAAATGTCGCTTTTATTGGAAAAAAGCACGCGCTGCTTGGGAACAATCCGAAGGATTTATATACGGACCTGTAGCAACAGATAATATTGATCCACGTATTGATTCATGGCCGGTTGATTACCAAGCAATTGATGTTGAATTAGCAGGAAATCTTGATTTTACTGTTGATGCCAACATAGATGCACTTGATGATGCGTTGAAAGGGTTTCATCCCATAGAGTATTTGTTATGGGGAGTAAATGGTGCGGTCAATGTTGCCGATTTCACACCTCGACAATTCGAGTTTTTATTGGCTTTGACAAAAAACCTAAAAATGTTGACGGGTCAATTAGCTACACAATGGGAAACAGCTAACAACACTGCGTATATCCATTCCTTTATAGCTCCAACTACGAATAACCCGTTTTATCCAACATTCCGTTCTGTTTACGAAGAGATGGTAAATGCGCTCATTGGAATTTGTGACGAATTAGCTGCAGGTAAAATTGGTGAGCCTTTGCTTTTACAAGACCCAAGTCTCGAAGAATCGCGCTATTCATCCAATTCAATGACAGATTTCAAAAACAATATTGTCAGTGTACAAAATGTTTATCTGGGCAAGTATGTAATCAATGGATATGGATTGGAAGACTTTGTTCGTCAACACAACCTTTCGTTGGATAACGAAATTAAAACAGCTATTGCTTTGTGTTTGGCACGTATGAATGCTATAACCGTTCCTTTTGGACTAGCATTATCAACGCAAACACAACAAGTTTCACAAATTGTAGCAGCTGTTGAAGAATTAGAAGATATCCTTCAATTAAAATTATTGCCGTTAATTCAAACCAAAATAACAAATTAATGAAACAGCGTATCCTTTTATTTTCAGTTTTTATTGGTCTTGTAGTAATGCTGTTTATTAGTTCGTGTCGCAAACACCAACAAGAAGCATACGTTGAAGATCAAGATTGGTTAGCAGGAGGTAGTCAAACGACCTTTATACAAGGAAATGGCGCTTTTGGGCAACCATTTCAAGGCATGACACCAGCGCAAAATTGGTTACACGAAATAGGCGACAAAGGTTTTGAAGCAATTTTTGTTAGTGCTCCAGCACCAAAAAATAGTGGTTTGGGTCCGATTTTTAATGCAGTTTCTTGTGCTGCTTGCCACATTTCAGACGGAAGAGGTAAAGCGCCAGAAGCTGGTGAACAATTGCAATCATTATTCATTCGCGTTAGTAAAGCTGGTGAAGATGCAACAGGCGGTCCTATGGAAATGCCACTGTTTGGAGGTCAATTTCAACAAAAAGCTGTAGCAGGAAATGTTCCAGAAGGTGATGTTTCGATCATTTATGCATACCAAACGGGTTTGTTCTTTGATGGCGAATCCTTTGAATTACGCACACCTACAATTTCGTTGATCAATTTATATCAGAATGCGTCCGATCCGTTTTTAATGTCTCCTCGAATTGCGCCTCCAGTATTTGGTTTGGGATTGCTCGAAGCTATTCCAGAATGGATGCTCCTAGCAAACGCTGATCCTACCGATGCGAATAACGACGGTATTTCTGGTCGTGCCAATTATGTTTGGGACGTACTATTGCACAAAACTGTTTTGGGACGTTTTGGTTGGAAAGCAAATACACCCAATTTGATGCAACAAATAGCGGCAGCATTTAATCAAGATATGGGAATTACAAATACACTTTTTCCAACGGAATCTTCATGGGGACAAACACAGTACGATCAGTTAAATGATGATGTTGAATTAGCAGATAGTATTTTACATGCTGTTGCTTTTTACATGCGTTCATTAGCTGTTCCTGCTCGAAGAAATGTGAAAGATCCAGAAGTGATTCGAGGTCAGCAGTTATTCAATGCAATTGATTGCGCAAAATGTCATACACCCAAACAAAAAACAAAAGTTGATGTTGTTTTTCCGGCAATATCGAATCAAAAAATCTTCCCGTACACGGATTTGTTATTACACGATATGGGGGTTGGATTGGCAGATAATCGCCCCGATTTTTTAGCAACTGGATCGGAATGGCGAACACCACCATTGTGGGGAATTGGCCTAACAGAAGTTGTAAACGGTCATACCAACTTCTTACATGATGGTCGTGCGCGCAGTTTGTTGGAAGCGATACTTTGGCACGGTGGTGAAGGAGAATCGTCAAAAAATAAATTCAAACAACTTCCTAAAAGTGATCGTCAAGCTGTGATTAAATTTTTGAAATCGCTCTGATTATTATTTAGAATTATTCTAATATACCTTTTTTATGGTATTGTTCAATCCTTACTTTCTGCTGAATTTTGCAGAAAAAAACAACATGAATTTTCGTGTTTTCATTTTACTTAGTTGCTTCATCGGTAGTCTAAGCTTTGCTCAAACAGGTTCAATCGATGGACTTGTATCCAATAACAACTCTTTAAAACCCTTGTCGGGTGTTCGCGTTGAATTGGGTAAAACAGGTTTGTATCAATTTACCGATGTGACAGGTCATTTTGTTTTTCCATCCATCGAAGCGGGTGACTACAAATTACTTTTTGTGAACGATGGGTTTGAAACATATTCATTAGTTGTTCGAGTAAAATCAAATGAAACAACAAAATTAACGGTATTCATGCAGGAAAAAGTGCTCGATATACCAGAGGTTGTCATCACACACGTATCGTTAACGGGAGGTGAACAAGGATTGAAAGATTTACCGGGTTCAGCTTATTATATTTCTCCCAAAGAATTGCAAAAATTCAATTACACCGATATCAACCGTATTTTAAAAAGTATTCCGGGCGTTAATTTACAGGAAGAGGATGGCTTTGGTTTACGTCCAAATATTGGCTTGCGTGGAGCAGGAGTGGAACGTTCAACAAAAATCACCATCATGGAAGATGGCGTTTTGACAGCTCCTGCGCCATATTCAGCCTCAGCGGCTTATTATTTCCCAACAGTTGGACGTATGCAGGCGGTTGAAATATTAAAAGGAAGTGCACAAATCAAATACGGACCATACACAACTGGAGGTGCAATCAACTTGATTTCTACACAATTACCTTCTCAGTTTACAGCAAAGTTCACAGCTCTCGGCGGAAGTTTCTTCGGGAAAAATTTGCATGCGTACGTTGGGAATAACCATGGACAAATTGCTTATTCTGTCGAAGCATTTCATTACGGTTCAGATGGTTTCAAGCACTTAGCTAATAATGCACCTACTGGTTTTAACAAGTCTGATTACTTAGCGAAATTGCGCTTTTCGAGCAAGAAGACTGCGAAAGTGCAACAATCGATTACGTTTAAAGCCGGAATCAATAACGAAGTTTCCAACGATACCTACTTGGGCTTGAGTTTGTCCGATTTTGAAGCAAATCCGTTTCACCGTTATGCAGCTTCTCAAAAAGACCTCATGACGACCAAACAAACACAATTAAGTGCGATGCACGTTGTGCAAGCGAAGAAATGGTTAACAATTACCTCGACTATTTACAGAAATGAATTTACACGCAACTGGTATAAATTAGATGCGGTGAAAGATAGTGCAGGAGTAAAAAAAGGAATTGCTGATATACTAAAAAATCCAACGCTTTATGCTTCTCACTTAGCAATTGTTCGCGGTGAGACGAGCGCTAACACGGATGCGCTTTTTGTCAAAGGGAACAACCGTTCTTATTTTGGACAAGGTGTGCAAACGGTTATTGGTTTCGATTTAAAATCTAATAAAATCAAGCACGATATTGATTTAGGAATACGTTTTCACCAAGATGGAATGGACCGTTTTCAAAACGAAGACAAATTCCAAATGGTCAATGGTGTAATGATGCAAACAGTTGCAGGTGAATTAGGTCGCGAGAGTAACCGCATTGCAACTGCTCAAGCATTAGCATCGTATGTTCAATACAAAGCAACATATAAAAAAATACTAGTGACTGCTGGTTTGCGTAACGAAATCATTCAAATGCAAGAAAAAGATTATGGTAAAAACGATCCGAATAGACTTGGGACAGATTTAGTGATTTCAAAAAATGATGTTTCCGTATACATTCCAGGAATTGCAGTTGATTACAAACTTTCCGAAAAATGGGCATTCTTTGCTGGAGTTCACAAAGGATTTTCACCGCCATCTGCTAAAGCAACTTCAAAACCAGAAGAAAGCGTGAATTACGAAGGTGGATTGAAATTATTCCGAAACGCACTTCAATTGCAAGTGGTTGCTTTTTACAATGCCTACAGTAATTTATTGGGTGCTGATTTAGCTGCTGGTGGTGGAACTGGTACAGGTGATTTATTCAACGGTGGAAAATCATTCTCACAAGGAATTGAATGGTTCAGCTCGTTTGACATTGCTAAAAAGTTGAATAAAAAATTTGCGCTTCCGTTAACTGTTTCATACACCTATTCCGATGCACGTTTTTTAAGTGATTTCGTGAGTACGTTTGAGGATTGGGGAACGGTGCGAAAAGGCGATCAATTACCATACCTTGCGCAACATCAATTAAACGTGGGATTATCGTTTGAATACCACAAATGGATGGTAAACGCTGGAATGAAATTCACGAGCAACATGCGCGCTGTAGCTGGTTCTGGTGCGGTAACGGGGATTGATTTGATTCCTCAAGTAACTGTTTTTGATGCAAGTGCAACGTACCAAGTTGCGAAGAATGTTTCCTTGTTTGCAAGTATGACCAATATCACGGATAAAACATACATTGTAGCTGCGCGTCCTGCAGGAGTTCGCCCTGGTATGCCACGTACTATTCAACTCGGATTAAAAGCGAAAGTTTTTTAGCATTCGGCTGTGAACAGAATTTTCCGTTTGTTCCGATTTCATTTTCAAGAAAGCTTATATTTGCAGGAATAAATGAAGGAAGCATGTACGGAAAATTAAAAGAACACCTCACAACAGAATTAGAAACAATCAAAGCTGGCGGAATTTTTAAACGCGAACGCATCATTACTTCTCCACAAGGAGCGCGTGTAACCGTTCAAAGTGGCGACGATGTTGTGATCATGTGTGCAAATAACTACTTGGGTTTATCATCTCATCCAGAGGTGGTTGAAGCAGCGAAGTTAGCGTTGGATACACATGGTTTTGGGATGTCTTCCGTACGTTTCATTTGTGGAACTCAAGATATTCACAAAACACTCGAAGCGAAAATTGCACAGTTCTACGGAACAGAAGACACGATTTTATATGCTGCAGCTTTTGATGCGAACGGTGGCGTTTTCGAACCCTTGTTTTCCGAAGAAGATGCAATTATTTCCGACGAATTAAATCACGCATCGATCATCGACGGCGTGCGTTTGTGTAAAGCACAACGTTACCGCTACAAGCACAGTGACATGGCCGATTTGGAAGAACAGTTGAAAGCGGCTTCGGCACAACGCTTCAAAATCATCGTGACAGATGGTGTGTTCTCCATGGATGGCGACATTGCGAAGATGAACGAGATTTGCGATTTAGCAGATAAATATGACGCGTTAGTCATGACAGATGAGTGTCACAGTGCAGGATTCATTGGTAAAACTGGACGAGGTGTTCCTGAATACCACAATGTCATGGATCGTGTAGATATCATTACTGGAACGTTAGGAAAAGCATTAGGTGGCGCAATGGGTGGATATACCACTGGAAAGAAAGAAATCATTGAATTATTGCGCCAACGTTCACGACCTTATTTGTTTTCGAATTCATTAGCGCCAGCAATTGTCGGTGCTTCGATCAAAGTATTTGATGTGTTGAGTGCTTCAACGGAATTGCGCGATAAATTAGCTGCAAATACCACTTATTTTAAAGAACGCATTATTGCTGCTGGCTTTGACATCAAACCAGGCGATTCACCAATTGTACCAATCATGTTGTACGATGCGGCATTGTCGCAACAGTTTGCCGATATGTTGTTGGAAGAAGGCGTTTATGCTATCGGATTCTTTTACCCAGTTGTTGCAAAAGGTCAAGCACGTATTCGTACGCAAATTTCCGCTGCACACAGTATTGCTGATTTGGACAAAGCTATTGCAGCGTTCATTAAGGTTGGGAAAGCATTGAACGTGATTCAATAAATAAATTAAACTTATCTTTGTTACCTTTAGGCGCGCTCAGGTGGGCTACTAATATTTTTGAAAATTAAACAGTTATGTTGAAAACCCTTTTAGTTGTAATCGGCCTATCAGTAGGATTTGCTTCTTTTGGTCAAATCAAAAGAGATGTCAAAGGACGTATTCTTGATCAACGCACAGAAAATCCTGCAGAAGAAGTTGAATTAACATTAACAGACAAAGCAACGGGTAAAATAGTTGAAACTGAAACAGATGACGAAGGGAATTATGTTTTTAAACAAATAACACCTGGCGTTTATAAGTTAAAAATTACTGATCGTGATTATGATTCAAAAACATTTGACGTTAACGTCGATGCGGATCATACAAGCGATTACAACATGTCTGATTTTACGATTGGTCTAAAAGTTTCTTGGTTGTTCAACTGGGGAGATTGGGGAAACAAAGAACATTATTGGTCACATGTTTTAGCGAAAATCATTTTGGTGATTTATGCTGCATGTATCATTTTGGTATTTATTTACTCGTTGATTCAATTGTCGTTATCGATTGCTTATGCAAAAAACAGAAAGAAAAAAGCAGCTGCTGTTCATCCTGTTTTCAATCCAGAAACAGCTCAAAAAGTAACGATTCAATTACCGATGTTCAACGAAATGTATGTATCGGATCGTATCATTGAAGCAATTGCTAATTTTGATTACCCACGCGATAAATTCGACATTCAAGTATTGGACGATTCAACAGATGAAACGAAAGACTTGATTGCGAAAAAAGTGGCAGAAGTAGCTGCGCGTGGCATTCAAATTGAACACATTCACCGTGTAGACAGAACGGGTTACAAAGCGGGTGCATTGGATGCAGCGATGGACAAAGTAAAAGGCGATTTCATTGCGATTTTTGATGCTGATTTTGTTCCAGAACCAGATTTCTTGCAAAAAACAATGCCGCATTTTGATTCCGATGAAATTGGCGTGGTACAAACACGTTGGGGACATTTGAACAAATCATATTCCTTATTGACAGAATTACAAGCTTTTGGTTTGAACGGTCACTTCGCTGCAGAGCAGGGTGGACGTAACGCTTCGGGACATTTCATTAACTTCAACGGTACAGGTGGAATTTGGCGTAAAAAATGCATCGAAAGTGCTGGTGGTTGGGAACACGATACCTTGACAGAAGATTTGGATTTGAGTTACCGTGCACAATTAAGAGGTTGGAAATTTAGGTATTTGGAGCACGTTGTTGCCCCAGCTGAATTACCAATTACCATGTCCGCATTGAAAGCGCAACAACACCGTTGGATGAAAGGTGGAGCAGAGTGTTTCGTTAAGATGTGGCGTACGATTTTGACGTTTGAAAACGTGAAATTGTCGGACCGTATCCACGGAATGGCACACTTATTCAATTCAACAGTTTTCGTATTTATCTTGATCATGTCGATCATGAGTTTGGGTATTCTACACATCAAAGACAGTTTCTCTGATTTGAATTACATCATCCGTTACGGGGTTGTCTTTATCTCTAGTACCGTTTTCTTAATGTATTACTACTGGTTAGCATACCGCGATAAAACAGAAAACACGTTCAAGTCGTTTATTCGTTTTGTGGGACGTTTCTTCCAATTCCTAGTGGTTTCATTAGGTTTATCGTTGAGCAACACAGTAGCGGTGTTAGAAGGCTACTTGGGTATCAAAAGTTCATTTGTTCGCACACCAAAGTTCAACGTGAATAAGAAAACTGAATTCAAAGGAAACAAATACGACAAGAAAAGCATTTCTATCATTACAATTGGTGAAGGATTATTGATGGTAGTTTTCGGATTTACAGCAATCAACCGTGCAATCTATGGCGATTTAGGAATGGTTCCATTCCACTTGATGTTGTCGATTGGTTACGGATTGGTTTTCTTCAATACCTTAAAAGAATTAAGAACTGCATAAATTTTGTGCAACCTCAATACGTTTTAAAAGCTCCTTTTGGGAGCTTTTTTTGTTTTAAAACCAATCTGCACTGTTTTGATGTGTGTGAAATACACTAAGCACAAAAATCGTTTGATTTTCTATAATGAAGTGAATGCCAAAGTCAAATTTTTCAAGAAATTTAATTCGAACGAATTTATACCGTAGTTGCACACCTAATGGATTTTCTTTGATATATTCCATTTGTTGTGAAAGGTCATGTAAAAACTTTTTCTCTAAACCAGGAGTTTGTTCAAAAAACCAGTCAGCAGCTTTGTCTATTTGTTGAATAGCTCGATCGCTAACGACCAAGTTATAATTCATTTAACCTTGTATTTTTCGAATAGATTTTTTTTAACGTCTTCCCAAGAAGTGTAGTGTGTCGAACCATTTTCATGTTCTTTTAGTGCAATATCCAATTGCTCTTCTTGCCAAGTTGGTGTATCATTTTTATCAACACGAATAAAGTCAAGCGTTTTTAGGTATTCTAAAAGTGCTTTTGCTTTTTTATTTGAATCGTCTAGCTCAATCGTATGTAACATAAAAGAGAAATTACAAATACATTAATTCCATTGGAAAAATACGATTTAATTTTAATTTATGAGACGTTTTTACTCTTTTTTTGTTCATTTACACCAAATAACGCACAATTCTATTGTTCAATAAAATGAAAGCTGAAACCAAAATAAAGCAGCAATTGATTTTATTGAAATTGGTTTTACTTGGTCATTAGGTTAATCTTTTGATTTTACAACCATCCTTCAAAAGTCCCATCCGGAGGACTGATACCGCTGCTGTGGATTGATTTCATTCCAATGAATAATGTTCCATTATTTAAATCAGAAGCAGTGAAAAACTGTTATTGAATTTTGCGCTGTATCAGCAGTTGTTATATCAGACCTAAATGTTCTATTTTGTTTCCTACATTCATTCGTTTCATTTCTGTTTCCAATAGTTGAAATTCGCCCTTTTTAACAGACTTGATGAAATGTCCGTTACTTAATAGATGTATTTCATCACAAGTGTCACTTAACGTTGAGAATATGTGCGATGATATGATTACGATTTTGTCAAGTTCTTTAAGTTTATGAATAATTTCCGTTATAATCATGTTACTTTGTATATCAACGCCGTTAAATGGTTCGTCAAGAATAAAATAGTTGTTTCCTTGCAAAAGGATTGCAGTCAATGCTAATTTCTTTTTCATACCTGTTGAATAAGTTGATGCATATTGATTTAAAGGCAATTCAAAAATGTTTCTTTCGTCAATGTTGTCAATTTTTATGTTTCTTGCGTTACACAGTAACTGAATATATTCTTTGCCTGTTATTTTTTGAAAAAAGTAAGGTTCTGTCAGAAGTAAACCTAGTTTGTTTTTAATCGGAGTTGTGTTTGAACTAATTTCTCCTTCATAATTTTCTAAATCTGCAATACACCTGAATAAAGTTGTCTTTCCAGCACCGTTTTCACCAACAATTCCATATACTTTTCCTTTGTCAAATTGGATGTTGATGTTTTTCAGAACTTCTTTTGTCCCGTATTTTTTTGTTACATTCTGGACAGTTATCATTTCAATAAATTATTTAGATTGTTTTTAGATTTTTTAAAAAGGTAAGGGAATATTATAACAAGAATGGGCGGGAACCAAATACAAAGTGATAAAATAAAACCTTGTTTAATGTTTATTTCGTTGGGATACGCATCATATTTACTTACAATTACGCTGATTAGAAACCCCAATCCAATTAAAAAGAAAAGTGAAATTATTCCGATGTTTTGTGGATAGAAAATCGAAATAATTACTGCAACTGGTAAAGCAAGTAAAGTCGAAAAAAGAAGCGCAGTTTTAATTTTACTACTTAAAAAACCGTTGGGATTCAAATTGAATATCCAAACATAATATTCGTTCTCAGGCTTCGTGTAATAAGTTAATGTAGTTGCAAATACAAGCAGCATTGCAGCGACTCCAAGATTGAAATTATTTACAGAAATGCTAATAATAGCCAGTGCGTAAGCGATAAAAATCAAATAAAACGTTTTTCTATAACCTGATGTAAATTCAAAAGGCTTTTTTGAAAAGGGGGTCCAAGTGGTAAAGTTAATGGTTGTCCGAAAACTCACAAGCGCTAAAAATGTCGTCAAAACGAACAACAATATTGCGGTAAGATAAAGTTGTTTGTATAGTAAAAAAAGCAGAAAAGGTAATGAGCATATAAAGTTTTCAATTAGTCGTATCTTTTTCAGTTTAATGACGCCAAAACAAATTTTCAAAAATTCGGTTCTTCGGGTTTCAGAAAGTTTACCGATAAGTAACAAAGCGGAATGCGCGAATAGGTATTCCGCATATTCTGTCTTACTAAACATGTAAATTGAAAGTCCGACGAAACCAAATGCCAGTATGAAATACGCAAGAAATGGTTTAGATCCTGAGTCTTTAAACCTTCGGTTTATCATGTTATATTGAAGTTCAAAATATTCTTTCAATTTGTTTTCGTTTTAAAATTGTTTGAAAGGTTGCCATACTTGGCAAAGGGATGATTTAAAAATAATATTATTTGCGTTCCAAGATCTTTTTGTATTCAATTTTTCTTTAAATCGATTAAGGCGCTTTCGTCAAACTGATTTAGCGAATTGACTTGTTGCTTTCCCAAGTTGTCTTTTTCAATTCAAACCAGTCTGTTGGGTCACCTTCGTAGTCGAAAGTTTCTTTGAATTCAAAACCTAATTTAGACAACACCTTTTTGGAGTTTACATTTTTCGGATCTGTTATTGCAAAAATAGCGTCTGTATTCAATGTTTTAAATCCATAATCCAATAGTGCAATCGAAGACTCTGTCGCAAAACCCTTGCCCCAATGTTTTTTCTTAAATCGATAACCAAGCTCGTAAAAATGAATATGGTTGTTTAACGGCTGAGTAAAATATTTTAATCCTGACCAACCAACACATTCATTGGTTAATTTATCAACCACAGCCCAACGTGCAATTCCATTTTCTTTGTATTGCTTTTGAAGCATTGCAATGATTTTTGTTATTTCGTCAATTGATTTCACAGGATTGTTTTCGAGATACAAATGTACTTCTGGGTCAGCGTCCATTTCGAAGATGTCCATTTCATCGGAAAAATCTATTTCTCTTAATATTAGCCGTTCTGTTTCTACTTTAATGCTCATTTGTCAATAGTTTTTTTAAAGTGTTGTTTTTTTACCTGTGCGCTTCTAACGCGCATACAAATAGGCGATGGTGCTAGTGGCGTTTGCGAAAGGTTTTTACTTTTTTAATCGTGTTTTGATTAGGTGAAATATTATTGTAATGGAAGTGAAAACACCAATTCTCCATATCCATTCAATAATTCTGCTAGATAGTGAAATGCTCCAAGTACTTGGCAAATAATCACGTTGCGAGAAAGTTAAATAAACTACAAAGCTTTCTATTGAAAAAATCAGAGTCAAGGCAATGAGAAAACGTATCAATATTATTTTTCGGAGTTTTTTGAACCAAAGTAGTTGACTGGCTATAAAAAGTGATGGTTGCAGCCAATACCCAATCCAATAAGTTCCGAATAAGCGACTTTTCAATAGGTAAATTTCTGATGAATCTGCTACGATATTGTACTCGAAAAACAATGCTCCTAACCAATTCAGTAGGTAAATCAATCCGATTATTGGAATAATTGAACATGCAGAATTATCAAATTTTTCAATTTTTATTTTGGTCGCATTTGAAAAATTTGACTTTATCAATAATATAAATATCGAGTAAACGCCAAATCCAAATAATATTGATTTTAATAATGTTTCAGTCATTTTGTCAATGATGTATGAATGTATAGATGTCTGAAAAATCAGATTTATTTTCCCGGTTTCATGTGTTTTTGTTCTGGTTATACCAAATATAACCTTTATTTCAAATTCCCTAACGATCCAAAGTGTTTTTTAAATAGATCAACTTCGTTGACTTTTATATATGCGCTTTCAGCTCATCCTCCTTTCGTTCATAACTTTTTATTCCCTTTTCTCCTGTTATCCGCATCTCTTTTTTTACTTTTGAAACAAATCTGTTTTTGTCATGTCAGCTTTGAAATTACATGCGTCGTCTTCCTTGGAGATTTACTCCGCCACTACCGAAACGGTATTGGAATTACCTGTTATTTCGGGGGGCATCAGCGCTGGTTTTCCTTCGCCTGCACTCGATTTTATCGACTTGACAATCGACATGAACAAGCACTTAATCAAACACCCTGCGACAACATTTTATGGACGCGTCAAAGGACATTCGATGAAAGATGCAGGGATTTTTGATGGCGATTTGTTGGTGATTGATAAAAGCATTTCCCCGACAGACAACAAAATTGCGGTTTGCTACATCGATGGAGAATTTACCATCAAACGCATTCAAATTCAAAAAGATTGTGTGTGGTTGATTCCAGAAAACGAAGCGTACCAACCCATCAAGGTAACAGCTGATAATGATTTTATTATTTGGGGAATGGTGACACACGTCATCAAAGCCTTGTAGGTCATAAATACCTTACGGACTTCCCAAGCTATTTTTGTAAAAACAACAACCAAATGTTTGCTTTAGTTGATTGCAATAACTTTTACGCTTCCTGTGAACGGGTATTTCGACCAGATTTACGCGGTAAACCGATTGCTGTGCTGTCGAATAACGATGGGTGTGTCATTGCGCGCAGTAACGAAGCAAAAGCTTTAGGTATTCCAATGGGTGCGCCTGCTTTTGAGTACGAAAAACTATTCAAACAACACCAGATTCACGTGTTCTCCGCTAATTTTGCACTGTATGGCGACTTGAGTAACCGTGTGATGACCTTGCTTGGCGAATTTTCTCCCGAAATCGAAGTGTACAGCATCGACGAAGCGTTTTTGAAGTTAACCGGTTTCGAGTATTTCGATTTACAACAGTACGGCGATGACATGTTGCAACGTGTGACCAAAGGAACAGGTATTCCCATCAGTGTCGGAATTGCTCCCACCAAGTCACTGGCAAAAATCGCCAACAAAATCGCGAAGAAATATCCCCAACAAACCAAGGGAACCTACCTCATTGACACCGAAGAAAAGCGCATCAAAGCCTTGAAAT
This sequence comes from Fluviicola sp., assembly GCA_017983675.1. GTDB lineage: Bacteria > Bacteroidota > Bacteroidia > Flavobacteriales_D > Crocinitomicaceae > Fluviicola. The sequence goes on from JAGOAZ010000001.1 coordinate 256,482, forward strand.
GGTTGCCCATTGAAGATGTTTGGGGAGTGGGGCGGAAGCATGCACAACGCTTGCGGAACCAAGGAGTCAAAACTGCTTTTGATTTTACGCAATTGTCGAATGCATGGGTGCAAAAGGAAATGAGCATCGTTGGTCTGCGCTTGAAACGCGATCTGGAAGGTTTACCGACCTTGGATTTAGAAGAAATAAAAGACAAAAAGAACATCGCGACAACGCGCTCGTTTGAAAAAAGCATCGCTGATTTGGCTGGCTTGCAAGAACGTGTCGCGACCTTTGCCGTTTCGTGTGCCGAAAAATTGCGCAAGCAAAAAAGTTGCTGCAAAGCGCTCTCAGTTTTCATTCATACCAACGGTTTTCGGCAAGATCAACCGCAATATGCAAAGAACATCGTTTTGAAATTGCCGTTTGCTACGAATTCGAGTTTGGAATTGGCGCATTATGCCAATAAAGCTTTGGAACACATTTATCAAAAAGGTTTTCACTACAAAAAAGCTGGTGTTATTTTATTGGAAATCGTTCCACAAGACACCGTTCAGATTTCCTTGTTTGAAAACAGTAATCCCCGACATGCTTCTTTGATGCGCGCAGTCGATGTGTTGAACCAGCGTTTTGGTCAACAAAAAATTCGCTTGGCCATTCAAGATCGAAAACGCGTGTGGAAAATGAAACAAGAACGTTTATCACCAAGGTATACCACTAATTTGACGGATATTATTACGATAAAGGCTTAGGTTCAAAGGGAAGTGCACGAATGAAAAAAGTACGTAATAAAGTAATATTACGTTTTTCCAATTTTGGAAATTTCCAAAATTAGTCCATGTCAACTCAATGAAAAAGGTGGAATCAAGATACTTTTTGTTTCTCATTAAAATTCTCATTAATATTAACCAAGTGATTTCATCAGTAATGACTAAAACAAAAGAACATGTGTTTCCACTCCAAGCAATCGGCTGACGCACAACAACTGAAAAAGCGTTACAAAGCAAGTTTCCCCCAGGAATTAGCTTTCCAACCAAGTGACGAGGTGAATGGCTTTACACATCCGCTTTGTCCCATTATTACAAATATCGATCCGACAACGATCCAACTCGCTTCCTGGGGACTGATTCCCGCTTGGGCAAAAGACACCGCAATACAAAACAGCACCTTAAATGCCAAAATAGAAACTCTTCATGAGAAACCATCGTTTCAAGCTGTGGTGCACCAACGTTGTTTGATTCCAGCAACTGGTTTTTACGAATGGCAATGGTTGGACAGTAAGGGAAAACACAAAGAAAAGCACTTGATTACCTGCGCTGCGACCGAAATTTTTTCGTTTGCAGGACTCTGGAGTAACTGGATTGATCCAACGACAGGAATCATGCAGGAATCCTTTACAATATTGACAACGGAAGCCAATGACTTAATGGCGACCATCCACAATTCAGCTAAGCGCATGCCCATCATCATTACACCCTCAGCAGAGGAGGAATGGTTATTGGGAACAAATGCGCCAATCATAGAACAACGATTAATTGCAACGAATTTAGTAGCGCAACAGCGGTTGTTTTAAAGTGATTGTTTAAGTAGTGGGTAATATTACCTTTTTGGTATTTTGCAAAATTGAGTATTCAAATCAATAAATTATCAGTTACTCATTATCCAAAATGAACGTTAGTAAATAACATCTATTGAATATTAAGAAAACGGAACCGCAAAAAAAAACACGAGAATACAAGTTGAATAGCTGTTTAAAATTGTAGCTATTTGAATGTTAAAAAAAATATTTTCTTTCAAGGTAAAATCAAAATAACATATATTTGTTCTATTACAAAAAGAAAAATGGGAACAACGGATACGACAAAAACGTTAAAATCGAATAGTGAAATGACTGTGTCAAAAGACAGTCGTTTACGTAAATTGATATTATCAACAGTTGTAAAACCGATGACACCAAATGAATACAAAAAAAGCCGATTAAACGCTTACAAAGCTGTTCGATAATAATAGCACAACAATCTTAAACAATGAAAGACCGACTAACGGTCTTTTTTTATATGGACAAATTGCAGCAATACAAGTATTTTAAATATACACCATTAAAAAGATCAAATTTAAGGGGAATTCCGCAATTTAATCAAGATTACATTCAACCAACAACTGTCAAATCTTACAAAGTAGCCATTAGAAATAAAATCAAATACATTGTAGAGTTGTATTACTATGAATCAATCGTCTTTTTAAAATTTCATCCGAAGGTATTTGAAAATCATCCAAATAAATATCAGTTAATTGGAATGAATCTGAGAATAAGTGAAAAAAGAGGGTTGTTAAATACCTGTTGTAAAATAATATTAGATGAAATTGATAAAAGCAATGACGAGAAAGCAGTTTATTGTTTTTTTGGACAATGGTATGAAAAAGATAATCGCTTAAATAGAATGCATACAAAAAGATTTGAACTCTATGAAAAACAAGCAACGACTTTTTTCTCCAATCAAAACTTTTTTCATTTCAAACAATCATTGATCAATTTCTATGCAATTAGTCCAATTCAAAATAATAAAGTATCACAGCAAATTAACCAATTGTTTGATGAAATGACTAAAAAAGATGAGATTATTGGTCAATTTATGACAGAAAGAGCAAAAAATGAATTTCTGTAAGAATAATTGAAATCAATAGGTATGAAATTTTAATTGAGTTGTTTACGAAAAGATCGACATATCACGAATGATTTGAAGTCGATTTTTAACAGAAAAAAAGCTGTTACATTCCTGCAACAGCTTTTTGTAACTGACTTGGTTATTACATCCATTTCGCTGAAAAGCGATTGTATTCACTACGCAAATCATTGAAATTTTTCTCAAACGAAAGCACCAAATCTTTTTCAGTAGCGTGATTTTCGACTTTTCGGTGATCGACAGCAACTGGATTGGCATTAATTTCCTTGATCAATGCTTGTTCGTTTTCGTTCACTGTGTGAGCGATTTCATCAATATTATTGCGTTGAATAATAAATTGATTTTGAAAATGTTCAACGAAAGCTAATACCTCTTTATTCGAGTTTTTTCCAGCAATTTCCTCCAAACGCTTTTCAAAAATCACTAAATCTTCTTTGTAAAATTGTAAGCTATTGATCCACGTTTTGTTTTCTTCGTGTTGTTGGTAAATGGGAGCTGTTGTGCTTTTCATAGGTTTTTGTTTTTTGCGATTCAACTTAAATTCTGAATGTCAATCATTCATAACAAAGGTGCAGGCTTTCAATAATTAAAAACAGAAGCTGTAACAGTTAAAAAACTGATTATTATCAGTGTTAAAAAGAAAAGGCAGGTGATCAATTATCGCTCTCTTTCTGTTTCTCGCTCTGCAAATACGCTGTAAACATCTTCACTCTCTTTCTGTTTCTCGCTTTGCAAATACGTTGTAAACATCTTCACTCTCTTTCTGTTTCTCGCTCTGCAAATACGCTGTAAACATCTTCACTCTCTTTCTGTTTCTCGCTTTGCAAATACGTTGTAAACATCTTCACTCTCTTTCTGTTTCTCGCTCTGCAAATACGCTGT
>JAGOAZ010000001.1:260126-260533 GCA_017983675.1 Fluviicola sp.
AAACATCTTCGCTCTCTTTCTGCTTCTCGCTCTGCAAATACGCTGTTTCTCACACTGCCTTTGTGACCCCGAAAGAAGTGAAGATCCTACCGCAAATGTTCATTCCAAGTATGAAATCTCGTGCTGTTACGAATTTTGAAATTTGAGTGAGAATGAGATAGAAGAAAAGGCAGGTGATCAATCATCGCTCTCTTTCTGCTTCTCGCTCTGCAAATGCGCTGTAAACATCCTCGCTCTCTTTCTGTTTCTCGCTCTGCAAATACGCTGTTGTGCATCTTGTAATTTGAGTGAGAATGAGATAGAAGAAAAGGCAGGTGATCAATCATCGCTCTCTTTCTGCTTCTCGCTCTGCAAATGCGCTGTAAACATCCTCGCTCTCTTTCTGTTTCTCGCTCTGCAAATACGCT
>JAGOAZ010000001.1:260633-334874 GCA_017983675.1 Fluviicola sp.
GTTTCTCACACTGCCTTTGTGACCCCGAAAGGATTATAGATCCTACCGCAAATGTTCATTCCAAGCATGAAATCTCGTACTGTTACGAATTTTTAAATTTGAGTGAGAATGAGATAGAAGAAAAGGCAGGTGATCAATCATCGCTCTCTTTCTGCTTCTCGCTCTGCAAATGCGCTGTAAACATCTTCGCTCTCTTTCTGCTTCTCGCTCTGCAAATACGCTGTTGTGCATCTTGTAATTTGAGTGAGAATGAGATAGAAGAAAAGGCAGGTGATCAATCATCGCTCTCTTTCTGCTTCTCGCTCTGCAAATGCGCTGTAAACATCTTCGCTCTCTTTCTGCTTCTCGCTCTGCAAATGCGCTGTTGTGCATCTTGTAATTTGAGTGAGAATGAGATAGAAGAAAAGGCAAGTGATCAATCATCGCTCTCTTTCTGCTTCTCGCTCTGCAAATGCGCTGTAAACATATTCGCTCTCTTTCTGTTTCTCGCTCTGCAAATACTTTGTAAACATCTTCGCTCTGTTTCTGTTTCTCGCTCTGCAAATACGCTGTTTCTCACACTGCCTTTGTGCCCCCGAAAGGATTATAGATCCTACCGCAAATGTTCATTCCAAGCATGAAATCTCGTACTGTTACGAATTTTTAAATTTGAGTGAGAATGAGATAGAAGAAAAGGCAGGTGATCAATCATCGCTTTCGCGCTGTAAACATCTTCGCTCTCTTTCTGCTTCTCGCTCTGCAAATACGCTGTTGTGCATCTTGTAATTTGAGTGAGAATGAGATAGAAGAAAAGGCAGGTGATCAATCATCGCTTTCGCGCTGTAAACATCTTCGCTCTCTTTCTGTTTCTCGCTCTGCAAATACGCTGTTGTGCATCTTGTAATTTGAGTGAGAATGAGATAGAAGTAAAGGCAGGTGATCAATCATCGCTTTCGCGCTGTTTCTCACTCTGCAAATGCGTTGCTGTGCATCTTGAAATTTGTGTGAGAATGAAATTGTTTTGAAACAGTATTATTCATGAATCAGGTTACAAATTAATCCAGCAATCCTTTTGCTTCAGAAAATTGAATATCGTTTATTTTATTTGTTTGTTCAATGATGTTTACAATTTGATTTAATTGATCCAAACGCTGTTCATTAATTGTATATCCTTTTACCAGATATTCTTTTAATCGTTGAGTCGCCCATTGTCGAAATTGGATTCCTTGTTTGGAGTTTACCCGATATCCTACTGAAATGATAACATCTAGATTATAAAAAGTTACGGGTCTGTCTGAATGTGCCATGTGCATTTTTTGCACATTGCTTTTTTCATCTAATTCACCATCTTTAAAAATTTTATTTATATGCTTTGTAATAACCGTTCGATCTCTTTCAAATAACGCTGTAATTTGACTTTGAGAGAGCCAAACAGTATCATTTTCAAATTTTACATCAATTTGAGTTTGATTGTCGATCGTCTTGTAAATTATTACTTCATTCATATGTTAAGAAATTATTTAGTTGGTTGTATAGAGGAAGTCACTAACCAAATTTAGTGATAATTATTCGAGTTTTTGAATTAAAACAATACGTTCAAAAAAGGCTTAATCAAATTATAACCAACTCCCGTAAATTTTTAAAATAGTTTCATTGAAATTCTCAAAAACAAACACGATTAAAAAACACGTTGAAACTGAAGTAAAAAGCTAATGGATTACAGATCCTACCGCAAATGTTCATTCCAAGCATGAAATCTCGTGCTGTTACGAATTTTGAAATTTGAGTGAAAATGAGATAGAAAAAAAGGCAGGTGATCAATCATCGCTTTCGCGCTGTTTCTCACACTGCCTTTGTGACCCCGAAAGGATTCGAACCTTTGACCTTCGCCTTAGAAGGGCGTTGCTCTATCCAGCTGAGCTACGGAGCCATAATATTTTATTTCAATTGGTCTCGTTGCGCTATCCTCCCGACGATTCGGGAGAGCTACGGAGCCATAATGCTTATTTCAATTGGTCTCGTTGCGTTATCCTCCCGACGTTTCGGGAGAGCTACGGAGCCGTTTATTTTTAAAACAAAAAAGGGGATGATTGCTCATCCCCTTAGTGTCGGGGCGGCAGGATTCGAACCTGCGACCTCCTGGTCCCAAACCAGGCGCGATGACCGGACTACGCTACGCCCCGAGTTTGTTTTTCAAGTTTTTCTTAACAACTCAAGAAAAATTCGCTCGTTTTGAGGGTGCAAAGATACTCATTTTTTCGACTTTAACAAGCTTTGAAGCAAGTTTTTTATATCGGTACTCCTGAAATTTCTTTTACAGCAATCAAATTACTGCGGTGGGAGCGAGATTCGAACTCGCGGTACAGTTACCCGTACGACAGTTTAGCAAACTGTTGGTTTAAGCCTCTCACCCATCCCACCATTGTCCAAAGAACTGGGCGCAAAATTAACAAATGATGCGTTCTTACAAAGCTTTTTAAGAAAAAAAATGGATTTTTTTCTTTTTTTTTCAAATTCTTTGCGCTTAATCATTAAAAATCAGCTCTTTCAATTCTCCGCGCGATTGCTTTATTTCTTCGAATACTATTTTTCGCTCTTGTGCAAAACGACTGAATTTGCGCTTCGAACGCATGTGGTGATAGGTGCGTAAGTACAAATGCGCAAAAAATCCACCAAATGGCAAAGCGATAAAATAGAGAAGCGATTCCCAAAATGTTATAGGATATATCCAAGATACTAGCGTAATCAGCACAAAGTAATTGATGGGATATATAACCAACCCCAATAAAACTGTCAATGGTGCATGATATTCGCTGTCTGATGAGAGTTTGGGTACAAGTTTCCCGATGAATTTATAGGGAAGACTGTTGTGCAACCATCCAAATAAAAAAACAGGAAATGTAATCACCAAAAAAAGAGCGGTTTGAATATATTGTCGTGAATAGGTGTTTTTTCGAAAACCTTGATCCAAAAAATCAGCACGAATGCCACAACTCGTTAATTGCTGATTCAATGCCAATACTTGTTTTTCAATTTGATCTAGTTTCCAGGGTGCAGTGAGTGAAAACTCGTCCAAACGTTGCTTCATGTCTTCAATTAACTGAATGGAAGTAGATACACCGTCGTTGTTATTTCGATACTTTGTGTCGAACAAACCACGCAATCCTTCGATGATGTTTTCTTTGCGGTCGTCATCGATTGAAACAAAAACTCGCGCTAATTCTGTCCGAAATTGTGTTGTTAAAGTTTTCGCAGCTAAGCCTTGGTGTTCCAAATATGCGGAACGTAAATTGGATGTGATAGATATCGGTTTTCCAATGCGCACTTTTACTTTTCCGCGAAAACGATCGGCATCAATGTAGTTCAGTCCAACTGGAATAATTTGAACGGGTAATTTCCCTCCATTTCTACGATCAACTTCCAATGCAATGCGCGCAGTTCCTGTTTTTAACTCCCGTAATTGACGCTCCAAAAAACTTGTTCCTTCAGGGAAAATTACCAAAATGCCTCCTGCTTCCAATACCTTGTAACAAGCTTCAAACGAATCTTTGTTGTTAATACCATTCACTGCATTGTCGGATTTTCGATTTATTGGAATCATGCCCAACGCATGCAATAATTTACGTTTCAACGGAGTGTTAAAAAAAGTTGATTTTGCGACAAAATGTACTTTTCTTCGGTTGATGTGACCCATTATCCATGCATCCATCAGCGTGTTTGGGTGATTGGCAATGATAATTGTTGGTCCAGATTGAGCAAGGTATTTACTATTTAAAACCTTGATTTCACGGTAATATACGCGAATTCCTAACCATACAATTGCTTTTAAAAGTCGGTACAACATTTTGTCGATTTTGTACGAATTTAGCGAATAAATTGAAGTATTTTTGCATTATGACGACACGAATTGCTTTGAATGGAAATAATCAAAACTGGCTAATTGGTATTGGCGAAGTGGATTGTTTGGAAGTAAAAGCGAACGTGAATTGGCAACAAGTTGATGATTTCATCGCTCACAACAAAGGGAAACACATATTCGTTGCGCTTAGTTACGACTTGGGTTTTGAATTATTACCCGTGCCAAAACAACCAAAAAACCGTTCGTTTCCCTTGTTGCGTATTTGGACGGCGGAAGCTGTTTTTTCGTCCGATAATGAAGTAGTAACACTTATTGAAGGAAAATCGGATAAATCATTAGAAAAACTTGCGCAAGCATTTCTAGAAAACAAACAACAGGAAAAAAGCAACTTCAACTGGCAAGCGAAAACATCGAAAGAAGCCTATATCAACCATTTGAATGACTTGAAAAGTGAAATTCAATTTGGAAACATCTACGAAATCAATTATTGCCAAGAATTTTTCGTGACAGATTGTAACTTAACATCAATATTACCCTTGTATTCAACGTTAAACAAGCATACATTAACGCCTTTTTCTGCGTGTATTGAAACAGAGAATTGGATGTTAGCTTGTGCAAGTCCCGAGCGCTTTATCCAAAAAATTGGCAACCGATTAATCTCACAACCGATCAAAGGAACTGCTGCTCGTTTTGCTGATGAAACAGCAGATGAAAATGCTAAAAAAGCGTTGTTACACAGCGAAAAAGAACGTGCAGAAAATGTCATGATAGTTGATTTAGTGCGCAACGATTTATCGAAAGTAGCTACGAAAGGTTCTGTCGAAGTTGCTGAATTATTTGGAGTTTATACGTTTCCAACGGTACATCAATTGATTTCTACTATCACTTGTGACCTGCAACCCGACACGACTTTCTCGACCATTATCAAAGCGCTATTCCCAATGGGGTCGATGACTGGTGCTCCCAAAATTTCAGCAATGAATCTATCGGAGCAGCACGAAGATTTTGCCCGCGAATTGTATTCAGGTTCCGTTGGTGTGATCTATCCATCAGGCGATTTTGATTTGAATGTGGTCATTCGTTCCTTATTTTACGATGTCACAGCTCAACGAATGAGTGTTGGAGTTGGTGGGGCAATTACCATTCAATCGGATCCAGAGATGGAATACGAAGAATGTAAGACGAAAGTCGGTAAGATTTTATCACTTTTCGGTTCGTGTCAATGGTAAAAGATTTATTAAAAGAAAGTGAATTTGCTGGGCTTGATTTGCTGATTGGCGTTAGTGGAGGACTTGATTCAATCGTATTGGTACACGCATGTTTGGCACATGATTTACGTCCGACGTTACTTCATATCAATTACCAATTACGTGGTGATGAAAGCGAAGCAGATGAACAATTCGTTCGCCAATTGGCAGAAAAACACTGTTTAAAACTTCAAGTTGTGCGCTGTCCGAACGAAATGACGGTTGGAAAAGGCATTAATTTACAACAAGCAGCACGCGATTTTAGACGCACTTTTTTTGATGAGTGGATTGCACAATCGCCCAATCACAAAGTGGTCTTAGCGCATCATGCTGACGATCAAGTGGAAACGTTTTTTTTGCAATTTGCACGTGGAGCTGGCTTAAAAGGGCTGGGAGGGATGTACGAAAATAGAGATGGCTACCTTCGTCCATTTTTGCATTTTTCAAAGCAAACCTTAGCGGAAATAGCTGTTTCTGAAAAAATCACATGGCGGGAAGATGCTTCGAATCAATCGTTGAAGTACAACCGCAACAAGTGGCGCAATGTTTTCATTCCCATCATGGAACAAGAAAACCCTACAATCAAAGAAAGTGTATTGTTGTTGCAAGCTGTTTTCCGTGAAAATTATCAAACGCTACAAGCGACTTTTCGCGCGAGTCACCAAGCAATTTTTGACCAAGGGCAGGTTTTGATTGAACAATGGAATGCATTTACAACCGATGAAAAACACGTGTTGTGCAACGAATTAGCTTGGCCAAGTTGGGCTGTTGTTCGCATGAATGAACTTGTTTATCAGCAAAAAAGCGCATCGTTTTTAGTTGGTGAAACGACCGTTTTTAAAACTAAATCAGCGATTGTGTGGAAAAAAAACGAGGTGATTTCTTCGTTGAAGACCTTAGTTCTTACAATAGTTGACACTTTACCCGAACACTTTGACAAAGTGTCTGTTTACCTCGACGAACGGAAAGTGGTTGGTCAGTTGGTACTGCGAAAAGTAAGAGAAACAGATCGCATCGCACCTATCGGGATGAAAGGCACCCAATTATTAACGAAAGTCTTGAAAGATACTGGTTTTAGCTTACAGGAACGCGCTGATTTTTATGTTGTTGCTGATGAGCAAGAAGTGATTTGGATTCCAAACATAAAAGTGAGTAGAAATAAACTAGCGCAAGCGAATACTGTCAATTGTTTACAACTTTCGCTCAAATAAAAAACCTGAAAAATCGGCTGTTTCACATTGAAATTCAATTGATTCTCAAAAAAAAAGTTGCATGGAATAATATTTTGCATTACATTTAATGCACTACTGTTAATTTTTGCTATTATGGAACCAATTCTTATTGAAAAAGAACAAATCAAAGATTTATCGTTTAAAACACCTTTAAACTTTTCGCAAGACGAGGATATTGTGAAAAAATTAGAGGAGGCAACACGACTTGGAAATGGTTATCACACTAAAATTACTATTGTTTTTCAAGATGATGAAGGTTTGAAACGTGTGAAAACAACCATTTGGGCGACGGGACAAAAATACATTTGCCTCAAAGGCGGTATGTGGATTCCAATCAATCACATTGTATCGATTGAGATGTAACCAATTCATACTGTTGGCAGTTACCGAATTGTAGTAACTGGATGTCTTCTTGAAAAAGCAATAAGTTTTCATAAAATTCTGTTAACTGCGTTCAGAACAGTAATTGATTTTGTAAATTTGGCATACAAATCATTTTTGCATGAAAAGGTTGCTTGTTTTTTTTATTGGATTTTTATTTTCATTTGCTCTGCAAGCGCAAGATAAGTTGCAATGGGCAATCATGTACAACAAGCAATCAAACAGTGTTCAACTGAAAGCAAGCATTCTACCAGGTTGGCATTTATACAGTCAACATTTATCAACGAACGAAGGACCTGTTCCAACAACGTTTGTTTTTGATGAAAAGAGCGGATTGCTTTGGTCAAGTGAAGTCAAAGAACCAACATCATTGATCGCATTTGATCCAAATTTCGAAGCAAATTTGAATTATTTTGAAAAAGAAGTCGTTTTTGAACGCACAATAAAAGGAACCTATTTCGGAGTCATTTCAGGGACAATCACCTACATGGTGTGCAACGATGAAATGTGCTTGCCTCCAGTAGAATTTCCATTTTCCATACAAATTAAAACCCCGTAAACAAGATGAAGTCACTTCACTTTTTTTTATTGAGCACTTTATTTGTGCTGTTCCAAACATCAGTTTTTGGTCAAATTGATTTTCCCGAAGACAAAGTAAAATGGAAATTCCGTTTGGAAAAAACAGCAAACGACTTATTCGTTGTTGCAGAAGTGAAAATGGAGAAAGGTTGGCACATCAACGCTATCGTCTTACCAAAAGGAACTTTTGGTTTGAACACCAATTGGACCTTGGCTAAAAACCCCAATTACAAATTGATTGGAAAAGTGAGCGAACCAAAACCTCACGTAAAACACGATGATGCAGCAGACGAAGATATCGCTTATCACGATGGAACGGTTTTGTTCAAACAAAAAATAGAATTGTTATCCGATAAGGATTTTGTAATTAAAGGTACTTACGATTACCAAACATGTAACGAAGTCGGTTGTTTACCGCCATATAACACAACGTTTTCATTAAAAGTGAAGCCTTCTTTATTTGCAACTGCAACGGAAGGAACAACAATTGACACTACATCTCAAAAAGAAGATACTGTCAAAAAAGCAGGAACATCAACGAGTACTTCTGAAAAAGTAGAAGCAGGGAAACCTACAAAAGATTCAAGTAAAAAAGAAGACAATCGCTCCATGACGGCTTTGTTTTTCTTGTCATTTATCAGCGGTTTAGCAGCCTTGTTTACACCTTGTGTTTTCCCAATGATTCCAATGACAGTGAGTTTCTTCACCAAACAAAGCAAATCAAAAGCTGCTGGAATTCGCAACGCTTTGTTTTATAGTTTTTCCATTATCGTTATTTACATCTTACTAGGAACGGTTGTAACGGCTGTATTCGGTGCAGAAGCATTGAATAACATGTCCACTAATCCTACTTTTAACATTGTTTTCTTCTTAATTCTAGTTGTTTTCGCGATTTCCTTCATGGGAGCTTTCGAAATTAGAATGCCAAGTTCATGGGTAAATAAAGCAGATCAAGCATCAGATAAAGGCGGGATGATTGGAATTTTCTTCATGGCGCTTGCCTTGGCATTAGTTTCCTTTTCATGCACCGGACCAATCGTTGGAACCTTAATCGTTGAAGCAGCAAGCAAAGGGGGTATTGCTCCAATCATCGGGATGTTAGGTTTCTCGTTGGCATTAGCACTTCCATTTGGTTTGTTTGCAGCTTTCCCAGGTTGGTTGAATACCTTGCCAAAATCGGGAGGATGGTTGAATACCGTGAAAGTTGTCTTGGGATTATTAGAATTAGCTTTGGCGTTTAAATTCTTATCAAATGCAGATTTAGCATTACAAGCACATTATTTCGAACGTGAATTGTTCTTGGCAATCTGGATTGGTATTTTCTTAGTACTTGCTTTGTATTTATTCGGATTTATACAATTACCTCACGACAGTAAAATCGAACGTTTGTCTGTTGGTCGTGCGCTTTTTGGAACATTTGTATTGGCTTTTGTTTTTTACATGATTCCAGGCTTATGGGGTGCGCCGTTGAAGTTAATCAGCGCATTTCCTCCTCCGTCAAATTATAGTGAAGCTCCAGGAGGATTTGGTGGTGCTTCTTCGAATGGTACTTCCCAAGAAATTACAGCAGACATGCATTTGGGACCGCAAAACATTCAAGTATTCCACGATTTAGACAAAGCGAAAGCTTATGCATTAAAAGTTGGAAAACCATTGTTTGTTGATTTTACAGGTCATAATTGTGTGAATTGCCGTAAAATGGAGGAATCTGTATGGGGTGAACCAGGTATTATCGACCATTTAAAACAAGATGTTGTGATTGCTTCCTTGCATGTAGACGAACGTGTTGACTTACCAAAAGCGGAACAAAAAACAGTAGAATTGGTTCCTGGTAAATTTAAGAAACTGATTACAACAGGTGATAAATGGATGTACATGCAAATCAAAGAATACAAGATTTCAACACAACCATATTATGTCATGTTGGACGAAAATGGCAAACAACTTGCAAATGGATCAGCTGATTATCAGAACCACAGAGATCCCAACACATTCAAACAATGGATCGAAGAAGGTTTATCGTTGTATAAAAAGTAATTAGATTTAGCGGAGATCTTTCATGAACGACGTATTACAAACTTCCATTGAGTTTCTAAAAGGTGTAGGACCTCAACGTGCGAAGTTGTTACGCGATGAATTGGGAATTACTTCGTTTGAAGATTTACTGAATCATTTTCCTTTTCGTTATGTCGATCGTTCGCAATACAATTCCATTCGTGACTTGCCTGAATTAGAAGGCTATGTTCAACTAAAAGGGAAGATTATTTCTCTTCACGAATCAGGAAATGGACGCCAAAAACGCTTGTCGGTCAAATTTCAAGATGAAACAGGTGTCATAGATTTGGTTTGGTTTCAAGGAATTAAATTCATTTTACCGAGTATCAAAGTAAATGTTCCGTTTCAAGTTTTTGGTAAACCAAAGTTTTATCAAAATTCGTGGAGTATTCCCCATCCTGAATTAACGCCTTTAGCAGAAGTTGATCCTTCCGTTGGGTGGCAACCTGTTTATTCGTCTACCGAAAAATTAGCCGCCGCTGGTTTACACAGCAAGGGAATTCAGAAATTGATCATGACCTTGTTAACGCAACTGAAAAATGTTGTTTTTGAAGATGCACTTCCCCCAGAAATGCGGCAAGAATTAGGCTTGATTCCATTCAAACAAGCATTGTTTGCGATTCACATTCCCCAAACGACTGAACAAGTTCAGATGGCGCGCAAGCGCTTTAAGCTGGAAGAATTACTGCATTTGCAAATTGAGTTGTTATTGCGCCGACAAATTACACTCCAACAAACAAAAGGAAATACAATTACGCAGTTAGGCGAAGTTTTTAATTCGTTTTACGAAACAAAATTACCGTTTCCATTGACCAATGCACAAAAGCGCGTCTTAAAAGAGATTCGCAAAGATTTGGGTTCAGGCATTCAAATGAATCGTTTGTTGCAAGGTGATGTTGGAAGTGGAAAAACTGTGGTTGCCTTGTTAACAATGTTAATGGGAATTGAAACAGGTTTGCAATCTGCTCTCATGGCGCCCACAGAAATTTTAGCGAATCAACACTTCATTGGAATTTCAGAATTATTGGCTGGAACGTCAGTCAAAGTTGCTTTGTTAACGGGTTCAACCAAAAAAGCGCAACGTAAAATCATTCACGAAGGCTTGTTGTCGGGTGAAATTCATATCCTCATCGGAACGCATGCGTTGTTAGAAGACATCGTTCAGTTTCAAAACTTAGGAATTGTGGTCATCGATGAACAACATCGTTTTGGCGTTGCACAACGTGCCCGTTTGTGGAAGAAAAACACCATTCCTCCACATATTTTAGTCATGACGGCAACACCAATTCCGAGAACCTTGGCCATGACTTTTTATGGTGACTTGGAAGTTTCTGTTATTGATGAATTACCCCCAGGACGAAAGCCGATTACAACACATCACCGCTTCGAAAAAGACCGTTTACAAGTCTTGGGATTTGTAAAAAGTGAAATCGAATTGGGACGACAGATTTACATCGTTTATCCCTTAATCAAAGAATCAGAGAAGCTAGATTACGCAAATTTGATGGATGGATACGAGTCGATCGTGCGTTATTTCCCTTTGCCAGACTACCATGTGAGTATTGTAAATGGACAAATGAAACCGGAAGCAAAAGACTATGAAATGCAACTATTCATCGAAGGGAAAACGCAAATCATGGTCGCAACAACGGTAATTGAAGTTGGCGTTAATGTTCCCAATGCTTCAGTAATGATCATCGAAAGTTCGGAGCGTTTTGGTTTGTCTCAATTGCATCAGTTACGCGGACGAGTAGGTCGAGGTGCTGATCAATCGTATTGTATTTTAATGACAGGCGACAAGTTGGCCCAAACAACAAAAAAACGCATCAACACCATGGTACGCACCAATGACGGCTTTGAAATTTCCGAAGTTGATTTGGAATTGCGTGGACCAGGTGATATCATGGGAACTCAGCAAAGCGGCACCTTGGATCTGAAAATAGCTGATTTAGCAAAAGATGGACATTTGGTTGCACTAGCACGTGAAAAAGCGCGCGCAATATTAAGCGAAGATCCACGTTTAGAAAAACCAGTACATTATTGGTTGCGCATTGCAGCGATTAAAAAATTAAAAGACAAACCCAATTGGGCAGAAATATCATAAGGATGAAAGGAATAATTGTAATAAGCTGTTGCTTGTTTTTTGGACATGCAAAAACACAACTATTGTCTGGTTCAGCTATGGATTCCGGAAGAAAGTTAGTCAATACTGTTTCGTTCGATATTCATGGAAGTAGGAGCGGAGTGGTCGTTTTAGAAGTTGCAATTGATAACCTTGGAAAAGTAACCAGTTCACGGTTGATTTCAGAAAAAAGTAATATTCTTTCAACTCCAGCTGTAATGATGGCAAAAAACGCAGCGAAAACGTTTTTATTTACTCCTGGAACACATTTTCCTGAGTTTCAATATGCCTTAGTTCGCTTTAATTACATCAAAGATTAATTTCCACCAAGAAAAGCGTACATCAAGATATTCGCTCCCATTTGTAGTGCTTGTTTGCGCTTGTCTTCCGAATCGTTGTGTACTTCACGGTCTTCCCATCCATCACTCAAATCGGTTTCATACGTGTACAAACAAACCAAACGCCCATCGACAATGATGCCAAATGCTTGCGGTCGTTTTCCATCGTGTTCGTGAATTTTCGGCAAACCATTGAAGTCGTATTTTTGGTGAAATATGGGATGGTTGAACGGTATTTCAACCAAGGAATTATTCGGGAAAACTTTCTTCAATTCGTCACGAATAAATTTATCCATTCCATAATTGTCATCGATGTGTAAAAAACCTCCGCCAAGAAGATAATTACGCAAATTCTCTGCATCACGCATGGAAAAAACAACGTTTCCATGACCTGTCATGTGAAGAAAAGGATAGGCAGCAATTTCAGGACTTCCAACAGCTACAAACGGAATTTCTTTCGAAATAGTTGTTCCCAAATTGCTGTTGCAAAATTGAACCAAATTAGAAAGTGCAGTTGGATTTGCATAGTAATCGCCTCCGCCATTGTATTTCAAATAAGCGATTTGATATGTTCCTTGCGCAAAACTTGCACTGAAAATAAAACTTACGATAATTACTGCTAGTTTTTTCATTGGTGAATTGCTAAAACGGTTGCTACTAATCCTGCTGTTTCTGTGCGCAAACGCGCTGTTCCTAAATGAATTGCTTCGTAACCACTTGCTTGTGCCAACTCGATTTCACGTGGACTAAAATCTCCCTCCGGACCAATCAAAACGGGACCTGTAACGGTCGAATCTTTCAAGGCTTTTTTATCGGTGTCCATGCAATGCGCTATTTTTCCAGTTGGGTGATTTTTAATAAATTCATCGATAGCAATTACTGGTTCGATGGTCAATAAAAAATCGTGTTGTGCTTGTTTCATTGCTGAAATAGCGACACGTTCCAATCGGTCTAATTTCAAGGCAACACGTTCCGAATGATCTCCTGTAATAAAACTCAATTTTGTTGCGCCAACTTCCACAATTTTTTCAACCATCCATTCCATGCGGTCGCTATTTTTAGTAGGAGCAATGGCCAAATGAAATTCGGATGAACGTGTTTTTTGTTCGCGTGAAAGAACGGAAACACTACAACGCTTTGGATGCGCATCGTTTATTTGTACTTCCACTATTTGACCTTTTCCATCAAGTAAAATACAAGTTTCACCAACATTCATGCGTAATACACGAATCATGTGTTTGGATTCCTCTTCGGGTAATTCAAACGTATTGTTTTCTGGAATTGATTTTAGAAAAAAGCGACGCATTTAATACAATAATTGGTACAATAATTCACGCAGTAAATCTCCATCTTTGAACGCACCTGTATTGCCAACGCCTTTGGCTTTCAAGTCGTATTCGTGTAACAAAGCGACATTACGCGCCAATACTTTTGGTGGATAATTTGCTGCGTTTTTCATCAATTCTTTTGCAACAAACGGGTGAACACCAAGTACTTTTGTTATGTAATCTGGATTTTTATTCGGAGCAAAATGAACCCGCATCATGTTGGTGAACAATTTGAATAAACCAGGGATTATTGCAATTATCGAATGATCTTTTGGGTTTTTATCAAAGTAATCGGCAATTTGAAACACTTTTACGTAATCCCGAACGGCGATGGCATTGGATAATTCAAAATTGTTATAATCCTTACTAATTCCGATGTTTTCTTCGATATGAATATCGGAAATTCGTGTTCCTTTTTCGAGAACAATTGCCAATTTATCCAATTCATTGACCAAGCGCGACAAATCATTTCCAATAAAATCAGCTAATAAAGTAGCAGCTTTGGAGGTCATGTCGAAACCTTGTGTTTTCACATAAGTGGTAATCCACTCGGCCAATTGGTATTCTTTGATTTTCTCGGACTTGAAATTAATACCTTGACTAGCAATTTCTTTTGTTAATTTCCGTTTCCCATCTAAGGCTTTGTACTTGTGGCAAATCACCAAAATACTGCTTGGATTAACAGCTTGCAAGTAATGTTCCAACTCATAAATTTCTTTTAAATCCTGCGCTTCACGCAACACAACTACTTTTCGTTCACCGATAAAAGGAAAGCCTTTCGCTTCGTTCATGACCGTTAAAAAATCGGTGTCACGACCGTAAAAAATAGCGAGGTTGAATTCTTTTTCGTCTTCAGTTAACGCATTTTCAATAATTGCTTCTGAAATTAAATCAATAAAATAAGGTTCTTCCCCATGTAGAGCATACACAGGTTTGAATTGCTTGTTTTTAATGTCTTTCAGAATTGATTTAAAATCCATACATCAAAAATAAGTTATTTTGTTGAGTGAGCGATACGAAACTCGTTATAAAATAAGTAGCTTTGACGGAAATGAAAGCGTTATTTCCTCCGTTAAGCATTCCTCCAGCGCAACTTGCTATCAGTAAGAAAGGCGAGCAATTGTTGGTTTGGTGCGTCATTCGAAAAAAGCACTTGGTGATGACACCTGAGGAATGGGTGCGCCAACATGTCGTTCATTTTTTGTTAAACGATCAAAAAATTGCGCTTCCACGAATCAACACCGAACATTTATTGAAAATCAACGGTCAGAACAGGCGTTGTGATGTGCTTGTTGTCGATGGATTTGGAAAACCGATCTTAATTGTGGAATGCAAAGCTGCTACTGTTGCGCTGGATGAAAAAACACTTTTGCAAATAAGCAATTATGCGCAAGCAACCAACGTTCCCTATTTGTGGATGACGAACGGAATTGATCATTACATCATTGATACTAAAAATCCGAGTGAATTACTGGAAAGTTTTCCGAGTTTGAAGTAATTGTTTTTAAAAAAGGGAATAGTTATTTCAATTTATTTGAATTACCTGATTTTAATTTGACAATTGCGGCATCGAGTCTTTTTTCATTTTCTTTCGATGAAAGTTCATGTTGTGTAGCGCACAACGAATTATACTCCGCCAATGACATGATTACAACACCATTATCTTTACCTCGATTAATGATCAACGTTTCAAAGTTTTGTGTCACTTTGTCAAAGTATCGTTTGATGTCTTTTCTGAAATCTGAAATAGAAGTTGTTAGCATGGAAATAAAATTTAGTTGTACTTAATTATGTACAAATTTATGTACATAAATTAAAGTTTCCAAATTTATTTTCAGGAAGCTAGTTTAAGCGATAAAGAATTTTTGATAAATCTATTCTGAAAAATAAATCAACTTACTTCCGTTCCAATTTGAAATCGCTTGTCGTGTGGAAAGTTAATTCCGGATAATCTTTTTCCGCCATTTGAAGCAAGAATGATGTTTCGGCTAAGAAAACCAAATTGTCATCTTTGTCTTTTGCTAAATATTGGGATTTCGCACGCACAAAATCAGCTAACTGCGCTTCGTTATCCGTTGTAATCCAACAAGCTTTGTGGTAATTACGCGGCACAAAACGACATTTCGCACCATATTCATGATCCAATCGGTAAGCAATAACTTCAAATTGAAGTTGTCCAACAGTTCCAATAATGCGTCTGTTTCCGGGTTGTTGAATAAACATTTGCGCAACTCCTTCGTCCATTAACTGCGTAATTCCTTTTTCCAATTGTTTTGATTTCATTGGATCAAGATTCTCTAATTCTTGGAACATTTCCGGAGAAAAGCTTGGAATTCCTTTGAACATGAAGTGTTCGCCTTCATTCAAAGTGTCACCAATTTTGAAGTTTCCTGTATCGTATAAACCAACAACATCTCCTGGAAATGCTTCGTCAATGACACTTTTATCTTGTGCCAAAAACGATGTTGGATTAGCAAACTTAAATTTCTTGTCCAAACGAACGTGGTTGTAAAACGTATTGCGTTCAAATTTACCTGAAACCACACGTAAAAAAGCAATTCTATCGCGGTGTTTTGGATCTAAATTCGCATGGATTTTAAAGACGAAACCAGAGAATTTTTTATCACTTGGCTCAATGCGTTTGTTGTCTGCATCACGTCCTCTAGGTGATGGTGAAATGCGTACAAACGTATCCAATAATTCTTTGACACCGAAGTTGTTGACAGCTGAACCGAAGAAAACAGGAGCCACATCGCCACTCAAATAACGTTCGCGATCGAACGGGTCGTATACACCTTCAATCATTTCTAATTCTTCACGTAATTCGGCAGCAGGTTTTTCACCTACAATTTCGTCCAATTCTTCCGAATGAATATCCGTTAACGAAATGATTTCTTTGGAAATTTTCGTTTTATTTGCTGCAAATAAATTGATGTTTTTGTCGTAAATGTTGTAAACTCCTTGAAAACGGTCACCCATTCCAATTGGCCAAGCAAGTGGACGAACATGAATGTCTAACGATGCTTCTAATTCATCTAACAATTCAAATGGATCTTTTCCTTCACGGTCCATTTTGTTAATGAAAATAATTACGGGCGTTTTACGCATACGGCATACTTCCATCAAACGTTTTGTTTGTTCCTCGACACCATTTGCACAGTCAATCACCAAAATAACACTATCGACAGCGGTTAATGTTCGGTACGTGTCTTCCGCAAAATCCTTGTGACCAGGTGTATCGAGAATGTTGATTTGTTTGCCAGAATACTCAAAAGCCATGACAGAAGTCGCAACAGAAATCCCACGTTGTTTCTCAATTTCCATGAAATCGGACGTGGCAGTTTTTTTGATTTTATTGTTCTTTACTGCACCAGCGGATTGAATTGCACCACCAAACAACAATAACTTTTCTGTCAAGGTTGTTTTTCCAGCATCCGGGTGAGAAATAATACCAAATGTTCTGCGTTTTTCTATTGCTTCTGCGTAACTCATGCGTTTATTTTGTAGTGCAAAAGTAGCGTTTTTAAAGGAAAATAAAACCATTCTGGATTTGTTCCGTATTTTTGATGGTAAAAGTAGATTTGCTTAATTGATTTGTCATGGATAAACGGATTCCTGTTTCTTGGTCGCATGCATTAAAAGATAGGTTGGACCTGGTGCAATTCCATCAATTAATGGACTTTGTCAATGAAGCCTACGCGCAAGCTCCGAATGCTATTTTTCCGCCAAAAAATGAAATTTTCCGAGCTTTGGAATTGTGTCCCTTCGATCAAGTGAAAGTGGTTATTTTAGGTCAAGATCCGTACCCAACCAAAGGACATGCACATGGCTTGTGTTTTAGTTGTGATGCGTCGGTTTATCCACTTCCAAAGAGTTTGCAGAATATTTTCAAAGAATTAGCAAGTGATTTGACCTGCTCGCCACCAAGTTCAGGCGATTTGTCGCATTGGGCAGAACAAGGTGTGTTGTTGTTGAACAATTGCTTGTCCGTGCAAGAAGGACATCCATTAAGTCATGCAAACAAAGGGTGGGAGGAATTTACCGATACGCTGATTCAGGTCATAAACGAACAACTATCAGATGTAGTTTTTGTGTTGTGGGGAAAACCAGCGCAACAAAAAGCACAAAATGTCGACAACAAAAAACATGCTGTTTTAATTGCTCCACATCCATCTCCGTTGTCAGCTTACCGTGGATTTTTTGGGAGCAAACCTTTTTCAACAGTCAATTCCTTGTTGGAAAAGAGCGGGAATTCACCAATCAATTGGGTGAATGAATCAATAAATGCTCATTTGCTTTTTTAAAGTGATAAGCGCAGTTGAAGCGTAATATCGGACTTGTGGTTTCCGTTGATTTCTTCTGCTCCTGAACCAATTGTGGTGCGGTCGCTAAAAATACTCGTGCCATACTTTATCCAAAAATCCCAATGTTTCAAGAACGAATAGCGGAATAAGAAATAAGCGCGTGAACCTTGGTAATAATAAGCTGGAACGGAAAACACACCAATGGCATTGTTTTCAAAAGTATAAATCCGCGCGTCGTAACTATCTGTTTCAAAGAGTGCATACCGCAGCGATAAATCGAAGGGGTTGCTTTTGGGATGAAGCACGATGTCTTGTGTCATGATCCAACCGGATTCAGGCGTATTGCTCGGTCTGTTGATGGTCACAAACTCCACCCGACTTTTTAATTGAATGCCATCTGTGACCTGATAATTCATGTTCAAGCGGTAATTTCGTTGTATTACATTTTCAAGCGGTGTAATGGTTCCGTCCGAATTACGGCTATTTTTTTGCCGAACTTGCATGCGAAAACGCCCATACACTTCGAGTGTTTTTGAGGGACGAAAAACGGGTTGAAATAAAAATTCGTATCCTTTTGAGGGAGCATCTACTTGGAATTTCAACCAAGGAAAACGAAAGTAATCTGCATACATGTTGAGCGTCCATGCTGAAGCGATTTTCACTTTTGCACCTAGAAACAATCCCTTTTCGTTTTGTGTAGCCGTTCCTTCTGAAAATCCGTTGTTGTAAAACGAATGATATCCTGGTTCGTAATTTCGGTAAATAACAGCCACCGAAACCCGCGGGTCCAAAACTGCTAACATTCCGTGTAATTGCGCCACTTGTTTGCTGTGACCGGCATAAGCAACCTCGCCAAAAAAGTTGGCGTTTTTATAGGTGAAATTATAATCCGAACTAAAAGTTGTTGTTTCAGTTCCACGAAAAACAAAGTTATTGTAAGGAACAGAATCTTTAGTAATCACAGATGAATATTGTTGATTGACAGCCGCTAATCCTACTGAAAAAGCACGCGAATGATAGGTGAGATAGGCTCCAGCAACACGTTCTGAGAAGCGATTTTTTTTCGCGATCTCTGCGTTGGTTCGGTGCAAGCCCGAAAAGTCAATGGCGGATACTTGATCCAAGGTATTCACGACACTATCGTTTATCGAAGTTCCATCAATGCGTTTGTGACTTACAAAGGTCAATAAGCTAACTTTTTTGTATGCAAAAACTGCTGCACCGCCACGGAAATACCGGTTTTCATCGACAGAAGTATACGGACGCAATAAATTAGCTGTGCGTTTGGACGAAAAAATATCTGCCGTTTTTCCAAAAGCATATCCCGACCATGTGTTCAAACCTTGTCCAACTTGCACCAAATAATCGCCAAGTGCAACGGCTTGAATATATTTTCCGCCTTTGTAATACAAGTGAGCAGAATAAAAATCAAATCCCTTGGGTTGTGAACCCTTGAAAAAAGCTTCACCTGGATCTTTGTCTGCAGTAATTCCGGCGCTCAAATTTGTTCGGTACGAATAGCGAAAACGCGCATAATAATGATCCGGATTTCCGTGGTAATAATTATTGGAAGTTGCCAAAATAGAGTCGGGAACCTTGGTGTAACCTTGCTTGAATTCGGGAGTGCGTTGGTAACGTAGTATCCAGTCAAATCGCCCGTTTTTGATTGCTTCGTGAAACGTGATGTGCAATTGATCGAGCTTATCATCGACACGCACAAATGGTAATACCTGTTCGATGATGGTCAAGTCCCAATAGGCCAAACTTTGCAATTCGTAAATTGAAATCAGTTTCCCGAATTGCTTGATGTGCAACAATAAGTCGTTGATTTGTATGTCGGTTAATAATTGCAAGGATTTCAACGTTTCAAAATCAGCTGTATTTAGGTTCAAGGGATGTTCGAAATAATAGTCCAATTGTTCGAAAACGTTAGTTAAATCCAATTCTTCCGCTTCGTTTTGCTCCGATAAAAATTCGATGCGCTGTTGAATGATTTCGTTCTTTTCTTGTGAAAAAGAATACCCGCAATGCAACAAAAACAGGAGCCAAAACCAAATAAGCTTACTTTTCATGCTGCTTGAATTGGTAATTAAATCCGATGCCTGGCGTCCAACCTAAATACGGATGGAATTGTGAACTGAGGTCGATTTGCAGCTTGTTTTTAAGGTAAGAAAAACCAAATGCGAATAAAAAGGGTTGCGTTTGAGTTCCCAAACGGAAAGCAAACGATTCATTTGGAAAGTACTCGAAAGCACATTTTGCATTCATGGGATAAAGCACTTGTTTTTCTAATTCAAACAGCGTTTTTACTTTTTTGGATGGTTCGTAGCTTGCGCCCAATTTCATCGTTGTGCCATAGCGGTCTCCGTTTTTCCAAATGGTTTGTCGACCAATGTTGAACACACTCATGCCCATTTTCCATTTCGGTGAAAGCGTCGCTAAAAATCCTGCTTCAATTGTACCTTTTAACGTTGAACCGTAATTTCCGCCTAACCGTAATTGATTCAAATTACCTTGTACACCAAAGGAAATATTGTCGCTTAGTGCGAGTGCATAGCCCATTCCGATGCGTGAAAAGCGAAATTGCTCGTAGCCATAAAACTGTGCACCAACAGAAAACGCTCCTTTTTTAACAGGAATTACTCCGGCAAGCGCTTGTTGTTGGACTTCTTTTGCTAAAAAACGGGTTTGATAAAACACGCCGACCTGCACTGAATTTTTCACAGAAACAACACCCGGATTATGGAAATACGACCAGCAATCATTGATTGTTACACTTGTATTTGCTAATGCGTTGGCGCGTGCACCAACAGGTAAAACGACTTGTCCATAAAGCGATTTTACGGTGGTCAGCAACAAAAATATGAGAAGATTGCGCAATTGTATCATGTAGTAGTAGTTTGGACAGATCCAGTACCAACGAAAATAGAAAAAAAACGTGACAAAACAAAAGAAATTTATTGAAAAAAAATCAGTCAACTTTTTTCTGTTTTACAAGGTTGTCGCTTCGATATTCCTTACATTTGCGCAATTAAAATTGAGTAAATGAGTTTATTAACAGTAGGTAGCGTTGCGTTTGATGCAATTGAAACGCCTTTCGGAAAAACAGATAAAATTGTAGGTGGTGCAGGTACGTATATTGCGTTGTCCGCATCAAATTTCACAAACGATCAAAAAATTGTCTCTGTAGTTGGAGATGATTTCCCTCAAGAAACATTAGCAACATTGACTGCTAAAGGAGTTGATTTAGCTGGTTTGCAAATCAAACAAGGTGAAAAAACGTTTTTCTGGTCGGGGAAATACCACAACGACATGAACTCACGCGATACGTTGGTAACTGAGTTGAACGTATTAGAAAATTTTGATCCAATTATTCCCGCAAGTTACCAAGGAGTTGATTACTTAATGTTAGGAAATTTAGCACCTTCAGTGCAACGTCAAGTGATTGAACGTTTGGAAACGCGTCCGAAATTAATCGCAATGGATACCATGAATTTCTGGATGGATATTGCATTGGACGATTTAAAAACGACATTGAAATTAGTTGATGTTTTGATCATCAATGACGAAGAAGCACGCCAATTGTCAAACGAATATTCGTTGGTAAAAGCAGCGAAAGTGATTCGTTCAATGGGACCATCAACCTTGATTATCAAAAAAGGGGAACACGGAGCGTTGTTGTTCCAAGGAGAAAAAGTATTCTTCGCACCAGCGTTGCCTTTAGAAGATGTGTTCGATCCAACAGGAGCAGGGGATACATTCGCTGGAGGTTTCATCGGATTCATTGCAGCAACGGATGACGCATCTTTTGAAAACATGAAACGTGCCATCATTGCAGGTTCTGCATTGGCTTCTTTTTGTGTTGAAAAATTCGGAACGCAACGTTTGTTAGAAATTACGCGTCCTGAAATTGATGCACGTATCCAAGAATTTATCTCGTTAACAAATTTTGAAATGAACGCCGTAATCGGTTAATAAATTATAATGTAATCCGCTAATAGCTTAACAATGGAAAAAATAGCCTTATTAGATACTCTGAAAACCTTGTCACAACAAGAAGACGTATTATCAGTAGCACGTGAAGTAAGTGAACTTCGTTCGCGTTTTGAAGATGTTGTTATCGAAGAAGATAGACAATTTCAAATCAAACAATTGGAAGCCCAAGAACGTGGTGAAACAGTTGAAGAACAACCGGAGGATTTAATCCGTCAGGAGTTTTACAACTTGTACGGCGAATTCCGTGAAAAAAGAAATACAGCACAACGCGAGAGAAAAGAATCGGAAGAGGCTAATTTACGCCGCAAACGTTCGTTGATTGACCGTTTGAAAGTGGTGATTGAGAAAGAGGAAAATATTGGGGCAGCGTTAACGGCTTACAAAGAAATTCACGAACAATGGAAAGAAGTTGGTGATATTCCACGCGACAAACGTCAAGACATGCAATCGGAATATTCCCGCTTGTTGGAAACGTTTTTCTACCACATTAAAATTTACCGCGAATTACGCGAACACGATTTACACCGCAACCAACAGTTGAAATTGGATGTCATCAAACGTATTCAAGCATTGGCTGCAGTTGAGAACATCAAAGATGTGGAACAATCGATCAAAGCCTTGCAAAACGAATGGGACGAAACAGGACCAATTGGTAATGAGGAATGGGAAAATATCAAAAACTTGTATTGGGATGCAGTGCGCGCAGCGTACACACGTATTCAAGGTTTTTACGATGAAAAACGTACCGAAATAGCTGAGAATCTCGAGAAAAAGAAATCAATTGCACAACGTGCTGCTGAATTAGTTGAACAAGTCAAAGCAGAAGTTCCAAAAGATTGGAAAGAAGTGACTGATGTATTGATTGGTTTACAGAACGAGTGGAAAACAATTGGTTTTGGTCCACGCAAAGAAAACGAAGAAATTTGGAAAGAATTCCGTGCTTCGTGTGATGCGTTTTTTGAAACTAAAAAATCATTTTTTGATACAATTCGCTCACAGTTTGATGGTGTAGCTGAAAAGAAACAAGCGTTGATCCAAAAGTTAGAAGCCATTAAAACGTCTACTGAATGGAAAGCTACATCTGAAAAAATTGTTGCGCTTCAAAAAGAATGGAAAACGCTTGGGAATGCTGGTCATAAATTCGAGCAAAAATTGTGGAAAGAATTCAGAGCAGCTTGCGATCATTTCTTCAATGCAAAACAAGCTCATTTCTCAGAGCAAGATCAAGCCTTGGCAGGTAATTTAACTGCTAAAAACGAATTGATTGAAAAAATCAAAACAACAGTTCTTCCAGAAGATAAAAAAGAAGCGTTGGCCTTGTTGCGTGATTTTGCAGCAGCTTTCAATGCCATTGGTTTTGTGCCAATGAAAGAAAAAGACAATGTTTTCCAAGCATACAGAGAAGCATTGAATGGTCATTACGAAAAATTAAAATTGGAAGGCGCCGAACAAGACCGCATGATGTTCCAAGCTAAAATGGATACCATGAAAGCTAGTCCAAATGCTGATAAAGCATTAGCACGAGAAAAATCGGACTTGAACGAAAAAATGAATCAATTGAAATCCGATATTTTGCAATACGAAAACAACCTTGGTTTCTTCGCGAAATCGAAAGGAGCGGATGCGCTACGCAAGGAGGTCGAAAACAAGATTGCTGCTGCACACAGAAAAATTGAGGACATCAAAAATAAAATCAAGCTATTAGCTTCAAATTAAACGGATGAATCGTTCCATTAACATCTTATTGCTGGTGTTTTCAATGCCAGCTCTTGCCTTCACAATCATCGTAGGTTTTGATATTCCAATCGATTTTTTAAAAGGCTCAGGCGCAAATTTACCCTACAGACACATTGTTTTCTATGTGCTTGCAGGTATTCTCGCCTTGTTAATCGGACGACGTTCTGTTCACCATTGGGTGGGCGTTGGCATGACAAAAAATCCAAAGCGCTTTATTTGGTGCAGTGAAATTGGGAAAGAACGCAAACGTCAAGTACGCTTGTATTTGATCATTGAAGCAATCGTCGCTGGATTTTTTGCGTACACGACTTATTACTTAACACCAGAATCGTGGCCCTTGACTGCAGTTTACGGATTTATGATGCTCGATCAATTGTTGTTTTTATTCATTGCACAATCATGGTTCCGCATCGGAGTGACGAAAAATGCTGTTGTAGTAGCTGATCGCGAAGTACGTATTTTGTATTTTTCAGGCTTGCGCAGGGTAGAGTCGCACCAACAAACGATCTACTTCGAATACATCGAAGAGTTGCAATTGTTTTTCCCTACAAATGCTATTCCAGCAGGAAAGTTTGCCGAATTCAGAGATTGTATCGAACAGCAAGTAAACCGCGACAAGGTTTTCTTTTCCGAGAAGTTTAAGGGGTTGAAGTAGGGGGTTAAACGCTTTTCAATCGTTCTTCCACCAAAGCAATCACGTGTTCGTGGTCGAATCGCACGGTGCTTGCGCTCAAGGTTTTGTTCGACCATTTTTTTGGATTTCCGACGAAGGCATCAATGGCTTGCGCTAAGGACTGCTCATTCAACGATTCAAACAAATAGCCCAATTGACCATTGTGTAACAATTCGATTGTTCCTCCTGCATTACTTCCAATGACTGTTGTGCCACTCGCCAACGCTTCAATGGTTACCATGCCAACAGTTTCTGCTTTACTCGCCATTACAAACGCGTCAATTGCTTTGTAAAACACTTCAATGTCTTTTCGGAATGGACGAACAACAACACGTTCGCTCATGAAATGGCTTGCGCTGAATTGCTCCATTGCTTGCGCATAATCATCGCCTTCGTTGACGGTTGGCGCTCCTAAAAACAGCACAATAATTTCCTTGTTCGTTGCTTGTTGCAATGCTTCTAACAACAACAATTGTCCTTTTTGTGGGTCAAATCGCCCTGCTAATCCAATGATGATTTTATCCTGCGGCAACGACAACAAGGTACGCGCTGTTTCTTGTGATAAATTGTTGGTAAACGGCGCTCGATTGATACCACTTGGAATAACAATTACCTTGTTTTTTGGCATGTGCGTTTTTTCCAATACTTGCGTTTTTAACCATTCCAAAGGACAACTCCATGTGTCCAATTGCCGAAAACGAATGGTGTGCAACAGATTTCTTTTTGAAACGCCTAATTGCATTTCCATGAAATAATGAACCTTGAAGCTAGATTTCCCCCAAAACTTGGCAGCAACGGACACACTCATGTCGCGCACATCACGCAAAATCAAATGGTCGATGTTTAAGTTATTCAGTTGGTTGCGCAGTTGTTTTGCAGCCTTGAAATCGTAGTATTTGCGGTGCTTGTTAATACATACAACAGGAATGTTGTTTTCAGCACAATAATTATGAAACGGTGTATTTTCCAAGCAGAAAGCCCACACTTCGTGCCCCTTTTCCAACATCCATTGGGCATTTTTGGCTTGGTTCATTTCCAAACCACCCCAACTTTCTGTTCCGCATATATAAGCTATTCGCATGCTGTAAAATTAAGCAACTTGAACCAATTTTTACTCTTTGATAAAAGAGATCGTGCTCGAACTACTTGTTGTTTGAACACGAACGAAGTATTTTCCTGGAGCTAAATCAGATAAGTTGAGGTTGTTGTGCTCAAAATCTACAGGAAGTAATTGCCCCACTAAATTCACCACGGTCACCGAAATAATGGTTTCCTCTTTTTGTGTTGGAACAAGCGTCAGGATTTTTTTCGCAGGATTGGGATATGCAATGATGGAAGGAGCAAGATGCTCATCAATACTTGCCGAACTTGTCGGATCAACTTCTAAATGACTGATACCACCCAAATCTTGTCCGATAAATAAATTCAATTTCCCATCATTGTCGCAATCGTCTACAAAAAACGAACTGTATGCACCAACGTTAATCCCCAAGAATTCGTGCGAAACCAATGAAAATGATTCTCCAGCAGCCAACTTATTGTCGATATCGGTGTAATAGTGTAATTTTCCATCAAACGCGCCAACAAATAATTGCAAGGTGTCGTTCACATTAAAAAAGTGTGGAATAGCAAAACCTTCTGGCGTACTAGCTACATCGACATTTCCCAGTTGAGTATTCATCAAAGTAAACGATGGATTGTTTGCTGAACCAGTATTTTGGTAGTAAACAATTTCTCCTGTTTTTTTTCCGATGACCAAATCGAGTAAATTGTCTTTGTTCAAATCAACTAACTGAGGAGCAGCAAATGTGTTCACTGCAATGCTATTTCCTAAATTATCCACTAAAGGAATTGGATTTACCAATGATAAGGGATTTCCTGTGCCACCATTATTCGTGTAGCGTAAAATGGTTCCGTCTTCTTTTCCAAGGAACAAATCATCATCGCCATCACCGTCTACATCACCAAAAGTAGGCACCAATCGAAAACCAAGATTGACCTGCGACAAATTCAAGTAATCTGAAGATGATTGCGCAAAACTCGTTGCACTTGCAGTTCCATTATTTATATAAAGCAGCAACGAAATTTCTTTATCCAATACAGGTTTGTAGCGGAAATAATTGGCAACAAACAAATCTTTTTTTCCGTCACCATTTTGATCAACTAACACCGGAATACTCCCAGTTCCATTATCGATCATGTCTTTTTGCAAGAATTCATTGGTTTGAAAAACAAAATTTGGCAACGAATTAGTTCCATTGTTTTTGTAAAAGAGGACGCTTTTTTGGTTTTCAGAAACCGTCCGTGCATTTGGTGCAACAATTAAATCCTTTGTTCCGTCAAAATCGACATCAACAAAATAGGCTGCGGGAAATAACTGCACCGAAGCTGTGGTTGAATTACTCGGAAATATGTGATCTTGGGCGATCATCGCACTATTAGAATTGGGTGTTGTTCCTCCGTTGGTTAACAAGGTTAAATTGGTGTAAGCGACATCACCGATTACTAAATCCAATACATTGTTGTTATTGATATCCAATGCAAGAATGGTCGATCCGCTGTGTTTTTGTTGCACCGTTCCCGGTATTTTCTTGTCAGCTGTTTCATTTGCAAGTGGCATTTCTGGATTTGGAATGCTTCCATTCACGCAGGGACTTTGTTGGTCGTTCAAAAAGACATTGTTGTTGTTTGGATCTTCCCGAAATTGTCCCCAACATTCATTTTTCAATTCAAAAATGAGCGAATCGGAATGACCATATAGTTCTTGACTTTGGTTTTGATGGTATTCAATTCGTTCGCCTCCAATGTGAAATGTGAGCACATCGAAATCGCCATCACCTTCCACATCAACAATCGCAGGAATATCGCCAGCACTGACATATAAATTGGTATAACTTCCCAAGTAATTGGTGAACAAAACAGACTTTTCGAGTTGCCATTGCATGCCGATACTCGCATTCCCCGTGTTTTTATAGACTTTTATACCGCCAATTCCGTAGGTGAAAATATCGTTTTTGCCATCTTGGTTGTAATCAATAAAAGTGGTTCGGTAATCACAGTCGCTTGGAAAAAAACGGTGTGAGTTAAACACATATTCGTACGAAGAAACACTTCCATTGATCACTGTTTCATACAACAAAAATTGATTGTAACTTCGGTCAAAAACGACTAAATCATCATCGCCATCGTAATCGTAATCCAAGGAAGAAAATTGACCGTAATTGATTCCTCCAGCCCAAGGATGCGCGAGAACTGTTCCATTTACAGATACCGGAATACTTGGATCAAAAACAAAGGAAAGATTGGTTTGAGCAGTCAATTTACTTGCGATTGCAGTCACAAAAAAGGTCCAAAACAATACTGAAAAAACAGTGCGATGATTCATAGAAACGAATATATCAACTTTTTCTCGTTTTAACTTGTTTTCAGCTGTTAAAAAACAGAAAGAACGTTCGCTTTTTTGTAAAGAATCGATTACTTTTGCACGGATGAAATTTCAGAACGATTTAATCTTGCGAGCTGCGCAAGGACAACCCATAGAACGATATCCAGTTTGGTTAATGCGTCAAGCTGGTCGTATTTTACCCGAATACCGTGCCGTTCGTGCTAGTGTAAGTGGATTTAAGGAATTAGTAGAAACACCAGCTTTAGCTGCAGAAGTAACCATTCAGCCTGTTGATTTATTAGGTGTTGATGCTGCAATTATTTTTTCTGACATTTTAGTTGTTCCAGAAGCAATGAATGTGCCTTACGAAATGGTTGAGAAAAGAGGACCATGGTTTCCTCATACGATTCGCTCTGCTGAACAAGCAAAACGCATGGAGGTCAATTTCGATGTGGAAGATCGTTTGGGGTATGTATTGGAAGCGATAAAAATCACTGTAAAAGAATTGAATGGACGCGTTCCATTGATTGGTTTTGCTGGTGCTCCGTGGACAATCTTTTGTTACATGGTTGAAGGAAGCGGTTCCAAAACATTCAGCGAAGCGCGAAAAATGTTGTACACGGATCCAACTTTGGCACACCAATTGTTACAAGGAATTACAGATGTAACGATTGCGTATTTGAAAGCGCAAGTAAAAGCAGGTGTAAGCATGGTACAAGTTTTTGATTCATGGGCTGGAATTTTAGGAACGGAGCAATACGCAACGTTTTCTTTACCTTATTTGAAACAAATTGCTGCAGCTATCAATGATGTTCCAGTAACACTTTTCTCAAAAGGAGCAATTACTTCAATCCCAGCAATTGCTGCATTAGACTGTAATACAGTTGGTTTGGATTGGAACATGGACATGCCAACAATGCGCGCTTTGGTGGGTGATAATAAAACATTGCAAGGTAATTTAGATCCGTGCGCTTTGTATGGTTCTGATAAAAATATTGAGAACGAAACAATAAAAATGTTACATTCGTTCAACAATAATCAACGTCATATTGTAAATTTGGGTCATGGAGTTTACCCTGATGTTGATCCTGAAAAGGTAAAAACGTTTATTAAAACAGTAAAATCGTATGAAATTAACTAGTATGAAAATGAAAAATATCGCATTAGCTTTTACGCTTTTAACAAGTGCATTTGGTGCATTCGCGCAAGAAGGCGAAAATTTAGTTGATAACGGAGGATTCGAATCCGTATCAGGAAAACCAAAGAAAATGGGACAAATTGATTTAGCAACAGGTTGGTATTCACCAACTGGAGCTCCAGCTGATTTGTTCTTGAAAAATTCAAAAGTTCCTGTTATAGCTGCACCTATTAGCTTGTACGGAAATGAAGATCCAAAAGAAGGTGAAAACTATGCTGGAATTGTTGCGTATTCGTACCAAGACAAAATGGCCCGTACGTACATCACAATGCGTTTAACAACTTCGTTGAAAAAAGGAATGAAGTATTGTGTTTCATTTAACGTATCGTTGGCAGAAGCTTCAAAATACGCATGTAATCAAATTGGCGCAAATTTATCAAAAACAGATTTTGGAACAGACACAAAATCTTCTATCATCGATAAAGCAGATGTATTGAATCCGACTAACAAGATTTTCAATGCGATGTTTGGTTGGGAAAAAATTTGTGGAACATTTATCGCTGAAGGAAACGAAAAGTTTATCACTATCGGGAACTTTGAGAAAAATGAAAACACGAAAAACGAGCCGAATAAAAAAGCAAAAGACAACAAGTTCACGCCAATTATCGCAGCGTATTATTTCATCGATGATGTATCGGTTACATTAATCTCTGATGGTGGAACATGCGATTGTGGTGTAGCTGTTGCAGATCCAAACAAATTCTCCAACACGATTTATCAAAAACAAGTAGTTGTGAATGAGAAAATGTCTCCAAAACAACGTATCGAAGCACAATCATTGTTCTTTGCTTTCGGAAAAGACCGTTTTACTCCACCAGCAACTGCATCTTTGGAATTAATCGCTGCAGAATTAAAAGCAAATCCTGCTTTAACAATTACGGTAACTGGATACTGTAACCAAAAAGAAGATTCAGTCGCTACGAAAAAACCTGCTTTTGCAAACATGGATACGAAACGTGCTGAAGCAGTCAAAGCATTTTTAGTAAGCAAAGGAATTGATGCGAAACGTATTACAACAATTGGTAGTAGTTTCAAAGTAGAAAACGAAGCAGAAATTAGAGAAGAAGACGACGAAGACTTGAAAATGGCAAAAAATCGCCGTGTGACGTTCATCGTTAAGTAATTCAATCGAACAAGTATAGTAAAGCCTCAGGAAACTGGGGCTTCTTTTTTGAATAGCAAATGAACATGTTTCCAATTTTTAGAAAATTAGAAAATTTTGATCGGTATTATAAAATTATTGATGAACGAACTTTTGTCGAATTGTACAAACAAAGTGGCGTTTGGAAAGAACAACGAATCAAAGCAGAGCAATATCCAGAAATATTGCGCATTCAAGACATGATAGCGTGCAACTTTCATTATGTAGCGCTAACAACTGAAGAAATAATAACTTTATTTTCAATAACAAAATGAAAAAGAAAATAACAACTAATCCGTTCCTGATTAGCACCTTAATTTTTGTATTATTAGCACTTGTTTGTACTGTGTTTACGATTCCCATGTATGATGGAGTATATCGCTATGAAAAAGCATTGTTTTTGGTGGAACACGAAGGGAAAGTTGCATTGCGCTTTTTATTGGGGTTGGATTTAGAAACGGTGCAACTAAATAACATAACACCACAAATTCACTTGAAACCAATTGGCTACGTGCTTTTTGTTTTAATTCACATTGGATTACCAGTTCTAGCTGGACTGCGCGTTCATTTTGCTAACATCAAAAACAAACAAGCCGCTGAATAATGGGGAAGGAACTCAAAAGTTGGTTGTTGCTAATATTACTCGGAGGTATTTGGGGTAGTTCTTTTTTTCTTATGAAACGAGGAATGGAAACCACATCGCATGAAGCCATTTTTTCACACACACAAGTTGCAGCGTTGCGCATGGGGATTGCGGGCTTGGTTATGTTGCCTTTTGGTTTAGTTGTTTTACGAAAAATTAATTCGTGGAAGGTAGCGCTTGCATTAACAGTGGTAGGACTGTTCGGTAATTTTATTCCAGCATTTTTATTCACGTTCTCTGAAACGAAACTGAGTTCTGGTTTAGCGGGGATGTTGAATAGTTTCACACCTATATTTACCTTGTTAATCAGTTGGCTGGTCTTTAAAAATAAGTTAGTTGTTCGTCAAGTTATTGGATTAATCATTGCTTTTGTTGGTATGCTTTTTCTGGTTGGAATATTCAATCAAGTATCCGTTGCAATTAGTTGGCCACATGTTGGTGCGATTATTCTTGCTACCATTATGTATGGAACAAGTTTGAATACGATCAAGCAATTTTTGGGACATTTAAAATCATGGGAAATAACAGCACTAGCATTTACAATATTAGCGTTACCTTCCTGGTTTACAGTAGCCAAAACTGGTGTTTTTAGCACTATAGCAACGAATCAATTTGCTTGGCAAGGATTGTTTTACATTACGATTTTAAGTGTAATTGGCACTTGTTTGGCCTTGGTGTTGTTCAATCAAATCATTGCGTATAAATCAGCTATTTTTGCTAGTTCTGTGACGTATTTCATTCCAGTTGTTGCTGTAATCATCGGTTTGATATTCCTTCATGAAACGTTTTATTCGTCACAAATCATCGGAATGGTTTTCGTTATTGCTGGGGTATTGGTGACCAATTTAAGTACGTCGAAACACTCAGAGAAGTAATGGTGTTATGGTAATGCTTTGTATGCCTCAATCCAGTTGGGGTCAGAAGCATCGCGCAACAAGTTCCAGAAATTGGTATCTACAATGTATTCAAAATCAAGTTGCTTGAAATGGTAGCGTTGACTCAAATAAATTTCTTGTGTTGCGGAAGGTTTGTACAAGCCTTTGCTCCAACCTTTTTCTTTACCGTTTTGGTAAGGAAAATCTGACCAACGCAATTTCCACAAACTATCAAAAACGGGACAACTAGTTTGCGTTAATTGCAATTGTTTGTTTTTGTAAACGCCTCCATTTATTCCTTCAACTTCAAACAAATTCTGTTGTTTAGGATTAAAGTGACTGGGCCATTCTCCCGAAATAATTTTTATAAAATCTGCAGTATTGTAGCTTCTTTTTTCCCGTAAAACACCGTATCCCGAATAACGCAATGCGATAAAACTCGTCAATTGTGAATTTGGCCCCATGGCAATTCGAACACCAAAGCAGATTTTGTCGGGAGGAATTTCCCGATAGTTTTGTACACTTATCGTACAAATGCAGCAGAGCAATATGAATAGTAGTTGTTTTGTCACACTGTAATTTAATACGTTTTACCGAATTAAAAGCAGAAAATGAACAAAACTTATTTTTTGCGAAACAAAAAGTAGGAAATAATGATTAATAGGGTGAGATAAGCAGTGATAATCCACCAGTTTTGAACCAAAAAAACAAGTACAAGGGTGGCGGGGATGGCAAAAATTGCCAATAAATGAAATTTCCCTTGATGTTTTGGCGAATTAGTCAAAGCGAATAACTTTTTCTGGCATGACAACTGCATTCAGTCGAATGTCAGTAGGAAGGACGTCGGAAATAGTTGTTTCTAAATCGAAGTAATGCAAGCCAATGAATTGACAATTGGGTGCACAACGTTTCAAGAATCGATCATAGAATCCTTGTCCATAACCAACACGATTCCCTTTTTTATCAATTGCTAACAATGGTACAAATACGATATCAAATTTATCCGCAGCAACGACTTTTCCTTTTTTTGGTTCAGGAATTCCCTTTTCGTTCAATTCCAACTGATCGGTATGTTCGAAAAGGTAATGTTTTAAATCGTTGGTTTCAAAGTTCGCTTTTGGGATGGCAACAGTTGCACCAACATTTTTAGCACGTTCCCACAGCAAATACGTATTGATTTCAAATTGACGTTCGATAGGCAAAAAAAGGGAAATAGTTTTTTCAGACAATTGAAAATGAGTCAAAGCTTGTTCAATAATCATTTCAGATAATTTTTCAAGCTCTCCTGGTGCCAATTGTCGACGTAAATCGCGGTATTTTTCTCGTAAACGTTGCTTATCCATCGTTAAACTTATAGCTGTGTTGTTGTGTTGTGAAACAAGTCGCTAAATTACAAAATACAACCAATATTATTCATAAAAAAAGTTTATAATATCTATAATAAATTAACATAATTAATGCCTTTATTTCATTGCTGTTACTCGAATTGTGCTATTTTTGTTCGGTGAAAAAATGGATAAAATTAATTGCGTTTACTTGTTTACTTGCTGTTGTGAGTAATGTAAGTGCGGTTTTTGTGTCTACTTTTTTTGCAATCGATGATCAAGAAATCAGTTTTAATCTAAACGAAGAGGATAACGAATCTGATTCAGAAACTGATTTAAAATTAACAGATGAATTAACGAAAGATTTTTTGTTAACGACTCGCTTGAATGAACAATCCATCTTTTCGACACATGCATTCAATAAACAAACGTGTTATTTTACGCATGCAACGAATTATTCATTTCTCTACCAATCCACCATTGATTATCCCCCTGAAAATATTTGTTAGCATCAACAAGATAATAACAAATACTTTTCAAATATGAACTTTTTTTCAAAGACTTGGAAGCAAGATTTACCTGCTGGTCTCGTCGTTTTTTTAGTAGCTGTTCCCTTGTGTTTGGGAATCGCTTTGGCATCTGAAGCTCCAGTTTTTTCTGGGTTAATAGCAGGAATAATTGGTGGAGTTGTAGTCGGAATATTCTCTGGATCTGCCATCGGTGTTTCAGGTCCTGCTGCAGGTTTAGCTGCAATTGTTGCTACGGCATTGCACGATTTCCAATCGCTATACACCAACCCCTTCGAAGTATTTCTTTCTGCAGTAGTTTTGGCAGGATTGATTCAACTGATTTTCGGTGTTGTACGTTTAGGAATCATTTCATCGTTTTTCCCAAATGCTGTCATTAAAGGAATGCTTTCTGCAATTGGTTTATTAATTGTGTTCAAACAATTTCCACACGCAGTCGGTTACGATGCCGATTTTGAAGGAGATGAAGCATTTTTTCAATCCGACGGACATAATACCTTTTCTGAAATCATCTACAGTTTGAATTATATCTCCATCGCCGCAGTGATCATCTTTTGTGTTTCAATGGTGTTATTATTGGTGTGGGATACAAAACGGATACAAACAACGTTGCTGCGTTTTATTCCTGGACCATTGGTTGTTGTATTGGTAGGTATTTTATTGACTTTGGGAATGGAAGGAAGTAGCATCGCATTGAGTATCGATCACCGTGTCAATTTGGGGATTGAAGGAAAATCACTCATGCAATTGATGACTTTTCCTGATTTCACTCATGTATTATCAAGCAAAGTAGTCATTGTAGCAATAACCATCGCTATTGTGGCAAGTGTCGAAACATTGTTGAGTGTAGATGCTGCCGATAAATTAGATCCACTCAAACGAACAACTAATGGCAATCGTGAATTGTTTGCACAAGGAATTGGAAATGTGTTTTCAGGTTTCATAGGAGGATTACCAATTACACAAGTTGTCGTTCGTTCGTCAGCAAATGTTAATGCTGGAGGAGTTTCAAAAGGCGCAACTATTGTACACGGATTGTTGATTGCTGTTACATGTTTGACAATCCCCTTTGTTTTTAGCTATGTTCCTTTTGCTTCACTAGCTGCAATTTTGGTCTTAGTGGGCTATAAACTAGCTAAACCAAGTATTTTTAAAACTGTTTACAAAGCAAGTAAAAAAGAATTTTTCATTTTTGCAGTTACGATTATTGCTATATTATTGACGGATCTTTTGAAAGGGATCATGCTTGGAATGTTGATTTCATTTTTGATTATTCTCTTTCATGCGAACAAAGTAAATCGTCAGAATTTCTTTAAAAAAGCTTATCAAATCAAAAGAAACAACAATGGTTTAGAACTGTTTTTTTTAGAAAATGTCACCTTTTTAAGTAAAACTGCCATTCAAAAAATACTAGCTAAAATTAAACCGAACACCACGTTTACCATTAATAAGTCACGCACACATTATTTTTCGGCAGACATTAACGAATTAATCGTCGATTTTCAAAAAACAGCTGAATCTCGTCAAATAACACTAATTTTCATTGATAAAAAATTATAATCATGGACAAAATATTCGAAGGAAATAAAAAATGGATTGAAAAGATTACTGCAAGTGATCCCGAATTTTTCTCCAATTTATCGCAAGGACAAAACCCAGAATACCTATGGATTGGTTGTTCGGACAGTCGTGTTCCTGCAAACGAAATTGTTGACTTACCTCCAGGGAGTATTTTTGTTCAACGAAACATTGCAAATCAAGTAGGGAACACCGATATGAATTTATTAAGCGTAGTTTATTACGCGGTTAAATATTTAAAAGTAAAACACATTTTGGTTGTTGGGCATTATGGTTGTGGAGGTGTACTTGCAGCGATGAGCAACAATTCATTTGGTTTCCTTGATAACTGGTTAGTTGGTATCAAAAACGTATACAGCAAGTACCAAGATCAATTAGATGCCATTGATAATATTGAAAAAAGAGGCGATTTATTGGTCGAATTAAATGTGATGGAACAAGTGTTGAACCTTGCGAAAATCTCTTTTATTCAAGAAGAATGGGAAAATGGTGAGTTTCCTCAAATTCATGGTTTAGTATATAGCTTGAAAGACGGTGTGTTGAAAGATTTAGATAGTTCAATCAGTTCAATGGCAAAAATGCGCCCAGTATACCACTTAAACAATGAATTATTAGGAAAAAAATAATGAAAACACCGTCCGTTCAACTCATTGAGCAACTCGAAACTGCATTCATTGCACAACAAAATTCAGCACGTGCTTGCGCTGTTGCAGCCTACATGAAAAATCGTTTTCCATTTTACGGAATGGAAGCGACGATTCGTAGGAACATTCAAAAACCATTTGTAGTTGCCTTAAAATCCATGGAAAATCGTGCTCACCGTTGGGAGTTGATTCGGGATTTGTGGGCGAAAGACGAACGTGAGTTTCATTATTTTGCACAAGATTGGTTGAATACCTGGCCGAATAAATGGATGGATGAAGCGGATGCGGATGAGTTGAAATGGTTGATTTCACAACAAGCCTGGTGGGACAGTGTTGATACCATTGCTTCCAACTATTTGGGTAAATGGGCGCAAGCATTTCCTGAAAAAGCACGCGAAACATTTGAAGAATGGCGCTACGAACCTGTGTTTTGGTTAAATAGAGCATGTTTGATTTATCAATTGAAATTCAAAGATGCAGTCGATATTCCGTATTTAGAAAGCTTAATTGCACAACTGCTTCCCAACAAAGAGTTTTTCATTCAGAAAGCAATCGGTTGGTCCTTGCGTCAATTATCCAAGTTTCATCCCGATGAAGTGCGCCGCATTCTTGCGACCTATCCGATCAAAGGATTGGCTTACAGAGAAGCGAGTAAGTATATTTAGCGTTTAAAAGCTGCAACACGTATTTCTTGTTTCAGATTATTGTGTGCATCTGCTAATTTTTGAACAGAGACGTAACGACCGTTACCATATGCTGCAGCTGTAGTCATTAATTCCGCATCTTTCTTACTTGCTTGAACCCCGACAACCGATAGGACAATTCCTTTTTTCGCATAACGACGCACGGTTTTTTGGTAGTTGTTGGATTCTTTGTTGAATGCGCCATCTGTGATGACAATAACCATATTCGTTTGTGTCGAATTGTATTGTTGCATGACTTGTTTGTATCCCAATTGAATCCCTTTTCCACCTGCACTCAAGCCCATTGGTTTTAATTTATCAATGGAATTGCGCAAAATTTCTTTTCGGTCGCTTGGAGTGGAAACTTGGTAAACACTTGCTTTGTCTGAATAAACGACAATACCAAGTTGGTCTTCTGGACGCAACATGTCAATCAATTGATTCATGGAGTATTTTAATAAATCCATTTTTTCACCCATTTTCATTGAACTCGAAATATCCAATACAAAAATGACATTGACCGGTTTGAAATAAGTGCTTGAAAAGTCGGAAATTGGGATTTGTGCTAATTCTGGAATGCTTTGTTGAGCAGTTGAGTCTATTGTTGGCGTTGTTAATTGGGTCGAAATAATGCGTTGAGCTTCTTCTTTTGTTAACGAAACACTCGTTTCAGCAAGCGGTGGTTGTTCACTTGTTGGCACGAAAAACGAACTGTCTTTCGAAAGTGGAATAGTAATTTCATTAATTTCAGGATGAATATAAACACCCGCTTCTTTTTTGAGATACCCTTCGTGGGCAGCTAAAAAGTAGAAATAACCTGATGGTGTATTCGTTGTAAACGAACCATTTTTTCCAGTTATCCATGCACCCGCAGGACTTCCATTGCGTATGATTGCAACACTTGTGCGCGCCAATGGCTGTCCCGTCGATTTGTCAATCGTTATGACTGTTAAGTTTGTATTTGTTAGTTGAGAAGGTGTTGCTTTAAAATCAGGACATTTGGTGTAAGTACTTTGCGAATTATCAGGTAATTCGACAACATTACCTTTCACTCGAATTTCTGTTGGCGTCAATTGATCGCTTAAATAAATGCGAACTACGTGATTAAATCGCCCTTTACTTTTTGGATTTACTTGAATCCGCATAAAAAAAGTACTATCCGGATAAATAATGTCCGTACTGATGTTGTAAACAAGTTCCGGACTATGATCTACGCGTAATATATAGCAAGGCTTGTCTCCTTTGTTAAGCATGCTAATATCTTGATAACGGGTCGTTAACGCAGTGAGTTCGCCAAAATCGATGGTGTTCGTTGAAACAGTTGTTATTTGTCCAGTTCCGTGAAAACAAAGCAATAAAGTGAGGACAAATAAAAGACGAAACATGGCGATACGTTTTAACTACTGATTAAATATAAAAAAAAAGAGCTGATTCTCATCAACTCTTTCATTATTTTCAAAAATTTGTATCAATTATTTCGACCAATCTTTTATCGCTTGTTCGAATAGGTTGATGTAATCTGAATTATTTGCTTTTGTAGCACCAACTAATCCTTGCTTAGCCGTTTCAATAGCTGCTTGCTTATCGCCTAATTCAGCTTGAATAAATGCTTTTGTTTTCAACATCCAATAAGCGTCTGTACGCAAAGCACAAGCTTTTGTCGACCACTCCAATGCTTGTTTCAAGTCCAATTTGTTTTGGTAATAATACCAAGCCGCACCGTTTAAATCGTTTGCGCTAGGTCCAGACATGATTTTTTTGATGTTCGATTGAACTTTCGCATCGGTTGGAACAGAAAAGGGTACTTCAACACGCGTTTTGTCCCAAGAAATAGACAAAATAGCTCCTGTTGTAGTCAATTGATCAAAAGAAAGCGTCAACGTTTCAACAACATCTTTCAATGAAATCACTTTCGATGTAATATGAACTGCTACCAATTCTTCTTTCCAAGTATCTGGGGTTCCCCAATTTGTCGCGTCTTTGTAAAAGTAAATATCCCATGTATTTTTACCTGGTTTGGTATAAATCGCATAGGTTCCTGCTTTCAAGGTGTCTTTTCCAAAAATCAACGCATCCGTTGTCGTTAGTTTTGAATTTTCATTTGCACCAGTTCTCCAGATTTCATCAAAAGCGATTAATCCGCCAAAAATATCGCGGTTGTTTTTACTTGGTCGTGAATAGTTTAACGTAATGTCAGATAAACCAACACGTTGTTCAACTTTACTTAAGGGACTTGCTTGTGGCGCTATTTGTGCTACTGCAGAGAATGTGCATGCGATACTCGCAGCTACTACTA
Organism: Fluviicola sp.; assembly: GCA_017983675.1. GTDB lineage: Bacteria > Bacteroidota > Bacteroidia > Flavobacteriales_D > Crocinitomicaceae > Fluviicola. Next base: position 298,759 of record JAGOAZ010000001.1, read on the forward strand.
TTTTAGAAAAGATCATTTCAAAAGATTTTCAAGAGCAGCAGCTAAATTATCATCTGCATTTCCAAATTTGTTTGTATAGTCTACGTGTGAACGACGAATCACTTCGTATGCTTCATCTTTGCCGTAAACGTGCGTAATTTCAACGTTTTTAGCTGCGCCATCTAAATCCTTGTATGTCAAGAAAAAGTGGCGTACACGGTCGATAACTAATTTAGGCATTTCACTAATGTCAGAAACTTCTCCGTATGCTTGGTCGCCTTTCAATACTGCAATGATTTTATCGTCTGCTTCGCCACCGTCTAACATTCTAAATCCACCGATAACTTTTGCTTCGCATAAAATATTACCGTGATTAAAACTACGTTCAGAAAGTACGCAAATATCTAATGGATCACCATCACCAGTGATGTCATTACGACCTGTTTTTTCGCGTGAAAAAGATGCGACTTCTTCATCACAATATGTTTTCGGAACAAATCCGTACAAGCAAGGCATGTGGTTCGATAACTTTTGTGGTCGATCCACCATGATATACCCAGATGCTTTGTCGATTTCGTATTTGATGGCATCACTAGGAATAATTTCTATAAATGCATTGACAATTGCTGGTTGTTTTTCACCAATTTCAATACCGTGCCATGGGTGCGATGTAAAGCGTTTGCTCATCGCATTCATTAATTCTTTAATTTCTGCTTTCATAGGTTGCAAATATAATAACTAAATTTTACTCTCATTTCGATTGCCTTCGATTCCCGACAAATCGGGGCGCGAAGTCTATACTTGATGCAACACGCGTTGCGGATAAGGAATAACAATTTTGTAATGATTGAACAATCTATTTATTTCGAAACGAATGTCTGATTTGTATTCATTGATATCCCAATTTTGATCTGCCCAAAAAATCAATTCCATTTCTAGTCCGTTTTCACCAAATTTTACCAAGCGTACTTGCACAGGTTCTGTCTTTTTAACTTTCGGGTGACTCATTGCTGCTTGAATCAGTAAATCACTAACTAATTGTGTGTCTGATCCGAATTGAACAACGACTGGAATTCTAAAACGAGAAAGACTTGTTCCATGACTCCAATTTTCAATATATTCTTGCGTTAATTTTGTATTCGGTACAATCAACACGTTTCCGTCTCTCGTTTCAATCTGTGTCGTTCGGACATTTATTTTCAAAATCTTTGCAACGATTGATTCTGCTGATTTCCCATCGTGAAACTCAATAACATGCCCCACACGGATACTTCCTTCGAATAACAATACGAATCCTGAAAACATGTCTTTGAACACATCTTGCACTCCCAAACCAAGTCCAACTAACAATGCAGCAGAACCACCCAAGAAAATCCCTAATTGCACATCTAATGCGCCGAAACAAAGAAATAAAGAGATGGTATAAACAATGTATTTGGTCACTTGCATGTACACATATTCTGTTCCTCTGTCGTAGTTGGTGTCTTTTCGAAAACGGCGTTGTAAAACCAAACGAATAATGTTTACCAACAGTTTTGCACTGTAGATGATAACAATTACTAAGAGTACGTTTTCAAAACTTAACTTAATTTTTGACGTATCAATAAATTTATAATCCAAAAACTCACGAAATGAAACGTCGTGATTGTTCATGTTGAAACTTAAAATAGCAAAGTAACCAGCTAAACCATAAACACTTTGAGAGAAAATCCGCAAGTAAATTGCTTTTTTTCCTTCCAAACGAATGTTGGCTTCCGATAAGTAACGTTTCAAATTGCGTTGAATGATTTTTCGCAAAATATATGCTGCAACAATTAGGATAGCTATCGTAATGATGTTGAGTAAACAAACATCGTAAGGTCCAAATTTGAATAATTTAACTAACATGTCATTGTGGTGTTATCGTGCGTCCAATTTTTTGTAATAAAGCCATTTTTACGCGTTCCAACAACAATTGTTCACTCAATAAATCGGTCATTTTCTCGTGGTCTGTTGGATCGGTTTCTGAAAGCTTTTGGCGAATTTCTGCAATGCGCGAAGCTATATGTGTTTGTTTGAACGCATAAACACTACCCATTACAGCGGCTTTCAATTTATCAACTTCTGTGTTGGTTTCCACATGGTATTTTGACAGCCATTGCGGACTCAATTCATACGATTCTGTTTCGACAGAAGAAACCCACTGCACGATTTCTTGATCGGGATGTCTCAACCAATAACTTGTTTTGTACAAGGTTTTCTTTTCGATTCCTTCTTTTACATGGTCAAATATCCGTTGGAATAAAGGATAATTGAATTGTAATCCATCTTTTTCAATTTCGTGACAAATCAATTCTGTTACGGAAACTTCTATTTGGTGACTGACTCCAAGATCGTCTAAATGCTCGGTTTTTAATGCGTGTTGACCATATTTCACCAATATCCGCAACAAGTCAAATTCTTCAAAAGCAAAAGCTGGCGGATTTTTAACTGCGGTTTGAGCTTGGGGCGTTGGTGCAACAAAGGTTTCTGTTAAAAAAGGATTTTGTGCAATTTGAGGTTCGTTATGCTCTTTTGCGAGTTGTGTTTTGCGTGTTTTATTTAATTCGTTCAGAATCAATGCTTCATCAATACCGAACTCTTTTCCAATGTCTTTCACATAGACGGAACGCGTAATCGGATCGGGAATTAATGCGATGGAATGAACGATTTCACGGATCATTTGAGCCAATTGAAGGGGATCATTCGCACCTTCCTTCATCAACATTGCAGTCTTAAAACGAACGAAATCCTGTGTGTTTGCTTTGATGAAATCAGTTAACTCCGTAGTACTTACTTTTTTCGAATACGAATCGGGATCATCACCATCTGGGAAAAGCAACACTTTCACGTTCATGCCTTCTTCCAAAATCAAATCGATTCCTCGGAAAGAAGCTTTGATACCCGCAGCATCACCATCATAAAGTATCGTGATGTTTTGTGTGTAGCGTTTGATTAACTTGATTTGCTCTTTCGTTAACGAAGTGCCTGATGATGCGACAACGTTCGTAACTCCTGCTTGGTGCATCGAAATAACATCGGTGTAACCTTCGCACAAGAAACATTGATCGTATTTGATGATATCACTTTTCGCGAAGAACAATCCATAAAGAATTTCACTCTTGTTGTAAATGATACTTTCAGGCGAATTGAAATACTTCGCAATTTTTTTATCGGTAATCAATGTTCGTCCACCAAATCCCAATACACGACCAGAAATGGAATGAATAGGGAACATGACTCTCCCTCGGAAAAAGTCAAAATGACGTTCTTCTTTCGTTTTGACTAAACCAACATTTTCTAAATATTCCAGCTTGTAGCCTTTTGCTAAAGCGGCTTTGGTAAAGTCATCGCCTTTGTTCAAGCAATAACCTAATTGAAATTTCTTGATGATGTCAGGACGAAATCCACGCTCCTCGAAATAAGACAAGCCAATTGCTTGGCCTTCTTGATTTTCGTGCATGTTAGCGTAGAAATGTTCTTTTGCAAATTCGTTGATGATGTACAAACTCTCACGTTCCGTTATCGCTGCCATTTCCTCGGCAGTTTGCGGTTCGTCAGCTGGTAACTCGATGTTGTATTTATCTGCCAACCAACGTAAGGCTTCTGGATAGGAGAAATGCTCTTTTTCCATCAAGAAACTAACAACAGTTCCACCTTTTCCAGATGAGAAACACTTGAAAATTTGTTTTGCTGGCGAAACCATGAACGAAGGAGTACGCTCATCTACAAAGGGACTGAGTCCTTTTAAACTAGAACCAGCACGTTTTAAGTTCACAAATTCCCCAATAACCTCTTCGATACGAGAGGTTTGCATGATTTCATCAATGATATGTGGGGGAATGCGCGACACGTTTTATTCTATTTCTGTAGCGTAATTTTTTTCTTGATCAATTGTTCCATCTTCTTTGTAAAAACGCCAAAGTCCAGATGGTGTATCGTTGGTGTACTCGCCAGTATAGCGCATAGCTCCGTTTGGATAGCGTACAAAAATGAATCCGTTTTTCTTTCCGTCTGTATATTCTGTAGAAGATTGTTCGTCGCCATTTGGTGCGTAAAAATACCATCTTCCGTTGCGTTGACCCGATGTGTTTTGCGCCCCGCGGAATTTAATTGCTTTTTTTCCTGGATAAAACTCGGTGTAAATCCCATTTTTAATGACCACTAAATCCGAACGTTTTTCTTCTTTTTTGGGTTCAGGTGTATTGTTGCAACTAGCTATGAATAAGCTGGTTAAAAGCATTAAACGAAAGATCCAATTCATTTTTTTCATGTTTTTATCAAATTGACAAGTTCAAAGATACATAAAGTTGCAGCAAAATACTCAACTTCGCTAAAAGGAACGTAGCTGATTCGGACTAAGTTGGTCATATTTCAATTGAATGACAATTATTTGGTAATTTTAAAACGATTTCTTTACGAAACTATGCAGACAACATTACTCGATACTTCTCAGTTATTACCCTTAACATGCTCCCGAAAAGGCACGTGTTGTCATGGCAATCAAGTATTGATAAATCCTTGGGAATTATATGTTTTAGCACAAGAAAAAAAATGTACTCCAAAAGCCTTTTACCAACAATACATTGACGAAGAAGGGATGCGCTTGCGTTTTGAAGGGGCAGAAATGCGTGGCAAAAAAGCGTGTAATTTATATGTTTCCGACTACGGATGTAGTGTTCATGAAGCTCGACCTTTGGCTTGTCGGCTTTTTCCTTTGGGTCGAATGGTGCAACAAGAACAAGTAAATTACCTTTTTCAAGGCACAACATTTCCGTGCTTGTCGGGCTGTGAAGAAGTACTTCATTTACCTCAATTAACGGTTGAAACGTATTTGAAAGAGCAAGAAACAGACCAATTTGAACGTGCGCAAGATGCTTATTTAGAAGTCGTTCAAAATTTAGCAGATAATGCTTTCATTTTTCTGTTAGATAGTGGTTTATCTAATTCAGGCGATACGATTACTTTAACTGAATGGAGGAGATTAGGCGCATGTTCACCTGCACAATTACGTTCAATCATACCTAATGAATGGTTTGAAATCCTTTTATTTCCAAGCGTTTCAGGGGTAAAAGAATCTGCTTTTGATTTCGTTCAAGCACACGATGAATTACTTCAAGTGAGTATTGAATCAAAATACAACAACCAATTAACATTCAAAGAGTTAAGTGATGCAAGTTGTTTAATGATGGCGTTAGCTTTATTATTGTCCAAAACGATTGGTGCAGATGCGAAAGGCTTGTCCGAATTATGGATAGAAACTGCTCAATCGCACGGAGCACTAGAAGCTTGATTCATAAACTAGAATTGCTACCAAAGTTTCCTCGCTACTTTTTTGCTTTCGAAGAAATAAATACTGAATTTTGTAAGGTCTATGAAAAAGAAAGTTGAGATTCTTGCACCCGCTAAAAATTTGTTGCAAGGAATGTTTGCAATCAATGCTGGAGCGGATGCTGTTTATATCGGAGCGCCACAATACGGAGCGCGTTCAAATGCCACCAATTCTATTGCAGATATTGCGGAACTGGTTAAATATGCGCATTTGTTCAAAGCGAAAGTCTTTGTTGTTATCAACACGATTTTATACGACCACGAATTAGCTGATTGCAAAAAGTTGATTCATGAATTGTACGCGATAGGCGTCGATGCCTTAATAGTACAAGACATGGCGATTCTCGAAATGGATTTACCTCCAATTGTTATTCATGCAAGTACGCAAGCTAATAACCGCGATCCACAACACGTCAAATTTTTAAAAGATGCTGGGATGCAACGCGTTGTTTTGGCGCGTGAGTTGAATTTAGACCAAATAAAAGACATTCACGAAGCGAGTGATGTGGAATTGGAATTCTTTGTTTCAGGCGCTTTGTGCGTTTCCTTTAGTGGAAATTGTTACATGAGTATTGCTGGCGGAGAACGCAGTGCGAATAGAGGTTCGTGTGCACAAAATTGCCGACTTCCGTATCATTTGATTGATGGTACAGGCAAAACCTTGATTGAAAACAGTCACTTGTTGTCGATCAAAGACTTGGATTTGTCCGACCAATTACCGAATTTGATTGAAGCGGGAATAACTTCCTTTAAAATCGAAGGGCGTTTAAAAGATTTGGTGTACGTTAAAAACAACGTTTCGTACTTGCGTCAAAAACTAGACACGTTCTTAGCAGCTAATCCAAACTACACAAAAGCTTCATCAGGGCGCACATTCATTAATTTCGATCCGCAAATGGACCGAAGTTTCAATCGTGGCTACACCGATTATTTTGTGAACAAACGCACCGAGAAAATTGGTTCGTGGGAAAGTCCGAAATCACAAGGACAATACATTGGAAAAGTAATCGAAACGACACCGAAAGGTTATTTTATTGAAAATGCCGATCAATTAAACAACGGTGATGGCTTGTATTTCATCAATGCAGCGAACGAAGCGGATGGCGTTCAAATCAATGTGGTGTTGAACAGTTTAGTAGTTCCCAACAATTACAAAGAAATTGCAATTGGAACAGAAATTTACCGCAATTCAGACGCAGCGTTTAACCGTTTGGTGGAACGTGAAGATGCGACCATTCGAAAAATTGGCGTTCAGTTAACCTTAGCAGAAACAGCAACTGGTTTTACTTTGAACGTTGTTGACGAAGATGGCCACCGTTCGGAGTCGTCACTTGAAGCGGATAAAACAATCGCTACCAAAGGTGATGTCATCATCGATGAATTAAAGAAAAGTTTATCAAAAACGGGAAATACACCGTTTATCGTTGACGAAATCAACATCCAATTCACCGACAATTGGTTCTTGCCAACTGCAAAAATCAATGAGTTACGTCGCGCTGTACTCGAACAATTAATGGAAGTACGTGTGGCTGAATACGATCGTGAAACGTTCCAAATCACGAAAACAGATCATCCGTATCCGGTAAAAGAATTGGATTTCACCTACAATGTTTCCAACCAATTGGCGCGTGCTTTTTACAAGCGTCACGGAGTAACCGAAATTGAAAAAGCATTTGAAATTCAATGGGATCCAGGAAAATCACGCGTCATGACAACCAAATATTGCGTCAAGTATGAATTGGGGAAATGTGCACGTTTTCAACGCGATACAATGGGTGAAAAAGTAGTTGAGCCCTTGACCTTGAAACATGGCGAAAACGAATACAAATTGAAATTCAATTGCAAGCCGTGCGAAATGGAGATTTGGGAAAAAGATGCCGATTTAGAATTTATTGAGCAAGAAGAACAGTTGCGGTAATTCTTTACTTCTCCCGATAAACCGTGTACTCGACCAAGCCAATCAATGCTTCTTTTGCTGGTGATTCGGGGATAGCTGTCAACAAATCCAAGGCTTCGTTTTTAAGCTGCATCATTTTGTCATGTGCATACGCAATACCGCCTGCTTCGATGACTAATTGTATGGCGCGATTTACTTGTTTCTTGTTTTCGTTGTAGCGTTTGACAATGTTTTTCAATTCTTTTTGAACTGCTGGAGAACCATGTTCTAAAGCATAAATTAATGGCAAGGTCATTTTGCGCTCACGGATATCGTTTCCTGTTGGTTTCCCAATGTTACCAGGCGTTCCATAATCGAAAATATCGTCTTTAATTTGAAAAGCTAAACCAACTAATTCGCCAAATTGACGCATAGTTGGCGCCATGTCTTCACGGTCAACTGAGGCTGCAGCAGCTTCGCAAACCGTTGCAATCAAGCTGGCAGTTTTCTGACGAATAACTTCAAAGTAAACCGCTTCTGTAATATCTAATTTACGCGCTTTTTCAATTTGTAACAATTCGCCTTCACTCATCTCACGTACTGCGCGCGCGACGATGTGCAACGCTCGAATATTATTGCTTTCGATGGAATGTAACAACACGCGCGACAACATAAAGTCACCAACTAAAACAGCGATTTTGTTTTTCCACAAAGCATTGACGGAGAAAAAACCACGGCGTTCGTTTGCATCATCCACCACATCGTCGTGAACCAAACTTGCAGTATGTAGCAATTCTACTAAAGAAGCACTCTGATACGTTTTGTCATTGATTTCACCGAGCATTTTGGCTGTCAAAAACAAAAACATGGGACGCATTTGCTTGCCTTTTCGGCGAATGATGTAATGTGTTATTTTGTCCAATAACGGCACTTTTGACTGCATACTTTCGCGGAAACGCACCTCAAAAAGTTGCATTTCTTCCTCAATCGGAATTAAAATCTGCTTGACAGTCATCATACCACAAATTTACTCCAAAAACTTACCGAACAACTTGCTATTTTCATTTTATTGTGAAATAAGTAGTTTTCGTTAGTTGTCCTTGGATTTTAATACACGTTGATCGATTAATTTGTTTTTGTTGGCCAATTGACCGCATGCAGCGTCAATGTCTTTTCCACGACTTCTGCGCACATTGACAATCAGGTTACATTTTTCCGATAGGAAATTTGCAAAAGCATCTACTTTTTCTCGGTCAGCTTGTTGGTAAATCCCATTATCAATCGGGTTGTATTCAATGATGTTGATTTTACACGGAACTGCTTTGCAAAATTTCGCCAGTTCACGTGCGTCTTCCATACCGTCATTAAAGTCCTTGAAAATGATGTATTCAAACGTTACGCGAGAACCTGTTTTTTCGTGGAAATAAACCAAGGCTTCAGAGAGCGCTTCCAAGTTATTGGAATCATTGATTTCCATTATTTTGGAACGTTTCGCATCATTCGCAGCGTGTAATGAAAGCGCTAAATTGAAACGTACCTCATCATCGCCTAATTGTTTGATCATTTTAGCGATTCCAGCTGTTGAAACTGTGATGCGACGAGGTGACATTGCCAAACCATTTTCATCGGTCAACAATTCAACACTTCGCACAACATTTTTGTAGTTCAACAATGGTTCGCCCATTCCCATATAAACGATGTTTGTTAGGGGAGTGTTGTAGTAATTTTTTGCCAAATCACGAATGATGCCTACTTGATCAACGATTTCGCCAGCAGAAAGGTTGCGCATCATTTTCAAACGTCCTGTCGCACAAAACGCACACGACAAACTACAACCAACTTGCGAAGATATGCATGCTGTCATGCGTGTAGTGGAAGGAATCAAAACGCCTTCAATTACTTGACTTTGTCCACCAACACCAAACGCACATTTGATTGTTTTATCGGTTGAAATTTGTTTGTCTTCAACGGTTATTGCATCGATAAAATAATTGGCACGTAATAACTCTTGTAATTTATTGCCAATATTTGCCATTTCATCAAAAGAGTGTGCATTGCGTTTCCACAACCATTCGTACACTTGTTTTGCACGAAATTTTGGCTCGCCAAATCCAGTTAGTTGAAGGGTAAGTTCGGCTAAACTTAAATTTCGGATATTGATCAATGCTTCACTCATAAGTTATAATTGCTTGTATTCTTCATAAATAGTCGATAAAAACCAACTACAACGTTCCATTTCTTTTGGGTAATCTTTTGGCGAAAAACTATTGTCGCCATTGACTTTTTGTTCCATGTAATAGGTGAAATTTCCAAGGGGGGTAACCCATCCAAATCCACGAATAATTGAATGAAAAGCAAATTGCGGAGCTTTTGGATTCAATAAATCTTTGCTCCACGGATAACGTTTCGTATCGCCTTTGTATTGATGAATTAATGTTGCTGCAATATCCGCTTGTGAACCAACAAAAGCATTTTCTTTGCCGCGGTAATCTTTTTTTAACGGTTCGCCAAAAAATAACAAAGGTATGCGGTAGAATTTACCTGAACCTGGATCAACATTGGTTGGTGTTGCATGTCCATGATCGGCTACAAATACAAACAAGGTGTTTTTGTACCACGCTTGTTTTTTTGCGGCTTTCATGAAATCACCAAGACATTCATCGCTGTAAACTAAGGCGTTCATGTAATCCGCTTCTTCGCCTGACCATTTCTTGCCTTTTCCTTTCGGTTGGTCATAAGGAGCGTGCGTGCTTCCAGTAAAAGCACACTGGAAAAATGGTTTTTTATTGGTGTTGATTTCTTTGAGTAAGAATTTATACAAATCGGCATCGAAGTAGTTCAATTTACCGCGTGGTAGGTCGCTAGGAAAATCTGCTTCGTCTTTGACCACATCAAATCCATGATCGAGGAAGTAGCCACCAATGTTTCCGTATTTCAAATCACCGCTAAACAAATAACTGCTGTGAAAACCCCACGCTTCGAAGTCTTCGTTCAAGCAATGTAATTTCCGGTATTTTTCTGGTTGCATGGTGACAGAAACTTCTGGAATAGCTGGATTTCCACTAAAGATACTGGAGTTGCCAATTTCAGAGGTGGTGCTTGTCGCGTAAATATTGGTGAATAATAAACCATTTTTTGCCAAGCGATCAAAGTTTGGTGTCGCGCCTTTGTTTGGTCCCAGACAACCAACCGCTTCAGCTGACCAACCTTCTAACACGATGAAAACAACATTCGGTTTTTCAATCGTAAATAATTCATTTTCGTGTTCGGTGGGATAGTTGTACCAAGCAGCAATTTCTTGTTGCGCACGTTTTTTATCTACTTTTGGAATGAACGCATCGATCGAACTTCGGTTGTACAAGAGGTAACTTTTCCCAAAGAAATAGAAGGAATTGATAGATAAATCGTTTGCGATAGCTTTGTTGGAATAGGTTGCAGCGTTGATATTCAATGGAATTTGTTGCCATCCTCCACGCATGGCTAAAAATTGCAATCCAGCAACTAAAACAGCAATAAAAGGTAAACTAAACCATTCGTAAACATGTTTTTTTGGATGGTGTTGGTTGATTGTTTTCAACAGTAGTTTAAACAGGAAAAATCCGACTACGAATTCCAAAATAAAGTAACAAGCAAACCATAGAATCATGCTGTAATTGGCAGTGCGCACAACTTCGTCAGGATTTGCCAAGTGCATAAAAACACGCGATGTTAATTTGTGATTCCATTCGCCATAAGCAACAATTTCACCTGCTTGTACAGCGACTAAAATTCCCAAGGATATCCAAATGGACCAGCGAAAAGCAGCATTAAATCGTTTCCACGAAAAATGATGACCAAGAAGTCGAATGAAAAAAGGGAAAACAGATAAAATAGCTGCTGCTGCTAAATCGACTCGAAACGAATAAACAAATGCCTTTAACCATTCGATCAAATCGATCGCTGCAATTTTATGAAAGTGATGAAAGGAGAAGAAAACACGGTGAACATCAAAACAGATAATCCAAAATAGCATTATCAGTAAAGCATCTTTCAACGGATGAATGATCGTTTTTTTCATGGACAACAAAAGTACGAATTTTTGGGTTTCGTTTGGTTATTTTCTTTCGTTGCACAAGCGGAAGCATTCGTGTCAGAAACACTGACAGCTTGTCTTATTCTATAAAATGGCAAGAAAGTTGACTACAAAAGGAAAAAAGTTACGAGCATGGCAGAAGAAAATACAACAAACGAAGAATTAAACGAAGAAATGATTGGTGGTGAAGCGACTTCCCAAGAAACTGAAACGTCAACTTCTGAAGCAAGTACTGACAATTCGTCAGAAACGGAAGCTGCCCCAACACATGAAGAGCAAATCGCAGCAATGAACGATAAATACTTACGCTTATATTCTGAATTTGATAATTACAGAAAGCGCACCAACAAAGAAAAATTGGAGTTGATCGCTACAGCAAGTGCTTCGGTATTGAAAGACTTATTGTCTGTTTTGGATGATTTTGATCGTGCAGTTGCAAATAATGAAACTGTTGATGATAGCGCTGCAATCAAAGAAGGATTTAATTTGATTCACAGTAAATTAAAATCAATCTTAGAAAACAAAGGGTTGAAAGCAATGGTTGCTAAAGGCGAAGCGTTCGATCCAGAAATTCACGAAGCAATCGCAAACATTCCTGCTCCATCGGAAGATTTAAAAGGAAAAGTGATTGATGATGTGGAATCAGGTTACTACTTGAATGACAAAGTGATACGTTTTGCAAAAGTAGTCGTTGGAAACTAATCATTGTTGATTGGAAACGACAAATAATTAAGTAAAAGCATGAGCAAAAGAGATTTTTACGAAGTATTAGGAATTAGTAAAAGCGCTAACGAAGGTGAGATAAAAAAAGCTTATCGTAAAATGGCTTTGAAATATCACCCGGATAAAAATCCTGGAGACAACGAAGCCGAAGACAAGTTCAAAGAAGCAGCTGAAGCATACGAAGTTCTTTCAGACCCAAATAAAAAAGCACGTTACGACCAATACGGTCATGCTGGTTTAGGTGGTGCTGCTGGCGGCGGAGGATTTGGCGGTGGCATGAACATGGACGATATTTTCTCACAATTCGGAGATATCTTCGGTGGATTTGGCGGAGGCGGAAGCTTTGGCGGTTTTCGCGGTGGTGGTCAACGTGTCGTACGTGGTACCAACTTGCGTGTGAAAATGAAATTGACACTCGAAGAAATCGCTGATGGCGTTCGTAAAAAAATCAAAGTCAATAAATTAGTCAATGCCGATGGTGTGACGTATAAGAATTGTTCAACATGTAATGGTTCAGGTAGAGTCACACGTGTTGCACAAACGTTTTTAGGTGCCATGCAAACACAAGCTACGTGTAACGTGTGTCAAGGTGCTGGAAAAACAATCGATCAAAAACCAGCTGATGCGGATAATCAAGGACTGAAACGTCAAGAAGAAGTCATTGAAATTGATATTCCAGCTGGAGTAGAAGAAGGCATGCAATTGAGCGTTTCTGGAAAAGGAAATGCTGGACCTTTCAATGGTGTTCCAGGTGATTTAATCGTTGTGATTGAAGAACAAGAACATGCTGAGTTGAAAAGAGAAGGAGAACATTTGCATTACGACGCTTACGTAAATTTTGTTGATGCTGTTCTTGGCGAATCAATTGAAATTCCTACCGTTTCTGGAAAAGCTAAAATAAAAGTCGATGCAGGAACACAAAGTGGAAAAGTATTGCGCTTGAAAGGAAAAGGTTTGCCAATCCTTCAAGGATATGGAACAGGCGATTTGTTTGTTCACATTCACGTTTGGACACCGAAAAAAGTGACCAAAGAAGAACGCGAATTATTAGAAAAATTAAAAGCGAGTGAAAACTTTATCCCAACTCCAGATCGATCTGAAAAAGGATTTTTTCAACGCATGAAAGATATGTTTTAATACAAACACCATTTTTAATGATCCCGATTTATCAATAAGATGAATCGGGATTTTTATTTTTAGTAGCTTTATCCTATGAAAAACACGTCGATTGGTCAACTGATATTATGCATTTTGATTCCTTTTCTAGGATTGATTGCATTTGGCGGTATTGTTGTTGCTATGCTTGTTGCGTACTTGGCACCTGCAGCTTCAACGGATATGGAAAAAGCTCTTTTGATGCTGTCCAAAAACACGGTCTTTTTCTTAAACATGATTCCGTTTTTTATTGGGTTTGGCTTATTGCTTTTTGCTGCTCGATTCTTTGCGAAAACGAGGTTGAAAAGCTTCATTTCTTCCCGTGATAAAATTGATTGGCGTCGCTTTGGTTTCAGTTTTTTAGTATGGTCGGTGCTTAGCTTCGGATTTTTTGCGATTGATTATTTCAGTAATCCTGCGGTGTATCAACTGAAGTTTGACGGTGCAATATTTAGTGTATTGCTCGTGCTTTCGCTCATTGCCATTCCGATTCAAACAGGTTTCGAAGAAATCATTTTTAGAGGTTTTTTATTGAAATTATCCCAACGATTTTTCGCTAATTTCTTGCTCATTTGTAGCATAAACGGTTTGTTTTTCGGCGCAATGCATTTAGCAAATCCCGAAATAGCACTTTTTGGTTGGCCTGCCTTTTTATATTTTGTTGTAACAGGAATGTTTTTAGCTGCCATCACGTTGATCGATAAAGGAGTAGAGTTAGCATGGGGATTTCATGCTGCAAACAATTTATTCGGTGTGTTAATTGTAACAAACAATTGGCAAGTATTGCAAACAAACGCCTTGTTTATCGACACACGTCCACCTGAAATCGGGATGAACCTGTTGTGGACAATGCTTGTCGCTTATCCGCTTTTATTTGTATTGTTGGCAAAATATTACCGCTGGGATTTAGCAGGTATTTTTTCCAGAAAACGCCAATAATTCATACTGTTTCAACGATTTTACTTATTTTTATAAAAAAGCTGTTTCATGTTAATATTGCAACAAGTTACCAAACGATTTGATCGAAAAATGGCTGTTGATGAGGTTTCATTGAACCTGCATCAAGGTGAGATTGTTGGCTTGCTTGGTCCTAATGGAGCCGGGAAAACAACAATTATTCGCATGATCAATCAAATCATCACACCCGATAAAGGAACCATTCGTTTCAAGGGCGAAATCATGCAACAGGCACATTTGCAACAAGTTGGTTATTTGCCGGAGGAAAGAGGTTTGTATAAAAACATGACCGTAGAAGCACATGCGCTTTTTTTAGGTGCGTTGCGTGGAATGTCTAAAATAGAAGCGTTAAAATCACTCGATTATTGGTTGGAGAAATTTGATTGCTTGAACTGGCGCAACAAACGCATCGAATCGTTGTCAAAAGGAATGGCGCAGAAAGTACAATTTATTTGTACGGTTTTGCACGATCCTGATTTATTGATATTGGACGAACCGTTTTCAGGATTTGATCCACTGAATGTAGAATTGATTCAAGCGGAATTACTCGCAATGAAAAAGCGGGGTAAAACGATTTTAATTTCAACCCACAACATGAAAAGTGTGGAGGAAATTTGTGACCGTGTCGTTTTGATTCATCAATCAAAAAAAATACTAGAAGGAAACGTCAACCAATTGCAAGAAGCGCGTAAAACAGGATTGTTTGGCTTGAAATTTTCGGGTTCAATGATTGGCTTTGTCAATGCGCTTTGGACTGGTTTCGAATTGGTTGAAAAAGAAGAAATTGGCGATAATCGGTTTGTTGTAAAAGTTCGTTTACGCGGCGACAACACCTTCGAAGATTTCTTAAAAATTAGTTTGAAAGAAGTGAAAATTGAAGCAGCTTGGGAAGTGTTACCAAGCATGCAAGATGTGTTTATTCAAGAAGTTACAACGCTATCAAACCAAAACGAAACAACAGATGAAAAATAGTTGTATCATTGCACGCCGCGAATTAATGGAGCGGATCAAAAGTCGTTCGTTCTTGTTCATGGCTTTTTTTGGACCTATTGTCGTTTTAGGAATCACGTATGCTATTTTCAAATTGGGTGGAAAAGACCAACAGAAATGGAACGTTTTGATTGCGGACAAAGGGCAATTATTTGAAAATAAAATCGCTTCACGTGAAGATCCGTCGATCACGTATTCATTTATCAATGATTATGTTGAAATTGCAGATTTTGCGACGAACGAAAAATACAAGGATTTCGATGCCTTGGTTGAGGTTAATCACAAGATCATTTCGAACAAAGCGGCTTTGCTATTTTACAAAGAAAAACCGTCTTTCAATATGTCGGTTAATATTCGCTATCATGTTGAACGACGCTTGGAAGAAATCATTGCAACCGAACAATTCAAGTTGTCACTAAGTCAATTTAGAAGTATCAAACAACCTTTAACAATTGGTTTCAGAAATGTATTCGATCCTTACAATACCGCTGTCGATTTAGCAGGTTGGGTTGGGTTGTTTTTTGGTGGATTTATCTTCCTGTTCATTTTCTTGTTTGGGATGACCATTTTACGAGCTGTGTTGCGAGAAAAATCCTCGCGTATTGTGGAAGTATTGATGGCAACTGTTTCACCGCGCGCTTTATTGATGGGGAAAATTATCGGTATTGGTTTGAGCGCTTTGCTGCAATTACTGATTTGGATGTTATTTGTCACCTTGGGCTTGTACTTATTCCGTCAAACAATTTTTATCGATTTTACCGATCCTTCCATGATAACAGCTGCGATGCCATCTGATTACAATCAATTTGTGGAATTGGTTTTCGATCGTATTAATTTCGTGCCCATGTTAACAGTTTTTGCTGTATTCTTTGTGTTAGGTTACTTATTCTACGGAGCGTTTTTTGCAGCTTTAGGTGCTGTTTCCGGTTCAGAATCGGATGGGCAACAGTTTTTAATTCCATTGATTGCTTTGTTGTTATTCTCCTTGTACAGTGGCTATTTTGTGTTGATGAATCCAGCAAGTTCACTCACCACATTTTTCCATTATTTACCAATTACTTCACCTGTCGTTGTAATGGTCAAATTCGCGATGGGTTATCCTCCAGGAACAAGTTATCAGTTGTTTTTAGCTGCAATCATTTTAGGATTGAGTGCTTTTGCTGTATTGGCATTTGCCGGTCGCTTGTACAAAAACGGTTTGTTACAATATGGCCATACGGTTCGTTTGAAGAATATCTTCCAATGGCTGAAGAAAAGATAACATGAGGGTTGCTGTCATTGACTTAGGAACGAATACCTTTAATTTGGTCATTGCCGATGTGACAGCGGAGCAGTGCATTATAGTTCATAATTCAAAAATTGGCGTTGCTTTGGGTGCTGGTGGAATGGCAGACAATAAAATCATGCCCGAAGCGATCAAACGTGCGCACGAAGCATTTGCTACATTTATTCCGCTTTGTCACGCTAATAAAGCTGAAAAAATCATTGGAATAGGCACTTCTGCAATCAGAGGAGCTACTTACGGTCAAGCTTTTATGGATGATTTAGCAAACAACTTTCAAGTTGAACTGAAGATCATCGATGGACAGCAAGAAGCCGCTTATATTTTTCAAGGAGTTTCTTGGACGAGTGGGTTGAAAGACGATTATTTAATCATGGATATTGGCGGCGGAAGTACGGAGTTTATTGCTGTAAATGATGCACAACTAACGCACGCCTGTAGTTTAGATATTGGATTGTTGCGTCCCGTTCAAGCGTTTGCATTGGAAGATCCACTTTCTACTCAAAATTGCCAGGATATAGTCGCTTGGTTTGAATCACAAAGTGAACTGCTTGCAGCTTTTCCAAAAAGCACAACGCTCATGGGAGCTTCGGGGAGTTTTGAAACCATTTACGAAATGATTCACAGCCAACCATTTCCGAAAGGATTAACAGCTGTTGCACTAGAAATGAGTGCATTCCAACGAGAAATCGATTGGTTGATAGCATCTACACAAGCAGAACGCGACCAACACGATTGGATTATTCCGATCCGTCGACAACTTGCGCCAATTGCGGCACTAAAATTGAAGTGGATAATTGAAAAAATGAATATTACAGAGGTGTTTGTTTCTCCTTGCTCATTAAAAGAAGGAGTTTTACGCACCTTAAGTGAAAAATAATAAAGCAGATTATGGCAAAAATATTGATCATAGATGATGAACGCGCCATTCGAAGAGCGTTGCGCGAAATTCTTGAATTTGAAGGATATCAAGTTGACGAGGCAGAAAATGGAATGATGGGAATTGAATGTGTGAAAAACGCAACCTACGACGTCATTTTTTGTGATATCAAAATGCCACAAATGGACGGAATGGAAGTCTTGGAGCAATTGATGCTACTCAAAGTAGAATCACCAGTCATCATGATTTCTGGTCATGGATCGATTGAAAATGCTGTCGATGCACTGAAAAAAGGTGCTTTTGATTTCATCGAGAAACCATTGGATTTAAACCGCATTTTAGTGACCATTCGCAATGCGAAAGAGCGTTTGGTGTTAGTAGAAGAAACGCAGCAACTCAAAACAACGGTAAAGAAATTCAAAGGTTCAGCGATTATCGGTGAATCAGAAGGGATTTTGAAAATCAAAGAAATGATTGAAAAAGTCGCGCCGTCTGATGCACGTGTGTTGATTACTGGCGAAAATGGAACTGGAAAAGAATTGGTTGCTCGCTCTATGCATGAATTTTCCAACCGCAAAAAAGCGCCGTTCGTTGAAGTGAATTGTGCTGCAATTCCTGGTGAGTTGATTGAAAGCGAGTTGTTTGGTCATGAAAAAGGAGCGTTTACATCAGCTGTAAAAGATAAAAAAGGCAAGTTTGAATTGGCCAATGGCGGAACCTTATTCTTAGACGAAATTGGCGACATGAGTTTGTCCGCGCAAGCGAAAGTGCTGCGTGCGTTGCAAGAAAATGTCATTCAACGCGTAGGCGGAGAGCGTGATATCAAAGTAGATGCACGCATTGTTGCAGCGACGAACAAAGATTTGCGCAAGGAAATTGAAGCGGGTCGTTTTCGCGAGGATTTGTACCACCGTTTAGCAGTAATATTGATTCACGTTCCAGCTCTCAATGACCGCAGAGACGATATTCCACTATTAGCAGAGAATTTTATGACCTTGATTTGTTCCGAGCATGGTGTTCCTCGAAAATCCTTTTCAGATGCAGCATTGTTGGCATTGCAAAAAACGGATTGGACAGGAAATATCCGCGAGTTACGCAACATAGTTGAACGCTTAATCATACTTTGTGGTCAAGAAATTTCAGGGGAAGAAGTAAATATGTTTGCAAATCCGAAGGGGAAGTAGGCTGTTAGTTAGTTAGTTAGTTAGTTAGTTAGTTAGTTAGTTAGTTAGTTAGTTAGTTAGTTAGTTAGTTAGTTGGTTAGTTGGTTGGTTAGTTGGGGAGTAATTGTTTCCACCTATTTAATTCGCTTTAATTCGTTGATTTCGGCATAAAAGACGAACAAATCATTAGAAATCTAAATCGAAATTTATAGTTTTTTAAAGATATAGAATAAGGAAAAAAAGATTTAAGATTTAGGTAATGGATAAGGATTAAAAACAAAAACCCAGTTTCATCATCTAAAAATAGAGAGAGGATTTACTGGGTATCGCATAGCAAATTTACAAAAAAAAACTTATCTTACATTAGATTAAATAATATTTTATGCAATTTGATGAATTAGAGCGTTTGTTTTCCAAGAGTCGTTTAGATACATATTATAGAATTTTCCCCAATGATAAAGAAAAAGCAATTTCTTATTATCAATTAAATATTCAAATTTCTGAAGCATTATATCCTTTGCTTTCAAGTTTTGAAATTGTTTTAAGAAATTCTATTCATAATTCTTTTTCAATACATTTTAAATCAGAAAATTGGTTTGAACAAATAAAATATCCAGAGTTAATAGATCAAATTAACATTGCTAAATCTAAAATAGCATTATCTAATAAAGCATATAGTATTGATAAATTAGTCTCTGAATTAACATTAGGTTTTTGGACAATGTTACTTAATAAAAAATATGCGAAAGATTTTTGGAAACCATTAATGTTTGTTTTTCCAATGATTTCAAAAGAACAAAAGCAAAGAAGCTTAATAGCATACAAATTAAATAATACACGAAAATTTAGAAATAGAATTTTTCATTTTGAACCAATATGTAATGATTTGAAAATGTTATCATTAAATCATCAAACGATTCTTGAGTTATTGAAATGGATTAATACAGATATAGTCTTATGGACAAGCCAAATTGATCGATTCGAAATTTTATTTGAAAAAATCAGACAAAATAAACCTAGCTAATATATAATTATACTCTTGCAAATCCGAAGGGGAAGTAGGCTGTTAGTTAGTTAGTTAGTTAGTTAGTTAGTTAGTTAGTTATTTAGTTAGTTAGTTAGTTAGTTAGTTAGTTAGTTAGTTAGTTAGTTGGTTGGTTGGTTTTGAATTTTCACATCTTTTAAATCAAAAGATAAAATAACAAAAGGATCAGTTTCTCTTGAATTAGTTTTAGAAATATTTTTTTGCTAAATTTATTTAAACAAACAGTATTATGATGAACTTTTCTATCTTTCCTAAATCAATTTGTGTAACAATTTTACTGTTTATTTTTCCAGTTGTCAGCTTTTCACAACGTGCTGAAGTTAAATTGCAGTATAGAGTAGGAATTCCTTTAAACCGGTTAGATAAATTAGATTTACCCCAAGATGATAACGGATTTTATATCAACGGTATCAGAAGTATTCAATCGATAATGGATCAAGGGTGGAAATTTAATTTTAAATATAATTTCTCAAAAAAATATTTGCTATTTTTCAACATCAATCTCGAACAATCATTTTCAAAAGACTACTTGCATATTTTTGTTCCTCAACCAATCGAAAACATTCTAATAAAACAAAACAGAACAGTATTGGGTTTAGGGATTAAAAAGCAATTTCGTATTTATAAAGATGCATTTAGGATTGAACTTGGTGCAGAAATGACGTTTAGAAATAGTTCATTTGATAAATCATCTTATTCTGGTAAATTAAGTGAAACTTATTATGACTGGATGAAATATTCTTACGATATAGATATTTATGACGAACAGCCTATTAACTTCCCTTCGAAATCTGGATATCAAAAGAAAAAAGTAAACGGCAATTATAATTTGTCATTATTATTTCCAATAAATAATCGTTTATTATTGAATGTGGATTTTGAGTATACAGGAGGATTAATTTATTATTACTCATCAATCTATTCATCATATATTTACACTGAAAATCCAGATACTCCTTCTCAAATCAATACTTTTCAACAACCTGTTAATTATATTAAAAAGAGTTATTTATATGCAGGAATAGGAATTTCATATAAATTCAATATCGATAAAAAATGGTTTGATTAAAGAAAATCAAAAATATGTTATATGTTCTTTAATTTAACCCTTCAATCGCTCCAACAACAACGTAGCTAATTGCGTAGCGGTAGCTTCACGGCTGTACTTGTTGATTGCTGACGGAATGTTTTCGTTCTTGAAATCTGAAGACAACATGGTTTTCAACTGGGTATAAACACCTTCATAATCATGGTTTTCAACGATAGCGGAAGATTGTACTTCGTTGATGATTGCTGCGGCATCACCTTTTGTTTTTCCTAAAACAAGCACTTGATTTCCGGATGCAAGGTATTCCATTAATTTTCCAGAAACCAATAATTCAGCATTGTCTTGAATCGGCAAACAATTCAACAACACATCTGCGTTTTTCATTTCTTGCAACGCAGCTTGGTGACTTACTTTTCCGTGAATATCAACGATTAAATTGGGTATTGCTTGTAAGGCATCTGTGATTTCTTCGGCAACACTTCCTACAACTACAAAACGAAGTTTGAGGGAAGTTTCAGCTAACAATTGTTGAATTGCTGCGCAAACAATTTGATACGGTTGATTACTCGTCCAAACGCCAATATGGCAAATCGTTTTTTCAACGTATCGCGTCGTCGTTAATCCCGTGAAGGAAGCAACATCAAATCCATTGTGGATGTAAAATATCTTTGATTCATCCGTTTTTGTCGCTAACAACTTTTTCATGGTCGGTCCAACAGTTAGCACAGTATCCGAATGTGTTAAGACGGCTTTTTCGAGTCGTGCATCTTTTTTATCTGCAAAACCAAAACGCTTGAACAGTTTGTTGTAATAAACTTCTCTCCAAGGATCGCGGAAATCACTGACCCAATGAATATTGAATTGTTGTTTTAATGCTAGACCAATCAAATGTGTTGAGTGGGGAGGACCTGTCGTGATGACAAAATCGATGTTTTCTGAAGCAATGATTTTCGCAGCAACAGGAAGTGCTTTTTTGTTCCAACCCACGCGTGCATCGGGAACAAATAAATTGGCACGAATAGATCCTGCGATTTTATCGATGAGTGTTTTTTTCTTGCTTCCAAAATCACCAACAGGAATATGACCTTTGGTCGAACCCGATTTGATCAGTGAATACAATTTCAACAATTGAAAACCACCAGCTGAATGTAGGACTTGAATTCCTTCGGTATGCTTCAATAATGAAGCATCGTATGCCGGATATGCCGCACTTTTTGGATCGATGGTCAACACAATTGGTTCGATTCCATTTGCTTTCAAGTACTTTGCAAAGTACATCCAACGTTGCACACCAGAACCACCACTTGGCGGCCAATAATAACTGATGATTAACGCTTTTTTACCCATTCATCAACGCTTTAGCAGCTTCTATTGCTGCTGGAATTCCTGCTGGATTTTTCCCACCTGCGGTTGCGAAAAACGCTTGTCCGCCACCGCCACCTTGTATGTGCGATGCGACTGCTTTCACCATGTTTCCTGCATTCCAGTTTTTCGAACTTACTAATTGTTCGTCTACTAAAATACTGATGGCGCATTTGTCTTCGTCCGTTGAACCAATGATGGCAACCAAGTTGTTGACTTCGCCTTTCAATTGGAACAAAATGTCTTTCACCGAAGCGGTATCGAGTGCAATGCTTGCAACCAAGAATGAAAAGTCACCGTTGTTTTCTATCGTATTTTTTAATTCTGCTTTGATGATTTTAGCTTGCGCTTGTTTCAAACTGTCAATTTGTTTTTGTAGCGCATTGTTTTTTGTGATCAAATCATCAACAGCTTTGGTCACGTCTTTCGGATTGCGCAACAAGTCATTAACAGCTTTCAATTGCTTTTCTTGGTCGTTAAAATATGTTTCAACTGCCAAGTTCGTCATTGCTTCGATTCGTCGAATTCCAGCTGCTACTGCGCCTTCACTTTGTATTTTGAACAAGCTAATTTCACCGGTTTGTTGTACATGCGTTCCACCACACAATTCGACTGAATCGCCAAATTGAATGACACGTACAGCATCGCCATATTTTTCACCAAACAACGCCATCGCACCCATTGCTTTCGCATCTTCGATTGGGTAATCGCGTTTTTCGTTCAACGGTAAATTTGCTTTTATTTCACCAATAACAAGTGCTTCGATTTGCGCTAATTCTTCGTCTGTAACTTTCGAGAAGTGTGAAAAGTCAAAACGCAAATAGTTAGGATTCACCAACGACCCTTTTTGCTCGACATGTGTACCCAAAACATTTCGTAATGCTTTGTGCAACAAATGTGTCGCAGAGTGATTGTATGTTGTCAATGCTCTGTTCGTTTGCTGAATCGAAGCTTCAAAAGAAAGCGCCGGATTTGCAGGTAATTTTTCAGAAAGGTGAATGATTAAATTGTTTTCTTTTTTGGTGTCAAAAATAGCAATGGTTTCACCGTTACTTGTGAGTTGACCGCTATCACCAACTTGTCCACCACCTTCTGGATAAAAAGGAGTTTGATCAAAAACTAATTGATAAAACGTTTTTTGTTTTTGCGTTACTTTTCGGTATTTGATGATTTGAACTGTCGCTGTTTTTTCATCGTAACCAATAAACTTTGTTGGAGCATCCGGGTGAACTTGCACCCAATCGTCCGTTTCAATAGCTGTTGCAGCACGCGAGCGATCTTTTTGTTTTGTTAATTCTTCGTTGAAACCTGCTTCATCAACAGCAATATTGTTTTCACGAGCAATCAAATCGGTTAAATCGAACGGAAAACCAAAGGTATCGTATAATTCAAAAACAGCTGATCCAGTTAAAACTGCTAGTCCGTTATTTTTTGCTTGTTCGATCAAATTGTCAATGCGTTTCAATCCTTGTTCCAAGGTTCTGAAAAACGACAATTCTTCTTCGCGAATGACTTTTTCAATGATGTCTTTTTGATTCATTAACTCTTGGAAAGATTCACCCATAATTTGTCCAAGGACAACAGATAAATCTGCTAAAAATGGTTCTTTCAGTCCCAAGGTTTGATATCCGTAACGAACAGCTCTGCGCAAGATTCGGCGAATGACATAACCCGCTCCAGTGTTGGAAGGAAGTTGACCATCAGCAATTGAAAAAGCAATCGCACGCACGTGATCCGCAATAACGCGTAAGGCGATGTCGGTTGTTTCGTTAGCGCCATATTTTTTAGCGGACACTTTTTCCATGTGTTGAATCAACGCTTGGAATAAGTCAATATCGTAGTTGGAAGTTTTGTCTTGCAAGGTCATAGCTAAACGCTCCAATCCCATACCTGTATCGACATGCGTAGCAGGTAATTTCTCTAAACTTCCATCTGCTTTGCGGTTGAACTGCATGAAAACGTTGTTCCAGATTTCAATTACTTGTGGGTGGTCCTCGTTGACAAATTGTTTTCCGTCAGTTAGCGCACGTTCTGCAGCAGGGCGGTTATCGACATGGATTTCGGTACAAGGTCCACAAGGTCCTGTGTCACCCATTTCCCAGAAGTTATCTTTTTTCGAAGCCAAGATAATGCGGTCTTCAGCAATGTATTTTTTCCAGATTGCAATCGATTCTTCGTCAGCAGGAACGCCGTCTTTGGCATCACCTTCAAAAACAGTGACGTACAAACGATCTTTTGGGATTTTGTAGACTTCCGTCAACAATTCCCACGCCCAACCAACTGCTTCTTCTTTGAAGTAGTCGCCAAACGACCAGTTCCCAAGCATTTCAAACATGGTGTGGTGGTAGGTATCGACCCCAACTTCTTCCAAATCGTTGTGTTTCCCAGAAACACGCAAACATTTTTGTGAGTTGGCGACACGTGGATTTTTCGGAACGGCGTTACCTAAGAAAAAATCTTTAAACTGATTCATTCCTGCGTTGGTAAACATCAACGTTGGATCGTTTTTTACGACCATTGGTGCAGAAGGAACAATTTCATGTCCTTTCGAAGCGAAAAATTCAAAAAAGTGTCGGCGTATTTCTTGTACTGTCATTATCTGTTACTTTTGGACGAAGTCCTATTCGAAGTCCCGCAAATTTAGTGTATTTCCCTTATTTTTAATCCCTTTTCCACGAAATATATTCACAATTTGCACCCGCTTATCAACGGAACGTATTCAGATAAATCAAAAACGCATAGTTTACTCTGGTTTTGCGTACAACAAGCGAATCAATTTGAAGTATGAAACACCTGCTAATACCGATAAAGACGCCATGACCCAGAAATTCTCAAGCATGTCATGAAAAAAGGTGTAATCAGTCACCCACTCACCACATTTGTCGTTGTGTTCATATAGTGTTAAATTGTCTAACAAAAGAATCACTAAAAGCGGAATAATAGGCGCAACAAAATACCCCAAATTGAATAAAATACTTGTGAATTTTTTGTTCCAATTGTTGTTTAAACTAATCCATGTTAAATATAAAATTGCAAATCCGACAAACAGGTATTGACTCAAATAGAGCAAGGAAGAAGTTGCATTTAACATAGCGAAAAGGAAAGTAAACATGAAGTTGACGATCATTAATCCGCCAAAAATCGGGATACTAAGCACAAATTGAATCAATGGAGTAAATTCAAATAACACGAAAGCATACGCAATAATCAAACTAATTACAACGACAAAATAAAGCGAGAATCCATCAGTTACAGGAAGTTGAGCAATGCGTAAATTATCATAAAATGTATCCAATTTTTCGTTGTTAAAACAAAATGGCGCTTGTTTTTCAAGTGTAACGTAATTTTCCAAGGAACCATTATGAAACGATAATAATTGTTTGTTTTTCAGTATTAATTCGGGCCATGCATTTTTATTGACCAATTGAAAGTTGAACGAATGAAAATTGTTTGCAATGAAATAATTTGTTAAGATTTTTTCATCGATGAAATGGGGGATTTCATAGGCGGATAATATTTCTTTAAAAGCGCGAATAGTTGTTTCAATTCCTCGTTTATCTTTATTATCAAGTAATTGATGAATAGCTGCGATATCAGTCATTTTTTCGGTTTCCTCATCTCTTTCGTAATAATACACAGATTTTGTTGCGAAAAAGTTCTCGTCGTATGTACGTGCAGCATAATTGTACAAACTTTCAAAATGTATGCTTGAATCGTTGTTGAAGCGGTGGAAACGAGCAATGTAATCGTTGTATTCCCAATCACAATTTGTTTTCATCTTTTCCGAACCTAAGGTGTAAAACTGAATGAGTTTACCGTCAATGATAGCGTTGTTTTCTGGAACTTGTTTCGGAAAGTAATCTTTCTTCTTAAATTTCAGCCCTTTCGGATTTGGCTCGACATCATTCATGTCAAAATAAGCAACCGGAAAGGGGGCAGGGTACGAGCGATTTACCAGTGAATAATTACTGCTTCCATCAGGTAAAAATGCCATCGCTTTATTGATAATTGGAAAGTCTTTTTTGACTTCCTCTACATCGTATAATAAATTCGCTTTTGAAGTCAATCCAGCTTGAAAACTGAAATAAGGGGAGAAAAGCAGAAATATTCCAATAAAAAACTGCAAAAACAATTGCGAAAAATAAGCTTTTTGTAAAGGATATAAATTGCGCACTGCATTTTTCTTGAATAAGGCAATTCCCCAAAAAGTGACTGCAATAATTGCTATTATTACATGAAGAAGTAACACAATAGAATTACCGTAATAATAGCCGATGTTTTCATTTTTCAAGAAATTCAAGTCGAGTAGCGCGAATCCAATGAGGAAAAACAATAGGTTCAATAATAATCCACCGACAACAATATAAGGCAATTTTGTCAGCCAAATGAGCGGGTGATTTTCTAGTAAATAGGTATCGAAGCGTTTGAACAATTTCATAATAGTTTATTTTAAGAAAAGACGACGTGTTGAATGAGAGATGTTACGGATGTATTTCACTTCAATGGCATGAGCAACCAAAGTTGACATCAATGCATGCATTTGATTTTCTCCTTCGATTGTTACCATGTAAACTCCTCCATTGAACGAGAGTTCGGAAATGACCAAATCACTCAAAGCTGCTGTTAATTGCGGGCGTTCACATGTGACTTCTAGTTCAATTACTGTTGTTATTCGTGTTTCTTTTTCAGTGATTTCGTGCATAAAGGTCGGACTGCCATTACTCAAAAAGAGAACTTGATCCGCGATTTTCTCCACTTCAAACAATTGTTGTGAACTCAACACAATCCCGATTGGATTAGAAATGCTTTGCGAAAGACTTTTCAAATCCTCTAAAATCAATTGTTGCGCCATTACGTCCAAATTGGCAAGCGGTTCATCTAACAACAAGATTTTTGGCGCGCGTAAAAAAGTGCGAGCCAATTCGAATCGCATTTTATAACCAGATGACAATTCACTCCATTGGTGATTGCGGAAATTCCACAAACCAAAGCGAATGATCATCATTAAGACCAATAATTCGTTTTCCTCACCTTTTATTCCATAATGCGCAGCAGTGAATTTCAAGTTGCTTTTCAACGATCCAAACCATTTTGGCGTGCGTTGTGGAATGTACGTTAACTTCGTTCGGAGGTCGTATTCATCAATTGCTTCTTCTTCAAAAGCAACAGATAATTCCCCTTCGTTGTATGACAAATCTTTGGCAAGGATGCGCAACAAAGTTGTTTTTCCGTTTCCGTTTTCACCAACCAAGCCCCAAACTTCACCAGCTTTGATCGAAATACTGATGGGACCTATTGCGAATTTTTGATTGCCGTAGCGCTTTTTAATAGCTGTTGTTTCAATCAGCACTTCATTGTTTCCCGATTCGTTAACAGGAAATTCGGAAATGTGACCAAGTAATTGTGTAACACGTTCGTGTAATTCGTTTTCTGAATAAGCGGCACTTTCTTTCCATTCGGTTAATTGAATAATTTCCTTGTAGAAAGGCAAGTGCTGGGTGTCTAACACACAATCAATCAATGAACGATAGCCCAAACTAATGTCATTGTTCTGGAAATGTGAAGCAGTAGTTGTGATTTTTTCTTGAAACAGCATATATTGTACTTAAGCGAAATAATAACGAGCAAAAAGCAGTTTTAGTGTATGGATTATCTCTCCGAACGAAGAAATAGTCGGACTGTTACAACAACAGCGATGAATACGGTAGTGAAAAAGAAGATATCTGGAAAATTCCCAAAAATCTCTTTGATAATGGTTGTTCCACCTTTGACTGTATGCACTTGCTTGTTGAAGATTTTCAATAAAGTTGCACAAATCAGTAAGATACCGACGAGTAATATTGAACCGATGCGGTAAACGTTGCTCTTTATTTGCCGATTTGTCACACCGCCTTCACCAAGTTTTACTGTGTGAACCAAGCCATCATTTTTGAAATTCGTTACGATTTGACGAACATCTTTTGGTAATTGTTCAACCAAGTAAAGTAAGTCTTCAGCCCCGTTGATGAATTTCGATTTCAGCGCATTCCACGAAAACCGTTCTTTCAACTTTTCTGTTGCATAAGGGCGAATGAAATCGATAATCGAAATTTTTGCTTGCAATGATTCGGCTAGTTTTTGAATCGTCACCAAAGTTTTGAGCAACATGTACAAGTTACTCGGAATTTTGATTTCGTACTTCATTAAGAGCTTGAATGTATCGATAAACAAGCCTGAGAGATCCACGTCATCGTACTCCATGTAGGCGTATTTCTGAATCAACTCGTGAATTTCGAATTCTAAATCTTCTTGGTGTTTCGAGTATGTGACTTCGGTTAGGGCCAATAAACTTTTCACAATTTTGTGCGGATTTTTGTCTGCGAAGCCAATCATGAAATGAATCAAACCATTGATTTGCTTTGGTTTCAACGAAGCACACATGCCGTGGTCGATCAAAACGATTTGGTTGTTGCCGCGCACAAACAAGTTACCGGCATGCGGATCTGCATGAAAAAATCCGTGTTTCAAAATCATGGTCAAAATCACATTCATCCCGTTTTCAGCAATGATTTGCGGATCAAATCCGTTTGCTTTTAATTCCGAAACATTGTCTGGTGTAATTCCGTCAATATGTTCCATGACTAACAAACGTTGCGTACAATAACGGTTGTATACTTTTGGAACAGCGCAACGTTCATCGTTTGCAAACATTTGTGTAAAACGGAGCATGTTGGAAACTTCATTGTTGAAATCGAGTTCTTTTTCAATGATTTCACCGAAATCCTCAATAAATTTCACAATATTGAACGAATTCAATTCGGGGTAACTTTTTTGCAATTTCCGAGCGAATACTTGAATCAATAAGATATCGAGTTTTATTTTGATGCGAATGCCCGGGCGTTGCACTTTTAACACAACTTTTTCGCCCGTATGTAGTGTTCCGGTGTATACTTGCGCGATGGAAGCGGACGCAATGTGTTTGCGGTTAAATGCAGCAAAAACTGTTGCAATATTGTCGCCAATTTCTTGTTCTATGATTGCAATAGCGTGGTCGTCGTCAAATGGTCGTGCTGCCGATTGTAATTTCTTTAATTCGATACGTAAATTCTCCGAAGCTAAATCGGGTCTATCAGCAATGATTTGTCCGAATTTAATGAAAGTAGGTCCCAAATCTTCGATGATCAAACGCAAGCGTTCTGACCGAGAAATGCGTTTTGTTCCATGTCGGTCAACTAATTTGCGTAGCGATCCTGTTGTTAGCCAATTTTGAATGTAATGGCGAATGATGATCCAGATAATTGCTGAGAGGCGAAAGAAATTTCTTAAAAATTGACGTAATTTAAAAATCCACATAACAAGTGTTGTATTCTCAAATGTAAGATAAACTACTTGAATCGTTTGCGAAAAATCTGTTTTATTCGGTTTTTGCTTAAAAAAGCAGAAAGGTTAACAAGCTTTAACAATTTTTTTATCTTTACCTCCTTAAAACATTAAAACGCTTTTCTTTTCAAACGTAAAGGAAATTACAAATTTTAAATATTATGTCTAATTTATTTAAGAAAAAATCAATTGTTGGCCTACTTGCAGAAGCAGCTGCAAATGAACATGGGTTAAAAAAAACCTTGGGAGCATGGTCGCTAATTGCATTAGGTATTGGTGCTATTATTGGTGCTGGATTATTTGTTAGAACTGCAGCAGCATCTGCTGATGCAGCAGGTTCAGGTGTGACATTATCGTTTGCAGTAGCTGCAATCGGATGTGCATTTGCAGGATTGTGTTACGCAGAATTCGCATCGTCAATTCCAATTTCTGGAAGTGCTTATACCTATTCTTACGCAACTTTAGGTGAACTTGTTGCTTGGATTATTGGTTGGGCATTAGTTATGGAATACGCTTTAGGTGCGGCAACAGTCTCAATTGCTTGGAGTGAATATTTGAATAATCTTCTCGGTGGAGCAATTCCCTATGAATGGTGTCACTCTCCTTTTGAACATGTGAATATTTTAAAAGGAGCAGGCAATATAGAAATGTTAAAACAAATCAATCCTGCTTTGGTTGGAAATGCTAAAAACAATATGCTTGTATTAACTGATGGTGATTTATCAAAAGTTCCATCGTCAATTTCTTCGTTAGTAGAAACAACAAAAGGGTGGTTGAATGCACCAGCATTGATTATTTTATTAATGGTTACTTTATTATTAATTAAAGGAACTCAAGAATCTGCATTTATTAATGGAATTATGGTTTTCTTAAAAGTTGCCATCGTACTTGTCTTTATTTTTATTGGTTGGCAGTTTATAAAACCTGAAAATCACACACCTTATTTAATACCAGAAGGAACAGTTGGACACAGTGCTTGGAATACTTGGGGCTGGGGAGGTGTCATTGGTGGTGCTGCAATTGTGTTTTTTGCTTTTATTGGTTTTGATGCTGTTTCAACAGCTGCTCAAGAAGCAAAAAATCCAAAAAGAGATATGCCAATTGGAATCTTAGGTTCTTTAGTTATTTGTACAATTTTATATATTTTATTTGGTCATGTATTGACAGGCGTAGCTCATTGGTCTGAATATGCGAAAGCTGGAAAAGAAGCATCTGTTTCTTATGCAGTGGATACATATATGACTGGATATGGATGGCTTGCAACTAGTATAACAATTGCAATTTTAGCAGGTTTTTCATCAGTGATTTTAGTAATGTTAATGGGACAATCGCGTGTTTTTTATTCTATG
The DNA here is from genome assembly GCA_017983675.1 of Fluviicola sp. Taxonomy (GTDB): domain Bacteria; phylum Bacteroidota; class Bacteroidia; order Flavobacteriales_D; family Crocinitomicaceae; genus Fluviicola. The sequence continues at coordinate 329,348 of JAGOAZ010000001.1, forward strand.
TCAAATGATGGATTAATTCCTAAATTATTTTCAGATTTACATCCTAAATTCAAAACACCTTACAAGTCAAATTGGGTATTGTTTGTTCTTGTAGGTTTGTTTGCTGCATTTGTTCCTGGAAGTGTTGCTGGTGATTTAACTTCATTTGGAACATTGTTCGCATTCGTTATTGTATGTGCTGGAATTATTGTAATGAGAAAAACACATCCAGATTTACCACGTCCTTTCAGAACACCACTCGTACCTTTAATTCCAATCTTAGGAATTGTTGTTTGTCTTTTCATGATAGTAGCACTTTCACTGGACACTTTAGTTTCAGCTGGACTTTGGATGCTTGTTGGTTTGTTAATTTATTTCACTTACGGTAAACGAAACAGTAAGTTGCAAAATCAAGAAGAAGAATACAAAGAAGATTAACTTTTTATTTACGCTTTTTAAGTCCCGTTAATCGGGACTTTTTTTTTACACATGGAAAAAAACGACAAAAAATCATTGGGATTACTCGACGCAACATTTTTAGTAGCGGGAAGTATGATCGGTTCGGGTATTTTTATTGTTACCTCTGACATGGCGAAGGACTTAGGGAGTTCTGGCTGGTTGCTGGTTACTTGGTTGTTGACAGGCGTAATTACGCTGTTTGGCGCCTTGAGTTACGGCGAATTAGCTGCCATGTATCCAAAAGCGGGTGGACAATTTGTCTATATCCGCGAAGCGTGGGGCAAGCGCACTTCATTTTTGTACGGTTGGACGGTTTTTACCGTTATTCAAACAGGAGTAATTGCGGCAGTTGGTGTGGCATTTGGTAAGTTCGCAGGTGTGTTTTTTCCAGTTCTCGTTGATAAGCCTATTTTATCGTACGGATCAGTTGTCATAAACGGCGCAAATTTCGTCGGTGTTGGAGTCATTTTATTATTGACCTTACTCAATATTCGCGGTATTCAATACGGAAAAATTGTACAAGCTATTTTCACCAGTTCCAAGTTAATTGCACTTGCGGTATTGATTATCGCTGGAATCATTGTTGGCGCAACATCGGGTTATTTTGGTGAGAACTTCACCGATATGTGGCACGCCACGTCGACCAAATTAACAAGTACGAACGAATGGACAACGACCGATCTGACCACTGTCGGACTGATGATTGTTTTATCGACAACCATTATCAATTCCTTGTTCTCCAGTGATGCGTGGAATAACGTTACGTTCATTGCAGGCGATATCCGTAATCCGGAGCGTAATTTGCCGCGTTCGTTGTTTCTTGGAACATTCATCGTAACCGTTTTGTACATATTGGCGAATGTCGCTTACCTTGGCTTGTTGCCGTTAAAAGGTGTTCCTGGTGCGGAGAACTTCGTGTATTCGAAAGATGCAGTTGTAGCAACAGGAATTCAATTCGCTAGTTCGGGAAGGGTAGGGACTTCTGCTGCCTATATGTTATTCGGAAATGTCGCTAACTTGTTAATGGCGTTGTTGATCATGATTTCAACTTTTGGCTGTAACAACGGCTTAATCATGGCAGGTTCTCGTTTGTTTTACGCGATGTCTGAAGACGGATTGTTTTTCAAGAAAGCGAAGCAATTAAACAAACACGGCGTTCCTGCTTGGGCAATGTGGTTGCAAAGCGCGTGGGCGATTGCCTTGTGTTTCTCTGGTTCGTACAGTATCTTAATCAAGTTCGCGACCTTTGGTTCGATGGTCTTTTACATTGTCACGATTGCTGGATTATTCAAATTGCGCCGCATGCAACCCGATTTAGCGCGTCCATACAAAGCGTTCGGTTATCCGTTCATTCCATTTTTGTATTTGGTTTTCGCTGTCATCATTTGCATCTCGTTGTTGGTCTTCACGTTTGAAGATACGGCTGGAAGTGTGATTTTGATACTTTCAGGTGTCCCAGTTTATTATTTCTTTTTCCGCGAAAAACCGAGCAAAGAAGCCGTTCAGTAAGCAAGAACTTGCTTTTTTGTCAGTTAATTACTGTCAAATAGACAGATTTCGACGACCGGTTTTGGTCGATGCTGTCATTTTTGGCATAAATAATTCGTGTTTTATTGGTGGCATAAAGATTGACATTAGAAAGGAAATTCTGATAAAAACGAAAAACAAATAAAATGGGAAAAATAATTGGAATCGATTTAGGAACAACAAACTCTTGTGTTTCTGTAATGGAAGGAAACGAACCAGTTGTAATTACAAACTCTGAAGGAAAAAGAACAACACCATCTGTGGTTGCTTTTGTTGAAGGAGGCGAGCGTAAAGTAGGAGATCCTGCAAAACGTCAAGCGATTACAAATCCAACAAAAACGATTTACTCAATCAAACGTTTCATGGGATCTTCTTATGACGACATGAGTAAAGAAGCAGGACGCGTTCCGTACATCGTTAAAAAAGGTGACAACAACACACCACGTGTAGACATCGATGGTCGTTTGTATTCGCCACAAGAAATTTCAGCAATGATTCTTCAAAAAATGAAGAAAACAGCTGAGGACTATTTGGGTCACGAAGTGACAGAAGCGGTTGTAACTGTTCCTGCATACTTCAACGATTCACAACGTCAAGCAACAAAAGAAGCGGGTGAAATCGCTGGTTTGACAATCAAACGTATTATCAACGAGCCAACAGCAGCAGCGTTAGCTTACGGATTAGATAAAAAAGGAATTGACCAAAAAATCGCAGTATTTGACTTTGGAGGTGGAACGCATGACGTTTCTATCTTGGAGTTAGGTGATGGCGTTTTTGAAGTATTGGCAACAGACGGAGACACGCACTTAGGAGGTGACGACGTAGATGAGGCAATCATTCAATGGTTAGCTGACGAGTTTAAAAACGACGAAGGATTGGATTTACGTAAAGATCCAATGGCATTACAACGTTTGAAAGAAGCAGCAGAGAAAGCAAAAATCGAATTGTCTTCAACGAATTCAACTGAGATTAACTTGCCATACATCATGCCAGTTGACGGCGTTCCAAAACACTTAGTTAGAACATTGCAACGTGCGAAATTCGAGCAATTGATTGCTTCAATCGTAGAAAGAACAATCGCACCATGTCGTTCAGCATTGAAAAATGCAGGTTTGACAACAAGCGATATCGACGAAGTAATTTTAGTAGGTGGATCAACACGTATCCCAGTTATTCAAGATGCGGTTCAACGTTTCTTCGGAAAAGCGCCTTCAAAAGGAGTTAATCCAGATGAGGTGGTAGCAATTGGAGCTGCGATTCAAGGTGGTGTATTGACAGGGGAAGTAAAAGACGTATTGTTATTAGACGTTATTCCATTGTCATTAGGAATCGAAACAATGGGTGGTGTATTCACGAAATTGATCGAAGCGAACACAACTATTCCAACAAAAAAATCAGAGACATTCTCAACAGCTTCTGATAACCAACCAGCAGTAGATATCCACGTATTACAAGGTGAGCGTGCAATGGCAACAGACAACAAAGCGTTGGGTCGTTTCCAATTGACAGACATTCCACCAGCACCACGTGGTGTTCCACAAATCGAAGTAACATTTGATGTGGATGCAAATGGTATCATGCACATTTCAGCGAAAGACAAAGGAACAGGAAAAGAGCAATCAATCAAGATTGAAGCTTCTTCAGGTTTGTCTGACGAAGAAATCAAACGCATGAAAGCAGACGCAGAAGCGAACGCTGACGCGGATCAAAAACGTAGAGATGAAGCAGAGTCATTGAACAAAGCGGATTCATTGATTTTCCAAACGGAGCGTCAATTGAAAGAATACGGTGATAAAATTCCTGCTGACAAAAAACAACCAATTGAAGATGCACTTGCTGCATTGAAAGTGGAGTTTGAAGCGAAAAACATGGAGAACCTTGAGCCAGCAATGGAGCGTTTGAACAACGTATTCCAAGCAGCTTCAGAAGAAATGTACAACGCTGCTAACGCAGGTGGAGCTAATCCAGCTGGCGAACAAGCAGGTGGCGACGCTGCAAACGAAGAAGTAACAGACGTTGACTTCGAAGAAGTAGACGATAAAAAATAAGGAATTCACACTTCTGATGAAAGGCTCAAAGTAATTTGAGCCTTTTTTTGTGGGGTAAGGTTTGATGGAGAAAGATGTGTATTTTATTACACATAACTTAACGACTTGAATTTCAAAATGATGACATCGATTTAAGTTGTGCTACACATGTACATGTTTCAATAGTTCTGGGATATTTTTTATTTTTTCAATTTTTTTTCATAAGTTAGCCTAACTACTGATTATTGCGGTCAACTACCACATATCAATTCGCCTTATTAAAATTATAACCAATGAAAAAAATACTTATCACATTAGTTGTATTCACAACTTTACATTTATATGGTCAACCTACTTTTTTTGTGAGACCTATAATAAATTTTAAAGCAGATGTAAGTTCGAGTGAATCTTTAGAATTTAGTGATTATGTTATGGATGTTAGTCCTTATTATAAATATGATAATATTGCGTTTCATAGTTTTTTTCACGGACTTGATATTGGTCTCTCTACAGGTTTTAAGACACAATCGAAAAAATATTCTTTTGAGTTAGGTATTTGTGGTGATGAAACACAATCTGGTTTTCGGATAAATTATTTTATTAAACAGCCAAATATGAATTCACCTGAAGATATTTATGCAGGTAGTAATACTGAAACAATTTTTGGCAGGGCATTCTTAAGATATTTTTTTCAAAACACTATACAATTAAAGGAATTTGGAAATAAATCAACTTTAAATTTGTTATTCGGTGTTGGGTTCTCAAGAAAAAAGAACGATGTGCAAAACATACCATTAAATTCTTCAACTAACAGTGTGCAAGTTGCTGATAATATTTATTTAGACAGTAAAAGTTCATTATACGTTTTAACATTTAACAATTACTTTATTCATTTTGGTTTATCATCATCAATCAACATGAAGAAAAAATATCTATTTGATGTAGCTCTTTTTTATAACCACGGTCTAAGAGAAATGTCTGTTGTTACAACCAAATTAATAGAGAAAGATTTAATGAATTCAACAGCGACAAATAGATTGTATAGTAGTGTTAGTAAGGGAAGCGGTTTGTATTTTCAAATAAGTAGACAAATAAATTTCAACTTTTTTCATAAAAACAAAAAGTAATCGGTGATAAAATCCCTGCTGACAAAAAACAACCAATTGAAGATGCACTAGCTGCATTGAAAGTGGAGTTTGAAGCGAAAAACATGGAGAACCTTGAGCCAGCAATGGAGCGTTTGAACAACGTATTCCAAGCAGCTTCAGAAGAAATGTACAACGCTGCTAACGCAGGTGTAGCTAATCCAACTGGCGAACAAGCAAGCGATGACGCAGCAAACGCAGCAATAACAGACGTTGACTTCGAAGAAGTAGACGACAAAAATAAGGAATTCACACTTCGAATGAAAAAGAGGCTGTCTCAAAAAGGCAGTCTCTTTTTTTATCATTTTTTTGGAAATATCCATTGTCAATTCATTGAATATCAGTATATTTAACTGTATTTTAATTGACTTTATATGGGTAATCCAACGT
>JAGOAZ010000027.1 GCA_017983675.1 Fluviicola sp.
TCCCTCAAAACCATTTTGAATGCTGTATAATTCATATGCAACAAAGCTATTGTTGGTATTCACTATTGGATTCCAAGTAACGGTTACGTCGCCATTTACTGCTGTTGTGATACAAGTGATTTGTGTTGCAAGAATCACATCAGCATTTCGAACGTTGACAGTAATAGTTTTGTAGCTCGTTTTTGGGATTTGACAATAATTATCACTGACTTTCACCACAAAATGATACGGAACTACATCCAGTAGATTACCCGTTGCATCGGTTAAATGGTTGCAAGCTGTTTGCCAAGAAAAGTTAGTAGTAACACCTTGAATACCAGTTACAATTGGTGTAGGTGCTAAAGTCGCGCAAGGTGCATTCAAACAATTTGTTGTACTCGAGAAATTTTGTCCAAATTGTAAACTCGTTGCAGTCAAATAATTCGTCTGAGGCGTGCCGTCTTGTAATAATTCAACATCGACCGCTTGAATCGGAAAAGTAACGAGTGTACCAGCATCGACTGTTGTTTCAAATAAATTTCCAGCAAATGGAGCTTGAATTAGCGGACGATTATTTGTTCCAGAACAGTTGACAACAAATAACTGCATTTCACGCTCAACTTGAGCAATGAGGTGACCTTGCCGAAAACTTTGAGCAACAACCTTCACGACATAACTTCCAATTGTTGATGAGGTGAAAGTTAAATTCCCACTGGAAGTATTCAATGAAGCAGGAACGTTTGTCGTATTAAAACTAGCGTTTGGTGTTGGACTTTGAGCCGTAAATCCCACTTCAAATGTGATGGGTGCAGGATTGACAGGAGGGTTGTATGGTCCAGCTGTCAATGAATTCATTGGTGTGCCAAATTGTACCGAAAGTGAATCCAAATCAACATCTACAGGATGTAAATTGAATTCGTAATTTTCTCCTGCACAACTAATGAAATAAGGATCTTGTAAAAATTGAGGCGAGTTATCGGTACACGTTCCGGGAATAGAAAAAGGCGATGCAAACATTGTTGCAGTGATGGTAATACCCGTAGATGAGGGATTCAGTAAATTGGTTATCAAATTACTACGCGAGAAATTATCGTAGGTAAATACCCAACCGTTTGCTCCTGGGATTCCTGGTAGTATGGTTGGAGCAGATCGGTAAATGATTTTCTCAATGGCACCAAGTCCGTTTCCGCCATTTGCTCCAGTACCACAACTCAATGGATTTGGGGAACCCGTAACAGGTGAACAAGTTGGTGAAATATCCGTTCTGCTTACAAAGTTTAAAGCAATCGAGGAAATGGATGGATGGTACCAAACGTTTATGTTTTCAGATACAGGATTGATGTCCGCACCATTACAATCGCGGTAAAACGTTAGTTGAAAAACAGTTCCATTTCCAACACATGCCCAAGTGATTTCACCCCCAATTACATGAGAAGCACGCACTTGAAAAGTGAATGCGAGAAGTAAAAACAGGAACAAATACCGCATCATGAAAATAGAAACGTAAAATTTTATTGTTTAGTGCCTAATCACTATACGAAGAATCTGCAAAAAGGTTGACTTTTATCCTGCTGTAACAATTAAAAAATCGTCCCAATTCAAATACTTGATTGCTAATTCTTGGATACGATGCGCATCAATGTGTTTGATTTTTTCAATCGCTTGATCGTAAAACGATAAATTTAATCCATACATATCGACACTATTGAACATGTCCAGCATCGCGTAAGGTCCGTCGGCACTTTTCAACAATTGTCCCAACATGTAATTTTTAACCAAGGTTAATTCGTCTTCGCCAACCAATTCAGTTTGTAGACGTTCCATTTCGAATTTTATTTCCGTTAAGGTTGCGTCGGTTACTTCTTTCCCAACTTCTGTTACGATGACAAAATAACCGTTCAATTGCAATTCCATCATGCCAGTTCCAATTCCGTAAGTATAACCTTTGTCCTCACGAATATTTGACATCAAACGCGAACCAAAATAGTCGCCCAAAATGGTGTTTAATACTTGAAATTCAAAATAATCAGGGTGATTTTTCGGGAACAAGAATTTACCCATTCGAATGGCAGTTTGAACCGCATCTTCTTTTGGAAAATGTATTTTTTGAGGAGCAACGGGAAACTCACCTTCGTATTTCGCTGGTTCGTCTTTTGCCCATTTTCCAAAAAGATCAATTAATTCATCTACAGTATCGATTTCACAATTTCCAACCAAAGTGATACGTGTCAATCCATGTAGGTAATTTTCCTTCCAAAAAGAACGGTAACCAAAGTTGTTTTGCGACTGAAAATCTTCAAGCGCAGCCAGTCGTGAGTATGATTCACTCGAAGCAAACAATAGCTTTCTGAATTGTTGTTGCGCCACATTACTCACTTTTTGCTGGTTCAATTTGTAACGTTGTTCCAACGAACGCAAGGTGTCAACAACTTCATTCTCTCGGAAAGTACAGTTATTGATTGCGTTTGCAACAATGTGCGCAATAGCTAATAAGTGTTCTTTCAAACAATAAATACTGACAACTGCATTTTCAAAGGAAATGTCGGTATCTAAAAATCCTCCTAACGAATCGATTTGATCGTGAATTTCAATGGATGAATATTCAGCAGTACCTGAAAACAGCAAACTATGAACAATTGCAGGTAAACTCTCAGCTCCGCGCGTTATTCCAGCATCAAAAAACAAATCCAAACGAACAGTATCATTCGGAACTTCTTTCATCCAAAGCAATTTTACAGCGGGAGTAACATCGAATAGTTGCGGTTTCACAAAAGCGATGTGTTCCACTTGTTGCGTTGTCGGTTGTATGGTTCTATTAATCATTTGTAATGGCTTTAACGCGTAAAAGCGAACAGTTTTCTTTTCGTAAAAGTTCGTTTGCGACGGTTTGAATGTGTGCTGCTGTTATACTTTGGTACAAATCATTTTCTTCGTTGACTCCATTTGCATCTCCCAGTAATTCATAATTACAAAGGTTCATCGCTCGATTGAGCAAACCTTGTTCTTGGAAAGCTTTTACAGTTCTGATTTTGATCAACAATTTATCGGTTTCAGCTTGTTCCATCGGGTGATTCAGTAGTTCAGATAAAACATCCCAAAGTGCAGTATCTAATTCGTCAAAACTAACAGCATCATTCAATTTCCCTTCAATGACTAACAAACCTTCATCCAAAGAACCCGTGATATACGCATTGATCGATGTTACAAGTTGTAATTCTTTTTTTAGTTTCCCATACAAGCGCGATGATTTCTCACGACCAAGTGCATCAGAAATTATGTCCGTTACGTAATATTCAAACGATTTCCGTTCAGGCATTTTGAACGCATAATAAAACGCATTATTTGGAACATTTCGTTCCAATGTAAGGATTCGGAATTCGTTTTGAACAGGTTCTTTTGGCAGCATGCGTTGTGGCTTCTTAGAAGCAGGAATAGATCCGTACCATTTTTCAACCAATTGTTTTGTTTCGTCAAATGAAATATTTCCTGCGATACATAAGATTGCATTTGCTGGATGGTAGTGCGCTTTAAAAAATGCTTTTACATCATCCATCGTTGCTTCTTCGATGTGCTCGATTTTTTTTCCAATAGTTGCCCATTTGTATGGGTGAGTAGTGTATGCAAGTGGACGCAATTCCAACCACACATCGCCATACGGTTGATTCAAATAGCGTTGCTTGAATTCTTCGATGACAACATTTCGTTGTACTTCTAAACTTTTCGGCGTAAATGCCAGCGACATCATACGATCGCTTTCCAACCACAAAGCAGTTTCAATATTTTGAACGGGTAAAACGTTATAATAATTGGTGATATCATTCGAAGTGAACGCATTGCTCTCTCCACCAGCGTGTTGCAACGGCGCGTCAAAATCAGGAATATTGATGGAACCACCGAACATCAAATGCTCGAATAAATGGGCAAACCCTGTTTTATCTTCCGATTCGTCACGTGCCCCAACATCATAAAGCGTATTCACAACGACCATTGGGGTTGTCGTGTCTAAATGATGGATAACTGTTAGACCATTGTCTAATTTATAGCGATTAAAGTGAATCATTAAAATTGGTATTTTTCTTCGCTACGTTCCTGAAGCGCTTGATTAAATTCTGTAATTATTTCTTCAACAACTGCTGCTGCTGGTTTTAGTTCTTTTATGATACCAGAAATTTGGCCAACTTCTAATTCGCCATTTTCAATATCTCCTTCGAACATTCCTTTTTTAGCACGGCCTTTTCCAAGTAAGGTTGCTAATTGAGTTTGATCGGCTCCTTCTTGGTATGCTTTCGCTACATCATCAAAAAACGGATTTTTCAATAAGCGAACAGGAGTCAGTTCTTTTAAAGTCAATAAGGTGTCGCCTTCTTGCGCTGCAAGTACTTTGTTTTTGAAATTGATGTGTGCAGAAGATTCTGGTGTTGCAATAAAACGTGAACCAATTTGTACGCCATCTGCGCCCAACGTCATTGCTGCTAACATGCCGCGACCAGTTCCTATTCCTCCAGCTGCAATAAGAGGAATTGAAATTCCTGCTTTCACCATTGGAATGAGGCACATGGTTGTTGTTTCATCTCGGCCATTATGTCCACCAGCTTCAAATCCTTCAGCTACAACCGCATCAACTCCAGCAGCTTCAGCTTTTTGCGCAAATTTTAAGGAAGAAACAACGTGAACAACTGTTATTCCTTTCGACTTTAGGTAACTGGTATACGTTTTTGGATTTCCAGCGGAAGTAAAAACAATCGGAACTTGGTGTTTGATAATTAATTCGATGTGCTCCTCAATATTCGGATACAGCATGGGAAGGTTCACTGCAAAAGGTTGTGAAGTTGCCGCTTTGCATTTCGTCAATTGTTCGTCTAAAATTGCGGGATACATCGAACCAGAACCGATAATTCCAAGTCCACCAGCATTGGAAACAGCGCTTGCTAATTCCCACCCGGAGCACCAAATCATTCCACCTTGAATAATGGGATATTTTATATTGAAAAGGGATGTAATCTTATTTTTCATTACGGTTTTTTTCTTTTTGAATTGCTTCAAACTCAAAAATACGAAATACCCAGCTATTGCAGCGCTTAATTACTTACAAATAATACAGATTTCCCTCGGAAATACGGAGACTTGTGTCAAAATTTGTTTCGTACAATCCTCCTGTTCCCAAACCTTGAGGCAGAGTTGGCTGATATTGTCCTGTAAATTGTGCAATGACCATTAAGCCAATATTGCTTTCCAAAGCGGAAGTAATCCACCAAGGAATGCCCAATTCGTCTGCGCAAGCAATCCACTCGTTGGTTCCAGTAATTCCTCCGTGTAAACTTGGTTTCAGGATGATGTAGTGTGGTTTTATTGTTTGCAACAAGGTTTTCTTTTTCTCAAGTTCATGAATACCAATCAATTCTTCATCGAGTGCAATGGGAAGGATATTTTCGGCACACAAGTCGCGCATTTGTTCGATTTGACCAGCTGCAATTGCTTGTTCAATCGAATGAATGTCTAAAGTTGCTAATCGCTTGAGTTTTTCAGGTGCTTCATCAGGCGTAAATGCTCCGTTTGCGTCAACACGAATGACCAATTGATTAGCTGGAGAGCGCTTGCGTAGCTGACTTAAAATAGCAAATTCTGCTTCGAAATCAATGGCACCAACTTTCATTTTGATACAGGAAAATCCAGCGTTTAATTTATCTTCGATTTGCTCGTTCATAAACGCTTCGTCCCCCATCCAAATCAACCCATTAATTGGAATTGGTTGATTTTTTTGAGTGAAATCAGATTCAAAATAACATTGTTTTCCGCCATTTTTTAAATCAATAAACGCTGACTCAAGTCCGAATAAAACGGAGGGAAATTCAGCTAAAGCTTGTTTGTTTTCGAAAAAATGTATCGGATTGCTGCATACTTCGGTTAATTTACCGGTGTATTGTTCATCTGATGAATAATCTGGTGATAAACCTGGAATGATGGAACATTCGCCGATTCCACTTAAACCTGTTTGCTCATCCGTTAAGGTAAAAATCCACAGTTTTTTTTCGGTTAATATCCCGCGACTTGTACCACTGGGACGTTTGAACAACAAGGTTTTCGCCTCGAAAGTTAGTTTCAATTTATGAGCTGAAAAGTCCATCAAACAAAGTGCTGTTGAATGATTACACTGATAAAATACAGCACACTTGTGAAAAACGTTCCCAAAGCCACCTTTTTCAGTTCACTGTCAAGAGCTCTCGGAATGGTGTTGTTTCGGACAAATTTCAGGTGTTTTAGAAACAAGATAAATGGCAACAAGGAAATAAAGCCGAGTGTATTATTTGTCAGTATTAGAAAGCTGGTCCATGTTAAAAACCCGATTATAAAAAGCAAAGCATGGTATTTTTTCGCTGCATCATTTCCCCATTTTACAACCAGTGTGTTTTTTCCTACTTGTGCATCGTTTTCTTGATCCCGCATGTTGTTCAAGTTTAAAACAGCTGTCGAGTAATTCCCGATTGTGATGGCTGGTAGCATTAACACCCAAGTCAGTTCATTGCCAAATAATGGATAAACCCCAAGGACACTGACCAATCCAAAAAAGAGAAAGACGAACAAATCGCCCATGCCATTGTAACCGTATGCTTTTTTACCAACGGTATACAAAATAGCTGCTACGATACAGGCAAGAGCTAGCAAAACATATCCAATGAGCGCTGTTTGACTTAATAATTGCGACCCAACATAAATGAGCGCTAAAGCTGAAATAAAGCTCAAAATGGAGGTGAAAATCACCGCTTTTTTCATGGTAGCAGGAGAGATTGCTCCTGATTGAACTGCACGTGTTGGTCCAACACGATTGGCGTTGTCAGCACCTTTCAGCGTATCACCTAAATCATTCGCTAAATTGGATAAAATTTGAAAAAGCAAAGTCGTACACAACGCAAGTGCAAACACTGTTCCGTTCCATTTTCCTAATGCAAAAGCTGCTGCACTACCAGTTATGATCCCCGCTATGGAAAGGGGTAAGGTACGTAATCGTGCTGCGTGAATCCAATCTTTTATTTGAGCCATGGTGTAAATTTCGGAATAAAATACGATAGTTTGTTTTGAATCGTTGATAATTTATGTTGACATAGAAACAACGCTTCCACGTTAAATGTTTCAAGAAAAAAGTATCTTTGTTTCAAACAAATGAAATGAAGACTATATCCGTTTTAGCTTGTAAAGAAATGCTCCATGCAGGCGAAATATCCATCATTGATGTACGTGAACCGTGGGAGGTTGCAATTTGCTCCATTGGTGGACAAGCAATTCCCATGCATGAAATACCAGAAAAAGCAAACCACTTACAGAAAGATGCAGCGTATGCTATTTTATGTAAATCGGGAAAAAGGGCAGAAGCAGTAGCGAATTTATTAGTCAGTGAATTTCATTTTTCAAATGTTGCCATTATAGACGGTGGAATTACAGAATGGTATGCGCAGTTTGAACCAACATTTGAAATGTATTAAACATGATTGAATTATTTCAACATTTGTTCCACCTAGATTTTCAGTGGATTGTCAACGAATACCAAAGTGCAATCTATTTGGTATTGTTTTTAGTTATTTTCATCGAAACAGGTTTGGTTGTAATGCCATTTTTGCCAGGTGATTCCTTGTTGTTCACGGCAGGTTTATTTGCTGCTTCAGGCGATTTGAAGATTTCTTACTTACTTATTTTATTATTCTTTGCAGCGATTTTAGGCGATTCGGTCAATTATTGGATTGGTCGTAAATTAGGATTGGGTGTGTTTGAATGGAAGATCAACCAAAAACAATTGGTTAAACCTGAATACTTGAGTAAAACAGAAGCTTTTTTTGCTAAAAATGGAACGAAAGCAATCATCATGGCACGCTTTGTTCCTTTTGTAAGAACATTTACGCCTTTTGCTGCTGGCGTTGGTAAAATGAATTACCGCAAATTCTTGTTGTTCGATTTGTTGGGTGGTTTCTTGTGGATTTTCAGTTTGACCTTGGCAGGTTATTTCTTAGGAAACATCGAATGGATACGTTTGAACATCGAGAAAGTTTGTTTGGGAATCATTTTTATATCTGTTTTGCCGATGCTTATTAGTTTTTTAAAATCAAAAAGCAACAAGTAAATGCGCAAATTTGGCTTAATCGGACAAACACTTGGTCATTCGTTTTCGAAACAGTTTTTTAAACAAAAATTCAGTACAGAGGAAATCGCTGCTACGTTTGAAAACATCGAATTACAATCCATTGATGAGGTGAAAACTGTCTTGTCAAGTGGTTATTCGGGGCTTTCTGTTACTGTTCCTTACAAGGAATCAATCATTCCTTTTTTAGATGAATTAACAGAAGAAGCGCAAGCAATTGGGGCAGTAAACAGCATTTCTTTTGAAAATGGAAAAGCAATAGGTCACAACACAGATGCGCACGGTTTTCACCAATCCATCAAGCCTTTTTTAACAAATCAGCACGAGCGCGCGCTCATTATCGGAACAGGTGGCGCTGCAAAAGCAGTTGCGCATGTTTTGCGTAAGATTGGATTAGACGTTGTGTTTGTTGCTAGAAATCCGATTGGGGAAAATGAATTTCCATACGAAGCATTGAATGAACACATGTTAAATGCCTGTAAGTTGATCGTTCATTGCACGCCAGTGGGTACTTTTCCCAATAATTCAGAATGTATTCCATTTCCATTTGCACATTTATCAAAAGAACATTTGTGTGTTGATTTGATTTACAATCCTGCGGAAACAAGTTTTCTTGCGCAAAGCAAAGCAGCGGGAGCAACAATTTTAAACGGTTATTCGATGCTTCAGGAACAAGCTATCAAGTCGTGGACAATTTGGAATAAACAGGTAACAAATTAGTGTATGAATTCCTTTCAAACAGCCAATCAAGATACCATTGCAACAGCAAATTTCAGTGATGAAGTTGCTGTCAAGTTGTCTGCTCTTGCCAATGCTGGCGGAGGAATTTTGTTGATTGGAATCAAAGACAACGGCAAAGTTGTTGGAATAAATCCCGAAGCTGTTAAAAATCAACTCACATTAATTAATGAAAAGAAGTGTGTTCCTTCTTTGCAAATAGCAACAAAAGCACTTCAAATGGACATGAAGTTTGTGTTAGAAGTCACCATTGCGCCACCAACAGAAAAACCGGTCTTAGCATTAGATGTAACCAATGGAAGAACGGCTTATTATCGCTTGGAAAACACCGTGTTTCCTTTGAGTAAAATCATTGTTGGATTGTGGAATCTACAAAGAAAAGAGGGAAGCATTCAAGCGTTATCAGCAGATTTAGACACGGTTCAAACGTCACTTTTCGATTTGTTTGAAGGAGATACACGCATGACTTTGTCGCAATTATATAAGTTACTTGCATTGGAAAAATCACTTATCGATAAATCGCTTATTCAATTGATGTACAAAGGTTTTGTGGATTTTGAAATGGGGGAGACGATGCGTTATTTCCGCAAATAAATAGCATTTATTCACTTCGTTATTCCACGATTTCACAGCGGTTTAATAAAAAATTCACAAAAAATCACTATCTTCGCAAAAAATTAATCGAATTAAAACTATTTTTTTCGTTTAAAACCTATGATTTTACAGGCTGTAGCAGTCCTTGTCTAGGTGATTAAAAAAAGAGTGATAGGAAGTTAGTTTCTTAAAAAAGTATAAATTTCAACATTTCGTCCGATCAATTGTTACATTAGACGAAGTATAATATTAAGTAGATGGGAAGACCTCCAACAAAACCAGCACGTTTGCGAGACGGATTTTATATAGAAGTGCGTAACTCAGGATCTCAAGGGATTAAAATTAGAAGAGACACAAAAGAACAAATGTTGCTTGCGGCAGAAGATTATTCTCGAACAAAAGACGTTGTTATTTTAGGTGAAATGAGAGACGATAAATGGGTACACTAACCCAAATTCTTACAATATGTGTGAAAAGAGAGATGAACTGGAGTTTATCTCTCTTTTTTTTTGAGTGAAATTGGGTGCTTGTTTTTTGTTGAAATCAAACAACTTGCTGCAATGGATTGAAATCCACCGCAGCGGTATCGGCCGTCCCTATGGGACTTGTAAAGTAGTTGCAAAATTTTTCAAAAAAAAACGAAGTAATTTAGCAAAAAAGTAATATTACGTTTTTACTTTTTAAAATTTATTAAATAGCTGCGTGCCATTCCCATTAATTTGTAGTATTACGATAATAAAGACGTTTAAAAAGTCTATATTAGGGTATAAAAAGCTAGTGCTGTTTCATTAATTAAGGTTTAGATGAAAAAAAAGATTGATTCCTCAATGATTTTGAGCAATAGATTAAATATAAAATCACTTATCTATGGATTGATTTTGTTGTTGACTCTTTTAATTTATTCATATTTTGAAATGGATAAAGTTGTTTTGAAATGGATTTTAATAGTAGTATTATTTTATTCAATTTATTTATTGTTTTTTGGACTGAAAAAAGTATCATTTGAAACAGATTTTATTGTTTTTATCTTTCCAATTAAAACAATTAAAAAAAAGTATTCAGAAATAAAAATGGTTAAAATTCAAAAAATCACAATCAATTCAAGTGTTAATTATATTAGATTTTCTATCAATTGTTCTTCATTAAGTTTTTCATTTGAAGAAACTGAAAATTTTGAATTACTACTAAACAAATTATTATCAAATCAAGTAAAAGTTGTAATTAATTATAATTCAAGTATTTATAGTTATTTTTCAAAAGAAAAATTGATAAACCTTTCTACTAAATACCCCGATAATTTCACGGTAAAATATAAAGAATGGTAAAAGGTTATGGGTGTTTTCGGTAAAGTTTCAATAGTGATAATAGCAATCAATTAAAAATGGGAGAAGAGTATCTTATATATTGGATGGGGGTAATATTTTTAATTGTATTATTAAAATTAAAAATGAAAACGTGGTGGAAAATTACTAATTCAGTGATATTTGCTTGCTACTATTCTTTCAACATGTATTTGATTATGACAAATCAATACCATGACGATGGTTTTATTGTTAGCTTTCTAACAACGTTTTTGATGTTAATTCATCTTGCAATTATAGTGGTTGTTTATTTTATTGCAAAAAAAAGCAAGAGAGAATCACAGTAGTTAAAAATTAATTTTATAAAACACCTTAACGCAAAGGTTTCACAGCTTCAGCTTACTTAAATACAAAACAACACGCGAAGCTCGTGACATACCTGGCACTTATGTAGTAAGCGTAGAAAAGAAATGAAGAAGTTGATAAACGAGCACATAGCGAATCTACTCAAGCTGTTAAACAATCAATTCTTTAATTCATGAAAATAAATAAAAGAATTTTAGCAATTTCATTACTATTATTTGCATCATGCTCCGACAAAAAAGAATACACTTATAATATTTCTTTAAATGAATTATCTTGGTGGTTTTAATGGTGTAATGATTCAGGTAAAACTTTAGACGAAAGCAAATGAAAAAGATTATTTACTTAATTATTGTTACATTTTTATGCGCTTGTTCAAATTCAAGTATTAATCAGACAATTAATACTCAAATTATTGGATATCGAATAAATATTATTTTGACTTATCCAGAAGGATGTAATTATACATCCATATATTTTGAATGCCAAATCTGTAATAATACAAATCGTCTCATAAAGATTGACCCTATTAAGAAACAAAGATTCTGTTATAAAGAAAGAGAAAAGCCAGATGCATTTTTAGTAAATGGTAAAAAGTTTTTTGAATTAAGTATACTAAGCTTACCCACTAGTCTAAAACCAAAATCAACTGTAAAATTTGATTGTTTTTTAAGAGGTTACCATGTAGATGGGGATTTTAATTTTATCAAATCTAAAATTGAAGGTGAGATTATTAATAATTTGAAGTATATAGAATTGATTCCAAGAATTGAAAGAAAAAAAAGAAAATTTATTTTTCGAAATAAAAAAATGTCAATTATGTATCAAGTTAATGATAATAAACCCACAGGTAAAATTTCTTTGAGCGAACTAAAATCGATTGAGTTTCGAAAAAATGAATTTTCAAAACTTGTGGTAAGCTTCCCTAAAAACTGAAACGTTTTTAAATAGAGTCCGTAAAACAAAAATAGCATGAAAAATTCAAAATTTACGGAGTCACAAATCGTAGCGATTTTAAAACTTCAAGAAGCAGGAATGT
>JAGOAZ010000017.1 GCA_017983675.1 Fluviicola sp.
GTAGATATGTGCTAGAAATAGTTGCTTTTTTCGAGAAATAAGTCCCCCATTTTTACTTCATCATTTTAAATTTTAGCAAAATGAAAAGTGTTATCACAGGAATAGGGTGCTTCATACCACCAAGTGTAAAAACGAATCGCGATTTTATGATTCATGAATTTTATGACGAAAAACGTCAATTAATTCCATTGAGTCCAGAAGTTATTGCAAGAAAATTCGAAACCATTACAGGTATCCAAGAACGCAGGTACGCTCCGGCTGACATGAATTGTTCAGACATGGCGACGCTAGCCGCTGAACAAGCATTGAATGATGCTGGTTGCAATTGGGAAGAAATTGATCAAATTATTGTTGCACACAATTTTGGCGATGTCGTTAAACATACCATTCAAACCGATGTAGTTCCATCAATTGCTTCTCGCGTGAAACATAAACTTGGCATCGTTAATCCAAATTGCGTAGCTTACGATATTTTATTCGGATGTCCAGGTTGGGTGCAAGGTATGATACAAGCACATATTTATATGATGGCGGGTGTAGCACAAAAATGTTTGGTTATTGGTGCAGAATCATTGAGCCGCGTGTTAGATCCGTACGACAGAGATAGCATGATTTTTTCTGATGGAGCAGGAGCTGCAGTAATTGAGTCTGTTCCTTCTACAAGTGCAGGTGTACTTTCATTTAGTACACAAAGTCATTGCACAGAAGAAATGGAATACCTAAACTTAGGACAATCCAATTTTCCAGAATCTGATCCGCGAATTCGCTACATAAAAATGAAAGGGCGTAAGGTTTATGAATATGCAATCAAGAATGTTCCATTAGCAATGAAGGATTGTATTGATAAAGCAGGTGTTTCAATAAAAGACATTAAAAAAATATTCATACATCAAGCGAACGAAAAGTTAGACGAAGCGATTGTTAGAGAATTATTCAAGTTATACAATTTAAGCGAAGTTCCGACTGACTTAATGCCAATGAATATCCAAAAATTAGGAAATAGTTCAGTTGCAACAATTCCTACTTTATATACCATGGTGAAAAATGGCGAAATAGAAGGATTTGACATCAATGAAGGTGACATTGTGTTGTTTGCCTCTGTTGGTGCAGGAATGAACATTAATGCAATGTGTTATAAAGTTTAATTTTATTAACTTTCGTTCATGAAATGGATTAGTGCATTTTTTATATTGTTATCATGTTCGATTTATAGCCAACAAACTTCTTGGACTTACAACCAACCTGTTTGGCATTATGCTTATACGAATGTTGCCGAGAGTGGTTTCATTAGATTGGAAGATACAGGAGACACTTTATTACAAGGTAAGGTTTGCATGAAACTGAACGCTACTAAATACTCTTTTTTTATTACTGGTCCAACGGGAGGGTTATTTGAAACGCACTCACCTTATATTTCTGGAATCGTGTATAGTTCTAATGATACCATGTTTCATTGGAATAACGATCATTTTAATGTGTTGTATATTTTCAACCCTGTTGTCAATCAACAATGGGTGGTTTTTGATAATACGCCATTTTTAAATTGTAACGATAGTTCTTTTGTACAAGTTATAGCAACAGGCACAGAACCACTCAATAATATTCCGTTTGATTATTATCAGCTGTCAACTTTGCAAGGATCTGGTGTGGGTATTGATTCGAAAGTGTATAATACAATAGGACCATTAGGCGCTTACTTTTTTCCTACCACTAGAAATTGTGACTCAACGATTATACCTGAATTTGATCAAATCCATTTCATGTGTTTTGATGATGATAGCCTAAACATCAATCCTTTAAATGAAACATGCGAATGGCATTTGGGAGTTGAGGAGCTTTCATCCGAACCAACTATCTATTATCCAAATCCCACTAAAGACTTATTATTCATTGAGTCTGAAAGTATACTGAAAGAATGTTTACTAGTTGATTTACTTGGAAACATCGTGTTGCGTTTCGATTTGAATAGTTTTAAATCAGCAATTGATCTTTCATCATTAAAAAACGGAATGTATTTTTTACAAACAACTCCGATTCAATCGAAAGTCATTTTGATTCAAAAAACGAATTAAAAAATTACTTTTTTGATTTTGGAAATCTTATTCGAAAGTAGCGTGTATTTTTTTCGTTCAAAAAAAAGATGAACACTAAATTGTTCAAAAACAGCACTTTTTTACAAAAACTCTTGTATTCTAATTATTTCTGTCTATCTTTGCACCCCTCAAAGTATGTTTGGGGCTATTTATTTATTAATTAAAATTTGAGTACTGTATGCCAACTATTCAACAGTTAGTTCGCAAGGGAAGGACTGCGGTCGTTAAGAAATCGAAGTCAGCGGCTTTAGATTCTTGCCCGCAGCGCAAAGGAGTATGTGTACGTGTGTACACCACTACGCCCAAGAAACCGAACTCTGCAATGCGTAAAGTTGCAAGGGTGCGTCTTACCAACGGAAAAGAGGTAAACGCTTACATCGGAGGTGAAGGTCACAACTTACAAGAGCACTCGTTAGTGCTTGTACGTGGTGGAAGGGTTAAAGATTTACCAGGGGTTCGTTACCACATTGTTCGTGGTGCAGAAGATACTGCTGGTGTTGAAGGCCGTTCACAACGTCGTTCTAAGTATGGAACAAAACGTCCAAAAGCTAAGAAATAATAAAACTTTGAAGAGATGAGAAGAAGAAAAGCGAAAAAAATTGCCATACTCCCGGATCCAAAGTTTAACGACGTTGTTGTAACGAAATTCGTAAACAACTTAATGTACTCTGGTAAGAAGAATTTGGCTTTTAAAATTTTCTATGATGCAATTGAAATCATAGACAAAAAATTAGAAGATCAAGAAGGATTAGAAGTGTTCAAAAAAGCATTAGAAAATGTAACTCCATCTGTGGAGGTTCGTTCTCGTCGTGTTGGTGGAGCTACTTTTCAAATCCCGACTCCTGTTCGTGAAGGACGTAAACAATCATTAGCTATGAAATGGTTAATTGGTTATTCTCGTAAACGTAACGAAAAATCAATGGCTGGAAAATTAGCTTCTGAGCTAATTGCTGCTTCAAAAGAAGAAGGTGCTGCTTTCAAAAAGAAAGAAGATACTTTACGTATGGCTGAAGCAAATAAAGCGTTCTCACACTTTAGATTCTAATAAGTCATGGCAAGAGATCTTAAATTCACAAGAAATATCGGGATTGCAGCACATATTGATGCTGGAAAAACGACAACTACTGAGCGTATTTTATATTACGCTGGTGTTAATCACAAAATTGGTGAGGTACACGACGGTGGTGCTACAATGGACTGGATGGAGCAAGAGCAAGAGCGTGGTATCACGATTACTTCTGCTGCAACTACAGTAAATTGGAAATACAGAAATCAAAATTACCACATCAATATTATTGATACTCCAGGACACGTTGACTTTACAGTTGAGGTGAATCGTTCGTTACGTGTATTAGATGGTTTGGTATTCTTGTTCTCTGCAGTTGATGGTGTTGAGCCTCAATCAGAGACTAACTGGCGTTTAGCAAACAATTACAATGTTCCTCGTATTGGTTTCGTTAATAAAATGGACCGTCAAGGAGCTGACTTTTTGAATGTTTGTGCGCAGGTAAAAGAAATGTTAGGTAGTCACGCATTACCATTACAAATCAATATTGGTGACGAAGACAACTTCAAAGGAGTTGTTGACTTAATCAACTTTAAAGGTATCGTTTGGAATGATGCTGACCAAGGAATGACATTCCAAGAGGTTGAAATTCCAGCTGATATTATTGATGAAGCAAGAAGATTAAGAAGCGAATTATTGGAAGCAGTTGCTGAATTTGATGAGTCTTTGATGGAGAAATTCTTCGAAGATGAGAATTCATTGACAGAAAGAGAAATCTTAGATGCATTACGTGCTGCTACGATCTCTGGAAAAGTTGTTCCAATGATGTGTGGTTCTTCTTTCAAAAACAAAGGTGTTCAAGCAATGTTAGACATGGTAATGGAAATTCTTCCTTCACCATTGGATAACGGATCTATCGTAGGTGTTAATCCAAAAACGGATGAAGAAGAGGAACGTGTTCCTTCTTACGATGCACCATTTGCTGCATTAGCATTTAAAATTGCAACTGATCCTTTCGTAGGTCGTTTGTGTTTTATTCGTGCTTACTCTGGTGTTTTACCAGCTGGTTCATACGTTTACAATACACGTTCTAACAACAAAGAACGTATTTCTCGTATCTTCCAAATGCACGCGAACAAACAAAATCAAATTGATGAATTAGGTGCTGGTGATATCGGTGCGGTTGTAGGATTTAAAGATATCCGTACTGGAGATACTTTATGTGCTGAGAACGCTCCAATCATTTTGGAATCAATGAATTTCCCTGATCCAGTTATCGGGATTGCAATTGAGCCTAAAACACAAGCTGATTCTGACCGTTTGTCAAATGGATTAAACAAATTGGCTGAAGAAGATCCTACGTTCCGTGTGAATACGGATGAAGAGTCTGGACAGACAATTATCTCTGGAATGGGTGAGTTACACTTAGATATTATCATCGACCGTTTAAGACGTGAGTTTAAAGTGGAAGTAAATCAAGGTGCACCTCAAGTAACATACCGTGAGGATATTACAATTCCTGTTAATCACCGTGAAGTGTACAAGAAACAATCAGGTGGACGTGGTAAATTCGCGGACATTTTGGTTACAATTTCTCCACAAACAGATCAAGAGAAAACAGGTTTGGAATTCATTAACAGCATCAAAGGTGGTAACATTCCGCGTGAATTTATTCCTTCTGTTGAGAAAGGTTTCAAAGAGTCTATGAAAAATGGTGTTTTGGCTGGATTCCCTGTTGAAGCGATGAAAGTAGAATTAACAGATGGTTCATTCCACGCTGTCGATTCAGATTCATTGTCTTTCGAAATGGCAGCTAAAATGGCATACAGATCAGCTCTAAAAAATTGTAAACCAATCTTGTTGGAGCCAATCATGAAATTAGAAGTGATTTGTCCAGAAGAAAACATGGGTGATATCGTAGGTGACTTAAACCGTCGTCGTGGTATGATGAAAGGTATGGATGACAAAGCAGGAGGAAAGGTGGTTAAAGCTGATGTTCCTTTGTCTGAAATGTTTGGATATGTAACACAATTACGTACGTTATCATCAGGTCGTGCAACATCTTCAATGGAATTCTCGCATTATGCTGAGGCTCCTAAAAATGTAGCAGAAGAGGTGATCGCTAAAATGAATGGAAAAGTTAACGCTTAAGACATAGGTAATGAGCCAGAAAATTAGAATTAAATTAAAGTCGTACGATCATAACTTGGTTGACAAATCGGCTGAGAAAATCGTTAAAACGGTTAAAGCAACTGGAGCTGTAGTTAGTGGTCCAATTCCACTTCCAACGCACAAACGTATCTACACAGTATTACGTTCTCCTCACGTTAACAAAAAAGCACGTGAGCAATTTGAATTGTGTTCGTACAAACGTTTGTTGGATATTTACAGCTCATCATCTAAAACAGTAGATGCGTTGATGCGATTAGAACTTCCTAGTGGAGTTGATGTAGAAATTAAAGTGTGATGAAATTTACAGGTGAAAGTGGGGTATGTTTCATATTCCCACTCACTTGTATCAATTTACATCACTTTAATAATTTATAATTTATAATAAGTTAAAGTATGCCTGGAATTATTGGTAGAAAAATCGGAATGACTAGCGTCTACAGTGCCGAGGGTAAGGCAACGCCATGCACAGTGATAGAAGCTGGTCCTTGTATTGTAACGCAAGTTAAAACACAAGATCGAGATGGGTACGAGGCTATTCAATTAGGATTCGGAGAGCGTAAAGAAAAAAACACTCCGTCTGCATTGAAAGGCCATTTCAAAAAAGCGAATACATCACCAAAATCAAAATTGGTGGAATTCAAAGGTTTTGATGGACTCAATCTTGGAGATGTTGTAGATGTAGCAATCTTCGAAGAAGGTGAATACGTTGGTGTAGCAGGAACTTCTAAAGGAAAAGGTTTCCAAGGGGTTGTGAAACGTCACGGATTTGGTGGAGTAGGACAAGCGACACATGGTCAACACAATCGTTTACGTGCACCGGGTTCAATCGGAGCATGTTCTTATCCAGCTCGTGTATTCAAAGGAATGCGCATGGCAGGACAAACAGGGAACAAGCGTGTTAAAATGGAAAACTTGCAAGTATTGCGCATTTTGACAGATAAAAACTTGATCGTAGTTAAAGGTTCTATCCCAGGACCTAAAGGTTCAACCGTAACAATTGAGAAATAATGGAAGTAAAAGTAATTGATAGCAAAGGAAAGGCTACTTCCAAAAAAGTAACCTTGTCGGATGAGATTTTTGGGATCGAACCAAATGATCACGCAATCTACTTAGATGTGAAACAACACTTGGCGAATCGTCGTCAAGGAACGCACAAATCTAAAGAGAGAAATGAAGTTTCAGGATCTACCAGAAAATTGAAAAAACAAAAAGGTACGGGTGGTGCTCGTGCTGGTAGTGTTAAGTCTGGTACAAGAGTTGGTGGAGGCCGTATTTTCGGACCACGTCCACGTAACTACCACTTCAAATTAAATATTAAATTGAAACGTCTTGCACGTAAATCTGCTTTTGCTTACAAAGCAAAATTAGATTCAATCGTTGTGTTAGAAGATGTAGCTCTTGCAACACCAAAAACAACAGAATTCAAATCGATGTTATCGAACTTGAACTTGTCAAACGAAAAGGTGTTGATGATTGTAGGTGATGGAAATGACAATGTTTATTTGTCTTCACGTAACTTACAACGTGTAAAAGTTGTTAATGCTGATTCAGTTAATACATATGATGTATTAAATGCGAAAAAAGTAGTATTGACAGAAAGTTCAATCGAAGTAATCGAAAAGATTCTAAACTAATTGGTGATGAGTACTATTATCAAAAAACCGATCATAACTGAAAAAGCAACTGCTGGTACTGAAAAGTCTAACACGTTTGCTTTCGAAGTATTGAGAACGGCTAACAAAATAGAAATTAAAAACGCTGTCGAAAAGATGTACGGAGTTAACATTGTTAACGTAAGAACACTCACTTATGGCGGTGGAAAATCCTCTACGAAATTTACGAATAGAGGTGTCGTTGAGCAACCAAGTAAAGTATGGAAAAAAGCCATCGTTACCGTTGCTGCAGGAGAAACGATCGATTTGTTTAATAATTATTAAAAAGAACTATGGGTCTTAAAAAATTCAAGCCTACAACTCCAGGGCAAAGACACAAGATCAACAGTACCTATTCTGAAGTTACTACAAACGTTCCTGAAAAGAGCCTTGTAACTGGTAGCATTGGAAAGTCTGGAGGTCGTAATAACGATGGTCGTATGACTATGCGTTATATGGGTGGTGGACACAAACAAAAGTATCGTATCATCGATTTCAAACGCGACAAGCACTCTGTGCCTGCTGTTGTTAAATCAATCGAATACGATCCAAACAGAACCGCTCGTATTGCTTTACTTTACTACGTTGACGGAGAGAAACGATACATTATCGCTCCAGAAGGTTTAAAAGTAGGTGATACTGTTGTCGCTGGAAAAGGAGCAACGCCAAATGTTGGTAATGCACTATTTTTATCCGATGTTCCATTAGGAACAGTTATCCACAACATCGAGTTGCACCCTGGTAAAGGTGGTGCTATTGCTCGTGGTGCTGGTACGTATGCACAATTGAACGCTCGTGATGGTCGCTATGCGATCATTAAGTTGCCTTCTGGTGAGACGCGTATGATCTTAACTACTTGTTTAGCAACAATTGGTGCCGTTTCTAACGGAGAACACTCATTAGTTGTTTCTGGTAAAGCTGGTCGCTCTCGCTGGTTAGGACGTCGTCCTCGTGTACGTGGTGTTGTAATGAACCCGGTTGATCACCCAATGGGTGGTGGTGAAGGTAGAAATGCCGGAGGGTTACCACGTTCTAGAAACGGTATGCCTGCTAAAGGATACAAGACACGTTCTAAGAAAAAATATTCAGATAAGTTCATCATCGAAAGAAGAAAGAAATAAGGTATGAGTCGTTCGTTGAAAAAACCACCTTTTGTACACTATAAGTTGTCAAAAAGAGTGGACGTAGCACAAGAAAGCGGTAGTAAAGCAGTAATCAAAACATGGTCACGCGCTTCTACAATTACTCCAGATTTTGTTGGATTAACTTTCGCAGTGCATAACGGGAATAAGTTTATTCCTGTATTTGTTACAGAGAACATGGTAGGTCACAAATTAGGAGAGTTTTCTCCTACACGTAACTTCCGTGGGCATGGTGCTAACAAAAAGGATAAAAAAAGATAGTTTAAAATTCAAGTGACATGGGCGCTAGAAAGAGATTAAGAGCTGAGAGAATTAAGGAAGAAAAAACAACGACTGCTTTTGCAAAGTTGAATGATTCACCTATTTCTCCACGTAAGATGAGATTAGTTGCAGATCTTGTACGTGGCGTAGACGTAAATAAAGCTTTGAACATATTGCAACACAATGCCAAAGATGCTTCTTTGAGCCTTTCAAAATTATTGCGTTCAGCAATAGCTAATTGGGAAGCGAAAAATGAAGGTAAAAGCATTGAAGATGAAAAATTAGTGGTGAAATCTATCGAAGTTGGTAGCGCTGGTATGTTGAAACGTATTCAAACTGCGCCTCAAGGTAGAGCTTACCGTGTTCGTAAAAGATCTAACCACGTAACTGTCGTTATCGACGGGGCAAAATAATTGAAGGAAAATGGGACAAAAAACGAATCCAATAGGTAATAGACTAGGTTTCATCCACGGATGGGAATCTAACTGGTACGGTGGGACTAAATACAAAGATAAAATCGTTGAAGACGATCAAATCAGAAAATACCTCCACGCCCGTTTATCCAGAGCAAGTATTTCAAAAATCATCATCGAGCGTACCCTCAAGCTCGTTACTGTTACAATCAACACGGCTCGTCCGGGTGTGATTATCGGTAAAGGTGGTCAAGAAGTCGATAAATTGAAAGAAGAGTTAAAAAAATTGACGAAGAAAGAAATCCAAATCAATATCTTCGAAGTGAAACGTCCAGAATTGGATGCTCGCTTAGTAGCTGATGGAATTGCTCGTCAATTAGAAGCTCGTATTTCATTTCGTCGCGCAATTAAGATGTCTATCGGTTCAACCATGAGAATGGGTGCCGAAGGGATCAAAGTGAAAATTTCAGGTCGTTTGAATGGGGCAGAGATGGCTCGTTCAGAAATGTACAAAGATGGACGTACTCCGTTACATACGTTCAGAGCAGATATCGATTACGCAGTAGGTGAGGCATTGACTACTTACGGATTGATCGGTATCAAAGTATGGATCTGTAAAGGTGAAGTTTACGGTCGCCGTGACCTTTCTCCAAATGTTGGAATGTCTGCAGCTTCGGCTAAAGGTGGAGCTCCTTCTGGTGACAGAGGAAATCGTCGTCCAAGTGGAAAAGGCGGAAATAACCGTAAAAAGAAGTAATTACCATTTAAAATTTTCGAAAGATGTTATCTCCAAAGAGAACCAAATTTAGAAGAGTTCAAAAAGGTCGTAATCGTGGTGAAGCACAACGCGGAGCTACAGTTGCATTCGGATCTTTTGGACTAAAAACATTGGAGCCAGGATGGATCACATCACGCCAAATCGAAGCGTCTCGTATCGCAGTTACGCGTTACATGAAACGTGAAGGTAAAGTGTGGATTCGTATCTTCCCTGACAAACCAATCACATCGAAACCTGCAGAGGTACGTATGGGTAAAGGTAAAGGTGCTCCAAGTCACTGGGTCGCAGTTGTTAGACCTGGACGTATTATGTTTGAAGCGGACGGAGTTCCTTATGAAGTTGCAAAAGAAGCACTTCGTTTGGCAGCTCAGAAACTTCCAGTAAAATGTAAGTTTGTCGTACGTAACGATTATGTTATACCAGGTAAATAATAGAACTGATGAAACAACAAGAAATTAGTAAACTTTCAGTTGAAGATTTGAAAACGACGTTAGCAAATACAACAGAAACATTAACAAAAATGAAATTAGGACATAAGGTAACTCCTTTAGAAAATCCACTTCAAATTCGTGATGTTCGTCGTACTGTCGCTCGTTTAAATACTGAATTGAAAAAACGTGAAAGTCAGGCGTAAGCCGGGCTGTTAAAAGAAGCTTGAAATGGAAAAGCGTAATTTAAGAAAAGAACGTATCGGGGTCGTTACTAGCGATAAAATGCAAAAATCTATCGTTGTGGCGGTAGAAAGAAAAGTAAAACACCCGAAATATGGTAAGTTCGTAAAAAAAACTACTAAATTTGTAGCCCACGATGAAAACAACGATTGCCATATTGGTGATACTGTGAAAATCATGGAGACTCGTCCCTTGTCTAAGAACAAGAATTGGAGATTAGTAGAAATTATTGAAAGAGCAAAATAATTAGTTGCAATGATACAACAAGAATCAAGACTTGCAGTAGCAGATAACTCCGGAGCTAAAGAGGTGTTATGTATCCGCGTATTAGGTGGTACAAAACGTCGCTATGCTTCCGTTGGAGATAAAATCGTAGTTGCTGTTAAGAGCGCAATGCCCTCTGGAGCCGTTAAAAAAG
The DNA here is from genome assembly GCA_017983675.1 of Fluviicola sp. Taxonomy (GTDB): domain Bacteria; phylum Bacteroidota; class Bacteroidia; order Flavobacteriales_D; family Crocinitomicaceae; genus Fluviicola. The sequence continues at coordinate 10,607 of JAGOAZ010000017.1, forward strand.
GTACGGTTGCCAAGGCGGTTGTTGTAAGAACACGTAAGGAGGTACGCCGTCCTGATGGTTCTTACATTCGTTTCGATGATAACGCTTGCGTTATCTTGAATCAGGCGGGGGAGATGAGAGGAACCCGTATTTTTGGACCAGTAGCTCGCGAGCTTCGTGAAAACAATTACATGAAAATTGTTTCACTTGCTCCTGAAGTACTTTAAATTAGTGAAGTCATGCAAAAGAAATTACACATCAAAGTAGGCGACACTGTTAAAGTTTTAAGCGGTGAGTCTAAAGGACAAGAAGGAAAAATCCTTACGATTGATAGAACCAAAGAACGCGCAACCGTAGAGGGCGTGAACTTAGTAAAGCGTCACACGAAGCCAAGTGCTTCTGAGCCGCAAGGTGGAATCATTGAGAAAGAAGGAACAATCCATATTTCTAACTTAATGGTAGTCGTAAAAGGACAAGCATCTCGTATTGGCCGTAAGGAAAATGCGAAAGGCATCTTAGTACGTTATTCTAAAAAATCTGGAGAGGAGATCTAAAATGAGTTATTCGCCAAGACTAAAGAAACAGTACAGAGAGGAAATTATTCCTGCACTTACTGAAAAGTTCGGATATAAAACGGTTATGCGTGTTCCGAAATTGCAAAAAATTGTCATTAGCCAAGGTTTGGGTGATGCAGTTGCAGATAAAAAAATTGTTGATAATGCTATCTTAGATGTTTCGCGTATCGCTGGACAACGTGCAGTCGCTACAATATCTAAAAAAGACGTTTCTAACTTCAAATTACGTAAAGGAATGCCAATTGGTACAAAGGTTACGTTACGTGGAGATAAAATGTACGATTTTTTAGATCGATTTATTTCCGTAGCTTTGCCACGTACTCGTGATTTCCGAGGAATTAACCCAAAAGGTTTTGATGGAAGAGGTAACTTCAACTTAGGAGTTAAAGAACACATCATCTTTCCAGAGATTGATATCGATAAAGTGAGCAAAATCTTAGGGATGGATATCACATTTGTTACATCAGCTGATAGCGACGAAGAAGGAAGAGCATTGTTAGATGCTTTTGGTTTCCCATTCGTAAAAAAATAAGAAGATGGCTAAGGAATCAATGAAAGCGCGTGAGCGCAAAAGAGAAAAAATGGTAGCTAAATACGCAGCGAAACGCGCTGAGTTGAAAGCTGCTGGAGATTGGGATGCTTTACAACAATTGCCTGCGAACTCATCAAAAGTTCGTATGCACAATCGTTGTGGGTTGACAGGTCGACCACGCGGGTATATGCGTCAATTTGGTCTTTCACGTGTAACTTTCCGTGAAATGGCATTGGCAGGTAAAATACCGGGTGTTAAAAAAGCTAGTTGGTAATTCAATTTAAAAGAAGCAATGTATACAGATCCAATTGCAGATTATCTAACTCGTATTCGTAACGCGAATGCTGCTCGTTTGAAAATGGTGGAAATTCCATCGTCTAACGTTAAGCGTGCTATGACAGCTATCCTTTTTGATCAAGGATATATCGCGAATTACAAATTCGAAGAAGACGATAAACAAGGAGTGATAAAAATCGCCCTTAAGTACAATCAATCAACAAAAGTTCCAGCGATTACTAAAATCGAGCGTGCGTCTCGTCCAGGTCTTCGTAAGTACAGCGGCGCGGCTGATATGCCACGCGTGTTGAATGGTTTAGGAATAGCTATCGTTTCTACTTCAAAAGGTGTGATCACCGATAAAGAAGCTAGAAAAGAAAACGTAGGTGGAGAGGTTCTCTGCTACGTGTATTAATTTAGTAACAATTCTCAAGTAATGTCAAGGATAGGTAAATCCCCAGTAACAATCCCGAGTGGAGTTGATGTAAAAGTGGAAGGTACGTTAGTTACCGTGAAAGGTTCAAAAGGTCAGTTGACACAAGAAATAGATGCTTGTGTAACAATTGCTATTGATGAATCAGTTATCACTTTTACCCGCGTGTCAGATGCACCAGATCACAGAGCGAAACATGGTTTATACCGTGCGTTAATTCAAAACATGATTGTAGGTGTTTCCGAAGGGTACAAAAAGGAATTAGAAGTAATCGGTGTAGGTTACCGTGCAACTGCAACAGGACAATTGTTGGAGTTAGCATTGGGTTATTCTCACCCGATTGTTATCGAACTCCCGAATGAAATTAAGGTATCTGCAGATACGCAAAAAGGTAAAGCTCCTGTTGTAATGTTAGAATCATACGACAAGCAACTTTTAGGCCAGGTCGCTGCCAAAATTCGTTCCCTTCGTAAACCAGAACCTTACAAAGGTAAAGGTATCCGATTCATGGGTGAAGAGATTAGAAGAAAAGCTGGTAAATCTGCAGGTAAAAAATAATTTTAAAAGTTATGGCATTTAGTAAATTAAACAGAAGAGCAAAAATTAAGAGAAGAATCAGAAAGAAAATTTCTGGTACAACTCTTGTGCCTCGTTTATCTGTATATCGTTCTAACAAGCAAATTTATGCTCAGTTGATCGATGATACAAAAGGTATTACATTAGTCGCTGCATCTTCTTACAAAAACAAAGCAACTGATAAATTAAACAAAATTGATCAGGCTGCTGTAGTTGGTAAAGATATCGCTCAGAAAGCTGTGAAAGCTGGAGTGGAAACAGTTGTATTTGATCGTAATGGTTATTTATACCACGGTCGAGTTAAATCGTTAGCTGAATCAGCTAGAGAAGGCGGACTTAAATTTTAATAGAGATGGCAGCACAAACATTAAATAGAGTAAAAGCCTCAGATATCGAGCTTAAAGATAAATTAGTATCTGTTAACCGTGTTACGAAAGTAACAAAAGGTGGACGTACTTTTAGTTTCTCAGCAATCGTAGTAGTAGGTGATGAGCACGGAATCGTTGGACACGGTTTAGGAAAAGCAAAGGAAGTAACTGAAGCGATTACGAAAGGAATCGATGACGCGAAAAAGAACCTAATTAAAGTTCCAATTCTTCGTGGTACAGTACCTCACGCTCAAAAAGGTAAATTCGGTGGAGCACAGGTGTTCTTGAAACCGGCTACAAATGGTACAGGAGTTATCGCAGGTGGTGCGATGCGTGCTGTTTTGGAGTCAGTTGGAGTACACAATGTACTTGCTAAGTCTCAAGGATCTTCTAATCCACACAACGTGGTAAAAGCAACGATGGATGCATTAGCAAACATGCGTGATGCAGTTACAGTTGCACGTCAACGTGGAATTAGTTTAGATAAAGTTTTTAACGGTTAATTTTAAAATAGTATGGCAACAATTAAGATAAAACAAGTTCGCAGCACTATTAAACGCCCAGCTCGTCAAAAAGCTACTATTCAGGCGTTAGGTTTTAGCCGTTTGAACCAAGTTATAGAGAAAGAAGCAACACCACAAATTCTTGGAATGATCAAGAAGGTCGAGCATTTGATTGAAGTGGTATCATAATCGTAAAATCGAATTTACTATGAATTTAAATAATTTAAAACCTGCTAATGGCGCTGTTCTTTCTGATAAAAGAATAGGTCGTGGACATGGTTCAGGCGGCGGTGGCACAGCTACACGTGGTCATAAAGGACAGAAATCTCGTTCTGGTTATTCAAAGAAAATTGGTTTCGAAGGAGGTCAAATGCCGCTACAGCGTCGTGTTCCTAAATTCGGATTCAAAAATATTAACAGAATCGAATACAAAGCAATTAATTTAGATGCAATTCAATCGCTTGTTGAGCGTAAGAATGTAACTGAAATTACTCCTGAAGTATTGCGTGAAAATGGACTTGTATCTCGTAACGAACTAGTGAAAATTCTAGGACGTGGTGAGTTGAAATCCAAAGTAACAATTACTGCTCACAAGTTTTCTTCGACTGCAAAAGCAGGAATTGAAGCTCAAGGTGGTTCTATTTCAGAAATCTAATTAACTTTGCCGACATTTTTTTTATGAAACGGTTTATACAAAACATAAAAAACATCTGGAAAGTAGAGGAATTGAGAAAGCGTATTATTCTTACGCTTTCTCTTATTCTTGTTTACCGAATCGGGTCGTTTATCATGTTGCCTGGCGTAAATGCTCAAGCAGTGCTTGACAATGCAGCTAAAGGTGGCTCAAACAATGCGCTTGAATCGCTATTGTCGTTGTTCTCAGGTGGTGGTTTTACTAATGTGTCTATCATGGCGCTTGGTATTATGCCATACATTAGTGCATCTATCATTATGCAATTATTAGGAATGGCTGTTCCAGCTGTTCAGAAAATGCAAAATGAAGGAGAATCTGGTAGAAAACAAATCAATAACTACACGCGTATCTTAACGATTGCAATTTGTGCTGTTCAAGCTCCAAGTTATATTTCGTTATATGCTTCAGGTATTCAAGGAGCTCTACCACAAGATCCAGGATCGTTATGGTGGGCAACTGCTGTAATATCTATGGTTGCAGGTTCAATGTTCTCAGTTTGGTTGGGTGAAAGAATTACAGACAAAGGAATTGGTAATGGTATTTCATTATTAATTACTGTTGGTATCTTATCACGTCTCCCTTCTGCTTTCATTCAAGAAGTAGCTATTTCTGCACCGTTGAAAGTTGTGTTGGAAATTATGATGTTTATCTTAATCGTTTTAGGTACTATCCTAATCGTTCAAGGTGTGCGTAAAGTTCCATTAAATACAGCTAAACGTGTTGTTGGTGCTAGAAGTGTTGATGATCAAGGTGCTCGTAATTACTTGCCTTTGAAAGTGAATGCGTCTGGTGTAATGCCAATTATCTTTGCCCAAGCAATTATGACAATTCCTGTTATGCTTGCAAGTAGTGGTAAAGAAAGTGGTGTTATTCAATATGCATTAGGAAATACTCATGGAATTTGGTACAATGCTTTACTAGCGTTATTGATCATCGTATTTACGTATTTCTATACGGCAATCATGATTAATCCACGTAAAATGGCGGAAGATTTAAAACGTAACGGTGGATTTATTCCAGGTGTTCGTCCAGGAGAAGAAACTGCAGAGTATATTGATACATTGATTTCGCGCATTACTTTACCAGGATCATTATTCTTAGCATTGATTGCTATCTTACCATCAATTGCATGGCAAGCTGGAATCCGCTCTGGATTTGAATTATTCTTTGGTGGAACATCATTATTAATTATGGTTGGTGTGGTATTGGATACTTTACAACAAATTGAGTCTTACTTATTAAACCGTCACATGGATGGATTGATGGAAGGCGCTCGTGTAAGAGGTAGACGTACACCAAATGAATTGACCTCTGGGTTTTAAGATATGGCAAAGCAATCATCAATAGAACAAGACGGTACAATTATCGAAGCATTATCAAATGCAATGTTTCGTGTAGAATTGGAAAATGGTCATATTTTGACAGCGCATATTTCAGGAAAAATGAGAATGTTTTACATTAAAATTTTACCTGGTGACCGCGTGAAAGTTGAAATGTCACCTTATGATTTAACAAAAGGACGTATTTCTTTCAGATATAAGTAAAGATTTCCTATAAAAAAAAAGAACATGAAAGTAAGAGCTTCAGTAAAAAAGCGATCTGCAGACTGCAAGATTGTTAAGAGAAAAGGAAGGGTTTACGTGATTAACAAAAAGAATCCTAAACTAAAACAAAGACAAGGGTAATTATGGCACGTATTGCAGGTATTGATCTACCAAAAAACAAACGAGGAGTAATCGGATTGACTTACATCTTCGGAATTGGACGAAGTACAGCTAAAAAGGTATTAGCTGCTAACGGTATTGACGAAAACACAAAAGTACAAGAGTGGAGCGACGATCAGATTGCTTTAATCCGTACTTCAATTTCGGAAATTAAAACAGAAGGACAATTGCGTTCTGAAATTCAATTAAACATCAAACGTTTAATGGATATCGGATGTCAACGTGGAATTCGCCACCGTGCAGGTCTTCCGTTGAGAGGTCAACGTACGAAAAACAACTCTCGTACTAGAAAAGGTAGAAGAAAAACAGTTGCTAACAAGAAAAAAGCAGCTAAATAATAATTAGAAATGGCAAAGTCAAATCAAAAGAAGAAGAAAAACGTCAAAGTAGACGCATCGGGTGAAGCGCATATTCAAGCTACCTTCAACAATGTGATTATTTCTTTGACGAACAACGCTGGTCAAGTTATATCTTGGTCATCGGCTGGGAAAATGGGCTTCAAGGGTTCTAAAAAGAACACGCCTTATGCTGCACAAATTGCAGCTGAGGATGCATCAAAAGAAGCACATGACTTCGGATTACGTAGAGTAAAGGTATTCGTGAAAGGTCCTGGAGCAGGTAGAGAATCTGCAATCAGATCAATTCACAATAGCGGAATCGAAGTAACTGAAATCATTGATGTTACTCCATTACCACACAACGGTTGTCGTCCTCCGAAAAAACGTCGCGTTTAAAATTAGTAATTAACAATTTGGGGAACAAGATTATCGAAGGAAAGCCTTAATTCATAATCCCCCAGTAAAATTAAATAGTATGGCAAGATATACAGGCCCAAAATCCAAAATTGCACGTCGTTTTCGTGATCCAATTTTTGGTCCAGACAAAGCGCTGGATAAAAGAAGTTATGGCCCAGGACAACATGGTCCTTCTAAAAGAAGAGGTGGTAAACAATCAGAATACGCTATTCAGTTAGGTGAAAAGCAAAAAGCGAAATATACTTACGGTATCTTAGAGCGTCAATTCTCTAATTTATTTAAGAAAGCATCTCGCATGAAAGGTATTACTGGTGAGAACTTATTACAATTGTGTGAAGCACGTTTGGATAATACAGTTTACCGCTTAGGTATTGCTCCTACAAGAAGAGCTGCTCGTCAATTAGTAACACACAAACATATCGTTGTAAACGGTGAAGTTGTAAACATCCCTTCTTATACTTTACGTATTGGTGATGTTGTTAGTGTTCGTGAAAAATCTAAATCATTAGAAGCTATCACGTCTTCATTAACTGCTTCTAACAAACGTTACGATTGGTTAGATTGGAATGGTGCATCACTTACAGGTAAAGTGTTAGCTACTCCATCGCGTGAAATGATCCCTGAAAATATCAAGGAACAATTAATCGTCGAATTATACTCTAAGTAATAATAATCATTGAGTTACAGCTAAAGGGTTTATTGGACGTTCTTCAATCCTGTAAACCGCGCAACTGTAAAACAATTAAAAAGAAGAAATTAACATGGCAATTTTAGATTTTCAAAAACCGGATAAGGTTATTATGATTCAGTCGGATGATCGTAAAGGTCAATTCGAGTTTCGCCCGCTTGAACCAGGATATGGTATAACTGTAGGTAACGCATTACGTCGTATCTTACTTTCTTCATTAGAAGGTTATGCAATTTCTTCAGTTCGTATCGAAGGTGTAGACCACGAATTCGCAACATTGAAAGGTGTTGTAGAAGACGTTACTGAAATCGTTTTGAATTTAAAACAAGTTCGCTTCAAACAACAAATCGAAGGTACAGATAATGAAACAGTAATCGTTTCTATTTCTGGTCAAGATAAGTTAACTGCAGGTGATTTAGGAAAATTCACTTCAGCTTTCCAAGTATTGAACCCTGATTTGGTAATTTGTAACATGGAATCAACTGTAAAATTAGAGTTGGAACTAACAATTATCAAAGGTCGAGGTTATGTACCAGCTGAAGAAAACAAAACAGGAAATGCTCCATTTGGAACAATTGCAATTGACTCTATTTTCACTCCAATTGTTAATGTAAAATACACGATTGAAAATTACCGTGTTGAACAAAAAACAGATTACGAAAAATTAGTACTTGATTTGCACACAGATGGTTCAATTCATCCGAAAGAAGCATTGAAAGAAGCTGCTAAGATTTTAATTCACCACTTTATGTTGTTCTCTGATGAGCGCATCACTTTAGATAGTGAGTCTAAATCGGATTCAGAAGAATTTGATGAAACTTCGTTACACATGCGTCAGTTATTGAAAACAAAATTAGTGGATATGGACTTATCGGTTCGTGCATTGAATTGTTTGAAAGCTGCTGATGTTGAAACATTGGGTGATTTGGTTTCTTACAACAAAAATGACTTATTGAAATTCCGTAATTTCGGTAAAAAATCATTGACTGAGTTAGAAGATCTAGTTGATTCTAAAGGATTGAACTTTGGAATGAACGTTGCTAAATACAAATTAGATAAAGACTAATATCGCACAATAAAATTAATTAATGGCGTGATAGGTGACTAGTACGAAGCGATATAAGTGCTAGTTAACCGTTACTTACGAAATTTACTATTATGAGACACGGTAAAAAATTTAATCATCTTGGAAAACAAACTGCACATAGACATGCAATGTTATCCAATATGGCTTGTTCTTTAATTGAACACAAACGTATCAACACAACAATTGCGAAAGCAAAAGCTTTACGTGTTTTTGTTGAGCCGATCATTACAAAGTCAAAAGACGATACTACACACGCACGTCGTACTGCTTTTTCTTACTTGAAAAGTAAAGAAGCTGTTACTGAATTGTTCCGTACAGTAGCGCCGAAAATTGCTAACCGTCCTGGAGGATACACACGTATCATTCGTACAGGTTACCGTTTAGGCGATAATGCTGAAATGTGTTTGATCGAGTTGGTTGATTTCAATGAAATCTATACATCTAATGACGATGCGAAGAAAACTACAACACGTCGTTCTCGTCGTGGTGGAGCAGCTAAAAAAGATGAAGCAACTGCAACAACTGATGCAGTAGCTGAAGAAGTTGTTGAAACTGAAGCAACAGAAGCAGTAGTTGAAGAAACTCCTGCGGCAGAAGCTCCAGCTGATGAAACAGCTGCTGATGAAGAAAAAACAGAAGAATAATCATCTTCTAAAAATAATTAAGGGTCTTATCTGTTGGTAAGACCCTTTTTTTTGTGCTTAATTTCCACTGATTTTTATTTTATTAATCCTATTTTTGCAAAAAAAATAATTCGAACATGGAAGATCGGAAATCTGCACTCCTAGTATTAGAAGATGGTACAGTGTACAAAGGTTATGCTACTGGTAAAACTGGCACAACAACTGGTGAAATCGCTTTTAATACCGGAATGACTGGTTATCAAGAAGTTTTTACAGACCCTTCTTACTTTGGACAAATTCTCATTATGACTACGGCTCATATTGGTAACTATGGAGTTCATAAAGATGAAGTTGAATCAGAATCTGTAAAAATTGCTGGCTTGGTAACGAAAAAGTTTGCAGATATTTATTCCAGAACGTCTGGTTATTCAAGTTTAAATGACTACTTAGTTGCAAACGAAAAAGTAGGAATTACAGATATTGACACGCGTTCTTTAGTGCGTCATATTCGTCACAAAGGTGCCATGAATGCAATTATTTCATCAGAAAATTTAGATGAAAATGAATTAAAAGCATTGGTGAAACAAGTACCTTCGATGGATGGATTAGAATTGTCTTCTAAAGTTGCATCAAAAGAAATACAAGACTTCGGTGATGAAAATTCAGCTTTAAAGGTTGCGTTATTAGATTTTGGTGTAAAGAAAAACATCATTCGTTGTTTGACAGAAAGAGGATGTTTTGTTCGTGTATTTCCAATGGATACTACTTATGAAACATTAATGGCATTCAACCCAAGTGGTTTCATGTTGTCAAATGGTCCTGGCGACCCATCGGCAATGCCTACTCAAATTGAATTGGTTGCACAGTTAGTACAATCGGGAATTCCAATTTTTGGAATTTGTTTGGGACATCAAATCTTAGGTTTAAGTCAAGGTTTGGCAACTGAAAAGATGTTTAACGGTCACCGTGGAATTAATCACCCAGTTAAAAATTTATTAACTGGAAAAGGTGAAATCACTTCTCAAAATCACGGATTTGTTATTACAAAGAATAGTGTAGCAGCAAACCCAGCAATAGAAGTTACTCACATTCATTTGAATGATGAAACAATCGCAGGTATTCAATTAAAAAACCAACCAGTTTTTTCAGTTCAATATCACCCGGAAGCTTCTGCTGGTCCGCATGATTCTCGTTACTTATTTGATCAGTTCATTACAAACATGACAACTAATAATTAACGAATTTGAGTTCATAAACGTTCAAAAATTTTCAACTTATTATTACAAAATACAAATCATGACCTATATTGCACGCATTGTCGGAAGACAAATTTTAGATTCTCGTGGGAATCCAACAGTTGAAGTAGATGTTTACACAACGAATGGCATTGTTGGAAGAGCTGCGGTTCCTTCTGGGGCATCAACAGGGATTCACGAAGCTGTTGAATTAAGAGATGGTGACAATTCAATCTATCTTGGAAAAGGTGTGTTGAAAGCAGTTGAAAATGTAAACACAATCATTGCTGAAGAATTATTAGGAATGGATGTGTTTGATCAAAAATTGATTGACGCAACGCTAAACAGATTGGATGGCACAGTTAATAAATCAAATTTAGGAGCGAATGCAATTCTAGGAACTTCTTTAGCTGTTGCAAAAGCTGCTGCGCAAGAATCGGGAATGAGTTTGTTTCGTTATGTAGGAGGTGTAGGTGCAACGACAATGCCTGTACCAATGATGAACATTTTGAACGGTGGTTCTCACGCAGACAATCTAATTGACGTTCAGGAATTCATGGTCATGCCTTTTGGCGCAAGTTCTTTTTCAGAAGGATTGCGTTGGGGAACAGAAATCTTCCACCACTTAAAAAATGTATTGAAAGCAAAGGGTCTTTCTACAAATGTTGGAGACGAAGGTGGTTTTGCACCAAACTTAGGATCGAATGAAGAAGCTATTCAAGTAGTTTTACAAGCGATTGAAAAAGCTGGATTCAAGCCAGGACATGATGTTTACATCGCACTCGATGCCGCTTCTTCTGAATTTTACAATGCAGAAAAAGGATTGTATTTATTCGAATCAACAGGCGAGTCACGAACTTCTTCTGAAATGGTCGATTATTGGGCTGATTGGTGTAAAAAATACCCAATTGTATCAATAGAAGATGGTTTAGCTGAAGACGATTGGGCAGGTTGGAAAACAGCAACAGAAAAATTAGGCTCTTCCGTACAGTTAGTTGGAGATGATTTATTTGTAACGAACACAAAACGTTTAGCAGAAGGCATCGAAAAAGGGGTGGCTAACTCTATTTTGGTAAAAGTGAATCAAATTGGTTCGCTTTCTGAAACGATAGATGCTGTTCAATTAGCGACAAGAAATTCGTATACTTCAGTTATGTCTCACAGAAGTGGTGAAACAGAGGATAATACAATCGCTGATTTAGCTGTTGCATTGAATTGCGGACAAATTAAAACTGGTTCAGCATCACGAAGTGATCGAATGGCAAAATACAATCAATTGTTACGTATTGAAGAAGAACTTGGTGAAACAGCTTATTACCCAGGTAAAAACTTCAAGTTTTTATAATAGAAATAGATAAATATCACAAAAAGGAGGCTCATAGTCTCCTTTTTTCGTTTTAATAGACAACCAGTTGTTGTATATTTACGTTATCAAATAAAATATAACATGAAAATTATTGCTGGTGTTTTGGTTTTGTGGTTGATGACATTCAATGATACGACCGCCCAAACAAATAGTATACCTAATTCTACTCAAAATTCAACGGTTTATTTTGCACAGTGTATGCTTACGATTGAATCAGAAGATGAATTACGGGAATTAGAAATACAATTACGTGCAAATCCATACATATCTGTAGCACGTGTTGACATCCCTACAAAGCGTATTTTTTTATTGACGAAGAACATAGATTCGTTCACAGCTGAAACTTTAGCTAGTTGGTTAGGTGAAGCAACAACTAAGTCATATTGCCATCAAATAGGTATTTACGGTGTAGATTCGATTGCAACATATCCTTTCAAAAATTGTAATTAGTAGTATGAAAGTTCTTTTCTATATAAGTTTATTGGTTGTTGCAATACAATCTTTTGCTCAGCAATTACCTGTTAATTGTAGCATGGCTGTTCCTGGCTGTACTGTGCCAAATTTCGCTATTGTTGGGACGAATCCTTCCTATAACACGGTTGATTTTACTTCTGGATCAATATCAAACCCAAGTACCAATCCCAATGGAGGAAATTCAGGATGTTTGTTAACTGGTGAAACTGTTTCAACATTTATCACAATCAATGTTGTGACTACTGGAACGTTACAATGGTCAATAGTTAGTCCAACAGCATCTGGTTGTTTTGACTGGATTATGTGGCCAAATGTGAATAATAATGGATGCGCAGGAATTAATGGAAATACATTGCCTCCAGTATCTTGTAACTGGAATGGAACATGTAATGGAAATACAGGAATGGCTAGTCCAGGAAATATTCCAGCTGGTGGCGCAGCAAACAGCTATGAAGCCCCATTAACAGTAACAGCTGGTCAGCAATTCATATTGTGTTTGTCTAATTTTAGTTCAACTAATCAATCGGTTAATTTAAATTTCTTTGGTTCAGCTAACGTTTCTTGTAGTGTTTCTGCTCCAAACAAAACAATTTGCCAAGGAAATAGTACTACGGTTACAATTTCAACCCCTGGATATACGAATCCTATTTTTCAATGGTTAGTAACAACAGGTGTTTCAAACCCAACAGGAGGTACAAATGTAACGGTAAATCCGACAGTTACTACGACTTATCAAGTGCAAGTAACACAACCAGCAACATTAAGTGCTCCTGCCTTAATCGATACAGCAACTTTTACAGTAACAGTTATTCCGCCTTTAACGCCAAATGCGGGTCCCGATCAAGTTGTTTGTTTTGGATCGCCAATTACGTTAGCTGCAACTCCAGCAGTTGCTCCTGTAACGGGTAGTTGGCAAGTTATTGTGCCTCCGGGATTAACACCTCCAGCAGCAGCTACTTTTTCACCAAATTTCAGCAATCCAACGGCAACAGTTAATGTTAATCAACCAGGTATCTATAAATTCGTTTGGAAATTGACAAGTACATTATGTGGAATTGCTAGAGATACGATGATAGTTATTGTCTCTGAACAACAAATATCAACGACAACAAACTCACCGGCATGTGTTGGTGAAGCGAATGGAACGATAACAATCACTTCAGCAAACGCTGTTGAATATAGTTACGACAATGGAGTTACATGGGTGCCAAATGCAAGTCAATCAACTTTTCAAGCTGGAACATATACTGTTTGTGCTAAAAACGCTTTGGGTTGTTCAAAATGTACAACAGTTACTGTTATCGATCCTGCACCCATTGTTTTAACGCTTTCTAATGATACATTGATTTGTGAGAATGGAACAGCTAATTTAGTTGCAAGTGCAACAGGTGGAACTTCTTTCAGTTATCATTGGAATCATACTGCATCATTAAATGCGAATCAACCGGCTTCTCCAAATGCACCAACAAATTATTTAGTATATGCTGAAAATCAATTGGGTTGTGTTTCATTATTGGATTCCATTCAAGTAACGCTACGTGCACCAATTACAGCTTCGCTATCACCCATCGATCAAAGTGTTTGCCCAGGCTATCCTGGAACTATAAGTGTCACAAATTTAGCAGGTGGAATAGGTCAACCGTATAATTTTACATGGTCAACTAGTGCAACAAATTCAGGAAGTACATCAAGTATTTCTCCTTCGCCAGCAACGACAACAACATATAGTGTTACAATTGAAGATGCGTGTGAGTCAACACCATTGGTGATTTCAACAGATATAATAACGTATCCTTTGCCTGTTCCTTTGATTTCAGTTGACCAACCGACTAAATGTGAACCGGCTTCTTTTGTGTTAACAAATGAAACAGATCCATTGATGTCTGCCGGAACTATTTGGAATATTAGCGATGGTCAACAGTTTTTGAATTTGGATGAAATAATACCAGATGATCTGTATGCAGGATTGTATGACGTTCAGTTGATTGTAACAACACCAGATGGTTGTATCGATTCAACAACGTTCAATTCGTTTTTGAATGTGCACCCGAAGCCAAATGCTGATTTTCGATGGAGTCCAGATCCAATTACCATGTTCAATACTCAAGTCTTATTCACTAATTATAGTTCTGGAGCAGATTCGTATCAATGGTTTTTCCAAAGTGCTGTTCCAAATCAATCCAGTGCTGAAGATCAAGAAGTCATGTTTCCGGATGGTCAAACGGGTTTATACGACGTTATTTTAATTGCAAATTCTATCTTAGGTTGTTCAGATACAACATTGATCAAAGTTCCTGTTAAGCCAGAAGTATTGATTTATGCACCAAATGCCTTTACTCCCGATGGCGATGAATTCAACCAAAGTTGGTCGGTTGTCATGGAAGGTATAGATGTTTATGAATTTGACTTGTTAATTTACAATCGCTGGGGAGAAGTTATTTGGGAAAGTAATGACGTGAATGCAGCTTGGGATGGAACGTACAAAGGAAAAATCGTCCCAGCAGGGATTTATAATTGGACAATCCGAACAAAAGATGCTTTAAATGATAAAAAATATGAATTTACTGGAGCGATTAATGTGTTAAGGTAATATTCATACAATTTAAAGAGGCTGTTTTATTTTAATTCAGCCTCTTTTTTTTATAAAATATTTTTTATTTTAAACACAATGCAGGAGTAAACTGTTTAACTTTGAACAAACAAATTTTTTATGACTATTTCTGAGTTTCAATTTGATATTAAACAAGGAATTCCAAAAGAATTACCCAAAAAAAAAGAGCTTGATCCGGCTATTAATCACGCTCCAAAAAGAAAAGATATTTTATCAAAGGAAGAAAAACAATTGGCACTTAGAAATGCTTTGCGTTATTTTCCAAAAGAACAACACGCTGAATTACTTCCTGAATTTCATGATGAATTAACTCGTTTTGGCCGTATTTATATGTACCGTTTTCGTCCTGATTACGAAATGAAAGCGCGACCAATAGCTGATTATCCAGGAAATTCAGAACAAGCAAAAGCGATCATGTTAATGATCCAAAATAATTTGGATTATGCTGTAGCTCAACATCCACACGAATTAATAACTTATGGAGGAAACGGTGCTGTTTTTCAAAATTGGATACAATACCGCTTGTGCATGAAATACTTGTCAGAAATGACAGACGAACAAACATTGGTTATGTATTCAGGTCATCCAATGGGTTTGTTTCCCTCGCACAAAGATGCCCCAAGAGTAGTCGTAACAAATGGAATGGTAATTCCAAATTATTCCAAACCAGATGATTGGGAAAAAATGAACGCCTTAGGTGTTTCTCAATACGGACAGATGACTGCTGGTTCATATATGTATATCGGACCGCAAGGAATTGTTCATGGTACGACGATTACTGTTTTGAATGCGGGACGCATGATTGCTAAAAATGGTGAAGATTTATCCGGTAAATTATTTTTAACAGCTGGACTTGGCGGAATGTCTGGGGCTCAGCCAAAAGCAGCTTCCATTGCTGGTTGTATTTCCGTGACAGCTGAAGTCAATGAAAAAGCCGTACATACAAGACACTCACAAGGTTGGTTGGATGAAGTTATTACTGATTTAGATGAATTATGTAAGCGCGTTCGTTCAGCACAAAAAAACAAAGAAGTAGTATCGATTGCTTATCATGGAAATGTTGTTTCCGTTTGGGAGAAGTTTTTAGCTGAGGATATTTATGTAGATCTTGGTAGTGACCAAACATCGTTACATAATCCTTGGGCAGGCGGTTATTATCCAATGAACTTGTCTCTTGAAGAAGCAAACGATTTAATGGCGAACAATCCAGCTGCTTTTAAAACTGCTATTCACGACACCTTAATAAAACATGCTGCTGCTGTTAACGCTCACGTTGCAAAAGGAACCTATTTCTTTGATTATGGAAATGCCTTTTTGTTAGAAGCTTCGCGAGCAGGCGCAGACATTATGGCTGAAAATGGCATTGATTTTAAATATCCATCGTATGTTCAAGACATCATGGGGCCCATGTGTTTCGATTATGGTTTTGGTCCTTTTAGATGGGTTTGTGCTTCCGGTAAACCAGAAGATTTACAAAAAACAGACGACATTGCTTGTGCAGTATTGGAAGAAATCATGACGACTAGTCCTGCTGAAATCAAACAGCAATTAGCAGATAATATCAAATGGATCAAAGGTGCCCAAGCAAATAAATTAGTAGTTGGTTCACAAGCGCGCATTTTATATGCAGATGCAGAAGGACGCATGAAAATTGCTGCAGCATTCAATAAAGCAATAGCTAAAGGCGAAATTGGACCAATTATTCTTGGGAGAGATCATCACGATGTTTCTGGAACTGATTCACCATACCGCGAGACGTCAAATATTTATGATGGTTCTCGTTACACCGCAGACATGGCAATTCACAATGTAATTGGCGATTCATTTCGCGGCGCTACATGGGTTTCTATACACAATGGTGGCGGAGTAGGCTGGGGAGAAGTAATCAATGGCGGATTTGGAATGTTATTGGATGGTTCAGACGATGCCCACAGAAGATTGACGATGATGTTACATTGGGACGTGAACAATGGAATTGCTCGTCGTAATTGGGCGCGTAATGAAGGCGCTGTTTTTGCGATTAAACGTGCAATGGAACAAGAACCACGTTTGAAAGTTACCATTCCAGAAATGGTAGACGACGCATTACTAAAAAATCTATTTGATTAACAAGGTTTAATAAATATCGTGAAGGCTGTCTATTTTAGGCGGCCTTTTTTTAGTTGATGATTTTTATTTCCACCCGCCTATTTGCCTGTTCTTCAGCAGCAAGTTTTGGATTGGGATAAATAGGTTTTGTGTTTCCGAGTCCAACTGTTGTTAAACGATCTTTGTTGATGCCGTTTTCAACCAAATATTTCTTGACTCTTTTTGCACGCGCTTCAGAAATTTGTTGTCCATCAAAGCTTCCTTGTCCAGTTTCGTTTACATGACCTTGTATTTCGATTGATATTCCTGCATTTAAAGCTAAAAACTCTTTCAATCGGCGCAATTTCGGTTCAGAAGCAGGTGTGTAATTGGTTGTGCCAATGATAAAGTCAATGTTATCAATTTGCAACGATTTACCGGTACCAAGAGGTTCCAGCCAAATGACAATTTCGTTGTCTGAAAGTGGCGAAAGTGGTTCTTCCTTATCCACAAAAAAATAACCTGCTGCATCGACTGATATTGTTATTTTTCCCGATTTTTCTGGACAAAAATAAAAATCCGAACCATAATACAATGCTGTAACGCTTTTCATGCCTGATATGGTCATTTTTGCGGTGACTGGATTTCCAGTTAAAGCATCTCTTAATTGGATTGTGCTGTAATGTGTGAATTTTTCTGGTCGTAAGTCTACAACTTTACTGTTTTCATCCTTATCGGTATTAGATAAATCGATTGGTTCTAAGTAAAATTGCACATCCATTTTTGCTTTTGCTTTTTGACGCAATAAAAAGCAAATCATGATTTCTTTACCCGCTTCTAATTCTAAAGGATATAAGGTATTGCTTGCGGCAATTAAACTCAAGCCTACACGGTTTTCTCCTGCTTTAATTATTCGAGCAATTTCTGCTTTCCCACTTAATATATCGTTACAAATGGTGCGTGATTGTGTTTCGAAGATGAGTAAATCTAATTCACCATCAGCTACAATTGCATCTAATGTGAATCGACCTTTGAAAGGTGCTTTAAACGAACACCACAATGAATTTTTTTCTACTGTTTTATCCAAAGAAGGATAAGCTACAAAGTCATTTATTTTACCTGATTTCCCAGTGAACTCTAATGTATACGTGCCAGATTGCAGAATATTTGATGCGCCAGTACAATCTGCTATTGACTCAGATAATTTCCATTCTGTATCTTGACCAAATACCGAACAAGTAAATAAAAACGATAATATTAGCAGTAGTTTCCTCATTTTCACTATAAATGTAAAATAAAGAAAGAGATTATAACGAACTTTGCGGTATTCATTGTTACATTTTTTAACAACAAATTTCAAGATGACGTTATACGAAGAATTGAGTGAATCAACTATTCAGCAATTGGTGGACGTATTTTATGAAGAAGTTTTTGCTTCGCCATTAATAAAACAGTTGTTCATTACTGATAAAGCTGAAATTAAGCGGAAACAATTCCTTTTTTTAAGCCAGTTGTTAGGCGGCCCGAATAATTACTCATTGGCATTTGGACATCCTAAAATGCGCATGCGACATTTGCCACATAAAATTGATGAAACTGCCAAAGTTGAATGGTTGCGTTGTATGAAAAAAGCAATTGATTTTTTGGCTATTACCGATGATCTAAAAGACCGGTTATATAAGGTTTTCCCACCAATTGCTAGTCACATGGTGAATCATTAATTCGCTGTTGTTACTTTTACCTTTCCAGTTGAAAGTACGCGTATAATCAATTCTTTTTCGTCGGGATAAATGGAAGAAACAGCTAAATGATTTACTTTTCCCTTAACAATGAATGGCGCATATGTATAATGAAAATTGGAGTTAATCACTTCTTTTAACTGATGAAGTTGAGGTGTTAAATCGTGTAAGGTTGCATCTTGAAGTGCAGTTAAAATACGATCGTTAAATAACCATTTTGCGGTTTTCAGTAAGACATGTTTCGTCGCTAAATCATAGTCTAGCGAAGTTACTGATATCGTTTGCGTTGCTTCATCGAATGTTGGTGTTCCTGTAAGGTATAAATACCCTTTTTTATAACCTGAAAATCGTAGTGCAATGTTGAGTTGATTTTTTGCTGCTCCTGTTATTGCAACACTATCGATGATTACTTTTCTGTTTTTTATCAATAATTCTTTTTTCCCATATAACGATTGTAAAACATGGGATAAGGAATCATAATTCAAACGCAGGTCCATTATTAAGTCAAATTCATCAGTTGGAAACGAAGAAACTTGTTTTAAAGGAGGTAGAGGTGAGCTGAGTTTGGTTGTTGGATCAGATGAAAAAATGGGACGAGCATCGATACAAACGGTTGTCAAAAGTTTGTCTTTTTCAAAGTGTGGTGTTTCAAGTACAAGCGCTATTGGTTGAATATGTAAATAACCATAAGGTGAAAATGCTATTGTCTGATTGGCACTTTTCCAAGCGCTTTCGGCTTCTTTTTTAAAAGAATATTTCCCGATTTCTTTGTCAATATCAACAGTTAAATTAGTTAAAGCTTTTTTCACTTCTTTTAATAGGATGTCTGTTGCATCATATTGAAAAAAAGACACCTCACACGGATCTTTTGCTTCGAGTTTTTCTAATTTGGTTTGACCGACCAACTGATATTTTTCGTTGATGCCAATTGACGTGCTGTATTGCAACTCCATCTTGCGCATTGGTTCATTGATTCCACAACTGAAAGGAATGCGAGGTGAAATACACGATGGTTTTGAACTGAAAATATCGGTGCATTTCGGGCAATAGCTCATTTTTATCCAATATTCACCTGCAACATCGTAACTGATTTTTTTATTATTTGCAGAAAACTTTATGGGTTTTCGTTGAAAATGATAGTTGTACGAAACGCCTTCACATTGCTGTTCGCCGCCATTAAATTCTTGATCAACAGATTCGTCAATTTGTTTGAAATAATTCGTTAATGAAAGTTCTACGGGTACAATAATATGAGAAACTGGTTGTTCGATAGGTGGAATAACTGCTACCTCATTTGCAGGTGCAAGTGGAGCGATTTGCTTGCACGCACTGAATGACAATCCGAAAAGAACTGTCTGAAGGAATAGTACGCCAAGTTTTCGTTTTTTTTGCAGCATTGGTTTCATAAAAAAGGGAACCCGAAAGTTCCCATTAATGAAATTAGTTTATTTTAATTAAACGCGCGCAATAATTGCGTTAAATGTTTCACTTGGACGCATTGCAGCAAAAGCAAGCGCTGCATTTGGTCGGTAATAACCTCCTATTGAAACTGCTTTTCCTTGGCCATTTATTAACTCACTATTGATGGTATTTTCTTGTGCAGTTAATTCAGCAGCGATTGGAGTAAAATGTGCTTTTAATTCCAAATCTGATGATTGATCAGCTAGTGCTTGCGCCCAATACAATGTCAAAAAGAAATGACTTCCTCTGTTATCAATCTCACCAACTTTACGTGCAGGTGATTTGTCGTTTTCTAAGAATTTTTCTGTCGCTATGTCCAATGTTTCCCCAAGAACTTTTGCTTTTGCATTTCCTGTAGTATTGAACAAATGTTCGAAAGAAACTGCAAGTGCTAAAAATTCACCTAATGAATCCCAACGTAAATAACCTTCTTGTAAAAATTGTTCCACGTGTTTTGGTGCAGAACCACCAGCTCCTGTCTCGAACAACCCACCTCCATTCATTAACGGAACAATCGAAAGCATCTTTGCAGACGTCCCAACTTCCAAAATCGGGAATAAATCAGTAAGGTAATCACGCAATACGTTTCCTGTAACAGAAATCGTATCTAAACCTTGCACAATTCGTTCTAATGTAAATTGTGTAGCCGCTTCTGGAGTCATAATACGGATATCCAATCCTGTTGTATCGTGGTCTCTTAAATACAATTCTACTTTGCGTATCAATTGTGCATCGTGAGCTCTTTTAGGATCGAGCCAGAAAACTGCGGGAGTATTACTCAAGCGCGCACGTGTAACTGCTAATTTTACCCAATCACGAACAGGAGCATCTTTTGTTTGACACATTCTCCAGATATCGCCCGCTTCAACAGCTTGTTCCATCAAGATAGCACCATTCTCATCGATTACTTGAACAGTTCCTGCATGTGAAATTTGGAAAGTTTTATCATGTGAACCATATTCCTCCGCAGCTTGAGCCATCAATCCAACATTTGGAACACTTCCCATAGTTGTTGGGTCAAGTGCTCCATTTTTCTTACAGAAATCAATTGTTGTTTGATATACACCAGCATAACATCTGTCTGGAATGATCATTTTTGTGTCTTGCAATTTTCCTGCTTTGTTCCACATTTGTCCTGATGTACGAATAGCTGCAGGAACTGAAGCATCAACAATGACATCACTTGGAACATGAAGGTTGGTAATTCCTTTATCAGAATTCACCATCGCAATTGCAGGATTTTTTTCGTAAACTGCGTCAATAGCTGCGTTTATTGCTGCTTGTTCTTCAGCAGGTAATGTTGCGATTTTCGCATATAAATCACCTAATCCATTATTTGGGTTTACGCCTAATTTTTCAAATGTTGCAGCGAATGCTGAAAATACATCTGCAAAATAAACAGCAACAACGTTTCCGAAAATAATTGGATCAGAAACTTTCATCATTGTTGCTTTCAAGTGAACGGATAATAAAACACCGCTTGCTTTTGCATCAGCAATTTCTTTTTGCAAATAAGCACGTAAAGCTGCTTGACTCATAACTGATGCGTCAATTATTTCACCAGCTTTTAAACTTGTTTTGTCTTTCAAAACAATTGTTTCACCAGCTGTCGTTTTTAATGCAATTTGAACAGCTGTTGCTGCAGGAACTTCAACGGATTTTTCACTTCCGTAAAAGTCACCTTCTGTCATACTTGCAACGTGTGTTAATGAATTCGCAGACCAAGCTCCCATTGAGTGTGGGTGTTTTTTTGCGTAATTCTTCACTGCTTTCGGTGCACGTCTATCGGAGTTTCCTTCACGTAAGACAGGGTTTACAGCACTTCCTTTGATTTTATCGTACGTTGCTTTCGCTGATTTTTCTTCTTCTGTCGTTGGTGTTTCAGTATAGTTTGGAATTGCAAAACCCAACGCTTGTAATTCAGCAATTGCTTCTTTCAATTGGGGAATTGACGCACTAATATTTGGTAATTTTATAATGTTTGCTTCCGGTGTAGTAGCTAATTTACCCAATTCAGCCAATGAATCATTGACACGTTGCGCTTCTGTTAAACACTCCGGAAAAACAGCTAAAATCCTACCAGCTAGTGAAATGTCTCTAGCTTCCACTGAAACACCTGCCGTTTTAGCAAAGGCTTGAACGATGGGTAAGAAAGAATATGTTGCTAATGCTGGGGCTTCGTCTGTAAGTGTGTACAGAATGGTAGAATTTGGGTTCGCCATGATCGTATGCTATTATTAGTGTTATTTTGTGCAAAAACGCACAGTTACAAAATTAATAGATACTTGGCGATTATCAATGTTTTAGCTACTTTTTTTGTTAATTAACTATAGCTAAATTTTCGGACAAAGAAAATAAAGAATCGTTATGCTTTACTAGTCAAAAAAGCAATCATTTTTTCAAATGCCCGAGCTCGGTGACTGAATTTACTTTTTTCCGCTAGTGTCATTTCTGCAAATGTTTTTCCTTGATGTTCAGGAATAAAAATGGGATCGTAGCCAAAACCTTGTTCTCCTTTTTTAGTAGTTATAATTTCACCGGTTACTTTACCTTCAAAAAGATGTAATTCACCTTCGAACCACAAAGCTATTGTTGTTATAAAATAGGCAGAACGGTCATTTTTCTCAGCTAACTTTTCCAAAACTAAATCCATGTTGTCGTCTGCATTACGCTGTGGACCTGCATAGCGTGCTGAATACACACCCGGTTCATTGTTTAAAGCAGGGATAATTAGACCAGTGTCATCAGAAAAACAATCTAACGCTAATTTATCTTTTAAAAAAGTTGTTTTTTGTATGGCATTTCCTGAAATTGTAGGTGATGTTTCTGGTATTTCTTCGTGAAAACCTAACTCATCCAATGTGACTAATTCAAAACCTGCCGGTAAAATAGATTTTATTTCCTTGATTTTGTTTTGATTAGCCGAAGCAAAAACTAGTTTTTTCATTGTTCGTTATTTTTCAAATAGCCCATTTTTCGCGCCACATTTCAAAAGTAAGCAAATACCAAAGTTTTACACCAAATTCTTTTCGTCCATTGAAAAAAGAATTTGTTAGAAACGCTACTTCTGACCAATGGAAGAAGCCTCCTTGTTTTATACGTTGTTCGGATAAATAAAATGCAACCAATGGCTTTAATTCGTTGTTCAACCAATTTTCTATTGGAATAGCAAAGCCCATTTTAGGCCGGTCTAACAAGGTTTTTGGAACATATTCATGCACAATTTCTTTGAGTAACCATTTCTTTTCGTTGTTGCGAATTTTGAATTCATCTGGAACTTGCGCCATGTATTCAATCAACCGATGATCTAACAATGGTTCCCGACTTTCTAATCCGACAGACATAGCAGCTCGATCAACTTTTTGCAAAATATCATCGATTAAGTATGTTTTATAGTCGGTTGCCATTGCGTAGGCAAGCGTAGATGGATTGTTTAATTCTTTTGAATCAAAATTTGTTGTCAAGCCGACAATGTCCTCTGTTACAATTTTTGCCAATTGTTCATCGGTAAAAAGTTGACTCAGACTTAATAGCAGTGATTGATTATTACTACTAGTCAATAACGCTTTAATTTTTTCGTAACGTTGTGCAAAATTGTAAGTTCGATTGAAAATTGGAATTTTTTCAGCGGGTATTGTTTGCATAATTTTCGCAGCACCTTTACGCACAAAAGGAGGAATAGCACCTAATTTCCCACTGTATTTTTGAATCATTTCATAGCGTTGGTAACCGCCAAAAACTTCATCACCTCCGTCTGCACTCAATGCAACGCTGACTTGTTCTTGTGCCACTTTGCTCACTAGCATTGTCGGAATGGCACTTGAATCGGCAAATGGCTCGTCGTAAAAATAGGGGAGAGTTGCAATAATATCCATTGCTTCTTTAGTGTCACAATCAATCGTGGTGTGTTTCGTTTCTAAATGTTCAGCAATTGCCGCAGCATAAGGCGCTTCATTAAGACCAATATCTGGAACTGCAACGGTAAATGTTTTCAGTTGTTCCGTTTGATTTTTTTGCAAAAGAGCAGTGACACAAGTACTGTCATATCCGCCACTTAAAAACACGCCAACTGGCACATCAGCTACCATGCGGTAATTACAAGCGCTTTTCAATAACTCATGCGTGTTTTCTTTTATATTCTCCAGTTCACTTGTTAATTTCGGCTTGTTGAAATAGTCATTGACATTCCAATACGTCTCTTGAATCAATCGCGCTGGTTTTTCATGTGCATTGAACTGTACATATTTACCGGGTTCAATTTTAAAGCAATGTTCAAAAATACAATGCGGAGTTGGCACATAGCCATATTGTAAAAAAGCTTGAGCCGCTGATGTGTTTATTTTTTTTGTAAAACGAGGATGTTGATGAAACGCCTTTAATTCTGAACCGAATAACAACAAATCAGCCGTTTGATAGATGAAAAGAGGTTTCACTCCAGTACGATCACGTGCAATAAAAACTTCGTGCGTTGCTTCGTTATAAATGACAAATGCAAACATGCCGATAAAATGGTTTAAACAAGTAGTTCCCCATTCTTTGTATGCATGTAAAATTGTTTCGGTATCAGAATGTGCTTGAAACGTATGACCGAGAGTAATTAATTGTTGACGAATTGCTGCAAAATTGTAAATTTCCCCATTAAAAACGATGGTTAAATCCAGCCAACTCATCGGCTGTTTTCCTAATTCAGATAATTCCAATATTGCAAGTCGACGGTGTCCAAAACCAAGTTGGAAGGTTTCGTTTTCTTTGAAAAAAATCCCGTCTCCATCTGGCCCACGATGCGCAAGTGTGTCTGTCATCGCTTGTAAATCGTTCCGAGTACTTTTTCTGCTATAATCTATAAATCCAGCAATACCGCACATATTTCGCTTTAATTTTTGTTTTTAAAAGTAATCAAAAAACTGTTTATAACTTGTTTGAAAACTACTACATCGAAGTGATGAAAATCAAGTCATCAAATTTGTAATTTAGTTCTTCAAAATCAGAACAACATGGAACAACAATTACAATTACAAGCAGAAATCAAAAGCCTTGAGGCTCAACTTACTGGCGAATTATTTGCAGATATGGATATCCGCGATAAAATTCACAACTTGCAAATGCAGTTAGACGGCGTTCGTCCAATGGATAGTTATATTGAATGTGTAGGGTGTGGATCTTAATTTCCACCCTACTTTTTAAATAACTGAACATACTTTTCCGCCCAATGTTGAACACTCCATTGTTGTTCAATGGATTCAATCGCTGTCTGACCGATGTTTTTTCGTTCTTGCTCATTAGCGATTAATTGTGCTAACGTAGTATACCATTCATCAGCACCATTAACAATAAATCCGTTTTTTTCGTTGTCAATAATTTTCGTGTTTACACCAACAGGACTAACAACAGCAACCGCTCCCAGTGACATGTATTGGAGTGCTTTAAAACCGCATTTACCTGCGGACCATTCCGTATCTTCCAAGGGCATTACGCCAATTTGAATTTGAGAAAGATCCTCAATTTCTGTTGATTTATTCCATTTTTTATAGACGAGTGATGTGAGTTTACTTGTCGGTTTTTCATTCGAAATTACATGGAACTCAAAGTCGTAAATTTTTTCAAGTCGTTCAATAACTGGATAAAGCGCCGACAAATAATGCATCGTCGTGTGTGTGCCCGTCCAACCGATGACCACTTTTTTCGTGTTGTGGTTAACTGTAAGGCAATGGGTATTTACTGTGTCAATAGTTGTTGGGATAAGTTGCACGTTGTGATTGTATTGCTGTGCAAATGAAGCAAGGTAATCGTTTCCAGCAACAACTTGATGTGCCCATTTGATGAGGTGTTTCGTTTTCCAATAACATTTCAAACGATTATACTTTTTATTTACCTCACTGTAGTTTGGCAACCAAATTGCATCATCAAAATCAAAAACATATTTCTTTCTAAGCACTTTCGCTAACAACCATTCAAAAACAGGTGGTCCGATGTGACTCATTTCGCGGTGAATGAAAATATGTTGTGCATTAAATAGTTGAAAACAAAGCAAGAATCGTCTTATAAAACAAGCTATGAGATAAACAGATTTTTGAGTAAATGCACCTTTTTTGTAGATGATTTCCCAACCTTTTTCAGAATGAAATGGGTGAAATTGAACATTAAATCCTTCTTTTTCAAGTAGTGTTACATATTGTTCAAACCGAAATCGTTGTGAAGGAGCTTTTCCAAAAGGGTAAGGTGCGATGATATGTATTTTCGTTTTATTCACGTACTAGCTTTTGATAAATATCCCAATAACGCTCAACACCACTTGCTAAATCAAAATAACTGTGAGCACCTTGAATTGTAGCTGTTTTATCAAACATTGTGAGTGAAAGTTGTTCAACTATTACTTCGTGGTTATTTTTTGACTTCATGACTTGACCAGCTTGATAATCTCGGATAATTGTTGCGCTGTCCCCGACACCATCATTGCAAATAATAGGAATTCCCATTGCCATTAATTCTCCTTGTTTTGTTGGAGAAGAAGCTTTTTTCGAGAAACTAGAACGAATAAAAAAGACCGAACAATCAAATAATGTAAGATATAACGGAACTTCTTTGTGTTTTACCGGGAGAACACGAATTTGTTCTATTGGAATGTTCAGTTTTTCAGCTTGTGCATAGATATTGCTAGCAGGATCTTTTGTCAAAAATAAAAAGATAGGATTGTTGTCCTGCTCAATTGATTTGAAAAACCGAAGCATTTCTTCTAACAAATACCATGTACCAATCGAGCCGACATAACCAACAACAAAATGTCCCTGAAGATTTAACGCCTTTTTCAGGGATTCCGTTTCAATCTGATTGATGATGTTGGGATTGAATTTTTCTAAATCAACACAACAAGGAATGACATTTATTTTGTTATCATCGACTTTTTTTAACGACCAACTTAATAATTCTTCCTTTCCATTATGAGTCAAACTTACAATGGCATCTGATTCGCACAAAAAGGCTTTTTCTTTTTGTTTGAAAAAACGATAAATAATACTGAAAACAGGATTTTTCAAGTTCCAAATTCCACCCTCCACACGTTCATCAACCCAAAAACCGCGCATATCGAAGATGAACTTAATTCCGTATTTCCGTTTCAAACGCAAACCAATCAATGCGGTAATGTAACTCCTACAGTGAACCAAATCCACTTGTTTAGTTTTCATTAGTCGTTTGATAACGGGATATATTTTTATCAAATCGAATAAAGTTGATAGTACTTTTGGGCGTTTTGTGTAGAAAAATGGTTGCCAATCGATGTTATATGTTACGCAAATGCGTTTGATTGCAGCACCTTCTTCTTTGAATCGTTCAATTTTTTCAAAGCTGATTAACGTAAACGCAATTCCTTTTTGCTGCAAACCAATGATGTAGGGCAAAACTTGACTTTGACCAAGCGGATCAGTCATTCCGTCGTACGAAAGATAGAGTGCATGCTTGTTCATCAAATGCGTTTATTTGGATAAAGTTTTCGATACATTGAATAGATAAAATCGATTCGCTTTTCTTCGTTTGGAAAATCAGTATAGTATTTTGGTTTTTGAGCAATAATATCTGCTAATTCCTCTTCTGAAATCTGAAGTTTTTTACACAAGTATTTTTTATCCTCCTCAATTTTTTCGGTATCGAAAGGAGATTGCGTTAATTCGTTGAGCGCTTCGTCGCGGCTTTTTTGCCCAAAGCATATTTGAGTTGAAAGGGTCGCTTTTCTGTAATCGATTCCAAATTTCTCTGGTAATAAATATCCTTGCCAAAACGCAGTAAAACGCGATTCATGGTGTTTTCCTCCGTAATCTTTCCAGTCAAACTTCTCCATCAACAGTTTTTTAGCTGCTTCTTTGTTGTAATCAATGTAGTTCAACAAGTAGATTGTTTTAATTCCTTTGATAAATTTATAATAAATTTCACTCAAATAGCCAGCTGCTGGTGTTTTCTTTCGTCGAATGACACCGTATTTTTTGATAATTGATCGGTATAGTTTTAGGTCTTTTTTCACATGATATCCCCATTTGATAGGTAATATTCCTTCACTCGTATAATTCCCACCAGATATGATATATTTTATATTGTGTTTTGCTGCAATTTCATACAATGCACCCGGTATAGCTAAATCTGTCGGCATTTCTAAATCAACGATGGAAGATCGTAAAAAAGCAAGTTGTAATTGTTTGAATTCTTCCCAATCTAAGACATAGCTGGTATAGGGAAGATTTAATTGTTGTGCAAGTTGATGAATATTGCGTACAGCTATTTCAGAATTCCAGCCATTATCCAAGTGAAGTAATAATGGTTTTAAGCCAAGTTCTTTGCACAAATAAGCGGTATAACAACTATCAACACCGCCGCTAATGCCTAATATACAATCATACGTATTGTTTGCTCCTGCAGTTTTTATTGTTGAAATTATCGTTTCAACTGTTTTTTGCAATTTTCTTGTGCTTTCTTTTTCTGCCGATATGTGAGATATGAAGGTCGAACAATGATTACAGTTTCCATCTGAATCAAATGTGATATCGGGGTCTGTGGTGTCCATGACACAGCGTTTGCATTGTACGTAAGTTGAATTTAAACTCATTAAAAATGGTAGTATTTTAGAACGAAACTAATGATTATTTACTGAAAAATAGTTTTTGAATCGGGATAATTTATCAAGACACCTTTAAGCGGACCATGATAAACAAACAAACTTCCAGCAGCAAGTCCGGAAACAAATGATTGATGGTATAACTTTTTCATACCTTCTACTGATTGAGCTCCTCCCAAGGCTATAATTGGAATGTTGATTTTCGAACTAATTTGCAGCATAAGTTCATGGTCATACCCTTTCATTGTTCCATCGTTATCAACCGATTGTATGATGAGTTCTCCTGCACCTTTTTCTTCCATTAATTGTGCAAACGCGACTGGATCAAGTCCTGTTTTTTTATTTTTAGCAGACTGATAAACGACCGATTTCCCGAACAATGTTTTCGCAACATCAATACAAACAGTTATTGTGGAAGAACCAAATTGTAGCGCGGCGGCTGCAACAAATTCTGGCCGCTCAATAGCCGCATTGCCAATGATCACTTTTTCTGCTCCTGCTTGAATAAGTTGTTTGATTGCTGCGCATGAGGTGATTCCTCCTCCAACAGCAAACGGCATGTTCGCCTCAGCACCAATAGATTGGACTAATTCAATGGAAACACATCGGTTTTCCTTGGTTGCATGAATGTCTAAAAAAACAAGTTCATCTGCTTTGAATTCGTTAAATAGTCGAACGGCATTTATGGGATCACCAATATAATTTGGTGATTTAAATCGTGTTGTTTTGACAAGTCCATTCTGTTGCAACAACAATACTGGGATGATCCGTGGTCGGTACATAACAATTTACAGATTTATAAAATTTCGAAAAAGTTGCAAACCTTGGTCGTGGCTTTTCTCTGGATGAAACTGCACGCCAATGATATGCTCTTTTTCAACACCTGACACAAATTCATGCTCGTAACATGTTGAACATAAGGCATGTGCTGCATTCTCAACTTCAAAATGGTAAGCATGCACAAAATAAAATTCGTCATCAGGTGCAATCAGCTCTAAAATTGGACTTTGATACTGTTGTTTTAATGTATTCCAGCCAGTATGCGGTATTTTATAGCGCAGCGAATTGGTTGTTTGCATGCGCTTCACATGTCCTGGAACCCAATTCAGCCCCGCACAATTTCCTTCTTCACTTGAAGTTGCCATTAATTGCATGCCCAAGCAAATTCCTAACACAGGTTTTTTCTGTATCAATACATGATTATTGAGTGTTTCCACTAAACCAAGTTGTGTTAATGCTTCCATTGCTTTGCCAAAATGACCAACACCTGGTAATATGAGTTTATCCGCAGAACGAATCTTGCCTGCATCATTTGAAACGCTTACATGAACTGTATTCAAGCGTTGCAATACTTTAGCGACAGAATTCATATTCCCAGTTTGGTAATCTACAATTACAATTTCTTGACTCATGCTAAGTTGGATTTGATAAAATCTGCCAGTTTTTTTGCTTGATTTTTTCGGGAGTATTCCTCAATTACCGACGGAGTATGAGCAATTTCCCCAGTTGTCAAAAGTTCTTCATTTAATTGTATCAAAACGTTCAAGAGTTGATCAGCGTCTTTCACCGCTATACCGCTGTTCGTTTTTTTCAATAAATCTACCTGTAAACTGTTTGAGAATTCACCTGTTAATGCTGTTGGATAATATGTTTGTTTTAATTTATTGGCGTCATCATCATCTGTGTACAACAATAGTATTTTGCGATTCATTGCCAGATAATCATAAATCTTTGTCCCCATTAATTCAAATGAATTGAATAAAATCAAAATGTTGTTTTTGGACATCTCACGAACAAATAATTTGTTTTCAATTGGTGGTGAAAATTGGACAAACTCCGAAATGGATGAAAATTCATTTTTAATCATTGATGCTATTTCAACTTGGTGTGAAATACCTAAAAGGTTCAATTCAAAATTGATAGCGTGATCATTCCATAGTTTACTTAATGTTTTTAGTAATGACGAAACGGGATACCATGGGAAAATAGTCCCATTAAAGCCAATTTTAAGTTTTTGATTTTCACCAATTGAACTCAAATATTCAAAATTTTCTTCATCAAATCCATTTGTTATGATTTTAGTTTTGATTGGACCATGAATTTCTGTTAATTGTGTTACTAAAAATTCAGAAACAGTTGTAATAGCTCGAGCTGTTTTTACTGTTCTTTTTTCAATAGCGCGATAAATAGTCGGTAAAAACAAGTTGTGTTGAATGCGCACATCTTGACACCAGGGGTCTCGGTAATCGGCAATCCAAGGCACACCAAATTCAGCACTTAATTTTTTTGCATAATGAAAAAGTACAAATGGTTCACCTGTTGCAATAATCATGTCAACTTTGTGCGTTTTTAAATATTCTTTTGCGGCACAGTAAATGGGTCTTTTAGTTCCTACAGGAAGGAAAAACTGAAGCAATTCAAACATCAACGAATAAAATTGACGTAAAATTCTGTATTTCGATGGCCCTTTTTTAAGTAACAAACGGTGTGCAAAGTTTGGACGAAATGGTGTTTTAATTAATGTGTGACCCTCCTCATCAAGCTGTTCAACAGTTTGAATTGTTGAAGCTCGAATAAAACTATTTGGATCTGTTTGCTCGTCGTTCCAATTGCGCGTGACTATAACGGGATGAATATCATACGCTGGCAGGTATTTCATCCAACTATATGGACGTAATCCTCCTACAGATACATAAGGAGGGAAATCGTGCGCGAGGATGAGAACGTTCATTTTTTTATTTTATTTATGAGTGCTTTTTTTATTTCAAATATTGATTCTTTCAAAAACCAGTGATAAAATAAGTTTGGATAAATTTTAACCATAAATAAAAAAGAACTCTTACTTTTTATTAATTTACTAGAATATGTAATAAGATTAAAACGTCTAATGACAAAACTTGACAATTCAAATATTCCGTTTCCTTTTCCTGTTGTATAATGATTAGTGTTTTGAATTGTTTTTACACGTTTATAGAATAAAGCACGCTCGTTGTAAAAAGAATAATCACCTAACGTAAGATAATAACACAGTGTAGGATAAATATTATTATAGGGTGTTTTATGATTTGGCCACCACCATACTGGAAAAGTGACATGTTTTATTTTATTCGTTTTAAAAATGCCATAACCTAATCCGTCATTTGCATTTTTTATAAAATAGACCAATCGTTTATATCGGTTGTTATTTGAATAATTTATATCTACTATTTCATTTGTTTGCTCATTAGTTTCATTTATTTCATTGTAAATAGAAAACGCAGCAATTGCTTTAGGATTATTTTGTAGTAATTGAATTAATATACTTGCAAAGTAAGGGTCCCATAAATCATCATCTGCAGCCCACATAAAATAAGGAGTATCTGCTAACCCTAATAAAAATTCCATGTTTTTTGAGATCCCTAGATTTCTTTGTTGTCTAATATATTTTATTCGTTTATCTTCTTCTGCATATTTCAAACAAATTTCTGCTGAACCATCTGTAGATCCATCATCAGAAATAATAAGAATAAAATCCACATCTTTTAGATTTAAAATAGATTTTATTGATTGTTCAATGAAATCTATATCATTAAAAACGGGCATGCCAATTGTTAATGTGCTTTTCATAACTGTTTAGTCAATGTTTTTTTTAATTGGCGAAAATATTCAACCATACCGTGTTTGACATCACCAATATTATTTGGGAAGTAACTAAATGAAAAGAATACAAACAGCAAAAAATGTTTATTTAATTTAAATATCGGAACATTAGATGGGTATGAAAAAGTTGTGAAATGTAGAAATGAACGATATTGTGTGTGCGCGAATGAGCTACTAATTTTCTTCAACCAAGGAATCATATTTAAATCTGTAGCTAACATATCAATTGTAATACTACTCGAAATACTCCCGCTATTTCTTCTGTACACGCACATGCTGTTTTTTAAATACTTAATGTTGCCATAACAACTCAACATTGGATAAATTGCTCGTTCATTTGATAAGATATTTGAGGGGATACCACCAGATTTTATCCAATACTCCCTTCTGTATACCAAAGAAGAAGTGTGAAATTTCCTATGTTGCAACATATCTCTCATAGTATATGTTTGATCATTTGTATCTCCAAACAATTTGCTTTCACCTGGCAAATCGTCAAATATGATTTCTGATTGGTGAGCACAAGCTGAAAACTTTTTGTTTTGATCTAAAAAATCAATTTGTTGTTGCAATTTCATTTTATCTGTCCAAAAATCATCACTGTCTAAAAGTGCAATATATTCGCCTATACATTTGTTATGTGTTGCAATACAATTAGGGGTTAAACCCAAATTTTTTTTGTGTTCTAAAACAATAATTTTATCAGGATATTCATTTTGATATTTCTTTGCAATTTCTCTTGTCTTGTCGCTACTACAATCTTCACCAATAATTAGCTCATACGAGAAATTAACTTTTTGCATTAAAACACTTTCAATTGCCTGTTCAATATACCTCTCAACATTATAAGCAATCATAACGATACTTACTTTTGGTTTGGTGTTTTTAGTTTCTTCGTAAATAGTTTTTTCCACTGTTTTGTTTTTTTGAATAATTAAGAGGTATCGTTATATAATATCCAATGTTACTAAAATAATAGTAGGATTCTTCCCAAAATCCTTTCCGATAATTTCGATTCATTTTCCAAAGAACACTTAAATTCATTAAAAATACAGCTATTTGAAAAAAATGATATGTAAAATACCCTCCCAAACCATTTGTTTTATAGAACAGTAGGGCAGTTGATAACCAGTTTTGTTTACTACCCCAATCACTTCCGTTTGAACTTCCGCCATGTTTATGAATTGCTTCCACATTTGTTGTTGATACAATTGAATAACCTTTTTTTAAAATGCGTTGACAAAGTTCTAGTTCTTCACCGTACATAAAAAAGTCTGTATCAAATCCGTTAACTTCATGAAAAATTTTAGCAGGTATTAAGAAAAAAGCACCCATTACACCTTCAATTTCTGATTTTCTTTCATGAAAAAAGTAGGAAATTAGGATACTTCTAAATAATATTGATTTTAGTTTTCCAACGTTGGTGTATGTTGATTTTTGTATGGATCCATCTTCATTGCGCAATTGACACCCCATTACTCCTATTCGAGAATTTGATTTAAGGAAATTGACACAATACTCAATTGTCCCATTTTTTAACAGCATATCCGAATTTAAAAATAATAGATGTTTACCTTTTGCTATCGATGCTCCTAAATTGTTTGCGCGACCGAAACCTTCGTTTTCATAGTTTTCTATTATTTGGATTGTCTGGAATTTTGAACGGATATACTGAGTTGAATTATCTTCTGAATGATTATCAATTACAATTATTTCATAGTTAAGGGTAGAAATATTGGCAATTGATTCAATACACCGAACTGTTAGTGTTGGTGTTCTGTAATTTATAATAATTATAGATAAATCAATCATTCTTTTTAGTTCACAAATAAACGGATAAACTTGTTTTTGAAAGTTGAAAACAAATTACTTTTCAGTAAAACATATTGATGTAATTTCGAATGTTGAAAACCAACATGTTGTTTTGGTCCATAAAAAACGATTGCAGATACTCCAAGTCCCGCAGCTATAGTTGCTGTTCCTGATGTTAAGCAATAAAGTTTTTTTGATGAGTGTATTAAATCACAAAAATCAAATAATGTTTCTGTAGTTAAAAACTCAGTTTTTTTTGTCGCTTTGAAAAGATGTTTCTCTCCACGAAGTGTCATTATTTTATCGAACTTAATTTTTTTTTGCCTAAAAAAACTCATAGCATCTAACTTATCAATATTGCCGACCCAAGATAAATAGTTTGGGTCGTAAACATTAAAATTATAAGTAGAAACAAATTTTGGTTTGTAATAGATTTTTGGTTCATTAAATCGCGTGTGATTATCAAGTTGATAAAATTGCATTATTCTATCGAGTAAATTATT
This sequence comes from Fluviicola sp., assembly GCA_017983675.1. GTDB lineage: Bacteria > Bacteroidota > Bacteroidia > Flavobacteriales_D > Crocinitomicaceae > Fluviicola. Next base: position 44,929 of record JAGOAZ010000017.1, read on the forward strand.
TTCTTCATCAGTTGATTCCAATAACTTCTCGATATTACAAGAAATCCCTGTTTCATCTGTAAATCCATCCACAAATGGATTTTGTTCCCAAACTAATTTTCTATAATCATCATGCCGATAATTGGATTTGTTTGAAATGAAAACACGATCATATTGAAAATCTTTTTTTGCAATTTCTGGAAGATGACTATGGAATAAATGGTCACCTAATCCTGCATATGGAATATCTAATATCAGAATTAACTCATTTTTCATATGTCGCTTTCAATGATTTTATTGTACAATATTTTGAGTTGCTTGATTCAAAAGGGATTTTAAATATTTTATTTATCTGATTTAAATAACTTATTATAGACGATTTTGTTTGTTTTTTCATTTCTGGAACAAGAAAATAAACAAATATTAAATTAAAAAAAATAGTTGTTAAAAACAAAAAATGATGAAGTATATACCCCTTGATTCCAAACAATTTATAATTTAATAAAAACTCAGAAATTAGTTTCTGATTGAATTGCCAGTTAGAATTATTTACTGTTCCACCATTTAAATGAGTAACAGTCATATCTTCATAATAACAAAGATTTAAATTGTTTTTACTAATTCTAATACAAAGTTCAATTTCTTCTGAGTACATAAAAAAATCAGGATCAAAAAACCCTACTTTTTCAATCACATTTTTAGGTATTAAAAGAAAGGAACCCATTAATGCTTTGATTGTATGATTTTGATTTGATTGTTTTTTAGCTTTTGTTATTTTAGCATAAAAGATGTTGTTTTTAAGTCTTGAATGAAGACTTCCTACATCATATGTTCTAGATTCTTGAAATGTTCCATCAGAATTTGTTAATCTACATGAAAGAGCACCTAATTGCTTTGTTTTTCGAGCATAATTAACTAGTTGATCTAATTTTCCATGAATAATTTTGATGTCAGGGTTGATTATAAGGATAAATTCTCCATTACTTTTATTGATTCCAATATTATTTGCTCTACCATATCCTAAATTTGATGATGTATGGTAATATTTTATCAATTGATTGTTTTTGGATAGCTCTAAAAGTTGTATTGTTTTACTTGGACTGTTATCAATAATTATTATTTCTAATTGACAATCACCACTATTTTTCAATATGCTTTCGACACTAGTAATAGTTAGTTCTGCTGAATTAAAATCTACTACAATTACTGATAAATCGATACGACTCTCCCCAACTTTCATTTACTTATCTTTTGGAAATAGTTCCTCAAATCTTTCGATACTGATGAGGTTTAGTTGTTGCTTGCGGTCGGCATCAAATACAGCAAATTCATAAAAAGGATTCGCAATTTTCT
>JAGOAZ010000018.1 GCA_017983675.1 Fluviicola sp.
AGTCCTGAAATGCTAACTGTTTCGAAGCTAAATAGCATTGGATTGTTTGAACAAGAACAAGATTTCATTAGTGGTCAAAACGGTGAGATTTACCGTTTATTCTTAACAAATGACCGCTTACATTCCATTCAGAAAAAATATCCAAACGTACGATTAGTGAAATACAGAGAACAACAGTATTCAGATACGTTGAAAGCTGGAAAAAAACCATCGTATGAAAACATGTATATGAACCTTTCAAATTTCCCGAAAGATCCAGCAATCAACAATACGGTTTCTGATTTTACGCGATTTATAGTTCCGAAGAAAGGTGTTCGAATAAAAATTAACAACGAAAATATCGCTTGGTACCGTCGGATCATTACTGCATACGAAGGACATACATTGAAAGAAACGTCAACTGGTATTTTTATAGATGGAAAAAAAGCAACGACGTATCAGTTCAAAATGAATTATTATTGGTTGATGGGAGATAACCGTAATAATTCTGCTGACTCACGCGTTTGGGGATTTGTACCAGAAGATCATGTTGTCGGTCGTGCTTCAATTGTTTGGTTTTCGACTGGATCATTTGGAATTAGATGGGAACGCGTTTTCAAGTGGATCAAGTAACAACTGCATTTCCTTTAGCTACGTTTGGTAATATCTCTTATTTCCAACATCTATTGGGTGCAACTAACATTGTATTTGAACAACACGAACATTTTCCAAAGCAAACGCTTCGAAATCGCTATGAAATAAAAGCAGCAAATGGTCGCATGCGACTTACGATTCCCGTTATAAAACCTTCCGGTTCAAAAACGTTGACAAAAGACATTCGTATTTCAAACAAAGAAAATTGGCAACAAATTCATTGGAGAAGTTTGCAAGCGGCTTATTCTGCTGCACCCTATTTTGAACATTATCGATCAGATATTGAACAGTTGATTTTTGCACAAGAAGAATTCCTAGTTGACTTTAATTTAAAAGCAATTGACTTTTTTATACGCACTTGGAATTTGCCAATTTCATTCAATTTATCCGACGATTATCATCATTTTTCTGAAAAAGATTATCGAAATGTCGATTTTGAACAAATAATTGAAAAAAATTGTAAAAATTATATTCAAGTTTTATTTGATAAAAGTGACACGTTTGTAACTAATTTGTCGCTAATTGATTTACTTTTTTGCGAAGGTCCAATGGGGAGAAATATTTTAACAAAATAATCCGTTTTTTTTTATTTAAAATTTGTTTGAATAATAAAATGAATTATATTTGTACTGATTTAGGTGGTTAGGTTAGGTTGATTAGAAAGAGGATTTTGGACGCCCGTCCAGAGTCCTCTTTCGCTTTTATAGCGATTTTGTGTTTTTTTTAGGGTCAAGCTATAGCTTTACCACTAATTACCAGGGTAAATATATTTTTCTTTCAAAAAGTATTTTAATAGTCGAATTTTTGGTCAATCGGCAGCTTTACCACAATTTACCCGGGTAAGTAAATAATTGTATTCGGATCAAAACTATTTTACCCCCAGAAATCGTTCTTTGTACAAAAACTTTTTTTGTGCAGTTTCAAAAGGTCGGTACGTATAATAAACCTGATTATTCCGAACTAATACTTTATCTGCATAGCGAAAAGTTAGCGGGATTTTTTCTGCTAATTTCCCTGTCCGATAATCAAAACGTTTGATCGATATCCAGCCTGCATTATCAAACAATAAATACAATTGTCCCGTCTCTTGGTCTTGTAAAATTTGTTTCTTCCACCCTGTTTGTTTTGCTTGTAAATGATGGTAAATTGGCAATGAATCAAGTAGATCTCCATTTCGAGAATAGCGAAATAACCAATTTTTATAATGATCAAATACCAATACCGTGTCATTGACTACAAAAAGCGGAGCGTATAATTGTTTGTAATAAATTGATTGCGTAAAATAATTTGCACCTACCCAAATTTCAGCATCAATCCCTGTTTCATTTTCTTTTTCCTTTGCCCATAATTTTGTTCGGATATCCGCCCATTTGTATTCGGAACGATACAACTCCATCATTAACTTATCCTCGATTTTTACAATCTTTTTATACGTTTCATCCCATTGATCAAAAGAATAATAGTCGAAAGCTGGATAATTCGGATTGAAATTGGAGAAATAATACTTACTCACCGTTGTGTCAACAATTGGAGCAAGATACGTCATGAAATAACTTTTATCCAATTGTTGAATGGCAATACTTTCAGGAGTTGTAATTATACCGAAAACATTGTTTTCAGTGATTACATGCGGATGTCCTTTGAAGTCCCGAATTAATTCCGTTCCCTTCGCTGGCAATTCTAATTGATTCACAATTTCCTGACCATCATACACCAACAATTCAGTTTCCTTGCGCATGTTTTTCGGATAAGTCAGCAACAACAAATTGCCATCTTTCAAAAATTCAAAATCATGTACTGAAAGGCGTTTCGATTGAAAAACAGTATCTGGTTTCCCAAAAGGTTTAATGATTACTTCTGCTATGTCATTGAACTTAACAAGGTTCATTTTTAGTTTCAAACGAAATGTATCTTTCATTGTTCCGCTAAATAGCATTGCTGAAACAGGAGTTACTAATTCATAAAAGGGATGCTCAATGTTAAAAGTAACTGAATCAGTTGTTGGTACCATTTGAAGTATTTCTCCTTTTGAAGAAGTGAAAAAAGTTGAACTTATTTTGTTATTGAACTTTACTGAAATCTGAGCATTTGGTATGCCTTCTTTGGTAAATTGATCGATAACTTGAACTGAAACAACCGTTTGAGCAACCGATTTCAGAATAACACAAGCAGCAAAAACAGCGAATAATACAAACCTTTTCATACGAACCCTTTCAGTAGAAGATGAAAAACAAATAAATTTCCATAAAAAAAGAGAGAATTTCTTCTCTCTTGCTTATTATTTGAATTACTTAATTAAACTTTAAAAGCCCAGTTAAATGGATCTGCTACAACGCCAGCTTTTAAATCATCTAGATAAGCATGTAACTTCAATGAAAAAGTACGTGTTTCAATTGCAGGCAAAACCAAGTCTCCACCGCGGTAACCAATTTTTGCAATGTGCGCAATTGTTGCAGCTGTTCCAGCTCCAAAAGCTTCTGTCAATGTTCCATTAGCTGAAGCATCAACCAATTCTTGAACAGTAACTTTACGCTCTTCAACTGGCATTCCCCAATGTTGCGCTAATTCTACAACCGAACGTTTTGTAACACCTCTTAAAATAGTGTCAGAATCTTCTGAAGGAGTTATCAATTTTCCATCGATAACAAACATCACATTCATTGTGCCTGATTCTTCAACATATTGATGCGTTTTACCATCGGTCCATAGCAACTGGTGATAACCTCTTTGTTGTCCAGCTCTTGCCGGAAATAAAGAAGCGCCATAATTTCCTGCTGTTTTAGCACGACCAACTCCACCTTCCGATGCACGTGTATAATATTCTTCAATCAACACATTAACTGGTTCGTTGTAATACGCACCAACTGGACAAGTGAAAATCATGAATTTATACGTTTCAGAAGGTTTGATTCCTATAAACTCATCTGTTGCGAATAAGAATGGACGAATGTATAACGAATATCCTTCTTTTGAAGGAATCCAATTTTTCTCAATTTCTACCAATTTGCGCACAAGTTCAACAAAAAGTTCTTCAGGAATTGTCGGCATGCACATGCGCTCACACGATTCAATAAATCGTTTTGCGTTCATATCAGGACGGAAAATAACTAAATCTCCATTCACTGAACGATTTGCTTTCATTCCTTCAAAAATCGACTGGCCATAATGGATAGCAGACATTGCGGGGTGCATTGGAATGGGTGCAAACGGAACAATTTCGGCATCTTGCCATGCGCCGTCTCTGTAATCCATTACTAACATATGATCTGAAAAAACTTTTCCAAACGGTAAATTTTCCCAATCAACAGTGGTAATCTTTGAAACTTCGCAAGGAGTTACCTTTATAGTTGTGTTATTGTTCATATCGATTAAAAGTTGTGCGAATATAGGAATTTTCTAGAAGTTAATCTTATTCTTTCCGTTGAAGATAATGATTTTAATAGGTTTTAACACAATTTTAAATACTGTTAATCCTACTTTAATAAACGAATGCTTTCCAATCAATTTAGCAATGAATGATTAACTTTGTAACATGCAGAAAAGCAAAGAAATATTACATCGTGTTTGGGGATATGACACTTTCCGTCCCTTACAAGAAGATATTGTCGATGCTGCAATCTATGGAAAAGATGTCTTAGCATTGCTTCCTACTGGTGGTGGAAAGTCAATTTGTTTTCAAGTACCTGGAATTGCCCGAGATGGTATTTGCATTGTGATTTCCCCATTAATTGCATTAATGGAAGATCAGGTACAACAATTACAAAAAAGAGGCATCAAAGCAAAAGCATTGACAAGTGGTATGTCGTTTCGAGAAATTGACATCACTCTTGACAATGCCAAATTTGGCGGAATTGAGTTTCTATATGTTTCACCTGAACGAATCCAAACGCGCTTGTTTCAAGAACGCGTCAAGCAAATGAATGTCGGTCTGTTCGTTGTTGATGAAGCACACTGTATTTCGGAGTGGGGACATGATTTCAGACCTTCTTACAAACAGATCAGTTTACTCCGAGAAATTCATCCTGAAGTTCCATTAATGGCCGTTACGGCGACTGCCACCAAACAAGTTGTTTCCGATATCGTTTCTTCGTTGCATTTGAAAAATGTTCAGTTTTTTGAAGCGCCGTTTGAACGTACCAATGTCAGTTATGAGGTGTATCCAGTTGTCAATAAATTAAATGCTGTTAAGCGACTTTGTATGCGCAACGATGGAAATGTTGGTATTATCTATTGTCAAACACGAAAAAGTGTAAAAACGGTTCTTCAACATTTACTCAGTCATAGTATCAAAGCGAACATGTATCATGGCGGTTTAAATTCCCAACAACGATCACTTGCATTGACAAATTGGATGACAGAGAAAACACCAATCATGGTTGCGACGAATGCTTTTGGGATGGGAATTGATAAACCCAATGTCCGATTTGTTACGCATTTTGAATTGCCAAATAATCCTGAAGCATATTTCCAAGAAGCTGGTCGTGCTGGTCGTGATGGAAACGAGTCACGCACATTTGCTTTTGTTGGCGCAACAGACATCTCTGATTTGAAAGAACGGATTTTAGCTCAATTTCCGGAAATAGAAACCGTAAAACATATTTACCGCGCACTGTGTAATTATTTAAAAATTGCTATTGGATCTGGAAAAGATGAATCGTATACCATTGATTTTTCTGAATTTACAAAACGTTTTCAACTATCCATCGCAACCATTTATCCCGCGTTAAAATTGTTAGAAATGAATGGCAATATTACACTTTCAGAAGATGGTTTAAAAGGATCACGACTCAAATTCACGATTGAAAATGCGCATTTATATGCATTCCAATTAAAGAATCCACGAATTGATCCGTTAATTACTACGCTTGCTCGTATGCATCAGGATTTATTTGACAATTTTTCAGAGATTGATGAATATACGATTTGTCAGCGTTTAAAAATTAGTCAACAAGAATTAGAAAGTCAACTTAAATTCCTTGAAGAACGCGGAATTATTGATATTACTTGGCGAACAAACCTACCGCTCATTACGTTTTTACACGAGCGCTTACCCGATGATTATTTAGCATTTCAACCTGAGATTTACCTTTTCAGAAAGGAAAAAGCGTTAGAACGCGTTGAGGCAATGAGAAAATATGTTGAAAGCCGACAATGTCGTCAACAATTTATTATTCATTATTTTGGACAATCCTCTACACCTTGTGGAAAGTGTGATATCTGTAAAGAAAATAGTGTTTTTTCGAAACATCCACGTCTAGAAATGGAAATTTTAGATATCGTTCAAACACCAAAAACATTAGACGAAATAGTTTTGGCTTTTGAAGAAGAATTGACATTGAAAATCAAAAATTTAATCCGCGAATTATTAGTTGCAGAACGTATTAGTTTTTCGGAGAATAAGTATTCCCTTCCGAAGTAACCGCACGTTTTAATTCATTTACTTCACGCTGTAATTCTTGAATTGACTGTGCTAACTGATAATCATCAACACGCATGTTGGGTAGTGTCGGAGAAATATAATTGACAAACTTCCACACTTCTAATATGTCATTCATGTGGACAAAATAGGGTGCATACATTGGGTTTGTCGAACACAATTCAAAAGATTGCAAGGTTTGCACACAATTATTCACCACTTTAAAAACAATTCCATCTTCTTTTGTGACAACAATACATGCAGTACCATTTCTGATCGATGACCAATTTTGAATGTATTCAGCAACAACATAAGATCCTTCATCAACAGGCGGCATGGAGTCTCCTTTTATCGGAAACGAACGGTATTTTCTGTTTTTAGATAAGAAAGGTAAACTAAACGTTGGTAGCACTTTCAAGTAATCGGGATCGGCATATCCTGAGGTATATCCAGCACGTGCTTCTTGCGGAATCATTTCAATTAATTCCTCCTCGTTTTGATCAACAATAGCAGTTAAAACTCTTAGATTTTTCCCATTGATATCGGCATACAAACCTGATTGCACTGTAGCCCAATCCGATTCCGTAAAATCAGAAAAATCTTTGGTCAACAACGCATCAATTGGAATTGAAAAATAAGCACTTAATGAAACGATCGTATCTATTCCTGGTTCAGCAATGCCATTTTCATAACCAGAATAACTACTTCTCGTCAATCCAAGCGCTGCTGCTACTTCTTCTTGCGATTTTTTTGCTAATTTTCGCAATAACTTCAAATTATTCCCAACCACCATTTGATCAATTTTTAATCAAAAATATGATTAATTTTTAATCTTTTCAAGAAAACAATGAAATTATTTTGAACTTTTTTTAATCAGTCGTTGATTCGATCGCTTTTGGTTTCCGCTTTCTACGTCCTTTAAATTGAATAGGCGTTCCTAATTCTTCGGCATAAACTTTAGTGAATTTCGCACCAATAAAGATGATTTGAGAGGTATAATACATCCAAACCAACAACACTAAAATGGTTCCTGCAACACCAGCTTTACTTCCGAAAAAGTAATTTTGTAAATAATATTTTATGACTAACTGACCTAATAATAACAAGATAGCAGTTATTAATCCACCTACAAATGCTGTACGGAACAACACAAAACCATCATGAACAAATTTAAAAACCAACGTAAATAATAATCCATTCATAGCTATTGAAAAAACAGTTAATGAACCCGACAAAACAAATTGCTCTATGCCATTTGGATCATCAAATAATTGATGGCCAATAGACATTAAAAACGTTTCCCCGAAATACATGACCATGATGACAGATGTAAACATTGGCATCAATATAATAGACAATAATTTCGAACCGATGGTGTGTTTGATTCGTTTTTTACGATCTGCAATACTGACTTTGATATCGTAAAATTCATTGATACTTGTTCGCAAAGATGATAACAAAGCAGAACTAGAAAGTAATAAGGCAAATACACCTACGACATTCATGACAAAATTACTTTTATCAAATTCAGCATTGCGCAAAAAATCGAGAATAGCAGCAGAATCTTGCAAGCCAACTTGTTCTTTCAATAATTTATCAATCATCACTAAAATAGCATCTTGACCGACCAGTTGACCAAATGACAACAATGCTAAATACAATGTTGGAACAAGAGCGAAAATGCCATAATAAGCCAATGCAGCTCCATGAAAAAATGATTGCTCTTGAAAAAACTCAATAATCGTTTTTTTAATAACCAATAAAAACGCTGAAACTGACAATTTATTTCCGTTGTTTTTTGACATCTATTTGAAGTTTTTGAGGCAATTGTTTCGCTGCATACAAAACGATTTTTTCTTTATTTTCTGTCACCGCATCGTGTATCCAATAAACTCCTGCAAAGCGCATATTTTTAATCGTTACACCAATTCCATCCTTCGATTTTTTTATAAATTGATGAGGGCGGAAAAGTGTGTATGCTCCATTAATGTTCAATTGGTTGATTTGACCAAAAAAACGCGCCTCATATAAAGTTGATGGAAAATTATAAAAATTATAGGGCGTATCGACACGTTTAATTTCTCCTTTTTCAATAAAATAAATTGATTTGGACCATTCCAACACATCTTGACCTTCGTGAGAAACCAATATACACGTCATTTTTCTAACAGCAGCTAATGACTGAATGTAATTTCCGATTTTTTGTTTTAAATGTGCATCTAAATGCGCAAACGGCTCATCTAGCAACAAAACTTCTGGTTCAACTGCAAGTGCTCGAGCAATAGCCAAGCGTTGTTGTTCACCACCAGACAAAGAAATGGCTTGTTGATTTTTCAAATGACTCAATTCTACCAAATCTAACAATTCATTGGTAAACTGATCGCGAACGGTTTTGGGTAAATACAATATTTTTTGCTGGACATTTTCAAGCACAGTGTGATAAATATCAAGGCCAAAATCTTGATTGACTAATTGAATCGTATCGTGTCCAGGAACTAATTTCTGACTAGGCCCCTTTACTCTTTCCCCATTTAATCGAACTTCTCCAGAAGTTGGATCTAACAATCCAGCAATAATTTTTAGCAACGAAGATTTTCCGCCTCCGCTTGCACCAACAATTCCAACGATTTCTCCAGCCTTAATTGAAAAGGATACAGATGAAAGAATTGGACGGTCGAACTGAAGTTGAATATCTTTAACAACTAACATGCTTATCCTTTAAGTGCTTTGGGGAAATCGGCTGCTGCAATATAAACTCCAGACACTGGATTTTCAACATCTTCAATATCATTCAAATAAACTGTTAATTTGTTTTTTTCTAAATCAACAACGTATTCATCAACACTTCTTTCTGAAAAAACTAATGAAGAAATCTCACCATCTCCTTCAAATTGAAACTGCATCATATCAGAAATAGTGAACGAAAAAGTTTCATCTTCGCCCATTTCTCCAGCAAGAACAAATTCTTGATTACGCAATACTTCTTTTAAAACAATATCACCCACGACTTTGAACTCATCTTCCCATTCGTAGCGAATGTTTTCAGGTGAATCTTTACCATCATGTTTTTCATTGGCATAAGCTTCAGAAAATGAACTACTTTTTAAAAATACGGATACAAAAAATGACATGTCTTAAATTTTAAACAAAAGTAAACAAAGAAATTGGTGAATAATCGAATTGTAAAACAAAGTGAATATCCTGCAAACAATAAATTCGTTCAAAATATTCGAACTATCTTTGTGCCAAATAAAAGATTATGCTCGCTTCGGTTCAATTACTTCCTCATAAAACACAATCCATAGAAAGACGTCATCCATGGATTTTTTCTGGCGCATTAAAAAAAATGCCCGACGATGTTAGTGATGGACAAGTAGTAGCTGTAGTTGATGCGCGTGGAAATGAACTTGCAAAGGGTCATTTCAATCATGGTTCAATCGCCGTACGTGTATTGACTTTTGAAAACGAAGCAATCGATCAAGCTTTTTTCAATAAAAGAATTGCGAATGCTGTTGCTTTGCGCAAATTGTTGAACTTGTTTCGTGCAGACAACTCTATTTGTCGCTTAGTACATGGTGAAGGCGATGAATTACCTGGATTAGTTGTCGATTATTATGGTGGTGTAGCTGTTATTCAGTGTCACTCATACGGCATGTATCTTCAAATTGATTTCATTGTTGAAGCGCTAAAAAATGCCTTGCCGCAAGAGTTAACGGCTATTTACAACAAATCCATTGAAACTTTACCGAAACGGGAAAAGGTAATAGATGGCTATTTATTTGGTACGTGTGAAACACCGCATGTTGCACTTGAAAATGGTGTTAAATACAACATCGATTGGATAAATGGTCAAAAAACTGGCTTCTTCATCGATCAACGTGAAAATCGTGCTTTGCTAGCAAAATATAGTCACGATAAAAAAATATTGAATACGTTTTGTTATTCAGGAGGTTTCAGCCTTGCTGCGTTAAAAAACGGAGCAAACGAAGTTCACTCGTTAGATAGTTCGAAGAAAGCAATAGAATTAACAGACAACAACATTGTACTAAACGATTTAGCAGATAAACATACTTCTATCGTAGCAGATGCAATGGTGTACATTCGCGAAACGGGGGAAGATTTTGATATTGTGATTTTGGATCCCCCAGCTTTTGCAAAACACCGCGACAAACGCCATCAAGCTGTTCAAGGTTACAAACGCTTAAATGCGATGGCGATGGCGCACATTCGTCCTGGAGGATTGTTAATGACATACTCCTGCTCACAAGTTGTAGACAAATCGTTATTTACACACACCATTATAGCTGCAGCAATTGAAAGTGGTCGTTCCGTTCGGATTTTAGAACAATTACACCAACCAGCTGACCACCCTATTAATGCTTTTCATCCTGAAGGTGAATATTTAAAAGGTCTATTAGTTCAAGTACTTTAATGGTTGGAATAGGATACGGAAAACTCATTAAATTTGCTCTTCCAATCATGTTGAGTGGATTTATACAATCCATTATTTCCATTACAGATGCTGCATTTTTAAGTCGATACAGCACACTTGCTTACAACGCTTCTGGTAGTGCTGGATTGTGGTACATCACGTTATACATGGTGTTAATTGGTTTGAGTGATGGCGCTCAAATTGGCATGGCACAAAAAGTTGGAGAGAAAGATAAGGAAGGATTTACTGCTTTTTTTCAATCTAATTTTGTTATTCTTCTAATTGCAGCCTGTTGTTTGACATTATTTGTTTTGTTTTTTATGCCAGCCATAAACAATTACATTGTTCACGATCAACAGTTAGCACAAGCACAACAATCATTTTTATCTATTCGTAGTTATGCCTTTTGGGCAGCAACCATTTCGTTGACAATTCAAGCAAGTTATTTAGCTGTTGGGAAAACAAAATTGGTGCTTTTCGCTTCATTAATTGTTGCAGGATCGAATATCTTACTAGATTATTTACTCGTCTTTGGAATTGGTGTTTTCCCAGAATTAGGACTTGAAGGAGCAGCTATTGCATCGACACTTGCAGAAGTATTAGGCATGTTGTTTTTGTTTGGAACACTTTACGTTGGTAATCTGTCAAAAGTTTATGCACTTTTTCAAAAATCGCTGATTTCATTGAAACAACTTAAAACTAATCTAACTATTGGCATCCCATTATTGTTTCAAGGACTTATTGCACTTTCTATTTGGACGCTTTTCTTTAGTTGGATTGAACAAATGGGCGGTAAAGAATTATCGATTTCTTTAAACATTCGCTATATCTATTTCCTGGCATTTATTCCAGTATGGGGATTTGCTGCAACAACTAAAACATACATTGCTCAATACATTGGCGCGAAAGAATATGAGACATTACCGATTATTCAAAAACGGATACAATTGTTAACTGTCGGTTTTTTGTTCATCACTTTTCATGGTGCGCTTTTTTATCCTGAACAGTTAATAAGTTTGGTCAATGACAATCCCGATCAAATAATACAAAGTGCACATATTTTGCGCATAATTACTGGATCCATTTTTATATATGGAATTGGTAGTGTTTATTTTCAAACGATTAGTGGAAGTGGAAATACACGTGTCACTTTTTTAGTTGAAATACTTGCAACAACAGCATATATCAGTGCTGCCTATTTATTTATTAAAATATGGCACTTACCTTTGCAACAAGTTTGGCTGGTCGAATATGTATATTTTATTGTAATGGGATTCGCCTCTTTTGCATATTTGAAATTTTTTAATTGGACGAAAGAATAAGACATGAATGATTTGAGAATAGTTTTTATGGGAACACCAACTTTCTCAGTTGGCATTTTAGAAGCAATGAAAGCTGCAAACAAACAAATTGTTGGAATTGTAACTGTAGCTGATAAACCTGCAGGAAGAGGTCAACAAATGCATGAAAGTCCTGTGAAACAATTTGCTAACGAAAATAACATTCCAGTCTTACAACCTGAAAAATTAAAAGAACCTTCTTTTATAGCTGATTTAACAGCATTGAATGCTGATGTTTTTGTTGTGGTTGCATTCCGAATGCTTCCCAAAGAAGTTTGGCAATTACCTAAAAAAGGAACATTCAATTTACACGCTTCCCTTCTACCCGATTATAGAGGAGCTGCGCCTATCAATTGGTCTATAATAAATGGTGATAAAATTACTGGGGTTTCTACTTTCTTTATTGATGAGAAAATTGATACTGGAAATATCATTGGTCAAACGAAAATGACTGTGTCAGCAAACGAGACTGCAGGTGAACTTCACGACCGTATGATTATTACAGGTGGGGAATTAGTTGTTGAAACATTGAATCAAATTGCAACAGATACCGTTTCTTTAACTCCTCAAGACACGTGCATCGACTCACCCGTTCGACCTGCTCCAAAATTATTCAAAGAGAACACAAAAATCGATTGGAAACTTGCAGCTCAAGAAATCCATCAATTAATTTGTGGACTTAGTCCTTATCCTGCCGCTTGGTCTGTTTGGGAAAATAATAAAGGTGAACATAAAACAGTTAAGTTTTTTAAAACTTCTGTTTTGAAAGAAACAGCGGATCACGATATGTTGTCACTCTGGAATGATAAACAAACAATATACATTCAATGTGAAGCCGGTGTGTTGTGCATCCATGAATTTCAACTTGAAGGAAAAAAACGTTTACAAGCAAAAGATTGGCTAGTCGGAAACGCTTGTTCTGATTGGAAAATCGTTCAGTAATTACCGAACTACTTACTAATTTCATACGCATTAATACGTACAAATACAGAGTGGTTATCAACAAATATGTGTATTTATTAACAAAACTCACTCTTTTTATCTGAAACCCTTTGTAGGCTTGGATATTCCTATAAATTTGTTGTGTTAAAATAATTGATTCATTCAAAAAAACACCAAACTATGAACAAAGCAGAATTAATTGACGCTATTGCTTCTGAAGCAGGTTTGTCAAAAGCAGATGCAAAAAAAGCATTAGACGCATTCGTAAGTGCAACTGGGGCAGCATTGAAAAAAGGAGATCGTCTTTCTTTAGTAGGATTCGGATCTTTCTCAGTTTCTAAAAGAGAAGCTAGAACAGGTCGTAATCCTCAAACAGGAAAAGAAATCAAAATCGCTGCAAAAAATGTAGTACGATTCAAAGCTGGTGCTGAACTTTCTAGCTCAGTTAACTAAGAATAGTATTCTTTTTTAAGATTTAAAAGTCCTTTCGTTTCGAAAGGGCTTTTTTTTGTGCTTTTTGTTTAAAAAATGCGTGTTTACCTACATTATGATGTGTGTTTCTTGAATAAGCTTTTAATGGTCAAGCTGCAGCTTTACCACAATTTACCCTGGTAAATATAAAAGATGCTAACTCCTTGAAAATAAACCACTAAAACATCACTCCCCTTTCAAATCCTCTTCAAACCAGCACATTTCATCCCTGAAAATCAAACATTTTTTGAAAACTTGTATTTTTGCAACATGAAAGAAAAATTACTGGCTGCATTTTACGAAATGATTCCTGAAGCGAAACGTGAACTTTTTGACAAAATCGCAACTGACCGAACAAAATATATAACGGTTGTACTCGAAAACATCTATCAAGAACACAATGCCAGTGCTGTTTTAAGAACGTGTGACTGTTTTGGAATTCAAGAACTTCATGTAGTTGAAAGTAAAAACCAATACAAAGTGCAGCGCGATATTGCACGCGGAGCTGGAAGTTGGGTCGATATGTACAATTACAACGAAGGCGACACAGCTTTAGTTGATTGCATCAGTAATTTGAAAAATAACGGTTATAAAATTGTAGCGTTAACTCCTGAAGCAAACGAACACACCATTTTTGATATCCCAATTGATGAACCACTCGCGTTAACTTTTGGAACGGAATGGGAAGGTATTTCTGATGAAGTGCGATCACTTGCTGATTATCAAATCAGCATTCCAATGGTTGGTTTTACCGAAAGTTTTAATGTGTCAGTTTCAGCTGCTTTGTCGCTTCAAGCAATTCGTCACCGACTAGAAAACAGTACTATTGATTGGAAATTAACACACGACGATCAGGTATCAACCAAATTAAAATGGTGCCAAAAATACATGCGGAATGGTGATATTGTTCGACGAGATTTAGAGCGAAGACTGATTGAAACAGATAAATAATCATATTTTTTTTCAACTTATCTTCCTGTTATTTAGGTATTTTACTACATTTGTAAATAAGTTCAATTCATTGAAAAAGTAATAACATGGGAAAAGGGGATATCAAATCTGCAAAAGGGAAACGTACTAACGGTTCTTACGGTAACACAAGAAAAAGAAAAAGCACAGCAAAAGTTGTCGTTTCAAAAAAATCAGCTGAAACTGTAACTGAGAAAAAAGTGGCTGCTAAAAAACCAGCTGTCAAAAAAGCCCCTGCAAAAGCTGCTGCTGAAAAAGTAACTGCACCAAAAAAAGTGGCTACTAAAAAAACTACTGAAGAAACAGCAGAATAATTTTTTCTGTATTCACATACTTATAAGACTTGCATTACGCAGGTCTTTTTTTTTGTTTATAACTCTGTAAAAAAAAAGCTTTAAAAACTCATTTAGAAATCCGAAATTTGCACCATATTTTCACGCTTTACAAGCAGTCTTTTTATCATGAAAAAAAACAATTTTGGCGCTGGTCCATGCATTCTTCCTCAATCGGTATTCGAACAAGCAGCGCACGCTGTTACAGATTTTAACGGCTTATCTATCTTAGAAATTTCTCACCGAAGCAAAGAATTTGAACAAGTGATGATGGAGGCGCGTCAATTAGTGAAAGACGCTTTGAATATCTCTGATGAATACGAAGTATTGTATTTACAAGGTGGTGCATCGTTGGGATTTTCAATAGCCGCGCTAAATATGATGAGAGGGAACAAAAAAGCGGGATATTTAAAAACTGGAACGTGGGCTGAGGGCGCAATCAAAGAAGCGAAAAAAGTTGGAATTGATGTGTCAATCGTTGGAAGTTCTGAAGACAAAAATTACAACTATATCCCAACTGATTTGACCATTGAATCGGACTTGGATTATTTACATTATACTTCAAACAACACCATTTTTGGAACACAATTTCACGATATTCCTAAAACAACCCTTCCATTGGTGTGTGATATGTCATCTGATATTTTCTCGAAAACTATCGATGTTTCCAAATTTGATTTGATTTACGCTGGTGCGCAAAAAAACCTTGGTCCTGCTGGAGCAACATTATATATTGTAAAAAAAGAAGCCTTAGGTAAATCAACATCTTCTTTCTTACCTTCTTACCTCGATTTGAAATTACATGCGGACAAAGATTCCATGTACAATACCCCACCCGTTTTTTCTGTTTATGTTGCCATGCTTAACTTAAGAGAGTTAATCAAAAATGGTGGTGTTGCAGCAATGGAAAAAACAAACAACGAAAAAGCAGCTATACTTTATAACGAAATAGACAACAATCCCCTATTCATTGGAACGGCAAATAAAATAGATCGCTCTAAAATGAACGTCAACTTTCTATTAGCGAACGAGACACTAAAAAATCAATTTGATGAAAGCTGGAAATCGGCTGGAATAGTTGGTTTAAATGGTCATCGTTCAGTTGGTGGATACCGTGCATCCATTTATAATGCACTGTCACTAGAAAGTGTTCAAGTTTTAGTCGATGTTATGCAAGAATTTGGAAAGAAAAATGGATAAAATGAAGGTATTAGCAAATGATGGAATTTCTAATGAAGGAAAAAACGCATTAGAAAACGCAGGTTTTAAAGTCATCACTGACAAAGTAGATCAAAATGATTTGATTAACTATGTCAATGAAAATAATGTTGAAATTATTTTAGTGCGCAGTGCAACAACCGTTCGAAAAGAAGTTGTAGACGCTTGCCCCTCAATTCGATTAATTGGCCGCGGTGGTGTTGGTATGGATAATATCGACGTGACTTACGCACGTGAAAAAGGAATCACTGTAATCAACACGCCAGCTGCTTCATCGCAATCTGTTGCTGAATTAGTGATGGGATATTTGTTTGCAGGCGCTCGTTCACTACACCATTCTTTCAAACACATGGAAAACGGTGATTTCAATGTGCTGAAAAAGAAATATGCGAAAGGTTCAGAACTACGTGGTAAAACACTTTTGATCGTTGGATTTGGACGCATCGGACAAGCCTTAGCAGCTTATGCTTTAGGCGCTGGAATGAAAGTAGTTGCTACTAATTTAGTCGAAGAAACTGTTGAGATTTCTTTAGGAAACATCCAAAGCATTGGTGAAATTAAAGTTCCAGTTCATGCAACAACAGACATGAATGAATACTTACCCATTGCTGACTACATTTCGTTACATGTTCCCAAACAAGCAAATGGTGAAGCAGTAATTAGTGAGGCTGCATTTCAAAAAATGAAAGATGGAGTTGGTATTATCAATGCTTCTCGCGGTGGAGTAATCGATGAACAAGCTTTATTATCCGCGCTTGCATCAGGAAAAGTGAATTTTGCAGGTTTGGATGTGTTCGATAATGAACCTACACCTTTAAAATCATTGTTGGCGCATGAGAAAATCGCAACAACTCCTCACATCGGAGCAGCGACTTTGGAAGCACAAGATCGCATTGGTTTGGAATTAGCTCAATTAATTATTTCTGAATTTGGTCGGCGATAATACGTATATTTAAGGTCAATTATGGCAAAAATTCACCCCTTTAAAGCTGTTCGACCGACAAGAGACAAAGCACAATTGGTTTCTACACGACCAATTACTGCTTATCGCGAACATGTATTGCGTGCAAAAATGGACGATAATCCATATACATTTTTACACATTATTCATCCCGAAGGTGTTTTCGCGCAAGCGATTAAATCCAATCCGACCAAACGCTTTCAAACAGCAAAAAAATTGTTTGAACAATTCAAGGAAAAAGGAATTTTAATCCAAGAGGAAAAGTCGGAGATTTATATCTACCGCCAATCTTCGGCTAATTCTTATTATACTGGAATCATTGCAGGAGCTTCGTTGGATGAATACGATAACCAACAAATAAAAAAACACGAAGCAACATTGGAAATACGAGAAGAATTATTCAAATCGTATTTGTCCATTTCAGGATTTAATGCCGAGCCTGTACTATTGACGTATCCAAATTCGGATGCAATAGATGCTGTGCTCGAAAATGAAATGTGTAACCGACCAGAATTTGAATTCTGTACAACAGATGAAATCAAACACGAATTGTGGATTTTAAGCCCTGAAAAAAGTGCACATCTGATTCATTTGTTCGAAGCTGTTTCAACGGTTTATATTGCAGATGGCCATCACAGAACGGCATCTTGCAGTCACTTACGCAAAGAACAACGCAGCTCGAATGAACCGTATTTTACCAATCAAGATTACTTTTTAGCCTACTTTATTTCAGACCAGAAATTAAAAGTATTCGAATATAACCGAGTAATTAAAACCTTAAACAATCATACTGTCGATTCGTTTTTAATGAATCTTGCTGAGCGTTTTACTGTTACTGAATTACCTAAACTACGAAAAGCTGCACGAAAAGGAGAGATTATTTGTTTCCTAGAAGGTCGAACTTTTTCGTTAACGCTCATAGCTAAAAACATTGATAATAAATCATTTACAGCTTCTATTGATGCGCAAATATTAACCACAGAAATTCTTCAACCTATTTTAGGAATTTCAGACATTCGAACAAGTAAACATGTTGATTTCATTGCTGGAAAAGCAACCATGGCAAAAGTGGAAAAAATAGCCGCTGATGAAACGAATAAAATGATCTTCCTACTTTACCCTTTAGATGTTGAAGCAATTAAATTTGTTGCTGAAAACGAAGAAGTCATGCCGCCAAAATCCACATGGATCGAACCAAAATTAAGAAGTGGTTTAACCGTTTATCAAATCAACGAATAATGAACGAAATAGGATTAAAAATCACTGCACTGAAAGCTGAAATTCCTGCTGATGTCTGTTTAGTTGCTGTTTCCAAAACAAAACCAGCCTCAGCAATAAGCGATGCTTATGAAGTTGGACAACGTGTTTTTGGCGAAAACAAAGTGCAAGAACTGGTCGATAAATACGAACAACTTCCGAAAGATATTGAATGGCATTTGATTGGCCATCTTCAAACTAATAAAGTGAAATACATCGCTCCTTTTGTAGCATTGATTCACGCTGTTGATAGTTTGAAATTATTAGTGGAAATTAATCAGCAAGCCAAAAAAAACAACCGAATTATTGATTGTTTGTTGCAGTTTCGCATCGCCCAAGAAGAAACTAAATTTGGACTAACTTTCGAAGAAGCCGAACAAATACTTCAATCGCGTGAGTTTATTGAAATGGAAAATGTACGCATTGTTGGACTGATGGGAATGGCAAGTTTTGTAGGTGATGAAGCACAAATAAGCGATGAATTCAGAAATTTAAACAACTTTTTTCACGTCATCAAAAGTCACTATTTCAAATACAACAACGACTTTACCATTCTTTCGATGGGAATGAGCGGCGATTACAAAATAGCCATCGCAGAAGGAAGTAACATGATCCGAGTAGGAAGCTCACTATTTGGTAACCGATAATTAAAAAAATGAACATGAATTATACAAAAAGTATCTTTGGTTTAACACTCTCAATCAGTGTGTTAACCGCTTGTAGTGGAACAAAAACTGCAGTAAATACAACACCAACAACTCCTGTTGTTGAATCATCGATTATTGTCGATAAATTCTCAGATATTCAAGTGCTTCGCTTACCTGTTGAAGGTTGGGATAAGTTGACCTTACAACAAAAAAAGTATTGTTATTTTTTAGCACAAGCAGGTTTAGCTGGACGTGACATCAATTTTGACCAAAACAATGAATTCAACCTTCAAATTCGAAAAATAATTGAGGGAATTTTCGCAAATAATTCTGAAAACAACAGAGAAGAAAATTGGAGAAAATTTGAAACCTGGGCAAAACAATTTTTCTTTTCCAATGGAATTCACCACCATTATGGAATGGATAAAATACAACCACCATTTGATGAAGGATATTTCAGAAATTTAGTGACACAATCTGGACAAGAGGTTTCTGATGAATTAATGCAATTCTTATTCAATCCTAATTTAGGTGCGAAACGAAAAGTGAAAGATCCAAATGTCGATATGATTGAGGCTTCTGCTAATAACTTTTATGGTGATGGTATTTCCCAACAAATGGTGGAGGAATTTTACAACCAAAAAATGGATCCGACTAATAAACGTCCAATTGAAGCTGGATTAAACTCAACCTTGATACTAAAAGACGGAAAAATAGTTGAAGACGTTTGGAAATTGGATGGACGTTACGGAGCAGCGATTGAACAAATTGTTTTTTGGTTGAAAAATGCTGTTGAGGTAACAGAAAACGCTGCTCAAAAAGAAGCATTGGTGAAACTAATTGACTTTTATATTACTGGTGATTTAGCGATTTGGGATGAATACAATGTCCTTTGGGTCAAAGCTACTGCTGGCGATATCGATTATATCAACGGATTTATCGAAGTCTATGGAGATGCGCTTGGTAAACGTGCGACCTTTGAATCAATTGTTCAAGTGAAAGATTTCGATGCCTCTGAAAAAATGGCTGTTTTAGCAAAAAACGTCCAATGGTTTGAAGATAATTCGCCACTTCGTCCAGAACACAAGAAAAAAAATGTAGTTGGTGTTTCATACAAAGTAGTTCAAGCAATCTCAGAATCGGGCGATGCTGCTCCTTCAACGCCAATTGGTGTGAATTTACCAAACAACAACTGGATTCGTCAAGAACATGGATCGAAATCGGTTTCTCTTGGAAATGTAATTGCTGCTTATGAAAAAGCTGGTGGACCTGCTGTTACTGAAGAATTCGCAAACGACGAAGAAGAAATCAATCGTGCGAAAAAATATGCTGGAAAAGCAAGCAAAATGCACACAGCTTTGCACGAAGTTATTGGACATGCAAGTGGACAACTCAATGATGGCGTAGGGCAACCTGCTGAGACATTGAAAAACTACGCTTCGACTTTGGAAGAAGCACGCGCTGACTTGGTTGGTTTGTACTACATTCTTGATCCAAAAATGGTTGAATTGGGACTAATTGAATCGTTAGAAGTCGGAAAAGCTGCATACGACAATTACATCCGTAATGGAATGATGGTGCAATTACAACGTTTGGAATTAGGAAAACAATTGGAAGAAGAACACATGCAAAACCGTCAATTGGTTGCTGCTTGGGTTTTTGAAAAAGGAATGAACGACAACGTCATTGTGAAAAATGTACGCAATGGTAAAACCTATTTTGATGTACAGGATTACACCAAATTACGTGCATTGTTTGGCGTGTTATTACGAGAAATTCAACGCATCAAATCGGAAGGTGATTACAACGCTGGAAAACTGCTCGTTGAAACGTACGGTGTAAAAGTCAACCCGGAATTACACAAAGAAGTATTAGACCGTGTCGCGCCAATGAACATTGCACCTTTTAGTGGTTTCGTTTACCCTATTTTCACACCAGTTTACAACGAAAAAGGCGAAATGATTGATGTGAAAATGGAAAACAACCAAACATTTATCGAACAAATGTTGTACTACGGGAAAAATTACAACTTCTTGAAATAAACGTTTATGAATTATTTGGGACATATTTACCTTTCATTTGATGACCACGAATTAGCAACTGCGAATTTGTTTGGTGATTTTGTGAAAGGTAAAAATTTGTCCCACTTAGCTCCTACCATTCAAACAGGAATTCTGTTACACCGAGAAATAGATTCGTTTACCGATCAACACGATTCCGTAAAAGCTATTCTGCAATTGATTCGAAACGATTTACCCAAAGTTGCTCCAATTGCTATCGATCTCATTTTTGATCACCTTCTAGCCAAACATTGGACAAGGTTTCACACGCATGATTTTGCTCACTATTTAGCTAATTGCTACAACGAATTTGAGCAGCACAAAGTACATTATCCAGCACATTTTCAAGATTTCATCGAAAAACTCATTCATTATAATTGGATAGCACATTATCCTACGCTCGATGGACTAACAAAAATGAGTCACGGAGTGAGCAAAAAACTCAGCTTTGACAACGCTTTGACACGAACACCGAGTGTGTTTTTAGCTCATGAAAATCTCATCGAAATACACTTTGAAAACTTCATTTTAGCAGCTCAGCAGCATTTTAATGACTTCAAATTGAGAAATTTGATGTAACTTGTGTCCTCAAATTGAGTGAATTACCAAGATGAAAAAAATAAATTCGTATTTCTTAATTCTATTAACAGCTTGTTTATCAACGTTTTTAACTGGATGTGGCGCATCAAGTGAAGACGAAAGAAAAAAACCGTTGAATACATATGACGAAGATTTACCCGGTATTTTGAAACGTGGTAAATTGGTTGTGTTAGTGGAAAACTCATCAACGTCATTTTTTATTTACCGCGGAAAAAAAATGGGATTTGAATACGAAATCCTCAAAGAATTTGCAGAAGATTTAGGTGTTGCTTTAGAAATTAAAGTTATTGATGATTTAGATAAAATTGAAGAAAATCTTGCTGATGGAATGGGTGAAGTTGTTGCATGTAATTATGCAATCACACGCGAACGACAAGATAGTGTCGAATTTTCTATTCCGTTTTACCAAACAAATCAAGTGTTGATTCAACGAAAACAACAATTCGATGAAAAAAACGGCAAAGCACTTTCTCCTGAATCGTTTATTACTGACCCAATTCAATTAGCGAAAAAGAAAGTGTACGTTTGGCAAAAATCAAGTTATTTTAATCGTTTGATGAATTTGCAAGATGAAATTGGTGATACGATTTTTATCCGCCCAACGCAAAGTTATCAAGGTGTGGAAGAATTAATCGAAATGGTCGCTGACGGACAAATCGATTACACTGTTGCTGAAAAAAACACCGCTTTGATCAACGAACAATTCTACGATAATATTGATGCAAGTATTTCGATGTCGTTCAAACAAAACATTGGTTTTGGATTAAGTAAAAAATCACCTTTATTAAAAAGACGCTTAGATGCTTGGTTGAAAAAATTCATGCAACGTGAAGCATTCGCATATATCAAAGGCAAGTATTATGATTTCTCCGGAAACAACATTGCATTTACAGATGAAACTTTCAAAAATAAAAAAGGATCTATTTCGGCTTTCGATGCAATCATCAAACGAGAAGCTGCTAAACATGGTTTGGATTGGCGTTTTGCATTAGCAATCATTTGTCATGAAAGTAGTTTCAATCCGAATGCGCGCGGTTTGGGTGGTGCGTATGGTTTGATGCAATTCATGCCAGGTACTGGACCTAATTACGGCGTATTCCCTACTTCTACTCCGGAAGTACAAATCAAAGGTGGAATGAAATTCATTGCAAAAATGGATAAACTTTGGAGCGGAATTTCAGATCCGAACGAACGAAGAAAATTCGTTCTTGCAAGTTATAACGCTGGTGTTAATCACGTTCATGATGCACAAAAATTAGCCCAAAAACGCAATTTGAATCCACAGAAATGGGAAGGAAATGTGGGTGAAATGATGCTCAACTTAGGAAAACACGAATTTTATAGTGATCCTGTTGTGAAAGCCGGTGCTTTGCGTGGTACGCGTACATACAAATACGTGAACAAGGTCATGTCGCGCTACGAAAATTATAAAAATCTCGTTCGCTAAACGTAACGCTGTTTTTGAATTAATCGTACTTTTACTTCATGCAACAACTCATCGTTATTGAAGGTCCAACTGCGAGTGGTAAAACTGCACTCGGTGTTGCGCTTGCAAAACAGTTGAATACGGTTGTTCTTTCTGCTGACTCGCGCCAATTTTACAAAGAAATCGCAATTGGAACAGCAAAACCTACTAGCGATGAAATGCAAGGAATTGACCATTATTTCGTCGATTCACACAGTATCACAGAACCGTTTACTGCAAGTCAATTTGAAAAAGCTGCACTCGAATTAGTGACAACCAAATTGGCGCATTTGCCAAAAATTATTCTTGTTGGAGGTTCCGGTATGTTCATCGATGCTTTGTGTAATGGTTTAGACGATATTCCTGTCTCACCTGTTATTCAAAACGATCTGCGCGAAAGTTTGGCAACAAATGGCCTTGCTGATTTGCTGGAAGAATTAAAAGCAACGGATTCCGAATTTTACGAACAAGTGGATAAAAACAATCCCGTTCGCATTTTGCGTGCTTTGGAAGTAATTCGAGCGACGGGAAAACCCTTCTCATCTTTTCGAAATAATAATGCAAGCGTTCGCCCTTTTACAGTGAAACGTTTTGTGATTGATCATCCGAGAGAACAACTCTATGAACGCATCAATAAACGTGTTGACGCAATGATCGAAAATGGCTTGTTCAACGAAGTGAAATCTGTAGTGCAATTCAAACAGTCTAGCGCTTTGCAAACTGTTGGCTACAAAGAAGTATTCGATTTTTGGGACGGAAAATACGCAACAGAAACGGAATGTATCGATAAAATCAAACAACACACCCGCAATTATGCCAAACGCCAATTAACGTGGTTCAAAAAACATCCCGAAGCGCTTTGGATTCCCTTTACTTCTACTGAACAAATGAGCAGAACCATTTGTGAAATCATTGACAATGAACCAATAACAATCATGGAATGATTATTGTATTTCTCCTCTAAATTCAAGATCATGACGATAACTTTTGAACACGTATTGCCAACTCCCCTCGCTGCGATCAATCATGGCAAGGAAAGTATTTGGGGAAATAACGCAGTTTTTGAATCGGACAAGCGCATTTTATTGAATGCTTCGAGTGGAAAAGGAAAATCAACTTTTACAGGCATCGTAAGTGGACTTCGAACAGATTATGCGGGAATTGTTTCATTTGATAACCGAGCAATTGAAACGTTTTCAATTGATGAGTGGACTAACATGCGTCGTGAAAAAATAGCGGTCGTTTTTCAAGACCTGCAATTGTTTCCGAACTTAACCGTTCAAGAAAACTTGCAACTCAAAAACAACTTAACGGATTTCCGAACGGAACAAGAACTACGCGCTTTGTTGACACGCTTGGAAATTGAGGACAAATGGCAAGTTCCCTGTGGAATTTTATCGATGGGACAACAACAACGTGTGGCCATTATTCGTGCTTTGTGTCAACCTTTTTCGTGGTTGGTCATGGATGAACCATTTTCGCACTTGGACGAGCGCAACAAAGCAAACTGTTTGCAACTCATTGTTGAAGAAACAACAAAACAAGCAGCAGGTTTTGTCCTGACTTCTTTGGATGCCGATCAGCGCTTTGCATATGATTACGAATTAAAACTTTGAAATCATGTTACAAAAAACTTTCTTCCAAAAACAAGAGCGCGTTCAATTAATCATTGCCATGATTGGTGCTTTGCTCGGATTATCGTTCTTAGTAACATCGATTCATTATTTAATCAAAGTCAATGAGTTTGGTAGAGGAAATGAAATCCTTGGTCCAAACACCTTGATTATTCAGAAAAAGATTGGCGCATCCAATGCCTTTCAATTAGGTAAAAACGATTTCACGAAGCGAGAAATTGATTTATTGCGCAACGCATCTTTTGTCTCAGCTGTTGAACCAATCATCTCGAATAATTTCGATGTGTCCTTGCAAACAAACGATCCTGTTGTTCCTTATTTCCGCACAGATGTTTTCTTGCAAACGGTTAGTCCCCAATTTATTGACATCCCTGCAACGAATTGGAAATGGAAAAAAGGCGATGCGTATGTGCCGTTGATCATGCCCCGCGATTTCATTGTCATGTTGAATACGTTCATGAGTGCGAAAAATATTCCTACGGTGAGCGATGAAATTGCACAAGACATTCGTTTTGAATTCACCTTGAAAAATGGCGACCGCAAAGAGAAAGTAAACGTCCGCATCGTTGGGTTTACGAATGAAATCTCTTCCCTACTCGTTCCGGAATCGTTTATGAAATGGGCCAACGAGAAATATGGAAATTCAACAGAACAAAAAATCACGCAACTCATGCTTTCTGGCAAGGAAAATCAGTTTGGTTTGGTCGAAGGAATGCTCAAAGAAAAACACCTCGAATCGAAAAATGCACAAGTATTGGTTGGTCGTTTGAAAAGCATGATTGGAACGTTTATTTGGATTGTGTTGTGCGTTTCAGTATTAGCAGTTTTCTTATCCGGCTTGGTACTCATTCAATACTTGCAATTGTTGATCAACAAAAACAACTACGAAATCAAAACGCTCATTCGTTTGGGGTATCACCCTTCACAATTGGTTCGTGCGTTTGTCAACTATTTCTTTAAAGTATTTGGCTGGATTAGTTTGATTAGTGTGATCGTATTTCAATTGGTCAAACTGTATTTAGATGCTGCATTCAACAAAGGAGGCGTTTACATCGATAGTAGTTTTACCTACCTCAGTTATTTGGCAATTGTCATCGCTTATGTTATTTTTACACTGGCATCGTTGATCAGCGCGAAAAAGCACATTTTCAATGCCGAAAAAGGTTAATAAACTGTTAATTTGAAAACGATTTTATTTAACAAACGTTTATTTAGTGTACTTAAAATTCAAATGATGAAAAAATTAATAATGCTTTTGTTCTTGGGTTGCTCCCTTATCGGGTTTTCTCAAAAATTACGTTTCAAAGTTGATGGTATCAAAGACACTACAGTGTTTTTAACAAAATACTACGGTTCGAAATTGTATTATGCAGACACGGCAATCATGAAAAATGGCGTTGCTGAATTTACAGCGAAAGAATCGTTAAAACCTGGAATTTTAGCGTTGTTGATGCCTGGTCAAAAGTACTTCGAGTTTGTTTACAACAACGAGGAAATTAACATCGAAACGAAATCGCCTCGATTCATCGACGACATGAAAGTGAAGAAGTCGGAAGAAAATAAGTTTTTTATTGGCTACATTCAATTTTTGCAACAACAACGCAACAATGCGAATGAAATCAAAGCAAAACGCGATGTCATCAAAGGAAAAGATGATGTTTTAGAGAAAAAATACGACAAGCAACTCGATTCGATTTCTAACGCTGTTTTGGCGTACCAAAAAAACATCATTGACAACAATCAAGATAAATTAGTTGGGAAATTGTTGAAAATGTCCATGGACATTACGATTCCTGAAGTACCTAAAAATGAAAAAGGCGAAGCAATTGATCCTGATTTCCGTTACCACTATTTCAGAGCGCATTACTGGGACAACATCGACTTAACGGACGACCGTTTGGTGAACACACAAGTGTTTGGTCAAAAAATCGAATTCTACTTTGGGAAAAACATGTTGTTACAACACCCGGATACGATTTTGAAAGTGGCATACAATTTCTGCGATCGTTTGAAACCATCTTCGGAAATATTCAAATTTTCTGTTGATTACATCACCAACAACTTCGCGAAGTCCAACATCATGGGAATGGACAAAGTATTTGTCATGATGGCCGATCGTTATTACTGCCGCACGAATCCTGAAACAGGAAAATCGTATGCGTACTGGATGCCAAAAGAGAAGTTAGAAGATTTGTGCAAAGACAACGTCATCAAGAAAAACTTGGTACAAGGTGTTGTTCCGCCAAACGTTATTTTACGCGACACAACGGACAAAAACTGGCGCGGATTCTACGATTTAAAATCGGAGTACACGATCTTGTATTTCTGGGATCCAGAATGTGGTCACTGTAAAAAAATCACACCGAAGTTGCAAAAATTGTATGCTGAGAAACTAAAAGCACGCAACGTAGAAGTGTTTGCCGTTGGGAAAGCAACAGGTGACGATTTCGAAAAATGGAAAAAATTCATCCGCGACAACAAGTTATCGTTCATCAATGTTGGCTTAACGAAAACCTTGTACGAGGAAGCGGTGCAAGATGCACGACCGTTGTTGAAGTACACAAACATTGAGTCCTTGAACTACCACGATACATACGATTTGTACGCCACACCGCGCATCATTGTATTGGACAAAGACAAAAAAATCATCGCGAAGCAATTGACCATCTCGCAACTAGAAGACTTGATGGACCGCTTGCAAAACATCAAAGACGCACCGATCTTATTCCCTCCAGATCCGGAAGAGGAAGCTCATTAAAACAGCAAAGCACTTTCAAATGAAAGTGCTTTTTTTGTGTCATTTTGTAAAATTTTACGATTTTTTACAAAATCAAATCTCTAATTGTAAAAAAAGACAAAAATTTACAATAATTATTGATTGAAGCAATTGACCATCTCGCAACTAGAAGACTTGATGGACCGTTTGCAAAACAGCAAAGACGCACCGATCTTATTCCCTCCAGATCCGGAAGAGGAAGCTCATTAATACAGAGAAGTACTTTCGAGTGAAAGTGCTTTTTTTTTGATATTAATCGACTTTTTTACTTGTAGTTTTTTCTAGTCAAAGTGATAATTGTTATAAACGAATACAAATAAATTATTAGATAAAAAATGTAAAGTTGGAACGAAGTGTCTTTATAAAAATCATATTCTTTATAAAGAAATGACAAATAAATTGTATCAATAATATCGGTAATAAGAATAATAATAATCGGAGAAATCAATAGATAAAAAATCAAACTAATGATAAGATAAGTTTTAATTTCCTTGAATAAGAAATAAAACAAGGCGAAAAAAACGGAACAGACGATACCGAACAATAAAACCTCTGTGACATTATCACCTTTATTATTACTAAAAGCAAGCATCAGAGTAATTGCATATAAACTATATAGGAATGCTATTAAATGTGAAATAAAGAAAATAATTCTTGTTGAATTTTTCATAATTGAAAATTATTTTTTCTTTTTACAGTATATGTAAATCATATCTTCATTATCAACAGATTTATCCCCTAATTGAGCTGCTTTATGAAAATCTTCACAAGCGCTTTTAGTTTGTTCAGGTGTAAGCTTTTCATTCCCATTAGATTTAGAAGTGTTCAAAATATTAATCTTTGCTATTCCTCGATTGCGATATGCTTCTTTGTATTCACTATCAATTTCGATTGCTTTGTCGTAATCTTTAATAGCGGCTTCAAAATCTAATGAATTTGCTTTACAAACACCTCTATTGTAATAGGTTATCGCAACAGTTGGATTACTTACAATAGCTTTATCATACAAAACAATCGCTTCTTTAAATTTACCTTTTTTAAGTAAGTCCATTGCTTTGCTGTTTAAATCAAGGAATTCTTTGGAATACGATTCTTTTCCATCAATGATGTAATATTGGGCAACTAATTTACCATTTTGATCATACTGAAAATAATCACCTTTTTCTTCACCATTAACAAATGTTAATTGCGCTTGTAAGTTTCCGTTTTCGTAATATATTTTCCAAATGCCATCTGATTTTCCAGATTTCATCATTCCTTCTTGTTTTATTTTTCCATTTTCAAAAAACTCACTATTTTTCCCTTCATACACACCTTTTTTAAGCATCTTATCTTGACTAATGTTTCCATTTTCAAAATAGATTAATCGTTGACCATCTGGCAGACCGTCTTTTACTTCACATGTTCCCATTTTTTTTCCACTAGGAAAAAATTCGACAAATGTTCCATTAAATTTCTCCTTTGTTTTTTTCGTAATCCAAACTCCATTCAATCGTTCCAATTCATTAATATTTGTTTGAGAAAATATAAATGAAGAAATAAAAATTGAGATGTAAAAAAGTACCTTTTTCATAATACACGTTTTTAATTTTTTGATAGTTTAAATTTTGTTGACCCTTCAATCTACAGGAACTTGAACGAAGTGATAGTGATGCTATTTTAAAATTTATTTATTCATCAAATCTTCCAGTTGTTCAGTATATTTTCTAATATCATCACGAATTTGAGCAGCACGCTCATAATGTTGATTAAAAATTTCGGACTTTTTAAGCTCCGTTAATTCATTAATTTTGTTTATTAATTCTTGCTCGTTCATAGTTTATTTGTTTTTATTATTAATATTTTATCAATTGAAATTTCGTCTACTTTAATCGCCTGTAAAATTATTTGTGTTTTTGTTTTTGCTAAATCATGAATTTTAGCGAAGTCAAAAAATTCCATCAATCCAGATAACCATAGTTAATTCTGTCGTAGTCATACCATACATTACATCCAAAGAATTCGTTTTTGTATAAATTTCTTCTTTTGTCATTTTAATCACCAAATTATATTTGAATCATGAATCCCTACTCCCAACTGACTTTAAATACTGTTAATTAATAGATTATCATTGAACACTTTATTAATTTCAGTTATTAAATTTGTTAAATTTTTCAAGTTTGATTGTTCTGTATCTAATTCTTTAAGTTTAGAAAAAGGAATTTTTATTACTAATTCATAACCAAAGGAAATGTCAAATTGATTTTTACCCGACTTTTCTATTTTATTTTGCCAGTTACATTGTTCTCTCCAGTTATAATCTAAACAGTTGTCAAATAAATTTTCAAGTTCAACCCAATCATTACCTCGTTTCTTTCGTCCAGTATATTTATTAAAATAATCTCTTGTGTAAAGATTCTCTTTCATAGAATTTTCTCCAAACCATAATCCAGTAAAATATTTTTGAAAACTGGTAAACTTTATATGATAGGTTTTTGATACTTCATATGCTTCATTAAATATTATAACTTGCTTGTTAAAGTTTGGATTTTTAGCGAACAATGAATGTCCTTGAGATTTTGTGTTACCTGGATAAATTGAAACGGTCAATTCTCCATCTTGATTTATATTAAATAAAATTTCTTGTGCCCATTTTTTTGTAAAAACAATACCCTGTCTATCATTATAATGAAGTTTTTCAATTTCATTATTGTTTTTAGACACCTCAATGATAGCCGAATCTATTCTCCTTAAAATTGAATTTCTATTGGTTGAATTTAATGCGTTAATTGGTGATTCAGGTAACCATCTAAAATTATGACTTTTAACTAATGCAACGAAATCATTAAGAAACCTATTTATGTTGCCTAATGATTTCTGAAAACTCAAAACTTTAACTGCTATTGACATTAATTTTGACCAGTTTAAGTCATAAGGTGTAATCAATTTTCCGTGTTCAGCTTCGTTTAGCGAAACTATGTTATTTTCATTTGTACTTATAACATTCAATATTTGGTTGTAAAGTTGTGCTGTACAATCAACACTATCTCTTTTGGCTTCTATAATTAAGTAAACCCCATTAATTTCAATAACTAAATCACATATTGGGTCGTATTTTCTATTATGATTTTTATCCCAAAAATTTCCAATAAAACTTTCACTTAATGTTATAGCAAAAATATGTTCAAAGTAATTTATTTTACTAGCTGATTTTTGTATGTCAATAGAAATTGAAGTTTCACTCTCTAATGACTCAAATAACTGACTGTAATAAATAGAATTTTTAAAAATTTCTTTTAAAACCTCATTTAAAAACATTGAATCTTCTTGAAGTGTAATTGCAAACGCTCTTGTTAAATCATTTTCTAATTGATATGTTCTAAAAGTATTTGTATATGTTTTAAATATGTTTAAATGACTATTCATTTTTATACGTTTTTTCTGTTATAATAGCACCAACGGTACTAAGCTTCGTGACTACATATTTTCTATTTAAGTAAAAAGTTTAATGCGAAAATATAATCCCACTAAATCCTTTCATATTGTTTAACTGCTAGTACAGCAGTTATAATTGCTTAAATTTTACATCTACAGTATTATTTACGGCTTGTATTTCTACTTTAAATTTCTTTGTTTTTTTGTTATTTCTACTGTCAAAAAACACAATTTCAACATTTAGATTTGGTTGTAATTCTTCGCCACCAAGAAGTTTTTCAGCTAATTTGATATGATTTTTTTCGTTAAAATTATATTTAGGTGCACAACAATAAAAGTAAAATTTTGGTATTTCAACGTGTACTTTTCCATTTGATTCAATAAAACTCAATTTCTGACTTTCGGTTACAAATATTGGAAAATATTGATAATCATCTTTTATTATTTTTTTTATTTCTTCTATATTGTAAATCCATTTTATTGTTATGTTTTTGCAAGTTCCAGTACCAGTATTATGTAAGATGAAGTAACTATTTAATTCAGAAATTTTTTCATCTATTATTTGTGAAAAATTTAGATCTTTTTTATTTTCATAAATACTTTCTTTTTCTGTTACATTAAACAATGTAGAACCAAAGTATAAATCTGGTATATTCACTGCAATCAACTGTTCGTAAAAATAATACAAGGAAATCGCAACAATTACACCACCAAATGAAGTGAAAAAATTAGCTATTTTATCATCATTTATTTTTTGCGTAAAATTTAAATTATCAGTTTCTTCCCAAAGAAATAATGTTATTAAGATTATTGTAAATAAAACTAAAATATATGTTGTTTTTTTCATAGATTTTTTTTAAATAATTGTTGTTAATGTTTTCGGGCTTTGCGTTCGGGCGGCTTTCGAAGCACAAAACTGTCTGCCAGCACGACATTTGATGCGAAGCACAAAGCTCCAAATTTGTACGTAACCCCGTTTGACGCAAAACCCGTGTTAACAGCCGTTTTTCTATCGTCTAATTTGTAAACCAATTCTGTCATTGTCTATATACAAGTTTTTTTCGTGCTCCTTATTAGTGTCAAAAATGAATGGTTTAATTTCATTTGTAATACCGTCTTCTGCATAATCTCTAATTGCAATTGGCAGAATTAATCTTGGTCTATAAAACTCAAGAATTTCAAAGTGCCAAAAATGTCTGTACGGAAATTCGTCAGGGAATAATTTCTCAAAAGGTCTATACGACAATTCAACTTCATAAAATTTTTCGCCCTGAATTTCTACTTCTCTATAGTTGAAATATTTTTCGTTTAAAAATTCTGCAAGTCCACTGTAATATTGTCGAGTTAGTTTTTTCAATAATTCATTATCGTAAGGAACGCTGTCATTATATGGGTCGTGATATTTACATTGAACATTATTGTAAAGGTTATAAGAAACACAAGCGACAGAAAAATTAACAGGAATTCCGCCAGTTTGAGATTGTGCTTTGTGAGTTGTCATATTACCGTGTCCGCCAGAATAACCTTTTGCTTCGATAGCAAACATTGAATTTTGGTTGTATGCAAGTAAGTCAGGTCGTCCAACATTCAGTGGCATATTCCTTAATCTCATTGCGGCTTCATAGTTTACAGTAAAAATACTTTGGTCAATTCGTTTAGATAAATAGTCAGCGATTGCTTTACCTGCAAGATTTGAAAATTGTCCTTTTTCAGTTGGGTCGGAAAGTTGAATTGGAGGTTCCGAAAACTTATTGTTATTAAATGCTTGTCTTTGCAAATAATAGCTGTAATGAAAAAACATTGAAAGTGTCCGGATAAGTTTTTGCGGTCTTGGGGCAAAACCTTGTCCAGCAATTGCTAAATGTTTTGCAAAAGCAATTCGTGTCAAGTTGTGAGTTTGATTAGAAATTGTCCCTGCGGTGTCTTTATATTCTACTGTTAAATTCATTGTTTTGCTGTCGTCTTAAAATGGCTGCTAACTTATTTACTCACGCTACATCATAACTCACATCCACCCCAATTCAGGCAGCTAAGCGAAACGTTGCATCGTTTTTTATTCTTTTTTAATTCTATCCCAAACTTCATCCTCGCAAAAGTGCAAACAAAATGGTACAGCAAAGACAAAACGAGCCGAGGTGTGTGGGTGTTTAGAGAAATTTAGAGCAAATTGTGGTAAAGGGCTGCAATAATTTGTAGTAGAGCAAATATAAAGAAAAATGTTGAGAAATGAAGTTGAAACAAGCTGAAAATGGTACGATTTCAGTAGTTGCTTTTTGATGCGGGTGCTGTATGCTTGTCGTTCAACGTTGTTCCACTCAACGTGCAGTTGTCCCGATTGGTTGATTATTCCGACTCCACTCGCTCCAAGAACCGACGTATAGATTAGGGATTTCAAATCCTGCATACGCCAACGCGAGCAATGTATGACAAGCTGTTACGCCAGATCCACAATGAATAACAATGTTCGCTGGTTTTCTGTTGCCAAAATATGATGCGTAGGTTGCTCTTAACGCTGATGGAGAACGGAACAAGCCATTTGGTTCAAGATTCTCTGTAAATGGAATGTTTAGCGCCCCTGGAATATGTCCCGCAATTAAATCAATGGGTTCGGTGATTCCAGCATAACGTTCTTTTGCACGAACATCGACCACCAAATAATTTGGATGCTGCACTCGTGCTGCAACTTGACTCATGGAATAAGTTGGTAACATCCAATTGGTGTTGTTGAACGTATACGAATCGGAGACTTTGTTGATCGTTACAACAGTTGAATTAATTGGGAAGTGACATTTTTTTGCCTGTTGGAATCCGCCGTTGAGTACTTGTACTTTTTCATGTCCGATGGCTTTTAGCATCCACCAAAAACGAGCGGCAGCATTGGAACCGTTGAACTCGTCGTACAAAACAACATGATGTTTGTTCGTGATACCAACTTCAGACAAGGTTGCCAAAAATTGTTGAATTGATGGCAAAGGATGTCTACCTCCATGAGCGGGATCACTTTTAATTGCAGCTAATTGTTCGTTTAAATCGATAAAAAATGCGCCGTCAAGATGTTCGTTTGCATAATTAGTTGATGCTTGTTTTGAATGACTGACATCAAAAAGCAACACCTCCGGATTTTTGTAAATCGCTTTTAATTCTTCCACTTCTATCAACGGACAAGTTGCCATCATCTTTGCTGTTTTTTCGTTTTTTTTTATTTCATCTGTCACGAGATGCTGTGCGTTTCAACTACATGCAACTCAATTTTCAAGCTTATTCTTGATTTGGAAATCATCAACGTTTTATTTTTCTGTATTGAGAATGTTTTGATTGGTAGATTCAACCGATAAATGCAATTTCTTGGTTAAACGTCATATTACTTTTTTCCAAAATTACAAAAAGGTAATATTACCCTATTAACCATTTTAAACTTTAACAGATAAGTATACTTTAAAAGTAATCTCGACGAATAATCAGCTTTTAAAAATCGTAGTAGCGAAACTTTAAATACTGAAACCCTCGGTCCAAAGGCCATTGATATACAAATCACTTATTTCGATGTTATCCATTGTGCTTTTTTTAGTTTTTTTATAAACGAAATTCATCGAATTGTTCACATGTCGAAATGCTCCCCTGGATTGAAATAAGTCATGTATTGACGATGCATAATCATTTTTATGACTCGCCCAATAAATTAAATGAGAAACCGAACCTTTTCCTTTCAAAATTCTTAAGAGGGCCATGAAACTTTCTGTAAAATGTACTTGTTCTGGCACAATAAAATCGAGCAAATAGGCTTTTTTAGAGGTGTTATTCACTACGCCATAACCTACTAATTGTCGGTTAGAATAAATGCCAATAATTTGGTAACGAGCAACAGGGTTATTGGTAATTCGCCAATTAATGTACGCTTCATCGAGTAGAAGTGTGGTGAAAGTGGGATGGTTTTTCTCCCATGTTGCACTCAGTTCTATGATTGCTTGTAAATTATCCGCTTCCTCAAGTGCAATAAATGCTGCGCTGTATTCCTTATTCGGTTTGGGAAGTTGCTTGCTTTTTAAGAGTGAAACAACTGCTTTTAATGAACTTTTAAGTTTATTTGTTAGCGATTGCTTTGAAGACCACGAGGAAATGAAGCTTTTTAAAAAGCGAATTTGTAATTCAGATTCATGAATAAGTCCGTCTACAACATCAAAGGCTAACTTTTCACGCCACACCTTACTTAATTCTGTAAATCCCCAAACAAGTTCCACTCCATCTTGTTCTGAAGTTTCAATTGTTTGAAGATACAAGGTTTCAAAGATTCCTTTTCCACGAAATGCTGGAAGTAAAAATGACGATTCGCTTTTGGCGGTCAAAACTTGTTTTCCGTGCGCTTTCAAAAAAATCGGAATCATTCCTTGCGTTGCTATGTACTGATCGTTTTCCTTTACGAAAAAAAGTCCCGTTGCATAAGCTTTGTTCTCATATTGCCAAGAAACAATTTCCTGCACATAAAAATCCCTGACATTTGCTGTTAAAAATGCTAATTGATTCGGATTTTCACGTGCTAATTTTTCTATTTTTAATTGATCTCTCTGAAGCATGCTGCTATCGTTTTTTCAATTGACGGATTAAAATCGCCTGTTACTAAAAAAGGTTTAAAATATTCTTTGCTTTCATAACCACCTTCTATTATCTGTTTTTGCGTTGGTAAGTACCCAAAAACTTCATCTGCATATCCCGAATAAATACAAAATTCTTCGTTGGCAATTTCATCCAAAATGAGGGTATATTCAGAGACCACTTCACTTGAAATTGTATAAAAAGCCAACTTGTTTCCCATACTAATTTTTCTAAAAATAATACTTTCTATGCCTGCTGCATGAATTCCTAAAATTGAAACATCTTTTTGAATCATGCGCGAAGTTAATTCGGTATTGTAGATTTCAGGATTGAAGCATGCATTTGACCAAACATGCAAAAAATGGTTGCATAGATCATCCACCCAACTATTGTATTCTTTGTTGTTGGTAAACCTGTAATAGCTCACTGGATAACTCAATTGAAAAAAGTCGCGAATTACCTTAGAAAAAGAGACTCTTTTTGGTGGATATGCTCTTACATCACCTGCAAAACCTGGCATATAAAACACTGGCAGTTCTTGTGCAACCTCTTTTAACCGTAGGACATTGCGCACTTCCCCTGGAAATTCAGCACTGACCAAATTGTTTGCAAACAAATTCGTGGGATGACAGGGAAATGACCAAATAACGCCCAAAAGGTTTTTATTGGAATTTGCAGTAGTAATTTTAATTATTTTAAATTCTTCGTTTTTGAAACCGTTCAAATTTGGCTCCATTGCAATAAATGTCTTAAAAATAGCGCCTAACCTTCTTACTTTTCTTCGTCTATTGCATG
Organism: Fluviicola sp.; assembly: GCA_017983675.1. Taxonomy (GTDB): domain Bacteria; phylum Bacteroidota; class Bacteroidia; order Flavobacteriales_D; family Crocinitomicaceae; genus Fluviicola. Next base: position 35,953 of record JAGOAZ010000018.1, read on the forward strand.
TTAAATGAGTTGTTTTCCCGCTCGAAATTTCCAGCGCTATTTCCGTGAATATCTCAGCTTTGAGTTGCTGCATTAACTCAACTATTTTTTCTGTTAAAAACAAAAAATATGCTTCATCACGCTCCCCCAATTCAATTCTTTTTTCTTCCAATGAAGGCGCGTAATGCGTGTGGGTTGACATAATCACGATGTCTTTTTCAAGAATTGATTGATCATACGCTTGAACTTCACGCATGATAAACTTTTTCAATGCGTTGCTAATAAACAATGTATCAATTGAAAACATATAAATGCAAGTTTCGTCTTGTTTGAAAACTAGTGCATTAATTTCCAAACTACTATGTATTCCTTGACTCTCGACCCCCTGCCCCATACCTGTCAATCGCGCAGGGCGCAAAGGTGTAATGTCGATTTTTTTAGCTTTGTATTGAATCATTTTTGTTTTATTCTTTATCTATAATTCGTTTTTATGTTTCAAAATTAACAATTAGTTATTGAGGTATTGTTAATTTGAAATCGTGTTTCCAAACGAGCGCAGAACCTATTTTTGCTAAGTTGCAGAAAGTGGCTGTTTTTATTCTTTTTTAAATATGGTTTTTTGTTTTCCCTGTGTCATTTCCAAACTGTTTTCTGAAAGATTAAATGTCATTGTTATTCCTGCCGAATCAAATTTAAAAACATGATTTTCATAGGCATTCAGTGGGAATGCACGCTGTCCAGTTGCTTGAGCCATAAGCGTATTTCCATTTTTAAAAATGGTTATTTTAAGTGGGAACTTTCTGGTTGAATAAACACCCGTGTACTTGTCCAGCTCTTCTGAACTTACTGTTATTTGTTTCGTTCTACTTGTTCGGATTATTTCATTGTACAAAATATTTCTTACTTCCCGAACAGGAATAACTGTTTTAATTGTTGAATTATTCTGAAGTAAAATAATTGTTTTGTCATTGTCTAAATGCCTTTCTATAAAAGTTTTATAACCAGCCCATTCGCCTGAGTGATTAGCTATTTTTCCATATTTTTCATTAATGCCAACTAGCCAGCCAAAACCATAATTCGTTTGTTTTCCATCTTTTGTTTTGAAGGAACTAAAAATTATTTCCTTATCCTTTTCATTTATCAATATAGTTGAATAAAGTGCTCTATCCCATTTCAATAAATCTTCAAGAGTTGAATTGACCATTCCATCGCCAACAATTCCGTCAAGATAATAGCTGTAATATTCTTTCCCGAAACTGTTGGGCAAAACTTTATTCCCTAAACTGTCCGTTACATAGCCCAAAGCATAGTTTTCTATTTTTTGAGGTTCATACCTGCTCCGGTAAACAAATGTGTTTTCCATTTCTAAAGGCTTAAAAATATTTTCAGTTAAAAATTGTCCATACGGTTTTTCCGAAACGCACGCTATTATTAATCCTAACAATGCATAACCTGTATTACTGTATTCAAATCTTTTTCCCGCTTTAAAATTTACGTTAGGTTTGTGCTTTGCAAATAGGTTTACAATATCCTGATTGGTAGCAAATTTCGTTTTGTCCCATTTTTCATCAAACAGTTCAATATAATCAGGTAGTCCGCTCGTGTGGTTTAGTAAATTTCTAACTGTTATATTCTTATAAAAACTTAATTCAGGAATGAATTTAGAAATGTTATCATCATAAGTTAATTTACCCATTTTTTCTAATAACACTATTCCCATAGCAGTAAATTGTTTTGAAACAGAGGCTAACTCAAATTTAGTTTGAAGATTAAGGTATTGTTTAGACTCTTCGTCAGCCAGTCCGTAACTTTTTTGAAAAATCACATTCCCTTTCTCTGCAATCAAAACATTTCCATTGAATGAATTTTGGTTGTACAAAGCAGTAAATAAGCTGTCTAGTAATTCAGTTTGAGTTTTCTGTCCTTTAGCTATGTTTGACAGCAAAATAACCGAACTTAATAAAATTATTATTCTCATATGATTGGTTTTTAATATTGTGTTAAAGTGTTTGTGGCTACACGATGTGTCGGGCTAACAAGTAAAGTGCGTTTCAGCCCGAAGTCGCCTAAACGTTATTACAAGCTGTGTTTACTCTTGTTCACTATACTTATCCAATTCTGGTCGTCCATTTATTGAATTCTAAGTGTTCGTTTTTGTCATAAATTTGAATCGTCTTCAATTTCTTCTTGAATTAATTTTTGTTCTTTTTCAGTTAGCAAGGTTGTTCTAAAGATTTCTACTTGTCCATCTGTATGAAGTATTTCAAAAATTCGATGAATCCAAGTCTGAAAAATTTTATCTGTAAATGAATATTTTCTTAAATCACCACAAATAATATGGTGACCAAATTTGGCAGCCCATAATTCAGGAGATAAATTCTGATTGTCAAATCTTTTTTTCCACTTATTTTCTTCTTCTAAATTTTGTTCTATTAATTGATTTGTAGTCATAACAATATTTTTTGCACTCAATTCCTATTTGTTTCTTGTCGTCCTAAAAAACAGAAATCATAATTAAATGATTTAAATTCGATTATTTTCCGAAGCGTAAACTTTACTCTTGCTTGTAACGTTTTGGTGCTTCCCGAAGATGGCGATTTTTAACACTTCACTGTCAAGTAAGCACAAACTTTGATAGAAGCTCAAAGCTTGATTTAACCACTGAACAGCCACTTTTGGGTAGGTGCTGTTAGCGGTAGTAATTATTCGTTCTATGCAGTTGTCAGTCGTCACAGTCAGTCCTGTTTTTCAGATACAATTCTGATTTCAGTAATGAGTTTGTTTGCTTCTTCAAATAAATCGAGCCATTGTGATTTTCCGCTCTCAATATTTTGCATTTGCTCGGTCGCTTTAAATTTTCCTTTGTTTGTCAAGAAATAAAATGTCAAACCATTTTTGTCTGGTAGAATTGTTGTCTCGATTTTTGAAGCTCTGTCTAAATAGCTCCCAGATTTATTTATGAAACAGTTTATTGCATTTAAAACATTGTCGTGTCCACCACCACCAATGAAACCGCCACCTGAACTTAAATACAAACTTGCGTCTCCTGTCGTAAAGGAAACAAGTGTTGCAGTTCCTTCTCCTACGTCCCAGTCCATAACAACACCATAAATTTCTGTCTTGTCGTCAGAAAGTTTTAGTTGCAATTGTTCTGCTGTTGCACCCAAAGCCATATTTCTAAGGTCGTTATAAGGATTGTTTTTAGGGTCAACTTTTGATTGTTGATTGTCTCCTTTGTTGTTGCGAGTTGTCAAGTAGTAAACAAGTCCACCAACGATTAGTATTCCTAATATTATGTATGACATTTTCATTTAATTGTCTGTTTTGTTGTTACGTATCTGTCTGTTTGTTCGGTCTGCTATTATTACCGCTAACTTACATATACCCGCTACACAATTGCGCACATCCACCCCAATTCAGTTTGAAATGCGAAACGTTGCATCGTTTTTATTCTTTTTTTATTCCATCCCAAACCTCATCCACGCAAAAGCGCAAACAAAATGGTACAGCAAAGACAAAACGAGCCGAGGTGTATAGGTGTTTAAAGAAATTTACAGCAAATTGTGGTAAGGGGCTGTTGTAATTTGTAGTAATCCAAATATAATGAAAAAATTGAGGAAATTGAACGCGTGTTGAAAACGTAGATCATTTGTCCCCGTAAACATAAACTTCCATCCCTAGAAATTCTGTTTCGTCAATCAATGTCATCGAATTCTTGGTAGCAACGTTTATGGATGCAACATTTTTTTTGTCAATTATTGAAATAAAAGAATTGGCAATTTTATGTTGATGTCCAAAATATTTCATTTGTTTCGCCATTTCTGTTGCATAGCCTTTATTCCAATAATTTGGTTTCAAGGAATATGAAATTTCAAATGCTTCTTTCCCATCTAATTCTCTAGGAATTATTCCTGCCATACCAATAAACTCACCACTTGATTTTTCAATTGTTGCTAATCCTCCTAATCCCTGTGTTTTATACCTGTCTAATTGTCTTAACACCCATTCTGAAGCCAATGATTGATGGTCTTTTGTTAAGTCAATTCCTAAAAAGTGAAGTTTATCGTTATTTTCAAAAAATTCATACCAAGAGACAATATCATTTTCTGTTAATGCTCGATATGTTAATCTTTCTGATTCTTGATTAAAATAATTTGGAAATATTTCATTTGGTTTTCTTTTTAGCACCATATTTATTCTTGTCCAAACATTGCCATTTACAGTCATTTTATCTGATCCTTCAGGATTGATTGTAAAACCAACTTTTTCGTAACATTTGATCGCTCCTTTGTTCCAATCAAATGTATTAAGGTCAACTTCATTGATCGTTGGGTCTTGAAAAAGTAAGTCAACCATTTCACGAACAATTTGTTCACCTATTTTTTGAGAGCGCAATTCTTTTTTGCCCACTAAAATTCTTGACAATCTTTTATTTCCATTTTCAAAATTTAATTCACAATGACCGATTGTCTCATGAGTTGATTTTAGAACTACTTTAAAAGGTTTTTTATCTTCCATTTTAAGATAATTCAACAGTTGCTCATTTGTCAATGGAAAAGTGAAAATTGGACCAGCAAATTGAAACAATTCATCTGCGCTATGAACCCAACTCTTAAAGGTTTCAAAATCATTTTCAGTAAACGGTTTTAATTCAATCATGATTTCGTACGTTATGCTAGTTTATTATGTTTTGTGGATTTGCGTAGAAGCTGATTTAGAAGCACTAAACTTCATTTGAAAATCCAAATGTTCATTTTGCACTGAAACTGCTTTTATGCCAAACGACTGTTATTTTGAAGGTTTTGTTATTAATCTACTTATTTTATCTGTGTGTTGTTATGCTAGTCGCAAACTTCGTAATAAATAAGTGTCCAATTATTATTTATTTTTCTAAAAGATAAATGAAAATTCCAATAAATCAAATCATCTTTTGAAATAAAACCAATTGCTTTTTCATTCTCGAAACACAAATAATAGTTATCATTAACAAATTCAAAACGATATGGATATATTTTATTTTCTATTATTTCGGTCGCATTTATTTTATGTTTTGTTGAAGTTGAAATATGGTTTCCTATTAAAATTTCAACTGTGTCAGATATAAAAACTTTGTCATCAACACCAAACTTTGGAGCTTCAGATAAGTAAGGTCCTTTCCAATAATGAGAAGCAGGTAGTTCATATGTATCTAATTTGTTGTCAAAATGAAAACCATTCTCACTTATTTTTAGAAATAAATCCCAAAATTTACTTTCGTTTGGATTATAAGCTAATCCAAAATAATGTGTAAAGATTAACCAATCTGAGTCGAAATTTCTGTCAGGACTTTCCAATCCATAACAAGAATAACCAAATGCGTTTTCTCCAAATAGTTTATGAAGCTTTAGAGTGTCTTTATTTATACAAGTTATTTTTAATTCATTGAGATATATTTGAAAACTCGGATCATAATTATAAACTTTTACAGTATCATCTATTTGACAAAATGAAAATGAAGAATAAAATAGAAATATTAGAAAGTAAAATGTTTTCATTTTTTTAAGTATTGATTAAATTTTTGTTTTTCTACTTTTCTAATTCTTATTTGTGAAAATGTCCCTTCAGGTTTCTCTATGAAATAATCCATTTTGTTATTTGAAAATGAATACGTTTTAAATAAATATCCACCGTCGATGTTAGGTATTCTAAAAAAATCTGTTTCACTTTTTGGTCCGAATAAATCATATTCTATAACTTTTTTAAAATAAATCGAATTATATTTTTTACTCCACCATTCAGTTTTATATTGTTCATCTACAACTTTTTTAAAGTTTTTTTTATCTAATACCACAAGTCCATTTTTCAACCTTATATTATTAAGTTCTGTATCGTTTTCAATATTAATTGGAATCAATATCTTATACAGTAAAATAGCCGCAATTAGAATAACTACATACTTCAAAATACCACTTAAGTTTTTTAAAGATTCAACAAAATATTTTTTATCTTTCTTATAATCAAGATAATATGCAAAACCCACGGGGACAATTATTATAAAAAATGTAATTAGTGCTTGAGTCATTATCTTAGATTATTGGTTACACACGTAAATTACTGAAAAGGGATACAAAAAAGGCAAAGAAGCCTAACAAGTATAATCATTTTTGCGCTATTGTTTATTTGGTGTTATGAGATGTTTGTTATTTTCCCTCAGTTGTCAAGGAACAAATGTAAATATTTGAGGTTTTTATTTTCGACTTCGAATAAATGTCGATACAAAATAAATGAGCAACAGCCCCCAAAAAATACTTTCCCAAATTACAACTTTATCCTCCAGCTTTTTTTTTATGATTGACAATTTACTTTTTGGTTTTAATCCACTATTTATTTTAATTCTGTCATTTGTATATTCTTTTCTCCAAAAATTCAAATTTTCCTCACAGCTAAAAGACTTATTCTTTGAAATATGTTCTAATAGCGAACAATATTTTTTCGGATTAATTTTTTTAATGTATCCATCTTTTTCGTACCATAAATCAAATTCTAAATAATAAATCAAGTTTTTTTTATCTTCCAATGGATTTATAACCTGAAATTTTAATCCTAATGCTATCATGATAACAATTATCCCCCAATATTTTTTAAGCAAATTCATGTAAAGTTCTTTCACTCTGTTTAAGGCTTTTTTATTACACGCTACATTATAACATATCCACCTCTATTCAGACAGATAAGCGAAACGTTGCATCGTTTTTTATTCTTTTTTAATTCCATCCCAAACTTCATCCAAGTAAAAGCGCAAACAAAATGGTACAGCAAAGATAAAAACGAGCCGAGATGTGTGGGTGTTTAAAGAAATTTACAGCAAATTGTGGTAAGGGGCTGTTGTAATTTGTAGTAATCCAAATATAATGAAAAAATTGAGGAAATTGAACGCGTGTTGAAAACGTAGATCATTTGTCCCCGTAAACATAAACTTCCATCCCTAGAAATTCTGTTTCGTCAATCAATGTCATCGAATTCTTGGTAGCAACGTTTATGGATGCAACATTTTTTTTGAGCACAATAGAAATATCAGACTAAAGCAGAAGTTCCGCTTCGCTGAGGTTTAGCCTTTATGTGTTGGGTAATACACTCGCTTATTCGGGTTTAATTTTCACGATTTCATTGTCTTTAATTACAACAAGTTCCGTGTTTTTCTGTTTTTTGAATTCAATTAACCTTTCATAAACTTTTTCAAGCCCGATAAGTATTTTATCTTTCAATTCTAATTGTTTTTCAACGGTTGTCATACGATTTTAATTTTTTAAATTTCAATTCATCAATAATATTTAATTGTCCGTCAACAGTTTTTATGGCTAAAAGTTCGTGTTTTCCTTCTGAGTTGTCAAATATTAATAAGCCATCAACAATCGGAAGAAAAATTTCAAATAGATTTTTAATTCCATTCAAATAACGTCTTTCAATAATTTCAGGTTCAATATTATGGCCACCTTCTAAAACTCTAATTTTAACTCGTTCTTTCGCTAATTCTACATTTTGCAACCAAAAAAACAACAGTGTGATTGTATATCCTTTTTTACGTGCCGTATTAATTTTGTTTTTATAACTCCTAGTAGAAAGTGTTGTTTCAAAAGCGAAACTTTCATTTTCTTTGAGTAGTTCGTCAATTCGATTCAACATTATTCGACCAGATTCAAAAGCAACTTTTTCGGGTTGAAAAGGAGACAAACCCTTCGCAATTTCGTCTGCGTTTACAAACTCTTTACAGTTAATAATCTCAGGCAAAATAGTGAAAGAAGCGGTAGTTTTTCCTGCTCCATTACAACCTGCAATAATGTAAAGATTTTTTTCTTTCATTGATGTAAATTTACGAAATATATTTCAAGTAATTCTTTCAGAATATTGCCCAAAGTTTCGTACCACAAAAAAGTGACCTTTGATGTATTTACATTCATTTACACCAAAGAATTGGAATTTTAATTCAATCATGATTTCGTTCGTTATGCTAGTTTATTATGTTTTGCAAATAGGCAAAGGCGCCTAACAAGTATAATCATTTTTGCGCTTTTGTTTATTTGGCATTATGCTCATGTTTCATTCTAACAATTGCATATGTGCAGCATTCTCAACCCAATAAAGAAAATATGGATTTGGTTCTCCTTTTCTTTTAAGTATGATGAGAAATGGTTGATCAAACGCATAATATTTTGGTTTTACTGTTACTTCATCAACACCAAATATCTCAGTTGAAATTGAAGTTGATTGTACTTGAATCCCTTTTTGATTTAAATCAAATTTTATGTTTTGAGTCAATTCTTCTGAGAATAATAGCGGATGTTTCTTACTTGACAATTCAACATGTTTAAATTGTTGAAAACTGTTATTGATATCAAAACTTAAATAGGGAATCAAAAGGTCATCGTACTCTTCCAAATATTCTATGCAATTCGGGAGGTTAATACGACGTATGACTTCATTATACGTTTCTTTTAAATTGCTTTTCGGAGCAATCTTGGCAAAGTATATTTCGTCAAGTGAATCTTTACTTCCTATTTGAACAATAAAATCGTTTTGATTTATATAATCGTGAATTTTGATTTGTACTTTGTCTTCTGGGTCCGTCCATCCATACTCCGAGCCAAAACTTTTAACACGTATAGAATCTTTGAATTTGAAATAACGGAAATCATGATAAAATCGGCTAAAGAATTCGATGTTTTTCTGTAAGTAAGCCAAACCCAACAAATCTGCACCCTTCACTTCTATAGGTTTCCAATCAATATTAAATTGATTTTTATAAGCGCTTTTAATTGTATCAATTATTCCATTCTCTACTAATCCCACTTTAGCAAACCAAAATTCATTTTCAATTGGACTATTCAACTCTTTAGCAATTTTATTTAATTCGATTATTTCGGGATTACTAATTAATGGTAAAGGTTCCTCACCGAGATATTCTATCATTTCCCTCCATAGTAATTCAACAGTAGAACAGTAAATCACATTAGATGTACCATTGATTTTATTGTTTAAAGTCAAGGCAATTTCAGTACTATCGCTTTGAGAAAAAACAAACGATGTAATAAAAACGGATAAAGTTGATAAGAATATTTTCATGTTAATTCAGTTGAGTATAACGTTTTTGCCGCTTGTCGAAAGCAGGCTAAAAGGTTTCTGGTTGTTTCGCCAATGGTCGCATAGGTGCTGTTAGTGGATGCTTGTTTTTATCATTCTGGTTCCTATGTTATTCTTAGGAAAGTCTTTTAAGAATTTTATTTTCATTGTATCTCCAATTTTTATTTTTTCGTATTCATTTTTCAGATCTATATCCAACTCAGCTTTATATTTATTTTTCTTGTAAACAAATTCAGAATTTATTTTGTATCCAGCTTTAACTCGATGTTTTTCAGTCACAATCCCAAAAGTTTCTACTCCGTACTTATCTAATTCTTT
>JAGOAZ010000019.1 GCA_017983675.1 Fluviicola sp.
GTTAGTTTTGTTGTTGCTAAAAAAGGTGATACGTTTTATAAAATCGCACAAGAATTTGATTTGGCATTATGGCAATTGTACGCATACAATTCTTATGACGAACACAAAGAATATTTGATGGAAGGTGACATTGTTTACATTGAGCCAAAGAAAAGAAATGCAAAATCAAAGAAGAAAATCACGCTAAAACAAGCGCAAACTGTACAACAAATATCTCAATCAGAAGGAGTGAAGCTATCGTCCATTGCTCGAAAAAACAACTTATCTGTTGATACAGTTGTTCAGAAAGGACAAGTGATTAAACTTAATTAGTTGGAAATTTGTAGTTGAAACCTATCACAAAGGTTGTCGTTTTTAAATCGAGTAGTGCAGTACTAGCATAAAATGCTTCATAAACTTTCGTTTGTAGAAACGATTTTACAGCAAAATCAATGGTCATTGCTCCATTTCGGTAACCAAAACCACCAGATACTAATTGATCTGAATTTCTGCCGTAAGCTAATAAAGCTTTGTCGCCTTTAAAAAATTGCGCAAATCCACCGCGTAAAAAATACTTGTTTGAAAAAACAAGTTCTCCTCCAATTCTTAGATTAAATCCAGCTTTGAATCGTTCTTTAGCAGCGGCATTTTCACTTGTGAAACTATAGCTCTGATACGTTGGGTCGTCAGTAGGTTTTAATTTCCCCCAAGAGTAATCCAAGAATTCCGCATCAATATTAATGCAACCACGTTTTTCAAAAACATATCCAAATGACCCAATGAAACGAGCAGGAGAACTCAACTTGTATTTATACGTTGATTTTGGTACTAATGAAGGATCAACTGTTCGAATCCCATCATTGTGCATGGCTGTCATGTTTGCATCGGTCTCATCAAGTAAGTTAAATGCTGTTGGTGTATGAATAGCAAGTCCCAATCGAATGTTATCTTGAGGAAGGTAAATAATACCAATTTTTAAATTGACACCATTTCCTTTCGTGTTAAAGTGATAGTTGTAATCAAATGACCGAAGTGAAACATTTGTAGTGTCTAATAGTGTTTCAGAATGCTCAATAGTTTCATCATATTTCAATCGTTGAATACCTAAATTACCTCCGATATACAACTTGTTGATGTAGTTCCCGCTAAAATTGAAATAGTATTCAGAAATCCCGCCAGTTGTTGTAACCGTTCGTTCATGCAACATATCACCAGCAGTCAAACGTGGAATGTAGTTGGGGTCATCAAAATCAATGGCATACGTTTCATATGCAAGCGATGTTGAAAATGGAAAATACCCATATAGATCAACGGGTTGCGTTCCATAGGCATTACTTGAAAACGCATCTAATAACGACTCGAATTGTTGACCTGAATAAGAGAAAGTTGAATTAAAATTCGCAATTCGGTTGATTCCAAATCCAAATTGAGAAAACAAAAAACCTTGTCTATTCAATGATTTATCTGAAACAACAACAAAATTCAAATTAGATAAGCGTGAATAAAAATCAGTGCTTGTTGTTGTTGTTTGTTGAAATTGAGCAGCATTATTGATTGAAATGCCATTTAGTGTTAAACCAACAGATGAATTTGTATACCTCCCTAATCCAGCTGGATTAATTCGTGCGCAACCACTTTCAGCACCTAAAGCGCCAAAAGACCCCGCCATAGCGTCAAAACGAGCTGTACCTTCGTTGAACGTATTAGATGCACGATAAATGTCTACTTCGTTTTGTGCTACAAGTAATGAACAACTTATAAAAAAAGAAGCAAGCGATAAAAAAGATTTTTTCATTCTAAATTAGTGTCGACCAACTGTTTTAACTCCACCTGAAACAGCACCGCCACCGCCAGAACTTCTTCCTACGGAGACACCACCACCATTTCCTACACGAGGAGCAGTTGTTACAGTTGTTGCCGTTCGTGCAGCAGTACGTACAACACCTCCAACTGAAGGTCGACTTACAGAACTTCCGTTTGCGACACGTCCAGCGGTTACTGGTATAGATGGAACTTTAGCAGGGCGAGGAATTGCAGCTACAGTCATGTTATTTGGTCGTGTACGAGGAACAATACTCATTGATGGAGCAGACGAACTTTTTAAGTTGTTTTGAGAACGTGAAGTAATTCCACCCATTCCAGAAATTGACCCGCGTGGTCCGTTTAACGACGTGTTTGTGTATGCGTAATTTCCGTTGTAATTTGAATTGTTAGCTGCCCAGTTGGTTGAAGAACCCCAATTATTGTTTAGGGGAAAGTAGCCAAAACCATCGTTGAAAAACAATGAAGTTCCAAAAGAATTAGAACCCATCATTGGGTAATATACTAATCCATTTGAGAATAACATTGGTGAAGCAAAATTACCGGTTCTATTCATGTTTCCGAATGCTAATCCAAAACGCAGCAAACCCATGTTATTGAACCCATTAAACGCATTAAATTGTTCTTGATTGACATTGTTTGCGTAAATTGTTCGATTATCAGAATTGTGTTTTTGGAACACGTAAGCATTGTAGTCTGTATCTTCGTTTACATCTGTGTTTAATGGCAAAGCGGCTTCCTTCATCGCATAAACATCATCTTCAATCCATTTTTCAGATGTTACACAACTTGAAAGTAGTGCTGTAGAAATAAAAGAAACTGCTAAAAATCGATAATTATTCATGTGAATCCGTTTTAAATTGAACTAAAAATAGTTATATTTTCTAACTTTGTGACATAAAATAATAAAATTTAACAATTCAGGGAAATGGCTCAAAAATATACAACACGCGCCGAAGACTATTCGAAATGGTACAATGAACTCGTTGGACGAGCAGATTTAGCAGAACATTCAGATGTCAGAGGTTGCATGGTTATTAAGCCTTATGGTTATGCTATATGGGAAAATATGCGTGATATTTTGGATAAAAAGTTCAAAGAAACAGGTCACTCAAATGCGTATTTCCCCTTGTTAATCCCGAAATCTTATTTAAGTAAAGAAGCATCACATGTAGATGGTTTTGCGAAAGAATGCGCTGTTGTTACTCATTACCGTTTGAAAAATGATCCAAATGGAAATGGTGTCATTGTGGATCCAGACGCAAAATTGGAAGAAGAATTGATTATTCGTCCAACTTCTGAAACAATTATTTGGAACTCTTATAAAAACTGGATTCAATCGTACCGCGATTTACCGATATTAATTAACCAATGGGCAAATGTTGTACGTTGGGAAATGCGTACGCGTTTGTTCTTGCGAACAGCTGAATTTTTGTGGCAAGAAGGACATACGGCACATGCGACCAAACAAGAAGCAATTGCAGAGGCGGAGCAAATGTTAGATGTTTATACTGACTTTGCAGAAAATTATATGGCTATGCCCGTATTGCGTGGACGTAAATCGGAAAGTGAACGTTTTGCTGGCGCTGATGACACGTATTGTATCGAAGCGATGATGCAAGATGGAAAGGCTTTACAAGCTGGAACATCGCACTTTTTAGGTCAAAACTTTGCGAAAGCATTTGAAGTGAAATTCACGGATGCTCAAGGAAAATTAGATTATGTTTGGGCAACTTCTTGGGGTGTTTCAACGCGGTTGATGGGTGCGTTAATTATGACACATTCTGACGATGAGGGATTGGTTTTACCACCAGCTTTAGCACCTATTCATGTAGTTATAGTTCCTATTCACCGAACAGATGAAGATTTAATTGCAATCAACGCAACTGTTGCAACGATTGAAAGCGAATTAAAAGCACTGAACATCAAAGTGAAATACGATAATGACGATCAAAAACGTCCAGGATGGAAATTTGCGGAGTACGAAGCAAAAGGAGTTCCTGTTCGAATAGCAATTGGACCAAGAGATTTAGCAAATGGCTTAGTTGAATTAGCTCGTCGTGACACGAAGGAAAAAAAATCGGTAGCAATTGAAGGAATCGCAGCATACATTCAACAATTATTAGACGAAATTCAAACAAACTTATTGGAACGTTCGAAAAAGTTCCGAGTTGAAAATGTGCACACTGTTGATACGTATGAAGATTTCAAAGTGCGTTTAGAGAAAGATGGTGGATTTTATTTAGCGCATTGGGATGGAACAAAAGAAACAGAAGAAAAAGTGAAGCAAGAAACGCAAGCAACTATTCGTTGTATTCCATTGGACATCCCTTCAGACGAAGGCGTTTGTATGGTGACAGGTAAACCATCAAAAGGACGAGTGGTTTTTGCGAAAGCATATTAATCAGTTCACAAAATTTATTAAAAAGTCGGGATTCTATCTCGACTTTTTTTTGATGCAAACGATACAATACTTAATTTGGAGCTCAAATAAATGAGTATGAATGATTCTTTAAAAATAATTCAAGAGCTTTTAGAAAAAAAAGCGACGTTAAAGCAAGATATTTTTCACGATACAAAAACACAATTTGATCGGTTCAAACATATTTTGCTAGAAGAAATAGGTGCATTACGTCACGAGATCAAAGACGATAGAATTCGTTTGCACGTCGAACACAAAGGGGAGTACCAAATCCAAGTGTTTATCGGTAGTGATGTATTAGTCTTTCAAATGCACACAAATGTCTTTAAGTTGTCGGACGAACATCCAATCTGGAAAACGGAATACATGACTGAAGACAAGGATAGGGGTTATTTTGGAATCATTAATATCTATAATTTCTTAGCGGAATCGTATTTAAAAAGTAGGTTAAACGATGTCGGCTATTTGATCGGACGTGTTTTTGTGAATAAGGATAGTCATTTCATGGTGGAAGGTAAGGGTCAGTTGGGCTTTTTGTTCCGCGATTTAACTGCTACAAAATTGAACGATGCGATTATAAAACACATTATTGATGTCGCTTTTCTTTTTGCATTGGAATTTGACTTATTAACCCCGCCTTATGATATTGTCTCAAAAGTGAGTGTTGTTCAAATGATGGAACAGAATTCGAGAGAGCAAATGTCGACAGGTAAAAGACTGGGTTTCAAATTTGAAGCGGAAGACAAAGATTTTTTTTAGAAAAAAAACACTTCTCGTTTTGCGAAAAGAAAAATTAGGTCTATATTTGCACTCCGAAAATAAAAAACGGCCCATTCGTCTAGTGGTTAGGACGCCAGGTTTTCATCCTGGTAACAGGAGTTCGATTCTCCTATGGGCTGCCAAATTTTTTGGCCCATTCGTCTAGTGGTTAGGACGCCAGGTTTTCATCCTGGTAACAGGAGTTCGATTCTCCTATGGGCTGCACGAATAAAAACTTATATAAAAAGGAAAAATGGCAAATCATAAGTCAGCACAAAAAAGAATCCGTACAAACGATGTAAAACGTTTGCGTAACAAATACCAACACAAAACGACACGTAACGCTGTTCGTAAATTGCGTGGGTTAAAAGATGCTAAAGAAGCTGCTGAGTTACTTCCAGCTGTTACATCTATGTTGGATAAATTAGCGAAACGCAATGTAATTCACAAAAACAAAGCTGCTAACTTGAAATCAGGTTTAGCTGTTCTAGTGAACAAACTATAAGAAATTACATTTTTTAAGTAATTTAGGTCTTACATCTTCCGTTAGCGGTTGAGTAAGACCTTTTTTGGTTTAGCGTATGATGAAATTGATAACTGTACTTTTTTCATTGTCTTTTGCCTGTTTTACGACAGCAGAACTTCATGCGCAATCCCTCTTTTTTAATTACTTCAACGATACAATCAAACCTGGTTTTCGAGTTTCTGGCGTGTTTGATTCCACAGATGTATTAAGCGCTCGTTACCAACATAATTTACCAATCCTTTTTCAGCCAGCGCAACAAGCTTTTTCTTTTTTGCAACTTCATCAAGATCCAATAACACACCAAAGCAAACGATTTTCCGCAATCCCACATGTTGGTTTTCGTTATTCGATGGGAGCAAATGCAACACAAGTTGGAAAAATCATGTATACCCAAGCAATTGATTCGTTTACCTTTTTGCAATTGGATTATCAACGCACTGGTTCACAAGGAGCCCTTCGCAACGGGAATTTTGAATACAACTCTGTTGCAGTAGCCTTACTTCACAGAAGAAAGCGCGCTTCATATGCATTATCCATTGATTTTATTGGTGAAAAAAGAGGATTAAATGGAGGTTTGGAGGGGGATACCTTGTCTGATCCACAATTTGCATTGATTTTTCAAGCTGTCGAGAAAAATAATTCTTTTACGACGGGTATTTTTTCTCCCAATAGTCCAGGAGTTGTTTACAAAGAAAACAAACACGTCCATATTGCTAACTCGAATTACTTTTCATTTACAGCTAGTGATTTAATTAAGACAGGATTCTTTGTAAATCCATATTTGACTATTGATAACCGACGTTTCATTGAGAATGGAGCAATCAATTCGATTTATGGCGTTGCAAATTATGATACGAGTGCTACACGTGATTTTTGGCAAAAAAGTGAAATTGGTGCTTGGTCGGGATATTTTGTTCATTCAAAACGCTTTCAGCTCAATGCAGGGTTCGCATTGAATTATTGGGATTACGATAATTTAATACTAACTCGCGACACCTTGATGCTTGTTGGGAAAGGTGAAATGACCGTTGCACTAAATTCAGGTTTCACTTGGAAGTCGCAGGCGGCTATTAATTTGAAAGGTGCTTTGGGTGAGATGACTCTTCATAGTTCATTATTGCAAAAAAGAAGATTGGGTCAACTAGAATTATTAGGAACTTTCAAGAAAGCTTATCCTGAATTATTTCAACGTGATTATTTTGCAAATACAACTTCATATACTTGGACGAATAAAGAGTTATACACTCACTTGAATTTGGGAGGGAAATTGAATTTGACTATTAAGAAAGCTACAATTCAACTCGCGACATCCTATGAGTTTACTGATAAACTGCCTTTGTTTATTGGCAATCAATGGCGGCAAGACACCTTGAATCAATTGTCCATTTTATCAATAAAAGCAGGAGGTTCGTTTGTTTATAAAAAGTTGTTTTTTCAACCACGAATGACCATCCAATTGTCTGAAACAACGGTTGTACCGACATATTTGTTTGCCGCACGTTTAGGATTCAATGGTGCGTTATTCAAAGCAAAGAAAATGAAAACAGCGATGGGGCTTGATTTGGGTTACACCAGTTCCTATCAACTAATGGAATATGTTCCGTACATGCAAACAATTACATTTTCGAATACAACACAGGTTTATGCAGCGATGCCGAAATTACATTTCTTTGCAAATTTTGATTTAGGTTTCTTCCGCTGGTTTTTACGTTTGGAGAATATCGAACAGACTTTTCAGAAAAAAATCAATTTCGAAGCATTGGGTTATCCCGTTGTGCCAATGCAATTCCGTTTTGGTGTTTCGTGGGACTTATTCAATTAAGTCGTTCAAACAAAATCTTTTTTTTATCTTTGATTCAAATTATAATTCATGGGATTACTCGATAATAAAGTAGTATTGATAACAGGTGCATCACGTGGTATCGGTAAAGCAATTGCAGAAGAATGTGTAAAACAAGGTGCTACAGTTGCCTTTACTTATTTGTCTTCGGAAGAAAAAGCGAAAGCATTAGAAGCAGAATTATCTGCAAATGGCGGAACGGCGAAAGGTTTTAAATCGGACGCAGGTAATTTTGATCAAGCACAACAATTAGTTGATGATGTAGTTGCTGCGTTTGGAACGGTAGATGTTTTGGTTAATAATGCTGGAATTACGCGAGATACGTTGTTAATGCGTATGACAGAAGAGCAATGGGATGAAGTAATCAACACCAACTTAAAGTCAGCATTCAATTTAACGAAAGCTGTTCAACGTCCAATGTTGAAAGCACGTTCAGGATCGATCATTAACATGTCTTCTGTTGTAGGAGTAAGTGGAAATGCAGGTCAATCTAATTATGCAGCTTCAAAAGCTGGATTAATTGGTTTCACGAAATCGATTGCACAAGAATTAGGTTCAAGAAATATTCGTTGCAACGCGATTGCTCCAGGATTTATTGAAACAGAAATGACAGGTGCTTTGGATCAAAAAGTAGTAGAAGAGTGGAGAAGTTCCATTCCACTAAAAAGAGGTGGTTCGCCAGAAGATGTTGCTAATGCAACTGTTTTCTTGGCTTCAGATATGTCGACTTACATTACGGGACAAACATTGCATGTGTGCGGTGGAATGTTGATGTAGTCTTCATAACAAGCTAATTATTTGGGATAGTATTCATAAAAAGTTATGAGTCCCAACAACTAAGTAAAACGTAGGTTTCGATATTCGAAGTCTACGTTTTTTTCTTTACATTTGTTTTAAAATATAAGGCATGAATATTCGTCCAAGAAGAAATAGAAAAAATGCAGCAATTCGCTCCATGATTGAGGAAACAAAATTAGGTGCTGAGCATTTAATTTATCCCATTTTCTTAAAAGATGGCAGTAATATTCAAGAAGAAGTAGCTTCCATGCCGGGGAATTACCGTTGGAGTTTGGATAAATTGATTCCTGAATTTGAAAAATGGATGGAATTGGGTATTCGTACCTTTGATTTATTTCCAGCGGTTGATGAACATTTGAAAGATCAACTAGGCAGCTACAGTTATGCCGACGAGAACTTTTATTTGCATGTCATTCGTTCGTTGAAAGAGCGTTTTCCTGAAGCGGTGTTGATGTCAGATGTTGCACTTGATCCATATTCATCTGACGGACACGATGGTGTTGTCATTGATGGTCAAATTGTGAATGACGTTACCTTACCGTTGCTAGCAAAAATGGCTGTTGCACAAGCGCAAGCAGGAATTGATATCGTTGGACCATCAGATATGATGGATGGCCGAGTAGGTGTTATTCGTTCGGCTTTAGACAACAACGGCTATACCGATGTTTCGATCATGTCGTACACTGCAAAATATGCAAGTGCGTTTTACGGACCTTTCCGTGATGCGTTGAATTCCGCACCAAAATCGGGGGACAAGAAAACGTACCAAATGAATCCTGCAAACAAACGTGAAGCGTTGATTGAAGCAGCTTTGGACATCCAAGAAGGAGCGGACTTTATCATGGTGAAGCCAGCATTGTGTTATTTGGACATCATTCATTTGTTAAAAGAAGAATTCAATACGCCAATAACAGCTTACAACGTGAGTGGTGAATGCGCAATGGTTTATGCTGCTGCGAAGCAAGGTTGGTTGGATTACGACCGAACTGTAATGGAAATGTTATTAAGTATTCGAAGAGCAGGAGCTGACGGAATATTAACGTATTTCGCACCACACGCAGCAAAATTGATGAAAGGGTAATAGTTCTTGCCTTTTAATTAATTCTCTATTGAAGTGTTTCTTGATGTTAACTATAGTTCGACATAATTAGTTGTTACTATTCAAACATTAAAAATGGAATGAATGAATTATAACAATAAAGTTTTTAAACCAATCAGTAATACGGATAATGGTGAAACTTCAAACGAAACCATTTTTCATTACAAACAAGTTGGCAATATCGTAACAGCAACGTATTCAGGCGGGAAAATTATTCAAGGTCACTTAATTGGTCTTGTCGATTCGTTTGGAAATATCGAAATGCGCTATCACCAAGTGAATGAGAAAAATGAATTGATGACAGGAATTTGCAAATCAATACCAGAAATTCTTGCTAATGGAAAAATACGCCTGCATGAAGCATGGGAATGGACTTCGGGAGATAAATCAACCGGAACATCCATCATTGAAGAACAATAATTTTTACTACTATGGCAATTGAACACCACTACCAATTAACTACCGAATGGACAGGGAATTCTGGAGAAGGAACAAAACATGTGCGCACCTACGACCGAAGTCACACGGTTAGCATTGCCGGGAAACCAACATTAGATTTAACAACAGATAATGCTGCAGTTGGTGACAAATCAAAATTGAATCCAGAAGATTTATTGGTTTCAGCACTTTCTTCCTGTCACATGCTTTCCTATTTGTATTTGTGCTCGTTAGAAGGAATTGTAGTAACAGCATACACGGATAATGCAACTGGAACGATGGTTGAAGATGCTACAGGAAGCGGACGTTTCAACGAAGTTGTTTTGAATCCAATTTGTACAGTAGCGGATGAAGGAATGCTGGAAAAAGCCATCGAATTGCATCACAAGGCGCATGAAATCTGCTATATCGCTAATTCGGTGAATTTTGAAGTGAAATGTAATCCAATTTGTAAACTAGGATAGGTTAATTATATTTCAACTTCATCCAAATTTCACCTGCTAAATAAAATGATTCATCTTTATCTGTAAAGTTGAATCGTTAAAGATTTACCGCGCAAATCCAATCTTGAACTTCTTGCCTTTGATTTTTTGATCGCGGATTTGTGGAACAACTTCTTCTGCTTCAAAACGATTGATTGCAACTAAGGTACTATGATCCATTACAGTAATCATTCCAATATCAGTCGATTTCAGACCACCGATTTTATGTAAAAATCCGACGACATCAACTTTGTTGATTTTATCTTTTTTTCCGCCACCAATGTAAATTGTTTTCCAGTACGGAGGATCGGGTAGTGGTTCGTTGGATACAATTTCGTATTCAAACAAGTCGGGAAGAAAATCGGGTAGTTTGTCTTTCTCCGTTTGAAAAAGAAACACAACTCCTTCAGCATCTTGTCGTCCTGTTCTACCACTACGGTGTTTGAAAACCGCCTCTTGTTGTGCTAATTGGTAATGGATGACATGTTCAACTGCTTCAATGTCCAAACCACGAGCTGCTAAATCAGTTGAAACTAAAAATTGTGCACTGCCATTTCTGAATTTAATCAACGCGCGTTCCCGTTCTTCTTGGTCCATGCCGCCGTGGTAATAAACAGCGTGAATATTTCCATCAATTAAAAAGTCATAAATGCGGACAACTGCTTCTCGGTGATTACAGAAAATGATTGTTTTTCCTTCAGGAAGGTTGCACAATAATTCAAAAAGCGTTTCTACTTTTTCTGTGTCTAAACAGTTGATTTTAAAATATTTGATTCCAGCACCTGCGTTTTCAACTAAAAAATCGATGCGCTCGTGTTGTTCGAATGCAATGAATGCAGGTAAATCGGATAAATCGGTTGCAGAAACAAGTAACTTTTTTTCGATTTGATTCATTGCCCCAATAATTTGCGACATGTCCTCTTCGAATCCCATCTCGAGCGATTTATCAAACTCATCCAACACCAATGTTTTCACTTGAGATAAGTCAATGTTTTCGCGTTTTACATGATCCAAAATTCGGCCTGGTGTTCCGACTAAAACTGCGGGTGGTTCAGAAAAATTGTTTTTTTCGATGCGAATGGAATGACCTCCATAAGTAGCATTGATTTTAAAAGCAGTCCCCATTTGTTTGAAAACTGTTTCTATTTGTAACGCAAGTTCACGCGTAGGAGTGATGATTAAGGCTTGAATTCCAGCTGTATCCAATGAAAGCTCGTTGTAAATGCTCATTAAAAAAGCAAGTGATTTACCAGAACCAGTCGGCGATAAAAGCAACACATTAGTTGCTGATTGCATTGCTTGAATGGTTGCCACCTGCATGTCATTGAGTGCGGTAATTTTTAATTTTTCAAGAATGCTTTGTTGTGTTGCTTGTATCATGGGAGTAAAGTTACGAAATAAGGATGAAGTTGAAAGATAATTCCCCGATGACTTAGTGAGATGTAATCGTACGCGAAGGCATGGGAATAGACTGTAATTTGTAATTATTCCTTATTTTTGTTTGTCGTTCGTTCACAACGTTGAAGTGTAAACGGCAGTTTGCATTCGTGCAAACAACCCATGCGGTAGATCATTGACGTCTAACATTTTATTCGAAAGGGGAGTCTTATGGTTGCGATGGCGGGCTGCACTCTTCGGAGATTATTTACAATCAGCAGATTACAAAGCAAAATAGCGAACTAAATCGTGCTTTTAGAGACGTTCAAGTCAGCTTTTAGCATGCTGCATGGGTTTATTTTTTCTTCCAAATTTCACACGAAACAGCGTAATGATCAGAGAAAGCTTTTTTCTGAATGGTGAAATGTTGCGCTTGTAAACGTGGATCGTGGAAAATGTAGTCAATTCTTCCAGCTGGAACACGTCCAGCGTAAGTGATTCCTAAACCAAAGCGTGTTTCCAAGAACGAGTCAACTAATTTTTGATTGAATTGATTGTACACATAAGACATTGGCGTGTCGTTAAAGTCGCCACAAACCACCACTGGATAAGGAGAGGTTTCCATGTGTTCAATGACTTTCAATGCTTGTTGCGCTCGCGCAGGATATGCAATGGTTAACTTATCGATTAATAAACGAACTGTCGATTTTTTCTCTTTTGGAACGTTGTTGGTTGCTCCAAACATTTCGTAATCTTCTTGTTGTAATTTTATCGATTGCAAGTGAATATTATAAACCCGAATGGTATCGCCATGTTTCACAATATCGGCAAAAATACAGTAGTTATCAGTCGTTGCAAAATTATCAAACATCACATCACCCTTAGCAATAATTGGATATTTCGACAACATACAGATACCAAAATTTTGTCGGTTTCTGATTTTGTGCGAGTAACGTTCGTGGTAATTTCGTGTGCCAAGTAACTCAATCAAGGTGTCTTTAGTTGAAAAACTAGAAGGTTTATCTTGGTGAAAAAATTCTTGAAAACAGACCACATCAGGATCAACTTCTTGCACATAAGCGAGAATTCCATTTCTGTTTTCATTGCGTTTTTCAATTGATTCGTTATAGACATCAAACAAACGCACGTTGTAACTCATGATTTTCCAGATACTATCATTTTGTGATGCTGTAACGGGGTCAAAGCTAATTCCAATGGTGCGAAAATGAAGTTTCCCCCCAATGATAATGAAAAACAAAACGATGAAAAACCAACGCGATTTTAACAATGCCCAATAAAGAAGAAAAAGGAGATTAACCGCAATGATAATGGGGTATGCTAGACCGAAAAAAGGAAGTAATTCAAATGTGTCGGGATGAACAAATGGGGCAAAATAGGACAATACCAAGGTTGCCAAAGCAACAATGGTAAAGATTTTCATCCAATTTGAAAACCGTGCTATTTGATGTATCCAACTACTCATTTATTACTTTGACTAAACAGGAAATCCTTTTCTTTTTTTGTTAACGACTCATAACCTGATTTGGCGATTTTATCGAGAATCTTGTCAATTTCAATTTGTTTTTGTTTTTTCTCTGCATTATACTCTTCATCCGTTTTTACTCGGGAACCACCTTTTTCAACTTTCATTTTCGGTGATTTTTTCCCAATTGAAGCGAAATACAAGCGAAATTGTTGTGTGATTTTTTCTGAAA
The DNA here is from genome assembly GCA_017983675.1 of Fluviicola sp. Taxonomy (GTDB): domain Bacteria; phylum Bacteroidota; class Bacteroidia; order Flavobacteriales_D; family Crocinitomicaceae; genus Fluviicola. The sequence goes on from JAGOAZ010000019.1 coordinate 13,257, forward strand.
AGTTAATGATATTTTTCGAAGAATGCAGGTTTCTTATTGAAAGGTATCCAATAAATATTCCTCCAATGTGAGCAAAATGAGCGATGTTATCGTTTGCTCCGATACTTAATACATCGTATAAAATATACAAACCTGCAATAACAATTAAGCGAACAGGAAGTATTCCAAATAAATTGACTTGTAAATTTGGTCGGTAAAAAGCCATAGCAACAAAAATCGCCATAATGGATCCAGATGCTCCGACTATGACCGTTTGCAGCTGCGGATTAGCAAAAGCGGGAAATAGCGCATGAGCAATTAATTCAAATATTCCACCAAAAATTCCTCCCAAGACGTACACATGAATGAGTCTTCTGCCGGTGAAAAACTGAATAAACATGCTTCCTGAGAAATACAAAAAGAGCATGTTCGATAAAAAATGCATGAACGAGAAATGCGCAAAAATACTCGTGATGATTGTCCAAGGACTTTTGATGAATCCAGCAAAATCAGTGTCTAAAGTAAAAATCTGCGCAAGTATGGATTGTGTTTGTTCGTCGGTATTCGTAAGTCGGCCAATAACAGTTATTACACCAATAAAAACAAACACAGCAGCATTGACAAACAATAATTGAATGTGTGTACCACCAAATTTTAATTGATACTTGAGTTCTTCGAAAAGTGTTCGTTGTCCGTTCATGATTAATAGAAATTAGAACTGTTTCTTTTCCAGATTAACACGATAATTCCACCAACAATCGCACCACCAACATGCGCTAAATGAGCAACATGGTCGCCTGCTGTTTGATGGAAACTGGAGTAAATCTCCAATACAAAATAACCTCCGATTAGGTATTTAGCTTTCACAGGAATAGGCGGAAAAAGCAATTGTAACTCAGTGTTTGGAAACAACAAAGCAAAAGCTGCTAACAAGCCGAAAACTGCTCCTGAAGCCCCAACCATTGGCGTCATTGACATTCCGATATAATCGTTTATTGCGGAGAATTCATAAGATGAAATTCCGCCATTTTCATTTAAATAACGATTTGCTTCTTGTACGAATAGTTCTGATTTACCAAATTCACGTAATAAATTGTTAATCATTGTCAATTGCTCTCCATTACCGTTACTTTTAATCAAGTTAATGAGTGCATCTACTTGAAAATAGCCTGCGATATTGTAAAGTAATATTGCTCCAAATGCTGATAAGAAATAAACTTTCAAAAAACGCTGTGCTCCCCACAAACGTTCTAAGAAACTACCAAACATAAACAACACATACATGTTCATGAAGATGTGAAATATATCAGCATGCATGAACGCATGGGTGATTAATTGCCACGGTTTAAAAAGTGGTGTATTGAAATAATGAGCTCCTAGAATTGTGCCCAAATCAACACCTTGTTTCTCTAAAATAAAAGTCGCAACAAAAAAGAAAATGTTGACAATAATTAAATTCTGTGTAACCGTTGGCGTATTTCGAAACATGGTTAAAAAAGTTGTATTAAATATTCGTTAGAGAGTAGATTCATAATTTTTTTGCCACCTGGTGTGTGTGCATGTTCGTCAGATTCAAATAATTGGTGCACAAATGCTTTAATTGCTTCATTTTCGTTTGCTAAACGAACGGTGATACTTCCTGCAAATGCTAATTGAGCTAAAACGGTGTGTGCAATTTCACCTTTGTCTAATTCCCCCATTTGCAACGAAGCTAATATTTTATCGACACAAGAAATAACGGTAGATTCATTCAGTAATTCAGGAATACCAACTAATTGTAGCTTTTCATTTTCCCAAGTCCACGAAAAACCAATACGTTCTAATGTTTTCTCGTGTTCATCCCAATGTATTTTTTCTTGCTTGGAAACATTTTTTTCTAACGGAAAAAGTAATTGTTGTGAACCCAATGGATTGATAAAAAATCCGCGCATCAATTCATCGTACAAAATGCGTTCGTAAGCTCGTCGAAAATGAATCAGCAACAAACCAGATTGAACAGGTGATACAATAAATGAGCTTTTTACAAAGAAAGGACCTTCAGGTATTTCTGTAGGTTCTTCGTGTAATTTCACTTGTTCACTTGATATGTCAAATGCTTCTAGTTCATTTTCGGGATTCCAAAAATTATCCCAGTTTGCAGGTGTGCTATCCGTTTGAAAACCAGCGTTTTTAATTCCTTGGCTAAAAGCTTTGTTTGAATTACTACTCGAACGTTGTTGACCTTCTCGTGTATTTGAAAATTCAAAAGGATTATAATTTTTATCGACTTGAATTACCGGTTCATAAGCAGGTTGGTTTTTCATGCTAAGCGGAATATCAAATTCATTTTCACGATCAAAATCTAATGTCGGTGAAATATTGAATTTCCCTAAACCTAAACGAATGGTACTGCGAAGAATACTGTATATCGCTTTGTCGTCTTCAAATTTTATTTCCGTTTTCGTTGGATGAACGTTTACATCAATATTTTTGGGATTGATTTCCAAGAATATAAAATAACTCGGAAACATTTTAGCTGGTAATAATTGTTCAAAAGCAGCAGTTACTGCATGATTGAAATAAGTGTCTTTAAAAAAACGATTGTTTACGAAGAAAAATTGTTCACCTCGCGATTTCTTCGCAGCTTCTGGTTTTCCGACAAAACCTTCAATGCGAACAATATCCGTAGATTCGTTGATTGGAACTAATTTGTCGTTATACGCTTTACCAAAAATGGAAACGATGCGTTGACGTTGCGAACTTTTTAATAGATTAAAAATCTCATTCTCATTGTGTACTAAACGAAAAGCAACTTCTGGATGTGCTAAGGCAACGCGTTCAAACTCATCAATAATGTGCTTCCACTCAACATTGTCAGACTTTAAGAAATTCCGTCGTGCGGGAACGTTAAAGAATAAATTTTTCACTTCAAAAGAAGATCCTACAGCGCAAGAAACGGGTTCTTGTTTGACAATCGTTGAACCTTCAATTTGAATCAAACTTCCTAATTCATCTTCCGAACGTTTTGTTTTCAAAGCAACGTGCGCAATAGCTGCTATCGAAGCAAGTGCTTCACCTCTAAATCCTTTGGTATTGAGCGCGAATAAATCGTCAGCTGATGCTATCTTACTTGTTGCATGGCGTTCAAAAGCCATTCGGGCATCCATGAACGACATTCCTTTTCCATTGTCAACGATTTGGATACTTGTTCGCCCCGCATCTTTGACAAGAATTTGGATTGTATCAGCCCCAGCATCGATGCTATTCTCGATTAACTCTTTGATTACAGAGGCTGGACGTTGAATGACTTCACCCGCAGCAATTTGATTTGCAATGTGATCGGGTAAAAGTTTTATGATGTCAGCCATTGTTTGAATGATTGTTTGAATAAAAAAGTAAGCATGAATTTCGCAAGCCAGATGCGATTTTCAACAGCAGTAGCAAAAATAAGATTTTATCTTCGTTATTCAAGCGAAAGTAGTTGAGTAGTTCGCTATTTTTTTAACAAATAATTGGGTAATATTTCTTAAAACGAATCGCTTGAGCTCAATATGTTTGTTGTATTTTTGCGCGTATGAAAAAGCTGTTTTTCCCAAGATCATTGGTTGTGTTTTGTATTGCGTCAGCAGTTGGAGCTATTGGATTATCGTTAGCACATCAATCAACTAGTTCGACGTCAAAAAGTAACAAGGTTACAAAAACGGAGGACGAGTGGGTAAGTGAACAACTTAAAACACTTTCTACAAAAGAGAAAATTGCGCAATCGTTTATGGTTGCATGTTGGACAAATAAAGGACCAAAACATACCGCAGAAATTCAAAAAGAAATCACTGAAAACCATATTGGTGGGATTATTTTTTTTCAAGGAGAACGAACTAATTTAAGTGAACACATTGCCTATTTTCAGGCGCAAACAACCATACCATTATTATTTGGAATGGATGCGGAATGGGGTGTAGCCATGCGCTTATCTGGTGAAGAACGTTTCCCTTTTCAACAAACAATAGGGCAAGCAAATGATCTTGACTTAACGGAACAAATTGGCGAACAAATGGGAATTGAATGCCAACAGTTTGGAATCCATTTGAGTTTTTCTCCAGATGCAGATATCTCGTTAAATCCGAACAATCCTGTTATTGGATTTCGTTCGTTTGGTTCAGAGGCGCAAGTGGTCGCGCAGCATACCGCAGCTTTTGTGAAGGGAATGGAAAGTACTGGAACATTAAGTTGTGTGAAACATTTTCCTGGTCATGGAGATACAGACAAAGATTCACACCTTGAATTGCCGACAGTTTCGCATTCGGAAGCACAATTTCGATCAATAGATTTTGTTCCATTTAAACAAGGTATTGTAGCAGGTACAAGTGCTGTAATGGTGGCTCACCTCAACGTTCCTAATTTAGAACCATCTGGAACTCCAAGTTCGTTATCAAAAAAGGTTATCAAGGAATACTTGCGCAAAGAGTTAAATTTCAATGGCTTAGTTATCTCAGATGCTTTAAACATGAAAGCAGTTGCTGATAAATATGGAACTGCAGAAGTTGTTGCGAAAGCATACGAAGCAGGGTGCGATATTTTACTATTTCCTGAAAGTGTAAAAGAAGCGATTGAATTAATAGAGCAACGAGTTCAAGCAGGCACTATTGCATTGAAAGATGTCAATCAAACGTGTGAGCGAATTTTGAGGGCAAAATACAAATCAATTATTGCTGCACCGGTTGTTAAAAGAAAAAATCCCACACCAGATCGTTATTTAGCAATTAACAAAGTATTCGAAAAAGCGATCGTTGTTTTAAAAAACGATCACGCTGTTTTACCTGTTAATCAATTGAATCGTAAAATAATACGCATTGGTGTTGGTCCTGCAAGTTATGATTTCACCAATCGATTAGCTGATTACACGCCTTTTGAAAATCATTATTATTTCACACCCGAAGAAGCGATTGAACGGTTGAAATCAGTGAAGATTCAAAAGCAAGATTTAGTGTTAGTAGATTATCATGCTCCAGGTCAACGTGCTAAAAATAACTACGGATTTGGAAATTGGAAAGCATTGCTAGGTGTTCTTCCAGTTGAAAATGATGTTGTTGTTACTTTCTTTGGGAATCAACAATTTCTAGCAGATGAAAAGTCCTTCGGAGATCATGTGGATGCAGTAATTCTTGCTCCAGAAAATCACTCCATAATGCAAGAGCGAACAGCACAATTTGTAATGGGCGCTTTTGATGTGGAAAACAACTTGCAAACTGCTATTAATCAACATTGGAAAAAAGGTGATGGATTAGTTGTAAAAGGAAATGGGCGTTTGAAATTCACTATTCCTGAAGAAATCGGCGTTTCATCTAGTCAATTAAATAAGATTGATGATATCGTAAACGAAGGAATTCAGGCAAAAGCATTTCCAGGTTGTCAAATAGTTGTAGCGATTGAAGGGAAAGTTATTTATCGAAAAAGCTTTGGAACGACGAAATACGAAGAGGGAGATACAATAACAAATGATCATATTTACGACATCGCTTCGATAACTAAAATCGCTTCCTCAACGATGGCTTTGATGAAATTAAAATCGGAAGGAAAGTTTGATGTGCAAGCTACGTTGGGCGAATTAACGCCAGAATATGTAAAAGGAACGCCTTATGCTTTTTTGAAAGCGATTGATTTGTTAACGCATCAAGCAGGATTAACTCCGTGGATTCCTTTTTATAAAAAAACGATTGAAAATGGGGCGTTAGATCAAGCAATTTACAGTTCAGAAAAAAAGGCAGGCTTCGAACGACAAGTTGCAAATGGTATTTATATAAAGTCAGATTATTGGAAAACTATCTTGGAACGCATTGTTGCAACGCCACTTTCGGGACAGAAAAAATACGAATATTCCGATTTGAGTTATTATTTCTTCAAAGCATTTATTGAAAAGCAAACAGGAATGACATTGGATCAGTATGTGCAACAAGCAATTTATGCACCATTGGGATTACAAACGATGACGTATTTACCGCTGATGAAATTTCCATTAGCGCGCATTGTTCCAACAGAAAATGACAAAGAATTCCGAAATCAATTAATACATGGATTTGTTCACGATCCAGGAGCAGCAATGATGGGTGGAGTAGCGGGTCATGCTGGTTTATTTTCTTCTGCAACAGACTTGGCAAAATTAATGCAAGCACTTTTAAACGAAGGAAAAATAGGATCATATACCCTTATCAAACCGGAAGTTGTTAACCAGTTTACAGCATGTCAGTTTAGTCCAACAAACAGAAGAGGAATTGGTTTTGACAAACCGACAATTAGCAGAAAAGATGGTCCAACAAGTGATTATGCATCAAGTAAAACATTTGGACATTCAGGTTTTACAGGAACAATTACGTGGGCAGATCCTGAATATAAAATCAACTACGTCTTTTTATCTAATCGTGTTTACCCCGATGCTTCCAATAAGAAAATCACCAATATGAGCATACGTAATCGTATTCACGATGTGATTTATGAGGCAGTATTAGCAGCAAAAAAGAACAAATAGCTTGTTCGTTTTTTATATAAGAAATTAGCAATATGAAAATAGGAATTGTACTCTATCCAACTTTTGGTGGAAGCGGTGTTGTCGCAACAGAACTTGGAAAAGCCTTGGCTTTAAAGGGACATGAAATTCATTTTATCACTTATTCACAACCCGTTCGTTTGGGAAGTTTTCGCGAGAATATTTTTTACCACGAAGTACAAGTAAGCGATTACCCTTTATTTGAGTACCAACCTTATGAAACTGAATTGGCAAGTAAAATGGTGGATGTTGTCAAGTACGAAGGATTGGATTTGTTACACGTACATTACGCAATCCCACATGCTTCCGCTGCATTTATGGCACAGCAAATATTGCGATCGCAAGGGATTGAAATTCCATTCATTACAACCTTACATGGTACTGATATTACGCTTGTAGGGAAAGATCCATCGTTTGAACCTGTAATTACGTTTTGTTTGAATGCTTCAAATGCTGTTACAGCTGTTTCTCAAAGTTTAAAAAACGATACGATTGCACATTTCGCGACCACTCAAGCAATTCATGTCATTCCAAATTTCATTCAAGTAAAACCGGTTTTGCATGAAATGAATTTAGAAAAAAGACGTCACTATGCGCAAGACAACGAACGAATAGTGTGTCACATTTCGAATTTCCGTCAAGTGAAACGCGTGGAAGATGTTGTGCGTATTTTTCACCAAGTACAGAAAGAAATTCCAGCCAAATTAATTTTAGGTGGCGATGGACCAGAACGTCCTTTTGTTGAACGTTTGGGACGAGAGCTGGGTATTTGCAATAAAATCATTTATACTGGTAAGGTCAGAGAAACGGGTCCGATTTTGGAAATATCCGACTTGTTTCTTTTGCCTTCAGAAACTGAAAGTTTTGGTTTAGCAGCGTTGGAAGCAATGGCTGAAGGTGTACCTGTTGTTTCTTCCAATACAGGAGGAATACCGGAAGTGAATGTTCAGGGCTATTCTGGGTTCTTATCCGATGTTGGAAATGTCGATGAAATGGCACAAAATTCAATTCGTATATTGAAAAATGATTCAGATCTTATTCAATTTAGAAGAAACGCACACGAACGTTCAAAAACATTTTCATTGGGAAGTGTATTACCGATGTATGAGCAATTGTACGAACAGGTTTTGGATAAAATGAAACAATAAGCGTTTGTGATTTAGCAAATTTGCAATATGCGATAAAAGTAAAAATACAAAAAGGTAATATTACCCTTTTACCCCAAAAAATATATTTTTTCAGCTAAAATACAGCACAAAAAAACGCCAACTAAATCAGCTGGCGTTTTTAGTATCATGGTATTCTTATTAAATATTCTCGATAATCATTGCTGAAGCGCCACCGCCACCGTTACAGATTGCAGCACCACCAATTTTTCCATTATTTTGTTTCAATACATGAATCAAGGTAACGATAATACGTGAACCTGAATTTCCAAGTGGGTGACCCAATGCTACAGCACCACCGTTCACGTCAACTTTTTCAGGATTCAAACCTAAAATCTTAGTATTTGCTAAACCTACGACAGCAAATGCTTGGTTTAATTCCCAAAAATCAACATCAGCAGTAGTCATGTTTGCTTTTGCCAAAGCTTTAGGAACAGCTAATGATGGAGCAGTTGTAAACCATTCAGGTTCGTGCGCTGCATCAGCGTAACTTACAATTTTTGCGATTGGTTTCAAACCATATTTCTCAACAGCTTCTTTTGATGCTAAAATCACAGCTGAAGCTCCATCATTTAATGTAGAAGCATTTGCAGCAGTAATCGTTCCTTCTTTATCAAAAGCAGGACGTAAAGAAGGGATTTTATCTAAAAATACATTTTTGTATTCTTCGTCATGATTCACGATGATTGGATCACCTTTTCGTTGTGGAACTGATACGCCAACAACTTCATCATTAAAACGACCAGCTTCCCATGCAGCAGCTGCTCTTTTGTACGAGTTGATTGCAAAGTTATCTTGATCTTCACGAGAAAAGTTGTGTTCTTTTGCGCATAATTCAGCACAATTACCCATTGGTACTTTGCTGTAAACGTCTAATAAACCATCTTTTGTGATTCCGTCTAGAGCTGTAATGTTTCCAAATTTCACTCCGTTTCTTCCATCGATGTAATGAGGAACTTGGCTCATGTTTTCCATTCCACCAGCAACAACGATTTCATTATCACCAGCTAAGATAGTTTGAGCACCTAGCATGATTGCTTTCATACCAGAAGCACAAACTTTATTGACAGTTGTACAAGGTACGTTGTTTGGAAGACCAGCGCCCAATGCAGCTTGACGAGCAGGTGCTTGTCCAACTCCAGCTTGGAGTACATTACCCATAAATACTTCATTTACTAATGAAGGATCTACATTTGATTTTTCTAACGCGCCTTTGATTGCTGTTGCTCCTAATTGAGTTGCAGGAACAGAAGACAAACCTCCCATAAATGCGCCCATTGGGGTACGAACTGCAGCGACAATAAATACTTCTTTCGACATAGCTTTTATTTTGTGAGCACGAAGTTAAAGATTTATTTAATTCTTTGACATTCCAAGCTTGTTGTTTCTTTGAATATTCTTGAAGTTTCCTAATTTTGCAAAAAAAACACATGAAATATAAGCTACTACTTCTATTATTTGTTTGTACAATCACTGCTATTGCTCAAACATCTGTTACGACGCCCGCATTAAATGACACCACAAAAAAGGTGGAAAACCCCTGGAAATTCAAAAGTATTTTTGGTTTAAATGGTTCGCAAACTTCATTTGTGAATTGGGCAGCAGGTGGTCGAAACAACGTATCAGTTTTGGGATTTATAGACGCAAGTTTGAAATACAACAAACAACATGTAAAATGGGATAATGATTTGAAGTTTGCACTAGGCGGTTTGAAATACATTGATTCTACAGGAAAACAACAAGGAATGCAGAAAACAGATGACAAAATAGATTTGGCATCAACGTTTGGTTATCGCTTTAAAAAACATTGGTTTTATACGGTTACTGGTGGTTTCAAAACACAATCCTTGAATGGATTTAATTTCCCGAATGATTCAGTCAAAATTTCAACTTTCATGGCTCCAGGTTACTTATCTATTTCATTTGGTATTGAGTACGCTCCGAAAGAATCGTTTAATTTGTATTTCTCTCCACTAGCCGGAAAAACAACTGTTGTACGCGATAAAACATTAGCAAATGCCGGTGCATTTGGGGTGGATAAAGCAACTTATGATCAAAATGGACTGCTTTTAACGTTTGGATCAACGATACGGAATGAGTTTGGTTCGTATTTGCGGTTTAAATTTCAAAAGAAAATCATGGAAAACATAGAAATGAAAACGAGAATTGAACTTTTCTCTAATTATATCAACAATCCGCAAAACATCGATATAAATGCTGAAAACATCTTTGCTTTTAAAGTAAACAAATGGTTTTCAGCGAGTTTGCAATGGAATCTGCAATACGATGATGACATCATTATTCGTGATGTAAACGGGAAAAATGGTCCTCGGACACAATTTAAATCAGTTTTAGGTTTAGGAATATCATATACGCTAACGAATTAAACTGAAAAAGCATTAATTTCGTCACAAATGAATTATTTATCTGATTATTCTTTGTGGTGGATGATTCCTGCATTAATTGTTGCAGGATTTTTATCCTATTGGTATTATTTCAAATCCAATCAAGCACGTGATTGGTCAAAGAAGCAAGCACAAATTTTAGCTTTGTTAAGAGGGCTTGGCTTATTTGTTTTGCTTTTTTTATTGTTGGGATTAATCTGGGAGACCGTTGCTTACCGCAAAGAAAAACCTTTATTCATTACCTTAATAGATCAATCGCAATCCATTCATAATTATAAAGATAGCTCAACTGTTGACCAAGAAATTAATTCATTTCGAAATCAATTAAAAGCGCAATTTGGGAATGACTTTGAATTAGTTGAATTAGCGGTAGGATCGAAGACTGTACCATTTGAAAATCAGCAACAAGCGAATGGAAAAGAAACGGATTTAGCAGCTGGTTTTCAATTTATCCACAACACCTATTTTAACAGAAACATTGGAGGGATTACTTTGATTTCTGATGGAAATGCTACGAAAGGCGTTCATCCAATGTACGAAGCTGAACGACTAGATTTGGTTCCTATATTTGCGCTTGGAATTGGTGATACGATCGCTAAAAAAGATCAATTAATTCGCTCAGTGAATGCCAACGAAGTTGCGTTTTTATCCAATGAATTTCCTATCGAAGCCACGGTTGAATTGGTGAAAATACCAAAAGGCCCTGTTCAAGTTCATTTATTGCAAAACGGAAAGAAAATTCAATCTAAATCAATAACGTGTGGAAATAGTTTGTTTGATCAACAAACCGTTTTATTTGTTGTAAAAGCATCCCAAAAAGGATTTCAACGCTATACCGTTCAAGTTGAAAAACGTGTTGGGGAGTTTACCACTCAAAACAATCAACAAACGTGTTATGTCGAGGTGTTAGATAATAAATCAACGATTCAATTGTTGTCCAGTGCTCCGCATCCTGATTTGGCAGCAATTCGTAATGTGTTGGAAGAAGATAAAAGCATGCAAGTTCATGCCGATTTGGTTCAGAATTTTCAGTTTCCAAAGCAACGACCTGATTTAGTTGTTTGGTACGAAAATGGAGTAAATGCTAATCCGGAATTATTTAACCGCTTGCTGCGCGACAAAATACCGGTTTTATTACTATTAAGTCCAACCACATCTCCAGCTGTTGTTCAATCATTAGCGATAGGTTTAAAATCACCAAAAGGGAACCAATTAGAGACAGTTTACCCAACGTTTAATGCTGGTTTTTCGGCTTTTGATTTCACGGCTGATTGTAGCAATAATTTAAATTTCGTCCCACCTTTAGAAACACGATTTGGTGCTTATCAATTACCCGCTAACGCAGAAGTTGTCTTGAATCAACGCATAGGAAAAATCACAAAATCGGATCCATTGTTCTTTTTTGCTACAAGTCAACAAACAAAAATTGGTGTTTTATTGGGAGAAGGAATTTGGCGTTGGAAATTGAGTGAATTCATGCGGACGAAGCAAATCAATGGGTTTCGTGAATTTATTCAAAAGACTACGCAGTATTTAACTGTGAAACAATCAAGCGATCCATTCAGAATCACTTTACCGAAACGTTTTTTAGAAACAGACGATATTTCCATAAAAGCAGAATTTTACAATGCTGCAATGGAATTGATCACAACTCCTCAACTTTCATTTTCTTACCGTAAAAGTGGCGGAAAAAGTACAAAAACATACTTTTCACCAAACGCTAATTTTTATCAATTGAATTTGGGAATGCTTTCTTCAGGAACTTATCAATGGGAGGCGCTTGCGACAAATAATGGAAACAAATACAAGAAATCGGGAACGTTTGTTGTGGAAGCTGTTGATTTGGAATCGTTAACAACGAGCGCTGATTTCAGTGTATTGAATCAACTAGCACTTCAATCTGATGGTCAATTTTATCCGTTGAAAAAATCCAATGAATTGATCGATTATTTGAAAACCAGAAATGATATTGCAACGGTTCAATTTGAGGACAATAGTTATCGTTCACTCATCGATTTATCCTTTGTTTTCATTGTCATTATTCTGTTGTTTAGTACCGAATGGTTCTTAAGAAGATGGTGGGGAGGATATTAATTTTAAACGTTAAATAATAAACGTTTAAATCTTGCGTTATCAATTAAAATTGTACGTAAGCCTATGGTGAAAAAATACCCAACAAGCACTGAAGATACAAATCAAGCAGTTGCAAACATTCCCTCAACAGCATTAATCAATCAATTATTGAATTACAGCAAATCGATTGAGGTGAAAAAATTAAAGCAACAAAAAGTAATGTTGCACATGAATTAACAAAAAAGCCCGTCTAACAACGGGCTTTTTCAATTTATCAAACGGATTTGATTACCAAATCTTCGCTACTTTTTCTTTTTTATTCCGCATTTTGTCACCTTCTTTCACACCAAATGCTTCGAAGAATTCCGGGCAATTCATTAACGGTCCATTCACGCGGTACATTCCTGGTGAATGAGAATCATTTGCAATTCTGTTTTTCAATTCAGCTTCAGTGTAGTTGATTTTCCACAATTGTGCGTAAGCAATGAAAAAACGTTGAGCAGGAGTGAAGCCATTGATGATTTCTCCTTTTTTGAATTCATCGGTCATTTTGTAGGCATAAAACGCCATTGTTAAGCCACCTAAATCAGCAATATTTTCACCCATTGTTAAATCTGGATTCACACAATGTCCGTCAATTGGACAAAAAGCTTCAAATGTTTGTCCCAACGTTTTGGTGCGTTCTTCGAATAATTTTCGATCCGATTCTTGCCACCAATTCGTGTAACTTCCATTTGCAGCAAATTTAGAACCGTTGTCATCAAATCCATGCGTGAATTCGTGTCCGATAACCATTCCAATACGTCCGTAATTCACAGCATCTTCCGCATTGACATCAAAAAACGGTGGTTGCATAATTCCAGCAGGGAAAGCGATTTCATTCAATAAAGGATGGTAGTATGCATTCACCATGTGCGCTGGCATTCCCCATTCTTTTTTGTTGACTGGTTTGTACAATTTTCCTAATTCTTCTTTCGTTTCGAATAGTGATATATTATCTAAGTTGGCAATGTAGTCGTCACTTGAAATCGTTAGATTAGAAAAATCACGCCATTCATCCGGACAAACTAATTTTCGTCCAATCGCATTCAATTTTGTTAACGCTTCTTTTTTAGTTGCCTCCGACATCCAGTCCAATCCTTTGATACGATCTTGGAACGATTTCAATAGATTATCAACCATTGTGTTGACACGATTTTTTGCTTCTAACGAGAAATATTTCTCAACGAATGCTTTTCCTAATAATTCACCAAGGGTATTATTCGTTATTTCTTCAATTGCTCGTTCTTCAATTGGTTTCATTTCTTTTTTACCACTCAAAACCTGACCGTAAAATTGAAAGTTTGTTTTCACGAAAGCATCGTCCAAAGCACCCGCATAATGATTCAAGTTTTTCCATTCAAAATAACTCGTCCACGTATCCATTGGAGTCGATTCCATCAACGTGTTGACTTGTTTCAAATAATCCGGTTGACTCACAATAATGGTGTCAAATGTTTGTGATCCAAGCGTTATCAAATACGTTTCAAAATCAAATTTTGGAAATAATTTCTTCGCGTCAGCGTAGCTAAATTTGTTATATGTTTTCTCTGGTAAACGCGCTTGATCTGGTGCAAGCATTTTTTCCGCAAGTTGTTTTTCAAATTCAAAAATGGCTTTTGCTTTGGTTCTTGCTTGTTCTTCGCTTAAACCTGTCATCATGAAAGAACGTGTGATAAAGTGTACGTATTTTTCACAAATATCTTTCTTGTTATCTTGAAAATAGTAATCCCTGTTTGGTAAGCCTAATCCACTAGGTCCGATGTAAACTGTATTGCGCTCTACATTTTTCATGTCTTGACCAACGCCAAAACCAAATAATGAACGAACACCAACTTTGTGTTGATTAGCTGTTAAGCGAGCAATTTCTTCTTTTGAACGTATCGCTTGAACAGCAGCCATTTTAGACTTGATTGCACCATAGCCTTTCGCATTACGTGTTTCCATGTCTTTAAACGACTTGAAATAATCTCCTAACAATTGTTCTTGCGCTCCTTTTGCTGCTGGTGTTTTAGCGAATTTTGTTAAGATCATTAACAAGTTTTCCTTATTCGCTTTGTCTAATTCGTTGAAACTTCCCCAACGTGATTCCGCATTAGGAACTGGATTTTCTTTACACCACGTTCCGTTCGAAAATTGAAAGAAATCATCTTGTGGTTTCATCGTTTTATCCATGTAAGCTAAATCGATGCTTTTCAATGCTCCATTTATTGGAGTTGTTGTTTGTTGAACTGATGTTTTCTCGGTTGGAGTGACTACAGTTTTATCAGTTGGTTTACAAGAAAACAAAAAGCTTCCTGCAGCAACGAATACGAGTTGTTTTTTCATTGTTTATTGATTTAATAATAATTCAACATGGGGAATTTCGTCTTCTAAATAGCGTTTCCCAGTAGATTCAAATCCATGTGAGGTATAAAATTTTTCTAAATGTGCTTGCGCAGATAAACGGATAGGAACGATTCCAAATTCATCTTGAATAAATTGCTTGCATTGACGCATCAATTCGTGCCCCAAACCTTTACCACGGTAAGCTGCGGCAATTGCTACACGTCCGATTGCAACTTCGGCATAGGAAACACCTGGATGCAAAATACGCGTTGTACCTATCAAATCACCTTTACCATCGCGTAATAATAAATGATACGCTTTTTTGTCTTTTCCGTCCACATCCAAATAACAACAGTTTTGTTCAATTACAAAAGCCTGCAAACGCAGTCCTATGATATCGTGAAACTCATTTGTTGAAAGTTCGGAATACGGTTTAAATTGCCATTCAAAATACATATTGTCAGTTTTTTAAGTTTGAATTACTCCTACGTTATAAGGCTTTTCAGCTTTTTTGTGCGCTGCCATTGCAATTCCTACCGATAAAAATTCACGTGTTTTTGCAGGATCAATGATAGCATCAATCCACAAACGGGAAGCAGCATAATACGGCGAAATTTGCTCATCGTAACGTGCTTTTATTGAAGAAAGTAATTCATTTTCTCGCTCTGGAGTAATTACTTCACCACGCGCTTTTAATGAAGCTACTTCAATTTGCAACAAGGTTTTTGCTGCTGCTGCGCCACTCATTACTGCAATTTCTGCTGTTGGCCAACCAACAATTAAACGTGGATCATAAGCCTTTCCGCACATGGCGTAATTTCCTGCGCCATACGAATTCCCGATTACAACAGTGAATTTTGGAACGACAGAATTGGCCATTGCATTGACCATTTTTGCGCCATCTTTGATGATTCCTGCATGTTCGGATTTTGAACCGACCATGAAACCTGAAACGTCTTGAAAAAAGATCAGTGGAATATTTTTTTGGTTGCAATTCATGATGAAACGTGCTGCTTTGTCTGCGGAATCGTTGTAAATAACACCACCAAATTGCATTTCACCTTTTGCGTTTTTGGATAATTCACGTTCATTCGCAACAATTCCAACGCTCCAGCCATCTAAACGGGCATAGGCACAAACGATTGTTTTCCCATAATCAGCTTTGTATTCAGTGATGGAATCGTTATCGAAAATACATTCCAATACGTTGTGAATAGCGTATGGTTTTGAGCGTTCTGAAGGAATGATTCCGTATAATTTTTTCGGATCAACTTTTGGCTCAATTGATTCTATGCGATCATATCCAGCCGATTCAGAGCGACCTATTTGGCCGATCATTTTTCGGATAGTTGCCAAACATTCTTCGTCGTTTTCGACTTTGTAATCACAAACTCCCGATATTTCTGTGTGTGTTGTTGCACCACCAAGCGTTTCGTTATCAATTGTTTCACCAATTGCAGCTTTCACCAAGTATGAACCAGCTAAAAAGATAGTACCTGTTTTGTTGACAATTAATGATTCATCAGACATGATCGGTAAATATGCTCCACCAGCCACACAACTGCCCATTACAGCAGCAATTTGCGTAATTCCCATGGAACTCATTATAGCGTTATTGCGGAAGATACGACCGAAATGTTCTTTGTCGGGGAAGATTTCATCTTGCATCGGTAAGTATACGCCAGCAGAATCGACCAAATAGATAATGGGTAATTTATTTTCCATGGCAATTTCTTGCGCACGTAAATTTTTCTTTCCGGTAATTGGAAACCAGGCACCAGCTTTCACTGTCGCATCGTTTGCAACTACAATACATTGTTTACCACTCACAAATCCAATTACGACTACAACACCAGCAGCGGGGCAACCACCGTGTTCTTCGTACATTCCTAAACCTGCAAAAGCACCAACTTCAAAACGAGGCGTTTCTTTGTCGAGTAATAAATCAATGCGTTCACGAGCAGTTAATTTCCCTTTTTCGTGTAACGCAGCGATACGTTTTTCGCCACCACCAAGGTAAATCTTTTGCAACTGAGCTTCCATGCGGCTAATTTTCAAGCGCATATCGTCGTCATTGATATTGAATTCCAATTCTTTTTTGTCCATTGACATATTCTTTCATTTAATAGCGTTTCAAATATACACAATTCAATGTAGATACTTTCTTCGAAGAGACATCTCTTTTCATGTAAATCGTCTTACTTTTGTGTTATGCAAGATACATACAAACACAAAGGAATGCGTAAGCAGTTAATCGATCAACTGCGAGCGAAAGGAATTTCAGATGAACGGATTTTAACAGCCTTCAATGAAGTTCCGCGGCATTTTTTTCTGGATCTTGTCTTTCAAGAACAAGCTTATTCGAACGTTGCATTTCAAATAGGAGCGGGGCAAACCATCTCACATCCATACACAGTTGCATTTCAAACTGCTTTATTGGAACTAAAAAAAGGAGAAAAAGTATTAGAAATCGGGACAGGTTCTGGTTTTCAAACATGTATTCTGTGTGCGATGGGAGCGAAAGTTTTCTCAATCGAGCGCCAAAAAGAATTGTTTTTAAAAGTAAAACACATCATTGATCATTTTCATTTCACTCCGAAATTGTTTTTTGGTGATGGTTACGAAGGAAAAGCTACATACGCTCCTTTTGATAAAATATTAGTCACCTGTGGTGCGCCATTTGTTCCACAAGCATTGTTGGATCAATTGAAAATAGGCGGTTATTTGGTTATTCCTGTAGGTGATTTAGATACACAAGAAATGTTACGCATTACTAAAATCAGCGCTACCGAATACAAACACGAACATTATGGCGATTTCAGTTTTGTTCCGATGTTGGAGAAGACGGTGAAGTAATTAAAAAAAACAACAACACCTGTCACCTTTTTACGAACTGAAACATATACGAGTAAGTGAAACATTAAAAGGTGAGCAAGAAAAAACGATTTATGGAATACTACGAACCGGTGCATGCCCGGTTTGAACGATTCTGTAAAGCGAAAGCATATGGTCGGCTTGATTTCAAAGACTTGATGCACGATGCGTTATTGATTGCATTCGAAAAGTTTGAACAAGTAAAAGATCAATCCGCGTTTTTGTATTTTTTGTTTGGCATCACTGTTCGCGTTGCTGCAAATGCACAACGAAAAATGTCGCCTATTTATCTGATGGACGAATCGGTTTCCCATTTCGCCGATCAACAAATGACGGTGGACCAACATTTTGAAGTGGAACAGTTGTACGCTATGTTAGCGAAATTGCCAGAAAATCAACGCGAATGTCTGATACTTTTCGAAATTTCAGGTTTTTCAATTCGAGAGATTGCGCAATTGCACAATAAATCAGAAGATGCAATCAAACAACAACTTTCACGTGGACGTAAAGCTTTAGCTCACTTATTACAACTTCAAGAATCCTTTAATACCATTGCGCTATGAATGATGATGCTTTGAATAAACTTTTCGCGCTTGCAAAAAACGAACCTTTGTCTACACATGTGAATGATGTGGATCGTTGGATTTCTGGTGCTGTAAAAATCGGATTTTGGGCTGGAATATTGTATCACATTAAACTATTAGTAATTAAAAAAACTATCCTTATGAGTATCGTAACAGCCGCATTTACAGTAGGAACAATCGTAGCAGTAGCATTATTGAGTGCAAAAGAAAATCCTGAAAAAAAGAAAAGGGAATTAACTTTCCAAAAGGAACAAAATCCCCCAGTTATACTTCAAGAAACAGCAAACATTGTAGCTATCAATTCACACGTTTTACCAGTTGCTTTGGATCCTTTTATGTCACCTGAAGTGCTAGCTTTCAAATCAATACCGCAACAAACAGAGCAAAGTTTCGTTCCTCAATCGCTAACATCCACTACAATTGATTCCATCATCATTAAAGGGAATTTCAATATTGTTTTGGTACAAGGTCCAACATTTAAAATTACAGCACTTGTACCAGATGATGAAAACGAAAAAGCGTATACTTTCAAGCAAAATGCAGTTTATTTCGATAATACATCGGATTCGACAGGTTTGTCTATTTCTGATTATCAAATCACTGTTCCTGACATTAAATACATTAGTTTGAAAGGAATATGCGACTTTTCACTGGAAGGCCCTATAACACTTGATGCCTTAACATTTATTCAAAAAGAAGTCTGTAATGCACATTTAGACTCATTAACAACAAAATCCTTGTTAATTGAATCGAATGAAGCGTGCGATTTAATGTTGAATGTATCAACAACAACAGCTGTGTTAAAAATCAATGACGCTGCTTCGATAAATTTCGATATTAAGGCACAAAAATTAGATTTTTCCATGAATGGTGCATCTGATAATAAAGGGAAAATTGAAAGCGATTCGTTGTTTTTAGCTATCGAAGGTGCCATTGATTTTGAGTCCGAATTAACAGTTAATTATTTGAAACTAAAACTCGATGGCGTTAGTGAACTTGAATTAAGCGGAAAAGCAACAAGCTTAGACTTAACCCAAGATGGAATCACTAAATTGAAAGCGAAAAAATTGGACTTAACGTATGCCCGTGTTCAAATTGACGGCATTTCGAAAGCGACAATTAATCCAACAAATTCATTAACAGGAAAAGTGAATGGCTTATCAAAATTGAAATACGCTACAAAACCAAAGAAGCTACTCATTCAAACGGAAGATGGAGCGAAATCGAAAAGAAGCATTTTGTAATTACCACAATATCAGAAAAAATCAATATTAGCCTGTTTCTGAGAAATCGGGAACAGGCTTTACTTTTTAATCCATTTCTTCGCTAAAATCTTCAACTGTTTTTGATGAATTGACAATTAGCCCATTGATTTCAGCCAATTCATCAGCTGTTAAATGGCGCCATTGACCCAAGGGAATGTCCAATTCAATGTTCATGATGCGGATGCGTTTCAATCGAACCACTTCGTAATCCAAGTATTCACACATGCGGCGTATTTGACGATTTAGTCCTTGCGTCAACACAATACGAAAAGTAGTATCTCCAATTTTCTCCACTTCGCAATTCCGAGTAACGGTATCTAAAATTGGAATTCCATTGGACATTTCACGAACAAATTGTGGTGTAATTGGTCGGTCGACAGTTACAATGTATTCTTTTTCGTGGTTGTTACGCGCACGCAATATTTTGTTGACGATATCACCATCGTTTGTCAAAAGAATCAATCCTTGACTTGGTTTGTCCAAGCGACCAATAGGAAAAATACGTGTAGGATAATTGATGAAGTCGATAATATTATTTGGTTCAAAACGATTGTCCGTTGTACAAACAATCCCCATTGGTTTATTGAAAGCGATGTAAACAGGTGTTTCTTTGTCTTGTTCAAGCGCTTTCCCATCAACACAAATGATGTCAGTTGGCAACACTTTTGTTCCCATTTCAGGCAGTTGTCCATTAACGGTTACACGACCTTCATCGATTAGTTTATCAGCTGCTCTGCGCGAGCAAAAGCCAATTTCACTTAAATATTTGTTTATTCGAATGGGAGACAAGTCCGACATGATGTTTTTTCTGTAAAGTTAGTTGAAAATGTAGATTAATAAGGCAGAACGTTATTCAAAAATTGAAAACAAATGGTTTGCTTTTAAAAAAAAGAATTCAGAAAATCAGTCGCATTATTTTATTAATAAAATGCTCCAGCAAAATAATTGGCAATCCTTATCCATTCCAAAAGGAAATTCAGATAAATACAACATGGAAAAATTCACACAACCCAAAGAGCTAATTCATTTCACGGCTGAATACCTGAATGATAAAACAACCTAATCGATTTGAATTAAACGATGCACCAGTTATTTTTTTTGTTTCGAGCATGCAACTCATTGCTTATATTTGACAATCACTTTTAACAGAGACAATGCAACAACATACAACTTGTTTGGTTTGTAAATCGAATAATATCAAACAATTAGCGAACTACTACGAAAGCAAAGGATTAATCAAATGCAAAAAATGCGGGTTTGTTTTTATGGAACAAATTCCAACATTCGATGAATTAGACGCGCATTACAAAACGTATTCGTATGCTTCCGAACAATATTTATCGCCTTTGACAATTGAACGATACAACTTGTTGTTGGACGAATTCGAGCAATACAGAAAAACAAACAAACTGTTAGATGTTGGCTGTGGCATGGGGTATTTTTTAATTCAAGCAAAAAAAAGAGGGTGGGAAGTTTACGGAACTGAATATTCAGAAACTGCTGTTTCAATTTGTGAAAAAGAAGGCGTTGAAATGCGCAAAGGTCAATTGACACCTGAGCTTTTCACTAACGAGTCATTCGATGTAATTACCTCATTTGAAGTGCTGGAGCATATCAATAATCCCAATGAAGAATTGCAACTGATACATCAATTTTTACGAAAAGATGGGTTATTCTATTGCACAACTCCAAACTTTAATTCCCTCATGCGTTATTACCTAAAATCTGATTACGATGTGATAACGTATCCAGAACATTTGTCCTATTATATCAAAAAGACGTTAAATCGAATGATCACTCAAAATGGTTTTCGAAAAGTTAAGTTTTTGTCTACTGGAATAAGTATTACACGCATAAAAACATCTAAGAAAATGTCGAACGAACGAATCATTGCAAATGACAATTCAGATGAAAAACTACGCGTTAACATCAGTAAGAAATGGTATTTAAAAGCAGCAAAAGAATTGGTCAATAAATTGTTAACCATCAGTAACTCGGGGTTAACACTCAAAGGATATTACGAAAAGAAGTAAAGAGGGTTGAAATGATTTTTATCAAATTCTGATGTGACTAGTTTTATGAACGTAGAACTTACTATTTTGAGCATTTCATCAGTTAAAATATTCAATAATGAAAATAAATGTCAGTGACCTTATCGAACAAAAAGCTTATGATAAAGTAGTTGAAATGCTTGTTGAATTCAACAAGATACACGTTCAAAACCACGAAAATGATAAGCCCATTGAAATAATCGTACGGAACGACTTTGATGAAATTATTGGTGGTTTATATGGTCGGTCGATTTGGGGAACGCTTGAAATTAAAACATTTGTTGTAAAAAGCGAAAACAGAAACCAAGGAATTGGGAGTCGTTTAATGATGGCAGCGGAACATGAAGCACTAAAAAGAAATTGCAGTTTTATCAGTTTGGACACATTTTCATTTCAAGCACCAGGTTTTTATGAAAAAATAGGCTTCAAAAGGATTGGAGTTGAGCTTGATTACCCGAAAGGCCATGCGAAATATTATTTCAGAAAAGAATTATAGCAGTTTATTTTGTAATTTTTCATAGTTTAAAATCAATGGATAAAATAATTCTACTTTCCGATTTATGGGGAAAACGAAATTCAAATTGGATAAGTCACTATGTTGCAGCTTTAGAAAATCATTTTGAAGTGATCTTTTATGATTGTTGTGAATTGGCTGAAATAACGGTTGTTGACAATTCGCAAGAAAAAATTCATCAACAATTCATGAATGGTGGAGTAGAAAGAGCGGTCAGTAAATTACTTCAAAAAGAAATTGCTTGTAATCATATTTTGGGTTTTAGCATTGGTGGATTAATTGCATGGAAAGCAATTCTTGAGGGGTTGAATGTTGAAAGTTTGACCACCATCTCGTCAACTAGATTAAGATTCGAAGAAGTTCGACCAACTTGTGAAATCAATTTGTTTTATGCGGAAAATGACCTGTTTAAACCAAGTCTCGACTGGAGTTTAAAACATGATCTTAAAATGAACATTGTTGATAATGAATCACACGATTTTTACAGGAACCAAATTACAGCAAGCTTGGTTTGTGATGAAATTTCTCGACGTTTTTCAAAAACAAATAATTCGTCACAAAAAAAAATGCGTCACTTTCGCAACGCATTTTCTTCGTTCAATATTATGATTTAATGACCTTTTGCAGCCAAGTAACGTTCTGCATCTAAAGCAGCCATACAACCTGTTCCCGCAGCAGTAATTGCTTGGCGGTAATTTCTATCTGCAGCGTCACCTGCAACAAATACACCTGGTACGTTTGTATACGATGTTCCTGGTTTTTCGTATTTGATGTAACCTGTTTCATCTAAGTTGATGAAGTCTTTGAAAATATCTGTGTTTGGTTTGTGACCAATAGCAACGAAAAATCCAGTACAAGGAATGTCCATTTCTTCACCAGTCACGTTGTTTTTAACTTTAGCAGCGGTAACACCATTTCCATCACCTAACACTTCTGCTGTTTCAGTATTGTGTAAAATCGTGATGTTTTCTGTGTTGCGCACACGATCAGCCATGATTTTAGACGCTCTAAATACATCTGTTCGCACCAACATCGTCACTTTCGAACATAATTTCGATAAGTAATGAGCTTCTTCACAAGCTGAATCTCCTGCACCAACGATGACAACTTCTTGCCCGCGGTAGAAGAATCCGTCGCAAACTGCACAAGCAGAAACACCACCACCAATTGATAAATAATGTTGTTCGGAAGGTAATCCTAAGTATTTTGCAGATGCTCCAGTTGAAATGATAATGGTATCGGCATGAATTTCGTGACCGCTTTCTGTCCAACATTTGTGCACATCTCCAGAGAAATCAACACGTGTGATAAATCCAGAACGAATATCAGTTTCAAAACGTTTCGCTTGTGCTTCTAATTGAACCATCATCTCAGGTCCAGAAATTCCATCAGGATATCCAGGAAAGTTTTCAACTTCGTTCGTTGTCGTTAACTGTCCTCCAGGTTGCATTCCTTGGTACATGATTGGGTGCATGTCTGCACGTGCTGCATATATTGCTGCTGTATATCCCGCTGGACCAGATCCAATAATCAGACATTTTGTTTTTTCTGCGCTCATTGTTTGTGTGATTTTATTAATTTTTTGTTTGTTATTTACTGCACGTATAGATAAATGCAGGAGGGAAGTTTGCCGGTGTAAATGAAATTGATACGTTTTGAAATACTTTTTTTATCGATTTCTTCGCGTTCAACGAATATTGAAATTGAATAAATCGTGCGTTATCATTCAAAACTGCATGACTTTCTTGAATCAAACTCGTGCGCAATGCTTCAGGGAAATTCGCCAAAGGCAAAGAAGAAATAATAGCATCGGCTTTTTCCACGCCGTTTTTTACTAAATATTCGTGCATTTTTTCTGCAGAATCATGAATCAAATGTACGCGTGGATCGTTAATTTTCTTTTGCAACAACGAAATGAAGTTTTCATTCAATTCGAAAATCAAGAATAACGCATCTGGACGCATTTTCTCAATGATTTTTCGTGTGAAAACCCCTGTTCCAGGTCCCAACTCAATAATCACCTTTGCTGATTGAAAATCAATCGGATCGAGCATTTTCTTCGCAAGAAATCGTGAGCTAGGCGTCATTGACCCAACCATTTTTTTCTCTTTCCAAAAATTCTTTATGAAGGAACGCTTTTGATTCATGCTTCGATTTCTTTCAATGCGAATTTACCATTATTCACAATTCCATAAACGTATCCGCTCAATTCTTTTTTGTAAACAGGCGAATTTGTTGTTGCGATTTGATTATTTGACGCATCAAACGTCCACTTTTTGTCCAAACTAAAAATGGTAATATCTGCTTGTTGTCCAATTTCAATCGATTGGTTCCCCAAATTTAATAATGCGCGACTTTTGGAAGTTAGTGCTTGAACGACAGTGTTTAAATCAAATTCTGGACAAGCACGCAATTCACTAAACAAGGTTTGTAATGTACTGTTTCCAAAATTTGCTAAGTCGAATTCCAAGTCAGTTTCTTCGCTATCGTTTGGATGGTGATCGGAAACGATGCAATCAATTGTGCCATCTTTCAAGCCAGCCCACAACGCTAAGCGGTCGTTTTCTGTTCTGAACGGCGGCATGACTTTGAAATTGACATCAAAATTCAACACAGCAGTTTCGTTATAGATCAAATGTTGCGCATGAACGTCAGCGCTGATATCCAGTCCTTTTTGTTTCGCTGCACGAATCAAAGCAACCGATTCAGCGCAGGAAAGTCCTGTTACATGTAGTTTTCCACCCGTGTATTCCAACAAGCGGATATTGCGTTCCAATTGAATGATTTCACTAATTGTTGGATCAGCTTTTAAGCCTGTTTTTGTAGATGCTTCGCCTTCGTTGACCATTCCTGATCCGGAAATAGATTTATCGTGTGGAAAAGTGACAATAGTACCGTCAAAGTTTTTGGCGTACAACAAAGCGCGGTAGAGAATTCCACCATTGACTGCTTGCATATCGTCAGAAAACAATTTCACTCCAGACTGATTCATATCAAACATTTCTGCCAAATGCGAACCATCATTTCCTTTT
Source organism: Fluviicola sp. (assembly GCA_017983675.1). Taxonomy (GTDB): domain Bacteria; phylum Bacteroidota; class Bacteroidia; order Flavobacteriales_D; family Crocinitomicaceae; genus Fluviicola. The sequence continues at coordinate 38,087 of JAGOAZ010000019.1, forward strand.
GTGATACAACCCATTGGATGAATGGAAGTAACTGCGTTTTCTGCTTTTCGCAAAATATATTCCACAATCGTTTTGTTGTCAACAACGGGGTGCGTGGAAGGTAAAGCAGCAACATGAGTAAATCCGCCAAATGCAGCAGCATCAAGTCCAGATTGGATAGTTGACTTGTGTTCTTCACCTGGATCGCTGAAATGTGCTTTTAAATCAACCCATCCCATTGAAACTTTCACGTTTGCTTCGTCAACAACCAGCGCATCTTCTGCTGTTAGTTGTTTTTCAAACGCTTGAATGACTCCGTCAACGATTAGCAAATCACCCGTTTGATTGTTCAAGCTGGATTGTTTGTCAACGATTGTAGCGTTTTTCACGAGTATTTTCATCTTATTTACCCTTTACTTTTTTAATAAATGTATGACGGCCATTTCTGCTAACAAAAAGACAAGCGCAAAAATAACACACCATTTCCAATAGGAGATGGGTTGCGTCAATGTTAAAAATGATGCGCCTGACCAACCAAGTGCATCGGATATTTTTTCTACTTTATATGCTGCGTCAGAAAATTCTTGAGCTAATTCACTGCTTGTAAACGCTGCGATTTTTGATTCTTTTCTATCGTAATTCAAAGATAATTTTCCGCAAGCATCACTTCCTTTTTGAATCGAATAATTTCCAGCAACCAAGCGACGAATCGCTTCAATTCCTTGAATGGAAAGGAGTGTGTTGTTTTTTTGTGTCAAGGTTCTTGGAATGTAATCACAAGAAGAACCAATGATATGGAACGGTTGATCGTTGTTGGTGTTTTCAGAAGTGACAGGGTAGGCTTTGCTATTTCCAATCGTTAAAAAATACGGACGACTTTGTTGACTCAATTCAGCTGTTCGTAAAATTATTGTTGAAAATAATTGATTACTAGTAAATGAACTGTGTTCATTGTCCAACGAAACGGAAGCGAGATAAACGGGATACTTTCCTGTGCTTTTCGTAAAGAAAGGAGCGCCATTTTGAAAACGCATTAAATCAACTGCTTGCGTGGTGCTGTTTTTGGTTGTTCGGTAACTCTTTTTTGCAGCGGGAAGCGAAATGTTATCTGGTTTTTTTTCAAAAACACCATCAAAATAAGCATCCGACGTAGTGATTGATTGCACCGATAAATCTGCTTCGTACAAACCGCTTAGTTGCGGCATTGCAAGGTTCGATAACAAATTGTTCCAAGCGCTGATGGTTGCATTTTTTCCTGGGAAAAGTAATAATGTCACGCCATTTTTCGCAGCTTCAACGAGTTGGGATTGGAGGTTTGGCGAAATATTATTCAAGCCATTAAGAATAATCAAATCACTGCTTTCGCTTGCTATGCGCTCGTTTTTACCGATCGATTTCGTGGCGTAAAAATTATCGAGTTTCAAAACACGTTCAATGTTTGAAACAGCATCTTCGCCATTGATTAATAAAACAGTTGCTTGCTTTTTTACTTCGTAATTAAAGTAAAACGCGTCGTCTTGCATGAGTTGTTTGTCATTGATAGTGGCGCTACAAGCAATCATTCCTGTTTGATTGTTGAAATAGCTCAATTCAACGGTATCTGTTCCATTAGTTGAAAGGTGTGCAAACAAATCGCGTTGCATTTTACCGATTTTCAACGAAACCTCCGTGTTTTTGGCAATTTCTTTTCCTTCGTTTTTAACGCGAACAAAAACAGTTTCCTTGCGGTTCAATTTATGTGTTGGACTTTCAAACCAAATGGAATCAATGTATAAGTTCGATTGCGCAACAGGTTTTAGAATAACGGGATAAACGAAGTTGTTCGGGAATTGTTTAGCGGTTATTTTCCCAAAAGTATTTTTTTGAAAATCAGACAAATAAACAAGTTGAGCTGTCGAAATACGACTGCCATTACGTTTTGCATCTGAAATGTATTGCTGCCACCAATTTGCAACATCATTGAACGAACGTACGAGGGGTGAATACGTGATTTTATCTAACTGTTCGATCAAAGCCGCTTTCGTATGCACTTGTTTTTCATCACCACTTAAATCGTTTGTAAACAAAATGAAACGTGCATCACGTGGTGCTTTTTCTCCAATCGATTTTGCGAGTTCTTTGGCTTGTGATAACAACTCGCCATTTTCACCAATTTGAGACATGGAAAATGAATTGTCTAGAAATATCCCAATTATAGGTTGCGCAGCCGTTTGTTTGTTTCCTGAAAGCGGTTTGTAGGGTTGTGCAAATGCGAAAACGATGCATGCGAATGCCAAAGCACGTAATGCGAAAATAATCCATCGTTTTAATTTACGCGTGCTTTTTTGCTCTTGTTCAATTGATTTTAAGAACGTTAAACTTGAAAAGAAAACAGTTTTGTATCTTTTGAAATGGAAAAGATGAATTAAAAGCGGAATAAGAATAACCGCAAGGGCAAATAAAAACTCAGGATAAACCCACTTCATACACCAAAGATAAAACGATTTTCTCAGTATCGATAACCAATGTTAATAAAATGTAGTGATTGTTTAGAGATAGTAGCTATAATAAAAAAGCCCGCCAATTGACGAGCTTTAATTGTTCTATTTGATATTAGTAATCATCTTCCCCGATAATCCAATGATTAATCGGTTCACCCGCATAAATCATACCGTGTGAAGTTGTTGTAGGTTCGGTTGCTATGTTGTTGATAAATAGTTTTTTATTTGTCGGAACTTCAATGATAATTTCAACGTTATGTCCACTGATTCCATTCGTTATTGGGGAACTGTAAAAGGGAGAAATAAGTAATTTATTTCCCTTGATTTTCATCAAATGATTGATGGCTGTTGCACGGTGAATAGCTTTTTTTCTTGTTTCACCATGTGATGTGAATAGTTGATGCACATGGAATAAACTGTCTGATGAATTGCGGAATGTGAAATTCACCCCTTCAGAAATGATACGCTTGTTTTCAATTTGAATGAAGTCGATTCCTTTTGAAGTAACGATTTTCTTGTTGTTGCTAATCGTTGGTAATTCTTCCAAAAACAAACTATCAGCTGAACTTGTCAACGTGGTGTTTTCAATTTCTGTAACGACAGAGTAATCACGTGCGATAGTAACCCCACCAAAAACAGCAACAATAATCCCGATAACAATACTTGCGGCAATTGTAAGTAGCGTAAACGTAATGATGCGTTTCGCTTTCCCCAACAACATGCGGATTCCTAATGTCATGAAAAACAAGGGGAAACCTAAGCCGATTAACCAAATTGCCGCCCAAAACAATTGAAATGCTTGATTAGATGGAACAGCTAAATGCAACAACGAACGCAAAGAGGTATACGTAGCATCGCCAGAAACTGGAACGACTTCAATGTTTCCACTCTGCAATAAAATGAAGGAAATCAAGGATGTAAACGAAAAGAAAATAAAAATCACACCAAATACTTTTCCTAAAACAAGTCCGATGTTTTCAAAACGATTCGATAATTGACTGCCTTTTTGATCGACTTTGTGTGCGAAAGAATTGGCTGATTTTTCAAAACGTTTTGCCGCATTTTCAATTTCGCTTTTAATTGATTCAACGGTAACGGCTTGTCCTTTCATTTTCAACTTGTCAGCTGGCGTTTTCGCATTCGGAACAACAATCCACAAGACGATGTACGTTAATCCACCAAATCCAAGAAACAGGAGTAAAATGAAAATAATTTTCACGATGACAGGATCGATGGCTAAGTAATTTGCCAATCCCGTACAAACCCCAGCAATGCTTCCGTTTTCAACATCTCTGTATAATCTTTTCGGTGCTGGACCACTTTCCGTTTGTTGGAAGTTGTTGGTTTGATGCGCGGTGTTTTCATCTATTGGTTCATTGATTTCATCCGGATGCCCCAATGATTCAATTGCTTCGGTTACTTCTTTTAACGTAACAACTTGTTGGCCATTCGCTGTTTGTTGACTCAATAATTCAGCGCAACGCATCTCAATGTCTTCCATGATTTCGAGACTGCCGTCTTCGTTGTTAAAAGAAGCTTCCAAGGTTTTTAAATAATCATTCAAGCGGCTGAAGGCATCTTCTTCGATGATGAATTGTTGTCTTCCTAAATGAATTGAAATTGTCTTTTTCATACTTATTTTTTTAATGAGTTAACAGCAGCGACTAGTTCGTCCCAAGTTGCTTGTAATTGAGTGAGTGATGCTTCTCCAAATGGAGTGATGGAATAATATTTCCGTGGAGGACCCGAAGTTGATTCTTCCCAACGGTAGGTCAGTAATTCTGAATTCTTCAAACGCGTTAAAAGCGGGTAGAGGGTTCCTTCGACAACAATTAATTTGGCTTTTTTTAATTGTTCCAAAATCTCAGATGGATATGCTTCTTGCGTTGATAGAATATTCAAAATACAGAATTCCAGGATTCCTTTGCGCATTTGAGCTTGTGTATTATCAATATTCATTTTATTATTATTTTTTTTACAAATATATGTAATCTTTAGTACTTTGCAATACATAGTACTATAAAAATAAAAAAAATAATTCTTTGAACAAAAAAAAAGTCCTGATATTGCTATCAGGACTTTCTGTATGAGTAGAGGGGGATTATTCTCCGCCTTCCATTTTCTCTTTCAACGCAGCCAATGCATCCAAATCACCTAACGTTGATTTTTCATTGCTTTGGTTGATTGCTTTTACAGCTTGAGAAGTAGCAGAACCGCCACCTCCAGTTGCTCCTTTTTTACCAGAAGCACTTGCAGCTTTCACTGGTTTCTCGTCAACACCTTCCTCGAAAGTACGTGTGTGAGAAACAACGATTTTCTTAGAATCTTTGTTGAATTCAATTACTTTGAAATCCAACGTTTCTTCGATTTTCGCGTTAGAACCATCTTCTTTACGTAAGTGTTTAGAAGGACAAATACCTTCTACACCGTAAGGAAGTGCAACTACACCAGCTTTATCTTTTGTTTCAACAATTGTTCCTTGGTGAACTGAACCTTCTCCGAAGATAGTTTCAAATACATCCCATGGATTTTCTTCCAATTGTTTGTGTCCTAAAGAAATACGACGGTTTTCACGATCGATTTCTAAAACAACAACTTGCATTTCATCACCTACTTTGCAGAACTCAGAAGGGTGTTTGATTTTCTTTTGCCAAGAAAGGTCAGAAATGTGGATTAATCCATCAACTCCTTCTTCTAATTCAACAAATACACCGAAGTTAGTGAAGTTACGAACTTTTGCATCGTGTTTTGTACCAGCAGCGTATTTCGCTTCGATTTCAGACCATGGATCTGGCATCAATTGTTTGATACCCAATGACATTTTACGCTCTTCGCGGTCCAATGTTAAGATAACTGCTTCAACAGTATCACCAACAGTCATGAAATCTTGTGCAGAACGCAAGTGTTGTGACCAGCTCATTTCTGAAACGTGGATCAAACCTTCAACGCCAGCAGCGATTTCGATAAATGCACCGTAATCAGCTAAAACAACAACTTTACCAGCGATTTTATCTCCTACAGCTAATTCTGTATTCAATGCGTCCCATGGATGTGGTTGTAATTGTTTTAAACCTAAAGCGATACGTTTTTTGTCATCATCAAAATCTAAAATAACTACATTTAATTTTTGATCTAACTCAACGATTTCTTCTGGGTGATTTACGCGACCCCAAGAAAGGTCAGTAATGTGAATCAATCCATCTACACCACCTAAGTCAATGAACACACCGTAAGAAGTAATGTTTTTCACAGTACCTTCTAATACTTGTCCTTTCTCTAGGCCAGAGATGATTTGTTTTTTCTGTTCTTCTAATTCTGCTTCGATCAACGCTTTGTGAGAAACAACTACGTTTCTAAACTCTTGGTTGATTTTAACAACTTTGAATTCCATGTTTTTACCTACGTAAATATCGTAATCACGAATAGGTTTCACATCGATTTGAGAACCTGGTAAGAAAGCTTCGATACCAAATACATCTACGATTAAACCACCTTTCGTACGACATTTAACGAAACCAGTAATGATTTCACCTGTACGTAATACGTCGTTCACACGGATCCAAGCTTTGTGCATACGAGCCGTACGGTGAGAGATAACCAATTGACCTGATTTGTCTTCTTGGCATTCTACGAATACGTCTACTGCATCACCAACTTTTAATTCCGGGTTGTAACGGAATTCAGAAGCAGGAACAACCCCTTCTGATTTGTAACCAACATTAATGATTACTTCTTTTTTAGAAACTGCGATAACAGTTCCTTCGATTACTTCTTTCTCGTTGATAGAAGTTAGGGTTTTTTCGTAAACGTCTGACATTTCAGAACGTTGTACCAATGTGTACCCGTCTAATGCTAATGCATCCCAATCGAAATCCGCAGAACCCTGCGTGTTAATTTGCTTTGCCATGTAATAAGGCTTTTTACTTGTATTTCAAGACTTTTCGCGCATCTTGAAAGATTATTTAACGTAACTGCGTTATGCGAAAAATTGCAGTTTCCTCACTTTTGAGGGCGCGAAGATAGTGATTTCTCAACTAGAAACAAATAAAAAGCAGGATTTTTTAAGCTTAAACGAGCTGATTTTCAGCTGAAAGAAACGGTTAGGAGTGATGTGTGTGATTTTTTGGCGCCCATTTCCCGCTTTCCGCTGTATATTTTTTATGGTAGACCGATTCCGAATGTAGACTTCGAGAACCTCAGTCTACATTCGAGAACCTCAGTCTACATTCAAAAATCTCAGTCAATAATAAAAAATGATGCCGCTCCAATCGGGGGTCGGGGTTTCTTTTTTTCAATAGAAAAATTGTTCGTTGAATCAATCGAAGCGAAGAGCAATGAAAAAAGCCCTTTTGGTGAGTTGCAGAAAAAAAGTATATTTGAAAATAAGTCGCATTGAAACTAGACGTATACAACTTAATAGGTGTGTATTTGTCTTGTTTTATGAGATATATAAATAAGTTA
>JAGOAZ010000034.1 GCA_017983675.1 Fluviicola sp.
CGTAAGTAAAAACCTTTTTTACCCAATTGACGCATGATGTTTCCATAAGTAAATGGAACAGAAAGTGCCAAAGCACACGGACAAGCAACAATTAAAACCGCAGTAACAATCTCAGGAATTAACCGCGGATTGATAAAATACCAAGCGATTGCTGCAGAAACGGAAATCAATAAAACAGCTGCAATAAAATACCGAGATATGCGGTCTTGTCTGCTTTGAAACGTAAGTTCCACTTTTTTGGAATGTTGTTCGTTCCACAATTGTGTTAATTCGCTGCGTGAAGTTGTTTTGATAACCGTCATTGTTGCATTATCTCCGCAAACTTTCCCACCTGCAAAAACAGTATCTCCATTCGTTTTCGCTATCCAATCCGCTTCACCTGTCACAAAACTAAAATCGATGGTTGCTTTATCTGAATTCAACACACTGTCACAAGGGATGATTTCCTCGTTGCGAATGATGATTTCATCACCGATAGCTAATTCTTCAATTGGACATAGTACCGTTGTGTCTTCCATTTTTTTAACGACTGCAATAGGGAAATAAGAAGAAAAATCACGTTCAAAAGAAAGCCAACGGTAGGTTTTGTTCTGAAACCATTTACCGATAAGTAGGAAAAACACAAATCCAGCAAAAGAATCCATGTATCCAGGACCTTCGTTTGCTAGAATCGCAACCACACTTCTTGCGTATAATGCAATAATTCCGATTGCAATTGGAATATCTAAGTTGAGTGTTTTGATGCGAATGGCACCAATAGCGGATTTAAAATAATCTTGTGCGGAATAAAAAAGAACAGGAATGGAAACAAGTAATGATAAATAGGCACTTAAATTACGGAATCCAGTATATGTTTCATCGATTCCCAAATATTCTGGAAAACTCCACAACATGATACTACCAAAGGCAAATCCCGCAAAACCTAATTGGTAAAGTTGGCGTTTATCGATTGTGGTTTCATTTTTTTTATCCGTCGAAAAGTCGGGAGAATAACCAATTTTAGTCAACAACACAGCAAGTCCAGATAACGGAATTTTTGCTTCGTTTATCGTGATTGTTGCTAAGCGTTTCGGGAAATTAACTGTAGATTGAATAATCCCACCATCGAGTTTTGACAAGTGTTCCAATAAATAAATACAACTTGCACAGTGAATTTGGGGTAAATGTAGCGTAACACGAATAATCGATCCTTCTTGAAAATCGATGTAACGCTTTCTTAATTCGTTATCGTCTAAAACTGCAAATAAATCCTTTTGCAAGTTGTCAGGCTTGATTCCAGCTTTTTCATCTTGCAAATAATAAGCACCTAATTCGTGTTGTGACAACAAAAGGTAAACTTGTTTGCATCCGTTACAACAAAAAGCTTTGTCCGCAACAATTAGTCGTTCTGAAAGGATGTCATCCGAACAATGGAAGCATTTTTTCGCTGTTTCAGGAGAATATTTTGCTTCGCTCATTGTTAAACGGTTAAACTAAAAGTTGGTTTTGAAATGGGGTTTTTCAGGTAAGCGTCAAACGCCATGCAACAGTTGCGTACAAAGGGAATTCCTTTTTCAGTAACTCGGATGTAATTGTCTGCAATAGCAACCAATTCATCTTCTATCATTGGAAAAAGGCGTTGAATGATTTCACCGAAATGGATCACAGAGCCTGGATTGATTTCTGTTTCAAAGTGACACATCAAGTTCAAAATATGCTGACGAATTTCTAAATCTTCCTCTGTTAATTCATGTCCACGAGTTAAAGGAAGTTCGTTATTCGCTAAACGTTCGAGATACCCTTTTACACTGTGTTCGTTTTGTGCAAAACCAAACCAAGCATCAGAAATTGCTGACATACCTAATCCAATCAAAACAGGTGAATTTTGGGTGGTATAACCCATGAAGTTTCGGTGTAATTGTTTCTTCTGGGCAGCGATTGCCATTTCATCTGAAGGTAAAGCAAAGTGATCCATGCCAATCTCGACATAACCTGCTTCCGTAAACATGCTTTTCGCCATTTCGTACAATGCACGTTTGGTAGTTCCAGAAGGTAAATCGTTTTCATCGAAACCGCGTTGCCCTGTACCTTTAATCCATGGAACATGGGCATAGCTGTACAAAGAAATGCGCTCCGGAAGTAACGAAATTGTTTTCTCGACTGTTTTTCTAAATCCACAAATCGTTTGTTTCGGCAAGCCAAAGACTAAATCGTGACTAATGGATGTGTACCCATTTTCTTTCGCTTGTCCATGAACAAGAGCAACTTCTTCAAACGATTGCGTGCGGTGAATGGCAGTTTGAACAATGGGATCGTAATCTTGAATACCAAAACTGACGCGTGTAAATCCTAATTGATTAAGTTCAAACAAATGTGCTTCACTTGTCGATTTCGGATGAGCTTCGAAGCCTAGCTCTGCGCCAGCAGTTAAGGGTGTTTTAGTGATTATACCAGTGATTAATCTTGCTAATTCAGTTGGAGAAAAGAATGTCGGCGTTCCACCACCCAAATGAATACTGTTTATTTTTATTCCATTTGGCAATTCCATTAACAGCAAGTTCCATTCTTTTAAAACAGCATCAATGTATGGCGATTCAACTTGGTGATTCGTAGTGATATGCTTGTGGCAACCACAAAAGGTACACAACGCATCACAATAGGGCAGGTGGATATAAATCCCAATTGTATTCGCGCCATCCAACACCAATCCTTTTTTAACAGTTTCAATCCAATCGTTTGTTTCCCAACTCGTTTTACTCCAATAAGGAACGGTAGGATAAGAAGTATATCTTGGTCCAGGAACGTTGTATTTGCTGACGAGTGAAGTTGTTTCCATTGAATGATATTTCTGCAAAAATACGGTGGATAACTTGCTGAAAAAATGATGCGCATCAGCTTTTATTTTAAATTTCAAAAGGCTATATTTGTTACGATAAAAAATTAGCGCACGACTATGATTGATAAATCGCATAAACATGTTTCCTGTGCATCCTGTAGTGTTCGTGAAAGCGGCATTTTTTCTGCTATTCATGGAAATGACGTATCGGAATTTGACGTACACAAGTCGTGTCATTTTTACAAGAAAAATCAATCGTTGTTTGTAGAAGGAAGTTTTCCACGTGGTGTTTTTTGCATCAATCATGGGAAAGTGAAGATTTACGCATTAGGCGACGAAGGAAAAGAGCAAATTGTACACATTGCCCGTGAAGGTGAAGTTGTCGGTTTTCGTTCGATGTTAAG
>JAGOAZ010000008.1 GCA_017983675.1 Fluviicola sp.
ACCGCTGTCAAGCGCCAACCCTCCCAATCCTACTTCGAAAGAACGGAAAATTTGAAAGAAAATATGTTTAACTTCGAAATTATAATTTATTTAAAGAGTCGGGCCGAACGCCTGGCAGCAAACCGTTGTGTGCTATACTAATGCAAATCGAGAAATAATATATTAAAACAATAAATATGATAAAAGAATGAGTTTAATTCAAATAGATAAACAAAAACTTATTGACTCTGGATTTACTGAATCGGGTGTTAAAAGGTACGAAAATACAGTTTCTGAATATTCTAATGTATTGTTTGAAAAATCAAAGAAATTTGGCGAAGCAAGAAAATCAAATGATTCACCAGTAGAAATAAATTACGAAAATGTACAAACGGCAGTTAAAGTAATTTCTGCAAGTTTTGGAGATGATGTAATACCAAAATGGAAATTATGGTTACAAGCATTTGAATATTTAATTACCGCAGCTTGTGGGTATTTAGCTTCTCAAGCAACTTCTAAAGATGCACCTAGTCACTATACAATATTTTTTGTCATAGCAGCAGTAATAGGTGTTGGATTATTTATTGTTCGCAAAACATCAAAAAACTAGAAAATGGAAAAATCAATTATATATACAGAATCTGCCTCAAAAAAAATTGAGAGCATATTAAATAACTTTAAACAAAGATTGGAAGAGGAAATTAAAGACTCTAAAAATTACCCAGGCGAGGAATCAATTGAAATTACTGCATCTGATATAGAAGAAATATATGAAAGAGTTATAATTCGTAATAAATGGTCGAAATCTCACGCCAGAATAAAAATGATAAGACTTGTTTTGCCAATATATTTTTTGATGGGTATTGCATTGGTGTTTTATGGTTTTTTTAGAGATGAAATACAACAATTGATTTATAAAGACAAAAGCAGTTTAATGTATATTCTGATAGGGTTTATTATTAGTTTAACAACTGGAGCAATGTTTTATCTTTTAAAACAAAGAGAATCTGAAAATAAGAGAGATTTATTCCGCGAAAAATTAGATATAGAAAGAGAATTTTTTGAGAAAGAAATTTCAAAAATGAAAAATGAAAATATGATACATCGTATAGATAGTAAATTAAAAAAATAGCAAAAAAATAAAAAAGTACAGCACACAACAGCAGTTACAAGAGATTTGGGTTTTAGGCAAACTTTAAAGTTTGTTTTGTACTTGAAAATTCTGTCATTAACCGAAAGTTAAGGCGTACTTTTTCCCAAATCTCGTGTAGCTGCGAAACGTTAGGGGTCATGATGAAGCCCGAAGTATAATTAACCGACAGACACAATTTGAATATACTTAGTGAGAAAAAAATACACATTAGAAATTATTAAAAGTGAGGCCTTAAAGTACTCTACTCGCTCCGAATTTAGAAAAAAAAGTTCTGGCGCTTATGACGCTGCTTTGAGAAATGGGGTAATGAATGATGTCTGTTCACATATGCATCGCCTTCAACGGATTACCTTTACTATTGAAGAAATTGAAATTGAGGCTAGTAAATATAAAACAAGGTCTGAATTCTATAAAAAAAGTAATAGTGCATATCACGCAGCAGCACGACGTGGGATTTTAGATGACCTATGTACTCATATGGAAAAACTGTCACATGATAAGTACACATTAACTGAATTACAACAGGTAGCATTAAAATACCAAACCCGTATTAGTTTTAGAAAGGCTGAATATGGAGCATATCAAGTTGCTTTAAAAAGGAATTTATTGGACGATATTTGCTCACACATGCACGCAGTAGGAAATCGAAAAAAAAGAGGCGTTTATATTTTTGAATTCCCTGAAATAAAAACTGTTTATGTGGGATTATCTTACAATCTAGTGCATAGAAAATCTACTCATTTACTTAATTCTCATAATAAAAAATTGAAGGATTTATTTTCCCAAAATGTATCATATAATTATCTCACCGACAATCAATATTATGAAGCAGATTTCGCTGCTAAGATGGAAAGTGAAAAAATCCATCAATATTTTATAAATGGATGGCGAGTATTGAATATTGCTAAAGGCGGTGGACTTGGAGGAGGCGATGAAAAATATACAGAGGAGGAATTGACACAAGAAGCTTTGAAATATCAGAGTCGATCTGAATTCAAAGAACGAAATCCAAATTTATATGCGGCAGCACAAAGAAGACGTATTTTAAAGAAGGTTTGTATTCATATGACTATAAAGAAAATTGAGCCATATGAGATTGAAACTTTAAAAATGATTGCGTTAAAATATAAAACACGAAATGAGTTCAGATTAAAAAAAGACGGTGCATATCAAGCAGCTATAAGACTTGGAGTAATTGACGACATCTGTTCGCATATGGAAAGACTAACACGTAAACCTTACACAATTGAAGAAATAAAAATAGAAGCACTAAAATATACAACTCCTTCACAATTTCAATTAAAGAGTAATGGTGCTTATAATGCAGCACATCGACAAGGAATATTAGATTCTGTTTGTTCTCATATGGTTCGACTGCAACATAAAAAATATACTATTGAGGAAATAAGAAAAGTTGCTCTTGGTTATAATTCCAGAAATGAATTCCGAAAAGCTAGTCGAGGAGTTTATGCCGCAGCAAGAAGTAATAATATTTTAGATGAAGTTTGTAAACACATGAGCAGACCAAAAAGAAACACGAACCCCTAACACACGTCAAGCAAAAAATCCGTAATTTCAGTTGCGGAAAACTAATAATTGAAAACAAAACGATCTTGGATCACAAATAATACTAATCTAAAAACCGGCTTCTTCGCCAGGCTCCTAACCTTTATACACCATAAACCACCCCCGCTAAACGCACCCAGCAAGAAATATTTACTCAATCAAAAATAAATACTTACTTTTGGCGTTAGTAACGTAAATCAATATTAATGATAAAGACTTTTGGCGATAACGAATCCGAAAAAATTTGGAATGGAATTCGGTCGAAAAAATTGCCAAACGAAATTCAGGATGTAGCGCGCAGAAAATTCAGGATGCTTAATAATGCACAAGATGTGAATGACTTAAGAATTCCACCTGCAAACAGACTGGAAAAATTGAAAGGTAACCTTGAAGATTATTATAGTATTCGAATAAATAATCAATGGAGAATCATCTTTCAATGGCTTAATAATGATTCATACGATGTTAAAATAGTTGATTACCATTAATAATGAAGATATGGAAAAGTTGCGCAATATACATCCTGGTGAAATTCTACTGGAGGAATTCTTAATTCCAATGGAAATTTCTGCTTATCGTCTAGCAAAGGCGACATTTCTTCCCCAAACACGCATATCTGAAATAATCAAAGGCAACAGACGAATAACCGCTGATACTGCGTTGCGTTTTGCTAAATTTTTCGGGACAAGCGCAAAGTTTTGGTTGGGTTTACAAGCTGATTATGATCTTGAAGAAGAGAAAAATCAAAAGGAGAAAGAATTAAATGACATAAAACCACTGGAAGGAAACGCTGCATAAAAGAGGCTCCTTCGCGAGTTGTGAAAACGTTATTGCCAATGCTAAAAAACTGACAACTAAGAATAGAAACACGACTGAAAATAACATAAATTTATAGCATATAGAACTAAATAATGGACAATCGCTTTACGGACATAATTCAACTAATAAAACAATCTCGGACTAATGCTGTAAAAGCCGTAAACGCTGAATTAATAAACCTCTATTGGAATATCGGAGAACATATCAGCAAGAAAATTGAACAATCAGAATGGGGCGACTCTGTGGTGACAGAATTATCCAATTTCATACAGACGCAAGAACCAGAAATAAAAGGCTTCTCCGACAAAAATATTTGGAGAATGAAGCAGTTTTACGAGACTTATAAGGACTTTCCAAAACTCTCAACACTGTTGAGAGAAATTAGTTGGTCGCACAATTTGGCTATATTTTCAAGATGCAAGACTGTTGAAGAAAGGGAGTTTTATTTGAAACTGGCTAAAAAGGAAAACTATAGTTTCAGGGAACTTGAGCGACAAATTTCTGCTAGCCTTTTTGAGCGGACAATGATTGGAAACTCAATTCGCTCGACAGCGTTGAGAGAAACTAATCACGACCTTTCAAACACCTTCAAAGACAGTTATGTATTTGAATTTTTAAACTTACCTGACTTACATAGTGAAAGCGATTTACAACGAGGACTTGTAAGACTAATGAAAAATTTCATTCTTGAACTCGGTAAAGACTTTTTGTTCATAGGAGAAGAATATAAGTTGCAAGTTGGTAACAGCGACTTTTACATTGACTTGCTTTTTTACCACCGTGGTCTACAATGCTTAGTGGCATTTGAACTCAAAGCAGACAAATTCAAGCCCGACCACTTGGGACAGCTTAACTTTTACTTGGAAGCATTGGACAGAGACGTGAGAAAGGCAAACGAAAATCCGAGCATTGGAGTTTTGCTATGCAAGGATAAAGACAGTGAAGTTGTTGAATATGCTTTAAGTAGAAGTCTTTCACCAACAATGGTTTCAGAATATAAAACACAATTACCAGACAAGAAACTTTTACAACAAAAACTACACGAACTATTTGAAAATGAAATAGATAATAAATAGATTCACTGCTGCTGACACGGTTTTTGTGTCAGGCGGGGTGACGTGCAAACAAAAAAGAAATCAATTTCATTAAATAATATTTTAAAATGAAATGCAACTAACACACGTCAAGCAAAAAATCCGTAATTATGGCAAAGAAAAACGGTTTTTTAAATAGAAAATAATAGTAACTTCGGAACAACGAATAATTTAAAGGGTCGGATAATTTACCTATTCGACATAACGTTTATGCCAATATGAAGTGTACTCTTAAAATATATTGCTTAATGTTTATCCTAATGGGTTGTAGTGAAGATAAAAAAGTAACTCCAACGCATAACAAGAATTCAACAAACGCTATCGAAGAAACAAAACCAACAAATTTTCCGATAGAAGTAATCATCAATAATTGTGAAAAAAGAAAATCAAATTACAATCTGGATTATGGATTTAACGATAAAACAAAACTTATTCAATCAGAATTTTTCAAAAAATATTTAGCAAAATACGCTATCAAGAACATTAACGATTTTAAAATGGTGTATGATAAATATTCTCGCTACTACTTCTTTGATTTTGTTGAGTTCGACGAGTTTGTTTCATTTACAATTATTCACAACGATGAAGTTGGCTATGACAATTATTACCACTATACTTATGATAAAGAAAACGACAAAATTATTGATGTTGTCATGATCGCATCAGTTGGTGGCGATGGCGGTCATGGGCAAGATGAATTGCTTTTTTATTCGAATGCTTTGAAAGATTTATTGGTAAAAACAAAGTCCGAGTATGATGAGGATTTATTTGATAAAGGACACAAAAACTGTTATTCAAGATTATCAGATATTTATGAAATTAAATACAGATTTAGACAAGACAACACTGAAATAATAGAAGGAAAAACGGAAACTTTCACTGATACAATTTGTAAGTAACAATGAATGAAACAGGTATTAACCATATTAATATTGACAATTTGTTCCTTGACAACGGAGGGAAAATAATAAACTTCTTATAACACCAACTAATCAAAAGCGCAAAAAGTACTAGATTTGTTAGGCATCATAGCCTAGTTGAAAACCGTTATACCTTATTTACATGATAAAGCAATCACATAATAGTATCTCAATTGTAATTACCGCATTGATAGTGCTCATCTTCAGTCAATGTAATTCAATAAAAAGAAGCTTCGATTCACCGCCTTCTCCCAATAGTATAAATGATGATGAAAAATGCTATGATAATGGAAAATTAACGACAAGTCAACGCCTTCAAATTTTCCCTTTTAATCAGGCTGAAAGCATTCGTGTGGTTTCATTTAATTCAAAACTTGGAAAAGCACCAATTGAAAATGACACAATTGTTCACAGCCAGACAATTGAAAATATTCTTTTGACAACATCACAAATTGAGGGTTTAACAAACATACTTTTTAATTATAATTATTCCGATAAAACAACTTCATTCAATGAGTCTCAAGTTGGTTGTTATTTTCCTAGACATGCAATAATTTTTTTGAATAAATCTGAAAAAGTAATTTCATTTATTGAAATTTGCCTTGAATGCAAGAAAACGGTCACAACATTACCTCCTGAAAACGTAGGGAAGTTTTGCGATGGAAAATACGAATTGATTTATAATTTCTTTCAATCAATAGGAATAGAACATTACAAGGACGAATAACATTGCAGTATTCAAATCTGACGGAAAAAAGCGGGTTCACTACTAATTTGAACTTCGATTAAAGTAAAAACCAATAATTAAACCATGAAACTATTATTTATTACGCTACTTTTCATGATTTTAGTTAGCTGTAGTCAAAACAATAAGATTGCTGCAAAAGCTGAAAAAACTAAAATTGAAAATGGTCAAAAAGCCGAAAACGATTTATTTGTTACGGATTCAGCTATCAAAAGTGATTCTATTTTCTTTGCAAGCAAACGAGAAAAAAACCGTGATTTTAAATTGGATTTTGCACTAGTTAGTAATACTGATTTAACCCTTGACTCGACAAATTCAATTGTTATAAATAAATCTACTGTTCTTTCTATAATGCCGCACAGTAAAATATTAGAAAAATATCAAAGAAATTTAGGTGAAGACGGTTGGAACACAGTATTAGACGACAATCTATATTACGAAAGCATTTTTATCGATTCCCTTAAAAAAAGAAAAATTCCACACACTTATTTTTTTAGAGATAAAAGATATCTTGTTTTCAAAAAAAATAACGGAACAAAAATAATATTAGACCAAAAGAAATTTTTAAACGCTTGGGGATACATTTTATTTAATGGAAAGGACATACCCACTTTTTGGAATGAACTTGAAATCTCCCCTATTTTAACTAAAATTTATAACTAACCCATTGAATAACAGCGTAAACTTTGGACAAAACGATCAGGTGTCAGGTGGTTTGCAAAAAGCGATTGCTCCCTTTCGTCAAGCACAGCAACTGGACGAAAGATAGTTTTTTTCTTAGCAAAAGTCCAATAAATAGTGTATTATTGTTAGGAGCATTTAGGTGAAAGTGGTTTCAAACTGCACTAGAAATCGTTCCAAACCGTTAGTAGCAATTGCAACTTAAAAAAACAAAATTAACAGATGACAAAAATTCTTGCCGTTGTATGTTTGATCTCATTAGTTTCATGTACTGAACATAATGGTCGGGAATTGATAAGAAAAAATATGTGCAAATGAAATCTGAAAAAATGACATTAATCGCAAAATTTTTAGCAATAAAAAAAACAGCCGATCTTTTCAAAATAATAATCGGTTATTTGATAATTATCTTTTTTGCTTTATTACCTCTTATCATTGCAATTGTTGGCGGTTATTTCGAGGGAATCATTAAAGGACATCCTGTAAATGAAGGTAATAGTGGGATAGTTTCATTTGGATGGTTGGCAATGTTAACTATTCCTGGAGGATTTGTTCTATTAATTTTATACACTAAATTGTATGCGAAAAACGTCATGCTGTTTATGAAAAATAGAAAAAAAGAGCATTGAAATTCGCTGTATGACAAGTTCGGTAAGGGCCCCATCGCCTAGCTGCTAACTGTTAACCACACTATAAATTATCAGTGAGATTGACTAAAAATAAAATGAGATGAAAAAAGTAAATTTTTCAATTGCAAAAAGAATTAAAAGTTTTGGATTTGCATTCAATGGCCTTCGCATTTTATTCCATGAAGAACATAATTCACGAATTCATTTTTTTGCGAGCGTATTAGTCGTAATTGCAGCACTACTTTTTAAATTAAATACCTACGAATGGTTTGCCATAATCTTTTCAATTGGATTGGTAGTTACAGCAGAAATCATAAACACTGCCGTTGAAAATATTGCAGACTTTTTGACAACAGAACAAAACAATCATATTAAGAAAATAAAGGATTTAGCAGCTGCGGCCGTTCTTGTAAGTGCTCTGACTGCATTAACAATCGGATTAATTATTTTCCTACCGAAAATAACAACCTGGGCTAATTTGTGAACCGATGGGTGTAAGCTTTTTTGTAAAACGTTATGTGCCTTAATTACCTTTTAAATACTTAAAAAAATGAAAAAATTAATCCTGACCATGTTGAGTTTGTATTTATTCACGATGGCTTTTTCTCAAACCACAACTTCGAGAAATGAAAATAGTATCAGCATCGTTGAGATAAAACATGACCGTGGCTTTAGTGCCGAAATAAATTATCAAGGAAACTATGGATTTGCATTCGGTGGTATAATTGGTAACAATTTGGGAAATAAAACGAAGCCAAATTATTCGTGTGGCATTTACACTGACATCATTTTAGCAGATTCCATCATTTTTGGACCGCGATTGAAATTAAATTGGAACTATTTGAGTATTTTCGGATTAGGTGTGAATTTTCACAATAATTATCGGTCAGGAAAAAATGATTTTAGAATAACTCCAGAAATCAATTTTTCAGTTTATGGCTTAGCGAATGTTTTTTTAGGTTACAGTTTTAATGTGAGCAAATCAAAATTTTCAGATTTATCAGCTTTCAGAATTGGTATTAACATTAATATTATTTCGAAAAAATAAGACTTTCCACAACAACCAGTTGGCAAAAGCGTCTGAATAATTAGCAACAAACAAGCTTAGAAGCGCAAATAAAATTAACATTAAATCAGCTTGTTAGCAATGAAAAAACAAATGAAAATTAAAATTGAAGGAAAATATACTGCCTCAATCATTGGATTGTTATTCACTGGAATTGTTTTTATTGCTACGTACACGCTTATTATTCCAATGTTGACACTCACTTTACCTGGTTTGTTGGAAAATGTTTTTTTGTTGTTTTTTGGAAACTCACCATACAAAACCATTGGAATTAGTGTGCTGATAAGTTTGTTGCTAATTTTCATTATAACAACATACTTGATGTTTAAAGTCCTATTCAAACAAAAACAGTTACTTATAAAAAAGCTTTACACCTATTTTACGTTTCAAGTTTTTATAATTCCTCCAATTTTTTTCTACCTTAAAACTTCGAGAAATTGGGAAACTGCAAATGATGGTCAATTCATCTTTGGAATCGTTGAGGTATTCCCACTGAGTTGTTTCATTTTCGTTATCATTGGTGTTATCATTGACATTGTAAGAAATCGTACAAATAGAATTGAAGATTATGATAAAAGGACTCTATGAAACTCATTTATTCGTTGAAAAGTTAGAACAATCAATTGACTTTTATAAAAATGTACTTGGGCTTGAACAATGCTATTTTGAAGAAAAAAGAAGAGCAGCTTTTTTTTGGATTGGGAAACCGAAAGAAGCAATGTTAGGTCTTTGGGAAAAACCGAAATCAGAAATTGATAAGCGCCATTTTGCATTTCGTTGTGACAAAGATTATTTGTTAAATCAAGCAACTGAATTTTTGAACGGCAAAGGGTTAAACCCACACAATTTCTTGAAAGACGGAACTGACAGGCCAATGGTTTTTGCATGGATGCCTGCTATATCAATTTATTTTAGTGACCCCGATGGGCATAGTCTCGAATTTATTGCAATTTTAGACGATGAAGCGAGACCAGAACTTGGCGTAATTTCCTATGACGAATGGGTAAACAGAGAAAACATATCATGAAAAAACATTTTGCAAAACATGCAGTTCTAATGGCGCTTTCTTAACAATTCAGCAACCAAAAGAACTACTATGAAAATTAACTTTAAATCAGCTTGTTAGCAATAAAAAAACAAATGAATAGCAAACTTCTCCCCTTTTTTATTGTGGTTGTTGTTATAAGCAGCTGTGCCAATGACAATGCTATTAAACAAAATAATCAACCCAACAATGACACAGTTGCAACCCGAACATTGGACGAGAAAAACAAACCGCTTTTGGAAGAAAATGACTGCGTTTTTGATGCTAATTCGTATAAATTCACAACAGATGCTTTAAAAAGATACAACAAACACATTCAATTCGTTTGGGACAGCAAACAGAAAAGTGCAACAACCAGATTGAAAAATAATGATACCTTGCAATTAAGTATTGGTGGTTGCAATCACTTTGGATACGCTGCAACCTTGTATTCTTCCATTCATTTTGACAACACAAAAGAACTGATCAAAAAAGCACAATGGCTTGCAAAAACTTTTTTTGACAACGGTTTTGACACTAAATATGACGAGTGCATCCGAAATGGGCAATTTGAACCTAGCTATAATTACGACACGATTAACATGAAATCCTTTGACATCCAAGACCAAGACACGTCAATAACCAATATGGTTTATAATGGATTTTCGTTTTACAGAGCAGGCAATAGAACAAAAATAGTAATAAGTGGATACATCAACTGATAACGTTATGTGCTATTACAGTTCGTAACCGCAATTTACCGGTGCATTTAGCTATGAAACATTTTAATTTCCTGCTCATAGTTCGCTAAAAATTATATCTTTAACTGTAAAACAATTGGTTCAATGCTTGGATCTGAGTTAGAAACTAAAGCAATAATTATGAAACGGATAACTATTTTATCAATATTTCTAATTCTTATTCAAGATTGCTTCACACAAATTCCTATAGAGCAGTATAAAACTGAAATCTATAATTTAAAAACAGTGAATGAAATCGAGCTTTATTGGAACAAATTATATGAAATTGATCAGAAAAAATTGATTCAGGAACAGGATTTTTTCAAAAGTGATTCACTATCATTGGATTTAATGATTCGAACCGTATTATTATTCCAAATTCACGACACAATTGGTTATAATCGATTTCAAAATGTACTGCCTGTTCTTAATTTAATCCATTCAAATTTGAGTTCCAGTTTATTGATTTATTGGCCCATTATAGAAAAATGTTCAGCTTTAGGAGGTGCCATAAATAAACTAGGCGGAAATTTTCCTGCATATGAATTGGAAGGTGTTTCTATCTGTTTTTACAATTATTCGTTATTAAATCAAGAGATGAAATACCCTCGTTTGATGAATAAATTGTCTGGTAAAGATGCTGATTCAATTGTTAGTCATTTATCAAGCTTTATTCAAAAACAAAAAGCTATCTATCGATTATATGAACGGAAAGTAATTGGCTGCTGGTTCAACCAACCTTTTACAAATTTGAAAGAAGAATCTTATTTTGAAATTATTGAAATGTCTGATGGAAATCAGTACATCAAAAACAATAACAGACTTCAAAAACTGAATGAAACCATACTAAAATCAGGAAATAGCATGTATCGCATTGAAGACGAACCTTTCGGCTGGGCTTACAGCTTGGATTCAACTGGTCATCTTGAACTTTTGGATGAAACAGGAGAAATTCTCATTCGTTATTCAAAAGCAACATCCTCGAAAATCAACTAATTTCACAAACGAAACAACAACAACCGATAAAATCCATAATGGCAATCAAATTCCAATTACAACATTAAAGAAAAAAAAGAGATATAATAACAATGCTAAGTCGTCTTGAAAATATAAAGCTGTTTATTAATAAACAAAACCCAAGATATATTTATTCTATATTATGTGTTGTTATTGTATCGCATTTTCTTGTCAATCATAATAGAATTTTAATTGAAAGCGACATTAATAAGATAATAAGTGGTCGTGTTGAATTTTGTTTAATCTTGATTTTAATTTTGCAAATAATATTGATTAATAGATTTTTACAGAATATCTTGAAAAATAGTGTGCTTTTTTTTTACTTTAATAATCTACATTATTATTTCGAAATAATTACAGGTAAAACTTATTTTTTTTCAATCTCAGGCAATTCTTTTTTGATGTTGGTATTAATTTTTGGAATTTCAACAGTTGTCAGTTACCTGTTTTTTACAATAATTGAAAACACAAGTTCAAGAAAACCTAATACCTGATGGCAACTTTTCAAAATGTTACCGCATGGATTCAACTGGTCATCTTGAACTTTTGGACGAAACAGGAGAAATTCTCATTCGTTATTCAAAAGCAACATCCTCGAAAACCAACTAATGCCACAAACGAAACAACAACAACCGATAAAATCCATAATGGCAATCAATTTCGTTTTGCAATAATTAATAACAAAGACCACTTGAACAAAACATTAAATGTATGAAAATAAGAGAGCTTACATTATATACAAATCAACTTGAGAAGCAAAAAGATTTTTTTTTGAACGTTTTAGGTTTTGAATTATTTGATGAAAACGTAATTGAAATTTGCTTTAAAATCGGTGAGAGTAAACTAAAATTCTGTTCATCAGAAAATATTCACTTTTATCATTATTGCTTTTTACTTCCTTCTAATAAATTATTGGAGTCATTAGCATGGATGAACAAAAGAACAGAAACTATTGATGTAGAGAAGGGTGAAAAAATTGTTCACTTTGACGATTGGAATGCCGACTCTTTCTATTTTTATGATGGTGGTGGAAATATAGCTGAGTTTATTGTGCGTTATGAACTAAAAAACGAGGTGGATTCAGCATTTGATTTGAAGATGGTTCTTGGTATAAATGAAATTGGAATTGGGACAGAAGACATCGTAAAAATCAATTCTCAACTTGAAAAAAAAATTGGGTCAATGTTTTATAAAGGCAATTACACAAGATTCGGTACAAATGGTTCAGCAGAAGGAATTTTTTTAATTCCAAATTACCAGTTAAAAGAAACTTGGTTTCCAACCGATATTAAAATCAAAGCCGAACCTTTCGAAGCAATCATAGAAAATGAATCAGCAGTATTTAAAGTAGTTTACAAAAACGCTCTGCTCGAAATAACTCCTATTTAAATAAAAAACATACAATGCTCATATTTTCAATGATTATTGTAACGCTGGTTGTATTCATTGTTACAAAATAAAACTAAAAGCTAATTTTATCAAAAACAACGAGACAATTGAAACAACTACTAATAACTTCGATTCTTTTTTTTCTGTCGGCAGCTGTTTTCGGTCAATCGAATACAGCATCTTGCGATTGCCCTATAACTGAATTTGCTGGAACAACAGCTGACGCGATTTTTCAACTTTCAAACGGTAAGACAATCGTTTTATGTGGTTATAAAAATCCAGACAGCAAACCAGCATCATTTTCTGAATTCATTCTTGCAGTATGCGGACAAGATACCATTATTGACTTTTGGGGTGCTGTGCTAACTTGCCGACTAAACGTTAACAAAGACACATTATTGGTAAACCAACTTCAAAACCTGCCGACTGGAAAGAATTTTGAAGTTACAGAAACCGTTTGGACTACTGAAAAGATCTATTTCAGTGGGCAAAAACTTGTTAGAAAAATTGTGGTTAACCGACAAATCAGAAAATATAACCAAAACGAAATCGAATTAGTTTTAAAATCATACGAAACAGCAAAGTCTGGACTAAACGACAGCAAAATGGAAATTGCAAATAAATTGTTCATTGCGGCAATTTCCGGCAACGAAAAAGCAAGGCAATATTTCAAAGAATTTGAGCATAAGTTTGAGCCACTTGACGGAGCATTTGCTGAAGAATACAGCGACTTATCAGTAATGTTAGAACAATGGAATTTATATTAGGAGATGTGCTATTTACAATAGTTGGATGGGTTTCTATGTTGATCAAACATAGAAATATTGACCAAATGCGGATTGTGATAAAAGAAAAATATGAAAATCAATATTCCTCTGTTGGGCGGGAAATATTATCCAATACTTTTTTAAAAATTTTTGCACTGCTCTTATTTTCACTGATTATTGTCACGCTGGTTGTATTCATTATTACAAAATAAAACTAAAAGCTAATTTTATCAAAAAACAACGAGACAATTGAAACTACTACTAATAACATCGATTCTTTTTTTTCTGTCGGCAAATTTATTCGGTCAGACTATTCAAGAAATTGAAAATGAGCTGCAACAAGCATACAAAAGAATTCTTTCTGACAGGTTTGACGCAGACACAATTGCTTGGGATAATCTTGAAAGCGACAACCGGTTGTTTAGAGAAAAAATGCTGCGCTACACTTCAAATTACCCGTTAACGTTAACTTACAACTTTGATTCATTAACGAAAGCTATTTACATTGTAACATCAGACGACAACTTGCTCAGAATTTACAGTTGGGACACGAGGCTTGGTGGTACAATGCACGATTTTGAAAATATTTATCAATTCAAATCAGCAAATAATATTTATGCTAATGTTAAACGCGACACAGCATTGGACGGAGAAGAAAATTATGTTCCATATTACTCACAACTATTTACATTAAAAGAAAAGGACAGAACGTATTACTTGGCAATAAACAATGGGATTTATTCAACTAAAGACATCAGTCAATCAATCAAAGCATTTACAATTGAAAACAATAAGCTCAACGATACAATAAAAATATTCAAAACGAAGACAGAACTGCTAAACGAAATAAGTATCAATCTTGACTTTTTTAGTGTAGTAGATAGACCTGAAAGACCCCTGGAATTAATTAAATATGATGCGGAAAATAAAATTATTTACATCCCAATTGTATATGAAAACGGTGAAGTAACAGACAGATACTTACTTTACCAATTTAATGGACAATACTTTGAACACATCATGACACAAAAAAAATAATGCAAAATTAGTATGGTCAGTTCAGCAGGCTCAAATGAGCTGGTTAATTTATTACTGTTCTTGTAAGTGCTCGTTACTAATGATAGACAATTGTATATTGTACAAGATTTACAAAATAATTTTTATACGATTTACTTTCTTGAATTTCTTCCAATAACAAAAACAGATACTAAACTGACTACAGTACCTCCTGCGATTACTGTTCCAACAGTAGTGAAACCGTTATACGCTAAAAATGTTCCGCTTCCAATTCCAGAAAGACCGATTAGAAAGCCGAAAATCTGTCCCATAAAACTCTGAAATGTTTGACGACCAATTGCTGTACGTTCAATTTTCATCCTGTGCTCTTGCTGTTTTTCAGCCATTTTCATGATTCTATCTGCACCTTCAGGAATGAGTTGATTATACGAACTCAATGTTTGCGGATCTGGTAAAGGACCAGAATGCATCATCGTAACAGAAACACTTTTCAAAATTTCTGTTTTCTTTCTTTTATTAACCCCTTGAAATATTTTAGGATTTACTTGAACTAATTCTTGCTCTAATTCTTCTAAATTTTCATTAGAATCGTCATCAATTAAGTTTTCGGTTTGTAAATTGTTCACAGACAAAAAATTAAATTAAGGACTAGAATTTTTTAGAATATTTGTCTTTCAACGTGTTTTTAAGGATTGAATCTATATCATTCCCAACATTCCACCAATCAGAAAATAAAGCTTTTTTATCTGCTTCAACCTCACTGTTTGAGGTTTTGTAGTTAAAATAATTACCCCCCAAATTGAGTACAGACCCCATACCAATAAAGAAATTGTTCTTCGGCAATAAAAAATTAGTGCTAAATGTTTTCTTTTTCATATCTGATTGTCTTAATTGATACAAATATAAACCAAAATCCAAAGTTATCAACAAAACCAGTACAAATAAACGTTAATAAATCAGCAACTTATCGTTTGAAATACATTTTTTAACTCGTACACGATCAATACATAATTCTCAGTTGACTTCGCAACAACGTCTATTTTAAAAGAAAATAAGTTTATCTTCGGAACAACGTTTATTGAAAGCTTTAAAGCAAAAACTTGGCGTTAACTAATAAACGTGCATTAAAACATGTTACGAAATGAAGCAACAGAAAACATTTTGGTCATTACCTTGCAGCAAAGATAAATTGGATGCGCTGATTAAATCAGCTACTAAAATGAACCAATATATTGGTTTGTTTATTTGTTTTATTTTTCTTTTTAGTTGTACCAATCACTCGGAAAAGGAACAATATTTTGTCATAAAAGACCTGACGAAGCAACACAAAACAACGAGTGACCCGCAATCAATTGAAACTCCGTTTTTTTATGGAAGTCACAACTTTATTTTAATTAATAATTCAACGATTTTTTATCACGATAAATTTGTGTGGTACAGCTGCGGTTATGGAATAGATTTCACAAAACCACCCAGACTATACATTACTCCTGATAGTCTGATTGAAATAAAATTAGCTGGGTTAGAACAGTTTTTGAAGGACAAAACAAGTAGAAACAATTTTTTATCTGGTAAAATATCTGGTAAAAATTTGGTTACTTTCTCCTCTCCTACCGATACAATTAGAAATGACGCATTACCAATTTTAAGAAAATTTTTCAGCACAAAAAAAGATTTTCTAGTTGGTATTAGAAGATGTACCGAAGAGGAAAAATATGTTGGATATGCAAAACTTTCCAACAGTCCATACAATGGCGATCGAATCAACTGGAAAATTGGATTTGATCAAGTTTCACCTCCACCAGCAAAACAAACTATTGAATTTATTTCAACCGAAAAATGAACGTGAACCAGCTAATAATCCCCTCATTAACTAGCGACAAATCTAGTGCGTTTTAGCAAAAAAAAGGTTAAATTTAGTTCGTTGAATCACTTGAAAAAACACGCACATAAAACATAAATGAAGAGAGAAACAATCACTATCATTTTGACAACTATTACCCTTATTCCAATGACGTTTTGGTTGTTTTTAAGTATCTATGGTCTGAAAAACATGTTGACAAATTTTGACAGCAATAATATCCCGATTGGACTAGCAATGGTATTTGGAATAATTGGATATATTGGACTCATTATGAACTTGAAAACAGATAAAAAATTGAAAGGTGAATGCATCAATTTCGTTTTTTTATTAGTGGGAATAATCGGATTCATCCTGTTTCACTCAATTGAAGGTGGCATTAACGCGTGGAAATGGATAATTTTCATGGAGGAACCTGATGAATGGATAATCTTTGTAGGTCCCATGCTAATGACAATAATAATTACTGTGATGAAAGGAAACCTCCTATTGAAAGGGTATAAAGGCAATAAAAGTGATAACACCAAGTAAACAAAAACGCAAAAATTCACTATACTTGTTAGGCGCCTTTCCAATTTAAAGACCGTTCAATCAAATGAACCAAATTCGAAAAACAAATGAAGAAAATTACCAATATCGATATTGCAATTGCGCTGTTTTATTTAATCGCTATCATTTCATTGTTCTTTCCTTATTCAAAAACAGTAAGCGGAGAAATTGTTAATGAATGGAATAGGAAGGAAGTGTTTTTTGAAACAACAAATTATTGGTACGAAAACATGGGGGTGTTTTTTGTTTTAGGTTTTACTGTATTAATAGTAATTACAAGTTTTACAAAGAGAAGTTGGATAAATAAGGTGAGAAATATAGTTTTTAGTTTATTCGCAATTGGAATTTTAGTGTTAATTGAAATGAGTACAAAACTAGCGAATCATGGACCTATACCTCAAATGACCTTTTTTTATTATTCAATGATTTTTGCTATTCTTTCAATTTTAATTTTGGCAAATATTAAAACTTGGCAAAACAAATAAAATGCAAATAATTAGACCAGATATACTCCCACTTTTTGCAGGTGTTATTATACTGCTTTTATTTCTTATTGGATTAATTGGTTTGATCCTGTTCTACAAAGGAATAAAAAACATTACTGAGAAAAAGCTAAGTCTAACAACTTTTTTTAAAGTCGTTTTGGGTGCTATTAGTATCGGATTTGTGTTGTCTAATTGGATTGGATACAATGCAATTTTCTCCAAAAATGAACTATTACTTGTTGGTGAGTATTATTCAGATAATTACAAATTGACCATTAATGAAGATTATACGTGGAAAATAACTGAAAATAATAAATCTATTTTTAAACATGGTAAATGGGAATATAAAATGTCCGAAGATTGGTGTTATTGGAATATTGAATCAGATAATTTGATGATTATTACACAAATTGGCACACCAAAAATTGGTTTTCCACCTTTAATCGAATTTAAAGACCATAACTTATTATTTAAACGAAAAAATGATAACTTCCAAAACAAAGAATGAGAATTATTTTGCTTACTTGATTTTTGAAATCATAATAATTAGCGTTATCACTTTTGTTGGCGCAGGTATTGTTGTTTTTTACTTGACAGGCAAAGTGGATACGAGAACCAAAACAAATTATTTAGCATTTCTTTTTGAAAATGCTTTCATTTTTGGATCAATCTGCATGTTACCTACTGTCGTGGCTGTAATAATCCTACTTTACTTCAGAAATAGAAATTATATCATTGCCTTTCAATTTGATGATCCATCAAACTCATTGCTATTACAATACAGAAGTCTACGCAATAAAGTACCGATTGAGATTTGTATTCCTTATAACGAAGTCAATACGATCGATTTCAACGAAAAAAAATTCTTGTTTAATCAAACTTACAAAGGGAAATCGTTCTGTATTCCAGGAAAAAGTTTAAAATTGGATTTTGTTACCAATAATTTCATTTGGGAAGAACAACCAAGAGAGAAAAATTTCTTTTTACAAGAATTAGTTCGCCTACAAAATGTGAAGTAGCAGTAATTAGCTATCGTATCATCTTGTTTTACTACTCACAATTTATCAACTTCTATACTTTTTATCGGTTAAATAAATTGTTATATTTAATTGCTAAACCAAAAGTGTAACAACTAATTTCTGTTTTTATGTTCGGAATATTTCTGTTTTTCTTCTTTTTAATTGTTGTTATTGGAATTCTTTTGTTAGGTATAGTCTTAATAATCTATGGCTTATATAGTTTTAGCGTACCAGGTTTTGATAAAACTTTCCGAAATTTCTGCTTAGTTATTGGTACTCTTTTAATTGGTGTATTTATTTTTCTCTATCTGTTTATAGATGACCTTACATTCTAATGCGGATAAATTTGATGTAATATACACGCGATGTTGTTTTTGAAACACGAAAAAGTTTGGACAACTACACAAGTTCTTTGCAATAAAATCTTGATCTAGCCGTTCAGTTTGTGCACTAATTCGCATACAACATGCTGACAAAAAACAAATTACCGCTTCTAATTATTTTAATAATTGGTTTAGAAGGTATCATTTATTTGTGGTCCTATTGGACTTCGACAATAGATCGGGGAAATTTCTTTTCAATTCATTCAGAATTTATTTTTGATAAATGCGCGCGCAATTCCGGCAGAGTAGCATCCGCAATTAACCTAATCATCTTGTTAATGATTGGTTATTTTGGTCTCAAACAAATTTATAGCGACGACAAGAAAAAAGATCAATTTAGGGTATTGATAACATTGTTTGCTTTCAATCATTTGATTCACTTTTTCTTTGTCTTTCAAACGTTCAACCAGCATACAATGGATCTCAATATTTCAGAGAACAAACATGGCTTTATTACCTTTATGTGTATTCAGTTAATTCCTTTGGTTCTTTGGACTTTCAAAAAATTAAATTGGATGTTGTACCTTGGTATTATCTTACACCTATTCAATGTCAGTTACTTCATAATGGAGACTTTTTATAACAAAGTTAAACCCGAAAAACCAGCATATCACAATCAATTCGGAATTGTCGTTACAACAGCTGCATGTTTATATGTTTTGTATCGTGTTTATCGTGACTATAAATCAACCATTACTTTTACAGACGATAAAAAACCCTCATGACATTCGACTTTCTCTTCAAAGGATTCATAATCGGCTTCTCTGTTGCTGCACCAGTTGGACCTATTGGCGTGTTGACCATCAAACGCACCTTGACAGAAGGGCGACTTGCAGGTTTTGTAACGGGAATGGGGGCAGCACTTGCTGATACCGTTTATGGCGTTGTTGCAGGTTTCGGGTTAACCGCCATTTCTTCTTTTCTACTGACACAAACGTTTTGGCTGCAATTAATTGGAGGGTTGTTTTTGGTTTTTATAGGGGTGAAAACTGTTGTGTCAAAACCTGCTGAAAAAGCTGCTAACAGCAACAGTAAAGGACTGTTCAATAATTTTATTAGCACTTTTTTCTTAACCGTTACCAATCCCTCAACGATACTTTCTTTCATCGCTATTTTTGCGGGATTTGGGTTGGGCGCAACAACAACTGATAATTCCTCGGCTACAACAATTGTACTTGGAGTCTTTTTGGGTTCGGCAGTTTGGTGGCTTATTTTAAGTTCGGTAGTTGGTGCTTTTCAAGCAAAAATAACTCACGAGCGCTTGATTTGGATTAACCGTCTTTCTGGTCTCATACTGCTTTCTTTTGGGGTTTTCGCGGTGGTTGGTTGTGTAACAATGAGGTGATAAAAAACAAAAAAACATGAAACAACTAAGATTTATAACTATCTCCAGCTTTTTGTTCTTGCTTCTCATTAGCGCGCAGTAAACTAAGGAAGCTAAACAATTATCAGGATAATGCTATTCTCCCAATAAAAGACAATGCTGCATAATTGTGGTATAGATTACTAGGAAACAAAATCAAAACATACATAAATGATTTGCCCACCTTTTAAAGTATCTTTGTGTGTAAAATATAACATTTGATATTTATATGAAAAATATTGATAAAAACAGTCTAGAAAATGCATATCGCTTGTTTGAATCAAATGATATAAATAAAATAGAAGTCGGAACTACCAAAGGGCTCCAGCATATTCACAAATACTTATTTAATGAGTTATATGATTTCGCTGGAGAGATACGCAAAATAAATATTTCAAAAGGTGGTTTTAGATTTGCCAATTCATTGTATTTAGATGAAATTTTGGTTAAAATTGAACAAATGAGTGAGCATAATTTTGAAGAAATAATTGCAAAATATGTAGAAATGAATATTGCTCATCCATTTCTTGAAGGCAATGGAAGATCTATGAGGATTTGGTTAGATATGATCCTTAAAAACAGACTTGGAAAAGTTGTTAATTGGCAATTTGTAGACAAAACACTTTACCTACAATCAATGGAAAGAAGTCCGATTAATGACTTAGAACTAAGAACTTTATTGCAGGAAAATTTAACGAGTGACGTTGACAATAGAGAACTAATCTTTAAAGGAATTGAACAATCCTATTATTATGAAGGATACGAAAAAGAATAATCGTTTAGAATTGAATTTTTAAAATTATCATACTATCATAAATGAATAATCTTAAAATTATAGCCAATTTTTGGTTGTTGCTTATGTTAGTTTACAACACTAATTTATATGCTCAGATCGTTTACACCGACATCCCAGATGCAACACCCAATGCTACATTTCCCTTGGATTTGAACAACGATTCGATTGTCGATTTTATGCTGCATTTTGGAGGAAGCGGAAGCGCAATTGGAGCGTATTGTACTCCTCAAAATAACAATGCTTATTCGGGAAACACGGTGAATGGTGATTATTTCCCTTGGGCGTTAGCAGCTAGCACTACAATTTGCGATACGTTGGCAACATGGTATAATGTGAACTTTCCAGGAACGATGGGATTGGGAACATCCACCGGTTACTGGCCAGGACAAACGGATAAGTATTTGGCTTTGCAATTAATCGTTGGAACAAACACGTATTATGGTTGGGTGCGTTTGGATGTTTATGCAACATCTTCCTCGTTTACAGTAAAAGATTATGCCTACGAAAGCACCCCAAACGCATGTATTGTAACCGGAGAAATTCCTTTGGGAATTACCGAGAATGCCACCGAAAACTTCCTCTCGATTGCGCCAAATCCTTTTCATGATGCGACAACTATTCAAACTTCTGGCGATTTTAGTAGTGGAGTCCTTACCATTTATGATTTATTCGGAAAAACGTTCATCAATCAAGTCATGAGTTCGAACGAGACATTTACCCTTTCGCGTGAACAACTTCCAAGTGGCTTTTATTACGTCAGTCTAACTGCAAAAAACAACGTCATCGCAATTGAAAAATTAGTCTTAATTGATTGAATAACAAAATGAGATTTAAAAATTAATTTAATGAAATATCTCTTATTTATTGGTGTTTTGATGCTACATTTAATTGGTTTCGCACAAACCAACCAACCTCCACTTGAGCTTTCAAAAAATTTAGAAGCATTCAAGTCGGGTGTTTGGATCAATGGCGATTACACGATTTATGTTGACCGTTCTATTTTAGCTGCCAATTTTAGATTAGAAGCGCAAAATGCAACGAAGTCAAAAGAATACTACGGCGACAAAGACAGCAACCTCGTGAATTATTTCACGGGAAATGCAACAAGATATCAAAAAGCTGCTGATCAACTCGAAAATGGAAACGATCAAATGGATTTACGCACGTTAATACTTTACAATGGAACAGAGGACATCCGACAAAATGTAGGTTCATCAACGATTATAGGAACTGCAGTGAAACAGTTGGTTGAACAAGGGAACGCAATCGTCTATTACAAAGGCAAACGCATTTTTACCTTGCAATGCACAGCCGAATTAATCAATCAGAACGATATTTTAAATCATGGATATGAAACACGCATATTCTATGACGATAAGGAAAATTGTATTTTTAGAGATTATCACATAATGGGCTGGTAAATCCTGATTGAAAGCAAAAAAATGAAACAAATTCTTGAAACACAACGAACTTTTCTGAGAGAAATTACGGTAGCCGATGCAGAACAAGCTAGTAATCAAAAATTTGCACAGTACTCTTATAAAAATCATTAACTTTATGACAAGTAAATAATTTTTCCTTCAGTAGAATAAATTATTATATTTGGTAAATAACACTACACTAAAATTATTGAACTAACTGTAAATCTAACACTTATCTTTTTTAATTTTTTCGCACATGATAATTACAAGTTGGACTTTATATTTGCTTTTTTATGTATTTTGGTTGGTGAAGAAAAAACCGTACAACCGCACTATATCCTATGATTTTTCGATGTCCAACAGAATAATTACAACAAAACGTTGGTAGAGCAATACTTGTTTAAATGAAAACAAGTGATTAATGTGAATTTAATTTATGAAAACAATCTATTTCTTTAGTGGTTTGGGTGCAGATAAACGGGTCTTTGATTTGTTTCAATTCCCAGATTATGAATCTGTTTTTATTCAATGGATTTCTCCAAACAAAAAAGAAACAATTGAGAATTATGCAGCCAGAATTTTAAACCAAATTACAACGAAAAACCCGATATTAATTGGCCTTTCTTTTGGCGGAATCATTGCCGTTGAAGTTGCAAAACAAATTGAAACAGAAAAAGTAATACTTCTTGCTTCTGCAAAATCGAAAAGAGAAATACCTTTTTATTATCGTATGGCTGGTAGTTTACAAATCCACCACCTCGTGCCAGTCAACATTTTAAAACATGCGAATTTTTTGACAAATTGGTTGTTTGGAGCAAATTCAAACCATGAAAAGCAAATTTTAAAGCAAATTCTTGCCGAAACAGATCCTGTTTTTTTAAAATGGGCAATCGATATTCTATTAAAATGGAAAAATGAAGTGAATCATCTGAATTTGATTCATTTACACGGAAATAAAGACCGAATTTTGCCAATTCGATTTATCAAAAATCCACTTATTATAAAAGATGGTGGGCATTTAATGACCCTAAATAAAGCAGAACAACTTAATCAACTGCTTATACAACTACTTGAAAATGATAAACATTAATTAACTTAAAAACATGAAAAAAATAATTCAAATCGCCGTACTATTTACTTTTTTTCCAGCTATTTTAATTGGTCAAAAATTAAATAAAATTACCAATAGTGAAAAAAATGAAACTTATTTTGTTTTAAAAAACAATCAATCTGTCAAACATGGGGAATACAAAAAGTTCAGTTATGATAATGTTCTTTTAATTAAAGGATTTTATAAAAATGGTATAAAAGATAGTATTTGGGAATGCTATGATCAAAAAGGCAAAATAACTTTATCCTATGATTTTTCAAACAATAAAGTTTTACTATTCAACCCAAGTAATAAAATAAAAGACAAAAAATATTCAATTGTAAATAATATGAATCAAGCAGACACCAAGCTAAGTTATCCTCCTGTTTTATTGGGTGGTGACGAACTGTTTTTGTCTGAATTATTACTTAATTTTTTTTACCCTCCTCAAGCTTTAGAAAATGGAATTTCTGGTAAAGTTTATATCGTTTTTACAGTAGATAAGTTTGGTAAAACAAGTAATTATCATATCGATAAGCCGCTAGGTTATGGATTGGATGAGGAAGCCATTCGAATTATAAAAAGTGTTGAAGACTTTTGGTTGCCCGGCTTTATTAATGATCAACCTGTTGACGTTGAAGTAGTTTTCCCTATAAACTTTCAACTACATTAAGCGTATTTCATAATAGTGTTTTATAAATAATTTCCGATTAATCGTCAACTATTGAAAGATAAAATGAAACAAATTCTTGAAACACAACGAACTTTTCTGAGAGAAATTACGGCAGCTGATGCCGAAAACGCTTATTTGCTCAATTTAGATCCTGAAGTTATTCAATATACGGGTGACGATTCGTTTGAAAGCATTGTACAGGCGCGATCGTTTCTAGAAAACTATGACCATTATTCAACTTACGGTTTTGGTCGTTGGGCAATCATCACCAAATCGGACAATGAATTTATTGGGTGGTGCGGACTGAAATTCACGGCAGATTTGAATGAATTTGATATTGGATTCCGCCTTTTTAAAAAACACTGGAACAAAGGTTACGCTACTGAAACAGCAAAAGCATGCATTGACTTGGGATTTGAACAATTCGGCATGACTACAATTGTTGGGCGAGCGATGAAAGCAAATATCGGCTCCATCAGAGTGCTCGAAAAAATTGGACTGACCTTTAAAAGTACTTTTGACTTCGATGGACAGGAAGGTGTCATTTATCAAATTGAAAGAAAATAACAGTTCAACGAATTAGCTGAATTGCCTCATTTTACGATAAAATCAAGCGTTAACCGTTTTTGAATCATATCTTTGTGCTAAAATTGAACCCGAACAATGTGTATATGCTGAAAAAAGTAAAAGTATCGGTGTTAATGACTGTTTTCAACACTAATTTAGCGTACACCAAACGTGCAATTGATTCCGTATTACAACAAGATTTTCAAGATTTTGAATTGATTATCATCGACGATGGCAGCAAGGAGAATAACCGAGCAGCGTTGATGGATTACGTAGAAAAATACGAAGACAAAATCAGTTATATTCGTCACAGCAACCGCGGTCAATCCGAATCGATCAATCGCGGAGTGTTATTTAGTACTGGCGAATTCATCACCATTCTTGACAGCGATGACGAATACAAACCCAATCATTTGAGTGCTTGCTTGCAAGAAATAAATAACTTGGACTTGATTTGTTCCACAACAGAAACAATCGTCGACAACGACAATGATTATTATGTGCCAGACAAAGATGATCAAACGAAATTGATCCACTTAGATGAAGTGATTTTATTTGGTACCTTATTTGGTCGCAGAAATGTATTTACAAGTCTTGATTTTCGATCTGGTTTCGCGGCAGATGCTCATTTTTACGAACAAGCTACGCAATTATTTCGCGTAAAAAAATTAGACTTACGCACCTACGTTTATCACCGTAATATTCCAAACAGTATTTGCGCAACCATCAAAAAAGCTAATTCAATCAACGGTTAATCATGGCTGTTGCTCCGCTTCAATTTCCGAAAGGAACCAATTTGGTCATGGCGTGCCACATCACAGGCATACACGATGTGAACCGAAATACAACACTTCCAGACGATAACTACGAATTAGTGAAAGATTGGGCTGATTCTGTTAGCGCAGCAAAGTTAAAAGGAGTGATTTTTCACAATAATTTCTCCGATGAAACGTGTAACAAATTTCAAAATGATGCGATATCGTTTGTAAAAGTTCCGTACGATCCACAATTTAATCCCAACGTCTTTCGCTATTTTGTTTACCGCGATTTCTTACAGCAACACCTCCAACAAATCAACGGGATTTTTATCACTGATGTTAACGATGTTGTGTTGGTCAAAAATCCGTTTACAGATCTATTATTCGTGGAAAATCCAACTGCACTTTTTTGTGGCGATGAACCCAAAACCTTGCACAACGAATGGATGATTGCGCATTCCGAACATTTACGCATGAACATCTCAGATTATGCAACCTATGAAAGAACCTTTGCAACGGAAACCTTGTTAAATTGTGGGATTATTGGCGGAGCTACAGCATTGTTTTTTGATTTTTTAGAACAACTTTGTGTCATTCACCAAGTTGCAAATCGTGAAAACAAAACCGCATATACAGGTGATATGGGCGCATTTAATTACTTGGCGCGCACACAATTTAACGAGCAAATTATCCATGGTAAGCCTGTAAACACTATTTTTAAAGCATATGAAACCGATCGAACCGATTGTTGGTTTCGGCATAAATAGAAAAAAAGAGAGATGAAAAAAATAGTTGACAACCTGCATTACTTCTACCTGTTATTGACGCTCGTTGGTGGTGGATTTACCTTTTATTTTGTCCTACTTGGCATAATCGAACACAACGGTAAATTTGATAGCATGGAATTTATATCGAGTACTTGGATCAATAGTTACTATGCAAAAAGCTTGAGTTTGGACTTTTGGACTGGTACAATTGCCGGAACATTTTTTATCATGATGGAAGGTATTCGACTTAAAATGAAGCGCATTTGGCTGTATCTCGTTTTGACCGTTTTCGTTGCGTATGCCTTTGGTTTTCCGTTATTCTTGTTTGTAAGAGCGCTTCATTTGAAAAAATCGAAACTATAAAATTGAATTTTACAAATATTTACTCAACACTAGCAAAAAATAATGTGTGTTATCGGTAATAGAACGAAAGAGCTGAAAAACTCAGTTAACATAAATGAATACATCTAATCAAACATTTAACATGCAACTTCCCCTTGAATCGATAAAACAAGTAGCTAGTTTTGAAGAACTTATAACAACAGATTTTTCCAATTCAATGAATGCAATTTGTTGGGAAAGAACGTTGGAAGGTGATTTTTCTGAAATTGTCAATAAACTAATGGACATTGATAATACTATTCAAATAGATGAAGAACAACTTACGCAACTTTTACTGAGTCCAAAGGGTCAAATAGCACGAAAAACATTATTAGAAGATTTCCAACAATTGAAAGCAATTGGCGCCTCCCCAGAGCTAAATGTGTTAAAACATTACGAAAGAGATGAAGATTTTGTTGTTTTCCCCACAGATGTTTACTCCTTTCACGTTGACAGATCAACTATTTCAGCTGCTACCTATTTATGTACCTATTTTGGCGATGCTAGTGAAATCGTCTCAAATACTGATGCTGTTCAAAAAATCCTTATACCTGAAATACGTTCAGAATTACTTTCAATTTACAAAGGACCATTAGAAGAATTTGATGCATTTCTTATTGAAAATTTCTATGATTTACATTATCAAGCAAATCAAAATGCTAAAATCATTCAATTAGGAATTGGAAATTTATGGAAACTTGCCGTTGATCATCCAAAAATGAAAGTTGAACCGTGTATTCATAGAGCGCCAGAAGAAAAATCGGGACAAAAACGATTACTCTTGATTTGTTGAGATAACCTTTTGATTATTTGAACGTATAGAAGTGCAATATTTAAACAATTTTAAAAAACAAACTATGAAAAAACAAAAACTACTTTTTTGGATTTCAACAGGATTAATCGCCTTATTTGAAGGTGTAATGCCCGCATTGACTTCACAAACAGAACTAGCGAAAGAAGGCATAACACATTTAGGTTATCCACTTTATTTTGGAAATGCCTTGGTGATTTTTAAGGTATTGGGTGTTTTAGCATTGATCATTCCAGCTATTCCAAAACGTATCAAAGAATGGGCGTATGCAGGTTTTGCCTTTGATTTTATTTTTGCGGCAATCAGTCACGGAGCAGTAGATGGAATCAATGGAAATACATTTTTCCCTTTTATCGTGTTAGCTGTTTTAGCTGTTTCTTACGTATCGTATCACAAAATCAACGATCAGAAAGCATAATTTTACTATCTTAGTAAAATGAGAATACGCCAACTTTCTGTTTTGCTACTACTGGTTTTTGTTACTGGAATTCTACTCGTATCTTGTAAAAAAGAAACACCAACTGTTCAAGCTATTTCAGCAGTTGAAGCTACATTTAATGGCAACATTGACTTGAATCATTTGGAAAATTATGCTAATCAAACGATACCAGGTTATATTACGAAAGACAACACTGGAAGCAACGCACTAACAGACAAAGGAGCAACGCTAGGTCGTGTGCTTTTTTATGATAAAAACTTATCTTCTAATAATACCATCTCATGTGCAAGTTGTCATAGACAAGCAGTTGCTTTCAGCGATACAGCAGTCGCTAGTAGTGGCGTAAATGGACTAACTGGAAGACATAGTATGCGTTTGGTGAATGCACGATTTGGTAGTGAAACAAAGTTTTTCTGGGATGAGCGTGCCAATT
The DNA here is from genome assembly GCA_017983675.1 of Fluviicola sp. GTDB lineage: Bacteria > Bacteroidota > Bacteroidia > Flavobacteriales_D > Crocinitomicaceae > Fluviicola. The sequence continues at coordinate 28,403 of JAGOAZ010000008.1, forward strand.
CCTTGGAAGAACAAACAACAATGCCCATCAAAGACCACAAAGAAATGGGATATAGTGGGCAAAATGGCGATCAATCTATCACTGATTTAATTACAAAATTAAGTGGGATCGCTTATTATAAAGAGTTGTTTCAATTTGTTTACGGAAGTGAAGAAATAACAGAACTAAAAATTCAAACAGCTTTAGCACAATTTATACGCAGTATTCAATCGTTTGATTCAAAGTACGATCAGGGCCGTAGTCAAGTAACGAATGACTTAGACGCTTTTCCAAATTTTTCTACACAAGAAAACTTGGGTAAAAACTTGTTCTTAACTAATTCAGTTTTTGATGCAAATAGCGAACGCATAAGTGGCGGTTTAGGTTGTCATCAATGTCACAGAGCGCCAGAATTTGATATCGATCCTGCCAGTAAAAGCAACGGTTTTGGTGGAAGTTTAGCTGGAACACCAGATGTGAATAATACGCGTGCACCTTCGTTAAGAAACCTAACTAATAATAATGGTACCATCAATGGCCCGATGATGCACACGGCAATCATAAAAGATCTACAAGCTGCAATTGGACATTATGGGAATTTAACCACTGCAGCTCAGAATAATTCAAATCTGGATAACCGTTTAAAACCAAATGGAATTGGGCAACAATTGCACTTAACCGCACCTGAAATAAATGCTGTCATCGCATTTTTAAAAACACTTTCAGGGACAAGTATTTATTCTGATAAAAAATGGAGTAATCCTTTTCCATAATTATGCTGCGCATTTTTTTACCCCTAATCTTTATCATTCTTTTTTTCGGCTGGATGGCTTACCGCTTGTTCATCAAAAAGGACTTAAAAAACAAGAAAGAAACAGTACTTATTGGTTTTTCATTTCTGGCAGTTTGGGTATTGATTTATTTCTTAATAATTGGCTAATATTTTACCTTTGCCTTCATGAAAACAAAACTAATAATTGCAACTATTCTATTTGTAGTTAAAATCTCCGCTCAAAACAACCAAACAGTTGAAGCGCTTTTTTTAGGAAATAGTTATACTGCGGTCAATGATTTACCTCAGCTTATTGCGCAATTGGCGAATGCATCAAATGACGTGTTACTTTATCAAAGCAATTGCCCTGGCGGAGCAACGTTTAATACGCATTGCACCAACGGAACAAGTTTTAATATGATTAATTCTCAAAAATGGGATGTGGTGATTTTGCAAGCACAAAGTCAAGAACCCGCTTTCCCGCCTGCACAAGTAGCACAACAAACATTGCCATATGCGTTGATACTTGACAGCATTATTCACCAAAATGATTCGTGTACCAAAACGATTTTCTACGAAACTTGGGGGAGAAAATACGGAGATGCATCAAATTGCCCTTTCTATCCTCCGATTTGTACCTATTCAGGAATGCAAGACCGCTTGAAAGCATCGTATAAATTATTCGCTGATACGTGCAAGGCATTGCTTGCTCCTGCTGGAGAAGCTTGGCGTCAATCAATCGCTTTGGATAGTTCGTTGAATTTGTACCAAAGTGATAACAGCCATCCTTCTATGGAAGGTTCCTATTTAACTGCTTGCGTTTTTTACGAAGTGCTTTTCAATAAAAGCGTGGTAAATAATTCGTTCTTTGCAAGTGTTGATCCTGCTGTTGCGCTTGCATTGCAACAAATTGCGCACGCTGTTGTCACAGACAGTAGTTCAGTGTGGAACATTGGCGCTTTTAATCCGTGTGGTGGGACAGCAAGCACCAACGATTTATTGGCGCAAGCATTGATCTGTTATCCAAATCCTGTTATCAGCGAATTGATTGTTTCACTACCGGAAACCGAATTAGTTGCAGGTATTTCTTACCGAATTATTGATGCTCTTGGTCAGGAAGTTGCGTCTGGAAAAATGAACACCAATACTCTTTCAGTAGATCAATTGCAAAAAGGAATTTACTACGTGCAATTTCATTCGGAAACGATAAACAGTAGTGTGAAATTTGTGAAAGAATAATAAACTTAGCTTGATTTATTATTGGAATCTTTGTGCAGGCGGGACTTTGTCCACGTGTCTAACACGTTTTCAAAACGACTTAAGACAATGGTTATGAATAAAAAACCAACAGTTAAAACACCTGCTGAAAGTAAATAACCCAATCCACACAAGACACCGATTGAAGCAATGAACCAAATAAACGCTGCACTTGTGACGCCCACTACTTTGTCGTGTTCTTTAAAAATCACACCACCACCTAAAAATCCGATTCCGGTGATAATCTGAGCAATGACGCGTGTTGGATCGGCTGCTTTTCCAAAACTCACACCCACTAAGGTAAATATGGTTACACCAACACAAATCAAGATATGCGTTCGAATTCCAGCAACTTTGTTTTTTATTTCACGTTCCAAACCAATCAACGCGCCACAAACTGTAGCGACACCAATTTCTGGTAACATTTTGGTTAGTAAAGCAATTTCGTTCATCTTATGTTGCTGTGTTGTCGATTAACTTCCGTATTCCATCAAATAAGCTTTCAAGAACGGCATCAATTCGCCATTCAATACTTTATCTGGATCGTTAACGGTATAATCTGTTCGGTGGTCTTTCACGCGTCTATCGTCTAATACGTAACTACGGATTTGCGAGCCCCACTCAATTTTCTTTTTCCCTGCTTCAATCTCGTCACGTGACTCTTTGCGTTTGCGCAATTCGATTTCATACAATTGAGAACGGAGCAATTGCATTGCTTTTTCACGGTTTCCTAATTGCGAACGTGTTTCTGTATTCTCAATAACAATACCAGTTGGCGCGTGTTTCAAGCGCACCCCTGTTTCTACCTTGTTGACATTTTGTCCACCTGCACCACCTGAACGGAAGGTATCCCAACTAATATCGGCTGGATTGATGTAAATTTCAATCGTATCATCAACCGACGGATAAACATAAACGGATACAAAAGAAGTCATTCGTTTACCTTGTGCATTGTACGGACTCACACGCACCAAACGGTGAATCCCGTTTTCGCCATTCAAGTAACCGAACGCAAATTCGCCTTCAATTTCGAGTGTAACGGTTTTAATTCCAGCAACATCCCCTTCTTGAAAGTTCAATTCTTTGACCTTGTATTTGTTTTTTTCAGCGAACATTAAGTACATGCGCATGAGCATTCCAGCCCAATCACACGCCTCGGTTCCACCTGCTCCAGCGGTAATTTGAAGCACCGCACTCAAGCTGTCTTCTTCGCCAGAAAGCATGTTTTTCAATTCCAATTCTTCCACTTCGGTCATCAATTCAGCGTATGCTTCATCCACCTCCGCTTCTTCGGCTGCTTCTTCCTTCACAAACTCGATCAATACTTCGATGTCGTCGTATTTGGCTTTCAGTTTGTCGTAATTTTCAATCCAAAATTTCAGTCCGCGAATAGATTTCATCTTCACTTCCGCCTCTTTTGGGTTGTCCCAAAAATTTGGATCTTGTGATTTTAATTCCTCTTCTTTCAATTGCATGCGCTTTTCACTTATCTTCAAATAAGCTTCAATTGCATGAATTCTGCCTAAAATTTCTTTTAATTGATCATTGTTCACCATGGGGCAAAGATAATTATGAAAGTTGGAATATTCACATGAATGGCAAATCCATCTCTAACAAATCTCACAGATATTTTTTAGCAGAAGGACCACAAAAAGTAAATAAACTTATTAACTTCGTGGTTCGAAACAAAATAAACAGGACAAAATGAGTACTCCAGCGAATTTAAAATACACAAAAGACCACGAGTGGGTAAGTGTTGAGGGTGATGTAGCAACTATCGGAATTACAGATTTCGCGCAAAGTGAATTAGGTGATATCGTTTATGTTGAAATCGAAACAGTAGGTGAAACAATTGAACAAGAAGAAGTTTTTGGTTCTGTTGAAGCTGTAAAAACTGTATCTGATTTGTTTATGCCTGTTTCTGGAGAAATCATTGAATTCAACGAAGGTTTAGAAGCTGATCCGGAAGCTGTCAACAAAGATGCATACGGTGCTGGATGGATGATCAAAGTAAAAATGAGCAACCCTGCTGAAGTAGATGCATTATTAGATGCTGCTGCTTACCAAGCATTGATTGGTTAATTCCAACGAAAATATTTGAAAATCCTGCTTTTTTAAGGCAGGATTTTTTTTGTTAAAAACACACAAAGTGCTCAATGTTTTCTGGTGAAATGACCATACTATTTGCAATTGGGTACGCATTTAAAAACGTTTTGGAAAACCGGGCTTTTTGTTTGCTGTTCCACTTGAATTCTACCGCAAGAAATTGTCCATTTTCTTCTTCCAAATAATCAATTTCTTGCTGTTGCGTTGTGCGCCAAAAATACCTGTCAACGCGTTTGTTATTGTAGCGCAACCATTTCATTCGTTCTGCAATGACAAAATTTTCCCACAACGCTCCCGTGTCTGTTCTGTTTTGTAATCCATTGAAATTAGCAATTAATGCATTCCGTATCCCCGTATCGTAAAAATATACTTTTCTCCCTTTGCGAATTTCATTGCGCACGTTTCTACTCAACGCTGGTAACGTGAAAATTACAAACGCCTTTTCCAAAATGTCCATGTATTTTTCAACTGTGTGCACATCCGCTCCCACTAACCGACTGATTTCTTGCAGGGAAACTTCACTACCAATTTGTAAGGCAATGGCTTTTACAATTTTAGTCAATAAAATGGGCTTTTTAATGAAATCTAACTGCAATACATCTTTGAATAAATAGCTTTCAGCCAATTCGCGTAGGTTGTTCGTTGCTTTTATCGGTTTGGTGACAATTTCTGGATAATAACCGTAAATCAAGCGTTGCTCCAAATGACGTTTTTCTTCCAATAACCCATGGTGCTGGACCATTTCAGCAAAAGAAAGTGGAAACATGAAAAATTCGCGTTTGCGACCCGTTAATGCTTCTTGTGTTTTGGATGCCAAATCAAATGCAGAAGACCCTGTTGCAATTACTTGTACATCGGTCAATACATCGGTGATTAACTTTAATGTAATCCCAATGTTCGCAACGCGCTGTGCTTCATCAATAAATACAATTTTATGATTTCCAAACAATAAACGCAATTGCGTGCTCGTCGTATTTTCCAATGATTCGCGCACATCTGACTCGTCTGCATTCAAAAAAAGATATGATTGCGCTTGTGCTGCAATTAATTTTTTCAATGCGGTTGTTTTCCCAACTTGACGTGGCCCAAATACCAATAATGCTTTTCCTTCGTACAACTCATCTTGTAAAAGATCTGCAATAAAACGATCAATCATGTGCGTAATTTTAACTCAAAAATAGCACATTTTTTATTTAAATCACATTTTTACTATGTTTTTTTAGGATTCAATTCCAGTTTCATTATGTTTTTTCAAGATTCAATTCCATTTTTATTATGTTTTTAATGGAATGAATTATCCTCTCTCAACGATAAAAACGAGAAATACCAAAGGATTTAATACGAACTTGTTGCCCCACCAACTTGCTCAATCGGATGCCAAACTGTTTTTACTTCTTGCAAATCGGAAATGAAATATGGATTTTCTGCTTGTTCTTCTCTAAAATCAGTTGCATATACAAACAAGCGTTTGACATTTACCGCTGCTCCTTTTGCAAGCACCGTTGCGTTTGCAGTGTTCCCATTTGCATAAACTACCGCATTGATGTCCATGTGTGAATGAAATCCATCAATCAATTCGTCCTCTGAACCGGTCAATATATTCACGACTCCAGCTGGTAAATCGGACGTTGCCAAAACTTCTGCAAAGGTTATTGCTGTTAATGGAAACTTTTCAGCTGCCAAGACAACACAACTGTTTCCGCCAGAAATACAAGGTAAAATCACAGAAATCAACCCAATTAATCCGGAATTTTGTGGTGCAATGACACCAACAACTCCCATCGGTACAAGCGATGAAAAATTAATGTGTGGCGAAGCAACTGGATTGACAGAACTAAATACTTGTTGGAATTTATCACACCAACCTGCATAATACACACAACGATCAATTGCAGCATGTACTTCTGATTCCGCTTGTGCTGCAGAACTTCCTTGTTTGATCAATTCTGCAATAAATTGGTCTTTGCGCCCTTCCAACATTTCTGCAATGCGGTAACAAATTTGACCCCTGTTGAAGGGAACACGCTCGGACCAAGCGCCAAAAGCTTTGCGGGCAGCAACTACTGCATTTTTCAAATCTTTTTTCGACGATAAACTCACATTGGCTATCGGATTTCCTGCTTGGTCAAGTGGTGTATAATACCTTCCTGATTCAGTGCGTGGGAATTGTCCACCAATAAATAATTTGTATGTTTTTAAAACTTCTAATCGTGCCATCTTTTTCGTTTTTTACGATAATTCAACGTATCCGCGTAATCCGTGCAATCCGCCTTCTCTGCCAAATCCACTTTCTTTGAATCCGCCAAAAGGCGAAGTGGGATCAAACTTATTATAGGTGTTTGCCCAAATTACACCGGCTTTTAATTGCGCCGATAAATTAAAAATGCGGGATCCTTTTTCTGTCCAAACACCTGCAGCCAAACCATAGGGCGAATTATTGGCTTTTTGAATCACCTCATCAATTGTTCGGAATGTTTGAATGGTCAAAACTGGACCGAAAATTTCTTCTTGAGCAATAACACTCGACTGAGCTACATCTGTAAAAAGAGTTGGTCGAATAAAATAACCACTTGTTGGCAAATCACAAGGACCTTCATAAATGCTTGCTCCTTCTTGCTTTCCGAGTGCAATGTATTTTTGAATGGATTCAAATTGAGCTTTCGAATTGATAGCACCAATGTCTGTGTTTTTGTCCAGCGGATTACCAACATATAAGGAAGCAAGACGATCTTTCATTTTTTGGATGACTTCATCTGCTACTGATTCCTGCACAAACAATCGTGAACCAGCGCAACACACATGACCTTGATTGAAGAAAATGCCATTGACAATTCCCTCAACTGCTTGATCAATCGCAGCATCTTCAAACACGATGTTTGCTGATTTCCCTCCTAATTCCAAGGTCAATTTTTTATTGGTCCCTGCTACTGCTTGTTGTATCAATTTACCAACAGCTGTTGAGCCAGTAAAAGCAATTTTGTTGATGTCTGGATGGTTAACCAAAGCAGCTCCTGTATCGCCATGACCAGTTATGATATTCACAACTCCAGCTGGTAATTGCGCTTCTTGGATGATTTCTGCTAATAACATTGCTGTTAAAGGTGTTGTCTCAGCAGGTTTTAATACAACCGTGTTGCCAGTCGCCAAAGCTGGTGCTATTTTCCAAGCAGCCATTAACAAGGGGAAATTCCACGGAATAATTTGACCCGCTACACCCAAAGGAGCAACAGTTCTGTTGGGAAAAGCGTATGCTAATTTATCGGCCCAACCTGCATAGTAAAAGAAATAATTACATGCCAAAGGAACATCGATATCACGCGCTTCACGAATGGGTTTTCCTGAGTCTAAACACTCAACGATTGCTAATTCACGCGCTTTTTCTTGCATAATGCGAGCAATGCGGTAGATATATTTTGCACGTTCTTTGGGCGAAATAACCGACCAAACTGTTGTGTAAGCTTTTCGAGCAGCTTTTACTGCTACATCAACATCCGATTCGTCTGCATAAGCGACCTCCGTTAATACGGTTTCATCAGCGGGATTAATCGTTTGGAAATAACGCTTTTTCAATGGTTGAACAAACTTTCCATCGATGAACAAATCGTAGCGTTCTTTCAATTGAATGTGTTTGGTGCTTTCAAGACTTGGCGCATATTCCCATGTCCCATTTATATCGAAATCTGTCGTTTCTTGTTTTTTTCTTGTTGTCATACTTCCTGAGTATTTAAGCGTTAATCCATGGAAAAATAATCAGCGCTTTGGTAGTTTCCAGTTTGCTGTTTTACTAATTGCATTAACACATCATTTGCCAATGAACTTGCGCCAAAACGAAACCAATCGTTTGTCAACCAATCGGCTCCTAACGTTTCTTTGACCATCACTAAATTATGCAGTGCCAATTTTGCTGAGGAAATTCCTCCTGCTGGTTTCATGCCTACTTTGACGCCTGTTGTTCGATAAAAATCTTTGATGGCACACAACATGGTGTATGTTACTTGCATCGTTGCAGCGGGTTGAATTTTTCCTGTTGACGTTTTAATAAAATCGGCTCCTGCATACATGGCGATGTCACTTGCACGGCGCACTTGATCCAACGAACCTAGTTCTCCCGTTTCTAAAATTACTTTCAAACGAGCAGTTCCACAAGCTGCTTTAATCGCGGCAATTTCATCAAAAACGAATTGATAGTCGCCCGATAAAAACCGACCTCTCGAAATGACCATGTCGATTTCATCTGCGCCATTGTCAACTGCAAAACGCGTATCCATTAACTTGACATCCAAAGGCGCTTGACCACTTGGAAAACCAGTTGCAACGGATGCAACTCGAATACCCGAATTGCCCAAGGCTTGTTTTGCTGTTTCCACCATTGTTGGGTAAACACAAATCGCAGCAACGTTTGGTAAATCTGGATAAGCATCGTGTAAATGTTGTGCTTTGTAGCACAATTGGCGCACTTTACTTGGCGTATCTTTTCCTTCCAATGTTGTCAAATCAATCATGTTCAACACCAATTTCAATCCGTGAATTTTTGCAGGTCCTTTCAAGCTTCTCGTTTGAAAGCGCGCACAACGTTCCTCCACACCAACTTTATCTACTTTTGGCGTCTGTTTGAAATCTGGAATGGTTGTATGTGTCGTATTTATTTTCATGTAAACTAACTCAGTTCTATCATGTAAAAATAAGGAAACTAGTAACGTGTCGTGCAATTCAAGCGCGTAAATATTTCAAAACAGATTTTTCTGTTTATCTTAGCAGTTAATGAATGAAACACGACTTGTTGAACTTACTGCCATCGCCTTGGAAGGTGGGGTTGCTGCATCACTTGCAATCATGGAAGTATACCAACAGCCATTCGAAACAGTTTCAAAGACAGATGGAAGTCCCGTCACCATTGCCGATTTAACATCAAACGAAATTCTACTTTCATTTCTTGAACCAACAGGTATTCCAATTATTTCGGAAGAAAGCATTCACGAAAATTACACGTCACGGAAAGATTGGGATTATTGTTGGTGTATCGATCCGCTCGATGGGACAAAAGAGTTCATCAAAAAAAACGACGAGTTTGCCGTTTGTATTGCCTTGATTCACCAACAAAAACCTGTGTTAGGTTTTATTTTTTCGCCAGTTGAGAAAAAGGTGCTGATGGGCGGGAAAAATATTCCCCCTGCAATTTCGGCTTTTGATACAATTACGTTGCCTGAACAATGGCAATTTATTGAAACGTCAACTTCGTTTAATCATCCATTGGTCGTTACAGGTAGTCGCTCGCATCAGGCGCAACAAGAAACCCTGTTTCAGCAAGCATTGAGAGAAAAGCACCCCGATATGCATTACTTAAAAAAAGGAAGTGCACTCAAGTTTTTTGATCTCGCACTTGGTTCGGTTCATTTGTACATTCGAATGGCCCCAACGATGGAATGGGATATCGCAGCGGGACAAGCAATTTTAGAAGCGTTGAATGGAGAGATTCTTCATGCTGAAAATAACACCCCTCTAACGTACAATAAATCTGATTTATTTAATCCGTTTTTCATTGCAAAAACAGCTGCTTATAAATTGATCGAATAACCATGCGTTACCTCATTATTGTATATTGCTACTTTTGTTTCTTTACTGTTACTGCACAAGACAGGTTATTGCCCATTGCACAACAATTCAAAGATCAAGCGCATCATTCTGGCACGAATTTCACTCCTGTTTTCCCCATAACAAATAGTGTTGCTAAGTATTATAAAATGACGATGGATTCATCCAAACGCTATTCAGCTGTTGGTTATTTTTTATACAAACGCGAACTGATCGAGTTAAAAACTGCAGAAGGAAACCTGTGGATTACTCCGCTATTTGATGTAAGTATGGGCAAAGGAATGGCAGATAGTTCACGGATTTCACAAAACACACGAGGAATTCGGGTAGAAGGAACTTTTGGTAAAAAAGTCTTTTATTCGACAAGCTTTTATGAAAATCAAGCTGTTTTCGCGAACTATTTTTCTGATTACATCAGCCAACGCGGTGAATTGTATTACAAACCTGCGGATTCTTCCTATTACACCCAAAATGCAGTTGTTCCGGGTGCTGCGCGCACGAAACCTTTCAAAACAAATGGTTACGATTATGCGTTTGCATTTGGAAATATTCACTGGAAAATGACAAAGAAAATCGCAATCGATTGGGGAAACAACTCCTATTTTGTCGGAAGCGGATACCGATCGATGCTATGGTCTGACAATAGTATTCGAGCAATCAATTTACGGGCAACAATTCAACTTACGCCAAGAATTTCATGGCAATTTGTACGCATGCGGGGATTGAATTTATTGCGGAAACCATTTGCGGAAAATGCAGAAGCATACTACGAACCAACTTCGTTGAGTTTCAATACGATTTATTTTCAACCTACTAAAAACAGTTCCATCGGAATTTTTGAAGGAGGAAATTGGTTGCGCGGCGATTCACTCCAAAAAACACCCATTCAAGGCCTTTATTTCCTTCCGCTACCTGGTATAACGAGTTTACAAGAAAAATGGAAAAACAATGCCTATTCGCTCATTGGAATTGACGGAAAACTTCATTTCAAGAATTGGATGATTTATGGGCAAATTGGACGTTCATTTTTCACGAAAAATAGTACTATCGGACAAGTCGGAGCGCGGTTTCATTGGTTCAAAAATAAAAGCAGTTTCCTGCAAGTTGAATATAATTTTGCGGAAAAGAACGCCTATTTAGCCAATCAACCGCGGATCAATTACGCCAATTATCAATTGCCACTTGCGCACCCAATGGGAAATAATTTGAGTGAATTTGTTGTGCGTTTTAATGGCGAATGGAAGCGCTTTTTTATCAACGGAACTATCAATTTCTACGCAAAACAAAACACGAATTATCAAAGTTTATTACCACTCTACTTGGATCAAGTCAACACGAATCAACAAGTTTATCATCAGTTAATCGAACTGGGGTATCATTTCAACAAAGCAATTGGTTTTCAAGTGTTTGGATCGGTGCGTTACCGTCATCTTATCGATGAAAAATCAGCTAATACGTGGGTGAACGTTGGTATTCGCACACAATTAATCAACCATTATTCCGATTTTTGATGAAAGCAATTCTACTCATATTCTGTTTGTTTTTAATTCACTTGATTGGAACATCACAAGTGAGTATCGCTCCCATTACCTATTCGGATAAACCGTATGAAAACATTTATTTTGATGGTAGCCACGAAGGAATTCAACCGGCTATACGCTATCAAAATATAAAATGGTATCCGAAGCCCAGCAAAGATAATTTTGATCTTCAACTCATTGCTATAGAATACGCACGTAGAAAAAAATCATTGTTGCCTGTTGTTGATGGTTTTGCTCATAGTGACACGCGTTTCAATTACCGCAGCGCAATTGGTGTTTCGTATGAATCATCCTATAAAAACTGGACCAATAAAACACTGTTCACAGCAGGTTGGGCAACAACAAATGCGCCAATGAACCAAACACAAACTGCATTTTATCGACGCACTCAACCAAACGAATATCTTTATACCGATTTGCGCACACGATTTGGTTATACTCCAAATAAAACAACACACATTAGTTTTGGAATCGATAACCAGTTTTTTGGCGAAGGTTATCGTTCGCTCATTCAAGGTGATCAAGTTGCACCCAATCCATTTGCGATGGCACGCATACATTTTTGGAAGTTAGAATACGGCCTACTCTATCAAGGATTCATGGAAAATGATACGGTGAATCCTTGGAAATTCAATACTACTCATTACTTGAGTTTTCGCGCATCGAATCGGTTAAGCTTTGCCGTTTTTGAAAGTGTCTTGTTTCAACCTAAAGACGTGAGTTTCAAACGTGGTTTTGAGGTGGAATATTTGAATCCTTTTTTGTTTTTTCGTCCTCAAGAATACAGCATTGGCTCAACCGATAATGTGTTTTTAGCAGCTCAAGCAGCATATCGTTTCCAAAACAAATGCGTTTATGCACAAGTTTCGATTGATGAATTTGATGTAACACAAATCAGAAATAGAACACGTTGGTGGGCAAATAAATACGGAATTCAGCTAGGAATAAAAGGAAATAGCGGAAAATTAATGTACCGTTTTGAAGGAAATTTGGTCCGTCCTTACACCTATTCTCATGTGAATAACGGACAAAACAACGGTCATCTCGGTCGTCCTCTTGCACATGCTTTAGGTGCAAATTTCGTCGAATTACTGAGCGTAATCTCATTTCCAATTCATCGCTACATCATCAAAACTTTTGGAACATTTTGTCTAAAAGGATATGATGAAAATGGATTGAGCTATGGTGGAGATGTCTATCAAAGCTATGTGTTAAAGCCTATTGACAAAGAATTCAATAATACTATTGGTCAGGGAGTTACTATTCGTAAGATGCAACTTGGATCGGAAATTTCAACTTGGATTAAACAACTAGACGGAAAAATATATTGCCAATTTGGACTTGGATTGATTTGGGGAGATGTACCAACCAAGCTACAAAGTAACCTTGTTATTGGAATTCGTTCTGGCTTATTTCAGGAACGCAAACTATTCTAATCGTTTTCAAAAAGTATGGACAAAAAAAGAGGGAGGCTTACCACTTCCTCCCTCAAACTAACACACCTATGACCCGATTAGATCCTATACTGAAGATAGGTATCATGAATCTGATACAGTACAAATGTACAATTTATTTTTATTCGGAAAAACATTTTTTATATTTTCCAAGTTATTTTTATTAAAATTAACTTTTATACGTACTTTCATGTATACTGTAAAATTTCCTACGTATTGATGTGAGGTGCTGCTTGGTAATTACCTTGCAGTTTGTTTGGGTTTTTAATCCAACTGCACAAAATCATTGTTAAAAGAAAAATTATTCTGATAAAATTGTGCAATTAATCCGACTTGAAACTTTAATTTTACGCCACAAATTAATTCACAAAGATGAACATCGGAAAGCAAGTTAAGATGTATATGGATTTTGTTAAATTCAGACTTGCATCACTAGTAATAATCTCTGCGCTTTCAGGATACCTTTTTGTTGGTGCTTCTGATGGACTTGAAATCTTTTATTTGCTTTTTGGAGGCTTCCTTGTAACTGCAGCTTCAAATGGTTCGAACCAAATTTGGGAACGAGAATTAGATATTCTGATGAACAGAACCGGAAAACGACCGTTACCACTTGGCAATATGACCGTTAACCATGGTTTATTTGTTGTAGCAATTTGTTTGTTGCCTGGTTTGTGGATGTTGTATCAATTGAACCTTGGATCCATGCTACTTGGATTAGCTGCTTTTGTATCATATGTTTTCATTTACACACCTATGAAACGCGTTTCACCTTGGGCTGTTTTTGTAGGAGCTTTTCCAGGTGCGATACCGCCAATGCTTGGTGCTGTAGCGGGTTCAGATAGTTTTGGCTTAATCCCAGGCGTGTTGTTTTTCGTTCAATTCGTTTGGCAATTTCCGCATTTTTGGGCCATTGCATGGGTGTTGTACGACGATTACAAACAAGGTGGTTTTTCATTGTTGCCTTCTAAATCAGGAAGAAGTAAAGCATCTGCATACCAAATTGCAGCATATTCTTTTGCATTAATTCCTTTTACATTATTGCCTTGGTTAATGGGCTGGTGTGGAACAACCACACTAATTGTTGGTGGCATTTTATCGGTTTTGTTCTTTTTACTATCGTACAAATTACTTGTTACACAAGAAACCAAAGATGCAAAGAAACTTATGTTCGCTTCGTTTGTTTATTTACCAATCATACAATTTTTATATGTTTTCGATCGCGTAAAACCTGTAATTACTGATTTACTAACAAATTAATAATAGTCCTATGAAACAAGATTTTGCAAACGACCTTACTCCTGAAGTTCGGGAAAAAATGAAAAAAAATACTGTTTACATTAGTGTTTTCAGTATCGCAATGATTTTTGCTGGATTAACATCTGCTTACATTGTCAGCATGGGTGACTCTTTCTGGGTGAAGTACAACTTCCCACCAGCATTTTACATTTCAACTGCATTTATTTTACTCAGTAGTTTGGTGTTTATTATAGGTGTTAAAAAAGCACGAAAAGAAAACAAACCTGGGTTATTAAAAATAATTGTTCCGACTACGTTTGTATTAGGCGTTTTATTTGCCGTTTTTCAATGGATTGGTTACGGTCAATTGGTTGATAATGGTGCCTACTTGAGTTCAAAAATCACAGTTTCAAATGGCCGATACGGAAACTACTACGAGTTGAAAGTCAATAACCAATACATGGAAGTTGATGGAAACGATTACTTAGTTGGTGGAAAAGTAATGGGTGAAAATGAAAAAAAAGCAGTAAGTTCTTTTGCTGATCAATTGACAGCTGTTTCTCATGATAACCAAAAACAAATAGCGAATTACGGAAAATACACGTTGAATTATAAAAACAATCCTGTAAGCTACAAAAACGGACAATTTTTTGTAAACGACTCTATTCCATTGCAGTATGTTGATTTAGTGCGTTTAGAAGAATTTGCAGTTCACTTACGTGATGGTCGTGGACATTTCTTCCACAAAGGGAAATACGGAAAAGATTTCATCATTTATTACAAAGGAAAAGCTCTTGATTACAAAGGAGGACAACTGATGTACAATGGTCAGAAATTAAGCGCTCCATTGCAATTAAAAATGGACGATTCAGCCGATCAGTCATCGTCTTATATCTATATTATTACCTTCTTACACTTGCTGCATATTTTAGGAACATTGATTTTTATGCTAATAATGTCAATTCGTTCATTTTCAGGTAGATTAGCAACTAATGACTATATTCAACTTCGTGTCGGTGGAATTTTCTGGCATTTTTTAGGTGGATTATGGATTTATTTATTGCTTTTTTTGCTTTTTATTCATTAAACTTGCAAAAAAATTTATAAAATGGCAGGACACGCTACAACTCATGTCGATACTGCAACCGCTTGGGGCGGTAAAGTTTCTCCTTTCAACGCGAGTTACGGAAAGTTGATGATGTGGTTTTTCTTGGTATCGGATGCATTGACATTCGGTGGATTATTAATCGCATACGGATATACCCGTCACACAACAACAGAAGCTTGGCCAATAGGTGAGGAAACGTTTAACGCGCTTCCATTCTTGGGTCACGGTTATCCGTTAGCATACGTTGCTTTGATGACGTTTATTTTGATCGTTTCTTCTGTAACGATGGTGTTAGCTGTAGAAGCTGGACACAGAATGGACAAAAAAGGTGTTTTCAAATGGATGATTGCCACGATTATTGGTGGTATGATTTTCTTGGGCTCTCAAGCTTGGGAATGGTCTCACTTTATCCACGGTACACACTTTGGAAGTGTTGAATTAACGGAAGGACAATACAAAGGATCGCGCGCAATTGTTGCTGGTGAGTTTGGTGAATTTGAATCATTTACAGTTGTTGAAGCAGGAAAACACCACAAAAAAGGTGAAGTGATCAAAGAATCAGCAGATGAATTATTCCACCATTTCAGAACAGCTGTTATTGCTGGACATGTGCATGATGGCAAAATCAAATTACACGATGGATCAGTCGCAACTTGGAAAAGAGCAGCTGATAAAGAGATGAAATTAATTTTGAAAACTGACGGAAGTGGTAATGCATATACTAAAGTTATTCGTTTAACAGGAAAAGATGCTGAGGAAGCATACTGGAATTCATTAAACAGTGGTAAAAAAGGAACTATCGTATACGGTGCTGATTTAACATCAAACGAGTACGGTCCACAACAATACGGACAATTCTTCTTCTTTATTACAGGATTCCACGGTTTCCATGTATTCTCTGGAGTTATCATTAACATCCTAATTTTCTTAGGTGTTGCAAGAGGAACATACCACAAACGCGGTCATTACGAAATGGTTGAAAAAACTGGATTGTACTGGCACTTTGTCGATTTAGTTTGGGTATTTGTATTTACATTCTTCTACTTGGTATAATTATAAAAAAGTTCAATCATGGAAAGAGACGATATTATTGAATATTCTTTAGACACGCATCACAGCGAAGAAACAGGAAAACAAATTCGTAAAAAAATATGGGTTGTAACAGCAATCCTTACAATAGTAACTGCAATTGAAGTAGTAATTGGTGCAATGGTTCACCAAGATAATCCAAATTGGTGGATTGTTAAATTGTTGTTCATTGGTTTGACATTGTTCAAAGCAGGATACATTGTTTTGACATTCATGCACCTTGGTGACGAAAAGAAAGTTTTAAAGTATGTAATTTTAGTTCCGTACTTTATCTTTATTATTTATTTGATATTCATTGCTTTAACTGAAAGCAACGCTATTAACAGCACGTGGGAAACCTACGGTGGTTAACAGGAAATTTATTAGCTAATGGCTCATTCAGCTTGGAAAGCCGGTCCTTTAAAAACAGTGTTCGCACTACTGCTTTTATTTGGTCCGGCTCTTTTTTTAATTTTCATCTCAACACGCGGTTGTGAACACAAATTCAAAGTGTTGGATGATTATGGTGCGATCAAACAATACACCTTAACTACTGCGTCTGGTAAACAATTAACCAACAAAGATTTCAAAAACAAAATTGTTATTTACACCACCATTCAACCTAGTTGTCCGGATACATGTGGCGTAACAATTTGGCACTTGGATCAGTTGATTTACCAACAATTGCGTAAAAACAAAAAAAGACTCGGTCACGTCAAATTAGTTTCTATTGTAACAGACGGCAAAAGAGGTAAATCATCCAATATCAAAGATATTCAGTTCATGCTGAAGGATCGCATTGAAGGTTTTGATGAGTCTATTTGGATAATTGCTAGCGGTGACGCTAAATCTATTTACAACATCTCCAACAACGGAGAATCTTTGTTGAAAACGGGGAAAGAATATTTAGGTGGACAAGCGTTCCAAGAATTGATGCTGTTGGTTGACAAGAAAAATCACTTACGCATGGTGTTGCCTGGTAAAACAGAAAGTACTATTCGAACGATGCGCGATCACATGGCTTTGTTGGAGAAAGAGTACGATAAAAAAGCGGCAAAAGCGGCGAAATAATAGCAGTAACATGAAATTAGTTATCGGATTTATTGGAATGCTATTTCTTGTTGCATGTACAAGCAAGCAAAAAGAGCACGCATTGCCTTTTTATGGTAATTTCGATATAATCACCTCCGAAACAAATGGTGTGCAAACAATTGATACCGTTTACCCAAAAATACCACACTTCTCATACTTGAACCAAGATTCTGTTCGCATAGATTCAAAACAGTTAAAAGGAAAAGTTTGGATCGCCAATTTCTTTTTTACTTCTTGCCCAAGCATCTGTCCCCCAATGATGGCTCAGATGAAACGCTTGAATATACTAACTAAAGACATCGCTGACGAAGTTCAGTTCCTTTCGTTTAGTATTGACCCAAGCACCGATCAGCCAAGCGTTTTGAGAACTTACATCAAAAACAATGGGCTTTCTACTAAAAACTGGCATTTTTTCACCGGAAATGAAGCGCAAACGCATTCTTTGGGTGTGAACCATTTTATGGTACATGCAAAAAAAGACCCTATGGCAGCAGGTGGATTTGCCCATTCAGACGGAATGGTATTGGTAGACAAATCTGGTTATGTCCGTGGAATTTACTTAGGAACACAAACAAAAGAAGTAGATAAATTAAACAACGATTTAAGAAAATTATTAGCAATCGAATATGGAATCAACAGTAAAAAATAAGAACATCCGAAAACTTATTACAATTATTTCAATTTTACTTCCGCTTGCAGTCGCTGCACTTTTCGTCATTAAAATTGATGGCATCGATTTGAGCTTTCTTCCTAAAATTTATGCTGGAATAAACGCTTTGACCGCTGTATTATTAATTCTTGCACTCGTTTTTGTGAAACAAGGTAAATTAAAATTGCACGAAAATGTTATCAAAATTTGTATGGTGCTTTCCATCTTATTTTTGCTATGCTACGTTGCATATCACATGACTTCCGATTCAACAAAATACGGAAATCCTGATGCTGCTGCGCGTTTAACGTACTTTCTCTTGTTGATTTCTCACATTATTTTAAGTGTAGCAGTCATTCCGATGGTCTTGTTTTCATACTTACACGCTTGGGAAGGAAATTTTGAGAAACACAAAAAACTGACAAAAATAACGTGGCCAATTTGGTTTTATGTTGCTATTAGTGGTGTAATTGTGTATTTAATGATTTCTCCTTATTACGGAGTAAATTAAGCTTACAAATCAGAAGGACACGGATTTTTTCCTCCTAAACGGAACGAAATTCCTGCTCCAAAAAACGCATACCAATCACGAATAGAAGGGTTTCCGCGTTGACCAAATTGATTTTGATCCAAACTTCGGTTACTTAATGCCGCAGCCATTGGGCCATTTGCAGCTTGTAAAGCTATCGGATCAACATAGCGATAAGTTCCAACATCATCGATGTAATCGGTAAACAAAAATCGCAAACCGTATTCTAAATTCAATCCGATATTCTCTGTTAGCGTAAAGCGGCAGCCAATTCCTAAAGGAATCGCTAATTGTGTGCGTTTGTATTTTGAACGGTCAGACAAAGATGTTCCTTGACCTTCCGTTCCCAACGGTTGTAACTCGACTTGTTCGCCATTCCATTCTGTAGTAGGATTGATGCGCGCAACTGCTAATTCAGCTAACAAATAGGCTGTGCCTCGGTATCTTTTATTGCCAATTTCAAAAGGTAAATACGTGAATTCAACTCCCGTTCCAAATTCGTAAATGTTGGTTTGAAAGGATAAATTTCTATTTCTGTAATAATCAACGGTCGAAGTTGCATCAGACGCTTCAATTTTCCCAAGTGTAATATTACCTCGGATAGCAAAACGGGCATGAACATTATAGCGGTAAAAGGCTTGACCTGCTAAATTGGTGTTGGCTAAATGCTTGCTGTTTAAATCACCCAAATAATAACTTCCTCCCATCATTAAACCAAACTCAGAACGCGACCAGGCATTGTGACGAAATGCTTTCTGAGCAGAAACAAATCCGAAACAAAAGATACTGATAATAAGAAGAACGTTACGACTCATGTTATAAAAACGAATAAGGGTGGAAGAAATTGCATTTATGCTAAAATTCCTTTTCGTACCAATAATTCAGCAATTTGGACGGCATTTGTCGCAGCTCCTTTTCGTAAGTTATCAGCAACAATCCACATATTCAACGTGTTTGCTTGTGATTCATCCCTGCGAATTCGACCAACGAATACATCGTCTTTACCTTCCGCAAAACGTGGCATCGGATACGTATTGGTAGTTGGGTCATCTTTTACCGTAATTCCATCCGATTCGTGCAATAACTTACGAACTGCTGCTAAATCAAAATCGTTTGAAAACTCAACATTTACAGCTTCCGAATGCCCACCAACAACAGGAACACGCACAGCAGTTGCTGTAACATTTATTGCAGGATCCAAAATTTTCTTCGTCTCCTTCGTCAATTTCATTTCTTCTTTGGTATAACCGTTGTCTTCAAATGAATCGCAATGTGGCAAACAATTTTTATCTATTGGATACGGATAAGCCATTTCACCCGTTTGGTTCGTTCGTTCGTTTTCCAATTGTTGGACAGCTTTTACGCCCGTTCCTGTGATTGATTGATACGTCGAAACAACAACGCGTTTGATGGTGTATTGTTTATGTAAAGGTGCTAAAGCCAATAATAGTTGAATGGTACTACAGTTAGGATTCGCAATGATCTTATCTGTAGCAGTCAATAAATCGCCATTAATTTCTGGAACAATCAATTTCTTGTCCGGATCCATGCGCCATGCAGAACTGTTATCAATAACCGTTGTTCCAACTGCAGCAAATTTTGGTGCCCAAAGCAAAGATGTTTCACCTCCAGCTGAAAAAATAGCCACATCCGGTTTCATCGCAACCGCCATTTCTAACGTAACTACTGGATATGTTTGATTATTAAAGTCAACCGTTTTACCTAACGATTTTTCAGATGCTACTGGAATGAGTTCAGTTACAGGAAATTTTCGCTCCTTCAAAACTTGAAGCATTACTTGTCCAACCATTCCTGTTGCCCCTACTACAGCTACTTTCATACGTGATTTTTTAATGACTTCACAAAAATAAGGGAAAACATGAAGCTATCAACTTTTCATTGAATTAAAACAAGGGAAATGAGCTTTATATACGGGGTGAAATTCCTCAAACAACTTAAAATCATCTTGTTTCAAAACAAAAGCGTATCTTTGTACCGAAGTTGACAGCTTCACCGAATTGTGAGTGGTGTAAAGTACCTCACGCGTGACATCCAAATCGGGATACTTTTTACAAAAATACATGTCATTTGAAACATTAAATTTAAGTGAGCCATTATGCGCTGCACTTAAAGAATTAGATTACACAACACCTACCCCAATCCAAGCCCAATCCATTCCAGCATTATTAGAAGGAAGAGACATTTTTGGATGCGCTCAAACAGGAACAGGTAAAACAGCTGCTTTTGCATTGCCAATTTTACAACACCTCGAGCCAAAAGAACCTGTGAAAGGAAAACGACCAATCAGATGTTTGGTTTTAGCACCAACACGGGAATTAGCCAACCAAATTAATGATAGTTTCAAAGCTTACGGGAAATTCTCGAAGTTGCGTACAACCGTTGTTTTTGGTGGGGTAAATCAAAACAAACAAGTCAACCAATTAAATGCCGGAATTGATATTCTCGTTGCAACACCTGGTCGACTATTGGATTTGATGAACCAAGGATTTATTTCATTGAGTCACATTACTCATTTTGTATTGGACGAAGCAGACCGTATGTTGGACATGGGTTTTATCCACGACATCAAGAAAATATTGCCGCGTTTGCCTAAAAACAAACAAAACATCTTTTTCTCTGCAACTGTCTCTCCAACAATCATGCAATTAGCTGGAACGATTTTGTACGATCCAGTAAACGTGCAAGTGAGTCCTATTTCTTCCACAGCTGAAATCGTTCAACAGAGCGTTTTCTATGTTGAAAAAGAAGAAAAAAGAGCGGCGTTGAAACAAATCATCAAGCAAGAAAACATTGAACATGCAATTGTTTTTACGCGTACCAAACACGGTGCGGACAGAGTTGCACGTGAATTGAATAAAATTGGTGTGAAATCGGAAGCAATTCATGGAAATAAATCGCAAAATCAACGTGAAAAAGCGTTGAGCGGATTTAAAAACCGTGAATTGAACATTTTGGTTGCTACTGACATTGCGTCAAGAGGAATCGATGTTGACCAATTATCACACGTAATTAATTTTGAAATTCCAGAAGTAGCAGAAACGTATGTTCACCGTATCGGACGAACAGGACGTGCTGGTTCAAGTGGTATCGCAATTTCGCTTTGTTCCAAAGATGAACGCGCTTATTTTAAGAACATTACCAAATTGATTAACAAGCAAATTCCTGAAGGAAAATTGAAATAAGATTCGTTTTTTTTTCAAGTAGTAATATTTGTAAAGCCGTTTTTAGTATCTTTAGTACATACACTACTGATATGAAAACGGCTTTTTTGTGCACATTTATTTGTCTCTTTGCGCAAGTTCATGCGCAAGTAATCGATGATTTTTCGGACAACGATTTTACAGCTAACCCTACTTGGTCGGGAACGAGCAGTGATTTTGTCATCGCGCCAAGTGGCGAGTTACAAATCAATAATACCGTTGCGGCAAGTTCGTATTTAACCACCAATAACGGATTATCGTCGCTCAACAATACCGAATGGCATTTTCGCATACGCCAAACTTTTTCTCCATCAACAAGTAATTATGGCCGCGTTTATTTAACAAGTAATGCCGCAAATTTAACGTCCAATCCCGATGGATATTTTCTGCAATTTGGCGAAGCAGGTGCAACAGATGCGGTCAGATTATACAAATCAACAAGCGGAATTCACTCCCTTATTTGTAGTAGTCCCGATGGGCAAATTGCTAATTCGTTTTCCGTTGGTGTAAAAGTACTCCACGACCAATTGGGAAACTGGAATTTGTTTGTCGATCCAATAGGTGGAACAAATTACGGGACAGCTTACACTGGTTTCGATAGCGGAAGTTCAATCGGACCTTACTTTGGAGTGCTTGGCGTTTATACTGCTTCCAATGCGAACAAATTCTACTTTGACAACTTTTACATTGGACCAGAAATTGTCGATACAACGCCACCAACGCTGGTTTCTACGACAGTTGTCAACGCCCAACAAATCGATGTGCTGTTTGATGAAAACATCCATTCATTGGTAGCAACAAATGTGACTAACTTCACAATCAATCCGCTAATTGCCGTGCAAACAGTTCAACTTGACAACGCGAATCAAGCGCTACTTCACCTAACTGTTGCACCCTTAACAAATGGTCAAACGTATCAAATGTCGTTGGACAGCATCCGCGATTTAGCTGGGAATACTGCGCCAACCATCACTTCTTCTTTTACTTACCTAGTTGGCGATTCAGCGGTAAAAGGCGATGTGATTATAACAGAATTTTTAGCCGATCCAGATCCGAGTGTTGGACTTCCGGCGGTGGAGTTTATTGAGTTGTACAACAAGAGCACCAAATACATCGATTTAACCGGTTGGAAAATTGGCGATGCTTCCGGTGACGGAACAATAACTGGAGGCTTCATTTTTCCAGGTGCGTACAAAATAATCTGTAGCAGCGCATCATTAGTTGACTATCCGAATGGAATAAGCGCAACGAGTTTTCCCAGTTTGAATAATGCCAGTGATGCACTTGTTTTGAAACAATCCAACCTTGTGGTTATTGATGAACTCTTTTATACCGATGATTGGTACAAAGACGACAACAAGAAAAATGGTGGATACAGTTTGGAACTGATTAATCCCAATGACCCGTGTTCAGATAGTGCAAATTGGAGCGCAAGTAACGCGCTAATTGGCGGAACACCTGGCACGCAAAACAGTGTGTTTTCAGCACTTCCCGACAACGCTGCGCCTGCTATTTTTTCAGCACTCGCTGCCGCGCCTAACTATTTAACAGTTGTCTTTTCGGAAGGAATGGATGCGGGAAGTTTAGCGACGACGCAGCTGACGGCAAGTCCAAATTTGACACTTGCTTCGACCGTCGTTACCAACACTACAACGGCTATTTTTACTTTCAACGAAACGTTATCGCCTAGTTTGCCCTATACCATCACGCTCACTTCTGTTGCCGATTGTTGGTTAAACGACACGGTGTTAACATTTTCTGTTGCACAACCAGAACCAGTTGCATTGTGTGATGTCGTCATCAACGAACTCCTTTTTGACCCAAGCGTTGGGGGTAGTGATTTCATCGAATTGTACAACACCAGTGAAAAAGTTATTAACCTGAATGGCTGTTCGTTGAGCAACTTAGAAAATGATAGTTTGGCAAACACAAAAACCTTCTCCTCGGATTATTTGCTCTATCCAAACGAATACCTTGTTGTCACTGCTGACAGTTTATTTGTCCGTCAACAATTCCCAGCAACAATTCCCGGACGATTTTTAATCAACTCTCTTCCTCCTATGAATAACGATTCGGGAACGGTCATCCTACATGTGCAACAACAACTCATCGATCGTGTCTCCTATTCAGCCGATTGGCATTTTTCCTTACTGGATGACACCGAGAATAAAACCTTAGAAAAAATTAATCCGAGAAGCAATGGCATGGATAGCTATTCGTGGCACACTGCCGCAGAACCGATTGGATTTGCGACACCTGGCGGTAAAAATTCACAATTTTCTGCAGCAAGTATACAAGGAGATTTTGGAGCAGTTGAACAAATTTTCTCACCAGATAACGACGGATTTCAAGATATCGCTGAATTTTATTATTCGTTTAATGAGCCCGGTTTTGTCGCAACTTTTGCCATCTATGATAGCGAAGGACGGTTAGTGAGAACACTATTTTCAAGCGAACTACTTGGCACTAAAGGTATTTTTCATTGGGATGGCATAAACGACAACCAACAAAAAGCTCCTGTCGGAATTTACTTTTGCAGTTTTGAGGCTTTTCAATTAAATGGAACAAAGAAATTTGCAAAAAGAATTGCACTAACCTTAGCGGGGAAAATAAACTAATGCTTATTTTTATCAAAAACAGGAATTATGAAAAAAACACTTTCCATCATTGCATTTGCATTGATTAGTCAACTGGCTCTTGCACAAAATTATAAAACAGCTATCGGTATAAAAGGCGGTTTTCCTGCTTACGGGTCGTTGAACTTGAAACATGATTTTGGAAAAGCATTTGGAGAATTTCGTTTAGGCGGAAGCGGAAGCAGTTTTATGTTGCAAGGCTTGTACGAACAAAATTATGATTTACAAGATGGCATTCAGTGGTATTATGGTGCTGGTGCTTCAATTGGTTCGTGGAATGGAAATGGTCACCAAATCAACAGCGAAAACTATTCAGGTTTTTACATGAGTCTCGATGGCGTACTAGGACTGGAATATTCTATCCCCGACTTACCAATCAACGTTGCATTAGATGCTGGACCAAGTTTTGTTATTACGCCATTAACGCGCTTAGCATTTGGTGGAGCGCTGGCTATACGGTATATTTTAAAATAAATAACTTTTTCTATAACGCTCGCTACTTCACCAAACTCACATTCCCTTCCAACTTTCCTTTTTGAGTAGCGGTATGCCACGTAATGCGGTAAAAATATACGCCTTCACTGGCGGTTGCACCTGCTGATATTCCGTTCCAAAGTTGCGAAAAACCAATTGCCGTTACTTGATTCTCCCACGCAACCATTGTTTGCCCCCAGCGGTTGACAAGTGCGCCACTGATGATTAACGGCGTATTGCTCGTAATACCAAAGAATTCGTTGGTGTTGTCGTTGTTGGGACTAAACACATTGGGAACACTCACAATCACCGAATCATATACAAAAATACTAGCCCAAGCGGTGTCTGCACAACTCGGATTGTTTTGATATGCAATGAGTTGTACTTGTACTGTTCCTGTGTCCGTTACAGTAAAACTGCTGAACGGATTTGCCTGTGTTACGCCAGCCAGTTGCCAAACGTAATTTGTTGCATTGATACTTTGATTGGTGAGCGCAACCTGCAAGGGAGCTGCACCTGAGCTTGGTGTTGCAGTAAACAGCGCCGAAACGGTCGTGTCTGCTGCAATGTTGACCAAGGTATCAAACGAACAACCAAATGCATCGTGTAACGAAAGCGTATGCGAACCGGCTGCTAAATTGGAAAAGAATGACGTGTCTTGCAGTGGACCGTTATCCAGAGAAAACTGAACAGCAACAGTATCTGCAAGTGCTCCTTGCAGCGTTCCTTGGTTCAACCCGCAAGTTGTTGCCGAAGTAACAAGCGAAGCGATTGTTGGTTGTTGGCGCACGTGTACCATGACTGGGCGCACGACGGAACACGAATCATTGCCCCAAATGCGCACGGTGAACAACTGCGAAGAATCTCCCACAAAAACAGGATTGGCACAAGTACTGCAACTCAAACCCGCAGCAGGCAACCACTCGTAGCTAACGCCACCCGTTGCAAACAACTGCACAGGTTCATTGGGACAAATGGTGGTGTCTGAGGAAACGCTTACATTTTGTGGTTGACAAGGAGTGGTGTAGGCTAAATTTGCGCCGATCATATAGTTGTGAACAACATTTGAAAAGTCCAAATATTCAAATTTAAAATGAAAGGGAGAAAATTGTTGATTTACATAATTATTGATGTTTAATACACCATCTGAATCTGTAAAGACAGCATCAGCGATATCATTCGTTAGACCCACTGTTACTCCATTTTCGTAATAAAATGAACCTATTTGACCTGTTCCAAAAATATTGTTCTCTGGAAGTTTACTAATTCCTACATCAGTGCCATTTATATAAAAATGATAACCATCATTAATATTTCCTGCTAAACGATCAGAGTGAATACCTAATGCAATATCTGCTCCTTGAGTGGCAGGGTTTAACCCTGAAAAATATTGTGATATTACTTGATCATTTGCTTTGTTATTTAATGTTAGAACAATATTTGTTGATGTTAATAAAGGGTCTTCATAAATAACTATGATTACTGGAGCGGCATACCTACAACTTGGACAATTTACTGCTGGAAATTGAAATTGACTCCAATCTACAGTAATTGATGACCCGATCAAAGAAGATAAACTTGTTATGTCTTTTACATGCGATCGATGATAGGGATAATAAGTAGGCCCCATATTATTTGGAACATTTATAACTACATCAGAGGCTTCAGATAATACTATAGAATTGTTATTAATCAAAAAATTATAATCATTGACATAGTAATCAATACCTACAATTGTGTAACTAACAAGAAATATTTTTTTTATTGATGCATTATTCGAAAGGTGTACAGGCAAATTGATTATTCCGCTCGCATCACTTGTGGAAACACCTGTTATTGAAACACCTCCTTTGACTATGTCTTGGTAATAAATTATTTGCGCATGAAAAACATGCATGAGCAATAAAAAGTAAAGTGTTAATAATTGTTTTGGCATGGTTTGTTTCTGTTAAAGTTTTATCAGTGCGTGGATGTTATCAAATTTAACAAAAAACTTGATTTTTAAACCAATTGATTTAGAATAGTTTAATTGTTTTTCCAGATAGATAATCAAAAAATAACAAAACAAAAAAACGGAGCGTGTTGTGCGCTCCGTTTATATGCTACTTCAACAAAGCAACTGCTTTTTTAATTTCGTTATCACTGGCTGAAAGGACAAAAAAGTAACCGTCTTCGATAAACAATTGACGAGCTATTTCTGCTTTCAGGGCACGTTTGATTAACGTATTACTTTAAAGCAGCAATTAATCCTTTTAAATAATCTATTTCTTCTTGTTGTCTGCTAATTATTTTTTCAAATAACTCACGCTCTTTATCATTGATTTGATTGATAAATTGTCCGTCACCTATTTGGCTGTATTGGACGTGCTCAAATATTGTTGAACCTGAATCAGGTAATAATTTTGAGACTTCCAGATTTAAAATAGAAGCAATTTTTTCTAATCGGTCTAGTTTTAATTGAACTTCGTTGTTTTCAATTTTACTATATGCGCGTTGCGTTATTTCTAATGCTTCGGCCATGTCCAATTGTGTCAGTTTTCTTTCTGTTCGTAGTAACCTAATTTTTGTTCCTGTTTTCATAATTATCTAATTAATGATACATTCCCTTCCAACTTTCCTTTTTGAGTAGCGGTGTGCCACGTAATGCTGTAAAAATATACGCCTTCACTGGCGGGTGCGCCTGCTGTTGTGCCGTTCCAAAGTTGGGAAAAACCAGTTGAAGTTACTTGATTCTCCCATGCAACCATTGTTTGCCCCCAGCGGTTGACAAGCGCGCCACTGATGATTAACGGCGTATTGCTCGTAATGCCAAAGAATTCGTTGGTGTTGTCGTTGTTGGGACTAAACACATTGGGAACACTCACAATCACCGAATCATATACAAAAATACTAGCCCAAGCGGTATCTGCACAACTCGGATTGTTTTGATACGCAATGAGTTGTACGTGTACTGTTCCTGTATCTGTTACGGTAAAACTAGTGAACGGATTTGCCTGTGTTACGCCAGCCAGTTGCCAAACGTAGTTTGTTGCATTGATACTTTGATTGGTGAGCGTAACTTGCAAAGGAGCGGCACCCGAACTTGGTGTTGCAGTAAACAGCGCTGAAACGGTCGTGTCTGCTGCAATGTTGACCAAGGTATCAAACGAACAGCCAACCGCATCGTGTAACGAAAGCGTATGCGAACCGGCTGCCAAATTGGAAAAGAATGCCGTATCTAGTAGTGGACCGTTATCCAGAGAAAACTGAACAGCAACAGAATCTGCAAGCGTTCCTTGCAGGGTTCCTTGGTTCAACCCGCAAGTTGTTGCCGAAGTAACAAGCGAAGCGATTGTTGGTTGTTGGCGCACGTGTACCATGACTGGGCGCACGACGGAACACGAATCATTGCCCCAAATGCGCACCGTGTACAACTGCGAAGAATCTCCCACAAAAACAGGATTGGCACAAGTACTACAACTCAAACCCGCAGCAGGCAACCACTCGTAGTTGACGCCACCCGTTGCAAACAACTGCACAGGCTCATTGGGACAAATGGTGGTGTCTGAGGAATGAGTGTACGAAAACGAAGGACAAGTTGATTGATAGGATAAAATAATTGCTTGTGTTGTGTTTGTAACATTCCAAAATTCTTGTGGTTTACATTCGAAATAAAAAGAGGTAGGAGAATTTATTAACGTTTGGACATTTGAAAGCGCATCTGTACTGTCCATTATTAAATCAGGATCATCATCATCTAATCCACTCAAGACACCATTACTGTATTGAAAATGCCCATTTGTACCACTAGCAAAAAAATCTGATGAAATTTGATCAGGTCCTGCGATATTACCCAGTAAACTATTGTTGAAAAAAATAGATTGTGCATCACCATTCATAAAATTGAACGTATTCCCAACTTGAGCAAAACCAACGTTTTCTGTTAGATCGATTGGGTTGGTAACAATTGGAGAATTTGAATTTATTGTTATGTCATTATAATAAGAATCAGAATTAATAAAAAATAAATAATCAGTATTTAATACGGTGTTTTTTTTACATTCTATAACTAAGTAAAAGCTACTTATTGCATGAGAAATAGGTTGAGGTGGAATAATAAATTGAATAATATTATTTGTGTTAGAAATTTTAAACTTTTTAAAATGAAAATATCTAAAACCCTGATTCGCACCAGAATATTTTTTTACACCAATTCTTGTTGTATTAGAAAAATTTAGTGTTGTGTTGTTGATTGTTAAATTATAATTTGCAAAGGAGACTAAATTGTTATTACCCCCTCCATAAAATTCATCTGCTATCAAGTTTATACTGAGACTATCTAAACATTGAGTACAATCAAACGGGTATTGAACAACAACAGTATCCGGCTGTCCATTTCCTCCATGCCCAAACCCTAGTCCTACAACATCACCATGAAAAGAATTGGAGAGGATTACCTGCCCATGAATGATGAAACTAAGAAAAACAATAAAAAGAAGAAAAATCTTCATAAAAGTTCTATTTAGAACAAAACTAAAAAAATATTTGAAAAAAGAAACTTAAATTTCCTATTTATAAACACTTTAACAAAAAGAACGGTTGGTCCAATAGGCCTTGAGGTATCTGTCGCGTCTGTTTTGTTGGTGTTTACAATTTTACTTACTTAATGCCAATTTTATGAACACTAAACATTTTTTACTCGCTGTAGTGCTCTTTGCAGTCAGCTATGTCATGGGTCAAAATCCGTTGACAATTGTACCACCAAAGTATATAAAAAATCAAACCGCATTCTACGACCTCCCCACTGGTCCCGCCGCCACGCATTACCATGGTCAGCCAGCGGAAAATTCTTCCAATTCGTTTGCAGATCCCTTGGGTAATTTAAAGTTTTTTATTGTAGATGATAAAGTTTACGACCATGAGGGCTATCTAATAGCAGATTTGACATTCACTGCAAACTCTTCACCTAACACCACATTAAAAGGTAGATCAGAGGTGATTATTGCTCCAATACCTGGAGAATGTGAAAAATTCTACATTTTTAGTATGGGAAAAGATTACTTGAACCCAACGCAAGGTGATAAATTTTTTATGAATATCCTTGATTTTACTATTGAATCTAGTATTAATAATTCAAGACAAGGAGAAGTATACCCTTGGGATGGATCAGGGACGCCTATTTTAGATGCAGGTGCTAAAAATGCAAATGGTCACATGGCTTTATCAAAACCAAGAGGTGATGGTAGTTATTTTTTATTTATCTCATCGACAGATAAATTAAGAGTCTATAACATCACTCAAACAGGTATAGCACTACACTATGTGTTAAACCTACAAGCAACTGATATTTATCAAGATTTTCGTGCAGAATTAGAGTTAATTGAAATTCCTGACCCAACAGATTTAGTAAATGGTTCTAGGTATCGAATCGCACTTTCTGTTTTAAGAGGAGTTCAAGTATCAGCATTTCAAATAATTTATTACCATAATGTGGTAAAGATTGACTTAAATTATAATGGTCTTCCTATTGCAAATACAGATCGCACCTATTGGTACTTGGCTTTGTTAGATACAAATGGCGACCCCATCCCTTTTATCCATGGATTAGAGTTTGATAAAACAGGCAAACAATTATTTATCTCACACACAAGTGGTCAATTGAATTATACTAATGCGCTCGATTACGTGTTGGTAGAACAACTTGGAGACACCAAATATAATATAACAAATGCTCAAAACACTGATTTTCAAAACTCACAAATAGAACGGTTTACTTTTAATGGGGTAGATGCATTGTATATGATCAATAATAATCAATTTGGTAGAATCATTACAAACGATTTAAATCCTGGCGCATTTACTTTTCAACCAAATGTTGCAAATTTTGGAATTTCACCTTCTCACATGGGAATGATTCCTCCTGGCAGTCTTTACAACTCATTAAAATTATATTTGCTACCTGATCAAATTGATGGGTTTAATTATCAAAATTTTTATATTAATGGAGACGATATATCTTGTTGTAAGGTTAATATTCCTTACAATAAATCATCTTACTCAACAAACGCTTCAACATTGCCTAGTTGGACTGGGAACAACAACAATTTAGAAGCAATTCCCAATAGCAATATTGCTACCATTCGTGATGAATTACGGATAAAAAAAGGAACGACTTTGACCATAACTGGTATGGAAATTCGCTTTGCACCTGGTGCTAAATTGATTATTGAAGCAGGTGACAATCAAGTAAGCGGTGGAAAACTAATTTTAAATGCAACCACACTTACGGTGGATACGCGTTGTTCTTCTGATGCTCTATGGGATGGAGTTGAAGTACAAGGAATTTACAATCAGCCACAAGGAAGTATTTACGGTGCGAGCAAACAAGGACGCCTCATTTTAACCAATAATTCCATTATCGAACATGCACGACGAGGTGTTCTTGCAGGGAGCTTTGATAATTCAAGTGGTTTTTATAACTATAATCCATCAAAAACTGGTGGAATTGTTGTTGCAAAAAACGCGGTTTTTAGAAACAATCAACGAGACGTTGTTTTTCGAAAATACATTTCTCCGAACGGTCAAAACAATTTTTCGAGCTTTGTAAACTGTCAGTTTTTAGTAACGCAAACCTTGAAAGGTAATGTACAACCAATCAACCATGTTGAATTACATAACATCAAAAATGTCTATTTTGGAGGTTGTGATTTTAAACATACTTCATCACACTTACGCCAAGGAAATGGGATTTATGCGTTAAATAGTATTTTCAACGTAAAAGCTCAATGTACATCTCAATCTGCACCTTGTACCAATTTTGACCCTAATCTGTTTGAAAACTTAAATCAGGGTATTTGGATAAATGCAGCAGGTGCAACTTCAACATTTAGTTCCGATAGAAATGTGTTCATTAATAACTTGGTCGGGATTCGTGCAACAAACACAAATCTAGCAACTATCACACGTAATCAGTTCAAGCTTTACGAAGCATCAACTCAAACCACAGGTTTGTATTTGGTCAATTCAACCAAGTATGTGGTCGAAGAAAATGATTTTGATATTGTTGCATCCGAGCCAATGCCAACGGCGAAAACGTATGGCATTGTTGTCAATAACTCGGGAGTACTTCCAAATTCCATCTATAAAAACACCTTCCATAATCTGTATATCGGTGGTCAGTCTGAATCTGTCAATTCAAATAATGATGTAACAGTTGCTGGTAGCACTGGTTTGGTTTGGAAATGTAATACGTTTAATAAACCAATAGAAAAACACGATTTAACAGTAATCAATGGTCGGATAAGTTATAACCAAGGCTTGGTAAACAACGGATCTGCATTACTTGCTAATCAGTATGCTGCAAGTAATGTGTTTTCATCTGCAAATGAACCTGCAGTATTAGAACATGATTTGTTCCTATCAAATGCCAATCCGATTAATTATGTGTATGTATCAAATGCGGCAAACATTAGACCCGACTCATACACAAACTCATTGGTGAACATACAACAAACTACCGTAAACGGATCTCAAATTCCTTACGATTTTACCAATGCTTGCCCAACGCGTTTGGGTAAAGGAAAAGATTTATTAGCGTTTAATTTAATTGGTTTAAAAGCAGAACTTGCAGCAAATGGTCCAAAATTAGATCTCCAAGCTGAAATTGACAGAACAGTAGATGATTTAGTGCGTGAAGTGCTTTTAGACACTACTCAATCGCGCGATTTTGCTGATCTCATTCCACTATTATCAGCAGAAACCAATAAAGTGTATAAAGATTTATTAATCAATACCTACACCTTGCAAAATGATTTTACTGCTGCAACTAATTTGTTGTCGAGTATTTCTAATTGTGAACGCACACAAGAGTTAAATGCTGTATTAATTGATTTATTCAACATGCAAGATGACAATCATTTCTTGAGTCAATATCCAAACCATTATGCAACCTTACAATCGTTGAGTAATGATATGAATTTCGAGAAAACAGCTAGTCGTGCGACAACTGTTTTAGCTGCATTAGACATGCTGTACATGGATGATAGCTATGCGTTCTACGAGGCAAATAATGAACGTAATTCATCAATTACAACTACTGCAGCTGATTCACCTTATTTGGTTTACCCAAATCCATTTGAAAACGAAATCACTGTAATTGGAAACGAATTAACGAATCGTAAAATAGTAATTGTTGATCTTTCAGGAACAATCGTTTACCAAACTACAATTGACGAGTTGAGCGAAACGGTTTCATTGGCTGGATTATCTCATGGATTGTATCTATTGAGTATCTATGACAATGAAAATCATGTTATTCAAACCAACAGAATTATCAAAAAATAACGGAACAAAAAAACGGAGCGTGTTGTGCGCTCCGTTTTATTTTATATCCGATTGTTTTACTCCACGTAACTCAATTTCAACATGTTTGTTTTTCCGTTTTCTTCAATTGGAATAGACGCAATGTTGATGACCAAATCACCTTGTTTCAATAAACCTTCTTTGGAAAGCAAATACTTGATGTCGGCAATCGTGTGATCGGTACTAACCGTTTTGTCGTAATAAAAGGCACGTACACCCCAAACTAAATTCAACTGCGTTAAGATTTCTCTGTTGCCTGTGAAGACAAAAATGGGTGCATTTGGACGTTGAGAAGCAATTTTATACGCTGTGTAACCAGAATAACTCATGGTAATAATTGCGTCTGCCTCAACGCGTTGTGCCAAACGACACGCGTTGAAACAAATACTATCTGAAATAAAACGTGTTTGTGCTTTTTCGGGTAATTGTTCTTTGTGGTAAATCCCTTCGAAATTTTCCATTTCTCTGACAATGTTTGCCATCGTTTTAATGACGTCAACTGGAAATCTCCCTACCGATGTTTCACCAGATAACATAACCGCATCAGCACCATCTAAAACCGCATTTGCAACATCGTTTACCTCTGCACGTGTAGGCGAAATATTCGTTATCATGCTTTCCATCATCTGTGTTGCCACAATCACTGGTTTTGCATACTGGTGTCCTTTGCGGATCAACATTTTTTGAATCAATGGAACGTTTTGGTAAGGAATCTCAACTCCTAAATCGCCACGTGCAACCATCAAGGCATCGGTTACTTTGATAATTTCATCGATGTCGTCAATTGCTTCTGGTTTTTCAATTTTGGCAACAATACGTGCTTTCGCTTGGCGTTGGGAAATCTCGTGTTTCAATTCAATGATATCACGCGCTGAACGTACAAATGACAAGCCAATCCAATCTACCTCATTAGCCAAGGCAAACGCTAAGTCTTCTCGGTCTTTCTCCGTTAATGAAGGAAGCGAAATTTTTGTATTCGGTAAATTCACCCCTTTTTTAGAAGACAAAATACCGCCGTGAATCACACGCGCTTTGATTTCCGCTTTACCGTCAGTACTAACGATTTCCATCATCAATTTACCATCATCCAATAAGATTCGCTCACCAGGGAGCACATCTTTTGGCATCAGGCTATAACTAATCCCAAATTTCTCTGCTGTTCCAACAACGCGTTCAGTAACGATCGTCACAATGGAATCGTTTTCCATCATCACGCCGTTGTTTTCCATTTCGTAGGTTCTGATTTTTGGTCCTTGTAAATCGGCCAATATCGCAACATTTAAACCTGTTTCGCGGTTTAATTCACGAATCATGTCGATGCTTTTTTGGTGATCTTCGTGTGAACCGTGTGAACAATTCAAACGACACACGTTTACACCTTCTAACATCATTTGTTTCAGGACTGCTTTATCTGCAGTAGCTGGTCCAAGGGTTGCAACAATTTTAGTTTTTTTCATTTAAAATAATATTTGCTCCGCAGATGGCGTCTCATCGGTATCGATGATATATGCCGCCATTACGCTTGTTACTTTTTTCACTTTTTCTAAGATCTCGTCCAGTTCATAAAATACATTGTCTCTTAAAAATAAAAAATAATCAATTTGATTTTTTTCAGGAATCAAAAACTTCCCTTCGTTTTTATTTTTAATCAAATAATATTCCATGTGATTTTCTTCGTCAGACCAGAAATAATAACTGTGCTGCGACTGAACCAACCCTTTTTTGGAATGTATGACAAAAAAATCGTCTGCTTTTGCAAGGTGCAAATGCAACAATTGATTTAAGCCCCAAACAAGACGATAGTCACTATGGTGGGAACAAATCCCAATCATCTCAAAATCAACGGTGTGATCTAACGTAAGAACATGACGCTTCACTTTGCTCATACACCCATAATTAGTGTCAAATTTACGCAATTAATAAAGGAAATACAAACGACCGAGTTGCCGCATTGAAGGAATTAACTCAAAAATAATACACGTGTTTGAGAATTGGTTATATCTCACCGACTAACAACAATGTTTCTTTTGCTGCTGCTTGTTCTGCTGCTTTTTTAGATGTCCCGCTTCCTTTGCCGTAGTTCTGTCCATTTACAAAAGCAACTACTTCGTATTTCCAATTGCCGTGATTGTTTTCTTCAGAAATGACCGTAAATTCTAAATTCAATTTCCGCTTTTGGCACCAAATAAACAATTTTGATTTAAAATCGATTTCCTCTTCTAAGACTTTATTCAGATCAACATATTTTCTAAAAACATATTGATGAATGATGCGTTTGGTGACATCGTAACCACCATCCAAATAAATGGCGCCAATTATTGCTTCAAAGGCATTACCTTCCAATGATGACATGTTGATTGAGCGACTTTTACTGTAACGCAAAATAGTTCTCAATCCCAATTCTTCACCAATTTCTGAAAGCGTTTTTCGGGAAACTACTTTTGATTTAACTTTCGTCAAATAGCCTTCATCTTGATCGGGAAACTTCTGATAAAGAAATTCAGCAATGATTGCGTCTAAAATGGCATCACCTAAGAACTCCAATCGCTCGTTGGAAACTTCCACAGTAGCGTCAACATAAGTAATTGACGAATGCGTCACAGCTTCACGAAAGTAGTTCAATTGCTTTGGTCGATAACCAAAACGATCAATAAAAAACTTTGTTAATCGTAAGTCGTCATCGGACTTTTTGGGGGCAAGAAATGGAATTTTAAGCCGCACGAAATAAGCTAGAAGGATTATCCCTTATACTTCCTAACGATAACAGAGGTATTGTGTCCACCGAATCCAAAGGTATTCGATAATGCAACATCAACCGTTCTGTACTGAGGAGTATGAAATGTGAAATTCAATTTATTATCAATCTCGGGATCATCAGTAAAGTGATTAATTGTCGGAGGAACAACATCATTTTTAACTGATAAAATACAAGCAATCGCCTCAATAGCACCAGCAGCACCCAATAAGTGACCAGTCATTGATTTGGTTGAACTAATATTTAATTTGTATGCGTGTTCTCCAAATACATTCAAAATTGCTTTTGTTTCAGCAATATCACCCAACGGTGTAGAAGTTCCGTGAACATTTACATAATCGATTGCTTCAGGAGCAATTTCTGCATCCTCCAAAGCTGCTTTCATTACGTTAATCGCACCTATACCATCTGGATGAGGAGCTGTCATGTGATACGCATCACCAGACATTCCACCACCAATTACTTCGGCATAAATTTTTGCACCACGTTTGATTGCATGTTCGTACTCTTCCAAGATCAAAGCACCACCACCTTCTCCTAACACAAATCCATCGCGATCTACATCGAATGGACGTGAAGCAGTTTCTGGCGATTCGTTTCTTGTTGAAAGCGCACGTAGGGCGTTAAAACCACCCATTCCCATTTCGTTCACTGCTGCTTCAGATCCTCCTGTAACAATTGCATCAGCTTTCCCTAAACGAATAAGGTTAAACGCATCAATAATTGCATTTGTAGCAGAGGCACAAGCAGAAACAGTAACATAATTTGGACCACGTAAACCATATTTGATTGAAATATGACCAGCCGCGATATCCGAAATCATTTTAGGGATAAAGAACGGGTTAAATTTAGGAGTACCATCACCACCAAAGAAATTTTGCGCTTCATCTTGAAACGTTTTTAATCCTCCGATTCCTGAACCCCAAATCACACCAATACGATTCAAATTTGGATCTGATTCCATTAACATAGAATCAGCCATGGCTTCTGTAGCAGAAACCATGGCGTATTGTGAAAATTGATCTAATTTCCGTGCTTCTTTTCTGTCGATAAAATCTTCGACATTGAAGTTCTTGATTTCACAAGCAAACTGAGTCTTAAATTTAGAAGCATCATATTGTTGAATTGGTGCAGCTCCACTTCTTCCACTCAACAATCCTTCCCAAAATTCTGAAACGGTATTACCGATAGGTGTTATAGCGCCTAAGCCAGTAACAACAACTTTTTTCAACTCCATAAATTAGCTTTAGTCTGTTAATCTTGATGAATCAAGTAACTTAAATTAGTTAGCGTTTTGCTCAATGTAAGTAACCGCGTCACCAACTGTTTGGATGTTCTCAGCTTGATCATCTGGAATAGCAATGTTGAATTCTTTTTCGAATTCCATGATTAACTCAACAGTGTCAAGTGAATCAGCTCCTAAATCATTTGTAAAGCTTGCTTCATGCGTTACTTCACTTTCTTCAACTCCTAATTTATCTACAATAATAGATATTACTTTTGACTTGATATCAGACATCTCAAATACGTTTAATAAGTTTATTCAGCTTGCAAAGAAAAGAGGAAATGCCGTAAAAACAAAATATATAAGCAATAATTATCTGTTTTGTTCAATTTTTATTAAAAAGTGTCCTGTTTTTGGGCATGTTGGGTGAAATAGATTCCTTAAATTTGCACCATGAATAATCATTCAATTGCACTTTTTGCTTCCGGTAATGGGTCAAACGCGCTGAATATTATTGGATATTTCAAGGAAAATCCAACGATTCATGTCGCCTTGTTGATTTGTAATAAAAAAGATGCGCCTGTAGTTCAAAAAGCGAAAGATGCTGGTGTTGAAGTCTTGATTTTTGACAATGAAGCTTTTGAAAATGGCTTAACGGTCTTGCAAGAACTGGATTATCGAGCAATCGACTGGATTGTATTAGCGGGGTTTTTACGTAAAATTCCAACGAACCTGATCAATGGTTTTCCAAATAAAATCATCAATATTCACCCTTCTCTTTTACCAAAATATGGTGGAAAAGGAATGTATGGAAAATTTGTTCACGAAGCTGTTTACGCTGCAAATGAAAAAGAAACGGGAATCACAATTCACCTTGTAAACGAAGAATTTGATAAGGGCGAAATCCTTGCGCAATTTAAAACGGAACTCTCTCCTACAGACACGCCAGCTGACATTGCTCAAAAAATAAATTTGTTAGAGTTGAGTAATTTCCCTAATATTGTTGAGCACACCATTAAAAACCAAAAATAATGATCGCTTTCTTTAACGATTTTGATGTTTATGAAATTTTCAAAACAGCAACCGTTTTATTTGCCGTAATTGACATCGTAGGATCAGTTCCAATGATTATCAAAATAAAAGAACAAACAGGTGACATTCATCCCATTCGTACGAGCCTTGTTTCGTTGGGAATTATGATTGGGTTTTTTATTTTGGGTGAAAGTATTTTGCAATTATTTGGGGTGGATGTGCGTTCGTTTGCGGTAGCTGGTTCCATTATCATTTTTGCGATGAGTTTGGAAATGATTCTAGGTATTCGTTTGTTTCGTGACAGCGTTTCAGGAAAAACTGCGAGTGTCGTTCCGCTTGCATTCCCTATCATTGCTGGTGCAGGTACAATGACAACTATCATTGCCTTGCGTGCTGAATTTGCAAGTATCAACATTATTATTGCCATTTTGATCAATATCATTGTTGTTTACGCTGTGTTGAGATTGACCAAGAAAATCGAACAACTATTGGGTGAAGGTGGGATTGCAATTTTGAAAAAAGTGTTTGGTATTATTCTGTTAGCAATCGCTATCAAACTTTTCACCACTAACATTGCCGCATTATTTGAATCTGTAAACTAAAAAACGCCATAACTTTCGTTACAGCGTTTTCAACTAATTCTTATTTATACAATGATTAGTCTCTAATCAAGAATTGGAATCTGTCTAAGTTCTTCAATGCGATGCTCGTTCCACGTGCTACTGCTCTTAGTGGATCTTCAGCAATGTGAACCGGTAACTTGGTCTTCTCGCTGATACGTTTGTCCAAACCGCGCAACATCGAACCACCTCCAGCTAAATAAATACCTGTTTTGTAGATATCAGCTGATAATTCTGGTGGTGTTTGCTCCAATGCACTCAATATCGCTTCTTCGATTTTCGAGATAGTTTTATCCAACGCATGTGCTACTTCTGAATAAGTAATAATTATTTCCTTTGGAATACCCGTCATTAAGTCACGTCCGCGAACAGCATAATCAGCTGGTGGATTGTCTAATTCTGGTAAAGCTGCACCCACTTCAATTTTGATTTGTTCAGCAGTTCGTTCACCAACAAGTATGTTGTGTTGACGACGCATGTACTCTTCAATGTCGGAAGTGAAATCATCACCAGCAATACGAATTGATTTATCACAAACGATACCACCAAGCGCAATGACTGCAATTTCAGAAGTACCACCACCGATATCAATGATCATGTTTCCCATTGGCTCTTCTACATCGATACCGATACCGATAGCTGCGGCCATTGGTTCGTGAATCAAGTAAACTTCTTTGGCTCCAGCATGTTCAGCAGAGTCACGAACAGCACGTTTTTCCACCTCAGTAATTCCTGAAGGAATACACACTACCATTCTCAAAGTTGGATTGAACATGCGTTTTCCTGGATTGATCATTTTGATGAATCCACGAATCATTTGTTCCGCACTTTGGAAATCCGCAATCACACCATCTTTCAATGGACGAACTGTTTCAATTAATTTGTGCGTTTTACCGTGCATTTGTTGTGCTTTTTTACCAATCGCTACAACTTTACCCGTTTGTATGTCTTTTGCTACGATTGAAGGCTCGTCCACAACCACTTTGTCATTCATGATGATCAATGTGTTTGCAGTACCTAAGTCAATAGCAACTTCTTGTGTCAGAAAATTAAATAATCCCATTTATTGCGCGAAATTATGCGTGTCCACTTTCCTTATTCGTAAAATATTGGAAATGGTTACAAAAATAGCGTAAAAAAATGAAATTTTAGCTATGCAAAATGAATTACATTGGATTATTTCCGAAATCGATTTTTTTTAACGAAAGTTGTTGGTTCGCTTTACAAATTAGTGTTTAAAGTGTCTATTGCCTGTAAACACCATTGCTACACCGTGTTCGTTGCAATAAGCAATTGACAATTCATCTTTAATCGATCCGCCAGGCTGAACAACTGCTGTAATTCCAGCTAAATGAGCGATTTCAACACAATCAGGGAAAGGGAAAAATGCATCAGATGCCATCACAGCTCCATTCAAATCAAAACCAAAATTACGAGCTTTTTCAACTGCTTGCTTCAATGCATCAACACGTGATGTTTGTCCAGTTCCGCTTGCAATCAACTGACCGTTTTTAGCAAAAACAATGGTATTTGATTTGGTGTGTTTTACCAATTTATTCGCGAAAACCAAATCTTCCACTTCTTCAGCAGTTGGTTGTTTGATGGTACGTGATTCAAAATTAGCACCTGTTTCAGAACGTAAATCTTTGTCTTGTTCCAACACCCCGTTCAACAAAGTTCTGAATTGTTTTTTAGGTAATTCAACTTGTTTTTGAACCAATAAGATTCTGTTTTTCTTAGTTGTAAGTATGTCAAATGCAGCTTGGTCATAACCTGGTGCAATGACTACTTCACAAAATAAGTCATTGATTAATGTCGCTGTAGCAACATCTATCGTTCTGTTTGCAATTAAAATTCCGCCAAAAGCAGAAGTTGGATCGCCCGCTAAAGCGTCTTTGTATGCTTGCTCCAATGTCGGTCTTGTTGCTAATCCGCACGCATTGTTGTGTTTCAAGATCGCAAACGTCGGATCATTTTTGCTAAATTCAGCCATCAATTGTACCGCTGCATCAACATCTAATAAGTTGTTGTACGACAATTCTTTGCCATGCAATGTGTCAAACATTTCAGCAAAATTTCCATGGAACCAACCGCGTTGATGTGGATTTTCACCGTAACGTAATGATTGAGAAGTTAAGATACTTTGTTTGAAAACAGGCACCTCATCCGCTTCATTGAAGTAATTAAAGATATGTGTATCGTAATGCGAAGAAACCATAAATGCATCACGTGCAAATGCTTTTCGTTGCGCCAATGTCGTTTGGTTACCTGATTCGTTCAAAATGGATAAAAATGCAGCGTATTGATCGACAGATGGAATAATCACCACGTCGTTGTAATTTTTTGCCGCAGCACGAATCAATGAAATTCCACCGATATCGATTTTCTCGATCGTCGCTTGATGCTCTGCACCTGCAGCAACCGTTTCTTCAAACGGATACAAATCGACAATTACTAAGTCAATTGTTGGGATATCAAATTGAGCCGCTTGATCTAAATCTGCTTGTAAATTTCTACGGTGCAAAATTCCTCCAAAAATAGCAGGGTGTAAGGTTTTTACACGACCGCCGAAAATCTCAGGATAAGAAGTAACAGATTCAACAGGAATAACAGGAATTCCAAAAGATTCGATGAATGTTTGTGTACCGCCTGTTGAATAAATTGTTACATTGTTTTCGTGTAACTTTTTTACAATTGGCTCCAGTCCATCTTTGTAATAAACTGAAATTAAGGCTCCTGTGATTTTCTTTGTTTGCTCCATTTTGTTTCTTTTACCCTCGAAATACTGTTTTTCGAAGGCGCAAAAGTACGGATTTTAGTTGGAAAATCGTTTTAGCAAATCGTGTAACTTATCAACTATTTTCGGAAGTTATTACCTTCTTTGTTTGAAAAGCGCATGGTGTAAATTGACGTAGCTCAACGAGAATTCCAAACTTCCTATTCCTCCTGCTTTGCGCAAACTTGAATTCGTATTGTCATATGATAACCCAAAGCGGAAACCTTTCCAATCAACTTGAAATGTTGGGATAATTGCATCTTTTAGGCGCATATAACATCCAAATCCAACCGATGCGTCACGCTTAAAACCAGTTGTTTTTGAAGATTCGCTAAAGCGTCTACGGAAAATACCACCTAAAATTGTTTCGTAGTGACCACCTTGAATAAACTGAACAGCTTGGACATCATACGACCAACTGGAATTGGGCACATCTGTCGTGAAATTCGTCATGAAAACATACTTTCTTGCTAACTTTTCAGTTGAGCCAAGATGGTATTTTAGTAGCGGAGCATTGGCATGATAAACCGCAAAGCCAGCCTGAAATTTTGTATCGTTATTACGTGCAAATGTTGACCTATCGCCATCGAATTGATAAAAAACACCTGCTGAAGCATCGAAATATGCAAAGGAATTTAAACCGTTTAATTCTCCGCTCAACAAAGTAGGATCGTATCCAGAACCTGCCCATTGTGAGTCGTAAATTAATTTCGAAATGTCACCGCGTTTACTGCCGAATCCCGCTTGAATTCCCAACGAAAATTGACTAGATCGATTAATGGGTAATATACCAGAAAGCGTTAAAGCTCCCGTTTGTGTCCCAAAACTCGCCACACTCGCAATGTCGTTGTAAAATTGTAATCCTACACCTAAATGAGCTTTTGGACGATAAACATTTTTGAACAAAGTTGCATCGGCATTCAAACCAGTTGAAATGAATTGCGCATTACTTCCAAGCCATTGGTTGCGTTGGTGAATGGCTACGCGTTCCCAGCCATCATACACCCCAACAGCTCCTGGATTTAATAGGTTGGGTGATTGCATAATTTGGGAAAAATGCAAGTCTTGTGCAACTATTGATGAAAACAATACAGCAACGAAACCAGTTAAAAGCACTATTTTTTTCATGATTATCTGGTTACGGTTATACTTCCGCGTAATGTTTCTTTTGTGCCACTTATATACTTCACCTCAACCACAACAGGATAAACACCAGTTGCTACTTTCGTGCCATTTACATAACCATTCCAACGGTTGTTTTTATTTGTCGAAGTAAATACCTTATTCCCCCAACGATCAAAAACAGCTAGGTCAAACGAAGCGACGTCCTTCCCAACTTTTGGACCATATGTATCATTCAATCCATCACCATTTGGAGAGAATCCAGTTGGTAAAAAGAATCCAAGGAAACAATTATCTCCAACAGGATTTGGATCACAATCGTCTAACGGATCAGAACCATTTGTGACTTCATTTCCATCAGAAAGTCCATCGCCATCCGTATCCGGATTTGTTGGACTTGTACCAAGAGCAGTTTCTTGCGCGTCTAACAACCCATCCCCATCGGTGTCGATGTTACATGCAGGAGTTGCGTTTGGAGGATCACATGGATCTAATGGATCAGTTGTATTGGTGTTTTCCGTTCCATCGTTGATGCCATCACCATCCGTATCAGGATTCGTTGGATTTGTTCCTAATGTCGCTTCTACTGAATTGATTAATCCATCATTATCTTGGTCACATGGGCCAGCAGCAGGATTTGGAATACAAGGATCGCTATTCGCTGGATCCATTTCATTGTTTACTCCATCATTATCTGAATCAACAGCAGATGACTCCAATGCATCAATGACTCCATCTCCATCTGTATCGGTTGGATTAGCTGGATTACTTCCTACTTCTAAGTTATCGTTTTCGCCATCACCATCCGTATCCGGATTGGTTGGGTCTGTACCAGCTATTACTTCATCCACATTCAAAATGCCATCACCATCAATATCTGGGCTATCTGGAACAAACACGGCAGTAATCGTCACTGGAGCATTTATCACCATTCCATTCGTATCTTGAGAAGCTGGTTGTAATAAGGTGTTAGCTGTGACTGTCCAATTTGAAAACGTAAATCCTGGAAGTGCTTGTGCTATTAAATTGGTGTTAATTCCACCAAAATAAGTTGTTGTCCACGGATAAGTTGGTGCCCAAATAGAGTTTACTTTCACTTCGCCAGCCAATGGTGGCGTTACATTAACAACAACTTGGAAAGGTCCTGTTAAATCGTAACAATCAATCATTCCTTGTGTTAATGCAGCACAACGTGCATTGATAAAATTGCGTAAGGTTTGAACATTCGCTTGCCATCCTGCAAAAGAACCACCCCAACGCGTACAATGCTGTTGCATTTCAGGTGTAATTTCGGCAATCATGCTATCCAATAACTGATTCATGTAGGGACATGAAAAATACGTATTGACCAAATCAATATACCTTGTAATGTAATATTGTTCTACGATTGGATTTTCGTTGATCAATTTTTGAAGAATCGCTGTATGTCCTTGACCACCAGGATTTGGTAAATTTTCAACATTACAAGGGCTAGCATTTGCAGTTGCATCAGGTATACCAGTGTAATTCACATAATGTCCAAAAGAAGCATCCATGTCCCAAAGGGTGTAACGCCATTTCTTTTTGTCACCCAATGGATCAATTCCGCGCCACCAAGCCGTATTCCAGTTTAACCAATCTTGATTAACGATATAAGAATTGACAACAAAATAGTCAACCAATGATTCCCAATTCAATAAGCTATCGACATATGCAAAATTGGTAGGATTGGCCATGCTGTTTGCGGCAACGTAATTTTTAAGAGAGTTCCAGTCAGGCAAAGCATTGGGAGTACCATATTCCTGCCATGTTGCACCCCATGTTTTTAAGAAATAGAGATTAAATTTATCTTGACTCGCTTCGTATTCTGTGAAATCTGCATCGTCGACTTTTTCTCTGATTTCATATACACCCCAATATTGACCATTGACATAAACGACACAAGGACGCCAAGTACGTTCGTCTAATTTTAAACCAGCTTTTTGCGAAAGTGTGTGAACAAATGCATCACGAATGTGTGCGCCACCATTTTCAAACGGATAATTGTCACTCGCTCCAGGTTTTAATATTACTCGTTGGAATTTATCGCGATTCGTTTCAGGAAAAATTTGGTGATCAATTTCATCGTTGTAGCCAAATTGGTCACGCATCACAAAATCAAACCCGCGTTGATCATACGCCCAAGAATCATTTCCGTGCTTATTAAATTCTCCTTCACCTTTATCAACAAACGATTTGTCTTCTTCCCACAGTTCAAAAAATCCTTGCGGATTAATTCCACTATTACCATTCAACAAA
Organism: Fluviicola sp.; assembly: GCA_017983675.1. GTDB lineage: Bacteria > Bacteroidota > Bacteroidia > Flavobacteriales_D > Crocinitomicaceae > Fluviicola. The sequence continues at coordinate 73,264 of JAGOAZ010000008.1, forward strand.
CTAATCACACTGTTATTGCCAAAGCCAGCAACTGAAACTACTGGTACACTGTGATTTACATTGATGAAATACGTTCCAGATTGGGTAAAACTTGATTCACCTGGTCCAAAAGCTTTTGCGCGTAAAACAGTTGTTGTACTAATTGTTATCGGACCAGAATATACGGTAGCTGTTCCATTTGGTGTTGCGCCATTTGTTGTGTAACGAATGGTTGCAGTTGGATCAGAACACGTGATTGTCACCGTTTGTGTTGCAGGATAAAATCCAGGTGCAATACTGAAAACTGGTGTTGGTGCATAAAAATCAACTGCTCCTGAATTGACAGCGTTTGGAGTCGGTGTTGTAAATAATTTCCAAGTACTTGCTCCGTCAGTTTGGCGACCTACAGAATGATTATTCTTTGTCAGGTGAACAATTTTCAATGAATCGATTACCGTTGTTCCGTTTGGATCTGTCAAAATTATCCATTCATTTTTCGTTTGAGTCAAACCAAAATTTGTATGAATTTGTGTTCCGCTAACAAGTCCTCTTCCTGAAAAATAAATCATAGTTTTTCCATTAGCAGGAACTGTTCCTGAAGGAATTTGCCATTTAGTAAGATTGGTTGATTTATCCGAAAGGTAGTATCCGGTAAGGTTTACAGCAGTTGCAGAAGTGTTTAATAGCTCCGCCCAATCTTCTCGTTCACCAAAAGCATCCGTTGGTCCGCTGATGTTTGAACACGAATATTCGTTAATTAACAGCTGCGCATTAGATCCAAATAGGATGAAAATAAAAGCAAAAAGTAACTGTAAGTGTTTGTTTTTCTTATGCATGGAACATTTTTTCAAGTATCAATAATACTTCATTTTTCGCAATAAGTTGCCTATTTCACTGCTTTTTTTATTGAAAACAAAGAATTTTTTATTGAATTACACGAATTGAATTAATTTTCTCTTAATATTGTGTTCATATAAAACGATACAATGAAAAAAATAATAGTGAGTAGTTTCATGCTTTTAGCGTTAGTTGCGTGTAAAAAAGTAGAAGGTGAAGGTGGAAAAGGAGCAATCACAGGAAAAGTGATGATTAATCAATGGTCATATATTGATAACCAAGCTAATTTAGAAGGGTCTTTTGCTGGAGCTGGCGAAGATATTTACATTATTTACGGAACGGAAGATGAAATTTATGACGATAAAATCGAATGTAATTTTGATGGTTCGTTTAAAATATCTTACTTAAGACCAGGTAAATACACCATTTATGGATACAACAAAGTATTCCATCCAGGCGCAAGTGCAACAAACAATGATGATGATTACTATACCTTAGAAGCAGTGAAAAAAACCATCGATTTGTCTAAAAAAGAAACTGTTGATGTTGGCACTATTACGCTGAAAAAATGAGACAATTAACCCTTTTCTTATTCGTTTCTGGTTTTTCTTTTGGATTATTCGCACAAGACAGAACAGAAATGTGGTTTTCAGCTGGTGCAAAAACGAAGATTAGTAAAAATCTTGTCGCAAGTATTGGTACAAATGCGCGTGTTCGATTTGATGGGAAACTTCAAACGCTTTTTCAAGATGTTGGAATTAAAAGTGAACACTTGTCGTGGTTTCGCCCTTCTATTGAATACCGATTAATTACTTCGTATGACAACATCGGTAATTTTTCTTTGTCAAATCGCTTAAACTTCAATGCTGATTTTCGCTACAAAAACAACAACATAAAATACGGAACGAGACTTCGTTATCAAGCGTTTATAGGTTCATCTTACGCATCAGGAGGTGATTTAGATCCTGCTTTTCGAATTAAGCCTTATGCTGTTTACGAATTAGAGAATAGTAAAATAACACCTGAATTATCGGTCGAATTTTTCTATAACCCCGTTAATGAAGTAAATGGAAATCGATTCAATCGTTACCGCATAGGATTAACTGGTACAATCGATTTGCCTGGCAAAAATGAACTTAGTTTGACGTACTATTACGGAAGAAAATTTAATACTGGAAACCCATACAACGAACATCTAATTTCGTTAGAATATGGGTTTGAGTGGAAACGCAAATAACAATGAAAAGGTAACTGAAAAGTTGCCTTTTTTTATGACAATACATCGCGTCGTTGGCTATCGAGTTTGATCAACACGAATAGCATAATCGAAAACGACATCAACGATGAACCACCATAGCTAAACAATGGAAGCGGAATCCCAATAACTGGAGCAAATCCAATATTCATACCGATGTTTACGGCAAAGTGATAGAAGATAATCATCCCAACACTGTATGCATAAACCCTGTTAAATGTTGACCGCTGTCGTTCAGCTATAATGATTATCCGAACCAGCATGAACATGAACAAAAACACAATTGTCGCGCTACCTAAAAATCCCCACTCTTCGGATAACGGACAAAAGATAAAGTCGGTTTCACTCTCAGGAACGTGATTAGAGCGGACAGATGCTACACTCGCTTGGCGGTATCCTTTGCCTAATAACCCTCCTGATCCGACAGCTGCCATTGCTCTGTTACGGTTGTAATCTTTTCCGTCTTTCTCATCTTTATCACTTATTCCAAGAACGAGCTCAATTCGATCTTTCTGGTGTTGCGCTAAACTTGAAAACGAAAAATTTACGATACTGGCTAATAGGGTTGACAGAAACCAACCAACGAACACAACAACTATGATTCTTTTTCTTTCTCTTCGGGTTGTAAACCAACTAAAAATCAAAAAAGTAATCACTGCTAATAAAACTAAAACAGAAAGTACCCCATAAAATCCAGGGATTAAAACACCTGGAAGAAATAGTAATTCGTATTCGTTTTTACTCATTAATAAGGTAATAACCGAAAGAAAAAGTGCATAAAATAATATGGGAATAAAGTGACTTCCCACCCATGTTTGTTTGAATTTAATCCCCGGAATTACATTCACAAACTTCAATACAAGTGGATCAAATGTTATCCCTTCACGGTATAAAACAAAAAAGAACGAAGTGAAAACAACAAAAGTACCAGCATCAGGTTGCAATAATATCAAAATCATTGGCACCATAACAATTGCCAAGGCAATCATTACAGTTTGGATATTTTGTTGTTTTACGTTGACACTAGAAATATAACTAGCTAATGCAATAGCTGTGGCAATTTTCATGAATTCAGCTGGTTGAATACCCATAGAACCGATGCCTAACCAAGCGCGAGCACCGTTAATCGGAGGGGTAAACAAAACGATTACTAACAGAGAAAAACAAAACAAATAAATCGGAATAGCAAATTTTCGGTAGATATCAGAATCAATTAAAAAGACCAAGAAACCGAGAAAAAGTGAGATACCCACCCACATAATCTGTTTCCCGTATTTCTGAGAAAAATCGAATAAACTCGGAAAATCTGGATCGTAAGCAGCGGAATACACATTTGCAATCCCCATGATGAGCATCAACATGACAATGCCAAACAACCACCAATCTACGTGCTGTGTAAGTGAATCTGACTTTCTCATTTTTTCTTTTTGGGTTTTGCAATCATGTGCAATAAGTTTGCCTCCAAAATATATTTTTCTTTGTCTTTGTCGCTTACTTTTCGTTTGATGAATTTTTCAATCATCAAACTGGCGATTGGCGCAGCCCAAGTACCACCAAAACCAGCATTTTCTACGAAAACAGCAATAGCAATTTTAGGTTTGTTCATTGGGGCAAAAGAAATAAAAATGGAATGGTCTTCACCATGCGGATTCTGAGCAGTACCTGTTTTTCCACAAACAACAATATCTTTCACAGCTGCTCTCTTTCCAGTACCCCCATCTTCGTTCACAACACGTCGCATTCCTTCTATGACAGGTTCGAAGTGTTGCGCATCAATCATCGTTTTGTGGCGTTGATTTTTTGAAACAACTTTTTTATTTCCAATACTACGTACAAAATGTGGCGTGTAAAACCATCCTCTATTGGCAATCAAAGCAGCAATATTTGCCATTTGTAAGGGTGTAACTTTTACTTCACCTTGTCCAATTGCAATAGATCGTATGGTTGAAAAAGCCCACGTGTGGTGTCCATACCATTTATCGTAATAAGCCGCATCAGGAATCAATCCAGGTCGAACACTTGAGATGTCTGTTTCCAATTCGCGACCTAAGCCAAATGCGTACATGTATTGCGCCCACTTATTCAATCCAGATTCAGCATCAGCAAAATTAGACTTGTATTTTCCTTGTTGAATAATTTTTTTCACCGCGTAATAATAGTATGGATTACACGAATATTGAACAGCTTTTCGCAAATCAGAAGCTGTTGGGTGATTGTGACAGCCAACCATACTTTTGGTACATGGAAAACCTGTTTCTGGTGTTATCACACCTTCTTGAAGGCCAATAAGCGATTGCAACAACTTAAAAATCGAACCAGGAGGATATTCTGCAGCAAGCGGTCGAGGGAATAATGGGTTACCTGGATCTAGCGCTAATTTTGGGTAGTTTTCCGAAATGTTTTTACGCCCAACTAATAAATTTGGATCAAAACTTGGCGAAGAAACCATCGCAATAATTTCACCCGTTTTCGGTTCAATCGCTACAATACATCCGCGTTTGTTTTTCATCAATCGTTCTCCATAGTATTGTAAATCAATATCTAGTCCAAGTTTTAATGGCGCGCCTTGTTTTGCAATGGTGTCGTATTTACCATCTGCATATGATTCAATGGCATTATTCAACGCTGAGGTTACTACGTATTTGATCCCTTTTTGGCCACGCAATTCTTTTTCGTAATAGCGTTCCAAACCTGCTCGGCCGATTAAATCGCCATTGCGGTAAAATCGATCTTCTTCTATTTCTTCTCGGTTTGTTTCACTCAAATAACCAAAAATATTCGCGCCACCTATGTAAGGATAGAAACGCATAGATGTTAAATCTTCAAAGAAACCCGGGAATTTTTCCAAGTGAGGTGCAATACGCGTGATCTCATCGTTTGTTAATTCCTTGATAAATGGATATTTGCGTTGCGGCTGATAATTTTCTTGGTATTTACCTATGTTCTTATTGAAATAGCGTCCTTCCCCTTTTTTAATTTGATAAAAGCGGTTTTTGACCTTTTGAGGCGTCCAACCTAATAATTTTGCAAATTCAACAGTATCAAATTCCGTCATTTCTTCCTGACACATCATCAAGTTGTAATAACTTTTATTGGTCACTACTTTTTTATCAAATCGATCATAAATTATTGCGCGTGGCGGCGTTATTTCTTTTCGCTTTTCAGCAATTTCTTGTGCCCGCAATTTCCACGTATCGTCAATAACTTGCATGAAAAAAAGACGCGATAAATAAATTATCCCGACAGCGAAGAAAATGACAATAATTACATGTTTTCTTCCGTCTAAATTCATCGTTCTTTTTTTGATTTATCCATAAATGCCGTACGGATAATTAAACTTAACCCAAGAGAAACGGGAACACTTAAACTGATTTTTTGAAGAATTAGTAAAAATTCGTTCCACTTAAATACTTCAATGATAAAAAACCAAGTATGATGAATATATAACAACACAATAAAAGAAACGAAGAACCAGCGAATTGACAGCAAATTTAGTGCGTTCATTTCATTCATTTCGTATCCATCTCTCGGTGCAAATAATTTAAAAATAAGCGGTCTGAAAAACGCAAAAACAACAGCTGAAGAAGCGTGTAACCCAAATGTGTTTGAAAATGCATCAATTGTTAAACCGAAGAAAAAACTAATAAACATTAATGTTACCGTTGCCATTTCGATTGGTAGCAACAAAATAAACAAGGGGTACAACATGGGATATATTCCAAAGCCAATTTCCAAATTATTTAATATCAATACTTGAACAAGTACTAATAATACAAAGCGAATACTATTACTAACAATTACATTCATCTTACAACTCGTTCTCTTCTTTATCTGCTGGAATTGCTTCTTGCAGTTGTTCTAATTCATCCAAATGAATATTTTTCACAACATAAACGTGTTGTATCGTTCTAAAATCGACAGCTGTCAACAAGTGAATATCCCACAAAGGTCTTCCCTCCATGAAACGTTTTTCCACTACTCTTCCAACTGGAATGCCTCTCGGAAAAATTCCTGAACCTCCTTTTGTAATTACTCTTGACCACTTTTTTATGCGCAAATCATTTGATATACCAGATATCTGAACATGTTTTGGACTTGCTGCATCCCATTTCAATAACCCAAATGCGCCGCCTTTCTCTAACATAACATCAATATTGATGTTTTTCGATAAAATAGTTTTCACCAAAGAATACCTGTTGCCAACAGTATGAACAATACCGACAACACCTTGTGAAGAAAAAACGCCCCATCCTTTTTTAATGCCATGATTAGCACCAATATCAATGGTCATATAATTATTGCGTTTATCAAATGTACTATGAATGGCAGTCGCTGGAATGTACTTGAATTGTTGTTTGTAAAGTGTGTCGTCTATTGAAACAACTCCTTTTTTAATCCGATAATTGGAAAGTTTCAATTGTTGCTTTAACCATGCATTTTCCCATGAAAGCAGTTTGTTGGTATTTTCAAGGTTAAAATGTTTGACAACATCATTGCGTGCAGACATGACGGAACTATTAATCCCTGAAATGGTTGAAAGTGCTTGTAAACGAGCAAATTCCGAATAACGTACATACGTTGTCAATGCAATAATTTGCAACAAGACAAAAACTAAAAATATCCGAAAACGCTGAAAAAAAGCAAGCAAATTACGCATACTGCAAAAGTAGTGAGTTTAACCGTTTTTAAAATGGAAAATTATGAAATAAATGAACAATTTTAACGCAACTGTTATAAACTTATCCACTATGTTAAAAGAATCTTATTCTATGCCTGCTGCAATTCGGAATTTTTCCCATTTCCATGCATCCGAAACAGCTTCTTCTACAGTGTGTTCTGCTTTCCACTTCAAAATAGTGGCAGCTTTATTTGCCAAGGCATAAATTTCTGTTACATCTCCAGCTCTTCTTGGTCCAAACGTCCAATTGATGTTGTTTTCAGTTGCTTTTTCAAAGGCTGCGATCAACTCAATCACAGAAGTTCCTGTCCCTGTTCCTATGTTGAAAATAGCTGGTTCATTTGTTTGAACGATATCCAATGCACATATGTGTGCACGTGCTAAATCACAAACATGAATATAGTCTCTGATACAAGTTCCGTCTGGAGTTGGGTAATCTGATCCGAAAACAGTTAATTGTTCCCTAATTCCTGCGGCTGTTTGAGTGATATAAGGCACAATGTTATTTGGAACACCTTGTGGTAATTCGCCAATTATTCCGCTTTTGTGCGCTCCAATTGGATTGAAATAACGCAATAAAACCGCGTCTATTTTCCCTGTTTTAGCAACGTCTTTGATGATTTGCTCCCCCATGTACTTTGTCCAACCGTAAGGGGAATTGGGTGTTTCTAACGGTGTTTCTTCACTCACTTGTGTACCGTTTTTAGGAATACCATAAACCGTACATGATGATGAAAACACAAATTGTCGCACACCAAACTGTTCCATTGTTTTTAAAACGGTAATAAGTCCAGTTAGATTATTATTGTAATACATCAAAGGATTTTCAACAGATTCACCAACAGCCTTGAATGCTGCAAAATGAATGACTCCAGCTATCTCATGATTTGTAAAAATAGATGCCAATAAAGCAGCGTCGGAGCAATCTCCATGAATAACGGTTAAATCTTTTTCACACAATTGATTCATGCGCTCAATGACAGAGTCACTTGCATTGGAAAAATTATCCAAAATAATTGGTTCAAATCTATTTGCAACTAGTTCAACAACGGTATGCGATCCAATGTAGCCTGCGCCACCAGTTACTAATATCTTTTTCATGCGATTGGTTTGGTTAAAATTAGTGATTTTTTTCTGGAGATGCTGTTTTAGTCAATAAGGTCAACATGGATTTAATATCTATGATTTTTAGTCCAAATACTAAAACTATCCAAACAGCGCCAAGCAATAAAATGAATGATAATGGACTAATTACTGTAGTTAATTCCACAAATAGTACAGAACCTAATCCTACTGATAAAAGCGCGAGTTTTGTCCAAGTAAAGCGGGCTAAACGATGTTTCATGTTGTACCTAACTTCCCAATATTGAAGTACCCCGATTGTTAATTGAGATGAAAACAATGCGATCGCTGACCCAACAGCACCTAAACTCGGAACTAATAAGAAATTAAGTAGAATCATCGTAATCAGTCCTAACAATGCAATTTGATTTAATTTTCGCATCGATTTATTTGCTGTCAATAAGGTGCCAAAAACAATTGTGAAACACATTGGAACAAAGGTCATGGAAAGAAAAATCCACGAGTTATACGAATAGTAACTAACGTCTTTGTACAATAAATTAAAGATGATTTCTTTCAACCCTACAGTGAACGCAATCATTAACAAACCTCCTGAAACAAGCAAATTCAATGCACTCGTCATAATGCCAGTAGTTGACAATTTTTCTTTCAATACGCGAGAAAATACGGGCAATAAAATACTCCCAAACAACACGCCAAACATCCAACAAGCATCTAATAATCGGAAACTCTGCACATAATATGCTACTTGCTGTTTCACTTGACCATCAGGAGATAACGAACCCAATAAAACGGTATTCATCCTCACTGTGAGCATCATTAATATCACTAAAATTGCGTACGGAAATGATTGTCGGAAAATCGACCGGAAAAACACAAAGTTCCAGTGTAATTTTGGGAAAGCGACCAAACGCACATAAATAATGATGGCAGCAATTAATGAGAGCGTGGAAGATGTCACAAAAACAGTAATGAAAAGCGGCAATGTTATCGGTTCGATAAACTGTCCGTACAACAACAAACATCCCAGTACAAAATAAACACTTCGTTCAATAACACTTAGTAACGCATCAAGACCAAACTTTAATAACCCTCCTGTGTAAGCACGCACATAATTGACTGATATGATATTGATTTGGTGAATGATTAATATCAATAAAATCCACATCCAATCCATAGAAATTTTTGTAGGAACTATAAATTGTAACAGAACAAACATGCCAATAGAGAGGAGACAATAGGCCAAAACGAGCACGAGGCGCATTGTAAACAAACGATTGCTGTACTTTTGAATCATGTGCGGGTATTGCGCAATTAAACGCGTCATGTAATTGGTCATCCCCATATCCAAAATCATGGAAAACAAGAATGTAAAATCGAGCATTACTTGAAAAACCCCATAATCATCAGCTCCTAATACATTTTGCATGCGGATGTCGACCAAAAAAATTGTTGCTGGTTTTACGAGTAAATTGAGCAACAACGTAATGCCCAAACCTTTTAAAAAGAGTTTTTGCATATCAATTTTTGTGCGAAAAAATGAAATTTTGAGTAGTATGAATTGTTGAATTAAATGGAATTAGTTGCTTGTTTTCACAAACATAAACAGCATAATTTAAACCCGTTAAAAAGTCAATACAACGCTTTCTGTTTTCATTATCCCATAATTCAGCATAAATAATTGGGTGTTGCTTTTCAAGGAGTTGTTCTGCACCTTTTAATGCAAAATACTCGAAATTTTCGACATCAATTTTTATACCTTGTATTTGTTGGTTTTCAAGTACATTATCCAATTTTTCAATTGCTACTTCTACTTCTTTCCCTTCGTTCCAATCAGAAATAGAATCGTGTTTGATGTGACTTAAACCTTGTTTAACCGTCTGTTTATCAAGTGGAAGTATCATTTTTGCTGTTCCTTTTTCTTCTCCTAAAGCAATCTCATGAATCGAAACATTTTTCAAGTGAAAAACGGAACATATTTTGTGTAAAACGCGGTGATTTTCAGGCATTGGTTCAAATGAATGAATGGACGTGTTGGGTAATTTTTTGGCTAAATGTACCGTCATTATTCCCAAATTAGCTCCGATATCCAATACAGCACCTTTTCCGTCTTTCAGCATGGATAAAAAAAGGAAGAAATCATTTTCCTTTTTATCCAATTTCAACGTCCTGATTTTGTACATAGCAAACAGGTACAAATACCTTTGTAAACCCAAAATTCGTTGAAGAAAATATTGAATGCTGTTTTTCATAGCGTGTACGCGAACGCGAAGTTAGAAAATCTTAGAAACTCAAGCTCTTAATTCACAACATTTTTGCGATTTAGTGTTGTTTTCGAGAAAAAAAATGGAGATTTTGCGTAAAATTCTCAATTCAACTCAAATCTTTGTACATTCGTGGCAGTATGCGCATTGGGATAAATACTCGTTTTCTACTTTCAACTAAAATGGAGGGTTTTGGTTGGTACACGTTTGAAGTTGTCAAACGATTAGTACAAAACCACCCAGAACATGAATTTGTTTTTTTCTTCGATCGCGCATATGACGAACGATTTATTTTCGCCAAAAACGTAACTCCAGTTGTATTATTCCCCCCTGCCCGACATCCATTCTTGTTTCTTTGGTGGTTTGAAATTTCAGTCAAAAAAGCATTGAAAAAACATAAAATAGATGTGTTTTTTTCGCCAGATGGATATGTCTCTCTAGGTGCTGCTACAAAACAAATAGCTGTTATTCACGATTTGAATTTTGAGCACAATCCTGCTGATATCCCTCCTGTTGCACGCTGGTATTTACGCCGTTATTTTCCAAAATTTGCACGGAAAGCGACTGCAATCATTACCGTTTCTGAGTTTTCAAAAAAAGATATTGTTGAAACCTATCGCACAGCACCCGATAAAATTACAGTTGCTTGGAATGGCGCTGCTACAGCATTTCAGCCGATTTCCGAGGAAAAAAAAGTAACAGTTAGAATACAATACAGCAATAAAAAACCTTATTTTCTATTTGTTGGTGCGTTACATCCTCGGAAAAATTTACCCAATTTATTACGGGCGTTTCATGAGTTTTCACAAACAAATCAAGCAATAGATTTGATTATTGCAGGAAGTGAACTTTGGAAAAACAACAGTTTTGACACCACATTTTTAACTGAAAAAACAAAACAACGCATTCATTTCACGGGTCATGTTCCTTTAGCAACATTAACTGATTTGATGGGTGCTGCTTACGCATTAGTTTATGTTCCTTATTTTGAGGGATTTGGCATACCTATGGTGGAAGCGATGCGGTGTGGTATTCCAATAATTGCTGGAAATAAGACCGCTTTACCTGAGGTAATTGGAGCTGCTGGATTGTTGGTTGATCCTCGTAACGTATCAGCTATAACAACACAAATGCACGCTCTCGCAGACAACGATTCATTACACAAAGAGCTAAGTGAAAAGAGCTTGGAACGGAGTAAGTTGTTTTCGTGGGATGATTCTGCAGCAATCGTTTGGAAAAAGATCGAAGCAATTTACAATCAATAATTTATTTTTCGAGTTCGTTATCACGAAACGCTGAAGGAATCAACGTTGGAATGATTTTGAGGACAATTGGCAATAAAAGTGCCCCTCCTGGCAGTAAAAAAATAGCTAACGCAGGCATTGATTTGGCAATATCTAAGAATTGCGTTTTAACTTTTTCCTTTTCTTCTTTGGTCAGTTCTTCCGCTGTTGATTTACGTATCAAGGCAACTAATTCTTTGCTTTGCTTTAATTCGACAGCTAATTTTTCTTTGTTGCGCCCTAATATTTTTATCCAACGTTTAGACACATTCGTCACCATCAATTCAACCGTATTTGCATCTTTTAAATAACCCACTTGTTTGTGGTTTTCAAGTACAAATTGTTGTGCCATGATCACCGCTTGATTTAAATCTTCTTGCGAAAGATCTAACCAGATTCTAAGCTCTTCTAAAAATTCTTTTTCAGCCGTACGCGCATCGTGATTTGCATAAATCGTCAACGAAGACAAATCCAATAAATAACGTTTAAAATTCCAAGATGGAATTAATTCAGCATCTAATTCATTCAATGAAGTACCATTTTTCAAACGTAACTTGACCAATTCACGTTCATCATGATCCAAGTCAGCTGAAACTAAAAATGCATCAAACAAAGCTTTTTCACTTTCTTCGATTTTTCCATCAGAATATGCTGAAAGTGAAATGATTGAAAGCGCTAAAACAGCTAACGATTGATAATCGACCGCAGTGTTTTCTGCTTTTAAATGTTCTTCAAAAAGAAGTATATCCAAATAAATAAACGCATTATTGAATAAACCTGCCCATGATTTCGTGTTTCTCAATTGTACTTGTGCGTCCGTTCTTTTTGCTAAAATGCGCTCCAATTTTTCGCTTTTTGACTCTTTGAACAGGTATCCTAAAAAAGAACCTAAGGATTGTACGCGGTGATGCTTGTAAAAACGATACAACGTTTCGATGAAATTTGTTTGGTCAAATTTCTTGGTGTCATTGAAATTACAATACGTAAACAACAGCGATTCGAACAACAAAACTGTCAGCTTTTCATCATGCGTCCAATTGCTTTGTTTTAACGCTTTTCCAATTATTAAACGAGAAGGATAGCCATAAACAATCCCTGATTGTACTAAAAAATGATGATTGAACTGTGCGCTAGTCATAGCACTTGGTCGTTCAACTTGCGTAATTAGTTCCCCCTTCTCAACTAACGTTAAGTACTTAGCAATCCAACCTTTAGAACCAGGAGCAATCATTTGATAAAGTTAGGGAATATTGTTGTTACGATAAAACTTATTTTGATGTCGAAAAAAAACCCCGACAAAATTGCCAGGGTTTTAATAATATGATGTTGATTACAATTTTCTAGCAACCTCTACTTCTTCGTAGGCTTCAACTAAATCGCCAATCTTGATATCATTAAATTTATCAATGTTCAAACCACATTCGTAGTTATTTTTCACCTCACGCACATCGTCTTTAAATCGTTTCAACGAACCTAACGTACCTGAATGAATAACAATACCATCGCGAATAACACGGATTTTTGATGAACGTTTGATGATACCATCCAAGACATAACATCCTGCAATTGTACCCACTTTCGTGATATCAAACGTTTCACGGATTTCAGCAGTACCGATAACTTTTTCTTCGATATCTGGAGAAAGCATTCCTTCCATCGCAGCTTTCAATTCCTCGATTGCTTTGTAGATGACAGAATATAATCGGATATCAATTTGTTCATTTTCAGCTAATTTACGTGCTGCAACTGATGGTCTAACTTGGAATCCAACAATGATTGCTTCAGAAGCTGCTGCCAAGTTAACATCCGCTTCAGTAATCGCACCGACACCTTTGTGAACGATATTGATTTGAATTTCTTCTGTAGATAAACGTAACAATGAATCGGACAATGCTTCGATAGAACCATCCACGTCACCTTTAACAATTAAGTTCAATTCCTTGAAGTCTCCAATTGCTAAACGACGACCGATTTCATCCAATGTAATGTGTTTGTTCGTACGTAAACCTTGTTCTCTGTATAATTGTTCTCTTTTCGATGCAATTGATTTTGCTTCACGCTCATCATCCATTACATGGAATGTATCACCTGCTGAAGGTGCTCCATTGATACCTAAAACGGCAACTGGTTGTGCTGGACCCGCTTCTTTCAAAGCTACTCCATGTTCATCGTGCATTGCACGAACACGTCCGTAATTTCTTCCAACTAAGATAACATCACCAACACGCATTGTACCAGCTTGTACTAACATGTTTGTTACGTATCCTTTTCCTTTATCTAATGACGATTCAACTACTGTTCCAATAGCATTTTTAGCTGGATTTGCACGTAAATTTAAAATCTCCGCTTCCAACAATACTTTTTCCAAAAGCTCATCAATATTCAAGTTCTGTTTTGCAGAAATTTCTTGACATTGGTATTTTCCACCCCATTCTTCAACAAGAATATTCATTGCAGAAAGTTGTTCACGAATTTTATCGGGACTCGCTCCAGCTTTGTCAATTTTGTTGATTGCGAATACCATTGGTACTCCTGCTGCTTGCGCATGGGAAATTGCTTCTTTTGTTTGTGGCATGACGTCATCATCTGCTGCTACAATAATAATAGCAACGTCTGTAATTTGAGCACCTCTGGCACGCATTGCGGTAAACGCTTCGTGACCAGGAGTATCTAAGAACGTCATTTTACGACCATCTTTTAATGTTACAGAGTACGCACCAATGTGCTGCGTAATTCCCCCAGCCTCACCTGCGGTAACATTTGCATTTCTAATTTTATCTAATAATGACGTTTTACCGTGGTCAACGTGACCCATTACTGTGATAATTGGAGGACGAGCTATTAAATCTTCTTCTTTGTCCTCAATTTCTGGAATAGCATCTTGAACTTCAGCAGAAACAAATTCTGTTTCAAATCCGAATTCTTCCGCAACTATTTGTATCGTTTCAGCATCCAAACGTTGATTGATTGATGCGAAGATACCCAATGACATACATGCAGAAATAACTTGAGTAGGAGAAACATTCATCATACTTGCAAGCTCAGAAACGGTAACAAATTCTGTTAGTTTCAAGATTCCTTCTGCCATTTCAGCAGCCATTTGCTCTTGTTCACGACGTGTTGCACGATCATCTCGTTTTGCACGACGATTTTTTGAAGCTTTTGATTTACCTCCTGAAGAAGATAAACGAGCTAATGTATCTTTGATTTCTTTTTGAATGTCTCTTTCTGTCGGCGCCGTTTTTTCAACTTTCCCTTTGTTAAATCCACCACCTGGGCGATTGTTTCCTGGACCACCACCAGGGCGATTATTTCCTGGACCGCCGCCTGGACGATTGTTTCCTGGGCCGTTATTCGGACGTTGACCAGCTTGTGCTGTTCCTGGAGTTTGACCACCTGGCGCATCTTTTTTAATGCGTTTGCGTTTCTTACGGTCATCACCTGGACGAGAAGAACCAACTGATTTTGGTTTTTCAACTGGTAATTCAATTCTTCCTAAAACTGTTGGACCTGTTAATTTACGCGATTCAACACGAATCGTTTCAATTTCCTTAGGAGCATCAGCTTTTGGAGTTTCTGCTACCTCTACAACTGGAGCAACTGGCGTTGGTGGAGGTGTTACAGCTTTTGGATACTCCGATTTGTCAATCGGACCAGCCTGTTTGTTGCGTTTATCAGGACGAGTTTTTGTGTTTAACTTATCCAAATCAATTTTACCAACAACTTGAATACCAGCATTATTATCTGCTGATTTATCGGCAACAACCGGTGTCGGTTTTTCAGCGACAACAGGTTCTTCAACTACTTTTACTGGTTCAATTGGAGTCACCTCCTCTTTCGCTACAACCGGTGTTGGTTCTGGTTTTACAACAACTACTTCTTCCACTTTTGGTGCAGGAGGTGGTGTGTTTTCAACGACAGAAGCTACTTCAACTTCTTCTTGTTCGTCTTCACCTTTGATATCACGAAGAGTGATTGTTTCACGTTTTTCACGTTTTACTGCAGTCAACTTTGATTGCTCTTTTAAGTTTTGGTCTGCAGCAAATTGAGTACGAAGCATATCGTACTGCTCTGGCTCCAATTTGGTATTCGGATTTGAGTCAATAGCAAGCCCTTTCGAGCCTAAAAACTCGACTATTGTGGCGATTCCCACATTTAACTCTCCCGCTGCTTTGCCTAAACGCTGTGTTTTACCGGCCATATATTTTGCTCCTTGTTAATAATCAGTACCTTAATACTGGTAATTTATTGATAAAGATAGTAAGTTGTTGATTATGTTGCTAAAAAATCGGTCAAGTAATTACTTCACCGATTTTATCTTTTATTCGAATTCTGAACGAAGAATCTTCATGACTTCCTCAATCGTTTCTTCTTCTAAGTCTGTTCGTTGTGCTAATTCAGTTACTGAAATTTCCAATACCGATTTTGCAGTATCACAACCGATTGCTTTCAACTCATCTAAGATCCAGCTATCGATTTCATCTGCAAATTCTTCTAAATCGACATCTTCTGCATCAGCTTCACCATCACGGTAAACATCAATTTCGTATCCTGTTAATTTCCCTGCTAAGCGAATGTTATATCCTCCTTTACCAATCGCCAATGACACTTGGTCTGGTTTCAAATAAACACTTGCACGTTTATCTTCTTCTGAAATATCAACACTTGTGATTTTCGCAGGCGATAATGCGCGTTGAATTAATAATACCGGATTATTTGTATAATTGATTACGTCGATGTTTTCATTTCTCAATTCACGAACAATTCCGTGGATACGAGAACCTTTCATTCCGACACATGCACCAACTGGATCAATACGGTCATCATACGACTCAACAGCAACTTTTGCACGCTCTCCTGGTTCACGCACGATACGTTTGATCGTAATTAAACCATCAAAAACCTCAGGCACTTCCAATTCGAATAAACGCTCTAAGAACTCAGGCGCAATACGCGAAAGGATAATAACTGGTGAACTGTTGCGCATGTCTACTTTCGAAACAACTGCACGAACAGATTCGCCTTTTTTGAAATAATCTGAAGGAATTTGTTCCGATTTTGGTAAAATCAATTCATTGTTTTCGTCATCCAAAACCATGATTTCTTTCTTCCAAACTTGGTAAACTTCACCAGTAATAATTTCGCCAATACGCTCTTTGTATTTTTTGTACAAATGATCTTTCTCTAATTCTAAAATACGAGAAATCAAATTCTGACGTAATGAAAGAATGTTTCGTCGACCAAAGTCAGCAAAACGAAATTCTTCCGAAACTTCTTCACCAATTTCAAAATCAGGTTCAATTTTAATTGCGTCTGAATAAGCAATTTCAGTGTTCGTATCTTCTACCTCACCATCTGCTACGATTTCCTTATTAACGAAAATCTGAACGTCTCCTTTATCAATGTTAACAATCACATCGATGTGCTCGTCAGTGTTGAATTTCTTTTTCAACATGGCACGGAACACATCTTCAAGAACGTGTTGCATCGTTTGTTTGTCGATGCTTTTTAGTTCTTTAAATTCTGAAAACGAGTCTACTAATTCCAAGCTGTTCATAGCTTTCTATTTAAATGTAATAACAATTCTTGCTTCGCTAATATCACTAAATGCAATTGATTCCGTGATAACAACTAATTCTTTTTTCTTTTTACCTTCTATTTGCTGTTTTTCGGAACGCTCCAAAACAATTCCTTGTTCTGAAACAGCAACTAACGTTCCTGTTGTTTTTTCTTTGTTTTTCAATTTGACATCCAAGCCTCTACCAATGTTCTTTACATATTGTGCATGAACGCGTAAAGGTTTGTCCAATCCAGCAGAGGAAACGTGCAATTCAAAATCAACTTCTTCTCGGTCTAAATTGTGTTCGATATTTCTAGACACCGACATACAATCCTCAATCGACACATTGCCCTCTGTTTTGTCCAATTCTAAACGAATAACAAAAGAAGAGCTTATCGTCAATTCAACAATGAATAATTTATCATCGCGTTCTTGAATACGCTCTTCAGCCAATGTCCGTACTAGTTGTTTTGTAATCATACTTTCATAAAAAGAGGGGACTTGCGTCCCCTCATCCCTTTACCAAAATGTGGTACAAATATACAAAACTTTTGTTGACTATCAAGTTTTTGGATTAATTTGTTTAAACAAGCGCGTAATTGTACTTTCGCTTTTCAAAATAAACGACATGGATTTTATTCGCATTCAAGGTTTCAATTACTCAGCAATTATTCAATTAAAAGGTGCTGAATTAACACATTTATCTTCTCGCGATGGGCAAAACTTGCTTTGGAAAGTAGATGAGGCTTTTTGGAATCGT
The DNA here is from genome assembly GCA_017983675.1 of Fluviicola sp. Taxonomy (GTDB): domain Bacteria; phylum Bacteroidota; class Bacteroidia; order Flavobacteriales_D; family Crocinitomicaceae; genus Fluviicola. Next base: position 90,963 of record JAGOAZ010000008.1, read on the forward strand.
TGCGCACCGAATCTTTTCCCAATTGTAGGGAAACTGAAAAACGATAGTTATGTATGGAATGGTCAATCATACCAAATGAAACAACATGGCTTTGCGCGTGATGCTGTTTTTTCCATTAGTGCACAATCTGAAAACAAGGTTTCTTTGCAGTTAACTGCAAATGAAGCAACAAAAGAACAATTTCCGTTTGATTTTCAATTAACCATTAGTTTTGAATGTTCAGAAAATGGGTTAGTTATTCAACATACGATATTAAACAATGGACAGTCTCGTCTGCCATTCTCATTAGGAGGTCATCCAGGATTTCAGTTAAATGATTCATTAAATAATTACAAACTGGTCTTTCCAAGAGCTTTTTCTGCAAATAGATGGTTGATAGAAAACGGCCTTTACACAGGAGCATATGAAGAAATGAAGATTGACAAAGAACTTCCATTAAACATCGAGTTATTCGAATCTGATGCAATCGTATTCAAACGTCCGCCTTTTCAATCAGTCGATTTAGTTCACATTACTTCCGGAAATGTCGTTCGTTTATCCTGTGAAAATTGGGATGCTGTTGGTTTTTGGACTAAAAAGGACGCTCCGTTTTTTTGCATTGAACCATGGTGGGGTTGGGCTGACAAAACAGATCAATCTGGAAATTTACTGGAAAAAGAAGGCTTATATTGGCTGGAAAAAGGCGCACACAAAATTCTCGAATATATTATTTCCGCATAAAAAAAGCCGCCTTGAATTCAAGACGGCTTTTACAGTAATTATTTTATGTTAGACAACATCAAAACCGATGTCTTTTCTGTAATTTGCTTGATCAAATTGGATTTTTTCAATCGATTTATATGATCTTTCCAATGCACTTTCTAAATTTTTCCCGTAAGAAGTAACCGCTAAAACACGTCCGCCATTTGAAAGCACTACTGGGCCATCACTTGCAGTGCCAGCATGAAAAACAATACTTTCTGTAACGTTATTGATTCCTTGTATCACCTTGCCTTTTTCATACGATTCTGGATATCCCCCAGCAACCATCATAACTGTACAAGCGCTTCGTTCTTCAAATTGAACATCACATTCAGACAAGGTGTTTGTTGCAACTCCTTCTAATAAATCTATTAAATCAGAACGCAATCTTGGCATCACAACTTCCGTTTCAGGATCCCCCATTCTGCAGTTATATTCAATAACAAACGGTTCTCCTTTTACATTGATTAATCCAAAGAAAATGAATCCTTTGTACAAAATATTGTCTTGTTTTAGTCCTTTTATTGTAGGGATAATGATTTGATTTTCAATCTTATCCATGTATGTTTTGTCACAAAAAGGAACGGGAGAAACAGCGCCCATACCGCCAGTGTTCAGTCCAGTATCTCCTTCGCCAATGCGTTTGTAATCTTTTGCTTCTGGTAATATCTTATAAGAATCGCCATCTGTCATTACGAATACAGAACATTCAATTCCTGTTAAAAACTGTTCAATAACAACACGTGAACTTGCTTCGCCAAATTTTGCATCAGCTAACATGTTTTTTAATTCCGCTTTAGCTTCCGCTAATTCTGTTAAAATCAACACTCCTTTACCAGCGGCAAGTCCGTCTGCTTTTAACACATACGGCGCTTTCATCCCTTCTAAAAACGCATATCCTTTTTCTAAGGTGTCTTTCGTGAAAGTTGCGTATTTAGCTGTGGGAATATTGTGACGCATCATGAATGCTTTTGCAAAGTCTTTACTTCCTTCTAATTGCGCAGCCTCTTTTGATGGTCCAATAACTGGAATTGATTTGATTTGTTCGTCTGCTAAAAAGAAATCATGGATTCCTAACACTAGCGGATCTTCCGGACCAACAACAACCATCGAAATGCTTTCTTGTAAAACAAATGCTTTGATTGCTTGAAAATCAGTTGCAGACATATCTACATTTGTTCCGTGCAAACGTGTTCCTGCATTTCCAGGTGCAATAAATAATTGCTCTAAGTGCGAACTTTGTGCGATTTTCCATGCCATTGCATGCTCGCGGCCACCTGAGCCTAATAAAAGAATGCGCATGGTTAGCAGAATTTCAATAGTGATTCGAAGAAACGTTTCCCATCTTGATTCGCCAAATTAGCATCAGCAGCGCGTTCAGGGTGTGGCATCATTCCAAATACATTTCTTTGTTTGTTGCAAATTCCTGCAATATTTAATAACGACCCATTTGGATTAAACTCATCAGCTACTTCTCCATTTTCAGAAGCGTATTTGAACAAGATTTGGTCATTATCAACAATTGACTTCATTGTCTCTTCGGGCGCATAAAAACGACCTTCACCGTGAGCAATAGGAATCTTATATGCTTTTTCTAAATCAAGACCTTTTGTAATTGCTGTTTCTGATGTAACTGGTTTTAAGTAAACATTTTTACAAATGAACTTTTGTGTGTTATTATGCAATAACGCACCTTCCAATAATCCTGACTCAGTTAAGATTTGAAATCCATTACAAATTCCCATCACATAACCACCTTTGTTCGCGTGATTAATGACTTCACCCATAATTGGTGATAATTTTGCAATGGCGCCAGAACGCAAATAATCCCCGTAAGAAAATCCTCCAGGTAATACAACAAAATCAACACCTTTTAAATCAGTGTCTTTGTGCCATAAACGTTCTACTTTTTGTCCCATGATATTATCCAAGACATATGCCATGTCTTCATCACAATTGGAACCAGGAAAGGTAACTACACCAAACTTCATCGATCTTTATTTTCGACACAAAATACGTGTCATTATTTGAATGTTGACAAAGTTAGTCAATCGTTTACAACAACCACTGCGAATGAAGGAAAAATTTAACAACAGCTAATAAAAAAGTGGCATAAAAAAACCATGTTGCAACTTCCTTCCAAAACTTGTGTATAAAGGCGAAAGTAAAGAAAAAAGAGAGAGGAATAAACACTAAATTAAACCAGTCTAGTTGTTGATAAAAAATTAAATCTGTGATGCCTAGAACAACCGCTCCTACTAAAATCCACAACAAGGCACTATTCAATTTTTTAAATCGAACGGTACTTTTAATCAAACGTACTCGAATTCCAATAATACTCAATATGAACAAGAAAAAGATTGCTAAGCCAGAAGAATAATATAAAATCGTTTCATATTGAACTGATTCAGCTGTCAACTTCAATACATTTAAATTTATTGAATGACCCGAAAACCACCAAAACATTAAGCCATTAAAAATTGGGAAGGCTGCACCTATTAACAGCATAACCCATTCTTTTAGAAAAAACGATTTTAATGCCCACAAAGCAAACGATAAAAAAAGAAGTAAAATAGCAGATTGAGGAAGAACGACCACGCCTAATCCAGCAAAAAAAGCAGCATTAAATGCTTGTTTTCTATTGTCCTCATTTGGGCGCATCTGATACAAAATACGCAGTACTTGTACCCAACAAAAATGAACGATTAATAATGCGTCAAATTGATAAAAAGAGAAACTAAAGGACATCAAAACAACATAAAACAACGCAGGGGCGTAGGTGTTCCGATCTAAAAACTCGTGTTCATTAAACAAACGATTCAATTGTAAAGCATTCAAGCCGACGACAAAAGCAGCTGGAATTCCTGTCCACCAATCATTAAAGAGTGCTGTTTTCCCTAATAATCCCAACGATATTTCATGAAATGTTTGGTGAAAATGAAAATATACATTTAAAAGTTGAAATAAAGCAATGATTGGAATTAAAAAAATTAACACCAATGGCTGATTACTCAAAAACAATCTCAATATCATAATGCGAATTTAGTGCTTTCTGCAATTTAAAACTGCATTAAAAGAATAATCGACCATTTACCCATTCATCATCAAGCAATGCTCCTTGTTTTTTATAAAATTCAAGTGCTGGTTCATTCCAAGCTAATACTTGCCAATCCATTCGTTTTACTTTACTCTTTTTGGCGATTGAAACAATGTGGTCAAAAAGTTGATTCCCGATTCCATGTTGACGTAATCTTGGTTGAACGAATAAATCTTCTAAATACAAACACTGTCCTTTCCACGTAGAATAGGCAAAATAATACAAAGCAAAACCAACGATTTCTCCCTTCAATTCTGCAACAATTGCATGACAAATCTTTTTCTCAAATAAATCATTGTGCAAATTAGCAGCTGTATTGATGACTTCATTTGGTGCTTTTTCATAGTCGGCCAAAGCATGGATTAATTCCATTATTTTCACTTCATCACCGCTTTGTGCTGATCGAATTTCCATCTTACAAACCGCCTAAATTGAAGCGTAATTTAAACCCTGTGCTTAAATTCCCTGTTGGGTAAGACGTCCCGATTTTTGGTGTTGTGATCACTTGGTCGTAATAAAATTGCAAGGTCAAATTCGTGCCTAAATTATAATCCAATGATGTTTTGATGGAAACAACTTTTTGACCAGCAGTTGCTTGATTAGTCCCTTCAATTACACGTCGAATTACAGTAATGTTATCTCGGAAGGTAAAATCAAAACGGAAGTTTAACGGATTTTCAACTTTTCGGTTATTGATCTTGAATGGGAAACGAACTTTAGCAAACTTATAGCCTGTACCAATCACTATTTCATTACCAAGTACTTCCGTTAACTGATTGTTGTTTAATGATAATGTGGATGACCGGTCACGTTTGATTTCAAACTTAGTAATCAAACCTTGATTCTTAATTGTCCAAGTTGCATCTAAACCAATCAACGGAGAGAAACGTTCTGAAATAGTAATGTTCTGAACATTGTTGAACGAAATAAAGTCATCGTTCAAATCGCGTGCTGTTGCATGACCATTTGCATCTGTAACAGCATTTAAATTAGACATTACTCCTGACAAGTTAACCGAAGAAGAATATCCGTGACGCACCACAAAATTCTTCACATATTTCTTCATGAACTCGAATTTTGATAATCCATTATAATTAACTGTCCAATTTGGTAAAGGACCAGCTTTGAATGGATTTATAGACCGTTCATTTACTTGTTTATTAGTAAATGCAGATAAGAACGAGCCGATAAGCACTTCTTGTTGTGTTTGTCCATATCCGTTAGCATATCCATTGATGATACCAATAGAATTTGCATTTTGTGCGCCTAAATATGCTGAAACATCTTTTGTGTGATTTCTCAAATAATTGAAGTTCGCTGAGTTATAATTGTCTTTACTCGACAACTTCTCGAAGGCACTTCCGATTGATATCGTTGAATAGGTTACAGATGATGTTTGCATCAAACTTTGCGATTCAAAAACCTGAGTCAACGGATTGTATCGGAAAAAATCACTCGTGTTTTGTGTTAGTGTTTTATTCATCGATAAATCTATCGTGAAATCTTTGAACGGTTCTAACGTTGCGCGGGCATTAAATATCTGATTATGTGTCAACGAATGTTGGCGATTAATCGCAGGATTTGTTGTAAGCCAACCATTATCCGCAGCAGTTCGTGCAAAGTTATATCCAGTTTGTTGTCCAGAAACCGTATACGATTGCTGTCCAAATAAAAACCCTCCTAAGCCTTGACTGAAATTTGGATTGTAACCCAAGAAGCTTGTTTCTTGATTGTACCCAGGTAATAATGTTCCATCCGTTTGAGCATAGGTTGCAGAAACCGTTCTAACAGACATTACTAATCGACCTAGGAAACCAACAACTGGGTTCAACTTTTTCTCCAAACGTTCTTTTCGTTTTTGTTCCCGATCGAATTGACGTTTTTTTCTTTCCCATTGACGCAATTCTTTTTTGGTCATTTCCTCAATAGGTTTCGGTGGTTTTAATTCTGCTTTTGGTTTCGGTTTCGCATCCCCTTTAGGTTTGTCTTCTTGTTTGGAATCAGTGCCTGTTTTTGAATCTGCTGCTTTCGCACGTCCACTTTTTCCATCACCATTGATCTTCTTCAGTAACGGAACTTTGTTATACAAATTCGTGAAATTCATTTGTAACTGAGCATTCACTGTTCTGCTATTTTGCATGACATTTCCATACGATTCTTGTCCTAGTGGTGCGCGTTGCCAATTATATGTCCCTGCATATTTTACGTTTCCTGTTACCCAATTAACAATTGGAATTTTATCAAACGGAACATTATACGATAATGAATAATCGTGCGTATAATCCATTGTTTTACCAAGTGTACGCATTTGATTCCAAACAGTATCTCTGAAAATTCGGTAACTTTCAGGATCGTTCTTTCTGTCAACAGCTCCATTACCTTCATCAAATATTGCACGGGAATTCGCATTAAACGTTGTTTTTAAATTCTTCGTGAAATCCCACCCAATTTTATATGTTCTGTTCCAATTGAAGTTTTTCACATAAACTGGAGTGAACTCAAACGTCGAATTTGTATCAATTGTATTTCTAACTTGTCGTTCGTTATAATTTCGCATTACATCATTCGTAAACGCGATCGTTTTTGGTGTTAACGATAAATTCATGTCACGCACAATTGCCCACCAAGGAGAATTTTGCATGAATTTTACTTTTTTGAACGGTTCTAAAGGTTTATTCGAGAAAGTATAAGCGTATGCTAGATTTCCTTTCCACGTTTTTACACGGTCGTATTTCGTGTTAAAATCCCTGTGGAAATTCTCCCCGTATGAATAGCCTGCTGTCCAATTTGAAATACTATATACATGCGCTTTTTTACCAGCACCCAATTCTTTTCGCACACCTTGGAAATTGTATGATCGTCTTTCAGTGAAATCTTGAGCAATTCGCGCAACGCTTCTTCTCGAATCACTATCGTATTCGTTCAAGCGAATATCTGGATTGAATGGATCATATTCAGGATTGACAACTCCCAACGAGTAGCCGTAAAAGAATGGTACCGTCACTTTTGCACGCGAGCCAAAAAACTGACCTAATTGAACAGTTGATTGGAAATCAAAACCAATTTTCTGATTACGCTGACGTTCTTGAACTCTACTATCTACTGCTCCCCAATTGACACCTGAATAGTTACCAGACATGGTTACATTTGCGAAATCGGCTGCTTGTAATTGCATTTGAGCAACGGCTGCAGAACCTCCATCATCCACAAAATCAGATAAGCGTAACTCGTTTAACCAAACTTGAGCACATTTCGCTAACCCATCATCATTCCATGGTGTTTGTGTCGATTTACTTGGATTACGAACACCTATCATTATCGTTCGGATTCCTTGTAAGTTTGGACTTCCTTTCACTTTTATACGGCGATCAGGATTGGCTGGATCTGGAATAAAATATTCTACATTCGTCGTTACATTAGAACCTGTTTGACCTATTAATTGATTGCGTTTCATTTTTAGATTTAATAAATCTTGAAACACAATTTCCATATTATTTGCTTCAGGCCAAACAGCTTCTGGCGATGATGCCGTATGTTGTGTCAAATACAAAGGCATCTCGTATTCGTAATAATTATCCGTAAAATCAGTTCCCAAACGTACAAATACCGTTAGGTCTTTATCTGACATTGAATTTTTCACGATTTCTTCACCGTGAACAAACATTTTCAACTTTTTGTACGTACGCACATCAAATTGTACATTGCGGTATGCTGCACGCGCATCGCCATCTTGTAAACCACAAACATCTAAGGTTAGTGATTGCTCATTCATTTGACGTTGAACAGGTTGTGATGGGTCAATTTCACGCGTAATTCCAGGTGGGATTTGATAACCGATAGGCAATTTCTCTGCGTTTTCTTCAAAGTTAATTGCGCCAATATTAAACGTGGTTAAATTAGGATCTACTTGAATATTTTCTCCTGGCTGCGTTAAATCAAGTAAGTATTGACGCCATTCCCCTCGAATGAATTCTAATTTAGCAAAGCGCAACAACACTTCTTCATCGAATCCCTTTAAATACATTCGCATGAAACGAATTGATCGGAAATCACGGATGCCATTGACAGCTTTTTCTGGTGTGCGAACAGGAATTTTAAATTGATACCATTTTTCAACTTTTGTTGATCCTTCCGGTTGAAAAGTTACAACTGACGTAATGAAATTTTTACCGACCGCCATTTCTTGTGGAGTCAAACTAACTTTGTATTGGAAATAAGCCTCCGATTCACTTAAATTATTATCCGAATTAATGTCTTCGTTATCTGGTAATTGATTAGCTCGGGTTGCATATTTATCTGCATTTAATGTGTCGGCAACTTCTTGCGGAGCAGAGTTACCCTGCAATCCATTGTATTTTTTGTAGCGTTGTAAGATGTTAAGCTCTTGTTGGTCATATACATCATCCCGATAAAAATTATAATCATCTGATGATGGATCGGAAATCATTCGTGCTTTTGCAGCAGCAGATAAATTGCTGTTTTGCACCCAAGCTACATATTGCGCGTAAGCGGTTTTTTCTTCATCATTCGTGTATCCATCCAATCCAACATCTTGTTTCACTAGTGAAGTTGGCTCTAAATCAAACGCATTTACAACGATTTGCTGATCGGCAACTTGCGCCCAAGGAGTAAAATCTACTGGATAATTTGCCCCTGCAAAAGGTGGAATTCCACTTTCAATACTTTTACGTGAATCCGCTAATACATCTTCTGAAATATTTCCAAGGTTAAAATACAAATCGCCACCGGTATGCGTACTGTTTGGATTTTGCGCTTCCGCGTCAGCGTTAAACGGATCTAATAACCAAAACTGAATGTACTCAACATTTGCTTGCTCAAAATCATTGGTTGATAACGAACGTTGAATCCCTCCCCAACGGTCACGCGGATTAGAAAAAAGCCCATCTTGATCGACACCAGTTGTGTCGTAATTATACATTCCTCTTTCCGAAGGATAATAAGCAACCTCTAAAATTGGAAGGATTGGAATTGCACCATAAGTTAACTGAGTATTTGGAAAAACATCTGTTTGCGAAACCAAGCGCATACGACTATCCGATAACATTTCAGGGTTGTCTAGTATGTGTTGTGGCGTGAATCCATTTGATGCGTAGAATAAGTTGTCTATCGTGTACCAAGCAATTCTGGCACGCTTGTAACCATTCGCCAGCGTTTTCAATTCACCCTCTGGGAATAAACTGTTTTGACCTTGTGGTGTTGCAGCAATTTTCCACGCATTTTGAGTACGTAAATCGATTGTACTTTGACTTCCTTCAAAATCATCAACATACGAAATTCCTGCTTTCGAAATCGCTTTAGGTGTCCCAGGAATCAAATGAGCAAATTCACCTTTAAAAGTAATAAACGACTTTTCTTTCGTAGAAATAACTGGAAGTAAATCAACTAATTTCGTCACAATTGGTAGCTCTGATCTGAAATTTACATCAAAACCTATGACATTGTTTTTATAAGGTTCTGAACCGATATCAACTTTTTGAGTAACCGGTCGCTCCATCATGCGCAACCATGTTGCTCCTACATTAAAATCTTTATTAAAGCGGTAATTAAGGTGTGTTCCAAGCATTGATTTAGCCTGAAAACCAAATACCGAATTGCTTTCAATGGAAATTTTTATCGGTGTATTGGATTCTAAAATTCCACTGTTTAATATTTTGACACGTCCTAAATTATAATCGACTGTGTAATCAACTCCTTCCATCAAAGCAATACCCCCTGCAGTTACTTTTACAGCACCTTCTGGAACATTTAATGCATTCAAAGGAATGTCTGATGAAACGGAAGATTGGTATTCACCTTTGATAACAAAGCGATTTTTTGCAGGGATTTGTTGTGCAGCCGTTTTAGTCGAATCGTACAATTCAGTATAAGCAGTGCGATCAATAATCAAATCAGGCACACCTGCTGTTTGCATTTTTGTTTTTAACGTTTGACCAAAAGGTTCAATAGTAGAAAAGAAAACACGTCCGTTCTTTGTATTGATTGTCCCCCCTGTTTCAGCACGTTGACCATTATATATTACCGGTACAAAATCAAAGGTTCCATCAGAGAACGCTTGATTATTCACATTGTATCGATCCATGTCCAGGATCGTAATCAATTGGTCTGTCCCCAATAAGTCATTCGGAAAAATTGGTGCTAAAACACTGGTGTTTGGATCATTGTAAAAAACATTTAATCGGAAACCGTTCTTATCCACTTGGTAGGCACCCATTGAATAAACGTTTTTCATCATCAAATCCCAAATTTTCAAAGTTGGATTGGTGATTGTTGGTTTTATCAATTTCAGAATCAATGCATCTTGACCACTGATTCCATCGGTAGAAAATTCACCAACTTGATACGTTGTTCCACGGTAAGTATATTCGTAAGCAACAGCTAGCACTTCGTCGTTATTCAACGGTTGATTCAATGAAATAAATCCTAACAGCGCATTGTATGTATATTCTGATTCACTTAATTTTCGCGCATTTTCAACTTTTTCGTAGTGTATTGCTTGTTGAAATGGACCTGGAGTTGATGTTTGTGCACTCAATGAGGCAACAGCTCCGCTAAAACCGCGAACAGCTGCATTGTTTTTTGACCAATTGTACAAACCATTTGCTTCATTATCAGGGAAAAGGTTTGTGCTAAATGTACCCGGATTACCTTGACAATTTGTAGGGCTTGCTTCACCTAAATCAGAAAACGCAACAATATTACGCGCGTTTTCTGTGCTGTTTACGCGATTTGTCACCCACACTTCCATCCGAGTAATACTTGTTTCTGAAGCAACGTTTGGCAATTGAGCCATGGAAGTATTGTAGGTATTATTGAAATACAAATTCAAAAAGTAGTGTCTATTTACTTCGTAATTATCTGCAGAAAACTCGAAGGGTTGCACTTGCGCTTTTCCAGTGATATTTATTTCTGTGCGCTTCCCTTTAGACGATGCACCAATAGCATCAACTGTTAAGTTCCCAAAACGCATTTTTGTATAAGCTCCAAAGAGTGTTTGTGAACCTGGAATTAACGAGCCAAAAGAAGGGAAACTCACATTTCCTAGTTCAATACGTTGTAATATTTGGTCTTCATCACCTGAATAACCCAACTTAGTAATATTATCAAAATCAAATGCCGCTTGTGTATTGTAGGACGTGTTTAATTTCAATTTTGTTCCAATTTGTCCCACTAAATTCATTTGAATTTGTTGTTGGAAATCGAAACGCGTTATTTTTCGTTGACGAACTGGTAACATCGGATTATCATAGCGCGAAGAATTGACACCAAATGAAAGTTCTACTGAACCTTGAGGGCGAATCGTAATCTCATCTGAACCAAAGAAATTCTCAAACGTTTTGGATGGAATTTTTATTGGAAACTCAAGCGCACGATTTTGTTCTGTTTGCTGATCAATTTTATCTTTCCAATTTTCTTTTAATGCTTTTTTGCGCTCATATTCCAAGTATTCTTCCAAAGTCATCATGGAAGGGTTTCGGTACATCAAACTTGATTTTCCTATTGATTCCTTGAATATATATGTTCCTGTAATTGGATCGTAAACGATTGTTTGTTGCACCGATGATGGATCTCCTAAATCGAAGCTTTGCGGTGTTGTTTGGGTTGGATCTATTGGATTAGTTATTGGAAAAGGTAGTTGAACACTTCCAGTATCTGGCTGTGACCAAGATGTCATGACCAAAAAGCAAGAAACAACTGTCAAAAACAGTTGCTCAAACAATTTACCGTTAACCTTCATTTTTTGTTCCAATGTTATTATAATATTTTAAGTGCACCTTTGATTAAAACTTCAACGGTCTCATCTCCGGTTGCAATTTTTTCTATTGCTTTTTCAGCGGCTTTTTTGTCAAAACCTAGTGATATTAATGCTGTTAACGCATCAAATCGATTTGTATTGTGGCCATTGAAAATATTTGCATTACCCGACCATTCCATTTTAACCATTTTATCTTTCAAATCAATGATAACGCGTTGAGCTGTTTTTGCGCCAATTCCTTTGATTGATTGAATCGTCATGACATCATCCGTTTGTATCGCTTGTGCAATATCAACAGGTTGCAACGAAGACAACATTAAAATGGCAGTGTTTGGACCTATCCCAGAAACACTCAATAACAAATTGAAAATTTCACGTTCTTCCGTAGTTGCAAATCCAAACAACAAGTGTGCATCTTCACGAATGATTTGTTGCGTGTATAATTTCAATAGTTCCTCTGAACCAAGTGCAGAAAATGTATTCAATGAAATTTTCACAAAATAACCTACTCCGCCACATTCAATTATGACATTTGTTGGGTTTTTTTCGACTAATCTTCCGTTCAGGTGTGCTATCATGTCTTATTTTGTTTGTGCATCAACCACAGCAACTTTTACCATGTTCACTATTTCGCGCACTGAAGAACCCATTTGAAGTACGTGGATTGATTTTTTCAATCCAACTAAAATTGGTCCAATTGCATCGCCTTCTGTTATTTCTTGTAATAATTTATAAGCAATATTCCCTGCTGATAAGTTAGGGAAAATCAAGGTGTTTACTTGTTTGTTTGCCAAATGAGAAAACGAGAACTTCTCATTCATCAATTCTTGATTCAAAGCAAAATTGGCTTGTAACTCACCATCGGCACACAATGCAGGATGTTTTTCATGCAAAATTTTAACAGCATCGCCCATTTTTTGCGCGTCTTCACCAGGTGCAGAACCAAAATTTGAGTAACTCAATAATGCAATTTTTGGAACGACTTTTAATTTCTTCAACATCTTTGCAACGTTCGCTGTAATCTCTGCAATTTGCTCCGCTGATGGATTTTTATTGATCGTTGTATCAGCTAAGAACATTGGACCACGCTTGGTCATTAAGATATATAATCCTGCAACGGTATTCACGTCTTTTTCCAATCCAACAGTTTGAATTGCAGGTCGCACTACATCGCGGTAATTTCTCGTTAATCCAGAAATCATTGCGTCTGCATCACCCGATTCAACCATCATCGCTGCGAAGTGATTCCGCTCGCGCATGATTTGTATTGCTTCAAATTCAGTGACTCCTTTGCGTTTTCTCTTTTCAAAGAATACGCGGCCATATGCTTGTCTGCGTTCTTTTTCAGCGTCAGACTTCGGATCTATAATTTCAAGATTTGGTATCTCGATGTTGTATTCTTCAATCAAACTTTCAATTACCTCTCTACGACCTAATAAAATTGGTGTACAAACACCTTCTTCTGTTACAGTCTGAGCTGCTTTCAATATTTTTAAATGATCTGCTTCCGCAAAGACAACACGTTTTGGATTTTGTTGCGCTTTTGAAGTCATTTGTCGAACAAGCTTGTTGTCAAGTCCCAAACGTTTCTTTAATTCCGTTTCGTACGCTTCCCAATTTTCAATCGGATTTTTCGCTACTCCAGATTCCATCGCCGCACGAGCAACTGCAGGAGCTACGTAATAAATCAAACGCGGGTCGAGCGGTTTCGGAATGATCTGATCGCGACCAAACGATATGTGCTTTTCACCGTACGCTTCAATTACCTCATCAGGAATTGTTTCTTTCGCCAAATTAGCGATTGCTTTTACAGCCGCCAATTTCATTTCCTCATTGATACATGTTGCACGCACATCTAAGGCGCCTCTAAATATGTATGGGAAACCAAGCACATTATTTACTTGATTAGGATGGTCTGAACGTCCGGTTGCCATGATGATATCACCACGAACAGCCATTGCATCTTTATAAGAAATCTCTGGTTCAGGATTTGCTAATGCAAAAACAATCGGCGAATCTGCCATCGCAGCAATCATCTCTTTCGATACCAAATTTCCTTTTGATAATCCCAAGAATACATCTGCACCAACAAAAGCCTCTTCTAATGTTAAATCCTTTTGATGAACAGCATAAACTTGTTTCATCTCATCTAAATCAGTTCGATGGGCATGTATCAACCCTTTACTATCGAACATGAAAATATTTGGCAACTGAGCACCCAAAGCAACATACAAGTTGACACATGAAATGGCTGCGGCACCAGCACCAGAAATAACAATTTTAATGTCTGCAATATTTTTTTCGGCAAGTTCTAATGCATTTAATAAGGCTGCAGAAGAAATGATTGCTGTTCCGTGTTGGTCGTCATGCATGATTGGAATATCCAATTCAGCTTTTAACCTTCTTTCAATTTCAAAAGCTTCAGGAGCTTTGATATCTTCCAAATTAATCCCCCCAAATGTTGGAGCAATTGCTTTCACCGTTTGAATAAATAATTCAGGATCTTTTGCGTCAACTTCAATATCAAACACATCAATGTCGGCAAAAATTTTGAAGAGCAAGCCTTTCCCTTCCATTACTGGTTTAGACGCTAGAGGACCGATATCTCCTAGGCCTAAAACAGCTGTACCATTAGAAATTACTGCTACTAAGTTTGCTTTCGCGGTATATTTGTATACGTCTTCAGGCGTTTCAGCGATTTTCAAGCAAGGTTCTGCAACACCTGGAGAATACGCCAAAGAAAGATCTCTTTGAGAAGCATATGGTTTGGTAGGTACAACCTCAATTTTACCTGGTCTCCCAGATGCATGATAATCGAGCGCGTCTTGTTTCCGTATTTTTGCCATAGTGCCTTTTTTGTAGGGTGGTAAAGTTAATAAAACTATGGCGAATATGAAGAAAAGTATGGATAATAAAAAAGCCCGAAAGAAAACTTTCGGGCTTTCATTGTATTAAGATAAACTTATTTCACAATTAAATTTTGTGTGTAAGTTGCCCCATTGTTTAAGATAGAAACTAAGTAGTTACCCGCTTTCAATTCAGCAACACCTAATGTTACAGTTGTATTACCAGTAGCATTGTTTACATTTTCAGTAACAACACGACGACCAGCTAAATCTGTAATTGTAACGATATAATCACCACCTTGAGCATCAAAGTTTACGTTTACTAAACCGCTTGTAGCAGGATTAGGGAACACTTCCATTGCAATAGCAGCAGTAACTTCATTAATAGATGCAGTTGCACTTGATTTCATTTTATCAAATGCATAGTTACCTGAAGGGAAAGAAGCAACATCAGCAATAGCAGCTCCATTGACTTGTATTTCAATGTTTCCATTTCCATATCCTGAATCGTATCCATCTCCATACCCATCATTTACTTCTAATGAATAACATTCGTTTGCAACTAAATTAAAATTAACATCAGCTTGAGGATATGCATTGTTTGCAGCTCCATCTGTGTAAGGACCTCCTGAAGCAACTGTTGTACCCGCAGAATTTTTAACAGACCAAGTTGTTTCAGAACCATAACGGTCAGTTGTAACTTTAACTGTTGCATTTGAACCGTTTGCTACTCCAGCAATATCAATAGCTTTTGTTGCAGTTGCAGTTGCGCCGATACCTGAAGTACCACCATTCACTCCAACAATAGCAACAACAACTGAATTGGATCCTTGTGCATTAAAAGTTACCCCAGGAATTGTTACATCAGCAGAACCAAATTGAGCAATTGGAGTTGTGTAGTTATAAGTAACCGGCGTACCACCGTTTACAGAAGTAGCGAAAGTTACTGAAGAAATAGCAGCTCCAGCGTTTGTTACTTTTACCTTTGGAGAAACCGACTCTCCAGCACACAAGTTCAATGTGTTTGTAATACCAACATTTGTTAAAGTAGCAGCAGGAACATTTAAATATGTAGGAGCTACTTCCGCACCTGTGTATATTTCACTATCTGTAACACCATTGTGACCTTTGTGAACGAATGCGAAAAACTCTAATTGTCCAATTTCTAAATTTACACCGTTAAGTGTTGTTGGCAAAGTGTATGTATACGTTTTTGTAATAACACTTGTTGATGAAGCGTCAATTGACTCACCCCAAGTTCCACCGTTATTGATGAATCCACGGAAAATGTGTTGGTGTAAATAATTACCATTTGGTAAAACAGCTGAAGGATTTTTCTCAGATCCAATTTGTGGACCCTCCCAGTTGTTTTGAACGATACCAACGTTTAAGAAGTTGTTTGTACCAGCAGCAAATGGAGTTGTGTAAAAAATCTCAACATTTACAGTAACGATACGAGTAGCTGCATCAATTGATGCATTCATTGCTACGTTCACTGGAGAAACTTCACCAATTGCAGCAGTAGCTTGTGAAGACCAGTTTCCACGACCTGTTGCAATACGCGTCATGTCAGAAGAGTGTGGTTTTCTTTGTAAAGATCCAGCAGGGTATCCAGTTGGATTAAAAAATGTGTTCAACAAATCACCATCTGTTGTTTTCAAGTTTGGACTACTTGGTGCAAAAGAACCTGCATGAACGTTAACTAAAATAACACGTCCAGGATTAGCGTCCTTAATTTGTTGCGCACGTAAATGTCCGTCTGGACACCAAGTACAGTTAATACCGGTTAATTCCTCCAAAACAACATTTTTGTTCAATGGTGTTTGAGAAACAGGAGTGTTCTGTGCGTTTACAACAAATAGTGATAAACAACTAGAAACAAAAAGTACAATTTTTTTCATGGTTTAATTTTAGAATATCCAAATATAACATTGATTATTTACCAATGCAAATTTCTTTTAATTTTTTTTGTTGTAAAATAATTTGATTACCAGCAAAAGTTATTGGCATAAAAAAAGGAGTTAGCTAACTCCTTTTTTTTATTTTAATAAATTGATTATTAATGTCTTACAACAATTCGTTTTGTTTGAATTGCTATCCCTTTCTCAATAATCGTTAGGATATAAACACCATTTTTCAATTCAGAAACATCGATTTTCTTTGATTTATAAGCTGATTCATCGTAAACTGTTTTCCCCAATACATCAACAATACGAATATCGAATTTTTCAAGACCTGCTGTATTAATTACTAATTGAGAAGCAACAGGATTAGGGAAAATAGATAAAGAAATTGGTTCTTTGTCATCTATTGAAGCACACGAGAAAATCACACGTACATCAACGGAATCTAAATAAGCACCTCCATCATCGTGAACATAATAACGATATGTTGCCGTGCCACAGTTTTGAGCAACAAAATGAACCGCTGCTAATCCAGATTCCCCAACTGGCAAGCCTGATAATGGGTTGAATTGATTATCAAAGACTGTTAATCCATCAGGAGTTATCCAAGGGTTCATCGTACTTGAAGAGTAACATTGTCCGGCTTCACCTTCTATTCCCCAACATATATAATCTTCCCAAGCTGAAGGAAGAGCTGTTAATTGCTTACGCGTAATTTTCCAATATTTATCTGTTGTTCCTGTATTCTTGAAAAATAATTCAATGTTAGAATCGCCACTTGCAGTTACAACATGAGCAATTTGAGTTCCATTAACAAGTGTAGCACTACCTAATTTGGTAATTTCAACTTGAGAATATCCAAATTGAGCAATGGTAACGATAGCCGAAAATAAAAGTATTAGTTGTTTCATTCTATTGTGTTTCCAACAAATTTAATAAAAAAATAGATTAAAACACGTCTAAACTCTTGAATTTCGTTAAAAAATGAAAAAACAACAAGGTTCATCCTTGCTATATTTTTTTCAGTATTATGTTTAAACATCAATTTTTGAATGTATCTTTGAATTACGGCATGAAAATTGAAATGCTCACAATAAAATTTGAAACATGAAAAAAATTGCACTTTTATTTGTTTGTTTGTCAATGATGTCAAGCATCTTCTCTCAAAACGATGGTAAAAAAGTACCTTCCGTTCAACTAACCGATTTGAATGGCAAACCAGTAAATACTGCTAATTTATCAGAGAAAGGACCAATTGTTATTTCGTTTTGGGCAACATGGTGTGCTCCTTGTAAACGTGAATTAAACACGATCCATGAAGTTTACGAAGAATGGCAAAAAGAAACAGGTATAACTATTGTAGCTGTATCAATTGACGATGAAAAAACAAAAGCACAAGTTCCTTTGTACGTAAATGGTAAAGGTTGGGAATATGTTGTTTTACTAGATCCTAACTGGGATTTTAAACGAGCAATGGGTGTTGGAAACGTTCCTCACACATTTTTAATTGATGCTGAAGGCAACATCGTTTATTCGCATACTGGTTATTCTGAAGGTGATGAAGAAAAGTTATTAGACGAAATCAGAAAGTTGAAAAACAAATAAACACACATGAAAAATTGGTTACTAGTAACTGCTGCAATTTGTAGCATCAGTAGTATTGTTGGTCAAACCACAAATGAAGGTTCTTTGACAGGCAATATGGAAACTACGTTTCAATACCTAAATGCTGACTCGTTAATAGGCGCAACACAACCCGAATCAAAGGGGTTGATGAGTTCCTACATGAATGTCTTTTACCGAAACGGTAACTTTAAAGCAGGAATGCGCGTTGAGTCCTATTTGCCTCGTATTCAGGGATATCCAAATCGTTTTGATGGAACTGGTTTAGGTATGCGATTTATCGGATATGCTAACGATTACATCGATATCACACTGGGTCATTTTTACGAACAATTTGGTCAAGGTACAGCTTTACGTATTTATGAGGATCGAAATTTAGGATACGATAATGTACTAGATGGAGCAAGAATTGTTTTTAAACCAACCAAAGGTGTTCAACTAAAGGGTATTTATGGTTACCAACGTTATTCCTTTCAAAATGGAAGCGTTGTCAACTCTGAAGGAATCACACGTGGTGCAGATGCTCAATTTCATATCAACGATTTGATAAAAAAATTGGATAAAAGTGGTGTGGATCTAACACTAGGCGGTTCATTTGTTAGTAAATATCAAGTTGATAATGATCCTGATTTTATTTTGCCACAAAACGTAGGTGTTTATGGTGGTCGCGCAGATATCCGCTATAAAAAATGGACGATGAATGCAGAGTTTACACACAAGGAAAATGATCCTTCTGCAGATAATAATTATAGTTATAACACTGGACATTCAGCAATTTTGAATGTTGGTTATTCGAAAAAGGGGCTTGGAATTGTTTTTTCAGCTAAATCAGTTGATAACATGAGTTTTCGTTCTGACAGAACAAAAGATTTACAAGACTTATTAATTAACTACTTACCGGCATTAAATAAAACTCATTCGTATAATTTAGTTGCAACTTTGTATCCATATGCTACAAGACCGGTTGGAGAAATTGCTTTTCAAGGGGAAGTATTGTACATGATTCCAAAAGGGAAAATCAACAAAAAATTTGGTATTCCTATTAATATCAATTACTCATCTGCATTTTTACCTATCCAATCAACGAATGGCATCAACACCGCAGATTCTTCGCGTGTTACATACGTAGGTAAGCCATTCAATAAAAGTGACTCGTTGTTATGGCATGACTTTAATGTAAACGTTACTTATAAATTCAGTAAATCATTTTATATCATTGCTTCGTATTTCAACATCGCACTGAATAACGATGTTTCTAAAATTTCAGGAGATGCTTCGGGATTAATTGTTTCCAATATTGGTGTCGCTGAATTTGGATGGAAAATCAATAAAAACAATAATTTACGCATGGAATTTCAAGCGTTGTTTACAAACAAAATTGATAAACTCAACGAAGACCAAACAATTTCAAGAGTGAGTAATGACAAAGGGAACTGGGCAACAATTGTTGCTGAATATTCTATCTCACCTAATTGGTTTTTTGCCGTAATGGATCAATACAATTACGGTAATAACAATCCTGATTTACGTTTGCATTATCTCATTGGAACAGTCGGCTATTTGAAAGATGCTACCCGCATTGCAGTCAATTATGGGCGTCAACGTGCAGGGCTTTTTTGTGTTGGCGGTGTTTGTCGTTTTGTGCCTGCTTCAAATGGTTTAACATTGACAGTTTCACATAGTTTCTAATTTATCGATTATGAAAAAAATTAGTTTATACCTTGGTTTTATAATTGTTCTTTTTGCAGCAAATAGTTGTGATAAAGTAACAAATCCTTATCCCCCATCAAGTGGAGGGAATGGTGAAATTGATTGGAGTCTTTATCCAGCTGGTGATTCGGCACATTATGCGCAAAATCAATGGCCTACTTTTTCAGCTAACACAAATATGCTCCGTAATGTGTTGATTGAAGATTTTACAGGACATACGTGTAACAGTTGTCCCGCAGCAGCAACTTTAGCGCATACATTAGAAACAAATAATCCAGGAAGAGTTTTTACTGCTGCAATTCATACCGGACCAACAGGAATGGGGCCATTACAAGCGATTCAATTACCAGATTATCCTACAAATTGGACCAACCTACAAGGATTAGAAATTGGAAAATACTTTGGTTCAATTCCAGGATCAGCATTTCAAGGAAATCCAAGAGGAACAATCAACCGAACAAACATTGGAGGACAACTTACCTACCACCCTTCTGGTTGGACAAGTGAAGTAAATAGTATTATAAGTGGAAATGACTTGAAAACAAATTTACAAGCGCATAGTAATTATTACCCATCTACACGCGGTTACTTTTTACACACAGAGTTGGAATTATTAGCTACTTCCATCGTTGCTAGTCAATTGGCAGTTGTAACGTATTTGATAGAAGATTCAATCATTGGTGATCAAAAAATGGGGAATAATACTCACAACGCAACTTATGTTCACCGAGAAGTGATGAGAGGTTGTATCGATGGAAAAGCTTTTGGAAGAAACCTTTCTGCAAATAACTTGGCACAGAATGGAAAATATTACTTGAACTACAGTTTTAAATTACCTGAGGTATACGAACCAGAAAACATGCATGTGTTGATCTATGTTTATGATAAAACTAGCATGGAAATCTATCAAGTCATCGAACATGAAATTATAGAATAAAAAAAATGCTGTCTAAAAAGACAGCATTTTTTTTGAATGAAACTATCGTATTTTTATTCGAATTCAATTAATAAACCACCTTTGTCAACCACGTCTTGGGCATTGATTGAAATGTGTTTTACTACACCTATTCCTTCTGCTTTCAAAACGTTTTCCATTTTCATCGCTTCCAGTGTAAGTAATGGGTCGCCTACTTGTACTTCTTGTCCAATTTGAACTGCAATTCCAACAACACGACCTGGCATTGGAGCTTTCAATTGTTTCAACTTGCGCACTTTTGGTTTATCCAATCCCATAGAAGCTATCAATGCATCAAGGGGTTGTCCTTTTTTAACTTCAAAAACTCGGTGATTCAATTTGAGCGTCAACAATCCTTCTTCTTGGCGATTTGACATCACTTCACCACGGAATTTTTTTCCTTTATAGGTGATTGAAAAAAACTGTTGATTTTCCCATTTCAAATGAACCCCATCAGTATTGGTGATGAATTCTTTTCCGTCTAATTGCCAGTTTGAAGTTTGCATGTTAAAGCTTTTGAAACAAATTTAAAAACAATTTTAAGCAAATGCATGAATTTTCTTCCAAAATCAATGAAATCAAACAATTGAATTGGTATCTTCGAGACTTAAATCAAAAATTGAGCATGAAAAAATTAGTATTCTTTATCGGACTTTCCCTGATAAGTTGTCATTCTATAAAAGAAAAATCGAGCGAAAAAAACAGTGAAAACACGGTTGTTGGGTCTACTGAAAATCAAGAAGTCAAAGAAACCGCATCGGTTTATCGCGCTAGTGAAACAGTATTGACCGATTTGATTCACACAAAATTAGAAGTGTCATTTGACTGGAGTAAATCGTGGATGTTTGGAAAAGAAACGTTGACTGCTAAACCTCATTTTTATGCGACTAACCAATTAATTCTTGATGCAAAAGGGATGGAAATCAAAGCTATTAGTTTGAACGGTGCGCCTTTGATATTCCAATATGCGAATGATGTGTTGACAATTACATTAGATAAAACATATAAACGCAGCGAACAATACACAGTAGTCATTGATTACATCGCAAAGCCTGATGAACGCTTAACATCTGGTTCTTCCGCTATTTCGAGCGACAAAGGACTTTACTTCATTAATCCAAAAGGCTTAGAAAACAATAAAATGCCACAAATTTGGACGCAAGGAGAAACGGAAGCAAGTTCGGTTTGGTTTCCAACTATCGACGCACCAAATAGCAAAACAACGCAAGAAATTTTCATTACTGTTGATAACAAATATGTTACACTTTCGAATGGTAAATTAATTTCCTCGAAAGAAAATGGAAACGGAACACGTGTTGACCATTGGAAGCAAGAATTGCCCCATGCACCTTATTTATTCATGATGGGGATAGGGGAATTTAAAGTGGTGAAAGATTATTACACACGCCAGAATGGAACCCAAATGGAAGTGAATTATTACGTTGAACCTGAGTGGGAATCAAGTGCAAAAGCAATTTTTGGTGAAACTCCTGCAATGATTGATTATTTTTCAAAATTGTTAGGTGTTGAATATCCATGGGATAAGTATTCTCAAATTGTGGTGCGCGATTATGTTTCTGGAGCGATGGAGAATACCGGCGCAGTTGTATTTGGCGATTATGCATACAAAACAGCACGAGAATTATTAGATGGTAACGATCAGTCGACTATTGCACATGAGTTGTTCCACCATTGGTTTGGTGATTTGGTTACGTGTGAGTCATGGTCAAATTTATCATTAAATGAATCGTTTGCAAATTATTCGCAATACTTGTGGGATGAATTTAAATTTGGGAAAGACGAAGCAGATTTCCGTGCCCTAGAAGAGGCTGATGGTTATTATGCTTCTGCAGATCAAAGTGGTTACCATAATTTAATTTGGTTCGATTACAATTCACAAGAAGATATGTTTGACGGTCACTCCTATAACAAAGGAGGTCGTATTTTACACATGTTACGTTCGTATTTGGGTGACGAAGCATTTTTCCTATCGTTGCAAAACTACTTGAAAACAAATGCATACCATCCAGCTGAATTTAATGAATTACGTTTGGCTTTTGAAGCCGTTTCTGGAGAAGATTTAAACTGGTTTTTCAACCAATGGTACTTAGACAAAGGTCATCCAACATTGGAAATCGATTATGCGTATGAAACAGCTGCGAAAAATGTTCGCCTCACAATCAAGCAAGTGCAAGGCGATGAATTTAGAACATTCAAAATACCTGTAAACGTAACTGTTTTTGATGACCGTGGAGCAACAACGCAACGTGTTTGGATTGATGAAAAAACGGAAAATATAGACCTAGCAGTTGTTGGCGCATTGAAAAATGTCATATTTGATGAACAAGCAATGCTGTTGGCGCGCATTGTTGAAACAAAACCGCAAGACTGGTACATTCATCAATATTATAATGGTAAGAAGTATACGCATAGAAAAAATGCGTTTCAATTTGGCTTAACGACTCAAACAACGGCTACAGATCAATTAATTTTAGATGGTTTAAAGGATCCGTTTTGGGATATTCGTGCTACGGCTATGAGCAATTATTCACGCTTATCATCTGATGCGAAATTACGTGCACTGGCGATTATTAAATCAGCCGTTCAACGCGATGTGAATCCTCAAGTTAGAGCAGCTGCATTAACTGTGATTAGTACAAATGCAACAGCGGAAGAAGCGGAAGGATATATCGAAGATCGTATCAAGAACGACCAGTCATATGCTGTAATGAGCAAAGCATTAGAAGAATTGGCAAAAGTAAATGCGCCGAATGCCTTACTATTTGCAAAAAAATTAGAAAACGAATCCTCTTCAAAAATGCTCAGTAGTATTTGCGGATTGTATGGTAAAGTTGGTTCACTAGACAACATGCCTTTTTTCGAAAAAGTATTGAAAAACAATACTGTTCAAGGTTCGGATAAATTAGAAGCCTTATTTGGATTTGTCGTAATCTTAACGAAACAAGATGCACTCATTCAACGCAAGTATTTACCTATTTTAGAAGATCAAGGGAAAAATGGCGGCATGTATGCACAACTATTTTATCCTCAGTTCATCGGCTATTTATCTGATGCCTTAGCTAATAGCATTGTTGATTTGAAAGACAAAGAAGCGCAAGCAAAAAAATCAGGGAACACGAATTCAGAAGCAATTATAAAAGGAAAAAGAACAGAAGCAGAAGCATTACAGCATGATTATGAAATCATATTAAAAGCTTTTGATAAAAAAGATTAATTAGAAGAAGGCTTTCAGTTCCATTCCTCCAGCATGTATCATCGGAGACAGCTGGCTTTTTCGACCTGAATACTGTATTGCTAATTGCAAACTTTTCGATATGGTTCGTTGATACCCAACGGACCATATTGCATTTTTACCCGTCTTCAAAGCTTCTAATAATTCAAATCCAAGCGGTGAATTGGCATTGCCTTGAAAGTCAATTTGAATAAAATTAAATTGGGCTTGTAAACTTCCTTTTTGCGTTTGGTTATATTTTACAGCACAGCCAATATCATTAATTTTTGCAAATTCCCCTCCAAGTTCAGCAGCATTTTGTTTTGTTGAAAACCGCGCGTCTAAACTTAAGCGCAATGTGGTTGTTGGTTGATACACCAAAGAGGGTTTCCATGTTAAATAATTCAACCGATAATTTCTCCCTGTTGTGTAATCAACAAACGATAGTTTTTCTCCTTTTTCAATTGATTGTAAAATACTCCATTCTTTTTTAATCGTGTAACGTGCATTAAAACTGTGACTTGTTTTGCTTTTTCCATCAAAGCCCGTTGCTAACAATAGTTTGGATTGCGTAACGTCGTATGCATAATCGCAGCCAAAGATTGCACTCGTTCGATTAAAGAAAATCAAGTGTTTCATACTTGACGATGCACTTATTACATTTAAATTATCAATGCTGCCAACAAATGGATTATAGGCATTTACACCTTCAAAAAAATCTGTTTTCCGTTGAATGCGCAAACGACTTTGCGTCGAAAATCGTGCTAACTGTTTTTTTAAACCAGTTGCGGTCGCCCAAATCCGTTCTGGACGCAAAGAAAGTGATTGATTGAATTCGTTTGAATAGGTTTTAGTGTATTCATTGGAAGGTGTAAAAACACGAATGTAACTCGCCTGATCGGCGTATGCTGCAATCTCAAATTCATTCAAATCTTTTACATTGTCCCCATTATAATCAACCCATGTGTAAACACCTTGTCCATCATTAACTTTAATGTATATAAATGCTCTTCGTTGCTCGAGGCCAGCGCCAACTTCATAAAATGTTGTCAACTGTACCGCATTTTTGAATAACCTTAGATCGTGGTCGATGCGTCCATTCGTTGAATTTTCAGGTTGTTGATTAATTAATGTACTGTCAATAATAGACAACACGCGATAATTACCAATCAACAATAACCGTTGGTTTTTCCAATTATTCTTCGCCCATTCAATACTTGCCGTTCGTGCTTTTGCTGCCGATGAAAACTGATTGGTGGACGTTCTACCATCAACACGTTCTCTATACGAAAGCCGGAATTCCCCAGCTGTTGAATCGCCAAAAGCTGCATATCCTTGGTAATCAAAAAACGAATAGGATGCTTGTGTTAGTTGTTGATTCGTCGTCTTAAACGCATTCCATTCTTGATCCGCTTTGTATCCAACTTTCAACCATCGGTAATTTTTCGAAATATCAATTTTGTGTCTAAAAAACCGATTATTCCCGTCAGAAGAGGCTGCCAATAAACTTCCATCACCGAGTATGCGCAAGCCGTTTTTATTCCAATTAATAAGCACTTGACTTTTTAAACCAGAAAAATCTGTTCCTATTTTATACTGTTGTGCATTCCATTCAACCGATCCAAACTGATTGTGTTTGAGCAAGGTTTTGAATGCTGAAAAAACTTGGTTGCCCTCATATAATTTATTGCGCGTGTTCCAATCACGATCAAATTCTACAGCTCTGTATTGTTCAATCGGTTGAAAAAATGGATCCAATACTTCACATGCTAGTTCGTTTTTCCAGGACCATTTTTTTATGGAATCTCTTCCAAAAGGCATTACATGTGTTAGTTGCGCCCGAAATGAATAACCATTATCGTCTCTACTATCTTGTTTCGAAAACGTATTTCTATCGTTTGTTGACATTGCGCCTTCTGTGAGAAATGATAGCCTTTCTGACAAGCGAACGGTACCGCCAATAGCTAGCATTTGTTGTTTTTTGGGAGTAATTAACGTTGTTACTGGAGCATAATCCCCTTGTGCGATCCCAGCAACAGGTTGCACCCATTTATAAACTCTTCCGAGCGCATTAAATTTTTCAAAGACGTAATCCCCATTGCCTTGTCCAACAAAAGAAAACGCCACTTTGTAAACCGCTAAAACAGGATTTACTGACGCAACTAGCACAGAATCAAACCCAAGAGAGTCAACAAGTTGGTACATGACCAAATTCTCAGAAAACCCGACAGAATCAATGACAAAACTTCGGGCTAATTGCAAGCTGTCACCTATTGTTGCTAATAACCCTTTTTGTTCATCCGTCAAATTTTGTTGTAAGGGTTGGTTCTTTACATCTTGTTCCGAATAAGCATTGATCCACCAGTCCAATTTTTTGGATGTTCCAACAGTCGAAAATTGAAAAAGCGAACGGGCATAATTTTGATCTGCATATTGAAATTCAATGACGATCCGAATATCTTTCGTGATTAAGTTTCGAGCAGTAAACGTAACTTCGGCAGTATTATAATCGATAACATAGTCGAATTCTTGACCGCGTTTCATCAATTTCCCATCAACAAATACTCGTTCCGTTCCAGAAAGCACGATGATAAATGGTTCGTTTTCATTTCCTCTCAAACGGTAGGGACCTTGATTTCCCTCAATTCCATTGATAATTTGTCTGTTGAATTTTCCTTTCGATAAAGCACCGCTTACTTGCGATTTCACCGACCGATTTTTAGCTGTTTTCCACGTATATTCTCCTGTTAATCCTTGCCCTCGCTTTTTATACGTCATGAAGTAACCTTCCGGTTTACTTATCCAAAAATCCCCCACTGTCATTTTAAACTGATCGTTGAATAATTGAACAAAGACTTGATCAAACTCCTGTAATTTATTGGTGTTACCTTCTGGTTGAATGGGTAAATTATTATCTGTTACGGCTGCTAATAATTGTAAGTTCGGCGCAATGTATCCAGATAATTCGAGGTTTAAATTAGCATTGACCGATAAATCTTGTTTGTTTCCAAATGATATTCCACGGGCAATACTCCCCGATTTTTTCAAGCCATTCGTTGCCATTAACTCTATTGGATCAACTGTTGGTGCAATTAAAAATAAATCACGGTTTCCTTTATTGACGCGATAGAGTTGCGTTGTATCCCTCAATTGAAATTTACGCGCAAACGAAACTGGTAAAACGCGGTAGGTGATTGTTAGCGAATCTGCACATTTTTGAAGGATTAGAAGTTGTGCTTTCGCGAAATCAACCGTGTAATTCTGAGGTAAGATAAGTTGTTCCCCACAACGAACTACTAACGAATTTGGCAAGACCGATAAGCTGTCAAATTGAATACTTTTTGCTGAAAATGGTATTTTTTTTGTGCGTAAGGTGTTTAGCTGTCCCCATGTTATGTGGGAAAACAACAAGAAGAATAGTGTCCAAATAAGTTGTTTGAAACGCATTTTGCTAAGATACTAACGAAATGGGAAAGAACTTAGTATACAACTCCTTGATTTCATTTTTGAAAATTTCCAAAACTTAGATTCAACTCATAAATGCAACTTAGGTAGCAATTAAGCAAAGAGGGAAGAAAGTTCTTCCCTCTAAAAGGATAAATGCTTAACTTGACTACCAACCAAAGTTGTCAATTATGAGCCATTTAAC
>JAGOAZ010000002.1:0-230607 GCA_017983675.1 Fluviicola sp.
TTTTTGTTTTTACAAAAGTTCTAGTTGTAAACTTATTTTGATTAACAGTTAGCAACAATTTAAATTTGGTCCCTGGTCGATCCCGAAACGTCGGGACGACATTTCGAGACAGGAGATATATTATAAGTTTTATTGTGACTTTGTATTAGGATAGTTTACTTACACTCAAACTATCAATCAACTGTTTGAGAAATTTAATTTTGTTTTTTTTTGCTTCTTTTATCGTCACTTTTATTTCTGGTGGTATAGTCAAATAATTGTCTGACCAAATAAAAATCTCTATAATTATGGGCAATAAATCTATTCCTTTCTGAGTTAGATTATATAAAACTTTTGCTTTGCTTTCTGGATGGGCTGATTTTTCAATTATGCCATTTTCTTCAAGTCCTTTCAGTCTTGAAGCTAAAATGTTTGTAGCAATACCTTCTGATGATTTCCTAAATTCGTTGTAAGTACATTTATTTTCAAAAATTAAGTCTCGGATAATTAGTAAGGACCACTTGTCTCCAAAAACATCAAGAGATTGACTCAATGGACAATCTGATCTTTTTTTTATTGCTTCCATCTAGAGCTTTTATAAAATATTGTAAAAAAATAGCTTGCAATTTGAAAGTAGTTTTTTATATTTACACTTGCATATTGCAAGCAAATATATAGTTAAAAAGCAATAAAATAAATATTCATTAATTTTTATATAAAACATGAAAGCATTTATAGTTAAAAGCTACAGCAAAAAAGAACAAATGCAACTTACTAAAGTTGCAGAGCCAACAGTAGCTGAAAACGAGGTGTTGATTGAAATACATTCGGCTGGAATAAACCTATTAGATTCCATGATAAAATGGGGAGAATTTAAATTATTTCTTCCATATAAAACACCGCTTATTAACGGTCACGATTTGGCAGGTGTTATCACAAAAATAGGAGCTAAAGTTAACAAGTTCAAAATAGGTGATGAAGTATATTCAAGAGTAGGAGACTATAGAATTGGCACTTTTGCAGAATTTATTTCTGTAAACGAAAATGACCTAGCACTAAAACCAAAAAACATGACAATGGACCAAGCCAGTTCCATCCCCTTAGTTGGATTAACGGCATGGCAGGCGTTAATAGAAATTGCAAATGTTAAAAAGGGACAAAAAGTTTTTATTCAAGCAGGCTCAGGAGGTGTTGGTACTTTCGCTATTCAGCTTGCAAAGCACTTAGGAGCATATGTAGCAACCACAACTAGTTCAAAAAATATTGATTTAGTGAAAAATCTTGGTGCTGATTTAATCATTGATTACAAAACACAAGATTTTGAATCCATTTTAAAAGATTACGATGTTGTTTTACATAGTAATCGAGATACAAAAATCCTTAAAAAATCTTTTAAAATTTTAAAACCAAATGGACATTTAATTTCGTTGGTTGGTCCACCAACACCTGAATTTGCAAAATCTATTGGCTTGCCTTTATATTTAAGATTGGTTACCAAATTACTTAGTTTTGGTGCAAAGAAATACGCAAAAATAACCAATACGAATTTTGTGTTTTTATTTATGAGAGCTGATGGTAACCAGTTAGGTCAAATAACAAAACTTATCGAGGAAGGCGTAATTATTTCTGTTATTGATAAGGTGTTTCCATTCGAACAAACTAATCAAGCATTGGCTTATGTTGAAACTGGTCGAACCAAAGGAAAAGTTATTATTACAGTCAAGTGATTTTTAATTAATTTTAGGTTGTAGAAAAGAAATATAACAATCAAACTATGAAAAAAGCCTTACTGTTTTTATCATTTTTAATTGCTTCATTTACTTATGGTCAAGATACAATTCGTATTAGTTTTTCAAATGACTCCAAAGATGTATACCACCTTTCTCTGATAATTTATATCCCTGATGGATCGATTCAAACAAGAGTTAGCGACTTAAAACCAGATCAAGTTAAATCATATGCTTTACCCGTCAACACAGAAATTTTTATCGCCGATTCGAAAGAAGAGTCTTTTGCGATGAAAGGCAACGACATCAAGTCATCAGGATTGAAACCTTTTATTGTACTGAAAGATTCTGATAATAAAAGTGTAATCATGTTAAGTTCACTTGGACAGAAAAAAGAATCAACGTTTTAATTTTTTAAAATCTAACTAGCAATGATAGCAGGATTAACAGGAAATTAGTTAACTTTTCATTTTCAATTTACTAGTGTGTTCCCAGAGTCACCTAAGTAAGTGTATAGATAAAATCTTCTCAAAATATTGTATTTTCGTTTTACAATTAGTTTGTAAATAAAAAGATTATTCATGAAAACGCCCTTCAACAAATACTTATACATTGGATTTATTCTTTTGGGGATGTATCAAACGTTTGTTACAAAAGAATACCTTCAAGCTGCGTCTTCCTTAGGAATTGGGTTAGCATTTGATCCCTTTGATCAAGAACAAAAGTGGAACGAACGGCCAACTTGGCAAAAAGTTGTTTTAATCGCTCAACTTGCTGCCGTTGCTGCTTTATTTGGCTTCGGAGTAGGATTGAATGATAAGTAAATTGATACTGATTTAAAAATAATAGGTGCAATGAAAAAAATGACGTGCAAACAGCTTGGAGGAGCCTGTGATTTAGTGTTTATAGGTGAAACGTTTGAAGAATTAGCCAACCAAAGTAAAAAACATGGCATGGAAATGTTTCAAATGGGTGATGTTGCTCATATAGAAGCAATGAATGAACTGCAAAAGATGATGAAAACACCTGAGGACTTTGGGAACTGGTTTGAAAGCAAGAAAGAGGAGTTTAACAAGCTAGAAAACAGTTAACCCTGAAATAATTGTAAATAACATTCTTATGCTAATTCATCACTCTCGCTCTGTTTCTCGCTCTGTTTGTCGCTCTGTTTCACACTCTGTTTCTCATTCTGTTTCTCACTCTGTTTCTCACTCTTTTTTATGGATATAGCTGCAGAAATACACCATTTCATTTCACAACAGGATAGTGCCAAACAACACGATTTGTTGCAGCTTCATGAACTCATGCTTACGATTCTTCCAACGGGTAAATTATGGATGGAAGATGGAAAAAATGAAGCAGGAAAGGTCGTGACGAATCCAACCATTGGATATGGGAACCAAACCTTATTACTTGCGAAGGGAAAATCCCGCGAAATGTTTCAAATTGGAATCAGCGCAAATACGAGTGGAATTTCTATTTATTTGATCGGTATTCGAAATAAATTAGATCTTGCGCATCAATTTGGGGCACAATTGGGCAAAGCGAAAGTCACCGGATATTGTATTAAATTCAAGCAACTAGCTGATATAGAAGTCTCCGTTTTAGCAGAAGCAATCTGTTTGGGAATTGCGTTGACGAACGGTTAGTTCAGTAGTTAATTTTCTCCGCAATGACGATTTCTTTCTCACTTTGAGACGCATCCTCCAAAACAACTTTTCGGTGTTGTATTCCCCATTCAACAACATGTTGGATTAATGTTTTAATCGATTTTCCATGTTTGCTCATGCGGTATTCATAAATTGTTGCGGGTTCACGTTGTATTTCCACGCGTTCAATCATGTGTAATCCTTCCAAATAACGCAATTCTTTGCTTAAAGTGGCCGAAGTGATTCTGCCCAAAATGGTCTTCAATTCGTTGAATCTTCGGGGTTTGTCACAGATATACGACAAGATTGGTCCACGCCATTTTCCACCAATGATATCCAATACATCCGCAACGACTTTTATTCCTTGTTGTTTTGTTTTCAACTCCATTTTTCAAGGTATCTTTTTTAATACCTAAACAAATGTACTATTTATCGTTAAAAAGAAAGCGTCTGCGTACATTTGAGAAAAAAAAGATGAACATTACAGCAGTAATTTTAACCCTAAAAGAGGGTGTCGATGTGTCCGAATTAGGAGCAGTTTTAAAACACGAACAAGAAATGATCGCTCAATGGAAAGCCGAAGGAATTCTTCACGATATCTACCTTCGCCAAGCACGTAATGGAGCAGTTATCATGTTTAACGACCGCGACGAAGCAGCAGTTCAATCGTTAATCGAAACGCTACCGTTATATCCTTATTTTCAACCAGCAACATTTTTGGGCTTGTTGAAAAATGATTAAACAGGAATAACAGGTTTTGTTCGTACGAAACAAAAAGACGTAGCACGTTGTTTAAATGAAAATCAGTTTATGAAAAAGTTATTCAGCGCGCTTCTATTTGTTTTGATATCAAGTGGTTATCAAGCTGTTGCTCAAAACATCAATTTGACGTTTCACAACGGATCCTTGCAGTCCATTTCTTTGGAAATTCCGTCTGTGATGAATCCAAATTTGAACCCACTATCCAATAGCGGAATCACCTTGAAGCTCGGACAAAACGTGTACTTTTATCCCAATGGGAGATCAAAAAAACGCGCCTTATTGTTTACAGTCGATGAAACGTTTGTTCAAAATCAGGTGCTCGAAATCGATGAGTTAATTGCTAAACGAAAAAAAGAGTTGAAGGAAGAGTAACTAGTAAGCGTGACATTGGTTACATTTTATATGTTTCCGTACAGTTATTTTTGCACTTTAATTTTAAGATATGCCAACAATTCAATTAACGCAAGCACAATTTCTTCAAGATGTGTTTGATTATACAACAGAAAAAGAATGGAAGTACAAAGGTGACAAACCTGCAATAATCGATTTTTATGCTGATTGGTGTGGGCCCTGTAAAGTGGTTGCTCCTATTTTAGAAGAATTGAGCAATGAATTTCCTGATGTATTGATTTACAAAGTAAACACAGAAATCGAACAAGAATTATCTGCCGTTTTTCAGATTAGAAGTATTCCAAGCATGTTATTTATTCCTGTCGATTGCCAACCGATGATGCAAGCAGGTGCTTTGCCAAAAAGCGCGTTGATTGAAATTATTGAGAAGGAACTTCGTTAAAAGTTGAGGTAGTTCGATTTACAGGTTAGTGCTTGTTTATTCGTTTTGTCTATTTTTAACGCATGTACATTTCACTCACAGGTTTAAAGCCGAAAAATTTTTGGGCTTATTTGAAGTTTTGGCGACTTGCAATTCCATCATTTGCACAAGCGCAAGCTGCAAAAGGAAATATTTCCGTTTCAGCTAAACGAATAAATGGATACCAATGCACTGTTACGGTTTGGGAAAGTCGAGAAATGATGCTTGATTTCATGCGCAGTGGTGCACATTTGAAAGCAATGAAGCACTTTCATTCCATTGCAACAGGAAGAACTTACGGTTACGAATCAGACAAAGTACCCAATCCCAAAGAGGCGTTTGCTTTGTTAATGGAAAAAGGGAAAGATTATTGAGTTAATGGTCGTTTCATCAGCAAATCCGTTTGTTGATCCTCTCCCAAAACAAATAGGTGTTGATCGAAGACTTCAAAACCATTTTTCTCGTAAAAGGTGATTGCTTGTTTATTGTTTTCCCAAACTCCCAACCAAATAAATGCGTATTTTTTGTTGCGTGCCATGTCAATTGCTTTCTCAAGTAATTGTTGCCCGATTTGCTTTCCCTGAGCTGCTTTTTTCACATAAATGCGTTCTATTTCCAAGGCATTTTGAAATTTTTTTTCTGTTTGGGCAGATTCAACGTTTATTTTTAAATATCCTACAATTTGCTCATTGTCTTCCGCAAAATAAAATGATGAATTAGGATTTGATAGTTCAAGCGCTAATTGATTGGTAGAAAAGTGCTCTGCTAAATAAGTAGCCATGTTTTCAGGTGAGTTCTCTTTCTCAAAAGACTCGACAAAAGTCAACGTACTGATTGCCTGAAGTTGTGTAATGTCGGTAATTTGCGCTTGTTTAATCGTCACGTTAGAAAAGGTTTGTATTTTCACAAATATAATAAAGTAACAGTGGTTACAGATTATTCAAATTTTCCTCCACATTTTTGCACCATGGAAACAAATTTAAAAGCTCACTGGGAGACAGTTTTTGCAACGAAACAACCACACGAAGTTTCATGGACGCAAGAAACTCCTGAAACATCAATCAGCTATTTTCAAGCGGCTAATTTGCCGAAAACGGCTAAAATAATTGATGTTGGTGGAGGTGATAGTAAATTTGTAGATTACTTATTAGCAAACGATTACGAAGACATCACGGTGTTGGATATTTCAAAACATGCGTTGGATCGTGCGAAAGCTCGCTTGGGTGAAGCTGCGCATAAAGTCACTTGGCTTGAAAGCGATATTAACGATTTTCAACCTTCTGAAACGTATGATTTTTGGCACGATCGTGCAGCTTTTCATTTTTTGACCGATGTAAACGCGATTCAATCTTACGCGAAAACTGTTGCTGCGCATGCGAAACAACTTGTTATTGGCACATTTTCTGTCAATGGACCTTTGAAATGCAGTGGATTGACCATCCAACAATACGATGAGACTTCGATGAAATCCTTGTTTGAAGGAGTTGGATTTTCAGCAATAGCGTGTGAATTCGTCGACCACACAACTCCAAGTGGTGCCATTCAAAACTTTATTTTCTGCAGTTTTAAACGCTAATCTTTCGCGCACCATTTCACTTTAACAGCTTTTATAATCGGAGTATCCAAGCGTTGATCGCTAAGTACTTCAAAACCGTGTTTCAGATAAAACGTTAAGGGAGAACGGTAAATAGAATCATCATTTTTGATGTCGTTATCGTGGTCGATGACCCAACCATAAAAACACGGACAAGCTTGTTTCAAAGCGTCCATTAATCTGCCGCCAAGTCCCATTCCTTTGCTTGCTTCCCCAACAATGATTGAAAAACGGGTTTCGTTTTCTTTGTCAAATAAAACGGCCCATCCAAGAACTTGTTGCGCTTCATTTTCTAAGATAAAATGCCGATAATTTGTTGCATCTCCTAACAAGATCGAAAAGCGATTCATTAGATTTTTTGGGTACTCTTGGTTCCACAACACATCGATTTGTTGGATTTGGTTATCTGATAATGTTGCCGTGTTAAAGAGTTGCATAAAAAGTTAACTTTATCGTTCAAAATTAAAATTAATAGCATGAATGCAACATTAAAATTAGAAGGATTAGGCTTGTTTCTTTGTGTGCTGTTTTTTTACAACAGTCTTTATCCTGGAAATTGGGGTGTGTTTTGGGCGCTATTCTTTGTGCCAGATGTTTCGTTTGCAGCGTATTTAATTTCAAAAAAATTCGCAACGGTTGCCTATAATGTCTGCCACCACCAAGGATTATTTGCTTTTTTATTGGTTGTCGGTTACTGGTTGTCAAATGATTGGGTGATGAAGGTCAGTCTTATTTTTCTGGCACATTCGAATTTTGATCGCATTATGGGGTATGGATTAAAGTTCCAAGATAGTTTCGACCACACACATTTGGGTTGGATTGGTAAAAGCAAACACTTGAATAAGAAATCGTAAAACATAGTAATATTGATTTTTTTATTTTCTTTACAGCGTTAACTAAACAAACGAACATGACAATTAAAACAAAAACAACCATTTCGTTGATTCTAACAATTTTAGTATCAGCGTTATTTATTTTCAGTGCTGTTGGAAAAATGGCAGGTACAAAAGAAGTAATCGAAGGGGCAAAAGCAATGGGTCTTTCACCAGCAACAATGCGTAATATTGGAATTATTGAACTCATCATTACATTGCTATTCGCTTCCAATCGCACAGGCGTTATTGGAAGTGTCTTATTACTAGCATACATGGGTGGCGCAATCGCTACGCATTTGGAACATGGTCAATCTGTTGTTGCACCAATTGCCATCGCTGTATTTGTTGGGATTGTTGCGTTATTCCGCTTTCCGGAGTTAACATTACGTATTTTGAAAAAATAACGGATATTTTTATGAAAATCGAAAGTCGCAGCAATGCGACTTTTTTTTGTGGAGTAAATTACAAAATGGGCTTATTGATAGTGGTGGTTTTTTATTTCTTTATAAAATTTATTGTTCAACAACATTTTTTCCTAATGTCTCATCAAACCACCATCCGTTTTCCAGTCTCATATTATTTGTTGTATCATTAATAAGTTGTTTTATAGTATAATATTCAGATTCTGTACAACCAGAACAAGTATATATTGTATCATTTTTGTTTCGATTTTTTTCAATTTGTTCCAGTTCGCTTCTTTTTAGTTTGATCAGACCTTCCTCTGCCAATTTTTCACAGGAAATGGTCGACAAATATATCTGTCCAGGTTTTGAACTATATAATTTTGATCTGATTTGTTCATAGTTTTTATCTTTTATTAGATTCGTGAATTCATCAACAAGTGCTGTTTTTCCTCCTCCTTCACCACATGCAAAACCAATATTATCATAACTAGTATTATAACGATCAGGAAGTTGAACTGTCTCACTAATATTAGCATCATTAGCTTTTTTAGAATTTGAGGAACAGCTGAGTAATTCTATGGAACACAAAAAGATAAGTAGTATCGATTTCATTCTATTGTAAAATATTCAATTGTTAAAATCAGCAGCAAAAAAAATCGGTCGAGCCGAAGGCTCTTTATTGTGCTTCGCTATTTACACGGTTAGACTTCAGTCTAACCGTAATCGATCGTTCGAGCCGCTGGCTCTTTGGTATTATGAGCATTTACAAATTTAATCCTTCAAAAGTCCCATCGGGACGGCTGATATCCCTGCGGTGGATTTCAATCCATTGCAGAAGTTGGATGGAATTTATTCTAATGCAGTTGTTGGATGGAATTTCATTCCTTTGAAAATGGAGATTTTTTAGCTATATCCCGGAAATTGGTCTTGATCCAAAAAATAAATCAATAATTTGAGTGAGAATGAGACTGAAGAAAAAACAGCGTGAGAAATCTTCGCTTTCGCTCTGTTTCTCACACTGTTTTTGTACCTCGGGCCGGAATCGAACCGGCACTCCCGAAAGAACAGGATTTTGAATCCAGCGCGTCTACCAGTTCCGCCACCGAGGCATTCAAAATGCTTTCTGCTGTTAAGCAGGTGCAAAAATAAGGATTTATTTTAATTCAGCAACTACACCCGCGTTTATTTGCAAATTTTTACAACAACTTGTTGCAAACCATCGGAAATGATGAGTGAATAAAAACCGGGTGATAAACCGCCTAATTCGTTCAAGCGAAGTTGTTGGTTTGCTTGATCAGCTGAACTGATTTGAGTTGTAACAACGGTTCTTCCTGTAGCATCAGTAATTGAAACGCTAGCTCCTGTCAATGAAATGTCAGACCAGTTGATGGTCAATTGATCGGTAAATGGGTTGGGGAATAAGCTGATTTTTTGTTCCAAATAATTTGCCGTGATAGCGTTAGTACAATTTGTTCCGTCACCAGGCATGTTGCTATCCAACCACGTAAATCGACGCGCGTACCAATCTTTCAATTTTTGAATTTCTTCTGCATAACTTTGACTCGGAGCCTGTACCTCTCCTGTTCCTGATGCAACGCCCATGTTCCCCCACACCAAATAATGCCAGTTTTGACTTTCATTGACCACTTGTACAACCGAATCTATTTTTGCCTGAATAGCAACTTCATCAAAAATACTTGCGCGTAATTCGTTGTAACGGCAACGCACTTCGTTTGCAAAGGCTGGATCTTCCAATAAACGCACATACCATCCTGGTGGAACAACATCTTGATTGCAAATTTCGTGAATAAACCCAGATCCGTTTTGCGAACCGCCATCGATGTCTTTTTGTGACCAATCAAAATCCCAAACGGGTCCAGCTTTTAAACGAGTTAGTGTTCCATCTAGTAAATCTTTGTCTTTTGAGAAATAGCGACTTTTCTTGAACCCATCAACATTCCGTGTGACTTCGTTGACCAAGAAATAATCAATAAAACTTCCAACGTCGATGTACTTTCGGTAACCAATTAGTGGGTCGTCAAAAGTTGAACTATACAGTGCTGTTTCGAAATCATTGAAAAAATTTTGAATATAACTTGCTTGTTGCGGAACGATTTCAGCCGCTTTTGGATCGACATAAACCATGTGTACATCTGCTGTTGGGCAGTTAATGGGACTATAATTTAATTGCCATGAATTTGAATTATCCCAATAGTCAATTTTGAGCATGTATCCTCCTGTAACATCCGGAGAAGTTATTTCTGTTGGAGTTAAGTTAGCAATGTTCACACGATTGATATCGCGTTTGATTTTCTCGCACAACAAGTAAATTCCTTGATAATTTCCGTCAAGTACGACATCAACCAACCGAGAACGAATAGAGTAATGACCCATTTCATCGAAAAAATGAAATGGAAGGATGTTGCGCGCAAAAGATTTATCGTTGTAGTTAGCAATCAATAACCAGTCATTTTCAGCGGGCATGCCTAATAACGGAACATTGATTGCATTTCCTAGACTGTCCCATGTTTCAAAAGCGTAGGGTTTTTGAGGCAATGATGCGGAATAATTTCCACGGTACTCAATTCCAATTTTCCCTGAATAATCCGTTGTTGTATCGGTCAAGTAATTTCGGATTCCAACGCCGTTGTAGATGATTTTCATGTCAGCCATTACTTTTGGATCATCGGCAATCGTATTGCCATTTGTCTCAATTGCAACAATCGGTAAAAGAGATGAGGTTAGGGCGAAATATGTTGCAGGATTATTATTAAAAGTCAAGGAAAATTGAACAACATTCCCTTGATCGGCTCCATACGAATCATACACCCGGAAATACCAAGTTCCGTTGGGGTTCGATCCGTTATTCACCAATCCCATTTGTCCAACGGGCTTGAAATTTCCTGAGAAAGGCGCGTTACCGCTTGCTAATGAATTGGTTGCGGTTGTGTTTAAACAGGTTGCAGCGAAGTTTTGCCCTGCACCGCCAACGCCCGAGAAAAGTTGAGCGACTGTTCCATCGGGGGCAACAACAGAAACAGTTAAATCACTTACATACGTATGATTGATCGTAAAACAAACTGCAGACAAGCCAAAATTTGTGGTGTCCATTATTGTGGGCAAACCGCTAATTGTGACGGGAATATTAGTTGTTTGGTAATCGTTTATAGGTCCTGCGCCACCTGTGAACGTTTGCGTAAAGCTAAATCCAGAAAGCGTTGTAAGGAAAAGGAGTAGTATTAATTTCATCGTTCAAATCTGAAAAACGAAAATAGCTTTTTTTTATCAATTCGTTTTACTTTTATTTTCTTTCCTTAACATTGCAGTATGGCAAAAGTATTGATCAAAAACATTCACACGCTTTATCAAGTTGGTGAAGATTTCCCAAGTTTTATTGCTGGTAGGGCAATGAAAACGATTCCAACTATTTCTAATGCTTTTTTAGCCTTAGAAGACGGTGTGATCGTGGCGTATGGTCGCATGGAAGATTGGGAGGGAATCACCGATTGGCGTGGAATTGATGTGATTGATGCGGAAGGGCAATCAGTATTACCTGCTTTTTGTGATCCGCATACACACACCGTTTTTGCCCGCACACGCGAAGAAGAATTTGTCGATCGCATCAACGGATTGACTTACGAAGAAATCGCACTCAAAGGTGGAGGAATTTTGAACTCAGCCCGTCGACTGAATGAATTAACCGAAGAAGAATTGTTTCAAACTGCTTTGCAACGCATTGAAAAAATGAAAGCCAATGGAACAGGAGCGCTTGAAATTAAATCGGGATATGGACTAACTGTTGACGCGGAATTGAAAATTTTACGCGTGATCAAACGCTTGAAACAAGCTGCAGGAATTACAATTAAAGCTACATTTTTAGGGGCGCATGCCTTTCCAACGGAATATAAATCCAATCATCAAGGCTACATTGATGTAATCATTAATGAAATGTTGCCAGTCATCGCGGAAGAACAATTAGCTGATTTCATGGATGTTTTTTGTGAACGCAATTACTTTTCAGTCGAAGAAATGAATCAGCTGTTAGCTGCTGGAAAAGCAATCGGACTCGTGCCGAAAGTTCACGTGAATCAATTTTCAGTTCTTGGCGGTGTGCAAGCAGCAGTAAATTTTGGTGCCTTGTCAGTTGACCATTTGGAAGAATCGACCGATGAGGATATTACAGCATTGAAAGGAAGCGGTTGCATGCCAACATTCTTACCTGGTTGTTCGCATTTCATCTCGATTCCTTATGGAAATGCACGCAAATTCATGGATGAAGGATTGCCAGTTGCGCTTGCTTCTGATTACAATCCTGGAACAACACCGTGCGACAATTTGCAACAAATCTTTTCCTTGGCTTGTGTGAAAATGAAAATGACACCCGAAGAAGCTTTCAATGCATTGACGATTAATGCCGCTTATGCGATGGGCATTTCAGCAACGCATGGAACCATTTCGTTGGGTAAAAGCACACCAATAATCTTGACAAAACCCATCGAAAACTTAGCATACATTCCTTATGCATTTGGCGAAAATCACGTGGATTGTTTGATTTTTTGACGGTTATTTTTTTCATTCAAACAAGTTGATTTTCAAGGAAAAAACACTTTTTCCTATTCTTTTTCCGCAATAATCAATAAAAACACACGAAAAATTACGTTATTTGTGTGGTACGAAAATTGAATTATGATTCCAAGAATTCTCACGCAAACATTGATTGATAAACTCAACGACAACAAATTAGTTGTGTTACGAGGGCCAAGAAAATCGGGTCGTTTGACCTTGTTGCAAACCATTACGGATTTATCAGCTACAGGAGTTTTGGTACTCGATGGCGAAAAAAAGAAAGTTCGAAAAGGATTAGATAACTTGGAAAGTTTCCGTGAACTGAGTCAAGGAAAATCACTGATTGTCATTCGAGAAGCGCAATTGTTTTCTTCGTTGCAAGCAATTATTGACGAATGTTTGGAAAACAAGTCCATTTTCAATGTGATTTTGTTGTGCTCGTTTGAGCCAAGTTTACAAGAAGATTTGTGGGAAGCACTGCGCTTCCAAGGATTGGAGTTGACGTTGTACCCCTTGACCTATACGGAAACAGCGCAATCATTGGGTTTGGCACAAGAAGAGAAACTCATCGAACAACGCTTGATTTATGGCTATTATCCAGAAATTGTCATGCATCCGGAAGAAGTAGAACAACGGTTGTACGACATTTTGGAGTCGAGTGTGTTTACGCAACTTGGAGCTACAGAACGCATCAACAAAAAAGAAAAACTGATTAAATTATTGCGTCTTTTGGCGTTTCACATCGGGAAAGTGATCAGTTACAATGAATTAGGAAAGCAATGTGATTTGGACAACGAAACAGTTGAACGTTATGTGTCACTTTTCGAAAAGGCTGATTTATTGTTTCAATTGAACTCGTTTAACAACGGACACCGTTACGAACTAAAGAAAAGTCACGTTGTCTATTTTGTCGATAATGGCATTAGAAATGCGTTGATTCGTGCTTTTCAACCGTTTGAATACCGTAACGATATTCCTGAATTGTGGCGAAATTGGGTGATATCTGAACGCAGAAAAGCGAATCAATATGCGAACCGTACTCCCGACACGTATTTTTGGTTGACGCATACGAAACAAGAAGTTGATTACATTGAAATCACAGGCGAAACTGCTATCGGTTACAAAATGCAATGGGACAAAAAACGTGCGATCAAAATTCCAAGTTCGTTTCAAGAAGCATATCCAACAATAAAAGTTACGGGTGTTAATCGATCTACTTTTTGGACGTTCATCCAGAAAAAATAAAGCGCAATTAAATCGATTTAGTCAAAATTTTGTCTTTTTCCAGTGGAAAAATGTCGAAACAAATGCGTACATTACAACAAATTAAGCAGGAAAAGATGCCTTCTCTTGCCACAAATAAAGTTGATCAATGAAAACAAAAGCAGATATAGTTGAAAATTGGTTGCCGCGCTATACGGGAGAGTCGTTAGAAAATTTTGGCAAGTATATATTGCTGTGTAATTTTCATAATTACATTGATACATTTGCTGCTTTTTTCAACGTGGAAATCATCGGAAAAAACAAACCCATGCAATGCGCAACAGCGAATGGAATCACCATTATTAATTTTGGAATGGGAAGTGCTTCTGCAGCAACGTGTGTCGATTTATTATCGGCAATTCAACCTAAAGCTGTTTTGTTTTTAGGAAAATGTGGCGGTTTAAAAACAAAAAGTCAAGTGGGCGATTTTGTGCTACCGATTGCTGCTATTCGTGGTGAAGGAACCAGCAACGATTATTTTCCGCCAGAAGTTCCAGCATTACCGGCGTTTGCGCTACAAAAAGCAATATCAACCACCATTCGCGACGCGGGATTTGATTATTGGACAGGAACAGTTTACACCACCAACAGAAGAGTTTGGGAACACGACGAAGCGTTCAAAAACTATTTAAGTCAAATTCGCGCGATGGCAATTGATATGGAAACAGCGACCATTTTCACAGTTGGTTTTGCGAACAAAATTCCAACTGGAGCATTATTACTTGTGAGCGATCAGCCGATGACACCGGATGGCGTTAAAACAAGTGAAAGCGATAACAAAGTAACCACAAATTTTGTCGATGCGCACATTAAAATAGGGATTGATTCGTTGAAACAATTAATTAATAATGGCAACACAGTCCGTCACTTAAAATTTGATTAAACGAAAGGCATTCACGATATTTACACACAAAATTACCACATGAAACAACTCATTTTATTTTTGCTTATCAACTTTGGCGGATTAGCACTTGGTTCTTTTTTAATGGGGAATCCATCAGAAAACGCATGGTATCAATCACTTGAAAAAGCACCATGGACACCGCCAGGGTGGGTATTTGGCGCAGCTTGGTTTTCGATCATGTTGTTTTATTCCATTTTCATGCAGCAACTCTTAAAAACAAAGAGAGATAACAGCAAGTCAATCAAATGGCTTTTTGGACTTTCTGTTTTTTTCAATGTCTGTTGGAATCCGATTTTCTTCGTGCATCATTACGTGGTCATTGGGTTGGTTTTTCTAATCGTGTTGTTTATCCTATTAATTCAATTATTTCGTATCTCTTTGCAGCATCAATCAAAAATTGCATTATTGTTATTGCCTTATTTGATTTGGATGCTGATTGCCATTTCGTTGAACGCATACGTGCTATAAATTCCTGCAGTTTTGAAAAATAAAAAAGATAAGCAAGCAGTTTTAGTCACCATTTTGGTGGTTGTCAGTGTTTCGTTATCAATTTTTTTGGGAATCTCAGTTTGGCAATCACAACAACAGCAGGAACTAATTGAATCGTTGAAAAAAGAGCGTTTGCAAAACAAACAATTTACAGATGCTTTATTGACAGAACACGAACATTTACAGGTAATTACAGGTGTTATTAATCATTACAAAACACAAGTAATCACACTGAAAGGGACAAACGACAAACCTGAAAATAGTTTTCAGTTGCATGTTAATCCCACAAAAAAACAAGCAGTGTTGTTTAGTGAACATGCGCCAAAAATTCAACCGAATGAATTGTTTCAATTATGGGGCGTGAACGCTCAAAATGACACGCTTATGATTGGTTTGTTTGACGGTGGCGAATTGGCACTAACATCTGAACCTTTTCCAGTAGCTGCTGACGTACTCCACTTTTTCATCACCCGCGAACCGCAAGGAGGAAGTGAACGACCAAGTCTTCAAAAACTTGTTGCTGTTCCAAGTTATTTGTTGTGGCAATCTAGCATGTTATTGTTGCAATCTAGCATGCATCTTGCAAAGCCTCGAAATTTTGCGCTTCCACAAAATTCGGATATACATCCTTATCATTAATACAACAAGTTCATGATCCGTCCAGCAAATTTAGTTCCAGGAGATACCATCGCACTCATTGCACCAGCAAAAGCTATCGAACCAGTTTTGGTAGATCAAGCAGTTGCTTTATTGGAAAAAGCAGGATTTGTTGTGTTGGTTGGTCAACACGCAAAGGGACAATTCCATTATTTTTCAGGAACTGATGACGAACGAGCTGCAGATGTGCAATGGGCAATTGACCACAAAGAAGTAAAAGCAATTATTTGTGCAAGAGGTGGTTATGGAGCAGTTCGCTTATTAGATAGGGTACAATGGGCAACCTTATTACGAGAACCAAAGTGGATTCTTGGTTTTTCTGATATTACTAATTTCCATTTGCATGCATTGCAGTTAGACATTGAATCGGTACATTGTACCATGCCATTGAATTTTGCTGAAAATTCGGTCGAAGCTCTTGCATCACTTTTCTCCGTGTTACAAACAGGAAAGGTAA
Source organism: Fluviicola sp. (assembly GCA_017983675.1). Lineage (GTDB taxonomy): Bacteria > Bacteroidota > Bacteroidia > Flavobacteriales_D > Crocinitomicaceae > Fluviicola. The sequence continues at coordinate 16,138 of JAGOAZ010000002.1, forward strand.
AACATGCTTGGGAAACAACTTCGTTTAATCGTGAAGGAGTTGTTACAGGTCAATTGATTGGAGGTAATTTGTCGATTCTAACGGCTGCCTTGGGAACGCCACTTTGTCCTAATTTTCAAGGTGCAATCTTATTTATTGAAGATATTGGCGAACAATTATACCAATTGGATAGAATGTTACATGCATTAAAAATGGCACGTGTTTTCGATCAAATTGCTGGTTTGATTATCGGTGGAATGACCGAACTAAAAGACACTGCGACACCAACAGGTTTTGTGTTGGAAGACTTGATAGCTGAACAATTGCAGTACCGATCTATTCCAGTTGCATTCAATGCGCCAATCGGTCACATTAACGATAACCGAGCGGTGATTGTTGGAAGAAATTCACAATTAACAATCACAGCATCAACTGTTTTACTGGAACAATAATCATTTTTCAGAATTGGTATTGTTTTTGTACCGCGTAACACATTATTTTTGTACCCAATAAGTTATACCATACATGCGCAACTTGAAATTAACATCACTTACTCTCGTCATTTTTTTAGTATTGCAATCATGTGTCCAAATTTTTGATGAAATTATTGTACACAACGATGGCAGTGGAACCTACAAGTACACCGTTAATTTAAGCGCGAGCAAAATTAAAATCAATTCCATTTTGGCTTTAGATAGTATTGATGGAAAGCGGGTGCCTAAAATTCCAGAGGTTAAAGAAAAAATCGCGTTATACATCAAAAAATTAGAGGCGAAAGAAGGCATTTCAAACGTGAAAGTTGAAGCAAATTACGTCGATTTTATTTTCAAGTTTAGTTGCGATTTCACGAATGTAGCTGCGTTGCAAGAAGGTATTCGTGAGGTAGTAAAAGAAGAAGTCAAAGACAAAAACGACCCCTTGTTAACCGATACTTGGTTATCGTGGGATGGTAAAACATTGACGCGATCGATTCCAAGTTTTGCAATTCCATTGAGTAAATTGAAAGCGGAGGATCAGGAAGCATTGAAAAAAGGGAAATACATTTCGGTTGCACGTTTTGATAAAGAGGTAGTCAAAAGCGAAAATACCCAAGCTATCATCTCTCCAACTAAAAAAGCGGTAAAATTAGAAGTGAGTGCCTATTCAGTCGCTGTAAAGCCTGCGTTATTGACGAACGAAATTTCTGTTTCTGCGGATTAAAACGGGTTAATTTTATCCACTAAAACAGCGAAAAAACCCCTTTTTAACACAAGTTATCAACTAAAGCATGTTTCGCGCTGTTTTTTGTAAACAGAATTCAAAAATTGGCTTTACTTTCGTAGTATTCTATTTCGTTTTGAATTATGAGAGGTTACCTTCTTCTGCCATTTTTGGCTTTTTCTTCCATCATTTTCGGGCAACAATCCGAAGATTTTATTCCTAAAGACGCAGTCACTGTTTTCAGTTTAAACAACATTTCCATTTTACAAAAAGTATCCATGGATGAGTTGGTGTCATACGATTTTATGACGGCGCTCCAATCGGAGTTGTTTGATGGGTCGACAGCTGGAAAATCGTTCAAAGATTCAGGGATTGATTTCAACCAAAAAATGAACATTTTTTATGGTAAAAATGCCGATTATGAATTATCAGGATTCACCTTTGGAATTACAGACAAGGAAAAGCTTTTTACTGTTTTTGATGATTTTGATCGCTTAGAAAGCATTGTTCCAGGTGTTGAATACTACAATAATTACTTCAATCATTTAATGATTAGAGGAAACATCGGAGTGCTTTTACGCGTTGATGGTAATCAAGAAAAATTCTCTGAAATTGCTGATTCACTTTGGTTGGCACGCGGAAATAAATTGCCGTGGATGAACGAAGGTGATGATTATTACGAAGGCGATGATCTGCCAATTGAAGCAGAAGGAAATTTAGAAGATGCACCAGAAGATGGCGAAATAGTGGAAGAAGTCATTGAAACACCAATGGAGGAAACTCCTATTGCAGTAGAAGACGATGTGTTGAAAAACTATTACGAATTGCGCGATAGTTTGGAGTCTGAATTTGCCGTTGTTCAATTACAGCAGATTGTTGAAGAATTGTTCATGAATAACGTGAATTTAAAACAAAACGATCCGCGTTTAGCAGCGCAATTAACGCATACTTCAGAAGGAATATTTTACTTAGACAATAGCCGTAATTTTCAAAACTCCAACAACTTTGGTTATTTCAAAATGATGTTCCCTGACTTGTACAAAGATTTACGTGAATTGTATGTTGGGAATGTCTTATTGGGTGACATCGCATTGAATGCGCATTCAATTGACATCGAATTACAAGCAAACTATGGTCAAAAATTAGGTGAAATTTACCACGAATTAAGTGATGCTAAGTTTGATAAAAAAGTCTTGGAATACATTCCAGCCTCCAACTCAGGCTTCTTTACGTACAACATCGACTTGAAAAAAGGATACGAAAAAGCGTACGAAGTTATTTTGCCGATTTTAAGTCACGAACGCAATCCGCGTATTTCAGCAAATGTGTTGATGCTTGAATTGGTCAATGAATTTATCAATACCGATGAGGTGTTTAATACCTACAAAGGAAGTATGTTTGGAACGTTCAATGGCATCAAACGCGTTAAAACTAAACGTATTGATTTCTTTTACGACGAACAAACGTTTGAATACGGAGAAAAAGAAGTGGAATCGGAAGAAGACATGCCAATTTTCACTTTAGGGTTTTCAACTGCACGACCAGATGTTCCGAATAAAGTATTGAATCACATGGCACGCTTGACATCTCAATTTAAAAACATGGGGGATTATTGGGTGTACGAAGATGCAATTTTGAATTCAGTTCCATTGTACATGATCAATAAAAACGGCTTGTTTATTTTCACAAATGACGAAGATTTAGCTAAAAATCATTCGGACGGATACGGTAAAAATGCAGTTTCTAAAAAACAAGCAGTTGCTGCACGTAAAAGTGGAACCATGTTCGGTTATGTGAACATGGAAGCAATTATCAATAACTTGCCACGTGAAATGTTCACGGACAAACGATTCGAATTGTTGGAATCAATGAAGGGTAAGCAAGGCGAAATGGTGTTGACTTCTTCGAAAACTTCAGCTGATAAAACAGTATATCATTTGAATTACACCTTCAATAATTCGTTTGAAAACGGTGGAAAGTACTTACTTGACTTAATCAATTCTGCTTACATACTTTCTCGTCAATAATGCGTTCAGAGGAAATAGGAAATAAAGTAGTGTTAATCGCGATGCTGTGCATTGCTTTGGGCTTGTTTCTGTATTTCAAACCACAAATTTTTGCACCAGAACCCGAAGCGCGCTTGATGGATAGATTGCCAGAAGCAGAAATAATTGGGCGGTTCAAATTGCTCGATATTGCGCGTGAAACGAATGGACTTTTGTTCAAACAGAAAGTTGCTTTTCGCGAATACTTAACCTATGATTTCTTATTGACCCAAGCAAAAAATTTCGGTCTCGATCTTCAAAAACCTGGTTATTTTTTTAGTGATGGAAAAGCAGAGTGGGGGAGTTTCGTATCCGTCATAGATAGCTCAAAAATAACAAGTGGTATCGACCGCTTGCGCCAATTTTTCACTGTTCGTGATACCCTAGTTTTTGATCAAGTTGTCAAAAAAGTTCCGCAGTTAGGAATTTACTTTTATTACAGCGACAAGTATTTATTCGTTTACAATGGTCATCAACTAAAACGACGACTTGGAAAAGCCTTGTTTGCTAAAAATGGCGAGGCAGAATCTGCGTGGAAAAAATTCAATGAAATCACTACTTTTTCTGATGAGAATTTGGTGGTTTATGCCCATTCTGAAAGATTAGCTGCTAAAGGGATTGCTTATGGTTTGATGGCACACGATAGTGATTCGTCACATTTCAAATTGAAAACGGTACTTCACGCCAATTACGACCTAAAAGTTCGCCTCAAGAAAAATGGGCCAGCCATCATTCAAGATGGTACTGCTAGTAAATTATTGAACCTCCATTTAGACGTTTCTGAGTTCAAAAAAGACAAAGAACACCCCATGTATACTTGGTTGGCTTCTTTAGCGAAACGCATAAGTTTTCCAATCGACGCGTTTTTTGAAGCGTGGAATGGTGATTTGTGTTACCGCGAAGGTGGTGTTCAATTGGTGGATCAAGAGCAGGTGGAAATGGGTTATGACGACGAATTTAATCAAGTTGAAATACGCAAATTGGTGAAAGTTCCTGTCAAAGGATTCGGCGCCATGATGTCAGTTAATGAGTACGGACAAGATTTTGTCAATAAATTATTTGCGAAAGGAATTTTAACGAAACAAGGAAGTAATTATCGCTTTTTATTCTCGCCACCGTTGCATTTGTCACTAGCAGATACGTTGATTGGCGCATATACAGCTAAAACACAGCTTGCTCCTGCAACGAATAGTTCTTGTTCAGGTGTTTGGATGTACAAACGTACGCCGTTTGAATTTCAGATAGATTCGATGAAGCGCCGAGATGTCTATGGAACAATTCAGTTTCCTGTTCACTACTTGTTAAAACGCAACAAAGTATTGCGCTAACAATACGAGCAATTATCCTGGAATTAATACGGAATGAAAATGTTTTTTGCTTCAGTAAAGAAACGCATTGCTTCCCATCCACCTTCTCTTCCAACACCAGAAGCTTTTACTCCTCCAAAAGGAGTGCGCAAATCACGTACTAACCAAGAATTCATCCAAACAACACCAGCCTGAACTTTGTCCGCAACTCGGTGTGCTTTTTTCAAGTCATTTGTCCAGATAGTTGCGCTTAATCCATATTGCGTACTATTTGCCATCATCAACACTTCATCTTCTGTATCAAAAGGAGTAATGGTGACAACAGGTCCAAAAATTTCTTCTTGGTTTGTGCGACAATCGTATGCTAAGCCCTCTATGACCGTTGGAGCGAGATAATAACCGTTGTTGTATGGTTCAGGTAAGAAAACACGTTCTCCGCCCGTTAAAACGCTTCCTCCTTCTTCCTCTGCAAGGCGAACGTAGGAAATTACTTTTTCCAAATGCGGCAACGAAACAAGCGCGCCCATTTTAGCATTTTTATCTGTTGGGTAGGAAACAGTTAATTGTTTCACCCGTTCAACAAATGCAGTTTTGAATTTTTCGTAGATAGGTCGTTCGATAAAAATACGAGATCCACACAAACAAATCTGTCCTTGGTTGGCAAATGACGAACGGATAGTTGTTTTAATCATTTCATCAAAATCACAATCAGCAAAAATGATGTTCGGATTTTTCCCGCCCAATTCAAGTGATAATTTCTTGAACATTGGACCAGCAGTTCGTGCAATGTATTCGCCTGTTTTTGTTCCACCTGTAAACGAAATTGCTTTGATTTTTGGGTGTTTTACAATTGCATCGCCTGTGGTTCCTCCCGTTCCGTGAACAATGTTCAACACGCCATCTGGCATGCCACTTTCTTTGATCACTTCACCCAATAAGTAAGCTGTATATGGCGTGATTTCAGATGGTTTCGCAATGACACAATTTCCAGCAGCCAAAGCAGGTGCTATTTTCCAAGAAAACAAATACAAAGGCAAATTCCATGGAGAAATACAGCCGACAATTCCGATAGGTTTGCGGGTAGTGAAGTTCACACCAACTCCCTCCATCAAATGCGATTCTGAGGAAACATGTTCACAAGCTGTTGCAAAGAAATGAAAGTTGGAAACAGCGCGTGGAATGTCAACATGTGCAGCTAACGAAAGTGGCTTTCCATTATCGCGTGATTCAGCTGCTACAAATTCATCCATCCGTTGCTCAATACCCAAACTGATGCGCATTAATATTGCACCGCGTTCTTCGCCACTCATCGTCGACCAAATAGGAAAAGCTTTTTCAGCACTTGCTACAGCTTGTGCAATATCTTCTTCCGTTGAGTCAGGAATTTGACAGTAAACTAATCCTGTTGCGGGTTCGTAGTTGTCGATATAGTTTTCCTTTGCAGGGGCGCAATAAGATCCGTTGATGAAATTTTGAATTCGCTTCATAGCTTGAATAATGAGCTTCAAAGATACAATTTCAGCACAAAAAAAGGCCAGTTTTCACTGACCTTTCGTTTTATTATATTTTTTTAATCTACGATTGATTACTCGTGGATTATTAATTTGAAGCCTTTTCCGTGAATGTTCAAGATTTCGATGCGTTCATCTTCTTTCAATAATTTACGCAACTTTGCAATGTATACATCCATCGAGCGTCCATTGAAATAATTGTCGTCACCCCAAATTGCACGAAGGGCAGCTTGTCTGTCCAATACATCATTGCGGTTTTTGCACAACAAGTTCAACAATTGACCTTCTTTGGTCGTCAACTTTTTATCTTCTTCTTTCAAGTGTAAAACACGTGCTACTGGATCGTAGGTAATCGTTCCGATTGTTTGAAGTTCATCTTCTTCGCGTTCAACACCTCCTGATCTGCGTAAAATTGCGTGGATACGGGCAATTAATTCCTCCATCACAAACGGTTTTGTCATGTAGTCGTCAGCACCGGTATCAAATCCTTCTAGCTTATCTTCTTTCATGTTTTTGGCAGTCAAGAAAAGAATTGGAATATTCGGATCGATCAAACGCACCTCTTTAGCCAATGTAAAACCGTCCATTTCCGGCATCATCACATCGAAGATACAAAAGTCGAAGCGCCCAGAATTGAAACGTTCGTATGCATGTTTTCCGTTTCTAGCCAAATCAACTTGAAAACCTTTTGCTTTCAAGAATGTTTGCAACAATTGACCTAAGTTGTCATCGTCTTCTGCAAGTAAGATTGATTTTTGTTTGCTCATTGTTATCGGTTTATAGTTACACGAAATTCGGACCCTTCTCCATATTGGCTCGTTACGTCAAGCGACCAACCGAATAAATCGACTAATGCTTTCACATAACTCAATCCAAGTCCAAAACCTTTTACATTGTGAACGTTTCCAGTTGGAATACGGTACAATTTATCGAATATTTTTGAAATATGTTCTTTTTTAATACCAATTCCTTTGTCGCTAATGGCCAAAATTACTTTGTTGCCTTCGACGCTTAATTTGACCGTAACATGAATGTGTTCGTTGCTGTATTTGATCGCATTATCAATCAAATTCGAAATCATATTGGTAACGTGCATGCGGTCTGCTGTAATATACACTTCCTCGCTTGGCAAAAGCAAATCAAGTTCACCATCACTTCCTGCAATGCGGAAAGTAGCAGTTTTTGCAATGCTTTGAATGACCTCAATCAACGGCACTTCTTCTTGCCGTACTTTTAACTCCCCGCGATCGATCACCGCACTTTGTAAAATTGCTTCTACCAAATTACCCAAACGTTTGTTTTCTTCACTAATCATTTTCACGAAAGGCGCAGCAACGTTAGCGTTTTCTCCCATCATGGAAGGGTCGCCCATTGCTTCACAAGCCAGTGAAATCGTGGAAATAGGCGTTTTAAACTCGTGTGTCATGTTCGAAATCAAATCGTTTTTTAACTCTGATAATTTCTTTTGCGTCAAAATCGTTTTGAACATGTACGAAATGGTGATAATGATTAGAATTACAAGCACTAAACTGATAATCAGCGGACTACCCATTGAGCGCAAGACAATCGATTTTTGATTGGGAAAATAGACGTGTAACAACAACTTGTCTTCCAATATTTTATTGGGGAATAAAACGGTTTCTGTTGCTTTGGAGGTGTCTAAATCCAAATTGTATCGACTGTTGTTGCTTGAAAACGAAATAGGTTTGCTGTTTTCTTCGGATACAACGAACGTGAAATTATCGGGAAGGTTTTCTGCTGCTAATTCGGTAGAAATAATCGAATCTAACAAGGGTAAATGAATGCGTTTTGATGGACTCAAGTAGCTATTATCCCGGAATTTTTCGAGCATCATTCCGTTGATGTATTTTGCTTTTTTTACGATTTTATGCAACACACGTTGGTCGTTGTGAACGGCAATTCGGATGGAATCGTTTTTAAAATCCAATTGTGTTTTTGTGCCCATTAATCGTCTGATCTGACGCACGTCTTTCACCAAAATTTCTTGATGTGCTTGAACACCGGAAATCGAGTCGTATGTTTTCCCAGAAACAACCAAATAATTTTCCAAGGAACCGTTGACACTCACCATCGTATCGCGAATAGAGATGAATTCGTTCATTTCGAACAAGTCATTCATTTCACGGTTTAACAATGCTTGGTATTCTTTGGAGGTACAACCTTTGTTTAATTGAGCCAATTGATTAGCTTCTTCTCGTCGTTCGTGGATAGCACTCACCTTTGTTAAAACCAACGCAACTTTCGATTTGAAATCACTTGATTTACGGTCGTATAACTGAACAGTTTGGTAAACTTGAATCAACAGCAAAGCCAGCATGGCTATCCATACTGCTGTAATAATTAAGTTTATTCTAATTTTTATCATACACTTTCGGAAACGAATGTAACCGAAATGTTAAAACGGTCAGGAAGCTTAACGTTTTTTAACGGCAGAAAGTAGTTGTAAAGGAATTAAAACAACTGATAATAAGAGAATTATCTGATTATTTTTTATTTCGACGCTTTTTCGGTTTACCGTATTTGTCCATCATTGCTTTTTTGTGGTCGTAACGCACATTCACTTTTTTGTTTTTCGCTTTTTTCTCGTGGAAAGCTGGACCGACGTCTTCGCGACGCGGCAATTTTACCAAGTTACCTGGCATAGCTAATTGCGTTTGCTCAAAAGGAAGCAATACATCGCTCAATTCAACTGTTTCAGGAACCGCTGCAAACGGTAATGCTTGACCCATTAATTCTTCTACTTGATTCAAGGCAGTCGCATCTTTTTCAGCAACAAAAGAAATGGCATTTCCTTTTTTATCGGCACGACCCGTTCTACCAATTCGGTGAATGTAGTTTTCTGTATTTTCAGGAATATCAAAATTGATAACATGAGTAACGTCCGTCACGTCGATACCACGCGCAATCAAGTCTGTTGCGATGAGGACGCGGTAAATCCCACTTTGAAAGTGATTCACGCTGTTAAAACGGAAGTTTTGTGCTTTGTTGGAGTGAATCACACCCACTTCGTGCTGCAAAACAGGTTCCATTTCCGCAAAAAGCATATCAGCTTGTGCACGCGAAGAAACAAAAACCAACACTTTGGTTAAATCAGTGCCAGTTTCCAATAAGTGTTTCAATAAATTTACTTTCGACGTAAAGTTTGGAACCGCGTATGCGATTTGTTCTATTTGAGCGAGAGGAGTTCCTGAGCGTGCGGCTTCCACACGAACCGGTGCGGTGAAATTATCTGCTAAAAATTGCGCTACTTCTTCTGATAAGGTTGCCGAGAACACCATGTTTTGGCGTTTTTCAGGCAAGTATTCAAAAATGCGCAACAATTGCGGACGAAATCCAAGGCTCAACGTTTCATCCACTTCGTCGATGATTACTTTTTTGGCGTGTTTTAATTGCAGTGATCCATTTGCGGCTAAATCCAAGATACGACCAGGCGTACCCACTAAGATATCTAGACCGAGCAAGACCATTGCCGCTTGTGTATTGATGTTTGCGCCACCGTATACACCACCAACAGCTACGTTCATGTACGGCGTTAGTTTTTCAACTTCCCGCACAACCTGAGCAACTAATTCACGTGTTGGTACGATGATTAAAATTTGCGGATGAGGTTCTTTGGAAAACTTCCACATGCACAAACTCGGCAAGAGGTAGGCTAATGTTTTTCCAGTTCCCGTTTGCGCAATACCGATGGTGTCTTTTCCGGACATCATGACAGAAAAACCAGTTGCTTGAATCGTCGTTGGTGTTTCGTATCCCAAATCATCTAGGGCGTTCCAAAGCGGTTTTTTTAAGTTTAAATCACGAAATGTCATGGAAAAATATTTCTGCAAAGGTAGTCAAAGAAAATAAGCAGGGGAATGAATTATGCGAAATCATTAAAACATCCCCCTTTTCTTAATCCTTCACAATCATTAACTTCTTATTGACAACGCCGTTTTTACTTGCAACACTGATGATGTACTCTCCTGCATAAACGGTTTGTGTATCAAAATAGGTGATGGTGCTTCCTGCATAAATTTGTTGGGTGCTGATAACACGACCTGTTAAATCGATCAACGAAACGCTTAGGTTTTCATCTACTAAGCTTTTTACTTGAATAGCGACTATATCACTAGCAGGATTGGGCACCAATTGAATCGTTAATTGATCCAATTCGTTTTGTGATATTCCTGCAGTTGATGTGTAAACAGTTGTTGGTTCGGTTATGCTCGTTACTTTACTTGCCGATTGCACGCCGTAATACGTTGGCCCAACTAAATAAGGGTATGTCGAATTCCAGTTGGCATCAACCGTAGCAAAATAACAATAAGTACCATTTGGATACTCTGGAGTCACGCAAAAACGCCCATTGTGGCTGTCTAAATAATCCGATTGTCCCACATGTGGAATGTATTCGTAATCCTCGCGAAAATATCCCAAGGGATAGGTAGCGCTTACAGCAGGGCCGTCCGCAACATCTGTCCCGTCCGCATGAACTGTCCGCGTTGTGATTGCACGCAATTGGTAACTCGATTTGATACGTGTAATTCCACCCGTTCCATCAGCATTTGCAAAACCATAAGCACCATATACAGGAAAACCGTCTGCTGCAAATCCAATTAACGGAGAATGGACAGTATTGTCAATTGCGTACAAGCCATCTGCATCGTACAACGAACAAATGGTTGAAATAACAGTTAAGTCTAAATCAAACGCACTTGGGTTCTGATGGTGGTGGTAATTACCTTGAGCGGGGTGACCTTTGGAACAGTCAAATCCTGCTTTTTCAGCCACAATTGCATCCCTGTTCCAAGCTTGTGTAGCTACAGGCCCTCCGGGACAAGGCGGATTTCCTGGGCCACCGCACAAACTATTGGTTGTGGTGTTCCAAGCTACCCCATCTCTAAAGTCAAACATAGCAGTTCCATTGATGAAAATTCCGATATTTCCTCCTTGCGTTGCAGTTGGCGTTCCCGTATTTTGGACAGGCGTCAAGGGCAATTTGAAAATTGCGTTTTGATCACTTGCCAAACTTGGATTTCCATCTAAAAAAGGTCCAGTAGTATAAACTGGAATACCATGTGTAGTCACATACACCCAAGCGGTTGAATATTCTACTTTTTGGACATTTGCTTTCACGTTATCTTGAATCGCCGTTGAATTTCCTTGTACGTAATGACTTCCGTTGATGGTCGTGTTTTGTAACCACGTTGTCACACTCGGACTTTGCCCTATTGCGTTAAACGCAAAGAATAAAAGCGCTGTTGCACTGATTTTTTTCATTTTCATTGGTTTTGTGTTTTAAAATTAATGATTGGAAATTGGTGTTGTTTATTGTGAATAAATGCTGTATCGGAAAGGGTTAATAGAAAAGCAATGAGGTCTACTTTATCGTTGGATGATAATGAATTATTTTCCGGAAGTCGTTGATCGCCCTTTTTTACACCAGTTTGATAATGGTTCAATACTTCCGATAGTTTTTTGAAACGACCATCGTGCATGTACGGGTATGTGAAGGCAACATTGCGTAAACTTGGTACTTTGAAGTGAAGTGAATCTTTTTTGTTCTTCGTGATATCATAGCGTCCAAAATCGTTAATCGTTGGGTCAATAGGTAAGTCATTCGTTGCAAATTCATGATTGGTAAACAACGGTTCTGTATGGCACGATGTACATTGTTTTCGAAACAAGAAATATCCTCGTTTTTCTTGCGAATTGAATGTTTCAACACCTGCCATCACGCGATCGTATTTTGCATTTGAACTAACAAGACTTAGCATAAATTGGGACATGGATTTGAGTAATTGCTCGCCAGTTAATTGTTTTGTTTGGTATGCTTTTTCAATTAATACCTTGTAGCGATTATTCGCATTCACTCGTTTTAATACCGTTTTCAAATCACAGTCCATTTCGTCTTTGTTTGCAATTGGAGCAAGTGCTTGAAAGTCCAAATGAGCGATTGCTCCATCCCACATGAATTTTTTTTGCCAAGCTAAATTGAAAAGGGCAGGAGCATTTCGTTTGCCAATTTGGTCGTTGATTCCGTGACTTAGCGCATGATCAACATGTGTAAACGCTGTATACGGAGAATGGCAACTTGCACAAGAAATGGTGCTATCTAACGATAAAATCGGATCATAGAAAAGGACTTTCCCTAATAGTATTTTTTCTGAAGTTAGCGGATTTTTTTTAAACGAATAAACAGGTGCTGGCCAATAGGCTGGATAGTTAAATAGTTTCGTTTGTTTGGAGAAACCCAACCCAATCAGACAGGCGATCAACAGAATGATGTAGCTGCTTTTCATCTGTTGGTGGCTTGAAATAATTGGTGAAAAAGGGTTGAGAATTCAACGGCAACTAATGATGGCGACATGATTTCACAGTCATTTGTTTTTTTCAACCACGCTATAATTGGATCAAGTGTAACAGCGATTGTTACGTGTTGATTGATCGATTTTACAGGTAAAATAACCGTTTGTAAGGTGTTAGTTGGACCACTTGCGCCACCAATGTGGTAGGTAATTGGCTTGTCTAAAAACTCACCTTCCAATTTGAAATGGATGTATCCACTTTGCCACGACCAAAAATGACCATTCATGGGGTCTAAATCTCCAGACATGACTCCGTTTTCAATCACCGAACTATCAATGCCTATTTGAAAGCGCATACGATTGAAAACCAGATCTGATGCAAGCGGGAAGTTTAATTTGTTTTTTGTAGAATCGGTCAAATCGATTAAATAATAATCGGATAGTTGGGCAACACTTTTGTTGTCATTCAGTAATTCAACGTGACCGATATAAAAACTGAGGTGCGTTAGTTGAAACTGATTGTTGCGTAAAGAATCACTTGTGAGTTCCTGCTTAAAAATTGGGTTGTAAGTAATAGTTACTTGACTCCAAGAAATTACGGGAAATAAAAAAATACTTATGCAAAAGCGCAACCACATAAGTAGTTAGATGATTACAACTGCAAAAGGTTTAATGCAACAACAATATCCCAACAGTAAAGTAGATGAACAAGCCCAAAACGTCGTTGAGCGTTGTTACGAAGGGTCCTGTCGCTAAAGCGGGATCTATTTTGTAGCGGTTTAAGACCAAAGGAATCAAGGTGCCAAAAATTGCCGCGAAAATAATGACGGTTAAGAGGGAAATACTCACGACCAAGGCCAAGGTATAATCGTTGATGAATGCTGCAATGCCAAAAATGAGCGAAGAACACAACAAGCCGTTTACAACTCCAACCAATGCTTCTTTACCAACTTTACTCAAAATACTATCGAAAGGATCGTTCCCGCGTGCCAATGATTGCACAACGATAGCCGATGATTGTACACCAACATTTCCTCCCATCGCGGTAATAAGTGGAATGAAAAAGGCCAAAGCAGGTAATAGCGAAATGTTTCCTTCGAATTTTGAGATCACTTGTGCAGACAAAACACCACCGAGCATACCGATTAATAACCAAGGTAAACGGGCACGTGAAATGCGCCATACACTTGAATTGGATTCAACTTTTTCGGAGATACCCGAAGCCAACTGGAAATCTTTGTCTGCTTCTTCTTTGATGATGTCGACAACGTCATCGATGGTAATGCGCCCCACTAATTTGTTTTGAAAATCAACTACTGGCACAGAGACCAAATCGTATTTCTCCATCACTTTTGCAACGCGTTCACTCGAATCACTGGTTTTGACAAAAATCAAGTTTTTGTCGTTGTACAATTCGCGGATCGATGTTTTTGGTCGTGCAAAAAGTAAGCGTTTCAAGGATAGTACACCAACTAATTTGTTCAAATCATCGACAACATAAATCGTGTAAACTTGTTCCACATCTTCTGCTTGTCGGCGTAACTCGACCAAAGCTCGGTTGACAGGCCAATCTAATTTTGCTTGAATGAACTCTTTTTGCATGAGCCCCCCAGCGGTATCTTCGTCGTAATTTAAGAGGTCAACGATATCATCAGCCGCTTCGTCATCTTCCATTTGGGAAATGACTTCTTGAATTTTATCATCAGGAAGTTCTCCTAAGATATCAGCCGCGTCATCGGAATCAAGGTTTTCCAATTGTTCTGCCATCTCTTTCGAAGAAAGCGAAGCTAGGAAACGGTCGCGAATGTCTTCTTCCAATTCCATTAAAACGTCGGCTTGTAGCTCTTCGTCTAAGTGAAAATAAAGGAATTTTGCTTGTTCGTTGGACAATTCGTCCATGATTTCGGCGATATCCGCAAAGTGTAAATCAACTACATGCTCTTTGATCCACGCAGTATCACCCGAATCAATTGCTTGTCGGATGAGCTCGAGGAAATCTTTTGTTAGTTCAAAACGCATGTAATTTTTTTACAAAATTAACCCTTTAAATTGGTTATCTGTTACTTTGTAAAAGCAGTGTACGTTAAATTTGGGTTAAGGTTCTATTTTCTGTTTCTTTTTTGGCAAATAAGTCAATAGATGCGGCAAAAAGTCCAAAAAAGAATGCCACAAAAGTAAGGCCTACTTGAGTTTCGATGGTGTCTTCTGAAAGGAATGAACTGACACAAATAGCACTAAAACAGAGCCATTCGATGTTGTTGCTTTTCCAAGCAGTTCGAAACTGGAAAATCCACAATAAGAGAAAGGCAATAAAACCAAAAATACCGGAAGTCACCCAACTGGTTAAATATTGATTGTGTGCCCGTTTTCTGTTTTCGATTTTCAGTAAACTGTTGGTTGACGTGTAATGAACTTGAAATGCTTGTTCCACATCGCCAGCACCGACTCCGAATAGCCAGTTTTCGGAGATGATTGCTGTTGCAGCTTTCCAATAAAATAAGCGTTGTAAAAGCGAATGACCATTTGGATCGTCGTGATTTTCTAGTTGATTTTGTATGCTGTACAAACGGGCTTTTATACCGCCTTCTGTGAAAAGTATCGAAGCTGTTCCATTTTCAATCCACTCAATTTCTTGCGCACTTAAACGCGACATTCCCAACGAATCTTTTGGCAATCCTTTCGATGCTAAAAAGCGCCATAAAGTGAACTTTAGCGGATTTCCTTTTTTATCAAGTCCTGAATTGTAATCGACAGAAGATACTTTGTTCCAAGCTGGTTCAATTTCTTTTTCACAAATTTGCGCAATAATTGGATAGCCATTTTCCCATTTCATTGCTGTTATATCTAAGGAGTAGTAATTACCATTGATTGTTTTTTCTGGCAATTGTTCCAACTTGACTTTATGTGGGATGGGTTGTAAAATTCCAATGACCTGTTGAATGAGCAAACCACTTGGAATTAAAAAACAGAGGATCAGTATCAAGCGTTGTGTTTTATTTTTAATTCGGTTGAATAGGACGAACAAACCTACAACTAAAACACTAATAAAAGCGAGGTAACCAGCAACAACTTGCGAATAATACAAGTAGAATAGCCACCAACCAATGAGCAAGATAGGAATTATTTTAAAGGGCAAATTCCGTAGGAGCCAACTCATTGAAAAAACCAAGCCCATGACGATTAATAAGGCATAACGAATGTGTGAACCAAAGAGGGAAAGTCCGCGAATATCTGCATATTCATTGTTTCCCCACCATTGAAAGTAAAAACCCATGTTCAGGATCGACGTCAGCGTTAACATGCCTAAAAATACTAGGACAAGCGCATGAATTGCTTTTTGTTGTTTGAACGGAAAAGCAACGATAACCAGCGGAATAATTACTAGTGGAAGTTTGACACGTAAATCGTGTAACGCATACGAAAAATCAGTTGTCCAGAACAATGAAATCCATTCGAAAAACAGGTACAAAAACAACCATTTTAATACCCTGTTTGTTTTCCAGCGCTGCCAACTATTTTTGAAATCTGCTGCTAGCAGAAAATTAAGCAGTAACAATGCAGTTGCTAAGGATAAGGGAATTTTACTCCACGGCAAACCAAATGCTAAGCCAACACAAGCAATAAAATGAATGGTAATATGGATAGGTTTTCCGGTAAGTTTATCCAACATAAGTGCAGTCGTTTCTTTTCCTTAACGCTTATTTTCCAAGAATAGTATTGTACTTTTTGCTGTCTAATAAAATTTCAATGGCTTTTTTCAAATCCAAATCATTTTGAAACGCTTGTTGGGCACGACCACTTTGATAATAGTAACGCGAAACGATTTCATTCGAAAGGTAGAAATTGATTTCTTGTTTGAATTTATCTAAGTCGCGTTCTTTCGAAGGGGTTACTTTCGTTAATAAATCAGTATATTCTGCTTTGATGTCTTCAAAATAACCTTCTTCTTCCGCAATTTTCTTCATTTTTTCCAATTGTTCTTCTGAAGCTGTATTGTAAGTGAATGTTTGTTGCATAGCATATTGCTTGAATGCTTCGTAGTCCGAATCGGAAAGCAAGAATGAACCTGCTTCTGCAATTGTTGGATGTGTTTGATGGTATTTCGTTGCGTAGTTAAAAATAACATTGCTGATAACCAATTGTGCCAACAAACGACTCGCTTCGTCTTTTTCAACGGTGATATCAGGTTCAATTCCTCGTCCATCGATGACTTTTCGACCAGTTGTTGTAGTGAACGATTTTACTAATGAATCGGGAATGGCTTTCGGTTTTTCTCCTGCTTCTTTGTCGTAATATTCCAATCGTTGCACACATCTACCAGAAGGTGTGTAGTACTTAGAAATTGTTAATTTGATTTTTGAACCATATTTCAAGTCAAAAGTACGTTGTACCAATCCTTTTCCATACGAAGTTTCACCTATAATCACTGCGCGGTCTAAATCTTGTAAACTTCCAGAAACAATTTCTGAAGCCGATGCCGATCCTTCGTCGATTAATACGACCAACGGAATCGCTAAATCAACAGGCTCTGATGGCGTTGTATAGACACGGTTTTCTTCTTGAATCCGTCCCTTTGTTGTTACAACAGCTTGCCCTTTTTTCACAAAGAAATTAACGATTTTAACTGCTTCCATCAAAATTCCACCGCCGTTTCCTCGTAAATCAAGCACCAAAGCTGTCATTCCTTGACTTTTTAACTTGTCGTATGCTGCTTTTACTTCTGACGATGCTGTTTGCGTAAAGCTATTGAGTTTGATGTAGCCAATGTTATTGGCTAAAAGTCCCGAATAAGGAACATCTTGTAGTTTGATTTCGTCTCGGGTAATTTTCAAGGTTTGTTCGACACCGTTTCGTTCAATTTTTAATTCAAAAGTTGAGCCTTTCGACCCTTTCAATGCAGCAGAAACTTCATCGGAAGGTTTGTCTTTCATGTCTTTTCCGTCGATAGCCAAGATTTTATCACCGGCTTGTGCGCCCGCTTTTTGCGCCGGATTTCCTTCGTAAGGTTCAGCGATGTAGGTAAAACCATCAATTTTACGAATCAACGCGCCAATGCCACCATATTGTCCCGTTGTCATCAAGCGGTAATCTTCCATGTTGGCTTCGTGGTAATAAACGGTATACGGATCGAGTTCTTTTAACATCGCATCAATGGCTGTTTTACTCATTTCCCCCGGTTTGATATCGTCTACGTAATTGGTTTCCAATTGTTGAAAGATCAAATCCATCAATTCCATTGATTTTAATACTTCAAAGCCGTTGGATTGAGCGGTGCTATATAAACCAGTTGATAAACTGATGATACAGACGAAAAGCGCTTTTTTAAGTTGTTGCATTGCTGGTATTGTTTATTATTTCAGTACTTAATTTTTTTATTAATTTTTCTGTTTGCACGAGTAATTCGGCAAAGGAAAGTTCTTCTTTGTGCGCATAAATGACAAATAACGCAATTTGTTTTTGTTGTGTTATGAGTGTTAACTCTAATTCTTCTTTTTTATTGCGAAATGTTTCACGCAAAAGGCGTTTGATTTTATTGCGGTCGTGTGCCCGACGGAACGAACGTTTGGGTGCTGAAAAGACCAATTGAAAGGGAACAGCTTCGCTTAAAACAGCTTCTTTCCAATAAACGATAAACGGAAATGAACGAACTTGCTTCCCCTCTTGGAACAAAGTTTCAATGGTCTTGCGACTGCATAGTTTGTATTTTTTTCCGAAAACCGCCATGTACTTATTTCACCGTCCAGCTAGCGCCGTCTTTGCCATCTTTGATAACAATTCCTGCTGCTTGCAATTTATCGCGAATTTGGTCAGAGGTTGTCCAATCTTTTTCTTCGCGTGCTTTTTTACGCATCGCTAATACCAATTCCATTGTTGCGTTCAACGCATCATCACTTGTTGCTTTTTCTACGTGCAATCCCAAAACATCGCCAATAAACGACTGATATTCTGATGTTAACACCGCCAAGTCTGCGGCGGAAATTGTTGCTTTATTTTCTGCTAAGGCATTGATGTATTTTACACCTTCAAACAAGGCTGCAACCAGCATCGGCGCATTGAAGTCATCGTTCATTGCTTTGTAAAACGAAGCTACCAATGCAGCAACATCAACCGAAGAAGTTTCACTTGTCGTAATTGTTGGCAATAATTGCAAGGCATCAGATAGACGTGTAAATCCTTTTTCTGCTGCATTCAACGAATCTGATGAAAGATCGAGTGTGCTTCTGTAATGCGCTTGCATCATGCAAAAACGAAGTACAGCTGGGCTATATGATTTGTCAAAAATCGTGGTGGTTCCTTCTACAATCTCTTTTGGTAAAAAGTAATTTCCGAGTGATTTCGACATTTTTTGTCCGTTCACATTCAACATGTTTGCGTGCATCCAGTAGCGTGCAGGATTGCATCCCAAAGAACCACAGTTTTGCGCAATTTCATCTTCGTGGTGCGGGAATTTCAAGTCCATTCCGCCGCCGTGGATATCAAACTGAGCCCCCAAATATTTGGTGCTCATTGCTGTACATTCGATGTGCCATCCAGGATTTCCGTCTCCCCAAGGAGAACGCCAGATTTGCATATCGTCTGGATTTGCTTTTTTCCACAAAGCGAAATCAGCAAAAAAACGTTTTTCGTCTTGAGCATTCAAAGTGCGCGTTTCTTCTGCTAATTCGTCTACTTTTCTTCCGCTTAATGTTCCGTATTCATATTGTTCACTGTAGGCGCGCACATCAAAATAAACGGAGCCATTGACCACGTAGGCAAATCCATTCGCTAGAATTTGTTCGATGTGTTCAATTTGTTCTTGAATATGTGCGGTTGCCGTTGGTTCAATTGTTGGCGGTAATAAATTGTAAATGCGTTGTAATTCTTGAAATTTCGTATTGTATTTGTAGACAATTTCCAGCGATTGTACTTGTTCTAGTTTAGCAACTTTCCCAATACTATCAACGGCTTCACCTGCAGAATTTGTGATATGTCCAGCATCGGTGATATTGCGCACATATTTTACTTGAAAGCCAAGTTTCAATAAATAGCGGTAGATAAGATCAAAATTGATAAAGGTACGCATGTTGCCCATGTGCGGTTCGCTGTACAACGTTGGCCCACAAACATACATCCCAATTTTACCAGCATGTATTGGTTCAAATCTTTCCTTTTCTCCCGAAAGACTATTGTAAATTGTAAGATCAATTGCCGTGCTCATATTCTTCGATGCTACTAAATTCAATCAGCGAAGATACACAGAATTTACCTGATTTCTTTTGACATGAAATAGAAACGTTTTTATTCAACACTTTTTCTCTAATTTCGTAGGGTAACAACTGTTTATATGAAAAAAGTCTATTTTTTAGATACCGTTCATCCGGTACTTGCCGAACGATTGACTGCTAGCGGATTAATAGCATGCGTAGATGCTGTTGATTGGTCGTTTGAACGTTGCCAAGAATCATTAGCAGATGCTTTTGGAATTGTTATTCGTTCGCGTTTTCCAATGGACGAAGCGTTGTTACAACATGCGCCAAACTTGGCATTTATCGCGCGTTCTGGAGCAGGAATGGAAAATATTGATGAAAACTATTGCGCCCAACGTGGCATTCAATTATTCAATGCGCCAGAAGGAAATCGCAATGCAGTTGGTGAACATGCTTTGGGAATGCTATTGGCACTCATGAACAAGATTCCAAAGTCGCACAATGAAATTCGTGCTGGTCGTTGGGACAGAGAAGGAAATCGCGGTGAAGAACTAGACGGAAAAACGGTTGGAATTATCGGTTATGGAAACAATGGTGCTGCATTTGCTAAAAAACTGCGTGGTTTTGATGTCACTTGTTTGGTTTACGACAAATACAAAACGGGATTTGGTTCAGAATTTGTCATCGAAGCGACCTTGGAAGCAGTTATTCGGAAATCGGATGTTATTTCGTTTCATATTCCCCAAAACGAAGCAACGATTCATTTTGCCGATCAGGAGTTTTTTGATGGCTTGGGCAAATCCATCTACCTATTGAATTTGTCGCGTGGTAAAATTGTTGACACAACTGCATTAATTGCGGCCATTGAAAAGGGTCGCGTAGTGGGAGTAGGCTTGGATGTCAACGAATTTGAAAAAGCTTCTTTTGAGTCGTTTTTCACGGAATCAATGCCCGAACAATTGACGTATTTATTGAACAGCGACAAGGTCATTTTGACGCCTCATGTGGGTGGTTGGACAAACGAAAGCTATTTTAAATTAAGCGATGTGCTCGCAACAAAGATTTTAAAATGGTTATCTGAATGCTAGACAAATTTTAAATAACAACAATTCTTAAATATTTTGTGTGTTATTTAACCGTTGTTTCAAATTAGCTCCTTATTTTCGTCGAAAGAAACAATAAGGTAATCACACCAATGAAAAAAATACTTGTTCTCGGAGCTGGATTGTCAGCATCATCTCTCATTCGCTATTTATTGGAACATTCCGTTGCAAACAATTGGCAAGTGCGCGTTGTCGATCAATCATTGGAAATGGTGGAACGCAAGTTGAACAAGCACCCACGAGGAGTTGCATTAACCATCAACGCACTCAATCAAGAAGAACGCTTACCTGAAATTGCGCAAGCTGATTTAGTCATCAGTATGTTGCCTGCTCGTTTTCACATTGAAATTGCAAGTGATTGCCTCCAATTGAAAAAGAACTTGATTACCCCTTCGTATGTTTCACCAGAAATGAAAGCATTGAATGATGAGGTAAAAGCAGCAGGTTTGTTGTTCATGAACGAAATTGGAGTTGATCCAGGTATAGATCATATGAGCGCGATGCGGATTATCGACGAATTACGCAACGAAGGCGCTAAAATTACGAGTTTTAAATCGTATTGTGGTGGTTTGATTGCTCCTGAATCGGATAATAATCCGTGGCACTATAAATTTACGTGGAATCCAAGAAATGTTGTTGTTGCTGGACAAGGGAAAGCTGCACAATACATCGACCGCAACCAATACAAATACATTACATACAACCAATTATTTACCCGATTGGATACCGTTGAAGTTCCTGGTTATGGACTTTTTGATGGTTATGCCAACAGAGATTCGCTGTCGTACCGAAGTATTTATGGCTTGGAAGCAATTCCTACCATTTACCGTGGTACATTGCGTCGTGCAGGATTTTGTCATTATTGGAACATCTTTGTGCAATTCGGTATGACAGATGATTCATACACGATGGAAGGTTCTGAGTTTTTTACGCCACGCGATTTTATCAATGCATTTTTACCGTTCAACGAAGGTGTTCCTATTGAAGAAAAATGGCTAGCCGCTTGTGAACAGTACGGAGTTGATTCCATCGATAAATTTGAGTGGTTGGGTATTTTTGATAGTACTGTTCAATTAGGAATTCCGAATGCAAGTCCAGCGCAATTGCTGGAAAAAATTCTAGTTGATAAGTGGAGTTTAGCGCCAAATGATAAAGACATGTTGGTGATGGTGCATCAGTTCGAATACGAATTGAATGGCAAAAAAGAAACAATTGACTCGTCCATGGTGACCATTGGTGAGGATCCGGTTTACACAGCCATGTCAAATACAGTTGGTTTGCCAGTTGCCATTTGCGCTAAAATGATGTTACAAGATCAAATTCAGTTAAGTGGTGTTGTATTACCAATAGTTCCTGAGGTGTACAATCCTATTTTAGATGAATTGGCAAGAATGGGGATTATTTTCCATGAAGTAAAAAGCTGATTATTGAAATAAGCGCGCAAATTTCAAACGCTCAACAATTCGATAACCCGTTGTGCCAATGATGGTGCTGAATAACAAGATTTCTTCTGGAAGTTGAACGAATAGGGCGACTCCTAGAAACAAACCAGCACATGCGAGTAACAACAAGCCTTGTTTCGAACTTTCGTTAATGAGTTGTCCCATCGTCAAGTACTTATATAGTTCTGGTCGAATGAATTGCTGTTTGTAAACGGAAATTCCATTCAACAACAACAAGGGTAGTAAGACATAACCTTGTTCAATCCCCATATCATTGTAGCGCAAAAATGCAACAACACGCTCGCTGAAATTAAAAGTTGGTTGAAGCAATTGCATGGTCAAAAGCACGACAAAACAGGTGATAATTAGGAAAGCAGTCCCCAATAAAAGTGTGCGAATAGCTTGTTTCTTTTCAATTGCTAATTGACTGAAAGCGAAGCGTTTTTTTGCTTTCACCGAATTAATCGCCAGAAATAAGATCCAGTCGAGTAGGTAAAACAACAAGATGAAACTCGTGTCCCAATGCCAAAAAAAATACCCAGCAAGAGGAAGAGCTGCTTCTAAAACAGTTTGAAAGATTGCGCTTTGTTTTAGAGTCATTTTGCTAAGCGCGTGATAGCTGTTTTTGAAAGTTCGAAATCTTTGTTGTATTTCACAGCGTTTTTGTAGTATTTAATCGCTTCAAATTTGTCGCCTTTACTTTCGAAAATCATACCCAAATTGTGCCACGCTTCAACGTATCTTGGTTCGTTTGCCAAACATCTTTCGTAATAAAATTTAGCGCTATCGATTTGATTTTGATTGAATTGTTTGATGTAACCTTGTTGGAAAAGGCTCGGAGCAAAGCTTGGGTCTTTTTTGTACATCAAGCGATAAGTTGCCAACGCTTCTTCGTTTTTGTTGAATTCTTGGTAGGCAAACGCCAAATTGTACAAGGCTTCAATATCGTTTGGTTTCAATTGCGTTGCAGTAGTGAAATATTCAATGCAATACGGATCGTTTTCACTTTGATAGATCATTCCAAGGCGCAATGCAGCTTCGTAAAAATCGGGATCTTGGTCCAAAGCAGTTTGATACGAGGATTTCGCTAATTTGTTGTTTCCTAAACTCAAATAAATCGTTCCCTTAATGATGTACGCATCGCGGTAATGCTTGTCAATTTTCAAGGCATTATTGATGAAGCCAAAAGCTTTTTCGTAATCACCTTGTTGCGAATAGGTAGAAGCCAATGCAATGATTGCTTTTAAATTTTTCGGTTCTTTTTTAACGATGAATTTGAAATGTTTTTGAGCATTGAACACATCAGAAACTGTTCGTGAAGCACGGTTATTAAGTGCCATTGCGTACAAAAAGCGTGCGTCTAAATTGTTTGGTTGCAAACGATAAGCTTTTGCTCCATCTTTCAATGCGGCATTGAAATTGTATTTGTCCACCATCTTATTTCCATGTGCAATAATGAACGGAACACTATCGGGGTATTTTTTATACAATGCATCCACATTGATAATTTCCTTTTTGGCAGGAGCGTTGTCCGAACAAGCCGCTAGCAAACCAACAAAAAATCCGATAAATAAAAAGCGCATAGTGTAATTTTTAGTTCAAAAATAGTTAATTGCCTGCAACTAGCCATTCTTACGAACGATAAAAGCGGGGAATTGGTTGGTAAAAGATAGTTGATACATTGATTACCCTATTTTTTCTATCTTTATTCGCTCAATGGTTTTTAGTAGTATTTTATTCCTGTTGTATTTTTTGCCAAGTTTCTTGGCTGTTTATTTTCTGACTCCAAGAAAGTTTAAGAACCTTGTTTTACTCGCTGCAAGTTGTTTTTTTTATGCGTGGGGTGCGCCAAAATTCATCTTTGTCATCTTGCTCACTACAATTATCGATTTTTTCCTTGTTGGAAAGATGCATGAAAGCCAAAGTACGAATCAAAGAAAAGGTTTATTAGCGCTATCAATCACCATCAATTTAGGCTTGCTCGTTTATTTCAAATACTCCAATTTCTTTGTCGAAAACATCAATGGAATCGCGCAAGTTTTTGGAATACAACCCATGCATTGGGTAAAGTTGATTTTACCAATTGGCATTTCTTTTTACACGTTTGAAACAATTACGTATGTGGTAGATGTTTACCGGAAAACGCATGAACCCTTGAAACGTTTTCAAGATTATTTGTTGTACATTATTTTGTTTCCGAAGTTAATTGCGGGACCAATCATTCGTTACCACGATTTGGCCGATCAACTTACCGTTCGACCGGATGTAATAGATGACAAATTGCATGGTTTTTATCGCTTTGTATTGGGATTAGCTAAAAAAGTATTGATTGCCAATCAAGTGGGATTGCTTGCAGATGAAATATTTGCTCTTCCTTACAACGAACTATCAACCAGTACCGCATGGATTGGAGCCATTGCTTATACCTTGCAAATTTATTTCGATTTCAGTGGATACAGCGACATGGCAATTGGTTTAGCACGCATGTTAGGATTCCGTTTTGCAGAAAATTTTGACAACCCTTATATTTCAAAAAGCATTACCGAATTTTGGAGAAGGTGGCATATTTCCTTAGGAACATGGATGAAAAACTACCTGTACATTCCTTTGGGGGGAAATCAAGTAGCCATTCCACGTTTGTATTTGAATTTAACACTTGTCTTTTTAGCTTCAGGATTGTGGCATGGAGCAAGTTGGAGTTTTGTTTTGTGGGGTGCTTATCACGGTTTTTTCATTGTCATCGAACGTGCTTTTTTTGGTAAAATGCTAACCAAAATTGGTGCGTTGCCGAGCATGGTACTTTCTTTTTTCCTTGTTATGATTGGTTGGGTCTTTTTTCGGATTGAGAAAATCGATCAGGCATTTTTGTTCATCAAGCGCTTATTTTCTTTCAGTGGGCATGATACATTTGCGCTTTCAATGGAATCCCAATCGATGCTAATTGTCGCGCTGTTTTTCGCGTTTTTCGCTGTGACCAAGCGTACCATGCAGATTCAACGAGCTGTTTATTTTGGAGATTATTCCAATGCACGACATTTGGTGATGCTCTTAACGACACTCGTTTTGTTCATCTTGTCTGTTTCAGCTATTACAACAGTAGGTTTTAATCCATTTATTTATTTCCGTTTCTGATGAGCAAGCAATCACTTTATTTTAAACGGACGTTGCTGGGAATCATTTTTGCAATGCTCTTTCTGCCATTACTGCAAGCGCGTTTAAAATTCTTCGAAGAAAAACCCTTGAATGGCGCTTTGGCTGAACCAGAGTACCGCCGTTTTTCTTGGAACGATTGGTTTGCGTCAACCTACCAAAAGAAAAAAGAGCAATATGTTAATGCATGTTTTGGATTTCGTAATACCTGTGTTCGCTTGAATAATCAACTTGATTTTTGGTTGTTTCGACAAGCGAATGCAAATGGTGTAATCGTTGGCAAAGAAAATTATTTGTACGAACAAGCCTATATCGATGCGTACAATGGAAAAGACTTTATCGGACAAGACAGCATTGTACAAACTGCAAGGCGCATTGCGTTTTTAAGCGAACAATTCAAACGCCGCAACAAGCAGTTGATCGTTGTCTTCGCTGCTGGCAAAGCGTCGTATTATCCCGCATTTTTCCCTAAGCGCTTTCGTTTGCAACAGCAAAACAAGCGTACAAATTATTTTCGTTTCAAACAGCAATTAGCAACAAGTACGGTTAATTTTATTGATTTCAACGCTTGGTTTTTAGAACTAAAAAAGACGAGTGACTTTCCGCTTTTCCCAAAACTAGGTATTCATTGGAGTCATTATGGCATGACCTTAGCAGCCGACTCATTGATTAAAAACATTGAACGCGTTCGACAAGTAGATTTAGGAAACATTGTCACGAAGAACATTGTTACGTCAAATTTAGCGCAATTTGAAGACAAAGACATTGGTGATGGCATGAACCTGTTGTTTGATGTGCCAGGATTAACAATGGCTTATCCTGAGTTTCGCTTCGAACAAAAGGATTCAAAAAAACCAAACGTATTGGTTGTTTCAGATAGTTTCTTTTGGGGAATGTACAATGCTGGAATTTCAAGTGTTTTTGATCAAACGCATTTTTGGTATTACAACAAGCAGGTTTATCCGGAATCGTTAACAAAAGAATTACTGACCAATCGAGTTGATTTTGAGCAAGCAATCAAAGCAAACGATGTATTTATTATCCTAGCTACCGAAGTGAATTTAAAAGCAATTGGCTGGGGATTTCTGGAACAAGCTGAAGCGTATTTTAAGAAATTGAATTAATGTCACTTCTCCGCCAGCGTTTTTAATACATCAAGTGCTTCGGTAAACATACGGTTCATGTGATTTGCATACATTTCAAGCGTATCAACGGTTACTTTTAGGGTCAATACCTTTCCGTTTTCTGTTATTTCGTAGCGCTCGCGGGCATCTTTCCACAATTGACTTCCGTCCGAATTGACTTCGTTTTCAAAATTGGTGATTTCTCCAAGATGTTTGAAAACGACTAAGTTGTATGGCTCCATTGCTTCAATCACACTGTACATTCCTTGACCATTGGGTGTTAAAAACCGAATATCGCTACCTGTTTCAAAAGCCGATGTTTCGTAATAACTTCCAGCACAGAATTTACTGGTCCACAACTTGTAATTTTCTGGCAACCACAAGCAATCCCATAAGTGTGCAGCAGTCGTTTGGATCGTTACTTCAAAGTGAAGTTCCATTAAGTTGTTTTTCATGCGATGATTTTTAAAGAAGCTCAACTAAAATAGCAAATTAGATTTATTTGTTAAATTATTTGTGCAACTTTTTATTTATTCTTATAATTGATAACAGAACCATCACAAGATTAAACAACTACTACTACAAATTAAATTGCGTCAATCATGAAAAAACAACTAGCAAAAACAGCAAGTCTTATTGTTTTCATCTTAATTGTTCTAGCGTGTAAAAAGCACAAACAGCCGGATTTAAGTGCTATAAAAAACCCGTGTGATTGTGCGAAGGAGGTGAGTGCGGATTTTGATATCGAGGAAAATGTTTCCCCGCCAGATAATATCTGGGTACTAACTGATACTACTTTTAATGGAATCAATATACGTTTCTCTGCAAAGGAGCAAGATGCTGAATACAAGTGGTATATTGGAGCAGAGCAATTCACAACTCAACAAGCAAGTCGGTATTTTGGGAGTCAATGGGCAGGATCTAATATTCCAATAACATTAGTTGTAAAGAAAAAACCAAACAACACCTGTTTTCCAAATGACGATGGATATGATTCGATAACAAAAGTATTCCACATTTCTCAACACCCCATATATTATGGTGACAATGAAGAAATAGACTTTGGGCCCATTGAGGGAACTTATCGTGTTAAAAATAGAAATGGAACTGGCGACAGTATTGATATCACAATAAACGCCAGAAAATATGAAGGACAAAGAATAGTTGATGTTTACAATTTTGATGGTTCATCGTCTTGCAGTGAAAATGAACTTAGAAGAGTTGATTATGTTGGATATCGAATATTAGAATTCAGTTATTCAGGAGTAAGTTCTTTTTGCAATGGAATCTCTGGTAAAATTGAAAATCGACTTAACCAAAGTGCTTTGCTTGAATTTCATTCACGAACTTCGGTTAATGGTGGACCAAATGCGGGGGGCTATATTGAAGTCAAGGAGTGGTACTATGAAGGAAGAAAATTAAACTAAAAATTAATTTATGAAACCGCTATTATACATAATACTCTTTGTTTGCACATTGCTCACAAGTTGCCGAAAAGAACAGCCGAGTATGAACGAAAACAATAATTGTGATTGTGCCAAAGAAGTGAGTGCCGATTTTCAAATGGGTGAAAAATTTGGTGAGGAATTTGTAGAATTAGACACCATTGCGATGCCAATTAGATACAATGATGGCAATCCTGCAAATTTTCAATACGAAACTGATGTTTATGTTTATTTTTCTGCAAACATAAAAAACGCCATTAGTTACGAGTGGCAAGTAGGTGCCAATTCCATAACGCAATCAACAAAAGATTTTGGTTTGTATTTTACAGACACCATCGGCACCATTCCCGTTCGGTTAATTGTTCATGCAAAACCAAACCTTATTTGCTTTCCAAATGATGACGGTGTTGATACGGTAATCAAATACCTCACCATACGAAATGTACAACCTGACCCTTTAACAGGAAAGTACTCAGGTTACAATACCAATGATCCAGCGCATGTGTTTACTATTGAAATTGATACAACAAGAATTAATGTTCCCACATCACCTTATGGCTATTATATTGGATTAGGCATAAAAAATCTACCGGATGGCAACCACAACTGGTTTTTTATTAGCGGTGATTTTGGAAGTACAACACGTTGTTTTACTAATGCTGGTGGAATAAGATATCCTTTACCAACCAATTACGTTGTATATGATGAAGAACAAAGTATATTCAACCAATCAACAGTTGGGATTTATGACCCTAAAACAAACAAAATTACCATTAACTATTATTCAGCACCTGTGATTGGTCCATATACATTAGGCACTCCCTTTCCAAAACGAACATTCATAGGAACTAAAATTCAATGATTATGAAAAAGCTATTATACTTTATACTCTTTGCATTCGCATTGCTCACAAGTTGCCGAAAGGAACAGCCGAGTATGCCCAATGGTTTAACAGATTGCGGATGTGCAGAAGAAACAAGTGCTGATTTTTTTATGGAAGAACAGTCTGTTAATGTTCCCTCTGTGGCATATTATACGGATACAGATAGTATTCAACTTAATAAGAATGTACGTTTTAGACCAAAGCAAGAAGGAGGTTCTTACAAATGGTACATTGGGTCTGAAGTTCTAGAAACACAAGAAGTTACACGTTTTTTTGGAACATCAACTGTAGGTCTAACTGTACCAATTACGTTAGTTCATAAAAAAAAACCTAATAAAATTTGTTTTCCAAACGATGATGGAATTGACTCTATAGTAAAGTACTTAACGATTACAAGTTTTCCAATTGATATGGGAGCAGATGTTGATTTCGGATCTATTGAAGGTGTGTATAGAGTTAAAGCTGATCATTTGCCTGATAGTTTTGATGTTGAAATTCAAGTGATAAAAGTTCTAGGGTTACCAAAAGTCAATTTTTATAATTATGATGGACAAGGAAGTAATTGTTTGAATCAAATTGAAATGATACATGGATCTAATTACAAAGAACTTTATCTATTAGGCGGAACAGCCGTTCTTGCTTGTGATTATCTACGAGGCAGAATCAAAAACATTGGGCTTAAAAAAGTTGAAATGAATTTATCATTTAACTCAATAACAAACCCAAATTATGTTATTAGAAAATACTTAGGAAGAAAAATAAATTAAAGAGAAAACATGAAACAGCTATTATACTTTATACTCTTTGCATTCGCATTGCTCACAAGTTGCCGAAAAGAACAGCCGAGTATGACCAATGGTTTAACGGATTGCGGATGTGCAGAAGAAACAAGTGCCAATTTTTTAATGGAGGAAATGACAACAGGAAACAACAATTTTGCTCGATTTACTGACACGGATATGATTTTTAGCAGCAAGAATGTTCGATTTTCAGCTAAAGAAAATAATGCAGCATATACTTGGTATATCGGTGCTGAGGTTTTACACACAAAAGAAGTAACAAGGTTTTTTGACAATTCCTTTGTAGGTCAGACAATTCCAATAACTTTAGTAGTTAAGAAAAAACCCAATACCATTTGTTTTCCAAACGATGATGGAGTGGATTCAATTATTAAATATTTAACAATTGCTCAGTTGCCTACTTATGATTTTCTCGATACCACTTTTATGGAGGGAACTTACAGAATGAAATCTCCATTGCTAAATGATAGTATAGATATTAGAATTGATTACAGAGATTATTTTAGTGACAGAAGAATTGACATCTATAATTATAATGGAATTGGGTCGAATTGTTTAGAATTAATTAATAGAGGATACCAAGTTAATTATAGACAGTTTTGGACTTTCGGACAAACAGGAGTTTTAGCAGGTGATTATCTACAAGGTGATGCTCACATTAGGCTTGATGGGATAGTCGAAATGAATTTCACTACTGGTGATTATGTTAATGGGTCTTATAATACTACTTTTTATAAGTGGGAATATAAAGGAAGAAAAATAAATTAAATAAAAAAACAGATGAAAAAGTTAATCTATTTATTACCGTTGTTTGCGCTTTTTGCGTGTAACAAAGAAAAACGTTTCTCGAAACGTTTGATGAAAAAAGAAACATGGTTAGTAAAAGCTATTGTAATTGACGGTACAAAATCGCAAATCAATGGTGTTTGGACTATATCAAAAGATGTCGATATCTATGATTCGATACCCAATGCTAGTTGGAGTTGGAAAAATCAAGATGCAGTTGCCAATTGGCAATTTCAAGACAAAGGAAAATCGTTCTTTTTGAATTACCAACAACAATGCCTGGAATGCAATGGCAGTGATTTGGATTCGTTGGACTACTTTCTCTACAACATCTCCGGGAAATATGCTGTTGAAAAACACGGTCTAAATAAAATGATCTTCACTTCTAACGCTAGTATTGCTTACTCCGGTAAGGAAGTTGAAATCAACATTGAACGAGTCAAATAATGGTTGCTAAAGACCATGGTGATTACGCTGTGGTCTTTTTAAACAACCTCCAACAAAGATATATCAGTGAGAAAAATAGTATTCCTTTGCAATTTGCAATGACGTCTTCAATATCAAATCGACCATGAATGCGTTTTACAAACAAACGGTTCGATAAATGTTGCGCTACTTCGATGCAAACACCAAAAAACGCTAAAAACAAGGCAATGAACACGTGTTTTTTCGGATACAGAGCTGTTAACACAAACGCCGCAAAGAAATAAAACAGGGTGTGCATTTCTTTGTCAATTCCATGGAAAATGCGTGGCAATTTCAGCATGAAACCAAGCGTTGAAATAACGCCAAGCGTTACAAGCACCAATTGCTTTTCTCGATTTGTAAGGGATGCTAATTTTTTCAAACGCAGTAATTATTTCTCTAGGATTCCTTTTAATTTCGTCAATCCTTTTTCGAAATCATCACCAATCATCGCGTCCATGTCCATGAATAACTGCATGATATTCAACGGATAAACCATTTCACCACTAAATCCCCATTGTACTTCAGTAGCAGTCGCTGAAACAGCTTTTGTTGTCATAAATGCTGGTGAAACGGATTCAATTGGTTTTTTGAAACGCAATTCATAATCAATGCGTTTGTTTTCATCAATTTTGATAATTTCTTGTTCACCAGCTCCAACATTATTATCCTTGCTTTCCCAAGCAGAAACAAACCCAACTGTTCCGTCTGTTCCTTTATACGTTTTTTTCATTTTTGGGTCCATTTTGCCCCAAACACTGTAATTATCTTGGTTTTTCAATTGCTTGATGTATGCAAAAACCACTTCGTTGGGTTGATTGATCGTTATTTTCTTTGTTGCAGCAAATTTGCCATCTATAAATAAGGCAGTGACAAGTACCAAAACAATTAAGCTGATAATGACGAGTAAAGCACGTTTTAAAATTTTCATGTTTTTTATTTTTTGTTTATTAATTCCACAATGTTCCGTCCAATCCTACAATAATGCTTATCCAGCAACTCATGCAAAAGAAAGTAATTGCACCCAAAACAAAAAGGAGCATTTTCCATTGTTGAATTGGTTTTTTGGGATGAATATAATAAATTATTCGACCCGCAAATGCACTTCCCAATGGTACAATAACAAGTGGTTTGAGTTGCCACCATTTTCCCCAAGAAGGATCAACATGATTATTTGAATACAATAGTAAACAGATTAGGAGCAAACCTATACCACCACTAAAAAGTGTAAAAATACTGCTTTTCATGGCAAAAATTTATGCGAACCATCACAGCCTGGCATGCGTTTGGAAAGTCCACAAATACAATCGTTAAAGCCTTTTCCCATAAGGATGCGTGGAATCATCTTTTCGATTCGAGAAATGCGTGTTTCCGCTTGTTTTGCTCCAGAGAAATGCAACAAATACGCACGTTTTCTTCCGGGAGTTAATGCTTCGTAAGCCGTATTTAATGCGGTGTTTCCAGCAAGGATTGTTTGAAATTCAACTGGAATATCGTAATCTTCTGTCTTTTTTAGCGTCACTTTCAATCCCGCTTTTTCAACTTCGATAGCTTCAAACAAATAAGCGCGAATAATTGGTTCGTTGGCTTGTATTTCTTGAAGACTCGTGTACCGCAACTGCCGAGATGATTGGGAGTTTTCACCTGGTTTACTTAACAAGTTTGCATCATCTTTCAATAATGCTCCTTTGAAAAAACCGAGTCCAACGTATTCCTTAAAAGCGTGAATCAATACCACATTGCTTTTTTGAAACGTATAACACGGAACGCCCCATTTGAGCTCCTCGGTTAATTGACAACTTAATAAAATTGAACGAAGCTGTTCCATTTCCTCTTGCCATTGTTTCGCCTTGTTGATGTATTCGTCTATTTTGGGATTCATTGTCCTGTTTTAAGCCATTAAAAATACTAAAATTGACCACAAAAAAAACCGTTACAAATAAATGTAACGGTTTGATAATGCGAAAAGGCTATTTTTTATAATCCCAATAACACAGCGGCAGGATCTTTTCCGCCAAAGATGATACGTTCTGGATTTTCAATCATTTCTTTTACTTTCACCAAGAAACCAACAGACTCACGTCCATCAATGATGCGGTGGTCATACGACAACGCTAAATACATCATTGGACGAATCTCAACTTGACCATTCACAGCAATTGGACGTTCCACGATGTTGTGCATTCCTAAAATCGCTGATTGCGGTGGATTGATAATTGGTGTTGACATCATCGAACCAAAGACACCTCCATTTGTGATGGTAAAGGTTCCACCGGTCATATCGTCTGGTGTGATTTTTCCATCACGTGCTTTGATTGCCAAACGTTTGATTTCACGTTCGATTTCAGCCAAACTCATTTGTTCTGCATTGCGGACAACTGGCACCATCAATCCTTTTGGTGAAGAAACTGCAATACCGATATCTGCATACTTGTGGAAAATCATTTCATTGCCATCAATTTGTCCGTTGACAGCAGGGAATAAATTCAATGCTTCTGTTACTGCTTTTGTAAAGAAAGACATAAAGCCTAAGTTCACTTCGTGGAATTTCGCAAATTGATCTTTGTATTTCGCACGTAAATCCATGATTGGTTTCATGTCTACTTCGTTGAAGGTTGTCAACATAGCAGTCTCATTTTTCACTGAAACCAAACGCTCAGCTACTTTACGGCGCAACATCGACATTTTTTCACGCGTTTGCTCACGTGTACCACCCCAACCTTGTGCATCAGCTGCTGATATTCCAGCGGCCATTGCTGCAACAACATCTTGTTTTGTGATGCGACCATCTTTACCTGTACCGGCAATTTTAGCAGCGTTTACATTGTTTTCTGCAATGACTTTTGCTGCAGCTGGAGAAGGTGTTCCTTTTGCGTAACTGTCTGCAACTGGACCTGGATTAGGCGCCGTTGTAGGAGCAGGTGTGCTAACTGGCGCTGCTTCCGCAACTTTTTCCGCAACTACAGCAACGGGTGCTGCTGCGCCTTCAGGGCGTGCTGCCGAAGTGTCAATCAAACAAACTACTTGTCCAACTTTCACCACTTCACCTTCTTCTGCTTTTAAAGTAATAATTCCGCTTTGTTCAGCAGGAAGTTCTAACGTTGCTTTGTCAGAATCAACCTCAGCAATTGCTTGGTCTTTTTCAACATAATCTCCATCTGAAACCAACCATGTAGCAATTTCTACTTCAGAAATTGATTCTCCTGGACTTGGTACTTTCATTTCAAGCATTGACATCGTCTTATCTTTTTAGTTATCTTTTTTCTCTGTTAGTCAGAGAAACTTATTTATTTTTTTGCAAATTGAAACAAATCAGCAAATAATTGTTTCAATCGGCGTTCGTGTAATTTTTTCGATCCTTCAGCTGCAGCAGCTGCCGCAACACGGGTAATTCCAATGAATGGGATATGGCGCAACTTCATTGCAATGTAATGCCATGCACCCATATTTTCGGGCTCTTCTTGTGCCCAAACGATATTTTTTGGTTGGTATTTTGCAATAACCGCTTCGATTTGTTTTTGTGGCAACGGATATAACTGTTCAACACGCACAAACGCCATGTTGTCAACGCCCATTTCTGTTGCTTTTTCTGATGCTTCGTAGTAGAATTTACCCGAACAGAAAACTACTGTATCAATTGTTCCAACTTTTGCTTTCGCATCATCGATTACCTCTTGGAAACGACCTGTTGCCATTTCTTCTAGGGTAGAAGTCGCCGATGGATAACGCAACAACATTTTTGGAGAGAAAACAACCAATGGTTTTCTAAATGGACGGTTCATTTGTCGACGTAACAAATGGAAATGATTGGCTGGTGTCGACGTATTTACAAGTTGAATGTTTTCATCAGCACATTGCTGCAAGAAACGTTCCATGCGTCCACTTGAGTGTTCTGCGCCTTGTCCTTCGTAACCGTGCGGTAACAACATCACCAAACCACTTTGCGTTGACCATTTGTCTTCTCCTGCTGTGATAAATTGGTCAATCATGATTTGCGCTCCGTTGAAGAAATCTCCAAATTGCGCTTCCCAAATTGTTAAACCTTGAGGTGTGGCTAATGAATAACCGTACTCAAAACCTAATACACCGTATTCGGATAAAAACGAGTTGTAAACAGAAAACGGAGCTTGATTTTCAGCTAGCATGTTCAATGTTTCAATTTCCTCTTCCGTATCTTCTGTTTTCACTACAGCATGACGGTGAGAGAACGTTCCGCGTTCTACATCTTGACCCGATAAACGAACAGGATTTCCCTCCGTCAATAAAGTCGCGTATGCCAACATTTCTGCTGTTCCCCAGTCTAAATTATTTGTTTCAACAGCCGCTAAACGATCGTCGAATATCTTTTGAATTTTTCGGAAATATTTTTTTCCTTCGGGAAGGGTAGCTAACTTTTTACCTAACGCCAACAATTTATCTTTCGCAATCCCTGTTTCAGGACTTTGATCAAAATCAGCTGGTTTGCTGTGTCTGTATCCTTCCCACGTTTTACTCAAGAAATCCCAAACAATCGCTTTGTCATTTTTACGTGACGTTTCGTGTTCGTTTTCTAAAAACGCGTTGTAATCATCTTCTATTTTCTTTGCAACATCTGCAGAAACAGTACCCTCAGCAAGTAATTGCTTCAAGTAAATATCCTTTGGATTCGGGTGTTTTGCAATGATATTGTATAATTTTGGCTGCGTGAATTTTGGCTCATCACCTTCGTTGTGTCCATATTTACGGTAACACAATAAGTCAATGAAAACGTCGCTTTTAAATTGCTGACGGTATTCCATTGCTATTTCGATCGTTTGAATCACTGCTTCTACATCGTCTCCATTAACATGAAAAACGGGTGTTAATGTTGTTTTTGCAACATCGGTACAATACGTAGATGAACGTGCATCGTGGAAATTCGTAGTAAAACCAACTTGGTTATTCACCACAATGTGAATTGTTCCACCAGCTCTGTAACCATCCAACTGTGCCATTTGAATGACTTCGTAAACAATTCCTTGACCTGCAACAGCTGCATCACCATGAATCATTACGGGACAAACTTTGTCTTCACTTTTATAGGTGTGGTCAATTTTCGCACGCGCAATACCTTGAACAACTGGGTCTACCGCTTCTAAGTGCGATGGATTTGGCGCAAGTGTCAAACCAATTGTTTTTCCGGAAGTACTTTTTACTTCGCTTGTAAATCCTTGGTGGTATTTCACATCCCCATCAAACGAAGCGTCGTAATCGAATTCTTTTCCTTCGAATTCGGAGAAAATATCTTGCGGACGTTTTTGGAAAATATTTGTCAATGTATTCAAACGGCCACGGTGCGCCATTCCCATGACGAAATATTCAACGCCTAAGTCCGCTCCTTTTTCAACTAATGCATCCAAAGCAGGAATCAAGGCTTCGCCACCTTCAATAGAAAAACGTTTTTGACCAACGTATTTTTTACCTAAGAAAGCTTCGAAGTTTGCTGCTTGTACCAATTTGTTGTAAACAGCTATTTTGCGTTTCACATCAAAAGTAGGGCGATTTGTTATTTCAATTTTGTTTCGGAACCAATCCAAACGATTCGGCTCACGCATGAACATGTATTCGATCCCAATCGATTGACAATACGTCAATTCTAAATGGTGAATGATCGAAGAAAGCGTTGCTGCTCCAATCCCAACTTGTTCACCTGCTTGAAAAACAGTTTCCAAATCAGCAGTTTCCAAACCAAAATTCTCGATTGCTAATGTTGGCTCGTATTTTCTACGCTCACGCACCGGATTTGTTTTTGTAAACAAGTGTCCGCGCGTACGGTAACCATTAATTAAGTTGATTACTTTGAATTCTTTTTGAAAGTTTTCAGGGATTGCGCCATCGTCATCGAAATTTGTTCGTGCGAAGTCAAATCCTTCGAAGAATTTTTTCCAGCCAATGTCAACACTTTCTGGGTCTTTACAATATGATTGATACAAATGCGCTATCGCATTTACGTCTGCATTTCCGACGTAGGTAACTTTATCCATGTTTGTGCACTAAAATGGTGCGTAAAGTTAAGACAAATTATAGGAAGGATGAACACGAAAGGGCGATTAAAATTTGCTAATTTGATATATAACGTTTTTTAACGGTTAAAATTCCAAAAAACGCATTTCATTTTAGTGCGAAGAATATTGAATTTTAAAATAAATCTTTGTCAATTCACGGTATAAAATTGCTTCTGCCAAGTCGAGAAAATTAGTGCGATCTGCGGTCAATTGGCGCGACCAGTTTTCGGGTAAATCGATCACATAAAGCAATTGATTCAATTCTTCAGTTGATAGTTTTGAAAGGACTTTTGCTAATAAAACAATCCAATCATTGGGTGCTTCTTTGTCAATTGCAGCAAAGGGTTTCCCAATTCGATCAAAGTCTTTTGCTAACTGTTCGTGTAATTTTTGAATCACGATTTCATTCGAAAGTTGCACCGAAAGCGTTTCCCAAAGTACAACTGAATTTTCCCCGATAGCTTTCATGGCGTTTTTTTATCAAAGGTAATTAACTAATTGTTTTCCCTTACTTTTGTTGCATGAAAATAGACGAACCAACAGCAATTATATTCGATTTAGGCGGTGTCATTATCGATATCGATTACAATAAAACAGCTGATGCTTTCAAAGCTCTCGGGTTGATTGATTTTGATGAAAAATACACACAAGCTGCCCAAACCGAATTGTTTGATCGCTTTGAAATCGGAGAGGTATCTCCCTTTCATTTTGTCAATCGTTTATTGGATTTATTACCGCAAGGTTGCAATGCGAATCAAGTTGTTCACGCTTGGAATGCGATGATTTTAACCATACCGAAAGAACGGTTGGATTGGTTGACGGATTTGCGTAAATCACGAAAAATCGTCCTGTTGAGTAATACCAACGCCTTGCATATCGATGCCGTTAATCGCGCGTTGACAGCCACAATGCCTGGAAAAAAATTGACAGATTTTTTCGACCACGTATACTTGTCTCATGAAATGGGCATGCGTAAACCATCGGAGGATATATTTACAGCAGTGTGTAACGACCAAGGTTTTGAACCGGCAACCACTTTGTTTGTGGATGATACAGAAAGACATGTGCTGGGAGCTAGAAATGCAGGATTACAAGCTGTTTTAGTTCCTTCTAACTCATCGATTCACTTACTTTTTTCTTGACATAATTCGACCAAAACACCGTTTGAAGATTTGGGATGAATGAAAGCAACAAGTTTGTTATCAGCACCGTTTTTTGGTGTTTCGTTCAATAATTGAAAACCTTTTTCTTTGTAGTCGGCCATGGATGCCTCAATATCCGTAACATCAAAAGCAATGTGGTGAATTCCCTGTCCTTTTTTCGCAATGAACTTTGCAATGGGACTCTCGTCATTTGTTGCTTCGAGTAATTCGATTTTTGAATCGCCGACTTGGAAAAAAGCAGTTTTCACACCCTCGCTTGCCACTTCTTCCGTTTTATAGCAAGGAGTATTTAACAGTTCGGTGTATGTTTTTATAGCCTCTTCAAGATTGCTTACGGCTATTCCGATGTGTTCAATTTTGTTCATGGTAAATGGGTGTGAAGTAATAGAAACAATCCTTAATTCTTGAAAAACTTCTCAGTTTTGTTGTCAAAATTAAGATAATATGCGCCTTTTGACAAATTGGAGCAAGGAACAGAATTGCCCACTCCTTTTTTGACGATGTTTCCGTAGGCATCGTAAATCTCATATTTTGTTTCTACAGCAACGCCATTCGCAGTAAAATTGATGCTGTTTTTTACTTTTACGGGATTCTTTTCAACGACTGCAACAGTTGATTGAAATTTGACAATTTTAGAAGCACGTTTATCTCCTGAATTATCAATTTGCACCACTCGAATGGTATTTTCACCTGAATGAGGCATTATTTGAAATTCGTAGCTATTCGTTTCGGGTGTTCCTTTTCCTTGAACTTCACCAATTTGTACCCATTTGTTCCAACGGAATTGTTCGATAATGAATGGTAGTTTTCCTTGTTCGTTTGTTGTCTTCCAGGTCAATAATCCACTATTCGTAATCAATATTTCAACTGTAAAAAACGTACTTTGCGGTAATAACACTTCGGGATTGATTATTTTCGGTTTGCAATCATCGCTGTGTTCCACTACGATAAATACTTTTTCGCCAATTGCGATTTTAAAGATGGTGAAATCTATTTCAAAAGCACTTTGTGAGATCCCGCTTGGCAGAATTTTTCCATTAACAGTCACTTTTGTGATGCAATAACCAAAGCCATCGCTGTTTTCTGGATTTTGAACGTACAAACTTTTACCTTGATAATTCCCCTCTATCGATAGATTAGCAAGGCTTGTAAAATGTACGAAACAAGCAATTAATATGGGCAGTAGAACTTTAATTTTTTTCATCTTTGCTAGTAGCTTCTAGAAATCTAGTACAAGTATAAGTTCAATTATTTAATTTTCCAAACCACTTTAATTACAATTTTTACAGTTCGTTCATAAAAGGGTAATTATATTATTATCTGAGGGTTAAATCTTGTTTTTATTTTTGCTCAATTTTAACAAACCCTTGCTATTTTTTCTTTTTTCCAGATTATTTTTTGTAAAATTGTACATAGATACTACAACAAAACTTATGAAAATACTCTTTTTATCACTTGTTTTATTGTTCGTTTTTGCCAATTGTTCCAATTCGTCAAACAAGCAACAATTTGAACATGCAGGCGGTACCTTGTCGCTGGCTTTGCAAAATGATCCAGGAACATATTTAGCTCGTGATGTCACGGACATGTATACGAATTCCGTTTTGAGTCAAGTAATGGAAGGTCTCGTTAGTTTCAACGTTAATGATTTAAAAGTGCAACCGCAAATTGCGTCCAAATGGCATGTATCAGGAGACGGATTAACCTACACGTTTGAATTGCGCAACGATGTTTATTTCCACGAAAATCCTGTTTTTGAATCGTTAGAAGATAGAAAGTTAACGGTTGAAGATGTCGTTTTTACATTCGAAAAAGCGTGTCAACCATCAAAAGTCGGTGAGCCATCAGCAGCATATTTGCTATTATTCCGCGACCAATTAAAAGGAGCGAAGGCTTTTTTTAAAGGCAAAGCGAAGAATATATCTGGAATTTCAATAACTGGAAATGAAATCACATTGACCTTGATTGCTCCAGATCACAATTTCATCAACAAAATTGCGCAAACAAATGCCGCAATCATTTCTAAAAAAGTGGTTCAGGCGCAGCACGAAAATGATATTGTTGGCACAGGACCGTTCATGCTTGCACAAAAAAGTTCTAAAACTACCCGAAAAGTGCTACTGGTAAAAAATCCGGATTACTATTTAACCGATGCAAAAGGAAACAGCTTGCCTTATTTGGATAGTGTTGTTTTTCATATTCAACCCGATCAATTGGCGCAACTTTCATTGTTTGAAAAAGGACAAATTCACTTGATTAATTCGTTACCAACTTCGAAAATCACAAAGATGCTCGAAGGAAGAATCAAGGATTTTAACGCTGTTCCTCCCCTGATGGTGTTGTACAATAATCCATTATTGTTTACAAATTTTTACTTTTTCAACATGTCTGAAAAGCGATTTCAAGATGTGCGCGTGCGGCAAGCATTTAATTACGCAGTTGATCGCGAGAAGTTAACGCAGAAAGTATTGAAGGGACAGTTTTATGAGCCGGGATTGTTCGGTATTGTTCCTCCGATTCGCAATTTTTTTAAAGGGTACAATTTTGAAGCTGTTAGCAAAGTAAGTTATGGTTTTAATCCCGAGAAAGCACGCGCATTACTTGCTGAAGCGGGTTATCCTAATGGTGAAAATTTTGGCAATGTTAATTTACGTTTCAATATCAGCGATGTCAATTCTCAAATTGCCGATGAGGTAGCGACACAATTGTATCAAGTTTTAGGTATTCACGTGAATATTGATGGATCGAGTTTTGAACTCAAAGAAAAAGATGCAGATTTTGCAAAAGGCGATATTTTTCGCACTGCTTGGGCTGCTGATTATTCAAGTCCCGAGACTTTTCTGTCTAATTTTTACGGAAAATTTGTCCCGAGCACGTTAAAACAACCTTCGCGTTGGAATCAATCGCGCTATGTTAATAAGGTGTTCGATTATTACTTTGAACAAGCTAGTAAAGCAACTACCCAAGTAGATCGCTTCAAATGGTACGCCAAAGCTGAAATGGAATTAATGAAAAATCCTCCATTAATGGTACTGTGGTACGCTAACGATTTTCAATTAAGTTACTCCAAAGTGCGGAATTTAAAAAACAACCCAATGAGCATTTTGGATTTAAAAACAGTTTATATCAAAGAATGGACCAAAGAAGCCTATTTAAAAACCATTCACTAACACATCAAACCAATTGATTATGAAAAATTTAGTTGTTGTACTATCCTTGTTTTTTGCGCCTTTTGTTTTTGCGCAACCCATGCAAAACGTCAGAGGAAAAGTGGTCGAAAAAGAAACGGAAAGCGAAGTTATTGGGGCACAAGTAAGTTTATTGCTCGATGATCAAACAAAATATACTGCGATTACCAATGAAAATGGCGAATTTGTAATCACAAAAGTTGTTGTCGGAAAATACGTTTTAAAAGTAGTTGCACCTTCTTTTATTGCAGCTACGCAATCGGTGACGGTCAATTCTGGAACAGAATCAGTGGTGGAAGTAAAACTATTGGAATCGGTTGCTGAAGTGGAGGAAGTAGTTATTCTTGCTCAAAAACAAGGCGAAGTAAAGAACGAAATGGCAACGGTTTCTGCACAACAGTTTTCAGTAGAAGAAACAGAACGTTATGCAGGTTCTCGTGGCGATCCAGCCCGAATGGCGAGTAATTTTGCGGGTGTGCAAGGAGCAGATGATTCCCGCAATGACATCGTTGTACGTGGTAATTCTCCCTTGGGAATTGTGTACAAAGTGGAAGGAATCGATATCCCAAACCCTTCGCATTTTGCGATTTCAGGAAGTACTGGCGGTCCCGTTTCTATCATCAATAACAAGAGTTTAAGTAATTCCGATTTCTTCATGTCGGCTTTTCCTGCGGAATATGGAAA
Source organism: Fluviicola sp. (assembly GCA_017983675.1). GTDB lineage: Bacteria > Bacteroidota > Bacteroidia > Flavobacteriales_D > Crocinitomicaceae > Fluviicola. Next base: position 57,934 of record JAGOAZ010000002.1, read on the forward strand.
TTCACTTTCTGGTGTGTTCGACCTTAAATTGCGCAGCGGAAATAACAACCGTCACGAGTTTACAGGTCAATTCGGTTTCTTGGGAACAGAAGTATTAGCGGAAGGACCACTGAGTAAAAAAAGTCGTGCGTCTTATTTAATCATGGGACGGTACTCGACATTGAGCTTGTTCCAATTTGCTGGAATTCGTATTGGAACAGATGCCGTTCCTATTTATGGTGATGGAGCATTTAAGTTTACTTTTCCAACTAAAAACGGCGGACAATTGTCGTTCTGGGGATTAGGTGGAAAAAGTGATATCACGATTAAAGTATCTGATAAAACCGAATTGACAGAAGAGCTTTACGGAGAAGGTGACCGCGACCAATATTTTGGAACATCGATGTTTGCCACTGGTTTAACATATAAAAAGTCACTTTCTGAAAAAACATTTTTCACCGCAACCCTTTCTTCTTCCTTGGAAGAACAACATGCGAACCACGATTTTTTAGTGAGATCAATCGATACAACCACGAATCGCATTAACATTGACAGTATTTATCCGTTGATGGGTTTTCAATTCAAAACAATTAAAACGTCGGGATATTTCAGTTTTAACCACAAGATTTCCAAAAAACAAGTCATCAAAGCAGGATTAAATGCGGATTTATTGTCGTTTAACATGACCGACAGTGTGTTAAATATCGGTCATACAGCATTTGTGAATCGTTGGGATTACCTCGGATCTAGTGTATTGATCCAGCCGTTTGTGCAATGGAAATACCGTGTGAACGAGCAAATGGATGTCACGGCTGGTTTGCATGCGCAATACTTTTCGATGAGTAATTCATTGAGCTTGTTTGAACCGCGCGTAGGATGGAAGTACACAATGAAAAATGGGCAAAAAGTATTTGCTGGTGCTGGAATTCATTCGCAAACGCAACCGTATTACGTGTATTCGTACCACCGATTTGACAACGCTGGAAACAAAGTGTACGACAACAAAGGAATGGATTTTTCGAAAGCTGCTCACATTGCTATGGGATATGAAAAAGCATTTAAAAAAGGATTCCAGATTCGTACGGAAGTGTATTACCAACACTTGTACAACATTCCAGTAACGGTTCAGGCTTCTTCTTTTTCGATGATCAATCAAGGAAGTGGATTTGCACGATTCTTTCCGGATAGTTTAAAAAATACGGGAACGGGAACCAACTACGGATTGGAATTAACCATTCAAAAATATTTCGATAAAAGCTTTTACGTCTTGTTCACAGCATCACTTTACGACAGTAAATACGCAGGGAGTGACAATATTGAACGCAACACATCTTACAACGGTGCATATACTGCAAACATGTTGTTTGGAAAAGAATTTGCAATCAATGCAAAACAAGTCATTGGTATTGGCGGTAAAATTACGGTTGCAGGTGGAAAACGTTATGGATATGTCGATTTAGACCGAACAGCAGCTGCTAATGAAATCATTTTCAAAGATTCCTTGTTCAACGAACGTCAATTCAATGATTATTTCAGAGCTGATTTGAAAGTAAGCTGGAAATTGAATGCCGACAAAGCAACGCATGAAATTGGCTTGGACTTGGTCAATATTTTCAATACGAAAAATTTATTGACTTTGGCGTACGCGCCCAATTTAGCGAATCCTTCTGCTGAGCCAATTGCAGAGAAGTCGCAATTAGGTTTCTTACCAATTTTCTATTACCGCATATCGTTTAAAATGGGGAAAAGGTGAGAGGGTTATAGCTTTTCAAATGAACTGATTAAATTGCCGATAGTTTGATTTAATATTGAAATACAAGTGATTCTTCAATCATAGAAAAGATGACACAAAACGATTGACAATTATTTCAATCAATTTACATTTTATCATACGAAGCAATAATGATGTATTATTTAACGTTATTTGTTAACTATTCAAATTATTGCGTTTATGTTACACAAATCAAAGAGCAGCTTTTTAATGGCATTTTTATGCCTTCAAACATGTTTGATTTCAATGAATTCGTTTGCGCAACCAACAGAGGTTTATTCTCAAACGAACCGAACAGATCAATTATTAGATGTTGAACAACTTGATGATTCAACTTTAGTAGGTGTAATGAAGAATTTACCTACGCAAATAAATTTGAACTTCACCACTTCATCGGATTCGATCATCAATCAATACTTCTTATTTAATTTATACAACAAACACATCAAATACATCCCATTAATTGGTAATGTTGATACTTTTGAAGTATTAAATCCTGGAAGCTCGTTTAAAATTGACAATGATTTTTATTTTACAACACGAAAAATTAGCAGAACAGATTCCGTACAGTTAATTAATATCGATAACATTTTCCCAAATAGTTACCGAACTCTGTATAAAAAAAATGGAGATACCATTGAAAAAGTTACAAATTTTCATATCGACATTCCTGGTAAAGATTATAATTCATTTGCTTTTAAAAATTTGAATGATAATTATGTAATAATATTTTCCACAAGCGTTAATTCCTTTTATTTAATTGAATATGATATAAATGGAGTTGAAATTCAACGGAGTAATTTAATCAGTAATGCTTATAATGTAAAGGGAATTATACAAAATCCCATCGATTCAACGTACATGATTTTTCATTCGTTACAAAAGGTAAATAAAACAGATAAAAATTTCAACACCATTTTTTCGAATGTAATTTTAAAAGAACAAGTTACAAATCGGTACTTTTATTTTCATTATTTCAAATCTAGGATCGATGCAAATCCAATTATTTCTGGAAACTTAGATCCAAATGCAAATTTAGACACACTTTTTCTTGCAACAGTAACTATTGTGAACGACACCACTGTTCATGCAAAGACAAAAAAATTCATTGGGTTAAGAACAGATGATTCTTCTCCAGATCCAGATGTCAATTTAAATTTTTTCGATGGTGAATATCAAAATGGAAACTATTACCGCGGGTATTCAACAAAATATTGCTTGTTTGGTGTCCCAAACTGTACTTCAAAGTTTCGGGTATTCAAGCAAGATTCATTGAACAATATTCTTTGGGAAAAAGAATTTGGAGGAGATGCTGCATACCTTCAAGCGAAGACGCTGGGGTTAAAAGATGGCAGTTGTATTTTTTTTGTTTTTAGAACTAATAGCACAACAGGCAACGTTGACATGCATTATGTTTATATCAACAAAGACGGAGATATCGTTCCTGGTTTTCTGGATGTTTTAGGGCTAGATGAACTTGAAATTCCTATGAAAGAAACGTTTTCAGTTTTCCCAAATCCAGCAAACGCTACCCTTTCTATTAACAATCAAAAGCTTGAAAACAAGGCTGTACAACTAATGATCAGTGATTTATCAGGAAAGTTAGTTATTGAACAAGCATTCGAAAAAACAATTGATATTTCTGGGCTTGAACAAGGAACGTATTTGTATAGTGTCAAAGATATTAATGGTCATGTTTCATCAACAAAATTTATCAAAACAGATCAATAAATAAAGCGCAATAGAGCGTTCAGTTACTTGTGAATATTCGTTCAAACAATTGTTTTTTACCAGTATTGAAGTACTGCTTATGCTCTTTCAAATAGATAAAGTACTTGTTTCACAAAAATTTCAAAAAACTGATGTTTATGTTATTTAGAATAAAATTTATTTACTTGAAAGTATTCATTTGCCTTCAAACATGTTTGATTTCAATGAATTCGTTTGCGCAACCAACAGAGGTTTATTCTCAAACGAACCGTGTTGATCGATTATTAGATGTAGAGCAACTTGATGATTCAACTTTAGTTGGTGTTTTGAATAATTTTCCTGTACCATTAAATTTGAACTTCACCAATTCATCGGATTCGATCATCAATCAATACTTCTTATTTAATTTGTACACCAAACACATCAAATACATCCCATTAATTGGCAATGTTGATAGCATTGAAGTTCTAAACTTAGGAAGCTCCTTTAAAATTGATAATGATTTTTATTTTACAACACGAAAAATTAGCAGAACAGATTCCGTACAGTTAATTAATATCGATAACATTCCTTCAAATAGTTACCGAACTCTGTATAAAAAAGATGGGGACACCATTGAAAAAATTACAAATTTTCATATCGACATTCCTGGTAAAGATTATAATTCATTTGCTTTTAAAAATTTGAATGACAATTATATATCACTATTTTCTATAAATGCTAGTTCCTTTTATTTAATTGAATATGATATAAATGGTATTGAAATTCAACGGAGTAATTTAATCAGTAATGCTTATAATGTAAAGGGAATTATACAAAATCCCGTCGATTCAACGTACATGATTTTTCATTCGTTAAACAAGGTAAATAAAACCGATAAAAATTTCAACACCATTTTTTCAAATATATCTTTAAAAGAGCAGGTTACAAATCGGTACTTTTATTTTCATTATTTCAAATCAGAGATTGATTTAAATCCAATTATTTCTGGGAACTTAGATCCAAATGCAAATTTAGACACACTTTTTCTTGCAACAGTAACTATTGTGAACGACTCCACTGTTTATGCAAAAACAAAAAAATTCATTGGATTAAGAACAGATGATTTTTCTCCCGATCCTGAAGTCAATTTTAACTTTATAGATGGTGAATTTCAAAATGGTAACTATTACCGGGCTTATTCAACAGAATTTTGTTTATTAGGTGTTCCAAATTGTACTTCAAAGTTTCGGGTATTTAAGCAAGATTCATTAAACAATATTCATTGGGAAAAAGAATTTGGAGGAGATGCTGGATACTTTCAAGCGAAGACACTGGGGTTAAAAGATGGCAGTTGTATTGTTTTTGTTCTTAGAACTAACAGTTCAACAGGTGACATTGACATGCATTATGTTTACATCAACAAAGACGGAGATATCGTTCCTGGTTTTCTGGATGTTTTAGGGCTAGATGAACTTGAAATTCCTATGAAAGAAACGTTTTCAGTTTTCCCAAATCCAGCAAACGCTACCCTTTCTATTAACAATCAAAAGCTTGAAAACAAGGCTGTACAACTAATGATCAGTGATTTATCAGGAAAGTTAGTTATTGAACAAGCATTCGAAAAAACAATTGATATTTCTGGGCTTGAACAAGGAACGTATTTGTATAGTGTCAAAGATATCAATGGGCAAATTTCATCAACAAAATTTGTAAAAACGGATCAATAAAAAAAAAGCACAATAGAGCGTTCAGTTACGTGTGAATTATAGTATTCTTACTCATTGATACGCAACCAAAACGATCCACCGTGTTGTTCAACGTTTGCCGTGTTTTCATGGTTCCAAATTGGTGCTAATTGACTGGCTAATTGCTTGTCTTCAGAAATAAAATAATTCGGTAAAATTGGTTGGTATTTTTTAGGGTTTGCCAATAAGAAAAACGCCAAACCGTATTGTTCCGAGTAGGCACGATCGCACATGAATTGTGGATAATCGTACGGCAAATAAATATCGTGAATGTGAACAATGACTCCTTTTTTCAAGCGCGGTAGTATTTCTAAGAAAAACACCAGTGCATCTGAATTTGGTAAAATTCGGTGTGAATTATCGATAAAAAGGATGTCGTTTTCTTTCAATTCTTCCACCAAATCAATGGAGCAATTTTCGAAAGGCATTCGGATAATTTTGTCCGCTAACTGATCTATTTCTGCTCGTGGCTGTGGGTCTATCGATACAATTGTTGTCGATAATCCAGCATCAGTTTTTGCTTTAAAAGCAACTTTTGTTGAATTTCCTGAACCAATTTCTATGTACGTTGCAGGTCGAAATTTGGTAAGCATGGTATAAATACCAATGATGTCTAATCCAGGTAAGAAACCATTGTTCCACGTTGGTTGCAAACTGTCTTTTTCCAATTTGCTGTCTTTGATTTCCCAAATACGCTCTTTTAATGCTAACATTTCTGTTATGAGTGCTTCGTAGTTTTCTCGTTCGTTATCGATGATGGCATACAATTCGTTGTGTGCTGGTTTTCCATGCCCGTAACGAGGAGAAAAGTTCACTTTATAATCCAAAAAAACTGTTTGTGTTTTTGGATGCAAGAAATGATAGATTTTTTTTAGCATATTTTTTGAATCGAAAATAATGAAAAAGCCCTTACTAGCTGAACTAATAAGGGCTTTTATTTTATCTTATTTTTTATAAGTCAAATTTGATACCTTGCGCTAATGGCAAGCTGTCCGAATAATTGATTGTATTGGTTTGTCTTCTCATGTACACTTTCCATGCATCAGAACCAGACTCACGTCCACCACCAGTTTCTTTTTCACCACCAAATGCACCGCCAATTTCAGCACCAGAAGTACCGATGTTTACATTCGCAATTCCACAGTCTGAACCAGCTTGTGATAAAAATGCTTCTGCTTCTTTCAAATTATTTGTCATAATTGCAGATGACAATCCTTGTGGCACTCCGTTTTGAATCGCGATAGCATTTTCAAGTCCACCTGAGTATTTCATGATGTACAAAACAGGCGCGAATGTCTCGTGTTGCACAATTTTGAAGTGATTTTCAGCTTCTGCAATTGCCGGTTTCACGTAGCAACCTGATTCGTAACCAGCACCCGATAATACACCGCCTTCTACAACTAATTTACCACCTTCTGCAACCACTTGCGTTAAGGCGTTTTGGTAAGCAGCAACTGCATCTTTGTCAATCAGTGGACCAACATGATTGTTTTGATCCAATGGATCACCAATTTGTAATTGGTTGTATGCTTTTACTAAAGCTTCTTTTACTTTGTCGTAAATTGAATCGTGAATGATCAAACGACGTGTTGACGTACAACGTTGACCAGCAGTTCCAACAGCACCAAATACAGCACCTGGAACAACCATTTTCAAGTCAGCTGTTTCCGTAATGATGATTGCATTGTTACCACCTAATTCAAGTAAAGAACGTCCCAAACGACGTCCAACTGCTTCACCAATCGATTTCCCCATACGTGTTGAACCTGTTGCTGAAACCAATGGAACACGTCCATCGTTTGCCATTATTTTTCCAATTTCAGCATCACCGATAACCAAACAAGATACTCCTTCCGGAACATCATTTGCAGCAAATACTTCTTGTGTGATTTTTTGACAAGCAATTGCCGTTAACGGCGTTTTTTCTGATGGTTTCCAAATACAAACATCACCACAAACCCAAGCCAATGCTGTATTCCAATTCCAAACTGCAACCGGGAAGTTGAACGCAGAAATAATTCCTACGATTCCCAATGGATGGTATTGTTCGTACATTCGGTGACCTGGACGTTCTGAATGCATTGTCAAACCGTATAATTGACGGGATAAACCAACTGCAAAGTCACAGATATCAATCATTTCTTGTACCTCACCCAATCCTTCTTGAAGTGATTTCCCCATTTCGTAAGAAACCAATTCACCCAACGGTTGTTTGTATGCACGAATTTTTTCAGCTAATTGACGAACGACTTCCCCACGTTTTGGTGCGGGAATCATACGCCAGCTTAAAAATGCTTCTTGTGCTTTTGCGACTACTGCTTCGTAGTCTGAAGGTGTAGCACTTTTTACAGTTGCAATACACTTTCCATCAACTGGTGAATACGATTCGTAAGTAGCACCAGATGTGTTTAACCAATGACTTCCAGTAGAAGCACCAAGGTTTTCAGCATTAATTCCTAATTGGCTGAGCGTTTTTGAAATATCAACTTTAGCTGAATGTGACATGTTTTTGTACGATTAATTTGTACAAATTTACACAAATTTTAGCGGAGCTGTTGAATAAGTTGTCACATTTTTATGTAACTCAAATCACTTGGAAACTTTGCGTGAAAATTCAAATCGACCAATTTTGAAATAGATTTCTCCTTTTTCTTTTTCGTTGGGTTTTGTGACTTTATAATCGATAGGTGTATTTAATTTTGTCGCAATGATTGATGTGACCAATGCCAGCACATTCGTGTTTTCAGAAGAGTAAGCATGAGGTATTGAGTTGCTTTTTTGTTGATTCAATTGAGTCGAAGCAATTGTTGGAGCGTTTTCTATCGGATTGACAGGTAATATAATTTGTTCTTCACTCGGTTTTTCGTGCATATGTTCTTGTTCAACAGGCTCAACAGGTTTTGGAAACGAACAGGAAATGTAGCTCTTAACTTTTATCAATTCTGGCTGAATTGCTTCTAATTTTTTTTGGCTTTTTCCGCTATTTTTTTTGTGTGAACGAATTGGTTGATTGGCAACCATCTTTTCTGGTTTGTGTTTTTCAACAGGAACAGTTTGCTTCGAATTAATGGTCACAATCAATGCGATACTTGCAGCCACAGCTCCAATACTTAACCAACGCATAGGGATAATGCGACTGGTCTGTTTTTTTAATTGCTCTTTGTTGGGATGACTTAGTTTTGGTGCAACCAAAGTAGGGTAGGGAGTTGTGTCGAGATCTGGATGTTTAAGTTTCAATTTTGCAACTTGCTTTGCTTGATCTGCTGTTAAAATCCCTTCTTGTTCGGCAATGAGTGCGCAAGTATAATGCTCAAGCGTAATAGGTTGCGCTGGATTATTAAGGAATAAAAGCGACTTTTCAAAAGCAGCTAGTTGCGCATTGTTTTCTAGAAAATGAAACGAATCTGTATCAACAACAAGTTCAGGATGCGCTAATAAAAAACACTGCAATTCAGCCGATTGTTCTTCGGTTAAATTACCTTCTAATTGGTCCAAATAGAAGGCTTCGTAATTTGCTAATGTTATCAGCGCTTTCATGCTATTAATTCAATCTTTCTTATATAGTTCTTCAACGTTTGTCGTGCGCGAAAGATGTACACTTTTACTTGCGATTCATTCAATTCAGTAATTGTTGCAATTTCTTCGTAGGAATATCCTTCGTAATCACGCAACAAAACAACTGACTTTTGAATACTTGGTAATTTGTCCAAGGCTTCGTGTAATTGTGCTTGTAGGTCAAAATGATGTGGATTTTCATGTTGACCAGCGACATCAGTGCCATCTAAGGTGCTTAATTTTTGTTCTTTTTTCAACGAATCAAGCGCACAGTGATAGGCTGTTGTAAACAAATAAGACTTTATTTTATCTGCCTGAATTTGTTCGTGTTTCACCCATACTTTTGCAAATGTTTCTTGTACAATGTCTTCTGCGAGCATTTTATTGCGCATCATACTTACCGCATAACGATAAATCGGATCCGCATAATTCTCCACAGCTTTGTTGTAGTCGTTCGTTGTCATTCTCTCGTATCGAATGTAAGACATTTAAACGGATTAAAAGTTACAGGTGTTTTTGTTTTTTTTCAGTGAATTAACTTTTTATCACCTACTTGTGATTAATTGTGAAGTAGTTACATCGTTTTTCTCCTTACTTTTGTCTTCAAATTGATCGCATGCGTTATCTTTTTTTATTAGGAAGTTTGCTTGTTTTACTTGGATTTACCTACGAGTTAAGCAAGGAACAATCGTTTTCATTCGATGAAACAGGTATTTCTTTTCATGGACGTTTTGATTTTAGTAATAAGCAGGCTCCGAAAGTTTGGGCTCCTGGCGCTTATGTAGCTTTTTCCTTTTCTGGTACGGATTGTTCCATAACGTTATTGGACGAAATGAAGTACGGCAATCACCATAACTACATACACGTTGTGGTAGATGGCGTCCCGAAACGTATCAAGTTAACAGGGAAATTTAACAGAATTAGCATTGCTAATGGTTTAACAGATACCATTCACCACGTAACCATCTGCAAAGACACAGAAAGCGCAATTGGTTTTATTCAGTTTCATGAAATTATTTGCGATAAATTAGTGCCATCTCCAATAAAGCAATTACCAATCATCGAATTTATTGGTGATTCTATCACTTGTGGAAATGGAAGTGATCTGAGTATATCGGATTGCAGTACGGCGGATTGGTACGATCAACATAATGCGTACGATGCTTATGGGCCGACAGTGGCACGCGCTTTAGGAATGGATTATTTACTTTCATCCGTTTCAGGAATTGGTTTGACAAGAAGTTGTTGTGGGAAAAAGTACACTTTGCCAGAAGTATATCACACAATCGATTTTCAACCAAAAGGGAAGCACTGGAATCTTTCATCACAGCGACCAGCTATTATTTGCATTACCTTGGGTCAAAACGATGGTTTACAAAACGAAACACTCTTTGTACAAAAGTATATTGGTTTTATTCAACACTTAAAAACAATCAATCCTACGGCGAAAATTGTGTGCTGTTCTAGTCCAATGGCTACAGAAACGTTGAGTCAATTTCATGCACATGTATTGCCAAAAGTGACGCATTATTTTGCGCAACAAAACGATTCGCTCGTGCAACATTTTTTATACGAAGGACATTTTCGTAGCGGTTGTGATGCGCATCCAACAATAGCTGAACACAAACTAATCGCCCAACAATTAACTTCTTTTTTAGGGCAATTACAATAAAAAAAAGGATGCTAATTTGATTTAGCACCCTTTTCAATAATCGTTATTCAACTATTAAAATTCAAATGTTTCCATGAATTTTGTAGTGAAATCTCCTTCTCTAAATTTTGGATCATCCATCAATTTTTGGTGAAAAGGAATCGTTGTTTTTACACCTTCAATGATATACTCATCTAAAGCACGTTTCATTTTCAAGATTGCTTCTTCACGTGTTTGCGCGACAACAATCAATTTTCCAATCATCGAGTCATAATTTGACGGGATAACATAACCAGCATATGCATGCGTATCAATACGCACACCATGACCACCTGGAGAGTGGTAACTAGTTATTTTTCCTGGAGACGGTCTGAAATCATTGTATGGATCTTCCGCATTGATACGACACTGAATAGCGTGCATTAAAGGGAAGTAATTTTTACCTGATATTTTCTCGCCTGCAGCAATTTTGATTTGTTCTTTAATTAAATCAAAATTGATCACTTCTTCAGTAATTGTGTGTTCAACTTGAATACGTGTGTTCATTTCCATGAAATAGAAATCACGATTCTTGTCAACTAAGAATTCAACTGTTCCAACACCTTCGTATCTAACCGCTTTCGCAGCTTTGATTGCAGCGTCACCCATTCGTTCACGCAAATCATCTGTCATAAATGGAGAAGGTGTTTCTTCTACCAATTTTTGGTGACGACGTTGAATCGAACAATCACGTTCTGAAAGGTGACAAGCATTTCCGTATTGATCACCAGCAATTTGAATCTCGATATGACGTGGTTCTTCAATGAATTTCTCCATGTAAATACCATCATTTCCAAATGCAGCACCAGCCTCTTGACGAGCAGAATCCCATGCGTTTTCCATTTCGTCTTTGTTCCATACGATACGCATTCCTTTACCACCACCACCGGCAGTAGCTTTCAAGATTACTGGGTAACGAACAACTTCAGCAGTTGCAAAAGCATCGTCTAAATCAGTTAATAAACCTTTTGAACCAGGAATACAAGGAACTCCAGCAGCAATCATTGTTGCTTTTGCTGTTGCTTTATCACCCATACCAGCAATTTGTTCTGGTAATGCACCAATAAATTTGATGCCGTGTTCTTGACATACTTTTGAGAATTTTTCATTCTCAGACAAGAAACCATAACCTGGGTGAATTGCATCCGCATTTGTAATTTCAGCAGCTGCAATGATGTTTGGTATAGATAAGTATGATTTACTGCTTACAGCTGGTCCAATACAGACAGCTTCATCAGCAAAGCGAACGGGTAAGCTATCTTTATCAGCAGTCGAATAAACAGCTACTGTTTTGATGCCCATTTCTTTACACGTACGAATGATGCGCAAAGCAATCTCACCACGATTGGCAATTAATATTTTTTTAAACATACTTTTTTGTTTTGTTCAAATCATTTTGACCAAACGGTCTAAAATTTATGCAGGATCTACCAAGAATAATGGTTGATCGTATTCAACTGGAGTTGCATCATCAACAAGTACTTTTACAATTTTACCTGATAATTCTGATTCAATCTCGTTGAATAATTTCATTGCTTCGATGATACATACTGTATCACCTTTGTTGATCGTTTGACCAACAGAAACAAACGCATCTTTGTCTGGTCCAGCAGAACGGTAGAATGTACCGATCATTGGCGATTTCACCACGATGTACTTGTCGTCCTCACTAACTGCAGGAGCTGCAGGAGTTGCAACTGGAGCAGCAGGTGCTGCAGCAGGAGCCGCTATTGGCGCAGCAGCAGGAGCAGTAGCTTGCACATAAATTGGCGCATCTGCTTTTTGTTTCTCCGATTTAATCGTGATTTTAAAGTCTTTTTGCTCAATTTCTACTTCTGTAACACCGGATTTTGCTACAAACTTTATTAAGTCTTGGATTTCATTTAGATTCATATCGTACTAAGTTTTATAGTTTATATTTTTTATGAATTGTACGCCCATTTTAAGTAAACAGCTCCCCAAGTAAATCCACCACCAAAGGCAGATAAAATAAGGTTGTCTCCTTTTTTAAGCTGTGATTCCCAGTCCCATAAACACAATGGTAATGTCCCAGCAGTGGTGTTTCCATAGCGTTGTATGTTCACCATTACTTTTTCTGAGGGCAATCCCATTCTGTTTGCTGTTGCATCGATAATACGCAAATTTGCTTGATGTGGCACCAACCAATCTACATCGTCAGATGTGAGGTTGTTTCGTTCCATTATTTCAGCTGAAACTTCTGCCATATTTGTTACGGCAAACTTAAACACTTGCTTTCCTTCTTGTTTCACGAAGTGCATGCGTTGATCAACTGTTTCATGTGTTGGTGGATTTGCAGAACCTCCACCTGGTTGGATTAAATATTGACGTCCAGAACCATCACTGCGAAGAATACTGTCTTGAATACCTAATCCTTCTGTATTTGGTTCTAATAATACAGCACCTGCACCATCGCCAAAAATAACACAAGTTGTTCTGTCTTCGTAATCTAAAATGGAACTCATTTTGTCTACTCCAACAACGATAATTTTTTTATATTTTCCTGATTCAATAAAACTTGAAGCAGTAGAAAGGGCATAGATAAATCCTGAACAAGCAGCAATTAAATCAAATCCCCAAGCATTTGACAAACCTGCTTTGTCAGAAATAACGTTTGCTGTACTCGGGAATGGATAATCGGGAGTAACAGTAGCACAAATTACTAGGTCAATGTCAAGCGGATTTGTATTTGTTTTTTCAAGCAAACCTTTGATTGCGCCCGCACCCATATCGGAACTAGCACCATCTCTTAAAATACGACGTTCTTTTATCCCTGTTCGAGAAGTAATCCACTCGTCAGATGTATCAACGATTTTTGCTAAATCCTCATTTGTAACTACTTCATCTGGAAGATAGCCACAAACACCTGTAATTGCTGCTGTGATTTTACTCATTATTTATTGATTAAATGCTTCGTTTATTTTTTTGGCTAAACCTGATTTAGCTACTTCAAATGAATGCATTAACATACTTCTGACTGCTTTATCGTTCGAAATTCCATGACCAATGATTACATTACCTTTGACGCCTAAGATAGGAGTTCCTCCGTAATTTTCATAATTAAATCGATCAAAGTATTCGTCTTTTAAACCACGTTTACGCATAAGCGTGTAAATTCCTTCGGCTTGTTTTAACACTACATTTCCTGTAAAGCCATCACAAACAATGACATCTGCTTTCCCTGTGAATAAATCACGGCCTTCCAAATTCCCGACAAAATTAATTTCATCTGATTCAGCCATCAATTTGTGCGCAGCAATGGTTAACAAATTTCCTTTGCTCGCTTCTTCACCAATGTTTAGCAAGGCAATTCTAGGATTTTCAATACCGTACACATTTTTCGCATACAAGGAACCAAGTACTGCAAATTGGTACAACACATCAGCTTTACAATCGGCATTTGAGCCGACATCTAATAAAATTGAGTTGTTTCCATCTACCGTTGGCAAAACAGAAGTAATACACGGTCGGATAATTCCAGCCACTGTATTTACTTTGTAAATTGCACCAACAAGCATAGCACCAGTATTACCAGTGCTCGCGAAAACATCAATTTCATTTTTTGCCAATAAATCGAACCCAACAGCGATACTGCTATTTGGTTTTTGCGGAATTGCGCGCGTTGGATGATCATGCATCGTGATAATATCAGGAGCATGAACAACTTCGAACCCATCAGTAGTTGCATTTAATGCATTAAGGCCACTCAAGATTTGATCTTGGTCGCCTATCAACACGAGTGTAACATCCTGAGGAAGCTCTTTTCTAGCAAGGACTGCACCGGCTATATTTGCATCCGGAGCGAAATCACCGCCCAAAATATCGATTCCTATCTTCATCAGGAGGAATTAAATTACTAACTAAGTAACGAATTAAATCGCTACTTCTTTTTCAGCAACAACTCTTCCTTTGTAGTACAATTTTCCTTCATGCCAATGAGCATGGTGGAATAAATGCGGCTGACCTGTTGTTGGACATGTTGCGATGTTGTTAGCAATTGCTTTCACATGCGTTCTTCTTTTGTCACGACGCGTTGTCGAAATTCTGCGCTTTGGATGTGCCATTTTACTTATTTATTAAATCGTTATTTTAAATCTTTCAAAATTGACCACCTTGGATCAATTGGTTTATCATTATCATCATCTGAATCGAAAGGTGATTCCTCATCCTCGTCTTCATCTGTTTCATCTTCATTTTCGTCCCAATCTTCGTCTTCTTCGTCCCATTCATCATCATCCCAATCCTCGTCGTCTTGAAAGTCTGGCTCGTTAGCATTGATAATCATGCAATCGTAAAGTGCCATCATTTCAGGATTACATTTGCCCTGTTCGTGTAAAATACGCGAAGGCAATGAAATGACCATCAATTCATAGAAGGGTAGGTCGATTGCGATTTCGTATGCATCATCTTCTAAAACGATCAAGTTTTCATCATCTGAACTGTCTGGACCGAATTTATAAATAATGCGAAACTCTCCTTCAACTGGTAATACAATAGGATCGTTACAACGATCGCATGTAGTATGTACATGTCCAGTTACCGAAAAATCGGCTATCATCATGGTTTCTTTTTTCTCAAAAACGAGTGATGCTTTCACTTCACCGTCATCGATTAAAGAAACACCGATGTTATCAAAGAACGCTTTGTCGAGTTCAAACTCAAATGTATGTGTTCCTATTTTTAAACCTGCAAAAGGGATAACGAACGCATTGTTTGTTTTCTTCACTCAATAAAATTTGGAGGGCAAAGGTAGAAAAAAATCACGAAACTATGTTCATAACTTTTCTTTTTTCCAATTATTCGTCTTTTGCCTCTCTTCCGTAAGGTTTTCTTTTCGTATTATTTTGATTTTGAACCTGTAACGGATTCTCATTTATTTCTTTAAAAAATTGATGCGTCCGATAAACATCAATGGCCAAATAAATTGCGCTGCGCATCGATTGAGGATTTGCAGTATTTTGTCCGGCAATGTCATACGCTGTTCCATGATCGGGAGAAGTTCTTACTATCGGAAGTCCTGCTGTGAAGTTCACACCATCTTCAAAAGCAAGTGCTTTAAAAGCAGCTAAACCTTGATCGTGATACATGGCCAACACCCCATCAAATTGCGCACGTGCGTTGCTGCCAAAAAAGCCATCAGCTGGAAAGGGGCCCGCGGCAAAAATCCCAGCACTCGTTGCTTCTTTGATTGCAGGAATAATGACGTCTGCTTCTTCAGACCCCATTTTTCCGTTTTCGCTCGCATGAGGATTTAAACCAAAAACAGCTATGCGTGGACGTTGGATGCCGAAATCTTTTTTCAAAGACGCTTCCAACACCTTGATTTTACTCACTACTTTTTCTTTCGTCAATGCAGCAGGAACATCTTTTAAAGGAAGATGCGATGTGACCAATGCAACGCGTAATGCACCACTAACCATCATCATTAATGCTTCTTCTTGACCAGCCATATCGGCTAGATATTCGGTGTGGCCAGGGAATTTGAATCCAGCTTTGCCAATTGCTTCTTTTGAAATTGGGGCTGTTACCAACACATCTATTTTACCAGAAGCTAAATCTTCGGTTGCTTTTTCGAGCGATTCGAAGGCGTATTTTCCACTGATTTCAGTTCCTTTTCCTATTTCGAATTGAATTTCTTCGTTCCAAACGTTGACAATATTTATTTTACGATTTTGCGCTTCCGTTGCATTTTTACACGATTGGTACATGAAATCATTATCGTTCAACATTTTTTTGTGGTACGACATCGTTTTTGTCGATGCATAAATGATTGGCGTACAATCAAGTAACAAACGACTATCGTTTAAAGCTTTGATAATAACCTCGGGACCAATTCCATTGATGTCACCAACAGAAATACCAACACGCACTGGTTTTGTGGTAACTTCTTCTTTCGCTACGGCTACTTTTTGTACTGTTTTGTCTTCGTCCATCATGATAGTCTTTTTAGGAAATTAATCAATAAGCGTATTCCAGTACCTGTTCCTCCAAGTCCTCTATAATCTTGTGGTTTTTCTAAGTAAGCAGGACCAGCGATATCCATGTGAATGTATGGGGCTTTGACAAAGTGTTCCAAAAATTTACCTGCTGTTATCATGCCAGCCATTCCGCCACCTAGGTTATTTAAGTCTGCAATTTTCGATTTCATTTCGTCGAAATAATCGTCCCAAAATGGCAATTGTACCACACGTTCATACGTTTCCATTCCTGCTTCATCGAGTAATTGGAAGTACTTTTTATCGGCATTTCCCATCACACAAGATGCTTTTTGACCTATCGCTCTTACAGCCGCTCCAGTTAAGGTCGCAGCATCGATTACTAGTTCAGGTTTGAATTTCTCTGAATACGCAAGTGCATCAGCCAAAACCATCCGACCTTCAGCGTCCGTGTTCAATACTTCCACAGTTGTTCCGTCGTACATTTTAATGATATCACCCGGCGCGTAAGCATTCAATCCTGGGCGGTTATCTGTTGCAGGAATTAATCCAATTAGATGAACGTCTAAGCCCATTTTTGCAGCAGCATAAATTGTTCCAGCCATACATGCAGCGCCTGCCATGTCCGATTTCATCGAATCCATCGAACCTGCAGTAGGTTTCAGACTCAACCCCCCAGTATCATACACAACACCTTTTCCAACCAAAACAATTGGTTTTTTGTTGCGCGCGTTTTTCGGTTTGTATTCGATAATCGTGAACGTTGGCGGCTCAATAGATCCTTTATTTACTGCTAAAAGTCCGCCCATTTTAAGTGCTTCAATTTTCGATTTCTCAAGAATTGTCACAGAAAAATTAGCTTCTTTTCCTTTTGCTTCTATTTCTTCGGCTAATTTGGTTGCGGTTAAATAAGATACCGGTTCGTTGACCAAATCTCTTGCCCAACAAACTGCTGTAATTGTTGCACTCAATTCGTCAATAGCATCAGCAGCTATTTTCGCAGAAAAGTCAATTGCGCTCAGCTGATTTTTTTCACTTTCTGCATTTTTACGGTAATGAATGAATTGGTAATTGGAAAGCGCAATACCTTCTGCACAAGCAAGGCTAGTTGATTTGCTACCTGTAATCATCAAACTAGCAACTTCTTTTGGTAAAGCTGTTCTAATTTTGTGACCAATGATGCGGTATTTTTCTTGGGAATCTTGCTGTTTGGCAAAGAAAAAATGCTTTCCACCAATCACCAACGAATGCAAATCTTCGCCAGGTTTTTCAGAAAAGAGAGCTAATTCCTCCTGCACAATTGCGGGAAGATTTTTGGGTGTTTCTACTTTTTTCCCAACGAGTACAACGAGGCAATCTTGTTGGTCAAACACCCGATTTGTATTGAAATTCATATAAATCAGTTTTTAATACTGTAAAGATAAGGTTAAATAAAAAACAATCTTTGATTGGAAGTTTTATTTAGCCAATATTTGTTGTATTTTTGGTTTACTACTTCCAACTTAGAATATTTGCTATGCGGTTTAAAAACCTGTTTATTTTATTTCTGTTTTTTATTATTTCGGTTGTTATTCGCATACCAAATTTGAATCGTCCGTTGTCTAAACACCATGAATTTAATCCCGCTTTTTTTCTAATTCCGATGGAAATTTGGAATAAATCCAGTGTTCAAGCGCACGATTATTCCCCTGTTTTAAATTATCCGACAGACAAAGGAATCAATGATTTTTGTGCAGGAGATACCGAAAAGGATGGTAATTATTATTACCTTTCATTTGGAGCTGTTTCGTATTTAATTCCATATTTTTTTCTAGATACTTTTCATTCCATAAATGTCTTTGGATTGCAGATTTTTAATGTGCTATTTCATTTATTATCCGCGTTTTTGATTTTTCGTATTCTATTGTTGATGCAGCAAAACAACAAATTAAAATCACCTTATTTTTATTATCCTGCCATAATTTATTTGTTATTACCGAACACTTTATGGTATCATGGCAATGCATACACGCACCATGTTTTGGGAGTTTTCTTCTTGTTATTGACTTTTTACGCGACGTTATTACTACTTAAAAAAGTCACGTTTTTCACTACATTATTGTTTTTTAGTTCACTCGTTTTATTCATTAATACTGAATGGTTGAGTTGTTTTTATGCATGGACGCTATTTTGTTATTTAATGGTTATAAAACACGATCGAAAATGGTTGATTTTGTTTGTTTTATTGTTGTCTGTTTTGGCAGGATTGACACTATTTTTTGCTCAATATAGTTCGTTGATTGGAACAGAAAAGTTACTTGAATATTTACACAACAGATTCATGATCCGATCGTTTTTTGATAAAGGGTTTGCTCATTTCTTTACGCTATTTTATCAACTTGGCTTTTGGTATTTGGTTGGGTTTGTTCCTTTGCTTACAGTTTTGTTGTTTGTCGGTTTTACAAGCATGAAGTCATACTATAACACAAAACGTTATCACATTTTCTTTTTACTTTTTGTTCCAATATTTTTGTACCACATTGTTTTTAGTGAATTTACAATAGCGCATGAATATTCAGTGATGTATGACACGGTTTATTTCAGTCTTTTGGCAGGTGTATTTATCATTAAAAGCAATCGTTTTTTAGAAGAAAAACGTAATACTTTTCATTTTTTATTGTTTACGCTTTTTGCCTTTTCAATCGGTCAATATTATGTAATTAATCGTCCTGGGGTTAAAAGTCAAAATGGTGATTTATACATTAACCAAAAACGGGTAGGGTTATTTATAAAAAAACACGCTGCAAAAGATGAGGTTATCATTGTTCAGAATTTAGCTGACCGACCAAATCCACAAGTAGTTTTTTATGCTAAAAGGAATTTTTATTCTGTTTACTCGACAACTGAAAAAAACAAGCTAATCAAAAGCTTAACTGCCAAAAAGTATTTTTTTCTAGAATTGAATCATTATACAATTGTTCATTTCGCTCATTTGAAAAAATTATAGCGAATAATTTCTTTAGAAATATACTTGGCTGTTCCTTCGACATGATCTTTTTTGTGTAAGATGCTTATTGGTAAACCAATCTTGTTGTATTGGACAATGTTTAAGTTTCTAGTAACAAAGGTGTTATCAATAAATGTTGAATCGGTATAACCACTGAAAAGTCCGTTTTTGGAATAATTGTATGTCCGCTTTTTATTAAACGGGAAATCCTCATTGGCGGTCGTATTTGGTAAATTACCAGCACGATACGTGTAATGAGTTACTGCAGACTCAGAGACTTTGTTGCGAACACGATAACGTTTGATTGGTCGATCGGGTGTTCCAATTATAACCCAATCATTCGGAGTAGGAGAAGCAATAGAATCGACAGATAAAGCTCCTGATAATTTTTCGTTAGCGATGTAATGCAAACGTTCTCCTTTTTGATTGTTGTCAAATTGAAGCACATTTAGTTTGTACCGAAATGGAATAATCAAATACGACCTGTTTTCAATTCCATACGTATTATTTAAGCGTTTTACTCCGTGATAGGGAGGCTTGTTTGATTCGATGATTTCAAAAGTTTGGTGCGAAATAATAATTCCTTCTGAAAAATTAGTTTGTTGGATATAAACTAAATGTCCGTTTTTGTTAAAATGATAATGCACACTTTTTTTTGGGAATTTTTTTTCGTTTGAAATTTCATCAGCCGAACTTCCGTAAGTCAATAATTCAAAAGATTCGATGTTTTTGTTTCGAATGATGGAGTCGTTGAACCAAAATGGAAAGTTGATTACTGCAGCAACTTCATCTTGAAAAAAAAGCGGGTGAATGAGCGTCGGCTTCAATGAAGCAGCAATTGTTTTTTCAGTCTGCTTTGTTCCGCAAGCAGATAGTGCTATGATTCCTAATAATAGGTATTTCCAATTCATCGTGACTAAAATTAAGTTTTTTTATTGAATCCTAAAAATTTTCGCAACCAATGGCCATTTAGTTTGTTGTAAGATAATGCACTTGCTACTTTCAAATTCACTAATTTTACAACATGATTGATGAACGACCAATTACGGACTGGTTACCCTTAACCAAAAAAGAGATTGAAAAACGCGGCTGGGATGAATTAGATGTTATTCTAATTTCTGGCGATGCGTATGTCGATCACCCAGCATTTGGTACTGCTGTGATTGGGCGAATCATTGAAAGTGAAGGCTTTAAAATTGGAATTATTGCCCAACCCAATTGGCGCGATGATTTACGTGATTTCAAGAAATTAGGTAAACCAAAATATTTCTTCGGTGTCACAGCAGGTTGTATGGATTCAATGGTCAATCACTACACTGCCGGAAAACGTTTGCGTTCAACAGATGCATATACGCCTGGCGGAGAAGCTGGATTCCGACCTGATTATGCTACGACTGTTTACACCAAAATATTAAAAGAAATTTATCCAGATGTTCCTGTTTTAATTGGAGGAATTGAAGCGAGTTTGCGTCGCGTAACTCACTATGATTATTGGGCAGATAAACTGTTTCCTTCCATATTAGTCGATTCTGGTGCTGATGTTTTGGTATACGGAATGGGCGAACAACCTTTGCGTGAATTGTTGCGCTTGGTTAAAAAAGGAGTGCCATTTTCCAATTTAACAACGATAGCACAAATTGCATTTTTACAAGATAAAACAAAAGAATTACCTAAAAATAAAAACTGGGAAACAGTTGAATTGGCGAGTCACGAAGATTGTCTGACGGACAAAATTAAATATGCTGCCAATTTCAAAATTGTTGAGGTTGAATCCAATAAATTAAATGCAAACCGAATCATACAACATGTTGGTGCGCAAACATTGGTTATCAATCCACCGTACAAAACAATGACTGAGTCAGAAATGGATCAGTCGTTTGATTTGCCGTATACGCGCATGCCACATCCAAAATACAAAAAACGCGGACCAATTCCGGCTTATGACATGATCAAATTTTCTGTCAATATGCACCGTGGTTGTTTTGGTGGTTGTAGTTTTTGTACCATTTCAGCGCACCAAGGAAAATTCATTGCATCGCGAAGCGAAAAAAGCATCATGAAGGAAATTGACGAGGTAGTTCAACATCCTGAATTCAAAGGTTATTTATCGGATATCGGTGGTCCTTCGGCGAATATGTACCGCATGAAGGGGAAAGACGAAGCAATTTGCGAACGCTGTTCGAGTCCAAGTTGTATTCACCCGGTGATTTGTAATAATTTGGACACGTCACACAAGGCAATGACGGATTTATACCGTAAAATCGATGCACACCCAAAAATTAAGAAAGCTTTTGTTGGTTCAGGAGTGCGTTACGATTTATTAGTCGACGACTTCAATAAAAACAACGAGGACGGTAACCACGATGAGTACATTGAACAATTAATCACCCGCCATGTTAGTGGTCGCTTGAAGGTTGCTCCAGAGCACACTTCTGATGCAACTTTGCGTGTAATGCGTAAACCCTCGTTTAAATATTTCCACAAATTCAAAGAAAAATACGATCGATTGCAAGAGAAGCATGGATTGAATCAACCGTTAATACCTTATTTTATTTCTTCGCATCCTGGATGTGAAGAGGTTGATATGGCGAATTTAGCAGCAGAAACCAAAGACATGGGCTTTCAATTGGAGCAAGTGCAAGATTTCACGCCTACTCCGATGACCGTTGCTGAGGTGATTTATTACACTGGTGTTCATCCGTATACGTTGAAACCTATTAAAACAGCTAAATCGCCAGAAGAGAAGAAAAATCAAAATCGTTTTTTCTTTTGGTACAAACGAGAAAACCAAGATTGGATCCGCCAACGTTTAGCAAAAGCAAATCAACCAGAGTTGGTCGAAAAATTACTTGGCGACCGTCATCAATCGGAGAAGAAAGTTCCTCGTTGGTTAGAGGAAAAACGAAAGAAAAAATGAAAAAGAAAAGCAGGACCCTAAGGATTCCTGCTTATAGTTACCGTTTTTGAAAACAAAATTATTTGCATAATTAACAAATAATTGTTTGAGTTTACTTTTAACAGCAGGTTCATAATGAACACTGCTGTACTAGTAGATTGATTGGTGGCGGTAAATTTCTTTATCATTTAAGACGAAACAAAATTAGTAGTTCTATTCACCTTTACATCAGTATATATACCCAATTTTATTGCGGGAAACCGCAATTATTTTTGCGTAAACACACAGATTTTCAACACTGTTAATAAATGTAATTAACTGACAAATAGAATGTTATATTTGTTTTTAAGTGATTTTAATCCCACGCCATTTTTTTATTCGCAAAATAGGGGGTATCATTGTAATGAACTTAAAAAACACTTTAAATTATGTCATTTAACGGATCAGAAGGATCAGCAATCAGTTTAGAAACTGCAGCTGCAATCACAAAAAAGTACCGCGATGAAAATCCAAATGGAGTACAATCAGCATTTTACGGGCGTGAAATGCTTGAAGCATTATTAGCTCAACCCGGCTCAATGGGTATCCGCGTTTATTATGGTTTAAACGAGGATGGGTCACAAGAATTAGTATTGGTTAGCTCTGATGCAGATGAAAACGATAATTTGAATCTTATTCTAGACAAAGCAATCAAATGTCCCCCTCGTTGTCCAAAGAAACACGATCTTAATTCATGATTGATTTCATTTATACTTTTTTCATTTACTTTCATTTTTTACCAGTATTGGTAGGGGTATATTTGCTTGTTTTTAAAAAGTTGAATCGGATGTATATTCCGGTTCTTCTTTTAGAAATCATTTCAACATCAACTGATTTTTTATCTATTTGGGTGGCGCACAAGTATCACAATAATCTATTTATCTTTTCAATTTATTCCATTATTGATGCGTCACTCATTTATTATTTTATTCAACAGTTTTTACTGCATAAAAAAGTAAAATTGGTTTTTATGGCGCTGTTAGCTCTCTTTTTTATGTTTTCCTCTTGGAGTGCCTTCACTTTTGGATTTGAACGCTTCAATTCCATTCAATTGGCACTTGGCGCCTTATTTATTATTTTACTTGTTCTTTATTTCTTTTTTGAAATTTTTTATTACGAAACAATTGAAGATCTTACCACTTTTCCTGCATTTTGGATAGCTTCTGTTTGGCTTGTTTATTATGCTGGCACCCTTTTCCTGAATTTGTTATTTAATGAAGTAATAAACGGTAATCTGTCGTTTAAAGTCGATTTAACAAATATTATTTTACTTATAATTTCAAATATTGTCTGTACCTTGTCCTTATGGATGGCACGCAAAAAACCAATTATGAAATGATTTTCTATATCATAACAGTTGGAATGATATTTTTGTCCTTTGCTATCATTGCATTTGTAATAGTGTATCAACGAAAAATGCAACGCAAACGCTTTGAATTCCAACAATTAAAACTCGATAATCAACAACAACTTACCACGTCAATTATCGAAGCCAAAGAAGCAGAACAAAGAAGAATAGCTTTAGAATTACACGATGATGTTGGTTCTACTTTAACTGCTATCAAATTTATGGTTGCTGTTTTACCGGAAGATTTAGCTGCTAAAGAAAAATTAAACGAAACATTAGTAAATGTAATTAAAAAAGTACGACGTATTTCAAATGAATTATTACCAACTGTTTTGGAAGAATTTGGATTAATTGCAGCTTTAAACAGCCTTTCAAATCAATTGAATGATCAGATTACAGATATTTCAATTCAAATTGATGTAACGAATAAAGGAATATCAATTCAACAATCAAAAGATGTTGAATTATCGTGTTACCGTATCATACAAGAATTATTAAATAATATTATTAAATATGCCAATGCAACAATTGTAACTATTCAAGTTAATCAATCTTCTTCAGGATTAATTATATATGTAATTGATAATGGAGATGGTTTTAATCCAAAAACTCACACACCAAAAAGTTTACCAACTTTAGGCCTAAAAAATATGGAAAGTCGCGTACAACATATTGGAGCCAAAATGATATTTAAAAAACTGGAAAACGGAACAAAAGTGAGTCTTAAATGGAAACCACAACAAGAAAAATTACTGTAAGTATTGCAGAAGACCAATTGATTTTTAGACAGGGTCTTGCAAATATCTTAAACACGTTTGATCGATTAGAAGTTATTTGTTTAGCTGAAAATGGATTTGAATTATTGCAGCACATGGAGACGCAAACTCCTGATATCGCTATTGTCGATTTTAGAATGCCTATTTTGAATGGTATCGAAACAACACGCCAAATTTGTGAACGTTTTCCAGCAACGAAAGTCTTGATTTTATCAATGTATTCAGAAGATGAATTCGTGAAATCTGCTATTGAAAATGGGGCGAATGGTTACTTGTCAAAAGATGATGATCCGCTAGAAATAGCAAAGGCAATTTATAGCATTATCGAAACTGGTTATTACCTCAATGATAGAACATCAAAATTGTTAATCGCAAACATGATGAAAAAAGGGGAAATAAAACCGCATTTTTTAGGTCTGAAAGAACAATTATCTGACAGCGAAAAAATGGTGCTTCGGATGATTTGTGAAGAATTGACAACCCAAGAAATTGCTGATAAAATTTTTAAATCTAAACGAACGGTAGAAACAATAAGAACTAATTTATTGCAAAAAACAGGAGCGAAAAATATCGCTGGCTTAGTAATGTATGCGATTAAAAATGATATAATTACTTGATTTTCTGAATGCGCGCAAGTAAGCCATAAAAGAGTGACTTTTCACTTACCGTATGCATCCACAACTCCGAACTGGTAATAATATGAGCTGATTTTGGAAGAAGTTGTAATGTTTTATTGAATTTTTCTAGAGTGAGTTTTGGTGAATAGGTATTGATGATTAAAACACCTTTTGGATGTAGTAATTCATAACTGCTTTGGATCAACTCAGCAAGTTTCTCTTCTAATTTCCATTTTTCACCGTTGGAACCAATTCCCCAAGCAGGCGGATCGAGCTGAATCAAATCGTATTTGTTGCCTCGTTTTACTTCTCGTTGAATAAATTTTAATGCATCTTCCAACACCCATTTTATACCTGTTACTTCAGAAAGTGCTTGATTTGTTTTTGCCCATTCGATAATTGACTTGGAACTATCGCAATGAATGACTTCAGCTCCTGTTAAACGACCAATAACGGATGCTGCACCCGTATATGCAAAGGCATTTAAAAATCGTTTGCTCGGATTTAAAAATTGCGTGATGAATTCCCAGTTTGTCTGTTGCTCTGGAAATAATCCTAAGTGTTTGTTACTTGTTAAGGATAATTGAATTTGCGCATTTTCGATGGCTATTTCCCATGTACGATGTTGACTATTATTCAACGCTTTCCATTGACCTGATAATGCACCTTCTTTTTCTGGAATAAATTCCCAATTAGCTTGTTTTTTCCAATCGTTTATTGATAATGCAGCTTGAAAATAAGCTTGGTGTTCTGGTCGAATAGTGATAATTTTTCCCCAACGTTCGAGTTTCTTTCCGCCTCCAGCGTCAATCAATTCATAGTTTTCAGGAAAAGTTGCAAGTAGCTTCATGTAATTAACGCATCTTAGGCGTTTTCTTTCTTCCTCCCATCATTTGAGCCATACGCATCTGATTTTTGGAAGGAGCATTTTGAAGTTGACTTTGCATCATTTTAATCTGCTCTTTCAACATGCCGCTGTCATCTGCTTTTTTAGCTTCTGCTAATAAACTTACAGCTTCTTGTTTTCTGCCAGATTGCGCACAAATCCCAGCTAAATGCATGCGTGACATCGCTTGGTCATGGCCTCTTTTTAATCCCATTCCAATTGCTTTACGCAACAATGCTTCTGCTTTAGCTGGCGGAAATACTTGCGCATTCAACAATGCTTGCATGTAAATAACATACGCATGTTGACGTTTAGGTAATAAGTGAGGATGTGTAATCTTGTTAATAGATTTCGCTGCTTTTTCTTGATTTCCAGTACGCATGTGGTTGATAGCAAACGCAAGATTTTCGTTATAAATAAACGTTGCGCCAATAATAGCCGTGATGAAAATTAGAAAAATACCCCAACCCCAATAGCCTGTAGCGAATGATTGAACGGTTAAAAATAAAAATCCTGCCGTGAGGATACTGCGTATAATAAATGCGATCATAAGTTAATCAATTGTTGCAATACATTTTAATTCAATAGCGATAGGAGTAGGCAAGGAGTTGATTTCAACTGTTGTTCTACAAGGTAGATTGTCTTTAAAATATTCAGCGTAGATTTTGTTGTATACATGAAAATCACGTTTCATATTCACTAAAAAGACGGTAACATCAACTAATTGATCCCAACTAGAACCTGACTCTTCTAATATTATTCGGACATTGTCAAAGACACTTCTACATTGTGCTTCAAAGTCAAACGCAATAAAATTTCCGTTTTTATCTAATTCCAAACCAGGAACAGCTGAGTCAATTGCATCAGATCCAGCCACTCTCGGACCAACGCCCGATAAAAACAATAAATTCCCTACGCGACGAGCATGTGGGTATAAACCTACTGGTTTTGGAGCTTTATTAGTTGAAATACGGGTGTTATCTGACATGTCTTTTTTTGGCAAAGATAGTAGTAATCACAAAGTAATTGGAAAAATCGGAACGAATTTTTCATTAAAAACAGAATGCAATTTTCATATTGTCCATTTGACACACTGTAATTTTCATCAATTTCGTTCGAATTGTTTACATTTGTGCCCAAGTTATGAATAGAAAAGCGCAAACAGTCGGTGTTATCGGAGGAGGAAGTTGGGCAACAGCTTTGGTAAAAATCCTGTGTAATAATGTGGAAAAAGTTAATTGGTTCATGCGAAATGAACAAGCTGTTGAACACATTTTGGCTTACAAACACAATCCTACGTATTTGCAATCGGTTGAATTTGATTTGTCAAAAATCAATGTGAGTGCTGATTTAGCTGGTGTAATCACTGCATCTGATATTTTGATAATCGCCACACCATCTGCCTTTTTAGTGAAACTTTTTGAAAACACAACACCTGAATTATTCAAAGGGAAAATAGTGTACTCTGCTGTAAAAGGAATCATTCCTGAATACAACGCCATTCCTGCTCGATTTATTCATAAAACATTTGGTACGCCTTACAAAGATATTGGTATCATTTGTGGACCATGTCATGCCGAAGAAGTTGCTTTAGAGCGTTTATCCTACCTTACAATTGCTTCACAGCACGAAGGCAACGCGAAGCAAATGGCTAACTTGTTGGCTTGTCGCTATATTAAAACAACCGTTTCTGATGATTTATTCGGGACAGAACTTTCTGCTGTTTTGAAAAATGTGTATGCCTTGGCATCAGGAATTTGTGCAGGTTTAGGATACGGTGATAATTTTCAATCGGTACTCATTGCAAATGCCATTCAAGAAATTGAAAATTTTATTGATGAGGTAAGTCCTGTTCACCGCGATGTGAAATCTAGTGCCTATTTGGGGGACTTGTTGGTGACTGCTTATTCAAAATTCTCTCGTAACAGAACCTTTGGTTACATGATTGGTAAAGGTTACTCTGTTAAATCGGCTCAGTTGGAAATGGAAATGGTTGCCGAAGGTTATTACGCCACGAAATGCGTACAAGAAATCAATAAAAAATTCCAAGTTGAAATGCCAATTTTGACTGCTGTGTACAATATCCTTTACGAAAAAATTTCTCCTTCGATCGAAATGAAAATTTTAAGTGATAAATTGAATTAATCGTTCATCATTACATTAGTATTGATCAACTTCGAATTAAAAAAATAGCATAAAAAAAGTCCCAGTTTTCACCGGGACTTTTTTATTGGATAATCAAGAATGATTAATCTTCATCTTCTTCGTCATCTGCTTCAGCAGCTTTAGAAGCACCACGAGCCATCTTAACAGAGACTACAACTGCGGTTTTAGCATCCACAAATTTCAATCCGCTTGTTTCTAAATCACCAACACGAATCGATTGTCCGATACGTAATTTAGCGATGTCAATAATAATTGCTTCAGGAAGTTCACCTGGTAAAGCAACTACTTTCAAACGACGGAATACTTGCATTAATTTACCTCCGGCTAATACACCACGAGATGACCCAGTCAAACGAACTGGTAACGCAACTTTCACTGGTTTTTTCGCATCTAATTCTAAGAAGTCAACATGCAAAACTTTATCAGTAATTGGATCTTGTTGCAAATCTTGAATAATTGCATTTGTTTTCTTTCCTTCTATATCCAATTCAATTTGGAATACATCTGGATTAAAAACTAATTTTTCAATCGCGATATCCTTGATTGTAAAATGGGTTTGAGATCCTTGACCATAAAGAACACATGGAACTAATCCAGCGTTTCTCATAGCTTTTGCATCCTTTTTCCCTACGTTCGCGCGAAGCGAACCGCTCAACGGTGCTACTTTCATTTGTTTGTATTTATGAGATTATAAAATGAGTACTTATTGATTCGTTTTTAACCAAACGATCGATGACATCAGCAAATAAATTTGAAACAGAAACTACGCGAATTTTATCGCTTTGTTGTTTCAAAGGAATGGTGTCTGTTACAATCAATTCAGTTAATTTCGAATTGTTTATACGATCGAAAGCAGGACCAGACAATACAGCGTGTGTACAAAATGCACGAACACTTAATGCGCCTTTTTCGATGAATAATTCTGCTGCTTTGGTCAATGTGCCAGCAGTGTCACACATATCGTCAATTAATATAACGTCTTTTCCTGCTACATCACCAATCACAGTCATTTCAGCAATTTCGTTTGCTCTTTTACGGTGTTTGTGACAAATAGCTAAACCGGTGTCTAATTTCTTTGCGTAAGCATTGGCACGTTTCGCTCCTCCTGCATCTGGCGCAGCCATGATTAAATTTCCGTTGTCCAATGCTGTCATTTCATTGAAAAACAACGTAGAAGCAAATAAATGATCAACTGGTACTTCGAAGAAACCTTGAATTTGATCAGCGTGTAAATCCATTGTCATGATGCGATCTACTCCTGCTGCCATTAACATGTTTGCAACTAATTTCGCACCAATTGCAACTCTTGGTTTGTCTTTTCTGTCTTGACGTGCAAAACCAAAGTATGGAATAACTGCAATGATTTTACGTGCAGAAGCTCTACGAGCAGCATCAATCATCAACAATAATTCAAATAAATTATCAGCCGGTGGCATGGTAGATTGTACAATAAATACATCTTGTCCACGAACAGTCTCCTCAAATGAAGGTTGAAATTCACCGTCACTAAATTCGGTCACTTTAACATCACCTAGTGGTGCACCAAACTGCTTTGCAATTTGTTCTGCTAAGTCTTTTGATGCTCTTCCAGCGAATATTTTAACTCCAGTTGACATAATACTTCAGTTTATGAAGGCGCAAATATAGTGATTTTAAATAATATATACCACGATAAATACGGTCTGTACTTTTGAAATATTCGATTTGAGTATTATTACTTAATACTTTTACGCTTCAACCAACGTGGTAATATGATTGAACCGATAATTAAATACGGATAATAACTAATAAACCGCCACAAAACAGCCATTGCACCAAGTAGCACAAATTGCGTGGAAAAATCCGCTAACAACTCTCCAAAAGCCCATTCTGCAACACCACTTCCGCCAGGAGTAGGTGAAACGCGTAAAAACATCCAAACCACAAATTGTTTGATAAACAGCAACGTTTGTTGCATGAAACTCAATGTGATAAATGCTTGAACAACGAAATTAATCACCAAAAATCGTGCTGACCACGACAAAATGGTAGCGAGAAACGTTTTTAGCCAAAAAGAAATCGGTTCTTGCTTCATCGTGATTGCCGTCTGGCGAATATCTTCTCCAAATTTTGAAGCTCTTGCTTGAAAACGTTTTAAGAAGTACCACTTTGTCAAAGTCGTTAAAACGGTTTTCAATAAACTAGGAAATCCAAAGACACTTAAAAATAAAAACAAACACAAGATGCTGAAAACAGCATATCCAGACCAAAACAAACTTGTTGCTGTTGTTGATGAAGCAATGCTCGCTGGAAAAAGTGCGGAACTTGTAAAAAAGAACAACAAGATTGGAATGAATAACACATAGAAAAGGTTGTCAAAAAGTGCAGTGATAATGACAATTGCGGTTGATTTCCCGAGATTGATTTTTTCTTTGTTCAGTAAAAACATGGCAACAGAAGCACCACTGACTACCCCAGGAGCTAACGCAGAAGCATATTCCCACAACAAAATGACATTCAATGAGCTTTTAAAAGAAAGTTCCCGTTTTGTTAGGATACGAATGCGCCATACATATGCTAAGTCACGCACAATCATTGCTGCAATTGCGAGCAGTAACCAAAACACTGTTTGAGTCGACCAATGGATGTTTTTTAAGATGGTTCCAGCTGTTTCTTGACGGAAATTTCCATGACTTACGCGAATAAATTCGGAACGATTACTCCAATCTATTTTTCCATTGTGATTACTGTCGCTCCAAGTATAAGTTCCTGTTCCTTCACGAACTGCTTTGAACTGGATGACTGAAAAACTGCGGTACAAAACAACACTTGATACACTTATTCCTACGATCAAAGCAAGCATGATTTTCCATTTGCTAAAAGCTTTTGTCGTTACAGTTGAATGCGCGAGTTCGTTCATTTGAGTTCTTGCTCAATGGTCCAATTGGCACGTAATTTTTGCTCAATTGTGTATCGGATAACCTGCTCAGGTTGTGATTTGTTTTCAAAAGATCCAGTATCCCAACGCCCATTTTGGTTTTCATCTCTAATGCAACGAACTTCATAAGAACCAGGAATAAGTCGCTTAAACTGCATGGTTGATGTAGCGCTATCTTTGATTTGTTCTGAGACAATCTTTTCACCTGCCATTAGTTGTATGACCCATTGTCCAGAAAGAATACGTGCATTAATGGTTAATTCTGCTAAGTCAGATAGTTGATAATTGGTGTACTGGAATCGAATAGAATCACTTTGTTGAAGCTGACCCGAAAGCGCTCCTTTTTCAAAAACAACCGTCAATTTTTTCCCTGCGTTTTTTTCAGGAATTAACTGCAACGTATTCTTTTTGAATAAAAAGGTGAACGATACATTTTCGCCCAATTCATTGCTCATAGTAATAGCCGAATCTTTTTTGTTTAACAACAAATCATTTACACGGTATTCAAGCGTATCACCTGCTATAAAATCCTTCTTTTGCGTTTCTATAATACTTAATAATTGACGCTTCTCTGTAGTTGAAAATCGTTTTATCAAGGTGTCTTGTCCAATAATGAATTGGTAACTTTCATTGTTATTAGTAGGTAACTGAACAAGGATCGAATCAGATGAAAAGCGCTCAAAAACTGGTATGGGCAAATCGTTAATTGTAATCTGTTGAGATACGATGTCCGTTCCAGTCAATTGCGCTAATCCAGGGTAGAGCAATTGGACTTTCGTTGGCTTTTTAATGATTGGTGTATACAATTGAAACGCAAAATTTGTCGTATCGCCAGCGGAAACGTGTGGACTTACAAAACCAAACGGTTCATTTTTATCTATAAATTGATTTTTGTTGAGATCTTGGAATGCGACAAGTTGAAAATCCCCCGTCTTTAAATAATTGAATGAAAAATTTCCATCTTTCGTAGTCCGAGTAGCATAAATTGCGCGCTCATTTGTTAATGGAGCAGAAGGAGCAAACAGTCCAACTGTAGTGTTTTCAGGAATTTTATTCGTGAATGCAAGAGTTGTTTTCCCAGTTAAACTGAGTGAATCAATCGACTGACCGGTAGAAAAAACAAATTGGTAAATACTATCATTGTTTTCGGTATTATCGCGAATGGATCCGTTCAGTTGTAAAATATAAGTCGTCGACGGTTGTAATGCTTCTTCCCAAGAAATGCGCAAGGTTTTATTTTTTAATTCACTTGTTAATGGACCAACAGCGGGATTCATCGTGATTGTGTTCATTGGATCTTGCAATTTCACGAATTCATCAAGTTGAACAATCAGTTCATTCCCTTGGTAAAACAATCCTTCTTGTTCAGGGTATTGGGCCAGTACTTTAGGAGCAGTGCGATCAACTTCACCACCTGTTAACGGAATGATTTCTGCACAACTTTGAAAAAGAAACAGGACAATTATAAACAGTGAGCACCTAACCATGAACATATATTTGATAAATATTTTTCGTCTGTTTCATCGAAATGATTCAAGTGTTCACTATCAACATCTAAAACAGCAACTACTTGATTGTTCTTCCAAATAGGAACGACAATTTCACTTTTCGACAGTGAACTGCATGCAATATGACCTGGAAACTCATCGACATTTGGAACAGTTATAACTTGAGCAGTTGACCAAGCTTGGCCACAAACGCCTTTTCCTTTTTTTATACGCGTACACGCAATTGGGCCTTGAAAAGGACCTAAAACAAGTTCATCTCCTTCAACAAGATAAAATCCAACCCAAAAAAAACCGAAAACAGCATGCAGTGCTGCGCTAGTATTCGCAAGATTAGCAATCACATTTTTTTCATTACCAATTAACGCATGCAATTGAGGAATAAGTTCCTCGTATTGTTGCGCTTTCGTTGTTGCATGAATGAAAATTTCTTCTGCCATAACTACAAAAATAAGGAAATGTATCGTTGTATAAACGAATTCATGGATTTTAGCATTTTTTCATTTTTTTTGATTCAATTCAAACTTTTTTATTAATTTGAATGGAAAAATTTAAAAGATGCTTGACTTATCGCAATTAGACAAAATTTTATTTCTCGATATTGAAACGGTTCCTGAAACCTATAAATATGCCGATTTAGATGAAACTACTAAATACCTTTTCGATGCTAAAAATGCGCGTTTTGTAACCGATTTGAAAACACCTGAAAACGTTTATTCTGACAGAGCTGGAATTTATGCAGAGTTTGGAAAAATTGTCTGTATTTCAGTTGGTTTTGTGCACAGTTCAGCTACTGGTAGAACGATGCGATTGACCTCTTTTGCGCACGAAGATGAAGAAACATTGTTGCGTCAATTTTCGAAATTGATTGAAGATAATTACAACACGCCGTATCATAAATTATGTGGTCATAATTCCAAGGAATTTGATTTTCCGTTCATTTGTAGACGCATGTTGATTCATGAAATGAAGTTGCCAAATGTATTGAATTTAGCAGGAAAAAAACCATGGGAAATCCAACATTTAGATACGATGGAATTATGGAAGTTCGGCGATTACAAAGCATATACGAGTTTGGCTTTGTTGTGTCATATTTTTAAAATTCCAACACCGAAAGACGATATCAATGGGGCAGATGTTGCGCGTGTTTTTTACGAGGAAAATGATTTGCCACGTATTACAACCTATTGTGAAAAAGACGTCATCGCTTTGATCCAATTATTTCTCCGAATGAATGGGGAAGATTTAATTGACGAGGCAGATATTAAGATCAAATAAAAAAGGCAGTTCAATTGAACTGCCTTTGATTACTGAGTATTCAGTTTATTTTTTCACAAACTGTAATGTTGTTCTGCTTGTTCCTGAAATCAAGTTAACAAAATAAACACCTTTTGCAAAATCACTTGTATTGAGCATTACTAGGTTTTCACCTTCATTTGCTTGTATGATATTTGTTTGAATTATTTTTCCTGTTAAATCCGTTAAGACAATCGTCATTTTTTCATTGTTAATCGCTTGAAAAGAAACATTCAGTTCTTCATCTGCTGGATTAGGATATAAATTGACAGCTGTAAAAGCAGTTTCATCGATACCTGCAACGATCAAATTATCTGAAGGTGTACCACTATAAATGTTAATATCATCTAAGTAAATGTTGTTTCCTCCATTGGAAGTGAATTCAAATTTGTAACGGAAGTTTTCATTCCAATATAAACTAGTAACATTTGTCATGTGAACGGTTGTCCAATCACTTTGAGTTGGTGTCCAAGAAGATGCTTGAAAACTTGAACCTGACATGGAAGTAGCTGATAATGTTTTTCTAACAGCCCATGTATCACCGCAATTAGCTGTAAAGTAAACACGAAGAATATCAGTACTAGCGGCACTTGCTTTTTTATAAGCATAACGGAAAGACAATGTAGCTCCGTCTGTTGAAGTTACAGAAGATAAATCAATTGCTGATGAAATCAATTCATCAATGTTTCCAGCGTTTTGTCCTAGATTAGTCAATTTCGCTGATTTTAATCCCGAATGCGCAGCACTTGTTGTGATATTCCAACCATTCCCACTTGGATTACTCACCACCCAATTTGGTGTTGCAGATAAATTGGTAATATTTTCAAATCCTTCAAAATATGGAAGTGTGTTGCCGTTTGGTAAAACTGTAATATAGTTCGTCATCGTTTCTACATCACTTGTTCCACCATCTGTTGCTGTCAAAGTAACAGTATATGTTCCAGGAGTAGTATAAACAACACCTGGGTTTTGTAAAGTCGAAGTCGCAGGCGTTCCTCCAGCAAATGTCCAGTTCCAACCAGAAACAGCATTGAATGACATGTCAGTAAATGTGATGGAATCATTAGCACAAAGTACTGTTTTATTTGCTTTGAATTTTGCTTGGCATAATACCAACGGTGAATTAATTCCAGTAACTAAATGATTGGCTGCAGTTATTAGATTACTTCTTCCTGCAGTATTAGAGGTAATAGCATTACGCATGCGTGTTTTTTGTCCCTCTGTAAACATTTTATTGCAGTACGAGTAATCCATGTAATTTTCAACATTGTCGACAACGTCAAAAGTCCAAGAACTGAGTGGGCTGCCTACATCATTACATGTATTTGCATTGTAATTACAAGCATTACTACCAATACAAAGTGGTGTGTCCATTACGCCATCATCATCGTTACAACTTGTAGCATTTCCAGGGTTATTATTTGGCCCCCAAACGTGATTTAAATTTAACCAATGTCCAACTTCATGTGCTAAAGTTCTACTTGTATATACAGTAGACGTTCCTATTGATCCTGTATAATTATGTAATAGAAAAATGCCATTATAGAACATACTAGTTGCATTTGCAAAAGATGAACCACTCGGTTTAAACGTGTAACCAGCAGCTCCTCCAATATCGGAACAAACATAGATATTTAAGTATTCATCATGTGGCCAAATTCCTTGATACACATCATTTCCTGTGATTACTGCACTTACTTGACTTTGCCCATCTGAACCATTAAAAGTTAACGGGGTAACTGTACGTGTAATTCCAGTAAAACATGATCCATTTGGCGCTTTTCTAGCTAGTGCAAATTCAATTTCAATATCTGCTGTAATACTATCAAATACAGGCTGAACTGTGGCAACGTCTGGATTTAATTTACGGTAATCTCTATTTAATAATGCAAGTGCATCTAGAATTTGTGCATCCGAAATATTCTCCACACCATTCATATGCAACACGTGAAATACTACTGGAATGGTATAAACTGTACCTTTTGGAGTTGACGTGTTTTTTTTTGAGGGATTATTTGCTTCTGCATCAGCTGCAGCAACTTGCGCTGCATATTCAGGATTTTTCAAGGCCTCAGCCATCTTTTTATGCGAAGCACAATATTCTACATGCTCTCCTGGACGCATGTTTGTTGGATCAAGTTGTCGCTGTTGTACTTGTGCCGAAACGATTGTAGAAAGAAAGAATCCAATAAATAATAAGCTAAATTTCATATGGAGTTTTTTAAGCATGTTTTCCGAATAATTACCTACGAAAATAATGAAATCAATTACATTTTTCGCAGTTGTTTCTTAAAATGTCTGTTTTATTGATTGAAATGCAAACATTAATCAGTAATGGAACAAACAACTTTATCGAAAGATGGTTCATTTATTCGTTGACTAATTTTTTGGGCAACTGTTTTTGGTGCAAGCAATTGACCTTTTTCTTTGAGATTTGAAAAATGATCGCTGGAAGAAAAGACATCTTTTTGCGCAGCTCGAATGGTTGTTTGCATTTCCGTATCTACAACACCCGGTGCTATAGCCAAACAGCGAAAACCGGATCGACCGTTTTCAAGTTCTTCTAGTTGTAGGGTTGATAACCAGATGTCTACTGCTGCTTTAGATGCACAATAAGCTGACCAAGAAGGAATTGGGCGTTTTCCCGCGCCAGATGAAACAAAAACGACGGTGAAAGGTTGCTCTTTTTTTGTTTTGGATAATAATTGTTCCACGATTGTTGCGCCAGCATACAGGTTGACTTGCAACACCTTGTTCAAGTTAATAATTCCTTCTTTTTGTGCAGAAAACCGATTGATTTCTCCTAGAATACCCGCATTGTGAATGAAAATTAGTTCATGCTTGCTGATTGGTAGTTCCAATTTTTCAACTTGTTTCGGGTCACTTAAATCACAGGTTAAATGACTGTAGTTTTCATGTTCAATACTTGCTGTTCGACTAATACCGATAACACGTTTGCCTTGTGCTAAATACAAAAGCGCAAGTTCTTTTCCAATTCCCCGGGAAGTTCCTGTTATTATAATCATATAAAAAAGGGGACTGTTACATCCCCGAGTTTATTAAGCTAGTGCTTGTTCTAAATCTGCAATTAAATCTTCAACATCTTCCACACCAACGCTCAAACGTAACAGGTTGTCAACAACGCCAGACTTTTCACGCTCTTCTTTCGGAATGGATGCATGTGTCATCGTTGCAGGATGGTTGATCAGTGATTCAACTCCTCCAAGTGATTCTGCTAATGAGAAAACTTCGAACGAAGAAGCAACTCTAAATGTGTTTTCAATTGATTTATCTTTCAATACAATGGAAATCATTCCACCAAAATCGCGCATTTGTTTTTTGGCAATTTCGTGGTTTGGATGTTCAGGAAAACCTGGCCAATATACTTTTTCAATTGCTGGATGCGCTTTCAAGAAATGCGCAATTTTACGTCCGTTTTCACAGTGACGTTGCATGCGTAAGTGTAAGGTTTTGATACCACGAAGCACCAAGAAAGAATCCATCGGTCCTGGGTTAGCACCAGAACTATTCAATATAAAATACAATTGTTCGTGAATAGCTGGATCATTCGTGATTAATGCTCCCATCACTACATCGGAGTGACCGCCAAGGTATTTTGTTACAGAGTGCATCACAATGTGCGCGCCCAAATCAAGTGGATTTTGCAAGTATGGCGAAGCAAATGTATTGTCAGCAACCATGATGATATTGTTTGCTTTTGCGATTTTTGCTACTGCTTCAATATCGATTATTTGCATGGTAGGATTTGTTGGCGTTTCAGCCCAAATCAACCGCGTGTTTTCGTTGATGTAATTATTAACATTAGCAGCATTTGTCAAATCGATGAAATGAAATTTGATCCCAAATTTTTCATAAATCTTCGTAAACAAACGATACGTTCCTCCATACAAGTCGTCCCCCGTAATGACTTCATCACCAGGTTTTAAAAGTTTTAAAACGGCATCTGTTGCTGCAACACCACTACTGAAACAAACACAGTGTTTCCCGTTTTCTAACGCAGCAATATTATCTTGTAATGCTTCACGCGTAGGATTTTTTCCTCTTGCGTAACCAAAACCTTTATTGACTCCCGGTGCTTCTTGTACAAAGGTAGAAGTTTGATAAATAGGGGTCATAATTGCTCCTGTAGTAGGATCTGGGTGAACTCCTGCGTGAATAGCT
Organism: Fluviicola sp.; assembly: GCA_017983675.1. Classification (GTDB taxonomy): domain Bacteria; phylum Bacteroidota; class Bacteroidia; order Flavobacteriales_D; family Crocinitomicaceae; genus Fluviicola. The sequence continues at coordinate 95,934 of JAGOAZ010000002.1, forward strand.
TTTGTGCCAAATTTCATTTCTTTCATGCTTTTGCTTGTTTCTTCGTTTTTACTTCGTAAAGATAATGAAGCTTTTCATTTTCAAAGCATCATTTTATACTTCTATTTTTTCATTACCTTCGCTTTGAAACTATGACAGATCAGCGGTTTGATATTCAAGAATTTATTTCAGCACTTTCGGAAATTCCAAATTCCGATCTGCTCGTTCATTTGAATGCGCAACACAAACGTTTGCTTGCTTTGCCAAATGAATTAACGACTGATTTATTACTTGACCATTCTGAATTAACTGCCCGTATTCTAAAAGAAACAAAACAGTTTCAAAAAGAGGCAGATATCAATACCCTGGCAGTTGCGAATGGGATCATTGAATGGAAAGATGATGAACGGTTAGTTCAATCGCCTATTTTTTTGATTCCCTGTCATTGGACGCTTGTAAAAACAACGCAGCAAGTACAACTAACACTTTTAGTTGAACAAACAACACTTAATCCAGTTGTAGCCAAACAACTTAAAGAATGGTCGGGTTGTGATTTTGTATTACCGGAAGATGCTGCTGTTCAGGATTGTATGAATGCATTTCAACAATTTTGTGTATCCTATCAACTGCAAGTATCGATCGCACCAACTAATTATTTAGGTAACTTTCATTACCATCGTTTTCATTTACTGCGCGAATTAGAAGGAATTGCAGAATCAGCTACAACGAGTGATTTAATACAAGTTTTGTTGGGGGAAGCGACACCTTTACCTGCAAAAATCACCTTGACGGAACAACTATTAACGCCGTCTGATAATGATCAATCTACTGTTTTTTCTGCATTTCAAGAACATAATATTGTTATTCAAGGTCCTCCTGGTACTGGAAAATCACAAGTATTAACGAATTTATTGGGAAAATTACTGGCAGCAGATAAAAAAACAGTAGTCGTTTCTGAAAAAAAAGCAGCCTTAGCTGTTTTAGTCAAACAGCTTGCTGTTCATGGATTAGCTCCTTTTTCATTACTTGTTCATAATCAATTACGAGCAAGAGATTTTATCGCTCAATTAAAACATTCGTGGGAATTTTTAGAAGCGAATGTTGAACGTCAAACAGCTGTGGCATTAACTTCTCACCAACGAATAGCACAACTTCAACAGTTATTAGATAGATTAAACGCAGCTGATACAATTGGCGGGATCTCATTTTCGAAGTATTTATCGCTTGTTGAAGAAACACCTTTTCAAGAAGTGGTGCTGCACTCGGGTGTTGTATCGTTGGATAATTGGTTAAGTATTAAGGAAAGTGTTCAGAAGATTGAACAAAAAATAGGAGGATTATCGTTGTTGAAAGGTTTTAAACCTGCTTTTTTCAATGAATTCTCAGGCGATACGATTCTTGATGAATTAAGTAAATTAACGAAAAAATTAGGTGATTTATTTAGTGCAAAGAAATATGAAGATTTTGTCGCACTTTATGAAGCAATTGGACGTTGTCAATTAATTGAAAATGAATCTTATAAGGTTTTCTCAACGATAATAAATAAACCGTCAGAATGGAAACGATTTGAACAACATCTGATTGGTTATCGTCAAATTGATGCAATAATAAAATCGAAGGAAAGCGAACTGAAGAGTTGGAAAACATTACCAACTGAAAGCCAATACCTATCATGGATTCAATCAACAGGAACGATTCGGAATTTTAGAAAAAAGCGTGCAATCAAAAAGCTACTTATCGACAAGACTATCCAAATTAATGTAGCACTTAATCAGTATGAAAGTTACCGTGAATTGATTCAAAAAAAGGAGGAATATACCACTTACTTTTTGTCGTTAGGTTTAACAAATGACAGTTCAGAATTGGAAATCAATTACACGTATGCTAAGTTATTACGAAAATCAACCAAAGAAACGTTAAAGACAGTTGCAAGTTGGCCGATAGAAAAAAGACAACTGTTGCTCGCACATTCAAGTACTGTCAATCAGTTTATGTCTCTGGTCAATCGATTTTTTATAATTGATGAAACGACAGAAATGTCCGATTTTGTTTTGGGTAAACGTCAGGATATTGTTTCATTAATACCTGTTTGGAAGGAATTACAGGATTTGCCTTCTAATTTTTATCACTTGCTTGAGAAATCAGAAACGAGTACTGAAATTCAGGCATATATTTTAGCTGCAAATTGGTCAATTACGACAGCACGTTTTCCTGAATTAACTCAGTTTAATGGAAAAAAACTAGCGGACAATTTACAACAAATTGTTGCAGATCAAGACCGAGAAATGGCTGATTTTGGTCGGATAATTATTGCCCAACAGCGAAAAAAATTCCAGCAATACGAAGCCTTGTTGCGTAAGACATCTCAACAATGTTCGCCCGAGGAGAAAATACTAAGAGCAACATTAAAAAAGGGTAAGGCACTTTTGGTAAAAGAATTTGCAAAATCAAGAACACATGCGACAATTCGTGAATTACTTGCTAGTGACGCTGCAATTTGGATAGATTTGTTGTGCCCGATTTGGCTTTCTTCACCAAATCAAATTGCGGATCATTTCCCGCTTCGGGCAAATTTATTTGATGTCGTTTTGTTTGATGAAGCAAGTCAATTGACGCTACCGAATGCCTTAGGAGCTTTGTACCGTTCGAATCGTGCGGTAGTCGCTGGTGATTCACAACAAATGTCTCCAACTACTTTCTTCGGTCGGAATTGGGAAGGTCATGATTTGTTGCATCAAGCGCGTTATTATTTTACTAATTGCTCCTTAACACACCACTATAGAAGTTCAGACCCTGCATTGATTGCCTTTTCTAATCGCTATTTTTATAATAACAAATTGATGGCATATCCAAGTCCTTTAAAACAACCAGCAATCAATTATTACTTTATCGAAAATGCAGCTTTTACAGATCGAAAAAACGCAATCGAAGCGCAACAAATTGGGGAGAAATTGCAACAGATTGACTGGTCAAAGCAAATCGGCATAATTGCTTTTTCCGAGCAACAATTAGCTGAAATCTGGTCCGCCTGTAGTTTGACCGTTCAACAAAAAATTACAGAAGGGATAGAAAACAATACCGTATTTTTTAAAAGTTTAGAAAATGTGCAAGGAGATGAAGCTGAAATAGTTTTCATCAGTCTTGGATATGGAAAAGATGAAAACGGGGTATTTGCTCATCGATTTGGACCGTTAAATCACGCAAATGGATACAAGCGATTGAATGTCTTATTAACCAGAGCCAAAGAACAACTTCATTTTTTCTCATCGGTTACTGCCAACGATTTTTCGCTATCAACGAATGAGTCGGTGAATTTATTGCGCCGTTTTTTAATGGAAATAGAAACGTATTCTGCTCATAAATCACTTGTTTTTCCTCATGATTTGACGCCTATAAAAATAGTTGAAAATCAATTATTCCTCCAACAAATTTATGCGTCAATAACCGATGCAAACGAGTTGACAACCTTTCACCGAGTAATGAAAAGTAGGGGATGGCAACTAAACTATGTTTAATTTTTAGTGTGCGTCCAACCAGTTTTGTGCTGTTTGAATCGCAACTTCCATTGGAACGATTAATTGAACTGCATTTTCCATTGCTTCCGTCACTAAGGTATTCATAAGTTCAATTTCAGAAACGTGTACATCAAAAACCAATTCATCGTGCACTTGTAAAATCATTTTTGATTGAACTTGTGCAGCAGTCATTGCTTTATCGACTGCAACCATAGCGAGTTTTACTATATCTGCCGCAGAACCCTGAATAGGCGCATTGACAGCATTTCGTTCAGCAAACCCTCTGACAACAGCATTGCCAGAATTAATATCTGGTAAATAACGTCTGCGTTGCATGATCGTTTCAACAAATCCATTTTCACGTGCATTTTTCACAGCATTATCCATGTACGATTTAATCGTATTGTATTGTGCAAAGTAAGCATCAATGATTTGTTTAGCCTCAGTTCGACTGATTCCTAAGTTTTGTGATAAGCCAAAGGCAGATTGTCCGTAAATTATTCCGAAGTTGACGGCTTTCGCTGCGCTACGTTGTTCTTTTGTAACATCTTCGAGCGCAACATGAAAGACTTTCGCAGCTGTAGCTTTATGAATATCGACTTTATCGCGGAATGCTTGAATCATGTTGTCATCATTTGCAAGTGCTGCAATAATGCGTAATTCAATTTGAGAATAATCAGCCGCCATTAATACAAAGTCACTGTTTCTAGCAATAAATGCGCGTCTTATTTCTTTTCCTCTTTCCGTTCGAATAGGAATATTTTGCAAATTAGGATTATTCGAACTCAATCGCCCAGTTGCAGTAACTGTTTGCATGTAACTGGTATGAACGCGACCATCAATTGGATCACAAAGCGTTGGTAATGGATCGACATACGTAGATTTCAATTTCTTCATTTGTCGATAATCCAAAATATGGCCAATAATTGGGTGATCATTTTTGTGTTGTAATAAAATATCTTCAGATGTTGCGTATTGTCCCGTTTTTGTTTTTTTTGCTTTCGCTGAGATCTTAAGTTGATCGAACAAAACTTCACCTAATTGTTTCGGTGAATCGATGTTGAAATCCATGCCAGCAAGCTCTTTGATAGTGATTTCTAAAGCAGCTGTTTCCTTCGCTAATTGCGCTGAATAAGCATTTAAATGTGCAGTATCGATTGCAATTCCAGCTTCCTCCATTTTTGCTAATATTGGAACGAGTGGCATTTCCATGTTCCAAAACAAATCGCTTAGGTGTTCTTTTTCGATTTGAGGTGCAAATAATTGTTTGAGTTGAAAAGTAATATCTGCATCTTCGCATGCATAATCAACTATTTCCTCGGGTTTCAAGTCACCCATATTTCCTTGGTTTTTCCCTTTTTTTCCAATCAAATCTTCAATACTAATTGGTTGGTAATTCAAGTAATATTGAGCTAAGAAGTCCATTCCTTGTTTTGATTCAGGTTGTATCAAATAATGGGCAATCATGGTATCAAATAATGGACCATTGATGGAAATTCCGTAACGATGCAGCACTTGCATATCGTATTTCATGTTGTGAGCTATTTTTTCAATAGTTTCATTTTCAAAAAACTGACGAAATTCATCAACTATCTGTTGTGCTTCTTCACGGATCAGCGGAACAGCTACATAATAGGCTTCGCGTTCTAGGAACGAAAAAGACAGGCCTACTAAATCGGCATGTAGGGCATTGATGCTTGTCGTTTCTGTATCAAAACAAACCGATTTTTCATTCAATAATTTTGTTAGTAAAGCTTTACGTTCTTCTGGTAAAGTTACCAAATGATAGCTTGGTTTTTCAGTGGCAATTGTTTTTAATCCACTTGTAACTTGTGCTTGTTGAACGTCAACCAAACTTTGCGTTCCAAATAAATCTAATTGTCCGTCTGCATCCAAAGGTTGAGCTGAAATGACAATTTCCTCTCCAATTACACGTTTTGCTAGATTTCTAAATTCTAATTCGGTAAACACTTCTTTGATTAATTCAGGATCGGGAGCATCGAGATTTAAATCGATTGGATCAAAAGGAATAGGGGAGTCAATAACAATCGTTGCTAACATTTTTGAAAGTCGCCCTTGTTCTTCAAAAGCAATGACGTTTTCTTTCATTTTTCCTTTCAAATCATCCGTATGTTTGAACAATTCTTCCATTGAACCATATTCGCTAATCAATTTCTTAGCAGTTTTTTCTCCGATACCTGGAATTCCAGGGATGTTATCAGCAGCATCTCCCCATAAACCTAAAATATCGATTACCTGTAGCGGATTTTCCACTTCAAATTTTTCACGAACTTCGTCTATGCCCATGATCGATGGACCATCACCACCTCTTCCTGGTTTATAGATAAATATTTTTTCGGTTACTAATTGCGCGAAATCTTTATCTGGCGTCATCATGTAAGTGATAAATCCTTCTTGTTCGGCTTTTTTCGCTAATGTGCCTATCAAATCATCTGCTTCAAAACCAGCTAATTGTAACGTTGGAATATGAAAAGCATGCAATATTTTTTTGATAGGATCTATCATATTGCGAATATCTTCCGGCATTTCTTCGCGGTGGGCTTTGTATGCTTCGTATTCTGCTGTTCGGTTCGTTGCTCCACCTGGTGCATCAAAAACAACGGCAATATGAGTTGGTTTTTCTTTGGTAATGATATCGATTAACGCATTTGTAAAACCAAAAGCAGCTGAAGTGTTTTGTCCTTTTGAATTAATGCGCGGATTTTTCGCAAATGCAAAATAAGCACGATAAATTAAGGCAAAAGCATCTAATAGAAAGAGTTTTTTATCAACTTGAGGAGTGAGCATAGTATAAAATATGAACTACAAGATTACAAAAAAAAGTGCTGTTTCACACTATTAACGCCTTGCTAAATCTCAAAAAAACCAATAGTAACATTTTGTTTTTAATAACTAAAATGCAGCGCAAAAAATTGCATTGTGGCATGTTCTAAATTTGATGTATGATTAAAAAAGCACTTAAACTAGCACTTACCTACTTATTCATTTTTACTGCCGGTTATTTTTTAACGGGTATGGGCTTGTCTGCTTTTAAAGAAAAAACGGTTGTAACAACTTTTTACTCGGGTAAAAGTGCTGAAAAAAAAGAAGTTTGGGAAGAACGCGAAGTCTTGCCTTTGTCCGAAAGTTCACTTGAATATCAGTTGCTTGGAGATACCACTGCAACCAATGAGAAAGTTATTTTTACCGATGATTATGCTTCTGAAAACGGTGTTTTTTGTTTTCGTGGTAATCCACAACGTAACAGCCCAACAAGAGGTGTTTTGAATAAACGACCAACACGGATAAAGGTTTTATGGGAGTTTGAAACAGAACAAGACAACCGTAAAACAAAATTTGGAACCTGGGGTGGAGGAACAGGTTGGACAGGTCAGCCTTTATTGGTGAAGTGGCCCCAAAACACAAAAGAACAATTAGCAGCTATAACACCTGAATTTAGAAATGAAAAAGATGCTACAGAAGTAATTATTGGTTCTTTGTGTGGTAAAGTTTACTTTTTGAATTTACTCACGGGTAAAATAACACGCCCAGCCTTATCCATCAATAATCCTATCAAAGGAACCGTTTCCGTAGATCCACGGATGAATGGATTATTGTATGTTGGACAAGGTATACCAAATGGAGAACGATTTGGATCATATGTGTTTGATATGTTTTCTGGGAAAGAAGTGTTTTATCGGGCTGGTTTAGATAAAACTGCACACAGAAAATGGGGTGCTTTTGATAGTAACCCGTTGATTGATCCGAAAACTGGTTATTGGTTTCAACCTGCAGAAAATGGGCAGATTTATAAAACGAAAGTGACGAATAAATCACAAATCAGTAACACAGTAAAATTCAATTATAAAACTGCAAAAGATTCCAAATTAGGAATTGAATCTAGTTTTGCTGCTTGGAATAATCTTGGGTTTTTTGGTGACAATAGTGGTAATGTGTTTTGCGTTGATTTGATTTCGATGAAACCTATGTGGAGCATCAACAACTATGATGATACAGATGCTTCGATGGTCATTGACGTTGAGAACAAACAACCCTTTTTATATATAGCAAATGAAGTAGATAAACAAGGCGCTGAAGGAACGGCATACATTCGAAAAATTAATGCCTTAACTGGAAAAGAAGTTTGGTCGCATGCAAAAACTTGTTATGGTTCTAAATTAGGTGGAAAAACAAATTCTGGTGGCGTTTTAGCAACAATATTAACGGGTAAAAAACGCGCAAGTAAATTGGTTTACGGTATTTATTCGCGCGTTGACGAAAAAAATCGCGGGGAATTTGTAGCCATTAATAAAGAAACTGGAAAAGTTCAATTTAGCATATTAATGGATAATTATAGTTGGGCATCACCAATCGATTTATACGATAAAAAAGGAAATTGTTATGTGTTTTTCACGGATGTTTATGGAACGATTTATCTAATTGATGGTGTTAGTGGCAAGCTCATTATTAAACAAAAAATGGATGCGATTTGGGAATCATCTCCTGTTGCATGGGGGAATAAAATCATCTTAGGAAGTAGAGGAAACAAAATCTTTGGTTTTGAGTTGTTTTAACTACGTACATTTTTTTGAAATTTATACGTATAAACAACTATTTATAAGTGCTATTAGGGATGATGAGCAGAAAGCAATTTAATTTTTCATCATCTTTGTAATGCAATAATTTGTACATCTTAGCTATAAGATTGGTAGTAGTATTAGGTTAAAAGGTGGGTTTTTTTAAACCTGCCTTTTTAAATTTTATAGAGTCTGTTTCCAGCTTATTTTTTGTCATCTACAATAATTACATAGTCTGCCAGATAACTATCACGTTTGTGTTTAAATTCTGATTTTTTAATGACTGCGATGGTTGCAATTTTTGTTTTTGGGCGATAATGATTGATGTACCAATAAATTCCTTGGTAATAATTGGAGTGAAAAGAACCATTGAAATGCAAGACATGTTGGTGTGTTTTTAATGCTTGGGCTATATTCCAGCCCATTGTGGCATCCTTGATCGCTTGCGCTAATGCAAAATTTATTCCAGATGCATGCATGTCAATTCCCATTTGTATGCATTCTTTGTATTGGCTTAACGTTGAATCAAATGCAAAAGGCAAGGGACAAATGAATGCACGTTCTTTTTCTGTGAGTGTATCTAATGATTGAATCCCTTTTTTAAAGACCATTGAAGCAAATTTTCTCGGGATGTTTGTTGCGTAATATGGAATTCCATTTTCTTGTGCAAATCGTAGCGTTGGGTAGTAATCACTTAAAAAGTTACTCCATAATTTAGTGGAGTCAGTCAACGCTTTTAAATTACCTGTCTCCAAAAACTGTTGTAAATAGGTAGCTTGATGTGTTTCAAACATTTCTGCTCCGAGAGAAAATGACTGCGGAAAAAGTTGAAATAAATCACGCGATAATTCGTATTCAAGAATATGAGCGATGGAATCATCATGTAATTCACCAAATAGCACAACCTCTTTTTTAGACAATTGCTTGACAAGCTTTTCATAACTGATAACACGCTCTTTTGCATGAATAGTATATCCTACGTTTTCTTGTCCAAAAATTGAGCTACTAAGTAGCAAGCAAGTAATTAAGATTAGTTTTTCCATGATTCGAAGGTAAACATTCAAATTAGAATAAAAAAGTAAGGTGAAAAAAGCAGTTTTTCATCCATAAAATGGGATACATTTTATGTCGGAAAAGTCAAAAAGGTTGTGTATTTTTGTATGCAATGAGTAAGCGTTTTCGAATACAGATCCCTGTTTATTTAAAGGTGTTGTTAGTACGCATAGCTTTTGCTTTGAGTATACTTTCGCTCACGCGATTCGTTTTCTATGTGTACAACATCGAATCGTTTACAAATGTAAGCTCAATTGACTGGTTAACAGGTGCTTGGTTTGATTTGGTAACACTTTTTTTGTTATTACTTCCATTTATTTTAGTAAGTGCATTTCCAGTGAATTGGCAATCGAATTTACTGGCACGCATCGTTAAAAAAGTCACGTATATTTTTCCGTTGTTAGGAATAGTTGCGCTTAACATACTTGATACCGAATATTATAACTTTACCCAAAAGCGAAGTACTGCAGACTTGTTTGCTATCGTATCTGCTGGAAACGATGTTGCACAATTGTTAACGAGTTTTATTGCTGATTTTTGGATGTTGATCCTGATTTTTGGCGCCTTTGCTTTTTTTGTTTTTTGGGTATATCAACGCACTGAAAAGCTGTTTTCTTCCAAAAATTCTAGTTCAATTTCAACGAAAAGTCAATTGTTCTTGTTTGTGTTGATTCTTCCAATCACTGTGTTGATAGGACGTGGGGGCACGAGTTTAAAACCAATTTCACCGATTGATGCGACCTTGTATACAGAACCTCAAAATACAGCATTGGTTTTGAATTCAGCTTTTACTTTTTTGAAATCCTATGGAAAAGCAGATTTAATTGAAAAAAAGTACTTTACGGAAAAACAATTAAAATTATTGGTTAATCCGCGAAAAAAAACGCAGCCAGCTCACTTACTACCTGCAAAAACGAATGTGATGATTATCATGCTCGAAAGCTTTGGAAATGAATGGGTAGGAGCATTCAATAATGGACAAACGTATACGCCGTTTTTCGATTCGTTGATCGAGCAAAGTTGGACTTTTGAAAATGGTATTTCGAATGGAAAAAAATCAATCGAAGCGGTTCCAACTATTCTTGCGTCGATGCCTACATGGATGGACAATCCTTATATTTCCTCTGCTTATGGCGGGAATGATGTGGAATCGTTACCAATTCTCTTAAAGAGAGAAGGCTATTCTTCTGCGTTTTATCATGGTGCTACGAATGGTTCGATGCGCTTTAATAGTTTTGCTAAAAAAATGGGATTTGATCAGTATGTTGGTCGAACAGAATACAACAACGATGCACATTTTGATAAAACTTGGGGGATATTAGATGAATATTTTAATCCATGGACAGCACAACAAATCAGTAAATTGAAAGCTCCGTTTTGTGCGACCTTGTTTACCTTATCTTCACATCATCCTTATTTTGTTCCAAAAAAGTGGCGCAAAACATTAAAAAGTGGACCGCATCCCATTTGCCGCAGTATTCAGTATGGCGACATGAGTTTGAAACTTTTCTTCGAACAAGCCAAAAAAGAAGCATGGTATAAAAATACGTTATTCGTTCTTGTTGCCGACCACACGCCATCAACTGCAAGTAAGCTTTATAGTTTGCGAACACAGATGTACAAAATTCCTATTGTGTTTTTCGATCCACAAGGGCGATTGCCGAAACGCAAAGAAAAAGTTATTTTTCAGCAATTAGATATCCTGCCAACCGTTCTTGATTTACTGAATGTGTCGACCGATTATTATGCATTCGGGAACTCGTTTTATGCGCCATCAAAACGCGAAGCACTAGCCTATTTAGAAGGAACATATTATTATTTTTCAGGAAAAAAATTGTTGTATTTTTCGAATGATCGACCAACTCACTTAGTGAATTTCACTACAAATAATTTACAACCTGCCAACGAATTAAAACGTTATCCAAAAGAGGTGGCGCGAATGTCTCTCAGAACAAAAGCGCTCATTCAACGATATAATTCAGATTTGATTCATAATAAAACGCGTGTTCCATGAAAAAGAAGATTCGTTTTATCATTAATCCCATTTCGGGTGGCGTAAAAAAAGCCAAAGTTCCTCAAATGATTGAAGAACATTTGGATCATTCGCTATTTGATTATGATATCGCTATTACGCAGTACAAAAAACACGCAAAATCAATAGCGGCAGAATCTGCTTTAGAGGGAATTGATATCGTTTGTGCAGTTGGTGGAGATGGTTCAGTTCATGAAGTTGGCACAGCATTAATTGGCACAAAATGTCATTTAGCTATTATTCCAACTGGTTCGGGAAATGGTCTTGCAAGACATTTAAAAATTCCATTAAAAACGCCGCTGGCAATTCAGAACATCAATCAACTGAACAGCTTGTGTATGGATACTGGATTGGCCAATGACAAGCCTTTTTTAGGAGTTGGAGGATATGGTTTCGATGCGTTTATTGCAAAACGTTTTGATGAATACCACATTCGTGGATTTTGGGGATATACGCAATTAATTTACGAGGAATATTTTTCGTATAATCCCAGAAAGATGAAGATTGAAATCAATGGAGAAATAATAAAAGGTCACTTTTTATTATGTTCTGTTGCAAATTCATCTGAATTTGGAAATGGTTTCTGTATTTCACCAAAGTCAACTGTCGTTGATGGAAAGATGGAATTGGTTTTACTTTCGAAATTTTCATGGTTCCGTACTATTGGCGTATTGAGTCGCTTTTTTATGAAACGTATAGAAGGGTCAAAATACATTCAAATCAAACCGTTTGAAAAAGCGCGAATAATCTTAGAAGAACCATTAGCACATTATGATGGTGAACCGTTTTATGTGCGTAATGAAATTAACATTCAAGTTGTACCAAGCAGTTTATTGGTGCTTTCTGGAAAATACAAATAACAAAAGATGTTTATAGCAACAGATTTAGAGTCACAACTCAGCTACTTAGCGCGCTTATCACAGGCAACAAAACCAGTATGGGGAAGCATGTCATCACAGCGTATGGTTGAACATTTAACGGATACCTTGCGCATTGCCACAGGAAAAAATCCGCAATCACTCGCCATTCCTGAGGAGAAATTGCCATCAATGTTACGCTTTTTAGAAAGTGATAAAGAAATGGCGCCTAATATAGCAGTAGCTTTTGCTACTCCTGAAATGGAATTACGTCATGAGGAGCTTGAATTAGCAATTGATGAATTTGTCGATGAATGGTTAGCTTTTGAAGAGTTATATGCCGAACAACCCCTTCACACGAGTGTTCATCCGTTTTATGGAGCGTTGAATGGTGAACAATGGTTGCGTTTGGCGCAAAAGCACCACACACATCATTTCAAACAGTTTGGATTGATCGCAGCTGATAAACTATAGCAATTAAGCAAATTAAGCAAGATATTTGAACTTGAATTGTGTCAGCTAACCTATATTTGACCCAATAAAAATGATGATACCTTACTTGTTAACTAGAAAATAAACATATGGATAATCTGTTTTCTTCCTTCGATGCAACTTCAAAATCGGAATGGATAGCATTACTTGAAAAGGAGCTTAAAGGAGAATCAATTAATAAACTTCAAAAAGTTCATCCAATCGAAGAAATTGCTTTCCCAAGCTATCTTCACCGATCAGATAAAGGCGCTGATTGTTCAGATCCAGGAAATGCTGATTACACAAGAGGTATTCAACAAACAACGAATGATTGGCACATTGGCACTTGTTTTCGAATAGAAACTATTGCAACAACAAACAAAGAAATGCTTTCAGCATTAATGGCAGGAACTACTGCGCTTGTTGTTCATGCAATGAATGAAAACGATCTAGATTTTCTACAACTTTTTGCTGGCGTTGAGTTACAATACATACACACAACATTTTATCCAAAAACTCCACAACAAGCCATTGATTTCGCTGCTTTTGTTGGCGAACATCCTGCAGCGATTGTTAGCGATTTTAACTCGGAGTTACTAGCTCAACTTGATAAAGTTAGCAAGGACAATTTAAGACCATTTGGAGTCAATGCCTATGCTGTTCAACAAGCTGGAGCTACAACTTGGCAAGAATTAGCTGTAGCACTTGCTGAAGGACATGAATTATTGGTTGAACAATTAGACGCCGGAATTCCAGTTGATAACGCAGCAAAAGCAATTCATTTTGTTCTTGGAATAGGAAATCAGTACTTTTTTGAAATCAGTAAAATACGTGCATTCAGAAGTCTCTGGGCACAAGTTGTTGCTGCATATAACCCGAAAACGGATGCTGCTAAACAAGCAATCATCACTGCGCAAACAGGTTTCATGCGTATAGGTTTAAAAGATCCGTATACGAATTTATTGCGTCAAACTACAGAAGCAATGTCTGCAGTTATTGGCGGCGTATTTCAATTGGTGGTTCAGCCGTACGATTGGCATGCTTCACCTCAAAAAACTGTTTTTACGCGCCGAATGGCAACCAATATTTCCTTGTTGTTGAAAGAAGAATCGTATTTACACCTTGTCATTGATCCCGCTGGAGGTGCTTATGCAATTGACATGTTAACAGCAACAATCGCAGAAAGAACGTGGTCAGAATTTCAGTGGATAGAAAAACATGGAGGAATAACGCAAAACGAAGTTATCGCACATTTGACTGCTGCAATTACTGAGAAAGCGACATTGCGTTTATCGAAAGTCCAAGCAAAAGAAGACAAAATAATCGGAATCAATTCATTTGAGAACCCCGATAAATCAGATTATCAATGGCAAACAAAGCCTTCAACTTGGAGAGGTTTGTCACCACTTATAATGGACACAGCAATATGAGTTTGAGAAAATCATTTGAAGCAATTGCTTTACAACAAACCGTTCAAAAAGGAAGTGATGCAACTCCTGTATTTACAACAGCTGAATCGATTCCATTAAAGAATTTTTATACTGAATCAGATAGTGAAGGTCTTTCACATCTGGGCTTTGTCAGTGGAAAAGCACCTTTTTTAAGAGGTCCCTATGGATCGATGTATGCAATTCGTCCGTGGACGATACGCCAGTACGCTGGATTTTCAACAGCAGAAGAATCGAATGCGTTTTATAGAAGAAACCTAGCTGCAGGACAAAAAGGATTGTCTGTTGCATTTGATTTAGCGACGCATCGTGGTTACGACTCCGATCACGAACGTGTGATGGGTGATGTTGGAAAAGCGGGTGTTGCGATTGACTCGATTTTAGACATGAAAGTATTGTTCGATCAAATACCATTGGATGAAATGTCTGTTTCAATGACAATGAATGGTGCTGTCATTCCAATTATGGCGTTTTACATTGTTGCTGCAGAAGAACAAGGAGTAAAGCAAGAACAATTAACAGGAACGATTCAAAATGATATTTTGAAGGAATTCATGGTGCGTAATACTTACATTTATCCACCAACTCCTTCGATGCGAATTATCTCTGATATTTTCGCGTACACGGCTAAAAATATGCCGCGTTTTAATTCCATTTCGATTTCTGGTTATCACATGCAAGAAGCAGGAGCAACAGCTAGTATCGAATTGGCTTATACCTTAGCTGACGGGCTTGAGTATTTGCGTGCTGGTATAGCCGCTGGGATGGATGTTGACAGTTTTGCTCCACGTTTGTCATTTTTCTGGGCAATCGGTATGAATCAATTCATGGAAATTGCCAAATTACGAGCAGGTCGCTTGTTGTGGTCGAAATTGGTCGCTCAATTCAATCCGAAAAACGAAAAATCACTTGCCCTACGCACACATTGTCAAACTTCAGGATGGAGTTTAACGGAACAAGATCCATTTAATAATATTGCCCGAACATGTATTGAAGCTATGGCTGCTGGTTTTGGTGGAACACAATCGTTACATACCAACGCATTGGACGAGGCTATTGCTTTGCCCACTGATTTTTCTGCACGCATAGCTCGAAATACACAGATTTATTTGCAAGCAGAAACTGGAATGACTGATTTTATCGATCCTTGGGGTGGTAGTCATTATGTGGAAACATTAACGAATGATTTGGTCAATGAAGCATGGAAATTGATCCAAGAAGTCGAAGAACTTGGAGGAATGGCGAAAGCGATTGAAACGGGTATTCCAAAAATGCGTATTGAAGAGGCTGCAGCTCGCAAACAAGCAAAAATAGATGCTGGAAAAGATATTATTGTTGGAGTCAATCGCTATCAGTTGGACCAAGAAGATCAAATGGACATTTTGGAGGTTGATAATACACGTGTTAGAGATGCTCAAATCGAACGTCTTCAAACATTGAAAGCCAACCGTAACCAACAAGAAGTTGATGAATTATTAACGAAATTAGAAACTGCAGCGCGCACAGGTGAAGGGAATTTATTAGCTATCGCTGTTGAATGTGCTCGAGCACGCGCTTCGTTGGGAGAGATTTCTTTCGCAATGGAAAAAGTTTTTGGACGTCACCAAGCAATTATTCGTTCAATTAGTGGTGTATATTCTTCTGAAAGTATGAATGATAAAGATTTTGAAAAAGCCAAAGAATTAGTCCTTCAATTTGCAAAATTAGAAGGGCGTCGACCTCGAATCATGATTGCCAAAATGGGGCAAGATGGTCACGACAGAGGAGCAAAAGTTATTGCAACATCATTTGCTGATATTGGTTTTGATGTGGATATTGGCCCCTTGTTTCAAACACCGGCAGAGGCTGCAAAACAAGCGATTGAAAACGATGTTCACGTTTTAGGTGTTTCGTCTTTAGCTGCAGGGCACAAAACATTGATTCCTCAAGTAATTGAAGAATTGAAAAACCAAGGTCGATCTGATATCATGGTTGTTGCTGGTGGAGTTATTCCAGCACAAGACTACGATTACTTATTCAAAGCCGGCGTTTTTGGTGTTTTTGGTCCAGGAACAAAAATTTCTACGGCTGCTCAACGAATTTTAAACTTATTAATTGAAAGTACAAATTGATTTAACTTTTGAAAAAGATTTGTACATTCGGCATAATAATTGGAATAGAATAAAAAAAATAAATTGATAAAATGAAAAATTTACTGTTATTAGTAGTGCTATTTGCTGTGAAACTTGTCAACGCTCAAGCACCAGATTACAATGATTTGACAATACTTTATGCAGACGGAAACTATGAAAAATTAGTGAAAGTTTCTGAAAAGTATACAGTTTCAGAAAAAACAAAAGGCGACGCATTACCTTATATGTGGTTGGGACGTGCTTTGTACAAAATTTCCTTGAGTGGAACCGATGATGAGAAATTTAAAACTGCTTACAAAGAGTCGTTTTCTAGTATTGGAAAATGCATCAAGTTGGACAAAGATAAAGCTGTACAAGAAGAGTTTGCTGAGTTTTTTGATGAATATAGAAATAGTGTCGTTGAGGCGATTAATAATGAAATGGCGATGCCTAAAAAAGCCTTGTCTTGGATTTTGAAATACTACAAAATCAATCCAAATAGTGTTGGAGCAAAGTACTTAGAAGCAGCATGCAAGTTTTTAGATAATGATAAAACTGGTGCAAATGTGTTGTGGAAAGATGCAGATAAAAAATTAGCAGCTGTTAACGATTTCGAGACTTGGTCTGAGGCAGAAAAAGATTTATTGCGCATGGGAATCGCTAAAACAGCTGAGTGTATGCTTAAAATGAAGCAAGATGAAAAAGCGAAAGCCTTGGTCATGAAAGTTGCTGATTGGTTCGGTGATGATGCTGATTTCAAAGAGGTTTATGAAAAATATGTTGGCTAATTCAACCAATAAAAATTTGAAAAGACTGTAGTAATTTACAGTCTTTTTTTTGCTGTAAACATTTTATTGGGAATATCTTTTTTAGTTTGTGTTACAAGGTTGAACTGGATTCTTTTACCTTCGTCTTATGAAAAAATACCTGCACGTTTTTAAAAACAAATACATATTTGCACTGACAGTGTTTGGTATCTATAATTTGTTTCTAGATGAGGTTGATTTGTTTACTGTTATTAACCAAAACAGACGTTTATCTGAATTGAGAGAAACAGAAATGAGTGTCGCGGCTGATTTAAAAGAAACGAAGTATACCTTGAAACAATTACGTCAAAATTATGCATTGGAAAAATATGCACGCGAAGAAAAGTTGTTTAAAAAAGATGATGAAGATATTTTCATCATTACGACAGATTAATCGAACGACAGACTTTCTGCTTTTTGACCGTAAAAATGCTGTTTTGTTGCGTCTATTATCGTGACACCAGGAAAATAATACAACGCAATTTGCATGTAATTGTATTTGTATTTTGCCATTTTCATTGCGCCTTCTTGACAAAGACCAACACCATGACCAAAGCCCCGACCACGCAATACCACGTCAGTACCTTCTGGATAGCTAGTGAAGAAAGTCGATTTTAATTTAAACTGTTCACGTAGATCTCGTAACGGTATACCTAACCAAGGATATTGATAAAAAGCATAACGTTCCGGTTGATTAAAGGTGTAAATCATGGGTCCAAGAACAGAATCTTCAATTGGATAATTGTACTTTGTTACTAAAAAATCGCGCCAATCAGCTTGAGGTATACGTTTTTCCCAAGTCGCTTGTTTTGTGTAAATGCAAAACGTATCCTTGAACGCATTCAAATAGGGAACTTTTGAGTTCCAAACGTAATCGGGTTCCGATGTTTGTCCACCACAATTGGCATGAAAATAGGCGTCTACCAATTGACCTTTTTCATCAATCATTAATTTCCCTATTGTTTGCCGAACAGCTGAATCGATTAAAGGAGTGAAGCGTAATTGATAATGATATGCTTGACAATGTGTGCGGTCGCATAAATCAAAACCTTCTTTTTCGTGTTTTTTTCGGTATTTATAAGCGTATGTGCGGCTCATTAAGGCCTGTACTTTATAATATTCCAAGTCCTTTCCGCCTCCACCTTCAGATTCTACAACACCAGATAAATAATTATTGATATCAACTAAGTTGACAATAGTTAGTCCATTCGCACCAACCGTAATCTCAATATCGTCTTTGTATTTCCGTTCTTTAACTTGAGGCGTTTTACAAGCATAAACAATTGAGTGATCCGATTTTGTACTATAGACGCTTACTTTATTTGCAAGTGCAACTTCTACAACACCTACTTTTATACTGATTTTTTTATCACTTGTAATACTTAATTCGATAAATTCAGTTGGTAATATTGTTGCAACTTCCGTAGTGTCGGCATAGACATTGAAACTGGCATCGGCATAAGCGAACACAATTTTTTTAACGTCATAATCACGCAAAACACCTATTCTCATTTGTTGTGCAACAAAAAAGAACGGCAAGAAAACAAACGCTAATGTGCATATTCGAATCACGGATACAAAATTAAACAGGTCAATGCAGTATTTTGATTGGTCCTTAAATAGTTTTCAACAAGAATTGTGCAACTTTTTCAGATGCACCGCCAATTCCTAGTAAATCATTAAGTTCCTGATATCCGGCTAGTATAGTTTCCCGATCTTTCCCACCTGGAATAATGGATTTGAACGATTCGTCTAAACGTTCAACAGAGCACTCTTTTTGGATCAATTCGGTTACGAGTTCTTTGTTTAGTATCAAATTAACGAGAGAAATATAGGTGATTGACACCAGTTTTTTTGCGATAGCATACGAAATAGGATTACCAATGTAACAAACAACTTGAGGCACATTGAACAAAGCTGTTTCTAATGTTGCTGTTCCAGATGTAACAACTGCAGCTGTTGCTTGTTGTAATAAGGTATATGTCTGTCCGAAAACAACACTCACATCTTTTTCGCCGATGAACGTTGCATACAAGGATGGATCCATGTTTGGCGCTCCTGCAATCACAAAGTGATATTCGGGATAGTTGTCTACCAGAGATAGCATCACGGGTAATTTCGTTTTCAACTCTTGCACCCGACTTCCTGGAAGAATCGCAATTATTGGTCGTTTATCTGTAGGATTTAACGGTAACTGTTGTGCTGGCGTTGCATTGAATTGTTCAATAGCATCTAATAATGGATTTCCAACATACGTTACATCGATATCGTGTTTTGCATAAAACGCTTTTTCAAAAGGAAGAATGACAAATAGTTGATAAACGTCCCGTCGTATTTTTTCTACTCTTTTTTCTTTCCACGCCCAAACAGTCGGGGAGATGTAATAGTAAACTTTGATATTGTTTTTTTTTGCCCATTCAGCAATACGCAGATTAAATCCTGGATAGTCAATGAGTAACAACGCATCTGGTTGGAATGCAAGAATATCCTTTTTACAAAAACGCATGTTGCGTATAATTGTCCGAATATTCAGTAGGACCTCAATAAATCCCATAAAAGCCAATTCTTTGATGTGTTTGGCTCTTGTTCCCCCAACAGCGGTCATTTTATCACCTCCCCAAAAACGTATGTTTGTGTCAGGCGCACCGCGGTAAATTTCTTTCATGACATTTGCGCCATGCAAATCTCCAGAAGCTTCACCACTGATAATATACAATTTCTTTTTGGTCATTATCGCAGCAAGTTAATGTATACGATATAGGGTAGGTAACTAGCTGAGCCAATGATAATTCCACGGGCAATATCGTAACGTTCTTTGTTTAAAAACAAGAAAAACCACGCTAAATTTGGAATGATGGACAGAGAAATAAATTTGCTTTGTACGACCATATCAATCGTGAACTTATGCCAAAGTTGTTCAAAGTAAAAATTTTGTGTGAAAGCAAGTATTAATATTGTCAACGGAATAAGGACAAGTGGGGATAAAGCGCCGATGACCGTTCCAGCTGTTAATCGTATATTCCAATAGATTTTTCGTTTCATAAAAATTGTTGCGTTAGTTGTTGAATTGCATCGTGAGCTGTAAGATCAAAATGAGTTGGTACGATACTCGCGTAACCTTGATCCAGGTAATACAAATCGGTGTCGTGCGCATCTTCTCGTTGATCGAATTTACCGGTTAACCAATAATACGTTCGACCAAATTGATCCATTCGTTTGTCAAAACGATCTTCCCAGAATGCATAAGCTTGTCTGCATACTTTGATTCCTTTCAAATCAGCTACTGCCACTTTTGGTATATTGACATTTAAACAAACACCTTTTGGAAGTCCATTTTGCAAAACACTTGGAATTACCTTTCGAGCAACAGCTTGAGCTGTTGAAAAATCAGCATTTTCATCAAAATCGTCGTATGAAAAACCGATGCTAGGAATGTGTTCCATTGCACCTTCTATTGTTGCAGACATGGTTCCAGAATACAATACATTCGTTGATGAATTAGCACCGTGATTGATTCCTGACAAGACTAAATCTGGTTTGCGATGGAGCACCTCATAAATCCCTAATTTCACACAATCAACGGGTGTTCCAGAACATGAATGAGCAGGTATTGTATCGAAAATGGAGGATTCGGATAAGCGTAGCGGATCGTTGAATGTTATCGCATGACCCATTCCAGATTGCGGTTTGTCAGGCGCTACTACAACTACATCGCCAAAATCTTTCGCTACATCAACAAGTGCTTTGATTCCTTTTGCGTAAAGGCTATCGTCATTTGTTATTAAAATCAAGGGTTTGTTCATGCCAATAATTTTAACAAAGGTACAAAATCTAAGTGCTGAACATTACCTATATTGAGAAGCGATTAAATATAACCTTTGTCTTTTGCCCAACTACTCAATAAAGCAGCGTTTGGAATGTTCAATTTTTTGAGGATATTGTGGCGGTGAGTTTCTACTGTTCTAACAGAAATAAAGATTTTTTCAGCAATTTCTTTCGATGTAAAACCTTGCGAAATCAGTGTTACAATTTCTATTTCTTTGTTTGTCAATTCTTTTTCAGTAGGTTTATCGGTGTCAATGATTTGGTTGATGAATTTTTCTTTGATATCGGCTGCTAAATAGATTTTGTCATTCATAACTGCGTCAATAGCAGCAACTAATTCTTCTCTGCTTGTGTTTTTACTCAAATAACCTTTTGCGCCTTTCGATAAAAATTTCTTCACCAATGCAACATCATCGTGCAATGAAAGTCCAATGACACGTGTTTTTGGTAATGAATTACATATTTTCTCTGTTGCGTCAAAGCCATTACTGTTTTTCAAGTTAATGTCCATGAGTACAACTTCAGGTCTAAAAATAGAACAAACTTCGTATGCTTCGTCAGCTGTTTCAGCGGTACCAATTACTTTGATACGGTTCGTCATTTGCAAAATTGCTGTCCAAGCCTCTCGGATTAATTGATGATCGTCAACGATTAATACTTTAATTTCTTCTGTCATAATTTGTGACTAAATTTTGAAAATAAAGTGTTTTAATGCTTGAGAATAAGTATTAAAACAAAGTAGTTTATGTTAATGTGTAATAAATTTTAAGTAAATATACGTAATTAATTGTCATCTAAACAAGTGTTTACGATGCAGTGCCTAATGAATACCTACCTTTGTTTACAAGAAATGAGCATTGCTTACCACATAAAAAGCTCATTTCTAAGTAGTTATACTTACAGAAAGATCCCTCGAACAAACACCGTGGATATAAAAAAAAGTCTCAAGATCTTGAGACTTTTTTCGTTTAAATCGAATTGTTATTGAATAGCATTTGCTTTTTCACGTGCTTTCGTCATGATGGCATCTGCTTTTTCGTTTGCTTCATCACTCACTTTTTGCGCTTTATTATCGGCAGTTTTCTTGATTTGTTTACATGAAATTTCAGCTGCTTTTTTCTTAATAGGATTTGAACCAGCCTCGTTCATCAAGTTTGCACATTGATTTTCAGCTTCTTTCCGAATTGCATCTCCTGCTTTTTGACCTTCTAATTTAACGCGGTCAGCTTGTTTTTGCGCATCGTCCAAGATTGCTTGTTTTTTGGCATTCAAGTCTTCTTTCACTTCTTTTATTTTGTTGTCAATAACGGCTCTAACAGTGTCTTTGACTTTTTCTTTCACACTATTCACAATGTTTTCTTTCAGATTTCCAGTTGCTTTTAATAACGCTTCTTTGAAATTGGTTTTAATAACAGGTTTTGTAAATGTTCCCCCAACTAATGTTGTCACTTTTATGAATGCTGGAAAAGATGCCACATTTAATTTTGGAATGACACCATTGATTTTTGAAAGTCCTTGTTCCGCTGCTTTGATTAATTCCGCCGGAATTTTCTCCTTAGGAACATTCATGTTTAACACATAATCAATGGATTGATCAATAGAAGAAGTGCCCGATATTTCTGTTTCGACGCCTTCCATTTTTACGGTAAATGGTTTTAACTTAATTTTTCCATTTGCCATAGAGAAATAAGCTTTCACATCTTTAATCGTTTGATTTGAGAGTTTGTTCATGTTGAGTGATTCGCCAATTTTTTTCATTGGTTCAAAACCTGAAAGTGTGATCATATTCGTGAATAAATCACCACTACCTGTCAAAGAAGTATAAACTGGTTCCAATGCTTTCGTTAAATCACTTTTCAACGTCAATTTCGACGAGATTTTTCCTTGAGCATATTGTGCAATTGGCGCTAATTTCTTGATAGTTAAAAAGTTCTTTGCTAATTGTTGAATGTCGATATTTCCGAGGTTGTATCCAAAATCGATAGCAGGTTTATTGTGGTCTTTGGAATTATAACTTCCTGTTAAACCTACAGTGCCACCAAGTGCATTCATGGTTAAGTTGTTCAAAGCAGCTACTTCTTCTTTTAAACCAATATTTCCTTTGATATTTGTGACATCAATTCCATTGTAATGCACTTTTTTCAAGTTTGAATTCAATGCAAAATCAACGTTTTCTGGAATTAATATTGGTTCAGTATCTGCAGCAACTGGTGCTGGTTCTGAACTAGCCGTTTCGGTTGTAGCAGCAGGTGTTGACGCTGTTGTGGTAACGCCCATTAATTGATCGATGTCTAAGTAGTTACTGTTAAAATCAAATTGACCTTTCAATAATTCATTTCGGAAGAAGTAGCCTAAATAATTATCGATTGTTCCGTTCAACGAGAAATCTGATTTCCCCATTTTAGCATCCATTTTCTCCAATGATAGATTTTTTGGACTGAAACGCAAGGTCATTTTTTCAATTGCTACTTGTTCGTTTAAATCGGCTGATTTGTAATTCATGCCAAATAATTCGACAATCCCTTTTGCTTGAAACGCTTCGTAATTTTCTTTTTCGATGGCGCTCATGCGACCGTTCAGCACAACATCAGCATTTAGTTTTCCTTGGTACGATTCACCCGTTGCAAGTGGCATCACTTTACCAATGCTCGCTAAATTCACTTTCGCTTTTACTTTTGAGTCAATGAGTGGATCTGTCATAGGATTCCTCATTTTCAAGTTGGCATCAATAACGTTACCGACAAAATCTGCATGGAATTTATTGACATCCAACGTCATTTTATCCAAATCACTTCCCCCTGCAAATGCAGAACCAGCATCGACAACAATATTATTGATGGAACTTGGAACACCTGCATATTTAATTTGTGCATTTTTTACTTGTAAACCAACATCCCAACCTGGCAAGTTTTTGTCGTCCATTTTTCCTTTTACCACAGCTTTCATTTGGACATTTCCTTTTGCTATCATGCTTTCGTAACCGCTTTGATAGAAAGATGGAACTAAGGATAATAAATCTTTGAACGCAATGTTATTGGTGTTCATTTTCAAGTCCATTTCATCATGCTTTGCAAACATTTCATACGAACCAGCTAAGGATGTTTTGAAGTTGTTTAACTCAAATTCGTTTTCACGAAAAGTGAATTTGGATGATGTTTCACTGAACTCCATCAATAAATTTGCAATGGCTTTTGTTTTTACATGTGATAAATACGTCAGTCCATCCATTTTATAGGTGAGTGAATCGATGGTTGTTTCAGTATTAAAATCGATTACATCAGCTGTTAGATCACCCGACCCAGTATGATTTAGATGAACAATATCAGCAAACAAATCGCTTGCTTGATCGTCATATCGGATTGCTACATTTGTTAGCGAGTATTCGTTCAACGACAATTTAAATGAACTAGGCTCTTCTTGTTTGTCTTTCGGTAGTTCTTCGGTTGGGATAACGATGTCGTAGTTGGCCATTCCTTTTGGGTCAACGCGCACATCAAATCGTGCATCTGACAAATGAATTTCATCTATTTCAATTTGATCACCACTTACAATGTCCCAAAAACCTACATGAGCAGAAAACGATTTAATTGCAGCTAATTCAACACCTTTAAACGCTGTTCGTCCGACAACTTTAACATCAGACAACTCAATTGTAATAGCAGGAAAGGTGGAAATAAACGTTAAGTCAATATCTTGAATACTTACATCTGCTTTGAGGGATTTATTGACTTCTTTTAACACCAATTGTTTAATGTCATCTTTGAAAATAATCGGTATACAGATCATTAAAACAATCAATAACAGGAAGGTGATTCCCGACCATTTAAGTGTTTTTTTTAAAAGACTTTTTTTGGGTTGCGTAGTTTTTGCGTTTTCAGACATAATGAGTTGCAATAATTAAATTGAAATACGAAAATAAGTGTTTTTCTAAAATAGTGCTGTTAAAATTTGTTGCTTTTATTCCTTTTGTATCTTTGAGTAAAAATAAACACATGAGATTTCTTTTATCGTTCGTATTCTTTTTCGTTGGTTTTACCGTTTTTAGTCAAATAGAATCAGGTAAAATTGGTAATCAAACAGTCAAGAAAACACGCCAAAAAAACTCATTTTCTCCTTCCACTAGTATGTTGTATTTGGGGACGGGATTAAATTATTCAACGCGCGTACTACTTGAAAATAAAGCGCCATTTGGAAAGCCTATCGGTGCGCGAGAAAATGAAGAAGGATTGCAGGTTTGGACCTTTCAAATGGGTTACAAAGAACAACTTGCGCAACATTTTTTGTTAGATGTCGGATTACACCTAGATAAGTTTGGCGAAACGTATTCGTACCAATCTCCAATAAGCGATTCAGCTTTTTCCTACACCAATAAATATTCGTTCATAGGAATTCCAATTCAACTGCAAGTAACTTTTGGAAAACGCTTTGTATATTTCATCAGTGGAGGAATACAGCCCATGTTGGCAACAAGGTATGCTGTCAACCAAAAAAATACTGATGCGGATAAAAATGTCACAACTGCTAACTTTTCTTCTTTAGCTGCACTGAGTGGATTTACTTGTAATCTCTTGCTTTCTACTGGTGTTCAATTTCGATTCAACCAACAAGTTGGCATTTATTTTCAACCAACTTATTCGCATGGTTTCATCAATACCTACGAAAGTCAAGCAGCATACAAACACTATACAAGAGGATTCAATTTCAAAGCAGGGCTTGTTTTTTATCTAGTAGATTAATCTCCACTTGTATCAGAATTTTCAACAGAGCTTCCAAAACTCTGAATATCACCATCATAGAAAATTCGTAATTGTGCTGTATCTCTTAAAAAGTCGATTTTACCAACTTCAATTCGGTTGATTTTTAATCCTGTACGCTCTTCCACATCTGCTAACATTTCGCTGTACAGTTCCGGTTTAATCAAATCGATGCGTTCGTATTGAATGATTTTGCGGGTTTCATGTTTGAGTAACCACATGTTTTCAAGTCCGAATGTAATGGCTAATAAAACACCATTAATTAATCCCATTTCTGCGAGAGATATTTTGTTAGAAGCAAGTGCATTGACTACAGA
This sequence comes from Fluviicola sp., assembly GCA_017983675.1. Taxonomy (GTDB): domain Bacteria; phylum Bacteroidota; class Bacteroidia; order Flavobacteriales_D; family Crocinitomicaceae; genus Fluviicola. The sequence continues at coordinate 121,679 of JAGOAZ010000002.1, forward strand.
AATACCAATTACAAGGAATAAATACGTCATTTCTTTGATTTCGATTCCTTCCGTTCGGTAACGAAGAATACTAAAGATGGCAAACAATCCCAATCCCATTCCGGTGTCGATATCCAATTTTTTTAGTCCAAAACACAAGAAGAACGTGATCATTCCTATCAAATAGTACGTGAACAAGTAATCTTTTCTGCGTGATTTAGGATAATACATGAAGCGTATTAACAAGGTAAGTACAACGATGTTTACACACATTCGAAAAACCAATGCATAAAAATCATCGTTGAAATAACTGATCCCAAATAATTCTAAATCGGGTTGTGCTTTTAATGGTAAACTAAATAAATTCATCGGTTGTTTATTTTTTTAATAAAAATTCGTTTGGATTTGAAGCGGTTTGATTTGAGCTCAAATTGGGTGTAAATATCCATCATTCCAAAGCAAAATTTAGAAATTCGGAAAGGTCGTATCAATCTGTTTTTCATTAACTGATAAAAGGGAGAAGTACGATCTAATTTGGGTTGCTTTAATTCAGCAATGATAATTTCATTCAATGTTTGATTTGAATTTGTTGGGTCATCAAGTGAACCATTTGTTACATCAAAATCAATCGTTAAGCGTTCTTCACTCGTTTTGTTTACCAAGGTAATACGGCGATAACTATTGATCATTACCGGTTTTAATTTCATTTTACCACCCAATCTTTTTTCAAGAAACTCCATTTCATGGGCATCGAATTCATTTTTAAAACCGTTTGTCGTAATGCGTTTTTTATCTGTTCTGCCTTTCATTTTTTCTTTTACCTCGAGAAAAGATGCATTACTATCAATGTAGGTGCGTATTCTTACCTTGAACCGTTTTGGAATACTACGGTGGTGGTCATTGAAAAACTGAAAGCGCTCATTATCAAAATATTGACTGGAATAATCAAAAATATATTTTCCATCAATCGTCAATACATCATAATAAGGAGCGATTAAATCAAGTATTTCGGGGAGTTCATTGCGGTGAAATGCAAATTTCTCATCCGTTCGATTCATCAAAGGTGCGCGCGCAAGTTCTTCCAAGGAAATCCCATGGAATTTTTTCAACTTCGCTATTAACACCTCCTTCATGATTTGTTCAAATATACTTAATCTTCTATAATCGATTACAACTCGGATGTTTATTTTTTCAAATGGTTTAATGAAATTAATTTTAGAAACAGTCACTTTCATTGTGCCTTTTCTTAATTTTGCAGTATGCAGAAAAAAATTGTACTCTTAGGTTCCGGTGAATTAGGAAAAGAAGTTGTTATCGCATTACAACGATTAGGTCAAAAGGTTGTTGCAGTAGATAGCTATGAAAACGCACCAGCAATGCAAGTTGCAGATAGTTATGAAGTTATCAATATGTTGGATGCACAACAATTAGATCATGTCATTGCGAAACACCAACCAGACATTATTATTCCGGAAATCGAAGCGATAAGAACGGAACAATTTTACCAATACGAAGAAGCGGGTATTCAAGTAGTACCGTCTGCAAAAGCAGCAAATTATACGATGAACCGCAAAGCAATTCGTGATTTAGCTGCAATTGATTTACAAGTAAAAACTGCAAAATATCAATACGCGACAACATTAGAATCGTTTCAAGCTGCAATAGCAACAATTGGCATTCCTTGTGTTGTAAAACCCTTGATGTCGAGCTCTGGAAAAGGTCAGTCAGTGGTCAAATCAGCTGCAGACATTGAAAAAGCATGGACGTATGCGATAGAAGGATCTCGCGGAGATATCAAAGAAGTAATTGTTGAGGAATTTATTTCTTTTGATTATGAGATAACTTTGTTAACCGTCACTCAAAAAAACGGACCGACATTGTTTTGTCCACCAATAGGGCACCGTCAAGAAAGAGGCGATTATCAAGAAAGTTGGCAACCAATGCCAATGAACGAGCAACATTTGCAAGAAGCACAAGAAATGGCTGCACGCGTCACAAAAGCTCTTGGTGGAGCAGGATTGTGGGGCGTTGAATTTTTCATTACAAAAGAGGGTGCTTATTTTTCTGAACTTTCTCCTCGACCGCACGATACAGGAATGGTAACCTTGGCGGGTACTCAGAATTATTCCGAATTTGAATTGCATGTGCGAGCTGTTTTAGGATTACCAATACCAGCAATTCATTTATTGAAAAATGGAGCAAGTGCGGTTATTCTGGCAACTGAAAATTCAGATTTTGCACCAAATTTTGTTGGAGTAGGAGACGTTTTAGTGAACGAAGGATTTGATATTCGTTTATTTGGAAAACCAACTACACGTCCTTACAGAAGAATGGGTGTGGTTTTGAACAGCGGAGACAGCTCTGTTGAATTATTGACAAAACAAGCGAAAGAAGCCGCTTCGACAATTAGTCTTGAGTACAAATAAAAAACACGTCATCATCGTTGGTGGTGGTCCAGCAGGATTAATAGCTGCGGCACAATTGAAAGATAGTGACTGCACTGTCACAATAATTGATCAAAAACCAACGGTTGGTAGAAAGTTTCTTGTTGCTGGTGAAGGCGGTTTTAATGTAACACATTCGGAGCCAGTTCTTGATTTTATTGAGAAATACGATAATGACTGGATAAAAAAATGTGTCCGTACATATCCAAGTAAACAATTTCGTAAATATTTAAAACAAATAGGTATTCCAACCATTGTTGGTAGTTCTGGCAAAGTGTTTCCGGAAGAAATAATAAAACCTGCGCAAGTTTTGTCGGCGATAAAAACAGACATTGCGCAACACGTTTCCTATGAATTAGGCGCAACGGTGGTTGATTTTGATGCGGCAACCGTAACAATCGAAAAGGAAAGTGTTCGTTCTACGTTGCATTTCGATTTTTTGATTTTTGCACTTGGCGGAGCTTCTTGGCAAAAAACAGGATCCGACGGTCTTTGGGTTTCGCTTTTCGCACAAAAAGAAATAGCTGTCTCCCCCTTTACTGCAAGTAACTCTGGTTTGATCTTGTACGACAATTGGATGTCGGAAGCCAAAGATGGAATGTTGTTGAAAAATGTAGTAGTTTCCGTTGGGAAAACAGCTTGTTCAGGCGATGTTTTATTGACAAGTTATGGATTAGAGGGGAAGCCGATTTATGCTGTGAATAGAGCTTTGAAGTCGCTGGAAAAGCCTGTTATTTCAATCGATTTAAAACCGCAAATGGCAATCGAAAAAATTCAACAAACGCTCAAAAAAGCAAAAAACCCAACGCAAGGATTAAAAGAATTAAAATTGGGAGAATTAGCATTGATTTGGTTGCGTCAGTTTGTTTCAAAAGAAAACTACAATTCACCAGAACAGTTAGCAAAGCAAATAAAGGCATTCAAAATAGGAGTTCAATCTTTTCGGCCAATAGACGAGGTGATTTCTTCTGCTGGAGGAGTTGCTATTGCTGAAATTAACGAGCATGGTCAATTACACAAGTATCCTTCCGTTTTTTGCTGTGGAGAAATGGTCGATTGGGATGCACCAACCGGAGGTTACCTAATTCAAGGCTGTGTAAGTTCAGGATATGTTGCTGGTCAAGCTATTCGTTCGTTATTGATCGATGCGGGGTAAATTAATCATGTATTTTTATTAGAAGTCAACTTTTTTATTTAAGATCATTAATCTCTATTATTATTGAAATTTAATCCTTATTCGCGGTTTAACTCTTATTGAGTATAACTACATTTAACTGTTTAAATTGAGAAGTTTTTTTAGTAGCTGAATTTGATCGTCTTTTGATTGCAGCAGTTTTTCGTAAACCTCCTTGTTTTCTTGATAAAAAGTATCTATTTTTTGTAAGTACCCTGTTGCTTGTCCGTTATTTGTTTGTAAAAGCTGATATTTGGATTCGATTTCTAATATAATAGAAACATCAACCTTTAATATTTCTGCAATTCTATATAATCTTTCAACAGTTAATTTTGTATTTCCATTTTCTATCTTTGTGTATGCCACTTGACTTAATTCCATTTGAATAGCCATGTAATCATGCGAGAATCCTTTTTCAGTGCGAATACTTTTTATTTTTTCTAAAACTTTTTCCATAACAAATAGTTATTATATTTATTTCTAATGTAATCAATTTGTTTAAATAGTTATTAGATTGATCGAAAATTCAAATACATTTGTTATTATAATCCTACTACTACTATTTGAATACTACTATTTTGAGTGCACGCAAAATAAATTTCTCAAAGTTTTATTGTAAGATTCATTTTGACAGAAAATCTGTCCAAAATTTAATTTAATAGCTAAAAAAGATGAAAAAATTATCTTTCATGCTTTTGCTTTCCGTTGGTTTTACGATGGTAGCATGTGAAAAAGCAGAAAACAAAAAATCAGAAGTTAGTTTTAGAAAAGAAATTGCAAATTTCGAAACTTCAGATGATCTATTTAATGAGATCAAAAAATTAAGAGAAATGTCGTTGGAAGACTTGAAGAAGTATGAAGAATCCAAGGGATATCTTTCTTTCGGAAGACATTGTGACGAATTGTATGCATCAATTGATTTTGAAAACATCAAAACTGAAGATGAATATTATGATTTAGCAAATAAAAACTCTGATTATCTTGAAATTATTGAAAAAGATGGAGAAAAGTATTTTGAAGCAAAATTAGCAACAAATCCTTATCGTTATGTAATTAATAAAGATAATTTGTTTCAATGTGGTGTTCGAATTTACAAAGTTTTTGAAGATGGTGTTGTTTCAACGCATGTGTCAAATAAAAGTAAGTTGATGAATTTTAATCCTAAAAGTTTGATAAACGAAGCTTCAGATGCTATATTCCAAATTTCATATTTTGAAAATAGTGAAATATCTAAAGACACGCAAAATAATTGTGGTGCTTCTTTAAGTGCTAGCCAAACCAATGGAAGTGACCGTACAAATATGGGGACTTCACTTAGTTTGTTTCATGGTGAAAGTCCTTCATATGCATTTGGTAGATTTACACAGTTAATGAGTGATACTTATATACGACCGTATAAAAAAACTTTGGGTATTTGGTTTTATTGCAGTAGAACGATAAGTTGTGATATAAAATTAGCTGTCGATTATCTTCCTTCAACCAATGTTTGGGCAAGAGTTACTACGAGTTATTCAAATTCAGGAACGCATCAATCTGTTTTATGGCATACAATTGCAGAGTTGGTTTGCACTGGTGGCTATTGTTCACCTCCTCGACATTATGGTGGTACAAAATCTTGGGGTGACACACCTTCAACCAATCATGTGTACTTAAATTGCAATCAGCATTTGTTTTAATAAACATTTTTTCAGTCCCTGTGTGAATGGGGGCTGATTTTTAATTAATTTTAATTGAATTTATTCTTTACTACTTAATTAGTACAATTATGAACAACAAAATTGCATTGCTTTTTTTCTTTTTATTACTTCAAGGAAGTTTTTTTGCTCAAACAGATAGTTCCATTCATGGCAGATGGACAGTAAAGGCAAGTGCTGCACTTACTCAAACTGGAAGATATAAGCTAATAGGAGATTCTGGATTAGATCCTGTTTATACTCCCAATTACCGTTTAGAAGCAAGTTATGGCTTCAAAAAAAACATGGAGCTGGGTTTGTACATTGGCTCGAATAAACACGAGGGAGTGATAGTAACATATTATAAAGAGTATACCAAGCAAATAGGTATAACTTTCAATTATCACATTTTGCCATTGATTTACAAAAACAAGTCCCTTCCAATTGATTTTTATTTAACTGCGCGTTATGGCGGTGTTATTTTAACAAAGCAGAAAGAATCAAAATATTATGGGTTTAATTCTGAATATGGAGCTGGTATAGGGGTAAATTATTTTTTCCTCAAAAAATTTGGAATCTATGCTGATTATCTAATTGGTGACTTTAATTTTAGAACAGCTAGTTTTCCCGAAGAAGATGAATTACTTAGAGATTTTAATAAAATTCGAGTAGGATTTGTCGTTAAATTTTAAAATTGAAAACGGTTGGCAACTTAAGTCAACCGTTTTTTCTGACGTTCGTTATTGATCGATGCGCGGTAAATTGATTTTCTCTTTTACCACAAAGCTTAGAGGAAACTGCGCTTGAATTTGCGCTTTTACACCTTCCGCTTCAAATTGCGTTCGGAAGTCGCCAACTTTTAAAAAGTAATGCGGAGCAACAAATTCTACATACGTATCAACTTTCGGGAAAAGTGCATTGAATTTCGTGCGCGCTTCATCAACAGCAGCTTTATCAGAATCAAAAGTTATTTGTAAACGGTATCCTTGCAATTGAGGTGCTGATGCGTTTCCTGCATTTTGCCCCTGACCTTTGACCAATTGATCGATGCGTTCATCTTTCACAATCGTCATTTGTGCCATCAATGAATGAAACGAAAAACACACCCCAAAAAATACAATCCATTTCATAACTTAAGTTTTTACAAAAATAGTCAAATAACTTTGGTTGAATTCACTCCAAATGTTAACTTTTTTTGATGGAAAATTGCTCAGATTTGGCTAATCGCGTATTTCAATTTATATCATAATTACAAGTGTATTAGCAAATTGTGAAGTTGTTATGAAAACAGTCCTTATTTAGAATCGTTTTAAATTAAAAAATACTTCAAAGAAATTGTCATAAAAGTGTCATTAAATGGGACTAATCTTCTAAATTTGCCACCGTCATAAAGTGTGTTTTCACTAGTTTGACGTCATTTTATAGGAACAAAAATATCTAATAGTCAGATGTTTAGAAGTATAAAACAATGGTTTATCGGTGCGCTTTCAATGTATATTGGATTGAGCGCATTTGATGTGTATGCCCAAGATGGCGAGGGGCTTTTTAAGCAAAAGTGTGCTACCTGTCACCAACCTCACAAAGATGGAACAGGTCCGAAATTATTCAAAGTACGCGATAAGTGGGCTTCTGAAGGTGCAAAAGATGGTTCGATTTACCAATGGGTAGCGAACTGGACTGCTGCAGCAGCTTCAGATCCATACGCTGCGAAAATTTCTCAAGTCAAAGCAACTGCAATGAGTCAGTTCCCTGAATTGGCTGGTAAGCAAAAGGACATTGATGCAATCTTTGATTACATTGATGCACAACCAGATCCTGCTGCGGCTCCTGCTGCTGGTGCGACTGGTGCTGCTGGAATGACAGATGCTGGTGCTGAGATGGAAGAAGAGGGTAGCTTTTCTTGGATTTGGATAATTCTAGGAGTTGTTTTCGTTGTAATCATCATGGCTGTAGGCGGTGTAAGAAGACAATTGAACATTGCAACAAGAGTTTCTGAAGGAAAACCTGCAAATGAACATTTGTCTTTCACGGAAGAATTCAAAGCGTGGGCTTGGAAATACAAAAGATATGTGGGAATTGCTGGATTAGTGATTGTAATTTCATTGATCGTTTCTTTGTTCTTGTCATTGTATTCAATTGGAACTGTAGAGGAATACCAACCTTCACAACCAATCGCTTTCCCTCATGATATTCATGCAGGTAAAAATGGAATTGACTGTAAATACTGTCACAATTCAGTTGGAAAATCAAAATCTGCAAGTTTACCAACAGTGAATGTGTGTATGAACTGTCACAAACAAATTAGTGGAAATACACCAGCACAACAAGAGCAAATCAAGAAGATTTATGATGCTGCAGGTTGGGATGGTTCTGCTTACACTGGTAAGACAAAAGAAATCGTTTGGAACAAAGTTCACGTTTTACCTGATCACGTTTATTTCAATCACTCACAACACGTAACAGTTGGTGGTGTAGATTGTAAACAATGTCACGGTGACATGACAAAACAAAACGAAACTGCACGTGTAGTTCCTGTTAAAGAGTTGAATGAAATTGAAGGAAATATTCCTTTAACAAAAACAACTTTTACAATGGGTTGGTGTATCGAGTGTCACGCTGAGAAAGAAATTTCATCAGGGTCATTAGACACAAAAGGTGATGGATATTACAATGAAATCCATAACCGTTTATTGAAAGATAAAAAATTGTACAATTCGTACCTAGAAGATAAAAAAGTATCAGTTAAAGAGTTAGGTGGTTGGGAATGTGCTAAATGTCACTATTAATCAATCCTGAACAGTAGATAAAAAAATGGCTATGTCAAAAAAATATTGGAAAGGTCTTGATGAATTACAGGAAACGCCTGCATTCATTGAGTCGAGAGATCGTGAGTTTTCACCATCCGTTACAGTTGACGAATTCTTAGGTGATGATCAATTAGCTGAAACGTCAACAGCTCGTCGTGACTTTTTAAAGTTCTTAGGTTTTAGCGTTGCTGCTGCAACCGTAGCGGCTTGTGAAGCGCCAGTTACAAAAGCAATTCCTTATGTGAACAAACCGGAAAACGTTACTCCAGGTATGCCAACATGGTACGCTTCGACTTTTTATGATGGTAATTCGTATGCGAGTATTCTTGTAAAAACAAGAGAAGGTCGTCCGATTTACATCAAAGGAAACCGTGATTTTGGTTTTACAGGAGGTGCAACAAATCCACAAATCATTGCTTCGGTACTTGGTTTGTATGATGGTTCGCGTTTAACTGATGCGCAAGAAAATGGTAAAAATGTTTCTTGGGATAAATTAGATAGCGCTGTTGTTTCTCAATTAAAAGCAATTGGAAAAAAAGGTGGTAAAGTTGCGGTTGTTTCAAACACAATCATTTCTCCATCTATGAAATTGGCACTTGGTGAATTAGCAACATCTATTTATGGTACTGCTGAAGGAGCAACAGCTAATTTCAATCTTGTTCAATACGATACTGTTTCTTACAACGGAATGCGTCAAGCTAACTTAGCTACGTTTGGTAAAAACAGTATTCCTGATTATGATTTCTCAAAAGCAAAAACAATAGTTTCTTTAGGTGCAGACTTCTTAGGTACTTGGTTGCTTTCAAATCAATATGCTGCTCAATACGGTGAAACAAGAAACCCAGATGCAGATTGGATGTCTAAACACTTCCAATTTGAATCGGTACTTTCTTTGTCTGGAACAAATGCAGATTACAGAGCAATGATTAAGCCGAGTGAGCAAGCAGCAGTTTTAGCATACATCTTGAAAGCATTCAATGTGAGTTCAGGTGTAACATCAACTTTAGATAAATCAATTGCAGCTATCGCTGATGAGGCAATCAAAGCGTTAAAAGCTTCAAAAGGTGCTTCACTCGTAGTTGCTGGTTCAAATAATATTGCTGTTCAAACTTTGACGAATAAATTGAATCAAGTTTTAGGAGCATACGGAACTACAATTAAATTCGAAAACGAATTGAACATGTTCCAATCTGAGGATGCAAAAATGCACCAATTGGTTGCTGATGTTATTTCAGGTAAAGGTCCGGACGCACTTGTATTCATGGGATCAAATCCAGTTTATTCGTTGCCTAATGGAAAAGAATTTGCTGCAGCATTATCAAAAATAAAATTAACTGTTTCATTGGCATCACATGCAGATGAGACTGCTTCAAAATGTACGTTCATTGCTCCTGATCACCATGCCTTAGAGTCATGGGCTGATTATTCAGCAAAAGCAGGACACTTAGCAATCGCACAACCAACTATTCGTCCATTATTCAATACAGCGTCTGCATTAGAAACTGTTTTAGTTTGGGCTGGTAAGAATGTTCGTGGTGGTAAAGATTCACGTGTAGCTTACGAATACATTGCGAAAACTTGGGAAACAGCATTGTTCCCATTACAATCAACTTATGCAGATTTCCAAACATATTGGGGAATGGCCATTCACAACAGTACAATCGAGTTAGCTCAATTACCTGTTGCTTTGACGTTCAATGAAGCTGCATTAAGTGGCGTTGCTTCTAAATTGCCTAAATCAGGTGATGTAGAAGTTGTATTGTATCAAAAAATGGCAATTGGAACTGGAGCTCATGCTGCAAATCCATGGTTACAAGAGATGCCAGATCCAATTACAAAAGCAACTTGGGACAATTACATTACTATGAATCCTTCAGAAATGAAGGGGAAATATGCTACAACATTCGATCAAGAAAACGGATTGAATATGGCAACGGTAACTGTAAACGGTCAATCAATAACATTACCTGTTTATCCAAGTCCAGGACAAGCGCCTAAAACAATTGGTATTGCTGTTGGATACGGACGTGGAGAAGGAAACGAAGAGATTGGAAAATCGGCATACCAAACAAAACAATACGGTGGTTTCGAATTAGATGAAAAAGGTAACCGTTTACCAATTGGTAAAAATGCTTTCCGTTTCATGAATTGGAATAATGGTTCATATGCTTATGATGTTGTTGGTTCGGTAGCGAAAGTTGACGGAATTTATCCAATTGCTGCAACACAAATTCACCACACGGTGATGGGGCGTAACTCAATTGTAAAAGAGACGACATTAGATATTTACAATAAATTCGAATCAGAAGTTTATAACGAACCACACATGCTTCATACGCATGAAGGTGCCGTTCCGATTAAAGAATTTGATTTGTGGGATGCACATCCAGTAGAAAATATTGGTCACAGATGGGGTATGACAATTGATTTGTCAAACTGTATCGGATGTGGTTCATGTTTGATTGCATGTCAATCTGAAAACAACGTTCCTGTAGTAGGAAAAGACGAAGTAAGAAGAGGTCGTGAAATGCACTGGTTGCGTATCGACCGTTATTTTGCTTCAGACGAAGAAGCTGCTGTTGGAACACGCAAAGGAGAATTGAATTACAGCAAAGCAGAAATTGCTGCTGTAAATCCAAAAGTAATCCACATGCCGATGTTGTGTCACCACTGTAACCATGCTCCATGTGAGACGGTTTGTCCAGTTGCTGCAACAACGCATTCAAATGAAGGTTTAAACCAAATGACATACAACCGTTGTATTGGTACACGTTACTGTGCGAACAACTGTCCTTACAAAGTACGTCGTTTCAACTGGTTTAATTATCCTTCTTACAAGAAATTTACAGAAGTTAATCCTGCACAAGACGATTTAGGTCGTATGGTATTGAATCCAGATGTAACAGTTCGTACACGTGGTGTCATGGAAAAATGTTCATTGTGTGTTCAACGTATTCAAGCAGGTAAACTAGTTGCTAAAAAAGAAGCTCGCCCAGTTGTAGACGGAGACGTTGTAACAGCTTGTCAAGATGCTTGTCCAACAAACGCAATTATAGTAGGAGACTGGAATGATGTTAATTCAATCATTCGTAAGTCTGCAGACGATAAAAAACGTTCATACCAAGCGTTAGAAGAAGTAGGTGTAAAACCAAATATTTGGTACAAAGTGAAAGTTCGTAATGAAAATAATCCTGAATTATTGAAAATTGCGAAAGAAACTGCGACTGAATTAGCGGCTGCACATCATGCGCATGCTTCACATGAAGGTCATGGAAATAATAAGAATCATTAATTGCTAAAAACAGAATCTAATGCATAAGGAAGCTGCAATTCGTGAACCCCTCATCTTAGGTCACAAAACGTACCATGAGATTACAGAGGATGTTTGTAAGCCGATAGAAGACAAAGCACCACGCATGTGGTATATATTGTTCGCTATTGCGCTCGTTATTGGACTATATGGAGTAGGATCAATTTTCTACTTATTAGGAACCGGTATCGGTGTATGGGGATTGAATAAGACCATTGGATGGGCTTGGGATATCACTAACTTCGTTTGGTGGGTTGGTATCGGTCACGCAGGAACGTTAATTTCTGCTGTATTGTTATTGTTCCGTCAAAAATGGAGAATGGCGATTAACCGTTCTGCTGAAGCGATGACAATCTTTGCTGTATTTATGGCAGGTTTATTCCCATTGATTCACATGGGTCGTTTGTGGGTTGGTTATTGGACATTACCATTACCAAATCACTTTGGATCGTTGTGGGTGAACTTTAACTCTCCATTGTTATGGGACGTTTTCGCGATTTCAACGTATTTATCGGTTTCATTAGTATTCTGGTATATTGGGTTAATTCCTGACTTTGCAACGATTCGTGATCGCGTTAAAAAACCAATTCCAAAGAAAATGTACTCTATTCTATCTTTTGGATGGTCTGGTCGTGCTAAAAACTGGAATCGTTTTGAATTAGTATCGTTAGTACTTGCAGGTGTTGCTACACCATTAGTATTCTCGGTTCACTCGATTGTATCATTTGACTTTGCTACTTCAGTAATTCCAGGATGGCATACAACAATCTTCCCTCCGTATTTCGTAGCGGGAGCTGTATTCTCTGGATTTGCCATGGTACAAACATTGATGTTGGTGATGCGTAAAGCAATGCGTCTTGAGGCATACATCCATACACGTCACGTTGAATACATGAACATCGTTATCATGGTAACTGGTTCAATTGTTGGAACGGCATATATTACAGAGTTATTTATCTCTTGGTACTCAGGAGTAGAATACGAAGCATATGCTTTTATCAATAGAGCAACTGGACCATACTGGTGGGCTTATTGGTCAATGATGACATGTAACGTTATTTCTCCTCAGTTGATGTGGTTTAGAAAATTGAGAAGAAGTTTATATTTCACTTTCTTTATTTCAATTGTGGTAAACATTGGTATGTGGTTTGAGCGTTATGTAATTATCGTTACATCCATTCACCGTGATTATTTACCATCAGCTTGGAGTATGCATTACCCTAGTCATATAGATTTAGGTGTATATGTAGGGACAATTGGATTGTTCTTTGTTTTCTTCTTATTGTTTGCTCGTTTCTTCCCAGTATTGGCGTTGAATGAGTTGAAAACAATTTTGAAATCATCAGGTGAATCGTACAAAAATGATACGGCTCCAGTTCACCCTTATTTTGCAAAAAATGGTCATGCTGGACATGATCATGATAATACAAACAATCATTAATTGAGACGACATGGCAGAGAAAGTAATTTATGCAATGTATGACGACGACGATGTGTTAAAAGATGGCGCAAAGAAGTTAGTCGCAAAAGGTGTTAAAGTAGCCGAAGTGTTCTCACCATTTCCGATTCACGGAATTGATCCAATCATAGGTGTTCGTCAGACACGTTTGGGAATCATGGCCTTCTTATACGGTTTAACAGGTTTAACCTTAGCAACTGTTGGGATGCGTTATTTCATGATTCACGATTGGCCAATGAATATTGGTGGAAAACCAAACGAGACATATTTGGATAATGTATTAGCTTTTATTCCGATTACATTTGAGTTTACTGTATTATGTGCAGCTCACGGAATGGCAATTACTTATTTATTGTTGAATAAAACATTACCAGGTATGCCGGCTTCAAATCCAGATCCGCGTACAACAGATGATAAGTTTGTAATGGAATTTCGATTATCCGAAAACAGTCAGTATTCAGAAACAGAGCTTTTAGCAATGTTAAACGAAACTGGAGTAATTGAAATCGATCAAAAAGAAATTAATTAATTGGCTGTAGATCAGTTGATTTACAGAATATAAAGACCAATTCAGATGAAAGTAAAATTCAAGGCATTTGCACAGATTTCCATGGTAGCTTTATTACTAGCTGCTTGTACGGCAAATCCAGATAGCTCAGGATTAGAATATATGCCAGACATGTATCGTTCTCCTGCAATTGAACCATATGTTGATTACGGTGAAGTTCGTGGTCAAATTAATGAAGATTTGAAAATGCAACGTTCGGCAATGGTTCCGCCAAAATACACAGTTCCATATTGGGGTACTGATTCAGCTACAGTTCATACCATGTTGCCTTACATGCGTCAACCAGGTAGCGCATTTGGTCAAACACATGGTTTGTTTTTCTTGGATTTGTCAAAAAATGCTGATGTAGATTATGAATACAAAGCAGCAGCAGCGGACAAAAATCCAATTAAGTTAGTAAATGCTGAACAATCAGACAAATTGTTTGAAGAAGCAAAAAAATTATACCAAACGAACTGTAATCACTGTCACGGTGAAAAAGGAGACGGACAAGGTCCAATGGTAGCTTCAGGTGCTTATGTAGGTGTTCCTGCTTACAGTAACTTGACAATTGCTGAAGGTCAAATGTTCTATTCAATTTACTATGGTAAAGGGATGATGGGGTCGCATGCTTCACTTGTGAATAAAAGAGAAATTTGGACGCTTATTCATTATATCAAACGTTTTCAAGATCCAAATTACGGGAAATTTGATGACAAAGGAATGTTGATGGTTGCAGGAACAAAACCTGCTAGCGATACAACAGTAATGAAGTAAGCAATTAGTTAGATAATAAAAGTACAGAAATGGAATTTAAAGTTTCTTCAAAAGCAAAATCACTTACACTTATTCTAATGATCTTAGGATTGGCTGGAATAGCAATTGGTGTAATGATCGAATTATCCGCTAGCCACGATAGTGGTGCGCGTTTAACACAACGTTTCCTAGGTAATTTATTAATTGATAGCTTTTTCTTTTTTGCTATTGGATTAGGAGCTTTGTTTTTCTTGGCATTACAATATGCTACGGAAACAGGCTGGTATGCATCTGTAAAAAGAATTATTGAAGGTGTAGCTGGATTTTTACCTTACGGTATTGGTATGATGTTGATTACTCTTTTAACAATATCTTTGTTTAAAGGTGCAGATATTTATACTTGGATGGATGCAGACAAATTGAAATACGATGCTTTGGGTCAATCTAAAACAGCTTATTTGAATCCAGTATTTTTCTGGATAAGAACGTTAGTTTATTTTGCAGTGTATATAATTTTCTGGTTAGGCTTCAAAAAACGTTCGTTATTGGAAGACCAAGTAGGAGGTACTGATTTACACTTTGCAAACTATAAAAAATCTGCTTTATTTTTAGTGTTCTTTGCAGTTTTCTCTTCAACATCAGCATGGGACTGGATCATGTCAGTAGATTTACATTGGTATTCAACATTGTTTGGATGGTATGTATTTGCTGGTATGTGGTGTTCAACTATGATTGTATTAGTAACGTTAACATTGTACTTAAAGAAACAAGGTTATTTACCGAAAGTAAATGAAAATCACATTCACGACTTAGGAAAATGGACATTTGCAACATCTTTCTTGTGGTCATACTTGTGGTTCTCACAATATATGTTGATTTGGTATGCTAATATTCCAGAGGAGGTTACTTACTACATGACACGAATTGAAACGTTCAAAGGTTTATACTTCGGAATGTTCTTCATTAATTTCGCTTTCCCTATGTTGTTATTAATGTCGCGTGATGCAAAACGTCATGCTGGTATTTTGACAACAGTTGGAGTCATTGTATTAGCAGGACACTGGGTTGATGTATATCTAATGTTGATGGGTGGCTCAATGGGTCATCATGCATACATTGGAGCATTAGAAATTGGAATGGCGCTATTGTTCTTAGGATTCTTTATCCGTAGAATTTTGGTAAACTTGACAAAAGCACCATTAACACCAGTTAACCATCCATTTTTGGATGAAAGTATTCACCACGAAATTTAATAGGGCAGTTTTAGCTTCAATAAATTAGAAAAAATGACAAAGTTAATCGTATTACTAGTTATTGTTTTAGGAGTGTTAGCTATCGCGCAGTTGGTGCGTTTGTATGAGCTTTCTTCTAAATTAAGAGATCGCCGTGAGGAAGATATTCCAAACCGTGATAACCGTTTGAACGCAACGTTATTGTTGGTGTTTGTTTTTGCACTTTTTGCAGGTGTAATTTGGATGATGTCTAACTTTGGTTGGACAGGTAGAGGAGAAGCGGCTTCTAAACATGGTGTTGGTACAGATGCATTACTTAATTTGAATTTTGTAATCATTTTTGCAGTCTTTTTCTTAACCAACTTTTTATTGTTCTTCTTTGCCTATAAATACGTACGCAAACCAGGAGTGAAAGCTTATTACTTTCCTCATGATAATCGTTTGGAGTTAATTTGGACTGTTATTCCTGCTATCGTTTTAGCAGTGATTATCATCTTAGGGTTGAAATCTTGGAATGAGCAAACAAGCGATGCTTCAAAAGAAGCTGTTCGTATTGAATTATTCTCAAAACAATTTGACTGGACAGTTCGCATGGCTGGTGCGGATAACCAATTAGGGTTCTTTGATTACAAATTAACAAATGAAAATAATCCATTAGCGTTGATGACAACTGCAACTATCCAAGATGCAATTGATTCAATGGAAAATGGAGTTTCTGGTATTCATGCGCTTGAGAAAAAATTGAACAATCCGAAATTGATGTTTATACCTGAAGAACGCACCAAAATGGTTGTGAACTTAGGTAGAAAAGAACGTTTGATCCGTTTGTTGCAACAAATGAAAGCACGTCACAATAAGTCATTAGATGCTCGTGCAAAAGATGACATTGTATTTGGTGCAAATGACACGTTATATTTGGCAAAAAATCAAGAGTATGAATTTAACTTCCGAGCAAAAGATGTGATTCACTCTGCATTTTTCCCACATTTCAGAGCACAGATGAATACTGTACCTGGTATGACAACACGTTTTAAATTTACACCAACGATTTCAACAGATGAGATGCGTGTAAAAATGAATAATCCTAATTTCAATTATGTATTGATGTGTAACAAAATTTGTGGCTCATCTCACTACAAAATGAAGTTAATGGTTGTTGTTTTGGACAAAGCTGCTTACAAAGCTTGGTACAAAAATGTTTCAGCAACGAAAAAATTCAAAGATGTTTATCCAGTAGGGAAACCAAAACCAGTAGAACCTGCTGCAGGAGCAGATGCTACAGGTATGGATACAACAGCAGTTACAGTTAAATAAATTAATAAACACTATAATAAATAAAATCATGGCAGCTCACGAAGCACACGCACATCACGACGCTCATGGACATCACAACCATGAAGAAGGTTTTATTTCAAAATATATCTTCTCGCAAGATCACAAGATGATTGGAAAGCAGTTCTTAATGACTGCAGTATTTATGGGATTAATCGCAATGATGTTGTCGATTTTATTCCGTATTCAATTAGCTTGGCCTGGTGAAGAGTCAAATTTCT
Source organism: Fluviicola sp. (assembly GCA_017983675.1). Lineage (GTDB taxonomy): Bacteria > Bacteroidota > Bacteroidia > Flavobacteriales_D > Crocinitomicaceae > Fluviicola. Next base: position 138,613 of record JAGOAZ010000002.1, read on the forward strand.
TATCTTTTTTCTTAGGTGAATGGGCTCCAAAAGGAGTGATGACAGAAAGTATGTATTTGGGATTGGTAACAATTCATGGTACAATCATGGTATTCTTCTTGTTAACAGGAGGTTTGTCTGGAACATTCTCAAACTTGCTAATTCCGTTGCAAATTGGTGCACGTGATATGGCATCAGGTTTATTAAACATGTTGTCTTACTGGATGTTCTTGATTTCATCAATCATCATGGTAGTTTCTTTGTTTATTGAAACAGGACCAGCTTCTTCAGGTTGGACGGTTTATCCACCACTATCTGCTTTGCCAGATGCTATTGAAGGTTCTGGAAAAGGAATGACGTTGTGGTTGATTTCGATGACAATCTTTATTGCATCTTCATTGTTAGGTTCATTGAACTACATCGTAACTATTTTGAACTTACGTACACGTGGAATGAAAATGACAAGATTGCCATTAACAATTTGGGCGTTTTTCGTTACAGCAATTCTTGGTGTATTATCGTTCCCTGTTTTATTATCTGCTGCGTTGTTGTTGACAATGGATAGATTAGCTGGAACATCGTTCTATTTATCAGACATCATTGTTGGTTCTGAAATGTTAGAAAATCATGGTGGTTCTCCAGTTTTATACCAACACTTATTCTGGTTCTTAGGTCATCCTGAAGTATACATTGTATTATTACCAGCTTTAGGTTTGTCGTCTGAAATTATCGCAACAAATTCACGCAAGCCGATTTTTGGTTATCGTGCAATGATTGGTTCGATTTTAGCAATTGGTTTCCTTTCGTTCATCGTTTGGGGTCACCACATGTTCGTAACGGGAATGAATCCATTTATTGGTTCAGTATTCGTATTCACGACTTTGTTGATTGCAATTCCTTCAGCTGTAAAAGTATTTAACTACATCACAACAATTTGGAGAGGTTCAAATATCTACACGCCAGCAATGTTGTTTTCTATTGGATTAGTATCAACATTTATTACAGGTGGTGTAACAGGAATTATCTTAGCTGACTCAGCATTGGATATCGCAGTACACGATACGTATTTCGTTGTCGCTCACTTCCACATTGTAATGGGTATGTCAGCTGTTTTTGGAATGTTCGCTGGTGTTTACCATTGGTTCCCTAAAATGTATGGTCGTATGATGAATACACGTTTGGGATATGCTCACTTCTGGATTACAATCGTTGGAGCTTACGGTGTTTTCTTCCCAATGCACTTTGTTGGATTAGCTGGAGCACCAAGAAGATATTATGATTATTCAGTATATGGTGAGTTCAACCAAGATTCATACGAAATGATCATGGACTTGAACGAAATCATCACGATCTTTGCTATTATTGCTGCAATTGGTCAAGTTTTCTTCTTGTTCAATTTCTTCTACAGTATTTACAGAGGACCGAAAGCGGTTCAAAATCCATGGAAATCTAATACATTGGAGTGGACAACACCTGTTGAAGCAACGCATGGAAACTGGCCTGGTGCTTTACCAGAAGTACACAGATGGCCTTATGATTATTCTAAACCAGGAATGGAAGAGGATTTTATCCCTCAAACTACTCCATTAATGGAAGGTGAAGAAGAACATTAATTTCACACATTATAAGAAAAGCCCTTCTCAATACAGAAGGGCTTTTTGTTGATTAAAACTTTTTAATCTACACACAATTTCAGTTATCTTTACACAAATTCAATACCTTGGAAGAAGAATCGTTTGATTATCGAAGTGAAGCTGGAACTCCTGAAAAAGAGTACGACAAAGTCTTGCGCCCTAAACGTTTGACTGATTTTTCGGGGCAACCTCAAGTGGTTGAAAATTTAGAAATATTTGTTCAAGCTGCTGTAAAACGAGGTGAACCTTTGGATCACGTTTTGTTACACGGTCCTCCTGGATTGGGAAAAACAACTTTAGCAAATATCATTGCGAACGAATTGAATGTTGGGTTTAAAGTTACAAGCGGTCCTGTTTTGGATAAACCAGGCGATTTAGCTGGGCTTTTAACCAACCTTGAAAAAGGAGACGTGTTATTTATCGATGAGATTCACCGCTTAAGTCCCGTTGTGGAAGAATACTTGTATTCAGCAATGGAAGATTTTAGTATTGATATATTAATTGACAGCGGTGCCAATGCACGTACTGTTCAAATTGCTTTGAATCCTTTCACTTTAATTGGTGCTACAACACGCTCAGGATTGCTTACAGCACCTTTACGTGCTCGTTTTGGTATTAATTCCCGCTTGGAGTATTACGATGTAAAAACATTATCTATGATTGTTGAACGTTCCTCTGATTTATTGGATATTCCAATTGATGAACGAGCTGCATTCGAAATTGCAGGTAGAAGCCGTGGAACACCGCGTATTGCAAATGCCATTCTTCGTCGGGTGCGTGACTTTGCTCAAATCAAAGGTGATGGAACGATTAATCTTCCGATTACGCAACATGCGATGGACGCATTGAATGTGGACAAGTATGGTCTCGATGAAATGGATAACCGTATTCTCAAAGCAATTATTGATAAATTCAAAGGTGGACCGGTTGGTTTGACAACCATTGCAACTGCTATTGGCGAGAATGCAGGAACGTTGGAAGAAGTATATGAACCATTTTTAATCCAAGAAGGTTTCTTAATGCGAACACCTCGCGGTCGTAAAGCAACCGAAAAAGCATTCAAACACTTGGGATTTGAAATTGGCTGGTCGCAAGGCGGATTTTTCTAATGGACGCAAGTCGCATAAAAGCATTAATTATTTCAAAAGCAGCTGAATTAGGTTGCTTGCACGTCGGCTTTTCTAAAGCTGAATTTTTAGCAGAAGAAGCTCCACGTTTGACCAATTGGTTGAAAAGCGACATGCATGGAAACATGTCTTACATGGAGAATCATTTTGACATGCGTTTGGATCCTACAATTTTGGTACCTGGAGCTAAAACGGTCATTTCCTTTCTATTTAATTACTTTCCCGAGCAGACAATGGATGAAAGTGGTTTACAGCTTTCTAAATATGCTTATGGAGAAGATTATCATTTTGTCATTAAAGACAAATTAAAAGCTTTAACAACGTCATTATCCGAAACGATTGGTGCGATTGAAGGTCGGATATTTGTCGACAGCGCACCTGTTTTAGAAAAAGCGTGGGCTTCAAAAGGAGGTTTGGGTTGGATTGGAAAACACACCAACTTAATCAATCCGAAAGCAGGGTCTTTTTATTTTTTGGCTGAATGGATTTGTGATTTAGCCATTGAACCAGACGGGCCAATGAAAGATTATTGCGGAACATGTACCAAATGCATCGATGCTTGCCCAACAGATGCCATTGTAGCGCCTTATGTTGTCGATGGCTCAAAGTGTATCTCCTACGCAACAATTGAGCTCAGAGACGCTAATTTACCCGACTACTTCAAAGGAAAAATGAATAATTGGATGTACGGTTGCGACATCTGTCAAGATGTTTGTCCGTGGAACCGATTTGCAACTGCTCACAACGAACCACGTTTTTCACCAACTACCAAACTATATTCGTTGACAACCAATGATTGGGAAGACCTCAGTCATGACCTGTTTCAAGAATTATTCAAACGAAGTGCGGTCAAACGCACAAAATTCGAAGGATTAAAACGTAATATTCGTTTTCTACAACAAGAAAAGTAGGCTGTTTATTTTTTAAACAACCCTACGATATCGTTTCCATTTGCGTAAAGCAACAAGCCCATTAACAAGAAAAAGCCAATGTATTGTGCTGTTTCCATGAATTTATCCGATGGAGCTTTTCCGCGAATAATCTCATAAATCAAGAACATGACATGACCGCCGTCTAAAGCCGGAATAGGTAACATGTTCATGACAGCTAACATCATCGAGATAAAAGCAGTAAGTGTCCAAAATGCGCGCCAGTTCCAAGTTGGCGGGAACATTTTTCCAATCGATCCAAAACCACCAACGGATGATGCTCCTTTTGAAGTGAATACGTATTTGAATTGCGCAACATTGCTGTACATTGTTTTCAAACCTTTTCCGATTCCCAATGCGAATGCTTCTCCTACACTGTAATCACGCGTGAAATAGGCTGCTGTATCGGTTGTGATTTTATTTTCGATGAACACACCAAGCGGCCCTTCTTTTGCTAATTGAACAGTTTTCGTCAAGGTATCTGTGCCTCTTTCATAAACAAGCTCAATTTTCTTTCCTTTGTTTTGGTAGATTCCAGACAAAAATTCGTCGTGGTATTCAATTGCTTGCTCATTGATTTGAAGGATGCGATCACCTTTTTTCAAACCAGCTTTAGCAGCAGTACTTTTCGGCTCTACTTTAGCGATGATACTCATGTGACTTCTGAAATCAAAAGCGCCAGCTTCTGCATTGTTTTCCCACATTTTCGTTCCAATATCAGCGGGCAATTTAATTTTTTGAATGGATCCATCTTTGTGTTGAACAGTAAAGTTTCGGTGATCAAAAATGAGAATTTCCATGCCAATACGTTGTAAATCTTCCACTTTTTCGCCGTCCATCGTAAGGAATTTATCCCCCGATTGAAAACCGAATTGTTGCATGTAAGGATGAACTGCAACCCCATGGTGCAATTCTTGTTGGTTGACTTTGTCTTCGCCCCAAACAGCAAGTACCATGATGAATATTAAAAATCCGACAATGACATTCATAATCACACCACCCATCATAATGATTAGTCGTTGCCAAGCTGGTTTCGAACGGAACTCCCAAGGTTGTGCTGGTTGCGCCATCTGCTCTTTGTCCATCGATTCATCAATCATTCCTGCGATTTTCACATAGCCACCCAAGGGCAACCAGCCGATTCCCCATTCTGTATCGCCAACTTTTTTCTTGAACAACGAAAAGTACGGATTGAAAAACAAATAAAATTTTTCTACGCGTGTTTTAAATAAACGAGCGGGAATAAAATGCCCGAATTCGTGTAAAACGATTAAAATTGAAAGAGATAATACTACTTGTGCTGCGCGAATCCAAAAATCCATAACTTTTTATAAAATTTGATAACAAATATAACGATTAAGGTTGGATATCTTTTGTTGAATATCCATGATGTTCGAAGTATTCAACAATCGCTTCTTTCATCAAAGCCTGTTGTTCTTTTTCGTCCAAGGGTGGTAGTTCTTTTATCAATTTAAAATGAGGCCATTCATCGGGATCTTTCCCTTCAAACTCGTAATAACCGTAAGGTTCTAATACCGTGCAAATTGCAACATGCATTAAATCGGTTTTTTCGTGTTTTTTGAAGTTTTTATACCCTTTTCCTAGTTCCTCAACGCCAATTAAAAAAAGTAATATTTGTAAATCGATATCGGGACCGAAGTCTTTTTCTAAACTTTTGATCAGGTGTTGATACCGTAATTCGAGTGCAAAATCCATAAGTGCAAAAGTACAAGCAAAATAACGAACTCACGACTTTTTCCGAGAATAATTCATTAAAACGTGCGGAAAATATATCCAGGTGATTTCGGAGGAATGCTGTCGAAAATCCAATCGAAACTATAAATCATGTGCCCGTCGATGATGTCTTTTTTGGGCCAATTGGCAGGAGTGAAAATTCGTCCGTATCGCAATGGATTCAGCGTTTCTATCCCTTTTACTGGTGCCTGTGGTGCAATGCCATCTTGCAAATAAAACGGATCAGGATTTGCTTGGTCTAAATTAGCGCCGTATTGCCAAACTTCTTGAAAAAGTGACCAGTCTGCTTGCGCAATGCTGCTGTTTTCAGGTGCGATAATATACATCTTGCCGAAAACGACGCAATTTTTCACCGTTTCAATAAAACCCAACGCGTACGCATAGCCCATACTGTGGCAGACAATGTCAATCGTGTCTTTTGTTGTCGTAAAATCTTGTGTTGCTAAGAATGCGGTTCCTGCTATTTTACCTGCAGCAAAGCGTTCTTGAAATCCTTTGTAATTTGGGCGCTTATTAATTCGTTTCAAATGCCGAATGCCACCTTTTCCTCTTGGAAACAAGTATTCATGCAGTAGCATCCATCCAAAACGAATTTTTGTTCGGTAATTCGATGTTTTTAAAGACAAACTCCCATCCAAATAGTACGTTTCTGTTGGGTTCAGTCGTTCAATAAATCGGTTGTCGGTTTGAAACCAATAGGTGTGGCGGTCAACATTGACAACTAAATTATCACTTGGATTTTTTTCTTTTTTTGGTCCACGGTAACCATTGGCGAAGATCAAGTAACGTTTGCTTTTTCTGGTTTCAGCAAACAACACTTTGTTGTTGTAGTCAAGAATTGTTTCGTTGGACAGGTCATTAGCTGCGCCAATACTTTTGTATACACGGTAATGATTTTGCACCCGAAAAGCGCAATGTAATGATGTTGAAACAAGGGAGTCAGACGAATGATCAAACAAGGTATCGTTCTTTTCGTTGATGGTAAAATAGAGCACTTGTTTTTCGGTGTAGGATTTCCAACCGCTTGCTGACTTGATGAACAGCACTGAATGCGCAGTCGTTTCCATCTTCCCCACTAATTCAAACGCTGTTTTTTTTGGTGTTGGGTACCAAAACTTCAAGTTGTTTTTTTGCGGAAGTTGTGTTAAAAAAGCGCGAACATCCGCAATGAGTTCATTTTGTTCAATGAGCGTTGTTGTGTGTTGTTTTTTAGCCTGAAACGACGTGAGGTAATTGTGTTTAAACGGTCGATGCGTGCTATTTGGAGCGATAGATCCATTTGCTTGTTCTTCCCAGAAATAATAAGTAACATTCCCTAAAATAATACGCGCAGGATGTGTTGGACTGTTTTGGGCAACAGCCAAACAATGCGAGTTGACAAGTGCAATCAGTATGAAAAAACGGATAAGCATAGGATAAAGATACGTTGTTTTTGAAAAAAATCTCCTTCAGTTTCACTCAAATACCAACTGTTTTTAAAGAATCTATTACATTTGCTAAAAAAACAACAGAAATGGGAAGAGCGTTTGAATACCGAAGAGCAGCGAAAGAAAAACGTTGGGATAAAATGTCCAAGTTATTTCCGAAATTAGGAAAAGCGATTACAATGGCAGCAAAAGAAGGAGGACAAGATCCTGCGACCAATGCGAAATTGCGTACAGCTATTCAGAATGCGAAAGCGGAGAATATGCCCAAAGACAATATCGAAGCTGCGGTAAAACGTGCCAATCAAAAAGATATCGCATCTTTCACGCAAGTTGATTACGAAGGAAAAGGACCTCACGGCGTTTTGGTGTACGTAGAATGTGCTACCGATAATCCAACGCGTACGGTTGCGAATGTGAAATCGTATTTTAACAAAGCAGGTGGAGGCGTTGTTCCGAATGGTTCGTTGGAATTCATGTTCAACAGAAAATCTGTATTTGAATTGGAAAAAACGGATGCTGTTGATCCCGAAGAATTGGAATTGGAATTGATCGATGCAGGTTGTGAAGAGATTGATGTAACCGAAGATCGTATTTTCATCTATGGCGATTATACGTCATTTGGTTCAATTGCGAAAGCATTGGAAGATATGAATTTAGCTGTGTTGAAATCAAATTTGCAACGCATTCCATCTACGCCAGTTGATTTTACAGAAGAGCAATTAGTCGACATTGAAAAAATGTTGGATAAAATTGAAGACGACGACGATATTCAGCAAGTTTTCACCAACATTGCATAAGAATAATCTACAATATTCAGGAAAGGGGACAAGCGATTGTTCCCTTTTTTAATGCGCAACGGTTACATGCTCTGTTAACGCTTTGCAAGCGACACATGCACACTTTTTTGGGCGAATTTTTCTTTTACGGTTCAATCGATTGTTGATTTTCCGTTGTTGTTTTGGGGTGAATTGGCTCGCCCAATTTTGAATAGCTTTTTTGATAAATGCTTCCAATGTTTCTTGTTGGATGGTTTTGTCTTGATTTTGAAACAGTCGTTTGAAATCTAACGGTTTCCCTAAGTAGATAGGCGTTGTTTTGGTATAATTTTCTAATCCTTTTTTTACTGCTAACATGTACGAACAAGAATCGTTGAAAAGCGCATGATTTTCTAAAATGAATTGTACATTACCCGCTGAATACTGTAAGCTGTCGCACAAATTGAAAACTGCAGCACTGATAATATCGTCTTTGCTAGAAAATCGTGTTGGAGCAAGATGAAAGGCATGAATTTCCCCCAGTTTTTTTAGGTCTTTTAAAACGTTTTTCAATTCTTTTTCAGTCGGTTCAATCAAACAAGGGACCGAAATGAAAGCTGTTTTAGCAAGTTGAACATTTTTTTTAATTGTAAAAACGGGAGAATGTGTTGAAATAATAAGCTGCTTCAACGTTCTGTCAAAAGAAATTGTTGTTACAAAAGGTGCGAATATAATTGAGGCAGTTTGAGTCTCATTTTCAAGTATCGTCCAATTTCCTGTTAAGGTATCAAACGGTAGGGGCGTGACGTTATTCGTGCTAAGGTATTTGAAAGCAAAGTTTTGCACCGAATCCCACTCGTGTTGACCAAAGGAAAACAAACGAAAAGAAAGCATGAGTAAAAAAAGTCTGAAACGCACGTAATGAAAATTATATTCGAAACGAAAGTACTAACTTTCATGCAACAATATTCCGTTGTCAGCTATTTCTTTGTTTAAGAAAACTAGTCTGATTCAACTTGTGGACTTTCAGTTTGACCATTTCATTAACAAACCAACGTTGGCATTTATTTCAAATAACTCGTATCATGAAGCAAAACAATCCTTAACTTTCGTTCATGAATGTACTCGATATCGTTTTAATTGTTCCAATCATTTACGCTGCCTACAAAGGGTTTAAGCATGGATTAATCATTGAAGTATTTACGCTTTTAGCCTTATTAGTTGGTATCTATGTCGGCATACATTTTTCAGATGCAGTTGCTAATTGGTTGAAAAACAATTTGAAGTGGCATTCGGAATACCTACCCGTTATCGCATTTACGATTACATTTTTGGGAGTAGGAGCAATGATTTATTTTGGTGGGAAAGTGCTCGAGAAAATGATCAAAGCTGTTCAACTTTCACTATTAAATAAAATTGCAGGTGTTGTTTTTTCGGTCTTAAAAATGATTTATATCTTGAGCGTTTCTTTGGTTATTTTTGATTCGTACGATGAACGTGGTGACTTTTTTCCAAAAAAATCCCGGAATGAATCGTTGTTGTATCAGCCGATAAAAGATGTGTCGACAAAAACCGTTCCTGCGTTGAGCTCGAGCACGCTTTTTTTGAAGAACATGTTAAAGCCCACCACAGATAGTACAGGTTTGACAATACAAGAAGTGTTGCGCGCAAAAGAAATTGCAGACAGTTTAGGAATTGATGCGCAAGACGCCAAACAAATTAAAGCCATTCATGATGAATATGTCCTTAAGTAATAAGTTAGTTATACTAGCTTGTTCATTTTTCTTTTTACAGGTTGTTGCTCAAAAAGATGATGCCTTCAATTTGAAAATTAAAAAACGTGAAATTCAAAAGTCGGGTACTTTTTTGGGATTGGAAAAAGGAAAATACCTCACTTTGAATTTTGGTGTTGAGCGGCAATGGCAACATGTAAAGTTGGTAAAACCAACAACAAGCGCCCTCAATTTACAATTTGATTATAACCTGATTCAAAATACAATGGGAATGCAAACGGGTGTTTGGCAAAAAGCAGGAAGAATGAATATCACATATGGTGCACGCTTGTTTTGGCGCACTGATTTTTCTGCTCATCATCAATTTGGATTTGCGCCTAATGTAGGATACAAAATTTCACAAGCCCATTTGCAATTAGGTGTAAATATTGCCCGAACCCCCAATTTCGATTTTATCGGCAACGTCTTTTATGCGTCATTACGTTGGGTATTTATTCAATCCCGAACGATTAAAAAAAAATAAGCACAACCTATTTATTCAATAAGTAATTGGAGTATTTCAGGTTTATTGTTTTGCTCATTCAATTGTGGTAAATGCAGGTTAAAAACTCGTTTTTGCTCATTTTATTCACTTTTATGCCAAAAAAAAATAACAAATGTGTTTTGTAATTATTAAATATTTTATACTTTTAGGGTCAATATGACACTAAGTTTAATTTATTAACTACAAAAAAAAAACGATTATGAAGAAAATTTTTACTTTATGCTCAGCGGTAATTTTCGGTGCAACTGTATTTGCACAGTCTAACATGCCAGGAATTACAATTTCTCCAATTCCAACTGACGGAACAACAGACATTACAATTACTGTAGATCCTGCACAAATTTGTATGCCTGCTGGAAAAGAATTAGATGCTGCATGGCCTGCTATTGGATTCCACGGTGGAGTTATCTTAGCTGCTGGTGCATGGCAAAATGTTGTTAACTGGGATGCTGCTACAGCAATTCAATTAACAAATGATGGTTCAGGGATTTTCTCTGCAACTTACAATCCAAGCACTTACTATTCAGTAGCTGCAGGAGAACAAATTTTAGGTATTTCATTTGTGTTTAATGCTGCAACTAACTTGGCTTCTGGTTGGGATGGTGAAGGTAAAGCATTTGATGCAGTTGGAGCTTGTTCTGACTTCTTCGTTTACTTTGCTGAATTAGGTTTAGAAAATGATGCATTTGGAAAATTAACAGTTTCTCCAAACCCTGCAACAGCTTCTACTGTATTTGCATTGGAAAACCAAGGTGAAGCTACAATTCAATTGGCTGACTTAGCTGGTAAAATTGTATCTACAACTGTAGGTAATGGTTCAATCGAAGTAAACACTTCAGATTTGAATGCTGGAACTTACATTTACACTGTAAAAGTTGGTGATTCAGTAAAAACTGGAAAAATTACAAAAAACTAAGAGAAATTTTTCTCTGTCAGGAAGCCTAGACATTGTCTAGGCTTTTTTTTGAGTTAAACAATTGAAACGTGTCACATTCAATTAGAAATTAAACATGAAAAACAGTATATATGCGCTTGTAATCGCGCTAATTTCAAACATTACATTTAGTCAAATACTAAGTGTTTCACCAGCTTTCCCTACTATAAACGATGTTGTTACTATTGTTTACGATGCAACAGAAGGAAATGGCGCGTTAACTGGTGTTTCTCCTGTTTATGCACATACAGGTGTCATCACAGGAACAAACTTGAGTGCTTGGCAATTTGTACAAGGGTCTTGGGGAACTGCAGATGCATCCGTACTAATGACAAGTCTTGGTAATAATTTGTTTCAATTTACCATCGATATCGATCAGTTTTATGGTTTCCCAGCAGGAACAAACGTGAATTATTTATCGTTTGTTTTCCGAAATGCTACAGGTACAATCGTAGGCCGAAGTGCTACAGGTGCTGATATTTATTACCCGGTGTATCCAGCTAATTCAGGCTTATTAGCTAAAATATTTCACCCAGATGGTTTGATGGCTCTTGATGTTGCGGATCAATTACCCGTAGTTGCCTTAGCTAATCAAAGCGCTACGTTGACCTTAAGAGATAACGGAACGACAGTCGCAACGGTCTCAAATGGCAACCAATTAAATCACACCATTACTGCTTCGGGTGTTGGTAATCATTTGTTAGAACTTGTTGCGAATAATGGTTCAACAACGGTAATCGATTCAGCATATTATATTGTTAATCCGCCTGTGAATTACCAAAATCCACCTGCAGGAATGAAGAATGGATTGAATCACTTATCCGATACTTCTGTTTTGATTCAATTATTTGCGCCTGAAAAAGAACATGTTTACCTTATCGGTGATTTTTCTCAATGGCTCGCACAAGCAAATTACCACATGAACTGTTCGTTGGATTCAACTACTTGGTGGACAACAGTTTCAGGCTTAACGCCGAATCAATTTTATGGTTATCAGTATTTGATCGATAATAATTTGAAATTAGCTGATCCATTAAGTACATTAATTGCTGACCCAAATAACGATAATGCAATTGATACGTTAACTTATCCCAACCGATATACCTATCCGACAAATTTAACAAGTGGTTTTGTTTCGTTATTTAAAGTAGGAGAAACACCTTTCAATTGGCAACACGATAATTTTACTAAACCTCCTAAAAAAGAGCTGATGATTTATGAATTATTGGTGCGTGATTTTGTAGCAAAACATAATTACTTAACATTGATTGACACGCTCGATTATTTAGATAGTTTGGGAATAAATGCTATTGAATTGATGCCTGTTGGTGAATTTGAAAACAATGAAAGTTGGGGATATAATCCAAGTTTTCACATGGCATTGGATAAATATTATGGAACACCAGAACATTTCAAACAATTTATTGATGCTTGTCACAGTAGAGGAATTGCAGTAATTATGGACATAGCATTGAATCATGCTTTTGGTCAAAGTCCGATGGTGAACATGTATTGGAATGCAGCTGCAAATACTACTGCAGCCAACAATCCATGGTTCAATGCGACTTGTCCACATGCACCTTATTGTTGGGGTTATGATTTGAATCACGAAGTGCAAGCTACCAAAGATTACATTGATCGCGTGAACTTACATTGGATGGACGAGTACCACATAGATGGTTTCCGATTTGATTATTCGAAAGGTTTTGTCAATAGTGCAGCCGGTTTTAGTCAAACACGTATCAATATTTTAAAACGAATGGCTGATACCATTTGGGCAAATCATCCAAGCGCTTATATTATTTTAGAACATTGGGCGGATAATAGTGAGGAAATTCAATTGTCCAATTACGGCATGATGCTATGGGGTAATGTCACATATGACTACCGCAATGCTGTGAAAGGTTTTTCATCCAATTTTTCGAGTGGAGTTTATACGAGTCGTTCGTGGACCCAACCTAATTTGGTAACATACATTGAAAGTCATGATGAAGAACGTGCGATGTACGATGCAATCACTTATGGAAGTTCAGTAAATCCTTTACACAATGCAAAGTCTTCATTCATTGCGTTAGCGCGTTCAGAAGCAGCTGCAGTGATGCTATTGACAACTCCAGGTCCTAAAATGATCTGGCAATTTGGTGAAATGGGTTATGATTTCACGATTAATTACGGTTGTCGTGTGTGTAACAAACCTATTCGTTGGAATTATTTGGAACAAAGTAACCGCAAACGCTTATTTGATGTCTATAAAGCGACGATGTATTTGCGTCAAAATTACGCAACATTCCAATCGTTAACATTTACACACGCTTTAACTGGAACAATGAAACGAATAGTTTTAACTGATCCAGCAATGGATGCTGTCGTTATGGCTAATTTCAGTGTACAAGTGACGAATACGACAGGAAGTTTCACCTCTACAGGTTGGTGGTACGAGTATTTCTCAGGAGATAGTATCAATGTAACCACAACGAATATGGCAATGACGTTCCAGCCAGGTGAATACCGGATTTACACACAGCAACGTATTGCAAAACCTACTATTTTACCTGTTTTAGGTCTTGCAGATAATTCGCATGAAGTTTCATCTGTTGATGTGGCACCCAATCCGTTTATCGATGAACTTGAAATAGCATTTGAAGCACAAAACAACGAACCATGTTCTATTCAAATTGTTGATCTAACAGGGAAAGTAGTCTATTCGAATCAATTGTATAGTAATGCAAATGGACAGTACTATGATGTATTGTCTTTAGGTCATTTACAAGTTGGAACCTATTTCTTGCGTATGTCAATCGGAGATCAGACACAACAACAAAAGATCGTTAAGCTGTAAGATATAATGGCACAAAAAAAATCACTCTTGTTACAGAGTGATTTTTTTTTGAGTTAACTATTTAAAAATAATTATCGATTGATAATCATTTCTTTTCCATTTTCAATCGTTGATGCTTGACCATAAATTGTCGCGCTAACTGCTTGATTTCCATTATTTGTAATGTGAATTTGTTCAGCTTTACATGCGATTACTAAAGGATTTCCTTTGAAGTAAATTTTAAATGTATAGCCTGACCATTGTTTTGGTAACGTTGGATTAATTGCTAAACCGTTATCTGTTACACGAACACCAGCCATCCCTTCTACAATACTCATCCATGTTCCAGCCATACTTGTAATGTGAAGACCTTCGTGCACTTCTTTGTTATAATCATCTAAATCCAAACGCGACGTTCTTAAATACATTTCATATGCTTTGTCCGAATCGCCAATTTTAGCTGCTAAAATGGAGTGAACGCACGGTGAAAGTGATGATTCGTGAACAGTTTTAGGTTCGTAATAGTAAAAATTATCTTTGATAACTTCCTCACTAAAATGGTCTTCAAACAAATAAACGCCTTGCAATACATCCGCTTGCTTAATAAAGACAGAACGCAAGATTCTATCCCATGACCAATGTTGATTGATTGGACGCTCTGAATCAGGTAAATCCGTCGCGTTCAGTAACTCTTTATCGGTAAAACCATCTTGTTGCAAGAAAATGTTTGTATTTTCCAAATGCGGGAAATAAACATTTGCTGCTACTTTTTCCATGGCTTCTTTTTCGCCAGCATGTAATAAAACATTATCTAATTGAAAGCGTTCTTCCACTTCTAATGAAAATTGAATGCACCAACGAGCAATATAATTCGTGTACCAGTTGTTGTTTACGTTGTTTTCGTATTCATTTGGTCCGGTAACACCCAACATAACATATTGTTGTTTTTCATTCGACCAATTGAAACGTTGCGTCCAAAAACGGGCAATACCTAATAAGACATGACGTCCAAATTCACGCACATATTCCCAATCGTCTGTGTGACGCACGTAATTATATATGGCAAAAGCTATCGCACCATTTCGGTGAATTTCTTCGAAGGTAATTTCCCACTCGTTGTGACATTCTTCACCGTTCATGGTCACCATCGGATACAAAGCAGCACCGTTTTTAAATCCTAATTTTTGTGCGTTTTCAATCGCTTTGTCTAATTGATTGTAACGGTATTTCAATAATTGTCTTGAAATTTCTTGAGGCGCAGTTTTCAAGTAAAAAGGAATACAATAAGCTTCCGTATCCCAATACGTAGCGCCTCCATATTTTTCACCAGTAAATCCTTTCGGTCCGATGTTTAGTTTTGCACTTTTACCTGTATAAGTTTGGTACAAGTGATAAATATTGAAACGTATGGCTTGTTGCGCCGATTTATCGCCTTCAATTTTCACATCAGCATTGACCCAAATGGCAGCCCAAGCAGCTTTGTGTTCTTCGTAAATTGCATCAAAGCCACGTTGATATGCTTCTGTAACGGTATTTATCGCTGCAGCAACCGTATTGAATTCGGAGTGATTGATTGTTGAAGTGACAGAGACATATTTTTTCAAGGTATATTTCTTTCCTTGACTTAAAAAATGCTCAAAGTGGTTGTCAACATATAATTCTTCTTGGCGCACATTTGGGTGAATGTCTAATAAGTTATCTTCTTCCCAGAATGAAAAGCGCATCGCTGTAGCGACCAAGAAATTTGTTTTTTTCGTACGGCAACTGATGACTCCTTTTTTAGGACCCACACGTTCTGTGTCTGGTGTCCAGAAAAACTCATCGTAATTGGCATCTGAATTCGTTACATTACCATCCAAATAAGGTGTGAAATGAACATTTCCAGAAAAATTAAGCGGAGTAATGGAATAGGAGATAGCTGCTAATTCCTCGTTGTGCATCGAGCAAAAACGAATCGATTCAACTTCAATTTCTTTGTTGTTTGGTAAAACGCATCGAAATCTTCGTGTCAATGTTCCAGTGAACATGTCTAATTCACGGTAGAACGATTTGATTTGTGCAGTTGCTAAATCGAGTGGGGTATGATCTATTTCAATCGAAATTCCTATCCAGTTACTTGCATTCAATACTTTTGCAAAGTATTCTGGGTAACCATTTTTCCACCAGCCAACTCTTGTTTTGTCGGGATAATAAACCCCTCCTACATAACTACCTTGAAGGGTTTTGCCTGAATATTTTTCTTCGAAGTTGGCACGTTGACCAAAGCTTCCATTTCCTATTGAGAAAATACTTTCTGCTTGTTCTTGCTTGCTTGCATCAAACTTACTTTCGATGATTTTCCATTCATCAATTTCAAACAAGTTATTCATTTCTTAAAATTTAAATTCTGTTAAATCCGTTAAATAGGCATCACCTGCATGTTCGATTTCTTTGTTTCCTACAGCGATAGCATAAAATCCGCCAGCTTTTGCAGCCTGAATACCGCTAGCAGCATCTTCAAAAACGATACATTCTTCTGGTAAAACACCTAAAGCATCAGCGCCCTTTAAAAACACTTCTGGATGAGGTTTTGGAAAGTCAACCATGGTACCGTCAACGATAATTTTGAAGTATGATGTAATTCCCAATAAATCCAAAATAAACGGCGCATTTTTGCTCGATGAGCCAACTCCTAAAACGATTCCTCTTTTTGTAGCTTCTTCCAATAATGCCAATACACCTGGAAGTAAATCTGCTTTAGAAAGCGTTTGTATTGATTGCAAATAAAATTCATTTTTTGTTTGAAGCAATGCATCAAAATAGTCTTGATCAATAGTTTTATTGGCTAATGCCAAGATAGCTCTCAATGAATCGACACGACTTAAGCCTTTTAATTGCTCGTTTTCTTTGTGTCCAAAGTCAATTCCTAATTCATCTGCAGTGCGTTTCCAAGCTACGTAATGATTTTGTTCCGTACTGACGATAACACCGTCAAGGTCAAATAATAATCCTTTAATTGTCATTTTACTGTTTCATCTTTTAATCGTAGCGTAAGTATTCCTGCAAGAATCAACAAACATCCACCGATTGTAACTGCCATGATACGTGAATCGCCTAAATAAGTGTGCATAATTTTACCAAAAAACAACGAAGCGATGATTTCTGGAATTACGATGAAAAAATTAAATAATCCCATGTAAACCCCAATTTTATTTGACGGCAAACAATCGCTCAACATCGCGTAAGGCATTGATAAAATACTGCTCCAAGCGATACCAACCATTGCCATGATAACTAATAACATGAATTTATCATCAGCCCCACCAACAAAATTGATTCCGATTAAGCCAATTCCACCAATGAGTAAACTCATGAAATGTGTGTATTTTTTACCAATTTTACTAGCAATGAATGGCAAACACAATGCAAAAAGTAAGGTCACAATATTTTCTACGGAATAAGATAAACCTGCATAATTCTGTCCTTCTGCGTAAAGTGCATCACCGGTTTTTCCCTTAAAAATTTCAGCAGCAACAGTTGGTGTGTAATAGAACCACATTAAGAATAATCCTGGCCAAGTAACAAATTGAATCAAAGCTAATTGTTTCATTCTTTTCGGCATGTTTTTAATGGCATCACCGATTTCATTAAAACCGTTTTTGAAGCTGCGCTTATTTTCTTTTAGGTGTTGTAAGTCTTCTTCCGTAGGCGGATATTCTTTCGTAGTGAAAACGGTATACAATACTGCTATAAGAAATGCAACCGCTCCAATGTAAAAACTCCATTTCACATTATCAGCTATGGTACCTTTAGCAGCTGTAGAACTTACATGAAACCAATTAGTAAATATCCACGGAAGCGCACTTGCAACAGTTGCACCAATTCCGATGAAGAAACTTTGCATACTGAATCCAAACGTACGTTGTTTTGCAGGTAATTTGTCTGCAACAAACGCGCGAAATGGTTCCATTGAAATATTAATCGATGAGTCCAAAATCCAAAGTACACCAGCTGCCATCCACAACGAACCGACATTCGGCATGATGAACAAACACAACGAACTTAAGATGGCGCCAATTAAGAAATAAGGTCTTCTTCTTCCTAAAATCGGATGCCATGTTCGGTCGCTTAAATAGCCAATAATTGGTTGAACAATCAATCCAGTTAAAGGTGCAGCAAGCCATAACAAAGGAATTTCATCTGGTTTGGCATCTAAGCTTTCGTAGATTGAACTCATGTTTGCCATTTGGAGTCCCCATCCGAATTGAATTCCCAAGAATCCAAAACTCATGTTCCAAATTTGCCAAAAGGATAATTGTTTTTTTTCCATAGTAGCGGGTTTAATCGTTTAAGCGCAGTTTACTTCGAATATACTTGGTATCCCCAAGCAGGTAATTCCATCGTACCTTTGTTTTTTAACTTTCCTTTTTTACCAGAAAATAAATTCGTGTACTTTCCGCAAATTTTAGCTGAATCGTACGTGAAAACTTGTCCTTTGTTGGATAAATTAATGAATACAACAACTTGATTTTTACCGTTTGTGCGCGTGTAAGCGATGAATTCTTTGTTTTCTGGAGTTGTTAAGAAAGTCAAGTCGCCACCTGCCATTCCATTCCAAAGAGCAGGATTTGTTTTGTGTAAACCAAGTAATTTTGTGTAAAAATCAACCATGTCCATTTTAGACCAATCGATGGTGTCTTTTTCAAAAAAGCGCAAACGTTTGTCCAACGATGTTTCTTGACCATTGTATACCAAAGGCATTCCATTGATTGTTCCTGCCAAAACTGCGAAAGCAAAACGACCTTCGCCCATGCGCTCCATTTCCGTTCCATTCCACGAGTTTTCATCGTGGTTGGAAGTAAATTGCATACGGTAAGCATTTGTTGGGAAGTTTTTGTTTTCTTTCTCGAAATACGTAAAAATGTCAGCAGCAGATTTTTCTCCTTTTGCAATTTTATTCATGATGCTGTGGAATTCCCAACCATAAGACATGTTGAAACATACTTGGTGGTGTACAGGATTTTCAGCTTCAGCAAGCATGAACACATTTTTTACTTTGTCTAATTCTACGCGTGCTTCTTTCCAGAAATCAACTGGAACCCAGTCCGCAACATCACATCTGTATCCATCTATATCGAAATCTGCAACCCAATATTTCATTGCATCAATCATTGCTGAACGCATTTCTTTTGAATCGTAATTTAGGTCAGCGACATCCCACCAATCTGTTCCAATTGTTGGTTGCAAATTTCCAGTTGAATCAAGTGTGTACCAATCTTTGTGTCCTTGATCCACCCAAACGGCATCAGGAGAAGTATGATTTGGAACCCAATCAATGATAATTTTCATACCTAATTGATGAACTGCTTCTACCAAACTTTTAAAATCGTCTTTTGTACCATATTCAGGATTGACTGCTTTGTAGTCTCTCACCGCATAATAACTTCCCAACGAACCTTTTCTATTTTTCATCCCAATTGGATGAATAGGCATTAACCAAAGAATTTCAATACCCATTGCTTTAAGTCGGGGTAATTCCTTTTGAAAAGCTGCAAACGTTCCTTCTTTCGAAAATTGACGAATATTTACTTCGTAAATTGTTGCATCTGTCGACCATTCTGGTGTTGGAATAATTGTGACAGGTCGATCAGTCGTTAGTTGTGCAAATGCACCAAAAGTCACTGAAAGTATTGTAGCAAATAGTAAACTCTTTTTCATCTTTTTTGGATTTATAGTTTTTTGGTAAAGATTAGTTTTTGACCAATAATTTTTGATGGTATGCAATTAAACCATCTATCGGTTTTTGGATGATGTTTCCTAATTCAACATTATTAACACCACATGCTTTTTCTAATTGTTTTCTGAATAAGTAAGCAATTGAACCAATAAAATGCACAGGAACAACACGGTGGTTATCGTAACATTTTACGTGAATTTCAATGAAATGAACAAATCCTTTGAAAATCATTTCCTCAATAAATGGGTCGTTTGCATGTTTGATAATGAATTTCATCATTGATGCAAGATACACATTTGCATTGGGTTGTTTGTACACGTGGTCAACAATTTGATCTTTGTCCAATCCTGTTTCATTGAAAAATGATTGGTGTATGTGTTCCGGTAAACGTTTGTACAAATAATTTGCAAGTAATTGTTTTCCGAAGTATGATCCACTTCCTTCATCGCCCAAAATATATCCCAAAGCTGGTATAACTTCACTCACTACATTTCCATCAAAATAACACGAGTTGGAACCTGTTCCGATGATACATGAAATTGCCGGTATTCCGGTATATGTTGCATAGGCACAAGCCGTTAAATCATGACCAACATGTACTTCAGCATTGGGGAATGCTCGTTGTAAACCACGCTCAATTATGCTGTTTAAATGTGGAGCAGAGCAACCAGCACCATAAAAATATAATTCTGTGATTTTTTCTGAAAAATGAAATAATTCAGAATTTGATTGAATAGCATTGAAAACCGTATCTTCATCATGAAAATATGGATTCAAGCCCATTGTATTAAAGTTCAGGTTTTCTTGGTCTTGCACCAATACCCAATCGCTCTTTGTAGAGCCGCTGTCAACAACTAAAAGCATAGTAAAAAAACATCAATTTATAGCTATGTGTCAAAAGTACACTTTGCGAATATAGGAAAATCTTTTTTATCTTTGAAAATGCAACAGAAAAATAAGCACGAGTTAAATCCACGTGTTTCTGCCGACATAGTAATTTTTGGCTTTGATTTCAACCAGTTGAAGGTCTTGTTAATTGAACGAGAAAACCTGGATGCAACGGAGGGAATGAGCCAAGCTTTACCAGGGGATTTAATTTACGAAAACGAAGATTTGTACATGGCAGCAAGCCGAATTCTAAACGAATTAACAGGCTTGAATAATATTTATTTGGAACAAGTTGGCGCCTTTGGCGACCCTAATCGTTTAAACAAAGAGCAAGACAAATTGTGGTTGAAATCCGTCCGACAACAACCTGATGAACGCGTAATTACAGTGGCCTATTACTCATTGGTGAACTTGAATGATTACGTTCCGCAAGCTTCTTCTTTCGCAAAATCAACTGTTTGGATTCCATTAAATGAAATTGCAGAATTAGCATTCGACCATAGCAAAATATTGAGCAAAGCTCTTCAGAAATTGAAGGATAAAATCATTATGCAACCAATCGGATTTAATTTATTGCCAGAAAAATTCACCTTCTCTCAATTACACAAATTGTATGAATCAATTCTCGGTCGTGAGTTAGATAAACGCAATTTCAGAAGAAAAATGTTGAAACTAAAATTGGTTGAAAGTTTAGATGAAAAGCAAGAAGGCGTTCCGCATAAACCATCTCGTTATTTTAAATTCAACGAAGAAAATTACAACCGATTAATTGAAAACGGGTACGATAATTTTGGTTTTTAATCCTGTTTTTCAAGACTTAACATAAATTTTCTTTTTAGTTAGTGTAAAAATGACATAAAGATTGTATATTTGAATCTATAAATGACTAAAATGAGTACAATCAATACAAATCAACAGCAAAAAAGCCCCTTGGCAATAACGCCATTTAATATCATCGTTTTTGGTGGTGATGGCGATTTAGCTGTTCGAAAAATATATCCAGCTTTGTTTCACCGATTTGTGGACAATCAGTTAGATGTTCCTTTTCAGATATTTGCCATCAACCGTTCGGAGGAAAAGCGTAAGCTGTTTTTTGATAAATTAAAATCGTTTTTAGTTGAATCAATCGATTACGAATTAGACAAGAAAATCTTGGCTTCGTTTTTAGAGAAGTTACAACTGATTACCATACCTACGCACAACATTGAGGACTATGCTGAATTGAAATCAGCATTAGATGCGCATCCAGATTACCAGAATATTTATTATTTATCGACGCCTTCTGAAGCGTTCGGGCAAATTAGTGATGCGTTAAAGCAATGCGGTTTGATCAATGAACATTCGAAAGTTGTATTGGAAAAGCCATTGGGTAATTCATTGGAATCTTCCATTCGCATCAATTCAACGATTAGTTCGTCATTCAAAGAGAATCAAATTTACCGTATCGACCATTATTTAGGAAAAGAAACGGTTCAAAATTTAATGGTTCTTCGTTTTGCCAATCACTTATTCGAACAAGCTTGGAGTTCAGAACACATTGAATCTGTTCAGATTACAGTTGCGGAGAGTTTAGGGGTTGAGTCGCGTGGTGATTACTACGATCAAAGTGGTGCATTATTGGACATGGTTCAAAATCACTTATTGCAATTACTTTGTTTGATTGCAATGGAACCACCAGCTCAATTAGAAGCGGATTTTGTTCGTAATGAGAAATTAAAAGTATTGAAATCGTTGCGTTTGTTAACCAGCGAGTCTGTAATGACAGATACCGTAAAAGGTCAATACACGCGTGGAAAAATGAAAGATGTTCAAGTGAATTCCTACTTGGAAGATATTCATAAATACGAATCACAAACGGATACTTTTGTTGCCATCAAAGCATTTATCGATAACTGGCGTTGGAAAGGAACACCATTTTACTTGAGAACTGGAAAACGAATGGCAAAACGTTATTCGGAGATTGTGATCACCTTCAAAACGGTGAAACACAACTTGTTTTCAGATGATGGCGATATTCCAGGAAATAAATTAATCATGCGCTTGCAACCAGAAGAGCGAATTGAATTGGTTCAAATGACCAAAGTTCCAGGTCCAGGTGGATATCGTTACAAGCCAATTTCATTGACTTTGGATTACATGGATTCATTCCACGAGCGTTTCCCTGAAGCTTATGAGCGTTTAATTATTGATGTATTACGCGGTAATCAAACCTTGTTTATGCGTCAAGATGAATTAGAAGCTGCTTGGGTGTGGATTGAATCGATCTTAGATGGCTGGAAAACTGCTGACATGAAAAATATTTTATACGAAGCAGGTTCTTGGGGTCCGGGTGAACGTGTGATGGATCCAAAACACACTTGGTCAACATCTTTAAAATTCCCAGATGAAACAGTTTGATTCAAAACAAGCGTTAGAAAAGGAATTGGCTAATGCGATTGCTTATGAATTGAAAAAAGCAATCAAAGAATTTGGAAATGCGCGCTTGTTACTTTCTGGAGGTTCAACTCCAGCTCAATTATACACGCTACTTTCAGGTGTTCAATTGGATTGGTCCAATGTCTTGGTTGGATTAGTTGATGAACGTTTTGTGCCAATTTCGCATCCCGCAAGTAATGAAGCGTTGTTGATTCAAACCATGCAACAAAACGAAGCACGCGATGTGCGCATTGTCAGTATGGTAGCAGATGCATCTGATGAAGCAATGAATCTCGTTTACGTTAACAAAACATATCAACCATTTATGGAACGAACGGATGTTGTTTTACTTGGAATGGGAGAAGATGGTCATACGGCATCGTTGTTTCCAGGTGATAAACGTTCCGAAGTTTTGTTACAGTCAACAGCAATTGGAATATTCTCCACAACAGCTCCAGTAGCTCCTGAAAATCGAGTAACTTGTTCTGCTGAAATGCTCTTGAAAGCAAGGTCATTATTTTTAATGATTGTTGGAGCTTCCAAGCTAAGTGTTTTTCAAGCAGCGGATGAAAACGCATATCCTATCGCACATTTTAAAGATAAATTAACTACATATTACGCAATAAAATAAAATGGTACATTCACAAATTCAAGTCGTTACAGATCGAATAGTAGAAAGAAGCAAAACAACACGTGCTAGCTATTTGGAACAAATGACTGCTCAATTTCAAACGGTTGCAGTTCGCAGTGGCTTGCATTGTGGAAATTTAGCACATGCGTTTGCAGGTTGTGGTTCTCATGATAAATCAGTTTTAGCGGGCGATGCACAACCGAATTTAGGAATTGTTACAGCGTATAACGACATGCTATCGGCGCACAAACCCTACGAAAATTATCCACAAGCAATTCGTGTGTATGCAAATAAGTACAACGCAGTTGCGCAAGTAGCTGGAGGAGTTCCTGCGATGTGTGATGGCGTAACACAAGGTCAAACGGGCATGGAGTTGTCTTTGTTTAGTCGTGATGTAATTGCGCTTTCATCGGCAATTGCGCTTTCACACAATATGTTTGATGGGGTACTTAATTTAGGAATTTGTGATAAAATTGTTCCAGGATTAATGATTGGTTCTCTTCGTTTCGGTCACTTACCAACAGTTTTTATGCCAGGTGGACCAATGGAAACGGGGATTAGCAATGAAGAGAAAGCAAAAATACGTCAAGATTACGCAGAAGGTAAAATTGATCGTGCAGCGTTGTTAAAAGGAGAATCTGACTCGTATCATTCACCAGGAACTTGTACGTTTTACGGAACTGCAAATAGCAATCAAATGCTCATGGAAATCATGGGCTTGCAATTACCAGGATCAAGTTTTGTGAATCCAGGAACACCGTTACGCGAGGCATTGAATGAAGCAGCTGTAAAAACAGTTGTAGATTTGATTCATACAAAATCATTTGAAAGTTCAATGGCAAGTATTGTTTCTGAGAAAACAATCGTCAATGCAATTATCGGATTATTAGCTACTGGTGGTTCAACAAATCATACCATACATATTATAGCGATAGCTCGCGCTGCAGGAATCATTATTAATTGGGAAGATTTTTCTGATTTATCGAAAGTCATTCCTTCGTTGACAAAAGTATATCCAAATGGTGCTGCAGATGTGAATCATTTCCATGCATCTGGAGGAATGGGCTTTATCATTCGTACCTTGTTAGAAAATGGTTTGTTACACCAAGATGTTTATACCATTCTAGGTTTTGGTCTTGAGAAATACAAACAAGAACCAAAATTAATAGCTGGTCAATTGACGTGGGTTGAAGGTGCAACAGCATCCTTAAACGAGTCAATTATTCGTAGTGTGTCAAATCCATTTAGTCCGGAAGGAGGAATTAAAATGATGCGCGGAAATATTGGTCGTTCAGTGATCAAAACATCTGCAGTAGCACCTGAACATTTAGTTGTAGAAGCACCCGCTATTGTTTTTGACGAACAAGAAGATTTGATTAAGGCGTTTAAAAATGGCGAATTAGACAAAGATTTTATTGCCGTTATTCCTTTCCAAGGTCCCAAACAAAATGGGATGCCTGAATTACATCAATTAACGCCAACATTGACAATTTTGCAAAAAAGAGGTTTTAAGGTTGCTTTAATTACCGATGGACGTATGTCGGGCGCATCAGGAAAAGTACCTGCTGCAATTCACATGGTTCCCGAAGCAAGAGATGGTGGATTAATTGGAAAAATTCAAACGGGTGATCTTATTCGTTTTGATGCAGCAAATGGAACACTAGATTGTATAACAGCTGATGTTGCAGAACGTTCACCTCGAACACAAGATAATCACGCTTTGGGAATGGGCAGGGAATTATTCGCTAACATGCGTACAACTGTTTCATCTAGTGAAGAAGGAGCAAGTTTTTTAAACTAAAGAAGACACAACATGAATCAAAATAACATTGCAGAAGTATTGAGTAACCATCCGGTTATTCCAGTTGTTACGATCAACAATGAAGCTGAAATTCCGGCGATTGTAGCAACGTTAAAAGCAAACAACATATTCTGCATAGAAATTACGTTGCGTACAGCTTATGCCTTAGATGCGATTGCTTATTTTAAAGCGCATTACGCAGACGAATTTACAGTTGGAGTAGGAACTGTTGTTCAACCCGATCAAGTACGTGCAGTCGCAAAATTAGGTGTTGATTTTATTGTTAGTCCTGGTATCAATAATGATCTTGGAATTATTTTAGAAGAATCTGGAATTGCTTTTATTCCAGGAGTAGCTACACCAAGTGATATATTAGTAGGTTTGCAACGCGGTTGGGATGTGTTTAAATTCTTCCCGGCTAATTTATTTGGCGGTTTACCTGCATTAAAAGCGTACGGACAAGTTTTTCCGCATGTTCGTTTTTGTCCAACTGGTGGAATAACTGCTACGACGAAAGCTGATTATTTAGCATTGAATAATGTGATTTCAGTTGGTGGATCTTGGATGATGCAATAAGCAAATAAAAAAATAGTGATATAAAAAAATGGGCTTCTAATTTTTAGAAGCCCATTTTTTATGAGTTAACTATAGATTAATTGTAACCAAAGTTTTGACTTAAATTTGTGTTTAATGCTAAATCAGCATTGGGAATAGGGTATAAGTTTAAGTAATCAGCGACACCAACTCCAGCAACATCATCACCACCTTTGAATGCCCACAGGTAAGATCCTGATGTAAACAAACCAAAGCGAATTAAATCCGTTCTTCTTGTACATTCCCAATGTAATTCACGTGAACGTTCATCTAAAATAATTGGTAATGTTAATACACCAAAGTTATGAGAGGCATTTCCATAAGCACGTTTTCTCAAGTCATTAACTAAATCCAAAGCTTTTCCATCAGAACCATTACCACCTCTTAGTGTTGCTTCGGCATACATCAAGTACACATCTGCTAAACGGAACATTGGGAAATCAGTATCAGTATACGGTGTAAGTGCATTGTTTGATGCTAAACTTCCATCTGTATTGATATTTCTAAATTTAGGTAAAGCATAACCTTCTGTAAATTCATTCCAAGTCACTATTTCTTTCGTTTGACCATCAGTATAAAATTGGTAACGAGAATCAGCAATAGAATCTGTAAATTTATTCACTAATTCAGGACGAGCTCTTAAGCCTCCCCAACCACCGTTGACTCCGTAATCTTCTTTCACCATTGATCCCCCAATAGAAGCACAAACCAAGAAAGTTGTTCCGCCCCATGATTGGATAAATTGACCATCATTGACAACAGGGAAAATAATTTCAGATGATGTGTGGTTATCAGCACGGAAGTTTTTCACGTAGTTATTTTCTAATTGGAAACCATTAGTAGGGTTCATGATTTTGTCACAATAAGTAACACACTCATCGTATTTGTTTGCTCCTATATAAACTTCAGCGTTTAAGTACATTTTTGCTAACACAAATTGCGCAGCAGCTTTGCTAGCTCTTCCGTAAGGAACAACTGTTGGATCTAACAATTTGTTTTCGACATCCTTCAATTCAGATTCGATGTAAGCAAACAAATCTGCACGTGCAATGCGGTCTGGCATGTATGCACCTGGTTTGTCATCTTCGTCAACAAAAGGAACATTTCCAAATAAATCCATAGCATGGTAATAGCTCAACGCGCGCAAGTAACGTATTTCAGCTTGGAACGTTCTAATTTTTGTTTTGTCTGCTTCTGAGAAACCACGAGTAGTCATTTTTTCTTCTGATGTTTCACGAACAAATTCGTTACACAAAGCAATTTGGAAATAAATTCGGTTGTACATCATTTTGATAAATGTATTATCAGCCGACCATTTCATTTTGTCTAAATCTTCAACACCTACATCTGCCCAACCACAGATGACTTCATCTGTAGGAAACTCTTGCATGTAAAACAATGCTCGAATGTATTGAGCAAAGCCTTCATCGGGTGTGATAATATCAGCACTTCCTGCGGGCCCATTTTGTCCTGTAACAGACAATCCACCATACATTTTAGCAATGATGTTTTCGTAATTGTTGATGTCTCCGTAAACTGCTTCAGTTGTAAGACCGTATTTTGGTTGTAAATTCAATTGCTTTTTACATGAAACAGCTGTCATCATTGTAAAAGCGAAGAATAATAAACCTGTAATTTTTATCGTTTTCATAGTTCTAATGATTAAAAGTTAAATGTAAAGTTCAATGAATACATGCGTGGACGTGGGTAAGAATTGTTGTCAATACCACCTCCAATTTCCGGATCTAAACCTTTGTATTTTGTTACTACAAATACGTTTGATACAGTTAACGCAACACTCATTTTGTCAAATTTACGACCTACGTTTAAGTAATCCATTCGCAAGAAATTTGCTTTCTCTAAATAATGATCACTTAACAATTGACGTTCGTTATTTTTCTGAACTTGGTCAATTTCATATAAGTTTGAAATATTGTTCAAGAAACCTAAGGTACCATTAACTGCTTGGAAAGTTGCATTGTTTGAGTGAATATTGTTGTAGATAGTACCACCCAATTCGCTTCTCATTGATAAACCAGCGAACCAGTTTTTGTATGTTAAATTGAATGACAATCCAAGGAATACTTTTGGAGCAGCTTGTCTTGTAATGTAACGGTCATCGATATTGATTTTACCATCATTGTTTCTGTCAACAAATGCATGGATATCTTTCCATTTATCAGCAGTAGTTACTTGACCATCACCGTTGACATCATAAGTTGCTTGTTGTCCTTCTTGAATCATGTCCCCATTACCATCATATTGTTGTTCGTAAACAAAATATGAGAATGTAGGCATTCCAATTTGGTGGATTTGAATCGTGTTTGCAATACCGCTAATTCCACCAACTAAAATACCTGGTGATTTAGGGTCATTGATTTGTGCCAATTTTGTTACTTCATTTTTGTTGAAAGTAGCATTTGCCATCATATCCAAACGCAAGTCTTTTTTAGCAATCAATCCAAAGTTTGTCATGACCTCAATCCCCGTGTTTTTCATTCCACCAACGTTTGTCAAAATAGCATTGGTAAAGTTTGTTCCAGCTGGTACATTAACTGTCGCTAACAAATCAGATGTATTTTTTTGGTAAACATCAATTGATCCACTGATACGGTCATTTTTCAATCCGAAATCTAAACCGATGTTAATCGATGAAGTAGTTTCCCATTTCAAGTTAGCGTCGTATCCATTTGGACGGAAAGTTGTGTAGTATTGACCACCAAAAGCATATTGTGCTGTTGTTTGTCCAGGGAAGTAATTTCCAATGTACGAATAATCACCAATTCCGTCTTGTTGACCAGTTACACCCCAACCAGCTCTCAATTTCAATAAGTTAATCCATTTTACGTTTTTCATGAATTTCTCTTGAGAAATCACGTAAGCTGCAGAAGCAGAAGGGAATAATCCCCAACGTGTCTCTGGACTAAAACGAGATGAACCATCGTAACGTAATGATGTATTGAATACATATTTATCATTGAACGTATAAATTCCACGACCATAGAACGATAACAATGCGTTTTCAGTGTAGAATGGATTAGGATTTGCAGGACTAATGATTGAGTCACGTGCCTCGTTATAAGTCGGGTTGTTTGGACTTGATGTATTCCAGTTTTGGAACGAGTAACCTCCTGTTAAGTCCAAGATATGTTTGTTGTTTTTACTTGTTTTGTTGTAATTCAAGTACGCTTCAATCAATTGATTGTTTTTTTCTTGACGATACTCAGAGTAACTTCCACGCGAATAATAACCTGATGCAGAAGATGCTAATGTATTAACTGTTCCAGCACCTGTAGCTTGGTCAACACCAACATTGACAACCGCTTTCAAACCATTTACAAAAGGTAATTTGTATGATAATTTTGCATTTGCAATTAAACGGTGTACATTACTTACATCTTCGCGTTGTTTGATTAATCCTAATGGATTTCTTGGAGCCAATACATTTGGTTTCCCGTTTTTCACCCATTCGTAATATCCTCCAAATGTTTCGTTGCCAGAGTATACTGGTTTTGTAGGGTCAAAATAAGCAGCTCCTAAAGCAGCTCTGTTTGCAAAGTTGTTTTTCGTTTCAACATAACGCACATTGACTTCTGATGACAATGTGTTTTTGAAGAATGAAGGTGTTAAGTTCATGGCAAAAGATGTTCTATTGAAATAATCATCCAATAAAATCCCATTTTCATTTCTGCTACCAATAGAAATACGGTAAGGTAATTTTTTCAATCCACCTGAAACAGAAACATTGTTATCCATTGTATAAGCAGTTCTGAAAACCTCACGTTGCCAATCGGTATTTGCAGTACCAAGTAAACCTTTTTGAGTTGTTGTTCCATTTGCATTTACCAACGCTCTTAAATCGTCTCCAGTTAAAACATCAGCATATTTAGCAATAGTTGAAACAGAATGTTTTGATTCAAAACTTACTTTGAATTTGTTTGCATCTCCTCTTTTTGTAGTAATTAAAATGACACCATTTGCTGCACGTGAACCATAAATGGCAGTTGCAGATGCATCTTTTAAAATCACAAAAGATGCGATATCATTTGGATTAATTAATGCTAATGGGTTCGAAGCTCCAGAAATTCCGCCATTGTCTAATGGCACACCATCTACAACAATTAACGGATCGTTACTTGCATTGATTGAGGTACCTCCACGCATACGAATCGTACTACCAGATCCTGGCGCTCCATCGTTTGAAGTAATTTTCACACCTGCTGATTTACCCATGATCAATTGTTCTGGAGTAGATACAGACCCTTGAACAAAGTTTTTGTCTGTAATAATTGTTGCAGCTCCAGTTAAGTCTTTTGTACGTGTTGTACCATATCCAATGACAACAACTTCATCAATTCCTGCTGACGCGTCTTTTAATGAAACATTTACTACTAAATCTTGTCCTGCAGCTAAGGTTACTTCACGCGTTTCTGTTTTGTAACCATCGTTAACAAAACTCATCGCATATTTTCCTTCTGCTAAACCGGTGATTTCATAAGCACCTTTTTCATTCGTTGTTGCGCCCTTGGACTTTCCAACTAATGTGACAGTTGCTTGAAATAATCCTACTCCTTCAGCATCTGTTACTGTACCTCTAATTTTGCCAGTTTGTGCAAAAGCAAGGGGTGCTAGTAAGAACATACCAAAAAGAGCTAGAAAAATTGATCTTCTGTTCGTTTTCATAAGTAATCTCAATTTAATTTAACTTTTCTATTGTTCAAATATATTTAACTTTTTTTAAATGTCAAATTGACACTAAGAAATTGTTACCATTTCATTTGAATATTTTCAATTTTATTTGTCGTTTTTATCGTGATTTGCATTGTTTGAAGGGATGAATCATGCTGTCTATCGATAATTTGCGTATTTTGTTGTTTACATTTTTTAGGCGATTTTTTCACACCATGAACAACTAAGGTAACAGTTTTTCCTTCAAAAGCAGCATGCTGTCCGTTTTCAGTAGTTAGTGTTATCGTTAATTTGTTTCGTTTTGTGCGTTGTGATAAATGGAGCAAACTGTAGTTGCCTTTATTGAATGCGTCCGTTAGTTTACCATCATCTTCGTATACATCAAACGAACTACAACAAACTGAAGAATCATAGTAATAATGTATGATTAGTTCATCCGATCGCAATGATTCGGTGCATTGAATTTTTTCTGTCATCGGAATGAAAGCACCACCTTTCACAAATGTTGGAATGTTTTCTGAAGTTAACTGAACGACTGCTGAATCACCTCCCTGATAAGTTGTCGTCGAATAGAAGTCAAACCAAAGTGTGTTTCCTGGAAAGTAAATGTTTTGTGTTGGTTGACCTTTTTCAAGAACTGGTGAAACCAAAAGCGATGGTCCCCAAAAATAGCTGCTACTTTCACTTAGCAATGTTTCTTTGTTGTCTTCAAAAAACAAAGGGCGCATCAGTGGCATTCCAGTTTGTTGGTTTTCAAAAGCAATCGAATAATTGTAGGGAAGCAATTGGTAGCGTAATTCAATTGCATTTTTAATAATTCTTTTTGTTTCTGCTGTTTTGAAAATAGCTTCCGAAGCAACTTGTTCTTGGGAGTGCGGTCGGAAAATTGGTTGAAAAACGCCGTATTGCAGCCAACGAATGTATAATTCTTCGTCGTTGTAATCGCCAGCAAAACCTCCTAGGTCAGAGTGCATGTATGCCATTCCTTGCATTCCCATTTGCAAAGCAATCTCAGGTTGCGCAGCTAATCCTCCCCAAGAACGGTTGACATCGCCCGACCAAGGAATCATTCCAAAACGCTGTGAACCAGAATAACCGGCACGCATCAAGATAAATGGTCGTTCTGTTGGGTATTCCTTGCTGTAACCTGTTTGAATCATGCGTGCCCAATCGTGACCATAAATATTATGGACTTTGTTCGCTTTTCCAACAGCATGAATGAGATTTTCTGGATGAACTTCTGGCTCGCCCAAGTCACCCCAAATTCCACTCATTCCTTGTTTTTTCAAATCCTTGTAAATTCCCCAAAACCAATCACGACTTGCAGGATTATAGACATCGATCAATCCTGTATTACCGAAGTAAAAATCGTACGCAAACGGATTCCCCAATGCATCTTTTGCTAAAAATGATTTTGCTTCGTTCCAACGTTTGGATGTCGTAAGTATAAATGGTTCGGTAATCAATACAGTTTTTACTCCAACATTCAGGAAATCACGCATCATTTTTTCAGGTTCTGGAAATGAATCATTGTAAAAACCTAGATTTCCCAACGTTCCTTGTATTTCTTTTCCAAACCAATATAAATCTAAAATTACGGCATCTAATGGAATACTATCTTTTTTAAATCCAGCAACTATGTGCTCTGTTTCTGCTTGCGAGTGATACCCAAAACGACTAGCAAAATTTCCAAATGCCCAGCGTGGTGGAAGCGGTTGTGTACCTGTTAATGCTGTATACGAAGCAAGTAATTGCCCCCAATCTTCCCCCATCACCAACTGAAAACGCAACGGTCCGCCAGTTGGCTCAAAGGAAACGGTATTGCTTTTTGACGCAGCTAAATCGATTGAACCCGTGTAGGAATTATCAAAATGGAGGATGTATTTTTTGGAACTCAAAACAAGCGGCATACAAAAATTCATCTGCTCTGAGCGGTATTCGTATCCATAATGCGCTTTGTTATACAAGGCCAATTTATTTCCACGACGATTCATTCCCAATGCGCGCGCTCCACCACCATATAATTTTTCAGTAGGTTCAATGGTTATGTTCAATGAGCGAGAAGACTCGTTCTTAATTGCCTGTACATCACTGATTATCAATTTACCTTCGTAATAATAATCTATTTTCAATGGAGATTTTTGAACGAATATTTGCGCATTGTGATGCGATAACTGAATCGAATTAGCGTTTTCTTTGATAGAAAATGGCTGATTGTTTCTAGATAGAATAACCGCATGACTTGCACTGTCAATCGTCTCATCAGTAGGCACAAAAACAGTTTCAATGATGTTGTCTTTGAACGATGCAAAATGGTAGACACCTTGTAATGTTGTGACTGAAAAAGACTGAGAAGTTGTTGCAGTTGATACAACTTTGTTTTGACTCGTTTGAGCAAAGCTAGTTAGTCCAACTAGAATAAAAACAACCGTAAGTTTCAAAGCTTGCATATAGATATTCATTATTTTAATTCAAAAATGAAGGCGGTTTTTGGCGCTATTTTTAGAGATTTTTCCGTGAAATTCAAACCGGCATTAGTAAATATTTCAGCTCCTGAATGATAGTTCGTTAAAACCTCATTAAAACGATTCAAATCTAACGTTTGTTCTTGCTTTGAATTATTCATCACGACCATTACCGTTTGTTTTTCGTGAATTCTGAAATAGACATACACATTGTTTTCCGGAACAAATTGTACCGTTTTTCCCTTATGAATTGCAACAGCATTTTTACGCCAATTGAATAGTTTTTTTGTAAAATCAAGGTAGTATTTTTCTTCGTTGTTGATTGCTTGACCTGTAAAAGCATTTTTTGTATCACCTTCCCAGCCACCAGGAAAATCGCGACGAATATCAGCATCTCCTTTGTTTTTTTCACCTTTCATGCCAATTTCACTTCCATAATAGATTTGTGGAATTCCTCTAACAGTTGCAATTAAAGTTAATCCCAATCGATAATCATTAATGGAAGGATAAATTTGGTTGAAGCGTTGCGTATCGTGATTTTCCATAAAAACCAACATGTTTGAGGCATCGGCATACAAGAAATCATTGACGAAATTATTATACACTTTGATCATTCCTTGATCCCATGAAGGATTTGTTTCGTTAAAAACGGATTGGAACGCATCGTGTAACGTGAAGTCCATCACACCAGGCAAATAAGTGTTGTATGATTGAATTGCACTGATTGGACTGTTTTTTTGCCAATAGGAAATTTGTGCTTGATCTTGCAACCACACTTCTCCCACCATGTTAAATTTCGGATATTCATCTGTAATTGCTTTTGTCCATTTAGCAATTCCTTCTTTATCGTTATAACTGTACGTATCAATTCGGAAACCATCCAAATTGGCTTCTTCTATCCACCAAATCGCATTTTGGATCAAGTAATTTAAGAGCAATGGATTGCTTTGATTCAAATCGGGCATCGATGGAACAAACCAACCATCTGCACAATATTTTAAATCCCTTTTGGAATGGTTTTGATCCATTTGAGTCGCCATTCTGTAATTGGACTGCGCATAGCCTGGGAATTGGTGAATCCAATTGTATGTTGGTAAATCTTTCATCATCCAGTGCATGTATCCAATGTGATTTGGAACCATATCTTGTATGATTTTCAAGTCTTTTGCATGTGCTTCAGCAACAAGTTTTTTATATAATTCAATGGTTCCGTAGCGCGGATCTACTTTGTACAAATCACTTTGACCGTAGGTGTGGTAAGAATACGTTGAATCATTGTCTTCCATCATAGGCGTTGGCCAAATGGTTGTAGCGCCAATACTTTTAATATAATCGAGGTGATTAATCATTCCTTGAATATCACCGCCATGGCGTCCGCCTGGTTTTGAACGGTCTCCTTTTTCTACGACTGCAGGATGAGAATCATTTGTTTGGTCTCCATTTGCAAAGCGATCGGGCATCAATAAATAAACCACGTCTTCTGGACCAAAACTTTTTCTGTTTTTGGAATTTTCAGCCCTATTTTTCAATTCATAAGGAATTGTTGCAACTACTTTTTTTCCTTTTTTTAATTCAAAATTATACGTTCCTGCAACTTGATTTGCCGTTTCAATAGTGAAAAATAAATAATTCGGATTTTCTGTTTTTGTAATTCCACTGATTTTTAATTGTGCGGAAGTCAATTCGTAATTGGCAATTCCTTTTCCATGAAGCAGCACTTCGACTTGTGCATGTTCCATACCAACCCACCAATGTGGAGGTTCAACATGGTCAATAGTAACTTGTGCTGTTAAACGAAGCACAGAAATAAAAAGAAAAAAAGTAACTAATTGTTTCATGGTTTTTTATTTAATCTAATTGAATTGTTTTTTTGCGGTTACCATTTTGATCTTCGATAATAATCAATTGACCTTTTGTCGCGATTGAAATAGGCTGACCCAATAAATTATACGCCTTTGTTGGAATTCCAAAAATCGTATTTTCTTCGATACCCAAAGAACAAGGTATTGCAGGATTGGTAAATACTGTTTGACTTAATGCACTAATAGCACGGGTGTCAATATAATCAGCAATCGAAGAAGTAATGTGACTGCCATATGCTTGAAATATTGCTTCTTGGAAGTCGTTGTTACTAAATCCATAATCCAAACCTTTGTAGTTGTCTGCAAATGCAGCTGGCGTAATCATTGTTTGAATTTGTTCTAGTTGCGGAACAAGATTATTATAGTTGAACGAATTCGTAACTATTGAATCGACATAGTGCGAAAAACGTTCTTTGTAGTAAGGAACAGCCATTATTTTTGTGTATAATGGACGAGTTCCAGTTGTCCAAGTATAAATATTTTTGTTTGCCCAATTGATTGAAAACCAGTCTACACCAAACGTATTGTCCATATCGTATTCAATAAAAACAAATTTCCCATCAGATGGTCGTTGATACAAGTAGTAATTGTTTTGATTATACGCATAACCATCCCAATGACCGATGAGTATTTCACAAGCCAAGGTTTTTAAATACAATTCTACATCAAAAACATCATTAATCGCACAGGCAAAATTTGCCGATGAGGTATTGTTAAGTACATCAACAAAGTGAATTAAACCAGAATAATCATCAGCTGTTTTATTCGTTTTAAGTTCATATGTGTTTTTGTAGCTGTTTTCATTTGTGCCTAAATAACTCAAATTCGAACCCCAAGCACATTTGTATAAATTACCTGTATCATCATTGGTGAAACGACGTTGTAAAAACTCTTCATCGATGTGTTCAACATTCAAATACAAGCCTCGGTATTGATTGTTGATGAATAACTTCACATAACTAGTTCGTGCACTTGGCACACCTGCTTCACGCAATACCATGTTTGACAATTGAGAACGCAAAATCGAAACATCGTTGTGCTCACCGTTCAAATTCATTTTCTCTAAGTTTTTCCATTTTCTACCAGAAACATAAGTGTTGAATGAAACTTTGAACGATTTTTTTGCAGCATTGAGTGAAGTGTTCCCACGTAGTCGAAATCCAATATTTTCGATGGTGTCACTGCCGTTTGTCGATTCGTATATAAATTGTGCAGCAAATTCATATTCCGAATTATTCGATGGGTTAAGTAAAATGGATAAGCTATCTGCGGGTATTGTAATCCGTATTGTCGCCACTTCATTCTGAAGGAAAGCCTGGTTGTTTTGTGGGTGAACTAATTGAGAATAAGCACTTTCAATCATTGAAATACTTACTAAAATCAGTAAAAAAGGAAAAGTAATTCCGCGCATAAAGTATTAGTTATTGTACGAATTTACAAAAATCAATCAAAGGTTAGTGTAATTTTGACAGTTATTCTTTTTTCGGCTAACCAATGTGCAGACATCTCTTTTAGTGGTTTGATTCTTTGATACAGAAAAAGATTCTTTCAGCTAGAACAATAAAAATCTCGTTAACAAACAATATATTTGCGGATTAAGAGTTATTTTAACATCACAAGAACACGTTCTTATTTGCATGAAAAACTGGTTTTTATTTATTGCTATATCCACAATTTCACTTGTTTTTTCAAGTTGTTCAACGGAACGCAACACCTTTATTAGTCGCACTTACCATAGTACAACGGCTCATTACAATGGTTATTTTAACGCCAATGATTTGTTGCGCGCTTCCTTGGTGCAATACCAAAATGGATTGAAGGAAAATTATTATAACGTTTTACCAATTCGTCCCTTGCCTAACGAAGAGGAGGTAAAAGCATTATACACACCTATCGATACTGCAATTTCAAAATGCACGAGAGTTATTCAACGACATGCGATGCCTTCTATGGATAAGCCTTCGTTAAAGAAAGACGAACACAATACATGGATAGATGAAAATTGGCTAACTATTGGAATTGCTAATTATTATAGAAGAAATTACGATGTTGCGCTTAAAAATTTCGAATACGCAAAAAAGTTTTTCGCAACAGATAAAACAGCATATTTTGCCGAAATGTGGATTGCTCGCGTACACATTGAAGAAGGTCGTTACACGGAAGCAATTCTATGTTTGAACAATTTAGATTTATCAGCAGAAGCATTCAAACAGTCAGAAGAAGCGCAAAAATCCTCCAAAACCACTAAAAAGAAATTACCCCTTAAAAAAGGAAAAAAATCGGCCAAAGACGAGAAAACTGTAGCTCCATTCCCGAAATCGTTATTATTTGATTTTGCTTTAACAAAAGCGATGTTTGCTGAAAAAAAGAACGATCAAGCAGGAATGATCAAAGCGTTAACCGAAGCAATTCCTTATGCTAAAAAATCAACTGATAAAGCGCGACTGCATTTTGTTTTAGCTCAATTACAAGAACAAACAGGCGATCGAGAAGCAGCAGCTCAGAATTATTCAAAAGTATTGAAGTACAATGCTTCATTTGAAATGAATTTCAATGCGCGTTTGAAAAAAGCATTGAATGCGGGTGGTGAAAAAGTTGTAAAAGATTTAAACAAGTTATTACGCGACACAAAAAATGCTGAATTCAAGGACCAAGTATATTATACCTTGGCGCAACTATCTTACAATGATGGCGATATCGAAAAAGCAATTGAACATTACACAAGCTCTGCCTTTTATTCGAATACCAACAAATACCAAAAAGGGCTTTCATACGAGAAATTAGGCGACATCTTTTTTAGTAAAAAATTATATGTTCCAGCCCAAAAATATTACGATAGCTGCGCGAAAGTCATCCCGGAAAATTACCCAAATTTTGAAGGAGTTAAAAACAAAGCAGATAAATTGCAAGCATTAGTAAAAGCAATTGAAACAGCAACTTACGAAGATAGTGTGCAGCGAATTGCCGCATTATCTCCAGAAGATCAATTGAGTTTTGCTAAAGATTTGGTAAAGAAAATCAAAGAAGACGAAGCGCGTAGAAAAAAACAAGAAGCCGAAAAGTTAGCTTTATTACAAGCAGAACGTTCGAATGCTCCCGCAACAGGCAATGGTTCAAAATTCTATTGGAACAATGAAAAAGCAAAGACTGAAGGATTCGAAGAATTCAAACGTCAATGGGGGCAGCGGGTGAATGAAGATGATTGGCGCCGATCGGAAAAAATGGCTTTTGCAAGTTTTAATGAAGTTGAAAAAGATACATCAACTATTGAAAAAGAAACAGTTAAGGAGGTGGAAGACACTTTGTCGGCTGAAAGTTTGTTGGCCAAATTACCAAGCTCTGATTCTGCTTTGCAAGCATCGCGCGAACGCATGATGGAGGCATATTTCAACGCAGGTCAAATTTACCAAGAACAATTAAATGAACGTG
Source organism: Fluviicola sp. (assembly GCA_017983675.1). GTDB lineage: Bacteria > Bacteroidota > Bacteroidia > Flavobacteriales_D > Crocinitomicaceae > Fluviicola. The sequence goes on from JAGOAZ010000002.1 coordinate 176,738, forward strand.
ATTTAGCTGAAAAGCAATACGACAAAATATTGGATCAAACTTTTGAAGACAAGCACAAATTGTTAGCAGCTTTTCAATTGTACAAAATGTATGACCCTTCTGATGCCAAAGCAGTAGCTCAACGCGATTATATTTTATTGTACTATCCGACATCCGATTATGCAGGCTTCTTGAGAGACCCCGATTATTTCATTAAAAAGAAAGAACGTCAAAAAGAAACGGAAAACGATTATTTGAAAGACTTAGATCGTTACGAAAGAGGATTGTATTCCATTGTAATCTCGAAAGCAAATTCAATCATTAACAACGATAAAGATAATCCGTTTCGACCAAAATATTTCTTATTAAAAGCGAAATCACAAGCAAAGATTTACGAAGACAAGAAAATGGTTTTACCGACCTTAAACGATCTAATTGCTGCTTATCCAGATTCAGATGAAGCGAAAAGCGCGCAAAAGATGAAAGATATTATTGAAAAAGGGTATTCGACCAATACGCCAGTAGATTTCACAAAAAAAGGGCTATTTACCTACAAAGAAAACGAACCAATGTCGGTCTTGATTTTCCTAGATGAAAAAGTTAATGGAGGTGTTGCGAAAACAAGGGTTATTGATTTCAACAAAGAATTTTTCAGTAGAGGGAAATTGAATACAAGTTCAAAATTGTTCGGCGAGAAGAGTGTTATTTTAGTTAGAGATTTTGAAGATGAAACTGATGCTGCAGAATACCTGCGTGTCTACAAAAAGACAAAGAAACACTTAATGGACATGCAGAAGTTCAAAATAATTTACATCTCACAAGAAAACATGAAGTTGCTTTTTGAAACACAAAAGTTAGCTGAATACGAATTGTTTTTTGATGAGTTTTATTAGCAAATAATGGACAATCCCAAAAAACAAGTCGCGAGTTATTTGCGGTTCAGTGCCGTTGCTTTCCAAATGGGAGCAATCATCGGACTCATGACTTGGCTGGGCGTTTGGCTCGACGGTCAATATAATCCATCAGGTGCTGCTTATACTGTTGTTTGTGCTTTAACAGGTGTTGCAGCGGGACTATATTTAATAATCAAAGAAGTAATAAAAAATTCACAATGAAAGCCTGGACCATTCAATTATTAAGCATTTTAGCTGTTATAGCAGCATATCAATTGATCATTTTTTCGTTTGTACCTGCTATATTTCAACATCAAGTTCAAATTGCAGTTGGGATAATCGGTTTAGTTTTTTTAGCAGCTTCATTGGTGATGTCAATGGGAAAAAATGTCACTTCCGAAGCACGTGTTCAACGATTCATGATTGGCACAACGTTACAATTATTAATTGCACTTTTCACCATATTACTTGCAAATTATATTTCTCCAAAGAGTTTTCGCCAAGTTGCGGTACATTTCCTGATTGCTTTTGGTGTTTTATTGGCATTACAAGCTATTTTTTTGGTTTTACAAGCAAAGGGAAAACTCAAAAACTAGTTGAATAATTGAAGCTATTTGACGATCAATCAAATAATTCAAAATTCATTACATTTTTTGTTTGTGTTTATGAAAGATTCACTACCTTTGCGCCAAATTTTCGATAAGAATTTAAAGTACAATAAGCAATGTCTCTAATTTACAGTGCGAAACGTTTTTTCTCTCTCCTTGTAGGAGTACTCCTTTTTTCTACTGCTTTTGCTAGTGGTCATTCAACGAATGAAAAAGAAGAGTTTAACGTAGGTGAAATGATTATGCATCACATCAAGGATGCACACGAATGGCATTTGTGGGGTCCAGCGCATGGAGAAGGTTCTCAATCGATTTATTTGCCAATCATCTTGTTAGATGGCGGGTTAAAAGTTTTTTCTTCTGCACATTTTTATCACGGTGAAGTAAAATCAACCGAAGATCACAAGACGAACGAATCTGTAGAATATGTAGTTGGAAATGGTCCTGCTGCAGGCTATGCAATGTACCACGAAGAAATTTACAAATTACACAACGGAGAGTTGTCGTTTGAAGATGGTCATGTACATGGTGCGCAATCGCCTTTAGACTTTTCGATCACTAAAAACGTACTTTCATTGTTTATGGGTGCAATCTTGATTTTAGTAATCATGGGAAGCGTTGCTCGTTTTTACAAGAAAAACGGTCCTGTTGCTCCAAGAGGATTAGCGAAATATTTAGAAGTATTGATTGTTATGGTGCGTGACGATGTAGCAAAAGCGAACATTGGAGAACACAAGTACAAAAAATACGTTCCTTATTTATTGACAATCTTTTTCTTTATCTTCATCAATAACTTGTTGGGGTTAATTCCGTTCTTACCAGGTGGTGCGAATTTAACAGGAAACATTTCAGTAACTTTATTTTTAGCAGTTGCAACATTGGTTGTAACGCTAGCTTCTGCAAATAAAAACTATTGGTCGCACATTTTCGCAACGCCTGGAGTTCCATGGCCAGTATTGATTATCTTAATTCCAATTGAATTAGTAGGGATTTTCACAAAACCTTTTGCATTGATGGTTCGTTTGTTTGCAAACATGACAGCGGGACACATTATCGTTTTAGCGTTAATTTCTATTATTTTTATCAATCAAAATGTAGCATGGGGAGGATTGTCAGTGCCAATGGCATTGTTTATCTCTGTGTTGGAGTTGTTGGTAGCTTTCTTACAAGGTTTCTTGTTTGCAATGTTATCAGCGTTGTTTATCGGTGCGGCTGTTGAAGAAGCACACCATTAATTAGTAAATTTTAAATACATATAGTTATGTACGGAAGTATAGCAGCAATCGGAGCAGGTCTTGCAGTATTAGGAGCAGGATTGGGTATTGGTAGAATCGGTGGTTCAGCAATGGACGCAATCGCTCGTCAACCTGAAGCTTCTGGAAAAATTCAAACAGCTATGATTATCGCAGCAGCGTTAATCGAAGGTGTTGCACTTTTCGGTGTAGTAGTAGGTCTACTAGGAAACGCGAAGTAATTAAAGTAATCCTGTTGCAACGGTTGGTTGCGACAGGATCTTTACATTGATTAAAAAACAGTAAACAAGAAATAAAATGGATTTAATTACACCAGACTTAGGTCTTTTATTCTGGACAGGATTAGTTTTCTGCATCCTACTTTTCATTTTAACGAAATTCATTTGGAAACCAATACTTTCATCTGTTAATGCACGTGAGCAAAAAATTTCTGATGCGTTAGCATTGGCTGAGCAAACGAAAGCTGAAATGAAAGCCTTGCAAGCTTCTAATGAGAACTTATTAAAAGAAGCGCGTATCGAACGTGATGCAATTGTAAAAGATGCAAAAGAAACAGCAACGAAAATGATTGATGATGCAAAAAACGCATCAAAAATTGAAGCTGAAAAAATTATTTCGACGGCGTTAGCATCTATTAATGCTGAAAAAACAGCAGCTATTGCGGAATTGAAAACACAAGTTGCTTCCATTTCGATTGAAATCGCTGAAAAAATCATTAAAGCTGAATTGGCTACTAATGAGAAACAAAAAGCGTTGGCTGAGCAATTAGCTGGTGATATTAATTTGAATTAATTCGAACATGAAAGGTTCTAAAACTGCAAACCGTTACGCACAAGCATTACTCGATCTAGCGATTGAGCGCAATGTGTTGGAGGTCGTTGCTGGTGACATGAAGTTTTTAAGCATTGTTTGCGCTGAAAATCACGATTTTGAGTTAATGCTTGCAAGCCCAATTGTTCGTGCAGACAAAAAAATAGCTGTTCTAAAAGCAGTTTTCACACATTTCGATGCGTTGTCAACTCAATTTATTGAATTGATAGCTAAAAATGGTCGTGAAGCAATTCTACCAGAAATAGCTATCGCTTTTGAAGCACAATTGAATGCTCATAAAGGTATTTTACCTGTGACAATCACGAGTGCAACGAAGCTAGATGATTCAGTAAGAAAAAGTATTTTAGAAAAAATTCAACAACATTTCTCAGGAACATTTGATGTGACTGAAGAAGTGGATGAGACTTTAATAGGTGGTTTTATCGTAAAGATGGACGATCAAATGATTGATGCTTCAGTAGCATCTCAATTAACACAATTGAAACAACGTTTAACAAAATAAGAGAAAGAAAGCTGAGCTTTCGAAATCAACAGTTGACAACTCAACAAGCCAACTGAAAATTTCAAATTCTCAATTAAAAAAAAAGAACATGGCAGATGTTAAACCAGCAGAAGTTTCTGCGATTTTAAGAGAGCAATTATCAGGTTTCAGAACTGAAGCTGAATTGCAAGAAGTTGGTACCGTTTTACAAATTGGTGATGGTATCGCTCGTGTTTACGGATTGAAAGGTGTTCAATACGGTGAATTGATTGAGTTCGAAGGTGGTTTGCAAGGAATCGCATTGAACTTAGAAGAAGATAACGTTGGAGCTGTATTGCTTGGTCGTTCTTCTGCTGTAAAAGAAGGAGATACTGTAAAACGATTAGGTCGCATTGCTTCTGTAAACGTTGGGGAAGGTTTAGTTGGTCGTGTTATCGACACACTAGGTAACCCAATCGATGGTAAAGGTCCAATTGCTGGTCAATTGTACGAAATGCCAATCGAGCGTAAAGCTCCAGGAGTTATTTTCCGTCAACCAGTAACTGAGCCTCTTCAAACAGGTATCAAGGCGGTTGATGCGATGATTCCAATTGGACGTGGACAACGTGAGTTAATCATTGGTGACCGTCAAACTGGTAAAACAACTGTTGCAATCGATGCAATTATTAATCAAAAAGAATTTTACGATAGAGGGGAACCTGTTTTCTGTATTTATGTTGCAATTGGACAAAAAGGTTCAACTGTTGCAGGAATCGTTAAGAAATTAGAGGATGCTGGTGCGATGGCTTACACAGTTATCGTTGCTGCAAATGCATCTGATCCTGCTCCAATGCAATTTTACGCGCCAATGACAGGTGCTGCAGTAGGTGAGTTTTTCCGTGATTCAGGACGTCCTGCTTTGATCGTATTTGATGATTTATCGAAACAAGCGGTAGCTTACCGTGAAGTATCATTGTTGTTACGTCGTCCTCCAGGTCGTGAGGCTTACCCAGGTGACGTTTTCTACTTACACTCTCGTTTATTGGAGCGTGCTGCAAAAATCATCGCTGATGATACAATTGCATCGCAAATGAACGATTTACCAGAATCGTTAAAAGGAATTGTAAAAGGAGGTGGTTCATTAACTGCTTTGCCAATTATTGAAACACAAGCGGGTGACGTTTCTGCGTATATCCCAACAAATGTGATTTCAATTACTGATGGTCAAATTTTCTTGGAAGGTGATTTATTTAACGCAGGTATTCGTCCAGCAATTAACGTAGGTATCTCTGTATCACGTGTTGGAGGAAATGCACAAATTAAATCAATGAAAAAAGTTGCTGGTACATTGAAATTGGATCAAGCACAATACCGCGAATTGGAAGCATTTGCTAAATTTGGTTCTGACTTAGATGCTGCAACAAAATCAGTATTGGATAAAGGAGCTCGTAACGTTGAGATTTTGAAACAACGTGAAGGCGATCCATACCCAGTTGAAAAACAAATTGCAATTATCTATGTTGGTACAAAAGGATTAATGCAAAATGTACCAGTTGATAAAGTAAAAGCATTCGAAAAAGAATACTTGGATTTCTTAGAAGCTAAACATGCAGATGTATTGGTTCGTTTGAAAGCAGGTAAATACGAAGATGCAGATACTGATCTTTTAGGAAAAGTAGCGAAAGAAATCGCATCGAAATATTAATTGATTACGAATTTAGAATAACGAATTGAGAATGAAGAGATGATACAGTCTGAATTGAGAATAAATTCTGTAGTTCAAGATAAATCATTTCTTTTCGCAAAATTGATCATACGCTTCTGTTTGAATTTAAAAGAACAGAAGCATTATGAGATTAGCGGACAATTAATTCGAAGTGGTACAAGTGTCGGAGCGAACATTCGGGAAGCCCAACGAGCAGAAAGCAAGAAAGATTTTAAGCACAAACTTAGAATTGCATTGAAGGAAGCAGATGAGACAAAGTACTGGTTAGAGTTAGTTCATTCAGAAATCACTTCAGTAGACAATAATATAGTTGAATTGAATGAAGAAATTATTAAGCTGTTAGTCGCGATAATTAAAAATACACACGAATAATAACTCAATATTCAACATTCTACATTCAAAATTTGAATTATGGCTAATTTAAAAGAAATACGCAATCGAATAACTTCAGTGGGATCAACCATGCAGATTACGTCTGCAATGAAAATGGTTTCTGCTGCTAAGTTAAAACGAGCTCAAGATGCAATTACACAAATGCGTCCTTACGCTGAGAAATTGCAAGAAATTCTTGGTAATTTGAGTGCATCTTTGGATATTTCTGAAAATGCGCTAGCAGCTGAACGTCCTGCAAACAATGTGTTGGTTATTGCAATTACTTCGAACAGAGGTTTGTGTGGTGGATTCAACAACAACATCATCAAACGAGTAAATCAATTGGTGCTGGAAGAATACGCAGGAAGTAATGTTAGCATTTTATGTTTGGGTAAAAAAGCGAAAGATGCTTTCAAACGTTCTGAGATGTATTTCGATATTGAAGGAACAGGAATTACGGAAGATATTTTTGCTGATTTATCATTTGATAACACTGCATACATTGCAAACCATGCGATGAACCTTTTCTTAAACAAATCGGTTGATCGTGTAGTAGTAGTTTATAATAGTTTCATAAATGCTGCATCACAAAACGTGAAAGCAGAACAACTATTGCCATTAATTCCAACTGTTCAAGAAGGAGCTGCTATTGGTGATTATATTTTTGAACCTTCTCAAGAAGAAATCGTAGAAGATTTAATTCCAAAATCATTAAAAATCCAATTATTCAAAGCATTATTGGATTCGAATGCATCTGAACACGGAGCACGTATGACTGCTATGCACAAAGCAACGGATAACGCAACTGAGTTACAACGTAATTTGAAATTAAGTTATAACAAAGCGCGTCAAGCAGCAATTACTAATGAAATCTTAGAAATCGTTGGTGGTGCAGAAGCATTGAAAAATTAACAAGTACAACTTTTAATAGTGAAAATCCCGATACAACTTTGTCGGGATTTTTTTTCATCTTTTACCGATAGCTCAATTACAATTTCTACTTTTAAAGTAATCTTAAAGAAAGTTACTGCCAATGGTTGCACAACGATTGATACAACGTTTAAAGTCCTACGAACAAGCAATCATTTCAAGTTTGCCCGTTTTCTTTGATGCACATCAATTAATCGTCAAATACCGATTTAAACAATTTCTGCTTATTTCTGGCTTCACGTTCTTATTGTTGTTTTCTTTTGTGATTAGCGTATTACTCAATGGAGTCGATGAAATTGCAGCACCAATTACAGCATTTTCGTTGCCCTATTTAGATCAATTTCTTACAATTGATAGTGAAACGATTACCAAAGGAATAGCTTCTTTTTTTTGGTTGGTTAAATTGGCAATTGACTCAAATAAAGACGCATTGTTTGCTTCTGTTTTTATGGTGATTGGCACACCTTATTTTTCCTACATTAGTTCACGAACAGAAGAAGCTGTAACAGGAAAAAAATATCCCTTTCATTTTTGGACTTTTTTAAAAGAAATAAAACGTGGTATTGTTTTGTCCGTTCGTAATTCTTTCAAGCAATTAGGATGGTTACTATTGATTTCCCTTGTGGCATTTATTCCAATCATCGGGTTAATTGCACCCTTACTTACTTTTATCGTTCAAGCTTATTATTATGGTTTATTAATGACCGATTATACCTTAGAACGACAAGGTTTTTCCGTGAAAGAAAGTCAAGTATATTACCGCCAACACAAACCTGAATTATTTGCAATAGGATTAGGGTTGATGTTCTTACTATTAATTCCAGTTATCGGTTGGTTTCTAGCGCCAACTTATGCATTAGTTGCAGCTTATCTCAGTTATGAGAAAACAAGTGCAAAAGAAAATGCGTTTTAATCTTTGTTCAATAGTTTATGTAAGCGGCGCATCATAAGAAATGCGATAATCATTGAACATGTCACAACGATTCCTAGTATCGGATAATTCCCTATTTCGCCATTTGCGTGCTTATAGACAATCGTTCCTGCAATAAATGAAGCAATTCCACCAGACAATTGCTGAACGGCTGAATTGATGCTCATAAACGCTCCTCTGTCCTCTGGTTTCGGAACGGATGTCATCATTGCTTGTGCTGGAACGATGCGCGCTGTGATTCCGATAAATAATATGACATTCAATAAAATGACTATTGACAATGGTGTTGGTCCAAGTTGTGTGTAAATCAAAACGATTGCAATAGAAATGATTGTTCCAAATGCAAACAAATTCATCCGTCCAAAGCGGTCACTGATAAGTCCCGCTAATGGCCCTGCTGCAAAGGTGAAAACACCAGTTACAATGTACATGTAAGGCAATTCATCTGTTGTTAATTTTAAATTCTGTACCGCAAAATCACTTCCAAAAGGCATCAACATAAAACCTCCAGTTGCCAATAAAGTTGTTGCTAAAAATCCAGTAATGTAGCGTTTGTTTTTGATAGTGCTTACTAAATGAGCAAATGCGTTTTTCTCTTTTGTTAACGCTAAATGAGCTGTAATTGGTCGCATGAAGATAACGGTTCCAACCAAAATCACAGCAGCAAAACCAACGATTACATAAAAAGGTAAATGCCAATTTGCCCAATTTGTTAAAAATAATCCGAGTGGAATCCCAACAATTTGACTAACACCAAATCCCATTTGAATGAATCCCATTACACGACCACGTTGGTTTACAACGTACAAATCGGTAATAATAGCATAACTAATCGAACTCATTACACCGCCAAACAAACCTGTAAATACACGTGCAGCTAGTAAGGTTTCGTACGAATTTGATAATGCGCAAAACAATGTTCCCACAATGAATCCACTAAAGAAAAAGACTAATAATCGTTTTCGGTCAAATTTATCTGCAAATCCTGCGGTAAGTAAAGCCGATAAAAATGCACTAAACGCATAAGCCGAAACGACCACCGCAAACTGATTTGGTTGCAAGGATAAATCTTTCATGACGAATGTCCCCAAAGGAGACAAGACCATAAAATCTAAGACGACACAAAATTGAATCAAGGCTAACAAAGCAGTCATAAAGACTTGGTAGCGTGAAAAGGATACTTTTTCTTTCATATAAAATTATTGTAATTGAAGTTAATCTTCAACATAGATACGTTGCATTCTGTTTGAAAGCCCCGTCATTACTTCGTAAGGAATTGTTTGCATGGCTGCTGCAAATTCGTCCATTGATTGTCGTGAACCAATTAGTTCAACGGCATCGTTTTCGTGAACTGGAAGATTGGTTACATCGACCATGATCATGTCCATGCAGACACGACCAACAACAGGACACAACTGACCATTGATCACCACTTTTCCAACACCATTACTGAGACTTCTTCTGAAACCATCGGCATAACCAACAGGAATAATTGCAATGGTCATGTCGTTTACTGCTTGATAGCTACAGCCATAACCAATGAAATCACCAGATTGTATCGTTTTCACCTGAGAAACAGCGCTCGACCATGTAATTGCTGGTATCAATTCGTTTTTTAATTGCTGGTTTTCTGTAAATCCATACAACGAAATGCCAATGCGCACCATGTCAAACGCCTGATTCGGATACCTAAGGGCACCTTCCGAATTCAATAGATGTGCAGAAAATTCATTGCTGATGTGCTTACGAAAATAAGAAATCACCGATGCGAAAACAGTAATTTGTTGTTGGGTAAAATCTGATGTTTTCCCATTATCTGCATCTGCTAAGTGCGAGTATATTCCTTGAATTTTCACTTCAGGTTGCGCGTTGATAATAGCCAATAATTGTTCTTTTTCAGCTGGAGAAAATCCTAAACGGTGCATACCTGTATCGAATTTCAAATGAATTGGATAGGCAGTTTTCCCTTGTTGTATCAACACGCGAATAAATTCATCCAACTGTGCAAACGAATAAATTGCAGGTTCTAACTCATGCGCAATGATCAATTCAGCATGTTCTGGATCAGGATTCATCACAATTATCGGCTTTTCAATCCCCAATTGTTTTAATTGAACTCCTTCATCAGCAAACGCAACGCCAAAATTATCGACACCAAGTTGCTCAAGATATGGTGAAACAACACCAGTACCAGCCCCATAGGCATCAGCTTTTACCATGCAAAGCACTTTCACATGTTGCGGCAAATGTTTTCTGTAATAAGCAACATTATGTTTGATAGCGCTTAAGTTGACAGTAACCTTGGTGCGGTGTTTGATTGCTTTTCCTCTTGCTATTTCATGTTCAAACGCGCGATTTCGATGTGCTTTAACAAGAATCGTTGCATCTGAAAATCGTTCCCAAGGAATATGTTCGTTTTCTTTGATAAATAACGTTTCATTTGGTTGAAAAGGCGCAATGATAGCAGTTAATTCTTGCATCAATGACTCATTGCTTTCCGCAAGTCCAATCACAACAATGCGTTTTTTTGTTCCTGCAATTTGTGATTGGTAATGTAAAGCTTCTTGTAATGCATCCTTATCCAAATTGTACGTATCGTTGATGATGGTATTGTTGTTCACCCCATCAATAATTTCCATGCGCAAAGCTAATTTTGGCAAACGCGCAAACAGTTCAGAATGTCTATTTTTTGGAATATTAAAATGAGTTAAAAGCGCTGATAAAACGCCAAGCAACTCGTTAAATCCAGTTGAAAATTGTTGTTCATTTGTTGCTGTACAACTTGTGAAATTATTCGGTAGTGAATAACCCAAAGAGGAAATCTGTTGGCTAACAAATACAGTAGCACAATTGGTAAACAATTTTATTTTTTCCGAGAAATGATGCTCTTTGGTACCAAAATTTTGTTCGTGTGCCTTACCAAATGCTGTAAAAACGCCAATAGTTGGTTGGATCATTTTTTCCAAACACGCCATTTCTCTAGGGTCAGAAATCCCAGCTTCGATTAACGCAATATCAGCATCTTCGTGTAATTCCAACAACGATAATGCGACACCCAATTGCGAGTTAAAACTTTTGGGACTACGAACGACATTCATATAGGGAGACAAGCAATGAAAAGCCCATTCCTTCAAGGTAGTTTTACCGACACTACCTGTTATTCCAACTACAGGATACGTAAATTGTTTGCGGTGAAATGCTGCAAGTTGTTGCAATGCTTTCAGTGGATTTTCAACTTTCCAAAAAATACAATCGGAATAACTTGTTGTATCAAAAGCTTGATCTACCACAAAAAGGCGAACTCCTTTCGCGTATGCATCAGCAACATATGAACTACCGGAACGATAAGGTCCATTAAGCGCAAAAAACAACCCACCTGTTGGCGTGATTATCTTCCGTGAATCAGTAAATACGTGTGAAACAACAGTTTGGATTTCTCCTAATGCGTTAGATTCAAAACACGCTGAACAAGTTGCTATGGAATAATTTAATTTCAATCCGTTAATTTATTGTAACAAGTTCTACAAACCGGCTGGTAATTTTCAGTAGCACCTACTAAAACTTGTCCATCTTTTTTCGATGTGCGGTGTGAGAATTGTGCTAAATTACCACAAGAAACACAAATGGCGTGTACTTTTGTCACATATTCTGCTGAACAAAGCAAAGTAGGCATTGGTCCAAACGGTTGACCCAAATAATCCATGTCCAATCCAGCAACAATAACGCGTACTCCTTTTTTTGCTAAATCGTTTAAAATTGGAATCAATTCGAGATCAAAAAATTGCGCTTCGTCAATGGCAACAACACGTTCGTCTTTCCAATGATGAAGAATTTCTGATGCTTGTGAGACAGCGATAGCATGAAAAGAAGAGCCTTTGTGACTGACAATATTCTTGTCGTCAAAGCGATTATCAATTGTTGGTTTGAACAGTAACAATGCTTGTTGTGCAAATTCAACACGCTTTAAGCGACGAATCAATTCTTCTGTTTTACCAGAAAACATCGATCCACAGATCACTTCAATCCACCCATTTTTTTTTCCTTCACTCGGAAATTGTTCTAAAAACATAGTCTATTTCGTGTTTTCAACAATTGACATTAAACAACTATTCACAGCAATTCACTATTCGTGTTGTCAATTCATTAATTTTATCGGACAATTTGAAAAGTAAACAGTAAGTGGAAAATTAGCTTTTTATTCAATAAAAAACATGTTTCCAATACAAAAATAGAAATATTGACAAGAACTTATTTAAAGACACACAATATGACAATGAATTCATTACTAGCGGAAATGCAATTGCTTGTTGATAAAATCAACGAAGGAACTGCAACAATGGGTGAAATTGAAGCTTTTGCAGCTGCAGCACAAGACTTAAACGAACGTGCCATCATCTATCGCTACAAAGCATACGAATTAAAAATTCATCCAACACAATTTGATGTTGAAGAAACAGTGCAAGAACAAACTTCTCCCGCTGAACCTCATTTTGTAGCCACAAAATTGGATGACAATGCATTAGACATGGATTTTGATTTGTTTTCATCAGGCGATGACTCATTAAATGATGAACCAACGTTGGAAGAAAGTCACGATTTTTCGGCGTCAATTCCAGAAATAAGTGAAGAAAAAAGTCATGACGAGCCAACAACTTCGTTTGATTTATACGAGAATGAACCGGAGGAGCAAGAAACAGTTGCTTATTTAGATGAAGCAGAAAACAATGAAACACCGTTTATGGAAGAGTTTGATGTCGTTCAAGAACCTGTTTATACATTGGATGAAGAACCTCTTACTACAAACGAATCAACGCTAGAAACGGAGGTGCTTTCCGAAGCCAGCGAACCAATTGCACATGAATCAAGTTTAGCTTTGCATCCGATATATGAACGACTCTCAGCAACGGATGATTCATTAGCAGCTCGTATGTTAACTGTCCGTTTAGAAACTTTAAAAGGTGCATTTGGTTTTAACGAACGCATGCAAATTGTCAACGAATTATTGGGAAGTTCAAACGATTTGTACCATGAAGTAATTGAACAATTGGACAACATGGATAGCAAAGATGAAGCACGCTTATTCGTTTCTTCGATTGCCAACAAATACAATTGGAACGTTTCAAGTACAATTGCTTTAGAGTTTATCCAAAAAGTAGAACGCCGCTATGCATAAATTAATTCTCCTGCTGTTTTGCATTCCTTTTGTTGGAATTGCTCAAGTTGAAACTGCGAAAGCAACAGTAAAAAAACTGTGCTCATCAGATTTTCATGGCAGGGGATATGTTAACGGAGGAGATTCGTTGGCGGCTAATTTTATTGCAAACGCTTTTCAACAGGCGGGTTGTCAACCCTTGGATAAAAATAGTTTTTTCCAAGCGTTTAATTTTAAAGTAAACACATTCCCAAATCGAATTTCATTAACAATAAATGGGAAGCAATTAGTTGCAGGAAACGAATTTGTTGTTGCGCCAAATTCAGGTGCGGATATTGCTCATGCACAACAATTAGTAGAAGTTACTCCTTCAGAAGTCGCGAATCCAAAATTGTTTAAAAACAAATTATTTCAATTATCACAAGGAAAAACAGATCGTTCTTCGTCAAAGAAAGGATTTGCTTTTTTGTTTTTCGAATCGAAAATGGGTGGGGACACCTTGAAAATGGCACGGGAAATGATGGCTAATCTGCGTGCTAGTTATCCTATAATCGAAGTAGTCACAACAAAATTTACCTGGTCAGTTGATCAAGCGCAAGAACGATTCCCATTGTTTCAAGTACAAGCAAATGCGGTTGATTGGTCCAGTCAAAATTGGACGATTGGATACGTAGTCGATGCAAAAGTGATTAACCATACCGCTCGAAATGTGCTTGCTTACGTTCCTGCGAAGAAAAAATCAAAAAAATACATTGTTTTCACAGCGCATTACGATCACCTCGGTCGCATGGGTCAGCAGACTTTTTTTCCAGGAGGAAATGACAATGCAAGCGGAATTGCTATGTTATTAGAATTGGCAAATTATTACGCGAAAAATCCAAGCGATGTGAACGTTGTTTTTATTGCTTTTGCAGGGGAAGAGGTTGGTTTGTTAGGGAGCAAGTTTTTTGTTGAAAACCCATTAATTCCCTTGGAAAAAATTCGTTTTCTCTTCAATTTAGATATCATGGGAAGTGGAGAAGAGGGGGTGACAATCGTTAATGCAACCCTTTTTCCGAAAGAATTTCAACAACTGCAAGCATGTAATGTGACTAATCAATTCTTACCAAAGATTGCTTCGCGCGGACCAGCAGCCAATTCGGATCATTATTTTTTCACGGAAAAAGGTGTGCCAGCATTTTTTATGTACACGATGGGCCCCAACAAACATTACCACGATGTCGATGATTCGTTCGAAAACTTGAGTTTTGAAAAATTTAATTCAATTTATCAGTTATTGATTGCTTTTACAGCTGAAATTTCAAAAAAATAAAGATTCGTTTGGGGCTATCCCATTCGATTTTTATATCTTCATCAAGAATTTAAACTACTTGTTATGAATCGTTTTTTAGTCATCGTTGTTTTTTTACTGCATACGTTTGCATTTTCTCAGCCGTATCAGGGATTAAAAGCTACTAAAAAACCGACTAGTTCACATCAAAAAGGCGCAAGTTGCGCACCCCCCAATAAATCTACTTACTTGCAGTACAATAATGTGCGTGCTTTGATACATACTGCCGGAAACATGTGGCAAATTCCAGGTCAGAATTTCGCGCAATATGAAGTTCCAAAAAACTCAGGAATCATGGCCCTATTTACTTCTGCGCTTTGGTTGGGTGGAAAGGACATTAATGGGCAATTAAAATTAGCAGCGTTGCGTTACCGCGATGGTGCCGATTATTGGACGGGCCCACTTTCCAATGATTTTGCAGAAATTGATGCAGCGGATTGTTATAAGTACGACAACCATTACATGTCTTCTCAAGACTTAGTTCGTGAGTTTGATGCGTGGTTTGCAGCTGGAGAATTAGACGATCAAAATGGCACAAACATTCAAAATACTAAATTCCCGAATTACAAAATCCCTGATTTTATCAACGATTGGCCTGCTCATGGCGATGTGACCAAAGGTCAAGATTATTATTTGGCACCGTTTTTTGATCGCGATGAAAATGGAACATATGAACCAACTGAAGGTGATTATCCATGGTATGATATAACAGGAACAAAAGATTGTAAAACCGACAGAAGGGTTTCGCTTTATGGTGATTTCAACCTTTGGTGGGTAATGAATGACAAAGGAAACATTCACACAGAATCGGGTGGAGAACCAATTGGTATGGAAATTCGCGCACAAGCGTTTGCTTTTGCAACAAATGATGACATCAATAACATGACGTTTTACAACTATGAATTAATTAACCGAGGAACACAAACGCTTTTCGATACCTATTTTGGAATTTTCATCGATGGCGCTTTGGGAAATCCATTCGATGATTATGTAGGTTGTGATGTCAATAGAGGCTTAGGTTATGTCTATAACGGATATCAAGTAGATGCAGATAACAATGGCTATAAAGGTTATGGAGCTTCTCCTCCTGCAGTTGGGGTAGATTTCTTTGAAGGTCCATACCAAGACAATGATTCCCTCGATAATGCATTTGGAATTGGCATCAATGAAGCATTAAATGGAATTGGTTATGGCGATGGCATTGTCGATAATGAACGTTTTGGTATGCGTCGCTTTTTGTATTATATCAATTCGGGAGGTGGTGCAAATCCTGCGCAAACAGATCCAACTTCGGCAACCGATTATTATAATTTCTTGCAAGGTAAATGGAAGGATAACACACCGTTTTATTATGGAGGAAATGGACATATTTCTGATCCAGATGCTGATGTGACTACTCCATGTGATTTCATGTTTCCGGGTGATACAGATCCGCAAGGATGGGGTTCAAACGGAATTCCACAACCTTTTTGGACGGAACAAACAGCAGGAAACTTACCATACGATAGACGATTTTTACAATCTGCGGGACCATTTGTGTTATCGCCTGGGGCAATCAATAATATTACTGTTGGAGTTGTTTGGGCACGTTCTCCTGGTGGTGACCCATTCGCTTCAGTAAAAGCCTTACAACGTGCAGATGACAAAGCTCAAGCACTTTTTGAAAATTGTTTCAAAGTACTGGAAGGACCTCATGCTCCTGATCTATCTGCTCAAGAATTAGACCGTGAAGTAATTTTATTCTTGTCGAATGATAGTCCATCAAACAATACCAACGAATCATACAAAGAATTGGATCCGTTTATCGTTTCAGCTTTACCTAATCCAGATAAATTTTACCGATTCCAAGGATACATGATTTATCAATTGGCGTCAACTGAAGTAAGTGTTTCTGATTTGACAGATCCTTCACGTGCACGCTTAGTGGCACAATGTGATAAAAAAGATGGAGTGTCCCGCTTGATAAATTTTGAATACGATGAGGATTTAGAAGCATCCATTCCAATAGAAAAAGTAGATGGCGCTAATGATGGAATCAAACATTCGTTCAGCGTTACAACCGATTTATTTGCAACTGGCGATAAAAAATTGGTGAATTTCAAGCGCTATTATTACTTAGCAATTGCTTACGCACACAACAATTACGAGCAATACATTCCAACAAATCCGAACGCGTTGACGGGCCAGAAATTACCTTACTTAGCAAGTAGAAAAGCAGCGATTGGTGAAGTGAAAGCGATAACCGTTATACCGCATAAAAGCAATCCGGAAGCAAATGGAACGGCATTCTTTTCAGCTTATGGTTTGCAACCTGAAATCACACGCATTGATGGGAGAGGAAATGGAATGAATTTCTTAAACCTCACGCAAGAAAGTGAAAATGAAATCCTCACAACTGGTTCAGCTGATGAAGTAACATACGCTGCAAATGGTGGACCGATTAATGTAAAAATTGTCGATCCGTTAAATGTAGTTGGTGGTTATTTTACGTGTAAATTCTATAACAATACCGGTTTACCAATTGATTCTGCATCGTGGGTAATTTACCGCCATGCAACTGTTGGTGGTCCTGTAATTGATTCCGTAACAGCTGAAACAACCATTGCAGTTGATAACGAACAACTCATACCGCAATGGGGAATTTCCGTTCAAATCAACAATATTCCATATTACGCTGTAAGTGCAGGTGTTCAAGGTCCTGAATACCGTTTGTTCACCGATCCAATTGGCGCACGAATGGAAGTGACTGATTCTACTAAAAATTGGTTGTCTTTTATTGCTGATGATGATTCGTTTTCACCTACTAATTGGATTCGTTCGGGGACGTATGCACCACAAGCCTCAGAAGACAATCCTGCATTAGGTTACAACAATCCAACGTGTTTTCCAGATAATTCAACGGTTGATCCCCAGAAAAAATACGCCAAATTATTGAATGGCGGAATTACTCATTTTTCACTTGTCGGTCGCCAATGTGCCTATATGCCGTATGCTGTACCAACAGCTTTTTCAACGTTTGCTTCAACTTTAGCGCAAGCAACCTTAGCACGTGCCAGTTCGGTTGATATTGTTTTTACGAATGACCGATCGAAATGGACACGTTGTGCAGTATTGGAGTTGTGTGCTGATCCAAATTTAGCAGTTGGTAATGCAGAAGCTGGTGCATTGCGCGAACAACTGAGCGTCGATAAAAACGGCAATCCTGATGGAACAGGAACAAAAGGAATGAGCTGGTTCCCAGGCTACGCAATCGATCTGGAAACAGGAAAACGCTTGCACATGGCATTTGGTGAAAACTCCTTTTTAGGTGGTTTTAATGGATCCGATATGAAGTGGAACCCAACAAGTGATTTGTATAACAACAACATGCCTGTTTTAGGTGGGCAACATCCAGTTTACGTTTTTGGTGTGGACATCAATGGAACAAATTGTCCTGCTTATGATGGTCAGAATAATTGGATTTACGACCAATTAAAAACTGCTTCGGCTACAAGTTACCGCAATGCCTTTACCAATTGCATATGGGTAGTGAATCCGTTGTTGACTGCAGGAAAAGAATTATTGAGCACAACTGTGCGCATCAAACTACGCATCAATAAAGAATACGAACAATACACCGCAACTGGTTTAAATAATGGTTTGCCAATGTATGCTTGGGGAATGGATGGTTATAAAACACAAGTAGATGATGTAACATCTCTTTCTGAGGTTCTCAAACAAATCAATGTAGTACCAAATCCGTATTATGCCTTTTCAGAATACGAGCGTAACAAGGTCGATCAACGTATAAAAATCATCAACTTGCCTGAAAAATGTACCGTAACGATTTACAACGTATCAGGAAAATTGATCAATCAATTCAAGAAAGATAATGCACAAACATTTATCGACTGGAACTTGATAAATCGTGTGGGAATTCCTATCTCGTCTGGTGTTTACATCATACATGTGGATGTACCAAACGTTGGGGAGACAGTTCGCAAAGCATTTATTGCAATGCGTGCAGTCGATTTAGAAGGGTTTTAACGGTAAGGGAGACTGATTCGGAATGTAGTTCCTTTACCAATTTCAGAACGAAGGACATAAACTTTTCCGTTGTGGTATTCTTTGACAATTCGTTTGACCAAAGAAAGTCCAAGACCCCAACCTCGTTTTTTGGTGGTAAATCCTGGTTCAAAAATCGATTTGAACTGTTTTGGAGATAACCCTTTTCCTGTATCTGTGATATCAATATTCACCCATTCAGGTGCAATTGAAACAAGTACATGAATCGACCCTTTTGATTCCATTGCATCGACTGCATTTTTCAAAATATTTTCCATTACCCATTCAATTAATGGGGCATTATGGGCTATCACAAGCGATTCATTTGATAATTCGTATGTTAAAGCCACTTTTTGTGAAATGCGCGGTCGTAAATAATTGATAACGCGAATGACGGTTTCTTGAATATCTGCCGCTTGCAATTGTGTTTTCGAACCAATTTTCGAAAAACGTTGTGAAACAGCTTCTAAGCGCTCGACATCTTTTTGCATTTCGCCAATAATACTCGGATCAATTTGTTGCGCTTCCAATAATTGAACCCATGCCATCAAAGATGATAAAGGTGTACCAAGTTGATGCGCAGTTTCTTTTGCCATTCCAGCCCAAACTTGATTTTGCTCTGCTTTTCGAAACGTACTAAACAATAAATAACCAATCAATATAAATAATCCAATAATGATAAATTGAATGTACGGGTAAAATTGTAATTGCTTTAATTCGTCCGAATTATCAAAGAAAAGTTGATAGTTTTGGTGTTTGCCAAATGAAATAGCGATTGGATTATTAATCATTGCCAGTTCTTGGACTGTCTTCTTTAGAAGCTCAGGATCGGTTAATTTTTTAGGAATATTTGTTGCAATCAATGAATCTTTTCGTGCTGTTGTTAGCAAGACAGGAATTAAGCGAGCATCATTAATTAATTCATTATTAAAAGCTTGAATTAATGAATCACGTTCGCGCTCGAGTTGAATCGTTCGTTTTGTATCGGTGTAAAAATAGGTCATTGTCAGTCCTTCAGCGACTTCGATAGTAAATGGTTCATGATTGTTACTCCACAATGTTGCTAACTGTAACAAACTATCTTCGTATGTTTTTACCAATTCTTTTTGTGATAGATTTTGGTGAACAATGCGTAGATCAGTTGTATCAAAATCAATGTTTACAGATCCAGAAACGACATTTTTATCATCGACTAAAATGACAGGGATATCTGTGTTTTCAACAATTATTTTTAACGGGAAGGTGTAATCGGGAAAGGCATCTCCTACAATTGGCTTGGAAATTTCCGTAGAAGCATCAATGTACAATTGTATTTTTTTACGTTCGTAATTCCGTAATTGATTGAATGTTTTGTTTGTAAACTCAACCAATTCAGCCTTCTTTTTTATCGCATCAACCCATTGTTTGGCACGTAACAATTCCCTGTCAGATACTTTTTGCACGGTATCATTCGATACCCAAAGAGAAATTCCGACAAGAATCAATGCCACTGCTAGTAGCACTAACTTCCATTTTTGTTTTGTTGAATAAAGATTCATTATCAGCGAATGTACAAAAACACGCTTG
The DNA here is from genome assembly GCA_017983675.1 of Fluviicola sp. Classification (GTDB taxonomy): domain Bacteria; phylum Bacteroidota; class Bacteroidia; order Flavobacteriales_D; family Crocinitomicaceae; genus Fluviicola. The sequence continues at coordinate 196,813 of JAGOAZ010000002.1, forward strand.
AATCACGCCAATTTTGCCAATTTTTCATTGATCAACGTACAAATGTTCCGCTTTCTTTTTAGTTCGTTTCTAATGAACGTAACAAATTTCACTTTTTCTCGTATATAGTGGTCTATGACTAAGTGGCACCGCATTCGGAAAATAAGTTATTGGTTCTTCGGAAGCATACTTGGATTGGTATTATTAATCACCGGGACCATCTATTTTTTCAAAGATGAAATCATCCAAATTGCTGTAGGTGAAATAAATAACCATTTAAAAGCAAAAGTAGAAGTTAAAAAAGTGGATCTTACTTTTTGGGCAACTTTCCCTAATTTGTCGATTGATTTCAATGAAATTTTCATTCAAGATGCCTTGCCTCATAGCACCAAAAAAGACACCTTACTTTATTCCGAACAAATTCGATTGAAGTTCGATCCAATGGATATTTGGAATGAAAAGTATGATGTCAAACAAATTAATGTAGCCCCAGGAACCTTAAAATTAGTAGTCAATAAAAAAGGCGAAGTCAACTACGATATTTTTAAACCAGCTAACGAACGCTCGTCGGATAAGTTCCACATGTCGTTAAAAGAAGTCGAAATTTCTGATTTACGCTTCCTGTATGCGAACAAATTACAAGGTCAAAAATATGCAACCACCTTTCAAGACGTAGCCTTAAATGGAGATTTTTCAGAAGAAGAATTTACCGTACATACCGATGCAGCCTTCACCATTCACCGCGTTCAAAACGGATTGGTTCCTTTTGTCATTAACCAACCAGCAACAACCAATATCGATCTAATTGTCAATCAAAAAGCAGGAACGGTTTCGTTGCCAAGCGGTAAAATTAATTTAGCAGGATTGCCCTTTGATGTGAACTTTTTTCTAGATAGCACTTCTTTTAAAACTCAAATCAAAGCGGAATCGTTAGCATTGGAAGATGTTGCTAATAAATTAGCTTGGAAAGAAGTCAAACAAGTCAATAAATTTAAGGGAAGTGGGACAGCTCGTTTTCTGTTAAATGTTGCGACTGATCTAGGAGTCGATGCTTATCCACAAATCGATTGTCAGTTTTCTATTAACAAAGGGAAATTAACAGAACCTTCACAAGGTTTGACTTTAAGTAATTTATTTTTAGACGGCTCTTACTCAACATTGAAAGGAAAAGGAAACGAAGAATTACTGTTGAATAATGTTTCTTTTCATTCGTTTAGTGGACCATTCAAAGGAAATCTTGCTATCAAACAATTTGATGCGCCAACCTATACTGGAAATGCAAACGGTTCAGTTGATTTAGGAATGATACACGCACTTTTTCATTTACCGAAAATGAATAAAATTTCGGGAAAAGTTGGCGTCAATAGCCGTTTTAAATTAGTTACCTTACTTTCAGATGCTGGTTCAACGATTGAAGTGGCTGATGGAAATGGTGCGGCTCAACTGAACAATGTGCATTTTCAATTAATCGATGATTCACGTAAATTCAGCAATATTAATGGAAAAATTATCCTGAATAAAACCGCTGCTGTACTCGAAAACTTACGTGTTCAATTAGGACTTTCGGACATGAAAATCAATGGATTATTCAATCATGTTGATGCCTTTTTACAAGATAAAGCAAATTTATCCGTAGAAGTGACAGCTGAAAGTCGTAAAATAGATTTGGAGGATTTTACCAATACCGTTGGAATTCCAACAACACCAGGTGGAAATACTGCGTCAAACAAAAAAGAATGGTTGTTGCCAACAATGATTGATGGTTCTGTTTTACTCGATTTGGGGACATTGGTTCTGAATCAACATCACTTTACTCAAATTCACGGAGACATGAAGGTGGGGAATCGAGTTATTCAAATTAATCAGTTAACAGGAACAAGTGCTGGAGCAGCTGTAACTGGTGGATTAACAGTTCAAGAATCAGCTCCCGAACGATTTGACATTGCAACGAAATTAGCCGCTACATCGATTGATTTCAAACGTGTGTTCAACGAGTGGAATAACTTTGAACAAGATGTCATTAGTGCCGATAATATTTCTGGCAGAGCAGAATTACTATTGGATTTGAAGGCGCCGTTTGATTTCAATACAGGGATTATAAAAGAAGCGCTTGTTGCACAAATTCAACTTGCTGTTTACGACGGGAAATTAAAAAATGTTGAAACATTCAAGCAATTGACAGCCGATTTGAAATCGCCCAAAACGCGAGTTGTTTTCAGTCCCAAAGAAATTGAAGCGTTGCAGGCTAAATTAAGTAACCTGACGTTTGACAAATTAGAAAACACGATTTATATTCGAAATTCCACGCTCATTATACCAAAAATGGACATCCGTTCGTCGGCATTAGACATGACATTGGAGGGCTCTCACACGTTTGATAACACAATCGATTATCGTTTTTCCTTCCGTTTGCGTGAATTGAAATTAAACAAAGATGAATCAGAATTTGGCGAAGTCATTGATGATGAAACAGGTGTACGTATTTATGTTCGGATGCACGGTAAATTGGATAGTCCAACCATTGTTTGGGATCAAAAAGCGCGCAAAGATCAAGCAAAGGAAAACCACGAACAAGCGAAGCAAGAGGCTTTATCCATTTTGAAATCGGAATTAGGTTTATTCAAGAAAGACACGACCATCAAAGCCTATCAACCGAAAGTGCAGCAACGCGAGGAAATCAAAATTGAGTTTGGCAAAGAGGAAGTGGATCCAGCTATTCTTGAAAAAGAAAAGAAGAAGAAACAATCCAAAATCGCTAAGTTCGGCGATAAGCTAAAGGAAGAGAATAAAAAGCAAAAAGAGAAGGAAGTAGAATTTACGGTGGATTAAAAACGACGCACATTGCTGTGCTTTCATTCTTCAGTTTAACATCTTTTTTTTCAAATACAAATATTATGTATCTTTGTAAAAAGATTTTTATACCATGAAAATTAGCATTAAATTATCGGATAAAAAGACTTCTTCAAACATTGATTTAGCTGAATTAAAAAAGAGAGCAAATATTGTTTTTAATAATGACGTTCGCCCTAAAATTGAAAAGGCTAAAGCAATGCAAAAACCTTCGAATACAATTAAATGCAACAACCCTATTTAAGAATTTTTGCTGGTTGTAATGGCTCTGGCAAATCTACTTATTCACAGGTTTTTTCCCAAGAAGCTATCCCATTTGATTTTGACAAACGTTTTCTTGAACGCTACAATTCAATGCCTGATTCTGAATTAAGAGAACAAATAGCTAAAAATATAACTTCAGAAGAATTTTTGAATGAATTTAATAATGCAATAAAAAATATCGAATCGTTTGCATTCGAAACCAATTTATTTCCTTTTCCAGTTGAATTAATCACTAAAGCTAAATCACATGGCTTCAGAATCGAGATGTATTTTTTTTGTTTGAATTCTATTGAATTAGCTAAAGAAAGGGTTGAAATTCGTTCAAAAAACAATGGTCATGATGTTGATGACCAAACAATTATTATGAAGTGGAGAGAAGGATATAAAAACATCAATTTACATTTCAGTGTTTTTGACTTTCTTACATTTATAGATAATTCTTTGTATCAAGAACCTACTTTTTTGTTTGAATTGATCAAAGATCAAAAAGATTCATTTGAATTTACTCAGTTTATTGATGAGCTTCCCGAATATACCAAGAGAAGATTACCAGCAATTTTTGATTTACTTCAAAAGTAACTATTATTGTATTCGAAAGCTTATGTAAACAATATACATAATCGCTGAGTAAATAGTTCAATTAGGTGTCTGAGGTTCTCGTTTGCGGTTCGCACAAAAACCACATAGTACCAATAAATAATTCGACATAAGGATCTCAAACGAATGTCTTTCTTATTTTTTGAAAAAAAATAAATTTCATGTAACTTTTCTGACATTTATCAAACTTACCTTATTAGATGGCTAAGATTACTTATCAATGACAGACAAACAAAAAGCATTTTTACAACTTTACGAACCAATTCACAATCGGTTTGAGCGTTTCTGCAGGGCGCGCGCCTTTGATGACATGGATTATTGTGATTTGATTAATGATAGTTTGCTTGTTGCTTTTGAAAAGTTTGAGACCCTTCGATCAGAACAAGCGTTTTTATCCTTTTTATGTGGGATAAGTATCCGAATAATTGGAAATTATCATCAAAAAAAGAAAACAACCCGCTTTGGTCGTTCAGATAACATGTTGGATATTAAAGATGAAAATTCAAACCCTCAATTACAAGCAGATATCCATTATCTCTACAAAGCATTAGCTCAATTATCTGATGAGCAACGAGAATCTATTATTTTGTTTGAAATTACAGGTTTTTCAATCAAGGAAATAATGGTCATACAAAACGCTAGTGAATCTGCAGTGAAACAACGTTTAAAACGTGGAAGGCAAAAACTCACTGAGATGCTCACTTTTGAAGTAACAACAACTAATGGAAACCAAAAAAATGGATAATTCGAACAAATTAGACGATTTTTTTCGTTCTGCTCGGGAACAAAAGCCGGAGTATTCTTTTGATAAAGTCAAAGCACAATTTATAATTTCTAGTATGAATTTAGCAGTAAATTCTCCTAGTAAACAGAAAAATTTACCCTCCTTAAAAAAATGGATTATGACCTTTACAGCAATCTCTTCAATTATTGCAGCAATTATTTGGATAAGTCCTTATACTGCATCGAAACAAAAATCAAGTAAACCAATTGTTGCGCATAAAAAAAATAGAAATAGTAATCAATTTGCAGATTATCATGAAGTAGTGCGTGAAAAAACAAATGTGTTTCACAACAACATAAATCGCAGTAAAACAACTAGTTTTCAATTGAATGAACTGACATTGGAAAATACATTTGTTAATCACCCCACAACAATTAGCAGTGAAATAATTGAACATTCATTCACGAATAATAAAAACAATTATAAACCATCGTTAAATGATGTTGTTCCTATGCCAATTCTAACAGAAGAAGAAATTGCATTTGCAGTAAAAACCAAGAAACAGTTATTAAAAGCTATATATAAACACGATAAAAAGGAGTGGGCTTATATCCCGTCAAATTCAATTCATCTGCAAGATTCTGTTTTTACTGTACAATCTTTTTTTATGCTAAAAACGGAAGTCACCAACGCGCAGTACTTAGCATTCATTTACGATTTAATTATTCAAAATAAAAAAGAAGCATTTTATACTGCAAAACCTGATCAAAAACAGTGGACAAATTATTTTAATTCAGGAATGGGTCCATATGAAGTTCTTTATTTTTCAAATCCAGTTTTTGCTAACTATCCTGTAGTAAACGTTAGTCAAGAAGGCGCCGAATTGTTCTGTAAATGGATAACTGAAGAATATAAAAAAATGTATTCAAAATCGGCTGATGAGATAACCCCGATACGTTTACCGATGTATGCTGAATGGATGATGGCTGTGTCATCTAGCGGAAAATACACCAAATATCCTTGGGTGGGAGATTCGGTGAAAAACACAAATGGAATGATGCAAGCCAATTTTGCACGTACTGATTTACCAACTGTTGCTGAATCATCAAATCTCGACTTAACTTCACCAGTAAAGTCATACTGGCCAAACGATTATGGTATTTATAATTTAGTTGGAAATGTTGCTGAAATGGTAGTTGAATCTTCTCCAAAGAATAACTTGATTTCAGTGAATCAAAAAAACAGACCGGTCCGAACAGTTGGAGGAAGTTTCGAAAAATCAGCAGAGTTTTTAGAAATTAATGCGAAAGATCCGTATAAAGGAAAAATCACCGCTTGCCCTGCCATTGGTTTCCGAATAGTAATGACTTATTTAAGTCCTAATATACGTTGATCAATTGAGATAATTTATATTATGGAGTAACCATTTAGGAACATAAACGGCGCTCCATACCTTTAGGGATACGCCGTTTATGTTAATTGTTTTCTTATAAATTTTCAAAGAAGTCATTTCCTTTGTCATCGGTAATGATAAACGCAGGGAAATCTTTGATGGTAATCTTGCGAACTGCTTCCATGCCCATTTCTTCAAAGTCGATGACTTCAACAGAAAGGATGTTCTCTTTCGCTAAAATTGCCGCAGGTCCTCCAACAGAACCTAAATAGAATCCACCGTATTTTTGACACGCATTGGTTACGTCTTTCGAACGATTTCCTTTTGCCAACATGATCATGCTTCCACCCAAACTTTGGAATAGGTCAACATACGCATCCATTCTTCCTGCTGTTGTTGGTCCAAAACTTCCTGATGGCATTCCTTCTGGCGTTTTTGCTGGTCCAGCATAGTAAACTGGGTGATTTTTGAAATAGTCTGGCAATGGTTTTCCAGCATCTACTAATTCCTTCAATTTCGCATGTGCCATGTCGCGCGCTACGATCAACGTTCCGTTCAATTTCAAACGCGTTTTAATCGGATATTGCGACAAGTCTGCCAAAACCTCTGCCATTGGTCGATCCAAATCAATCGTTACTGGCGGTTGTAATTGCGGCGGCATTTCTGGTAACAAACGACGTGGATTCTTTTCAAGTTGTTCTAAAAATAAGCCGTCTTTTGTGATTTTCGCTTTGATATTTCTATCGGCAGAACACGAAACACCAAGTCCAACTGGACAAGATGCAGCATGACGTGGCAAACGAATCACGCGTACATCGTGCGTGAAATATTTCCCACCAAATTGCGCACCAATAGTCGATTCTTGACAAATTTTATTCACGCGTTTTTCCCATTTCAAATCGCGGAATGCTTGACCGCCCATGTTTCCTTCAGTTGGTAGGTGATCAAAATATCCAGCAGATGCTTTTTTCACTGCGGATAAATTTGCCTCAGCGGAAGTTCCACCTATAACCAAAGCTAAATGGTAAGGAGGGCAGGCAGCTGTTCCCAAATCCATTATTTTTTCTTTCACAAACGCTTCCAATGAAGCATCGTTTAACAGTGATTTTGTCTTTTGGTACAAGAATGATTTGTTTGCTGATCCACCACCTTTTGCTAAGAACAAGAATTCATATTTAGCACCTTGTGTAGCGTATAAATCGATTTGAGCAGGTAAATTACTCCCCGAATTCTTCTCTTCGAACATGCTCAATGGCACAACTTGCGAAAAGCGTAAGTTTTTTTCTTGGTACGTATTAAAAATTCCTTTTGACAGGTATTCAGCATCGTTGACACCGGTGTATACATTTTCACCTTTTTTACCAATAACAATCGCCGTTCCAGTATCTTGACACGATGGCAATTGACCTTCAGCAGCAATTGTAGCGTTTTGCAATAAATTATAAGCAACAAAACGGTCATTATCCGTCGCTTCTGGATCGTCCAAAATGGCACGTAATTTTTCCAAGTGACTCGTTCTTAAATAGAAAGAAACATCACTTAACGCTTCTTGCGCCAATAATTCCAATCCTTTTGGTTCGATTGAAATGATTTCACGATCACCCACTTTGTCCACACGCACAAAATCGGAAGTGATTTTGCGATAGGTCGTTGAATCTGCTAAAATTGGATAAGGATCTTGGTAAAAAAAATCTGCCATGTTTGTTGTTTTGTTATTGAAAAACAAAGTTAATCAATCTCTGAAACTGTGGTTTAGTACCGACCAAAAACGCAATAAAAAAAATTTCTTCATCCTGAAAAAAAGCATTACATTTGCAACTAATTAACAGAACTCACTTTAAATGAACAAACTAGCTATCTTTTTACTTGTTTTGGGAATGTATTCATGTACCAAAACAGATTTTTCAAAAGTATCGTACGGAAAATGGAATCCAAATCTGGCTGTCCCAATTGGTTCAGTCGATTTTAACATGGACGAAATTTTATCCAATCACGATAACAATGAATTGGTTGTCATAGATCAATTTGGTCAATTGGAAGTAAATTATTCCACACGTTTGCAATCAGTTTCAGCTGCGGAAGTACTGACACTGCCAGCAGTCAACGAAAGTGTCAACTTATCCATGACTGATTTGGGAATACCCACAATTCCTGTTTTTAATCAAACGATCAATCAATCAACGACAGCTCAATTTGCAATGACCTTGCCCTCTGGTATTGAATTGCACGATTTAATTTTAGATGATGGTGATTTAGCGATTAACGTTTCTACAGCATTGAAACACGATGTTGTGTTGACTGTGACTTTCCCAGATATTTATTATCAAGGGAATCCAGTAACACGTGTGTTAACAGCAAATTACTTAGGAAGTACTCCTCATGGCAGTTCAGCAAGTGTCGATTTGACCAATCATTTACTTGACTTAACAGCGGGAAACACAACAGTCAATCAATTGCGAATTGCTATTGGCGTACAAATCAATGGAACAGGGAATGAAATTGTTGGGAACGAAGATGTGTCCATTAATTTTGGGTTGAACAACTTGAAATTGAATAACGCTACAGGGTATTTCGGTCAACAATCATTAGCTGTGAGTTCCGACTCGATTTTAATCAAGTTGTTTAATAATGCGCAATCAGGCGTGGCTGCATTGACGAATCCAAAAATTAATTTCAAGTTTATTAATTCTTTTGGGATTCCATTTCAATTAGCCATAAACGACATGAAAACAATCAATGTTGCTAATGGTGTAGAAATGAACATTGTCAACAGTTCCCTAGCAGCAATTAACATTCCTTCTGCTCCTTCAAATGCGGATTCAAGCATCACAATACTTCCAGAAATCAATGCTACAAATACAACAAACCTCAATAACCTCATTAATAATACACCAAAATACTTGTCGTTTGATGTGAATGCGACCACCAATCCAAATGGAAACACAGGCCCGTTGAATTTTATTTCGAAGGATAGTAAATTATTCGTTGAAGCAAGCGTCGCATTGCCTTTGGAAGGATATGCTTATGACTTTAACCTGAAAGATACGATGGCATTTAATTTTTCAGATGTCGAAGACAACATCGATTTCTTGCTGTTTCGATTGATTTCTAAAAATGGATTTCCGGTAAACTTAATCGCAAATGCAACTGTCGTTGATCAAAATTACGTCCCTTTGTTCGATTTACTGTCAGGTGATCAAGAATTGATTGGTGCTGCACCAGTTGATGCAAATGGAAAAGTAAATGATGTAGCAAATCGAATCGTGGACATTTCAGTGGACAAAGCAAAACTACTCCAATTCAAACAAGGGAAATATGTTGTATTGGAAGTAAAGGTAGCGACCACTCAACCACAGACGACGGTAGTTAAATTCTATAACGATTACAAATTGTCGTTGAAATTAGCCATGCAAGCAGTCTTGAATCAATCACTCTAATTGACCGAAAATGAATAACTTTAAAATACATTCTTTATTGCTTTTAATTGCAATAGGCACAACTTTTTTCACTGTTCAAGGGCAACAAAACTTGACACTCTATGGAATGAGTGAACTCGGTCAAGCGAAATATTTAAATCCTGGTTTTGAAATAAAAAACAAATTCACCATGAGTTTGCCACTTGGTTTTCAGAATTTCTATGCGACAAATAATGGTTTTCGGATGAATCAGTTATTTGTTCCAAGAGCAACTGGTGATTCGTCAGATTTTAAACTTGATTTAGCAATCAAAGCCATGAAAGATCAAAATTTTATTGGGCTAGATGCTACATCGGAACTGTTTTCATTGGGCTTGAAAGTTGGAAAAAGAAACTTCTTTTCTTTCAGTGTACTCAATAAATCCCAAGTTAGTTTTCATTACCCTAAAGATATTTTCAGTCTGGCTTTTTATGGCAACGGCTCACCTCAATTGTTAGGAAAACGCGCAAATTTAGATGGTTTAGGAGTTGAGGCGACAAGTTATATGGAATATGGTGTTGGCTTTACGCGAACCATTAATGACAAATTAACAGTTGGAACACGTGTGAAATTGCTTGGTGGAATAGCCAATATTCATACAGAAACATCGCAATTAGGATTGACAACTGATTCCATTGATTTTGATTTAACGTTGGATGGGAAATTTGATATTCGTTCATCGAACACTTTGTATTTCACCGATTCAAATACGACGGTAGATCCTTCCGATATGATTGGGTTCAAAAACAAAGGTTTCGGATTGGATTTAGGAGCAAGTTATAAATTGACAGATAAAATCTCTTTGAGTGCAAGTGTGATTGATTTAGGCTTTATTTCGTGGCAAGCGAACATTAAAAATTACCAATCGAATGCCATTAATTACACCTTTCAAGGTGTGAATCTGAATGATTTTTTGAACGATAGCGCAAATGTGGAGGAAGAATTATTAGATACCTTGGGTAAAATCTTCAATTATCAATCCAACAATACGGCATATCGAACAGGTTTATACACGCGTTTTTATGTTGGAGGTGTGTATAATTTGAACAAGTGGTTGAGCGCAAGCGTGACTGTTTACAATGCAATTAACCAATCAAAATATACTTTTGGTACAGCTGTGGGATTGAATATGCACTTGAAGAATTGGTTTAGTTTGAGCATGAATTATTCCGCAATTGGTCGATCGGCAAATAATGTTGGTTTTGGTATTCGTTTAAAAGCTGGACCAACTCAATTTTACATCATGTCGGATAATGTGTTGGTTGCATTGAATCCTTCTGGAGCTAAAAATGCACACCTTTCATTTGGGATGAATATCGTTATCAATAGCAAACAATCAAAAACTGAAGCTGCTCCGGCATCTAAATAAAACTTCCAGCTGCACAACTTGTTTCAACGGTTGTGCAGCTTTTATTCCACCCAAACTTTTGCTCCTTCGGAACAATTGGTGCAGATGTCAATGTCGTTTCTGTTTGTCAACACAGCGGTTCTGAATTGCTGATAAGTTGTCCCATTCCAAATTGCATCAAACCCCTCCGTTTTCAATTCGCCCAATGCATGCTGTGCATCTTTGTCAAAACAACATGGAACGACTTTTCCATCCCACGTAATGACACTCGACGACCACATCCGCCAACAATGATTTCCTCCGTAATATTTAACGCGGTAACTGCCATCTCTTTTTTTGATGTATCGGGAATATTTCTCGTTACTTGGCATCAATTCATTGCCGTTTTCGTACGCGTAAAATTGTGCTGATTTAAAACGTACATCATTTACGCCCAACGATTTTGCCAATGCTGTGATGGCTTCAATTTGGTCCTCGTTGGTTTTTAAAACAAGACATTGAAAAATCAAATAAGGTGTAGCTGAACGAAGTTCTTTTTTTGCTGCGACAAGTGCTTTTGTTGCTGCGATTACTTTGGCAAGTTCTCCGTCAACTCTGTACGATTCATAAGTCGCTTGCGTGATTCCGTCAATTGATATGATCAAGCGATCTAATCCAGATGTAACAATTTCTTTTGCTTTTTCTGCAGTAATAAAATGACCATTAGTTGAGGTTGCGGTGTAAATATTGGACGCTTTTGCAGTCGTAATCAAACGCAAGAATTGTGGGTGCAAAAAAGGTTCTCCTTGGAAATAATAATTGATGTAAAAAACACTTTTTTTCAAACTGGCGATGATTGTTTCGTGAAAAGCTAAATCAATTTTCCCCGTTGGACGAGAAAACGATTTCAATCCGCTTGGACAAGCAGGACAACTTAAATTACACGCAGTTGTTGGTTCAATACTTAGTGCAAATGGCAAGCCTTTGTGGCGTTTAGAAATTTTCCATTTAGTCAAGCGAAATGAAAGTGATAGTTGAATTAAATTGACCAAACGACGAAACGTCAAGGTGCGCATAATTTGTTTGATATCTCGGAATTTGGACCAATTCATGGCACGAATTTAGTTAAGTATGTGTTAACAGTCAATTTATTTAAAAGCTTTTGTAACTTTAATAGCTTTTATAAGTCTTTATATAAAGAACGTTTATTTTATGCTACGCTATTTTATTATTGTTTTTACGCTTGTTTTTTTCTCGGATTCTTTCGCTCAACGCTTACAAGTTCGTGAACAAGAAACAGACAATACAATCCCATTTGTAAAAGTTTATCCCGCTAACGGCAATCCTTTTTTAGCAGATATAGATGGTTTTTTCACCCTTCCAGAAGGTTGTCAATCATTTACACTTCGGATGAATGAATATGCAGACACGACCATAGCCTATAATTTTCAGCAAATTGTTTATTTGCGTGCCTTGGGCGCTTCTATTGAAGAAGTGACCATTCAACCAGGCATCAATCCTGCAGAGCGCATCATGGAACTTGCCATACAAAACAGAAAGAAAAACCATCCGATGAGTGACCTTTCTTTTCAATACACAAGTTACAGCAAATTAATCATGACGATTAATCCGGATGCATTAGCCTCCATTCCTGATACAACAACAGATACTGACTTGATATCGATGCGTACTTTTTTTGATAAACAGTATTTGTTCCTAATGGAAAGCACAACAATCAAGTCCTTTGAACCACCCTTTCGCGAAAAAGAAGAGATAACTGCGTACAAAGTCTCTGGATTTACCAATCCGCTGTTTTCTACTTTTGCCTCGGAATTACAGACGTTTAATTTTTATGAAAATCAGTTTTCTATTTTTGGTAAATCTTATATCAATCCACTTGCATTTGGTGGTGTAAGGAGGTACTTGTTTATTTTAGAAGATCAAACAATCAATGCGGCTGGGGATACAACTTTTACCATTCGTTTTCGTCCACGATTGGGTAAGAACTTTGATGGTTTGAAAGGAGTTTTGTATATCAATTCCCAAGGATATGCGCTCGAAAAAGTTATCGTCGAACCTGCTGAATTGAAAAGTGCTGTTACTGCTGCTCCAAAAGTCATTCAAGAGTATGCTTTTGTCAATAATCAAAAATGGTTTCCCGTAAAATTGTCTACTGAAGCAGTTTTTAAATCAATTGCTTTTGGTGGCAACTTAAAAGATGCGTATGCAATTGGTAAAGGCACAACTTATATTGATCAAATTAAATTAGGTGCCGATTTAAAAAATGTGCGCTTCAATGCCGCAACCGTTGTAACGACAGATGATGCAGGAGAAAAAGACAGCGTACACTGGCAACAAAATAGAAAATACGAACTATCTGATAAAGAACAAAACACCTACACTATTATTGATAGCGTTTCCAAAGCAGAAAATTTCGAAAAGTATTTAAATATCCTATCAACCCTAGCCGATGGTAAAATACAAACGGGATATGTACAATTTGATTTAGCGCGTATTTTGAATTACAACGGTTACGAAGGTCTGCGTTTGGGCGTGGGAATAGAAACTAGTAGCAAGTTTTCAAAACGTTTTCTTGTTGGTTCGTATATTGGTTATGGATTCAAAGACAAGCAATTCAAATATGGTGGTTATAGTACCATTAAATTAAATAAAGCACATTTCGTCGATGCGCACATTCGCTTTCAAGATGATGTTTTTGAACGAGGCGGCACCAGTTTTTATAGTTTGGAGAAAAAGCTTGAAAGCAGCACTTATACACGCAATTTGTACATACAAAACATGGAACGTCAACGGATTGCTGAAATCGGTCTTTCTGCTTATTTGACGCCAAATCTTAAACTTTATGCGGGATTAAATTACCAACGCATCTACTTGTTAGATAATTATTCTTTCCAACAAGTTCCAATTCCCATTTCACCGGTATTAACTTCTCCATTTGAAGTTGCAGAAACTGTTGTTGAGTGTATTTGGAAAATTGGGGATAAGGTAAAATACATTGGAGAAAAACGCATTTCAACAGGGTCAAAATGGCCAACAATTCGTGCAAAAGCCGCTTTTTCGCTTCCTGATTTTTATCAGTCAACAGTCAACTATCAACGTTTTGCACTCGATATTTACCAAACGATTCCAATTCGCGGAACAGGAAACTTTTCGTACTTAGTTTCGTTGGGCCATCTTGTGGGTGATGTGCCGTTATATTTGAGTTTTGTTGCACCAGGTACAGGAGGCAACTGGAATTTGAGTGTTGCCAATACCTTTGAGACAGTCAAAGCATCTTCGTTTTATAACACGACAATGGCGAGCAGTTTCATGCGTTTTAGCTTCAAGAAAATGAAAACGAACAAAAAATGGACAAGTCCTCAATTTATTTTACATCATGCTGTTGGAATTGGAACGTTTGACCAAAAAAGTTTGCACAATGTCGCTTTTCAATCGTTTTCAAAAGGGTATTACGAAGGAGGTTTTTTAATCAACAATTTACTCAATATTGCAACTACCAGTTTGGGAATCGGTTGCTTCTACAATTACGGAGCTTATTCATCCGTTCATGCGCAAGATAATTTCATGGTGAAAATTGGTTTGACAACTAATTTTTAAGCAGAAACCGCAGTAATTATAAGTGAATAGTGGTAGCGCGTATTGATTTTTCGAGTAATCGACTTGCTTTTTCTTCGAAAACAGTAGCATTTTCAGTTGTTAAGTATTCAGTTGTTCCTTTTTGTGTGCATTGAGCATCCATTTCAGGATGACGTGCTAAATAGTCGACCAAACTTTGTGCAACAATTTGTCCTTGGGATATGACACGAATAGTTTTTGGTAATTTCGATTCAATTACCGATTGCAAAATAGGGTAGTGCGTACAACCCAAGAGTATCGTATCGATTTTGTCGTCTTGTGCCAACAGTAAATCAATGTCTTGCTGAATGAAAAAATGTCCGCCTGCTGAATCAAATTGATTGTTTTCAACCAACGGAACCCACATGGGACAAGCATGTTGACTGACATTTAAATCGGGAGCAAATTTCGCCAATTCAATGACATAACTTTCCGATTTCACTGTACCTTCAGTTGCTAAGATCCCAACATGATTGCTTGAGGTAAAGGATTCTAATGCTTCTGCACTCGGTCGAATAACGCCTAATACACGTTTGTTGGATGCAGTTTCAGGTAAGTTTTTTTGTTGAATGCTGCGTAAGGCTTTTGCAGATGCTGTATTACATGCTAAGATAACGAGTGAACAACCACGGTCAAATAACGCTTGTACTGCCTCCCACGTATAATCATAGATGACATCAAAACTTCTGGATCCGTATGGAGCGCGTGCGTTGTCACCAAGATACAAGTAATCGTATTGCGGTAATGCTTGCTGAATTTCCTTTAGAATGGTTAATCCACCATAGCCAGAATCGAAAACACCAATTGGACCAGTTATTTGCATGCTTCAAATGTAAGCAACGATTATCATTTACCCAAATTGCAGGGACGTCATGTTCAATGAACCTGCAACAAGTTGATCATTAAAGAAAGAAAGTTCTTCTTTTTTATCAGATAAACCCAAACTATAAATGAGCGGTAGATAATGGTCAGGAGTTGGGATTGCTAATTGCACACTGTTTCCTAATTTTTGGTAATCGATGAGCGCTTGGTGGTTGCGATCAATAATTAATTGTTTGAATAATTCATGCGCTTCGATCGCCCAGTCATAGCCAAAGCCAACTTGATCGAGCTTGTCCCATGCTACACGACCTAAGTTATGCACCATGTTTCCACTTCCAATGATCAATACGCCTCTTTTTCGCAAAGCTTTTAATTCTTGTGCCAATGCATAGTGATAAGCTGCAGGTTTCGAATAATCAATACTTAATTGTAAAACAGGAACCTGAGCTTCTGGATACATGTGTCGCACAACTGTCCAAGTGCCGTGATCCAGTCCCCATTCGTGGTCTAGTTCAATTTTAGTTGAATGAATTAATTCTTTCGTTTCTTTTGCAATTATTGCCGATCCCGGTGCTGGATATTGCACATCAAACAATGCTTGTGGAAAACCACCGAAGTCATGAATGGTGTTTGGAAAATCCATTGCAGTAACGTGCGTACCATTCGTTAACCAATGAGCGGAAATAACTAATACAGCTTTTGGAATAGGCAAATGTTCCACTTGTTTTTTCCATTGTCTCGAGAAAGAATTATTTTCAATACCATTCATTGGCGAACCGTGCCCAATAAATAAAACAGGATACGTATAGTCTTCTTCTCCCAATTGATTTTTGAGTGAAATTGCGGAAGACAATCCACCCAGTGCGGCAAATCCTAACATAGATTTTACAAAAGTTGAGCGTTCCATGAACGGTGTTTTATACAAAGATACTGTATTTTATTTACCATGGTATATAAAATGATTGAAACAAAAAAAGGAACCAAAGTCCCTTTCAATTGTATGTCAAACGTTTATTATTTTTTATTCGCTTCAGCGTCTAATTTCAATAATTCAACGATTACTTCATTTGTAATATCCATTCCACCAGCTGAGAACAAGGTAGTTGACTCATCAATGACATAATTTAATTTTTTAGCAACTGAAATATTGTTCACCGCTTTTTTAACTAAGTCCAATGTTTTTTTGTTCAATTCACCAGATAAAATTTGTAACTGTTGGTCAATTTCTTGCTGACGTTGTTCCAAATTTTGTTGCATGCGTTGGATTTTTTGTTGCTCGAATTGATCTACAGTTGGTGAGTAAGTAGCTTTTTTAGCCATGTATACTTGGTAAGTAGCTTGAACAGCGCTATCCATATCACGTAATTCTTTGATTCCGGCAGCTTCCAATTGGTTAATTTCTTTGATTGCTGCTTTACGTGATGGCATTGTATCCAATAACTTTTGAGAGTTAACGTGAGCAATTTTTGTTTGTGCGCTTGCAGAAGCGATAGCGCCCATTGCAATAACTAAAGCGAAAATTAGTTTTTTCATTGTTGTTGTTTGTTTTTAGATATACTTGTTATTTATTTTGAGGTCACCCCCAACTCTTTTAAAACCTCATTACTAAGGTCAAATTTACTGTCTGCAAATATAAGATTACTTTGATTTGCTTTGTCGAAGATAAAACTATAATTTCTTTTTGAAGCAATTGTTTGCATTGCTTCGTAAATTTTATCTTGTATTGGCTTTATTAATTCTTGTCTTTTTTGGAAATAATCGCCACTTACGCCAAAGCGCGTCTTTTGCATTTGCATGGCTTCTGATTCCAGAGTTGCGATTTCTTCTTCACGTTTCTTTTTCTCGTCAGCGGGTAATAAATCTTCTTCCCGAAGAAAATTATTCTTTTTGATTTTAATTACTTCATAGCGTTCCTCTATTTCTTTGGTCCAACGTTCGGCTAATTTATCCAAGCGCTCTTTTGCGTCCTTGTATTCTGGTAATTTGTTCAAAATGTATTCTGAATCAATAAAACCATACTTCTGAGCTGAACTGGCAAATGCTATGCCAAAAATCATTAATATGCCTAATAATACTTTCATTGCGTGTTAAATCAAATCTATGGAACGACGAATATACAATATTTATTGTGATTACAATTCCCCTAAATTCATACCAATCGTAAAACTAAATTTACCATAGTATCCTTTTTGGTCAATCATCTTATCCGATTCTAAACCATATCCAGATGAATGTGGGTCTAATTTATCGAACCCAAATCCGTAATCCAATCCAAGCATTCCAAACATTGGTAAGAAAATACGGATACCCATACCTGCAGCGCGTTTCACATTAAACGGATTGAATTTACGGAAATCTGTAAAGGTATTTCCTGCTTCAGCAAATGCTAGCACAAAGAAGGTCGCTTGTGGGTTTAACGAAATTGGATAACGTAATTCCATTGCATATTTGGCTATCAAAGGATCTCCACCAGAAGTTGAAAGCGAATTATCATCGTATCCTCTCAAGGCAATGATTTCACGTCCATTAAATTGATTAGCTCCCGATAAACCACTTCCTCCTAATGTAAATCGTTCAAATGGTGTTAAGCCTTTAGCACTGTTGTAAGAGCCCATCAAACCAAAACCAAAACGCGGAGAAATGACTAATTTTTTATCTTTTGTCAATGGGAAATAAAATTCACCGGTTAATTTCAATTTAAAATATTCTAAATAACGGTATTGATCTTGTGAAGTAGCATAACTGTCAGGTTTATTATCTATCAATGAATAGGGAAGTGTTGCTTTTGCTGTAAATGATAACTTAGATCCTTCTGCGGGATAAATTGGTGAATTTATTGAATTGCGTTGTAATGAATATTTCAACGCCATATCATTGGCATATCCATTTGAAAAATTCGGGAATAATTGTGGATAGTTTTGCACATCGTAATACTGATACGAAAGTTCGTAGTATGCACTGAAATAATCATCTGGGAATTTTTTACGTCTACCCAAACCAATACCAGCACCAGTTATTCCAATTCCTTTGAAGTTTGGATCTGTTTTCCGCAACGTTCCTGTAAGAGACGAGGAGTTGTGAATCACATAAAAAGTCAATGAATTAGGCTTTTTACCACCCATCCAAGGCTCTGTAAACGAAAAATTATATCCTTGGTAATACCGACCATTTGTTTGTGCTCGTATTGATAAACGTTGTCCATCTCCTGTTGGTAATGGTGACCACGCTTCTTTTTTAAAGGTGTTTTTCAACGAGAAATTACTAAAAGTTAATCCCAATGTACCAATGACACGTCCTGCACCGTAACCACCAGATAATTCAATTTGATCGGCAGATTTTTCCTCCACGGTATATTCAATGTCAACCGTTCCATCTTGTGGATTTGGAATAGGTAACACTTGGAAGCCTTGCTCGTTGAAATATCCTAATTGCGCTAATTCACGCTGTGTACGAATGATGTCGTTTTTACTGAACAAATCACCCGGTTTTGTGCGGATTTCACGTCGGATAACGTGTTCATTTGTTTTTGTATTTCCTTTGATGATGATGTTGCGTACACGTGCTTCTTTTCCTTCAATGATACGCATTTCATAATTGATGTGGTTATTGGTAACACCCGTCTCGATTGCTTGAATATTGAAGAACAAATAACCACGATCCATGTACAACGAGGAAATATCTCTTCCATCTTGACTTTGGTTCAAGCGTTGATCGAGTAAGGGTTTGTTGTAAATATCATCGTATTTAATTCCGAAGACAGTGTCCAACATCCCATTGGAAAATTTGGTATTCCCTAACCAGTTTATTGTACCAAAGTAATATTTTTCGCCTTCAGCAAATTTCAAGTAAATACCCATGTGTTTATCATCAATTTGATAAATGGAATCTTTTATAATTGCTACATCACGTAAACCTGTCCCTTTTAATTTATTCAAAATAGCTTCTTTGTCACGCTCATAAGCGGTCGTATTGTATTTTGAACGTTTGTAAAAGCGCCACCACGATTTTTGTTTCGTGTCTTTCATGGCTGCTTTTAATTTCCATTGCGGTAAGCTGCTTGCTCCGTCTAAAATAATTTCTTTGATTTTGACTTTTTCTCCTTTGTTGATGTCGATGATAAAAATTTCAGAATTATTAATTAATGTATCAAGGACGCGTGTTATCGCCACTTTCACATTTGTATAACCTTTTTCTCTGAAATATCCTTTGATTTTATTTTGTGTTGTAAAGATGAGGTTTTCAGTGATTGTTTTCCCGGATGATAATTTGATTTCTTCCCGCACTTTGTCTACTTCCCGACGCGTAACGCCTTTGAATTTCATGCGCGATAATTTGGGGCGAGGCGTTAATTTAATGACCAAGTAAACTACACCAGCAAATTCTTTTTCTGCTTCAATCTCTACCGACGAAAACAAACCTTCATCCCATAGATTTTTTATCGCTTGGCTAATTTGATCGCTTGGTAAAGTTATTGGCTGACCTTGACGCAAACCTGCAATTAATTTGATGGCTTGATGGTCAAAATTATCCGCACCTTCGACCCGAACACCACCTAACTCATATTTTTGAGGAGTAGCATAATTAAAATTGAGTGTTGCACCAATTGTTGTTGCTTTTGTCAACGTGTCTTGTTGTGCAAAACCAGCTAACCCAACAAAAAGGAAAAGTAGTGAAAGAAATTTATTCATAAAATTATAATTGTTCTGATACCATTCCGAAGCGACGCTCCCGTGATTGATAATCGAGTACTGCTTTGTATAAATCCTCTTCTTTGAAATCGGGCCAAAGAACAGGTGTGAAATGAAATTCGGTGTAGGCACTTTGCCACAACAAGAAATTACTTAAGCGGTGTTCACCACTTGTACGAATTAATAATTCGGGATCGGGAATATCAGCAGTGTTCAAATGCGCATTGATCAATTCGTCGGTGATTTCTTCTGAATGAATTTCATTTGATTTCACTTTTTCACTAATCGTTTTGATTGCATTTCTAATTTCCCACCGTGAGCTATAGTTCAAGGCGATGATTAGTTGAATGTCATTGTTGTGACTGGTTGCATCAATTGCTTTTTGTAATTCAGCTTGACAGTCTTCAGGTAATCCATCGGTATCACCAATACTTGTTAAGCGAACGCCATTTGCATTCAATTCATTGACTTCATTTGAAATGGTGTAGACGAGTAAATTCATCAATCCATCGATTTCGTATTGCGGGCGATTCCAATTCTCCGTTGAAAAAGCGTAAATCGTCAAATATTTAACACCAATTTGCTTGGCAGCACTTAATGCTGCGCGAACTGATTCAACACCAATAGAGTGTCCGTATAATCGTTCGTGACCTTGTTGCTTCGCCCATCTTCCATTACCATCCATGATGATTGCAATGTGATTGGGCGTATTCTCCTTATTTACTTTCTCTAGATAATTCATATTATAATAACGAAGTTAATCAAAGAATCGTTTATTTCAGTGTATTTTAATATTTTCTAACAGTCATTAACAAAAAGAGGGATGCGTTAACATCCCTCTTTTGTCGTTTTATGTGATCGTATTATTCAGCTAATACGATAATTTTATTGTTTTGCAATTCCATCACACCACCTTTAATCGCTACTTTGATCACTTTACCGCCATTTTCAGCTGTAATGTTCTTTGTAGTTTTAGTTGTTTCATGAAAAGCCTCCACCAAATCAACTTTCACAGTTCCAGCAGCTAATGCTGAAATGATAGGCGCGTGACCATTCAATACTTGAAAAGACCCGTCTAATCCTGGAAATTGAACCGCAGTAGCTTCACCTGAGAAGATGCGTGTTTCTGGAGTGATGATTTCTAATTGCATGTTGTGTCTTTTAAAAATTAAGCTTCAGCTAACATTTTTTCACCTGCAGTAACAACATCTGAAATACTTCCTTTCAAGTTGAACGCTGCTTCAGGGTATTTATCCATTTCACCATCTAAGATCATGTTGAATCCTTTGATTGTATCTTGGATATCTACCAACACACCTGGGATACCAGTAAATTGCTCAGCTACGTGGAATGGTTGTGACAAGAAACGTTGTACACGACGCGCTCTGTGTACGATTAATTTATCGTCTTCAGATAACTCATCCATACCAAGGATTGCAATAATATCTTGTAATTCTTTGTAACGTTGTAATGTGATTTTCACACGTGAAGCTGTGTTGTAATGCTCTTCTCCTAAAATTGTTGGTGTAAGGATACGTGATGTAGAATCCAATGGATCCACAGCAGGATAAATTCCTAACTCTGCAATTTTACGTGACAATACCGTTGTTGCATCCAAGTGAGCAAATGTATTTGCTGGCGCTGGATCGGTAAGGTCATCCGCAGGTACGTAAACCGCTTGAACCGAAGTAATCGATCCATTTTTAGTTGACGTAATACGCTCTTGCATCGCACCCATTTCTGTCGCCAATGTTGGTTGGTAACCTACCGCTGAAGGCATACGACCTAACAAGGCAGAAACCTCTGAACCAGCTTGTGTAAAACGGAAGATGTTGTCAACGAAGAATAAGATATCTTTTCCTTGTCCGTCACCTTCACCATCACGGTAGTACTCTGCCATTGTCAATCCTGACAAAGCAACACGAGCACGTGCCCCTGGAGGCTCATTCATTTGTCCGAAAACGAAAGTAGCTTTAGACTCTTTCATTTCTTCTAAATCGATTTTTGATAAATCCCATCCTCCTTCTTCCATTGAATGAAGGAATTCTTTACCGTATTTGATAATACCAGACTCTAACATCTCACGTAACAAGTCATTACCCTCACGAGTACGCTCACCAACTCCTGCAAATACAGAAAGTCCACCGTGTCCTTTAGCGATATTATTAATTAATTCTTGAATCAATACAGTTTTACCAACACCTGCACCACCGAATAAACCAATTTTACCTCCTTTTGCGTATGGCTCAATTAAGTCAATTACTTTGATACCTGTGAACAACACTTCAGTTGCAGTTGATAACTGATCAAATTTTGGTGCTTCACGGTGAATAGACATACCATTTGAGTTATCAACTTTGTTGATTCCGTCAATAGCTTCTCCAACAACGTTGAATAAACGACCTTTGATTTGGTCACCAATCGGCATTTTGATTGCGCTTCCAGTTGATACAGCATCCATTCCTCTTCTGAATCCATCTGTTGAATCCATTGAGATAGTACGCACAGCATTTTCACCAACGTGTGATTGTACCTCAAGTACAACGTTGGTTCCATCTTCTTTGCGCACGATTAATGCATCATAAATGTTCGGAAGTGCTGATCCTTTATCGAATGCAACATCGACTACTGGCCCGATAACCTGTGAAATTTTACCTTGTATTTGCGACATGTTCCTGTCTTTTAAGTGTATCCCTAATTTGGGCGCAAAAATACATCATTTATTTTTTTATTCCAACGATTTTCTGAAAAAACAATTTTTAAGTTGTTTATCAAAAAAAAAGCCCCTCTAAAAAGAAGGGCTTTTAGTGATTTAATAATCGTTTTTGATTGTGATGGGGAAGTTGTAATAACTTTTAACAGGCGCATTATTTATTTTGCCAGGTTTCCATTTTGGCATGGAAGCAATAACTGCTATCGCTGCTGCTTCACATCCTTCACAGTCGCCTTTTTTGCTCGCTACTCGAATTCCTGATATCGATCCATCAACATCTACTACAAAACGCATGTATATTTTCGCACCTCCTGTAATTCCTGATATGTCGATTGTTCGTTCAACGTATTTTCTCATGGCATTAATTCCGCCTGGAAATTCAGCAACTACCTCTGGGAATGTTGTCGGTTCTACAGTAGTTGTTCCTCCTCCAGAAACGCTAACAGAATCTGATGTTCCACCTGGAGAACCAAAAGTAGTTCCTCCAATCACCGTGCTTGTGCCAGCGGGGATTTTCGGATCGCCAATCATCGGATCTTCTTCGCCATTTTGTTTCACAATCGGCGCGATAAATGCAATAGTTGTTGCAGGATTTCCAGCTGCGCCTTCTGAAATTGTTGTTTCCGGTTTTTCAATTGTTGTTGTTTTCACTGGTTCCTCTTTTTTTTCTGGAATCGTTTTTTCAGTTAAAGGAAATAAATCAATGATTGTCGTTTTTTCTGTTGTTTTAACTGCTGGTACATGCATTTTTCGAACAACCGCTATTGTTGTCGCAGAAATTCCTCCAATGCCCACAATAAAACCAATCATGATCAAAATGATGCGGTTGTTGTAGTTCTTTCTGATTTCATACGCACCATACGATTTGTTTCTATTTTCAAAAACAGCATCGTTACGTGTTTCGGATGTAATGAATTGCCAGTTTTTTGATTGGTAGTATTCAATGATTGAATAACTAGCAATGATTCCCATGATAATAAATAAAGCTAACATGACATTGGGTTTTAAATTGTTACTATTTACTCAAGCCTTTGCTTGAACTGATAACCCAATTTAGTGTTTTATCTCATTGCTTTTTTTAAAATAACTTCATTGGTAGCATTGATTGATTCTTATACTTCCTTACTTGATTGATGTGTAAACGAAAACGATTTATAACAAAAAAAGCTGCCTTTTCAGACAGCTTATATTTCTTATAACTTGAATCGTTAGTGTTGCACAACTATTTTCACCAGTTGGTCACCTTGTTGTAAATAATACAAACCATTGCTCAAGTGCGCAACAGTTACAGGTGTTGGACTGTTAGGTGTAACCACAATTCGTTCAACGATTTTCCCCATTGCATCTGTTAAGTTAATTTCCCCTGCTGTTTTTGCTTGAATAGTCATGTTATCACTAGCAGGATTCGGGTAAACTTGAAACGCTTGTAATGCTAATTCATTCAAACTATTGGTATTGTTGTAAACAAAAGAAATATCGTCAACAAACAATTCGGTATTGACAGCAGGAACTTGCCCAGCGCTTGATAAGATCATCAAAGAAAGCGTATCAGGTGTGTCGGTAGTGAAGTAAGTGAATTCAGCAGATTGACGGGTGTAAACGCTTGTATTCGTTCCGGAGAAAATAGTTGCAGTTGCAATATCATCTCTCATTCCCAAAGCAACATTCCATTTGGTCAACGTTGCAATAATCAAAAATTGATCGTCGGTGCTAGGGGAGTTGTATTTGGTCCACGCCACAAGCGTATCGGGCATACCCGTAAACGGAACGCCTTCGTTTGTTGTTTGCGAAATAATGTCTAAAGTTCCTAGAAACGCAATCCCAGGAATTGTGTCGATAACATTGTCGCCATCAAAGTCTGCACCAACTGTTTTGAGCTTAGCTGCATACGTGCCTGAATGTGCGCTTGTCGATTTAGTAACTGTTGTAGGAACACCTAGTGCTATCGCTGGATTTAAGGTTGCCCAACCAGTTGGTTCTTCGTAAATAAAGCTATTTGTCCATGTTTCAAAACCTGCATTTGTTATTGTTTGTTGTGCTTTTGCAGTTAGACTGAATGCGATAACGCTAAATAGTACTATTTTTTTCATTGGTTTTTAATTTTGAGTAAGACTAATTTGTAAAAAAAAAGTTACAAAAAAGGCCAGCGTTAACTGACCTTATTTTTATTTATAATTTACCAAATGGTGAATCAAAGAATGCTTTTGCTTGTTTGTCATTCGGATCTAGTGTGCGTACTCTATTCCAATTTTCAATTGCTTTTTCTTTGTTTTTCTCCGTAGAGTTTACGTAGTAATCACCTAAGTATTTAGATGCTTCCATGATGTTGTTTTTTTGAGCAGGATTGGTTAAATCTTCCGGCTTCAATTTGTTGATGAATGCTTCGTAGTGAACTTTCGATAACCAAAGTTTGTTTTTAGGATCTTCTAATTTGAAGTTTGCACGTGCTCTCCAAAAATATGCACCTAAAAAGTTTGGAGCTATTCGATTTACTTGAGCAAAATTACTGTCTGCTAACACATAGTTTGGTGTTTTGGAAAAGTAGTAAGCACGACCTAAATCAAACAATTCGTTTACATCCATTTTTTCTGGAGCAAGCGCTTGTTTTTTGGTATAGTATTCAATTGCTTTGTCGTTGTTTTTCGCTTTGTAATAGATTTTAGCAATGCTTCCTAAATAATCAGTTGCATTTTTGGTGTCCAAACTCAACCCTTTTTCCAATTCAGCAACAGCCAAAGAATCTTTTCCTAATTTGTTTAAAATTTGACCACGGTATTTGTAATCCAATGCGATGATCTTGTCTTGCGTAGTTGTCGCAAAAAACGCGTTACTTGCAGTTAAAGCTGCCTGATAAATAGCAGTGTCGCTTTTTGTGTTTGTTTCGTACAATGCATAAGTTCGCATACGTTTTGTGTACAAATTCTCAAAACCTTTTGCGGTTAAATTGTCTAATTCAGGAAGTACGTCCGCATATTTTTTTGCTTCAAACATCGAAGAAGTGTAGCGGTACCGTGCCTCAACATTATCGTTTAATTCAATGTATTTTTTCCACAATTCGATTGCTTTGTTGTAACGGTCGAACAACACATTTAATTCCGCATTTGCAGCGTAAGCAGGAGCGTAAGTTGGATCCGCAGCTTGTGCAGCTTGGTATTCTTGGTTCGCTAAATCGTAGTTCCCAACTCCTTGGTAAATTTTTGCTTTACGCACAATGATGTTCGCAGCTTTTGGATTTAATGCCAATGCTTTGTTGTATTGTTCAGTTGCACTTGTTGCGTTTCCGGTACTTTGTGCTAATAAAATGTCTCCTAATAATACGATTGCATCGATGTTCTTTTCGTCCAATTTGATAGCAGATCTCAAGAACGATTCAGCAGTTGCTAAGTTTTTTAGCGGTGCTGTAAAGTATGTTTCACCAATGCGGTGAAAAACAAGTGCGTTTTTAGATTTTGTTGCTTTGATTAAATCGCAGAACATTTTTCCTGCAATAGCGGTATCACCAGCAAAATAAAGTGCTTTTGCTGCAGCAATTTTCCCTAATTTATCTTCTGCATTTAATCCGCCAGCGCGTTTCCATTCAGCGATAGCAGCATCTTTTTCACCTACTGTTAAAAAGAAGTTTCCATAGAAAAAAGCGTATTCAACATTCGTTGGATTTGCTTTCACTAAATTTTGAAAATCAGCGCGTGCTAATTCAAAGCGCTCGTTCTCGGTTTTCTTCAAGGCTTCTTGAAGCGTTTGAGCTTGTAAACTAATTCCTGCTAGGAGGAAACATGCGAAAAGTTGTATCTTTTTCATAATTTTTAATCTATTCAATTGATGGTATATCAATTTGCTTGCCAAACTTACTATTTTCAAATAAATTTTGCTTTGTTCTTAATGATTATTTAACGTTTGAAATGAAATTATTAGTTGTTTGAAATGGTGATGGGTAATTTATAAAAGCAACCTACTGGCTTACCATTTAACATTGCAGGGCTCCATTTTGGCATTGATTTGAATACACGGATTGCTTCTTCGCTACATTCGTAACAATCAGGAATACCTTTTTCGATTTTTATATTTGACACTTCTCCAGTAGCCAATATTTGAAACACCACATACACTTTTCCAGAGATGTTGTTTTCAATTGCAATTTTTGGATAAATAAAATTAGAAGCGATAAATTGATTTAGTGCTGCTTTTCCTCCAGGAAATTCCGCAAGTTGATCGAATGCAGTTTCTTGATTTGGAAACTTTTCTACTTGTTTCGTTTCTGTTTGTCCAAATAAACCAAATTTCAACAGCGAAAATGTTGTTAAAAGTACTAGTAATTTCATCATTTATTCACTAATTATATTGATTTGACGTTCCGTTTTTCGTGCGGGAATTAAGCCTGCTTTTTCCACAAGGCGTTGTCCGATATCACTGGCAATAAAGTTGATATAAGATGCATTTAATCCGTCTGCTGCACCTTTGTTGATGGCGTAAATGAAACGCGTCAATGGGTACTCATCGCGGTCAATTGTTCGGAAGTAGGGTTCGTAGTATTTTTGGTTGCTTTCGCGCGCAATGCGCATTATTTTGAATTGTTTTCTGAATTGTTGCACAACGGGATCTTCCAAATCGCCAATCCAATTGTAACCGATAACGCCAATGGTGTTTTTGTTTTTCTGAACATATTCCATTACAGAGCGATTGGAATGATGGACAAAAACGTTTTTTCCAAAGGGTTGATTTTCAATCAAATTGGATAAGTATAGAAAATTAGCCGATTGTGATTGGTCGATGACTAAATTGCGTTTCGTAGTTCCACGTAAAATGGATTTCAATGCGTCAAGGGTCAAGGTTGAATCTTGATTTTCGTTATTGATAATTAGTACAACAGCATCTTTTGCAAGTAAAGTTGTGTTAACTAATATTTTGCCTTTTTTTAATTGCGCTTTTTCTTCTTTTGTAAAATCGCGACTAACAATAGCCGTTTTCGTTTTATCATCAATGAGTGCACGCAACACTTTTTGTTCGCTTACAAATTGAAAAGCGATGGTTTTCTCAGGGTAGCGTCCTCCGTAGGTCATTCCACTTGTTTCCATAAATGGCCGGAAAGACTCGTCGGCATAAATGGTTGTCACATAGCGATTGATGCCATCATTAGAATCTTCTGGTCGACTACACCCGAAAAGCGTCAATCCAATAAATAGTAGTAGGGCAATTTGTTTCATTATTTCTTGTGTTTTATGGCGTAATACAAACGAAATGTGCGGTATGCAGCATAACCAAACATCAGGAAGATAAATAAAATTCGTTTAGAACCAACCAAGCGATCGGATAAAATTTCAGTAGTAGCAATTGCGATTCCTAATGCGCTGGCTGAAAGAATCATAAATGCAGCCATGATGTGTCTTATATTTTCCATAGTCATAAAAAATCCCCGATAGTGTTTCATATCGGGGAGTTATAAAAAAGTTGAAACTTATTTTATTGTGTTTTGAATGTCACTTTCGAATTGAAGTAACTATTCACGTTTTTACCATTGTTTTTTGCAGGTCTCCAATCCGGCATAGATTTAAATACACGGATAGCTTCCTCGCTACATTCATCACAGTCAGGAATACCTTTTGTTACACGAACGTTCGAGATATTACCTCTTTCAGAAACAATGAAACGTACATAAACGGTACCTTGAACACCTAATTCAACCGCAGTTGGCGGGTAAATGATGTTTTCTCCTAAGTATTTTTTCAAAGCAGCTGGTCCACCAGGGAACTCAGCAAATTCTTCTACGTATTCAAAAACTTCTGGTTCTTTTGGTTTTTCTGTTTGAGTTGGTTCACCTTCGTCTTTCACTACTTCACCAAAAGCATCGTTACCTTCCTGTGTTTCGGTAGATACCGCTACAGTTGGATCTGGAATTTGTACTTCTTCTTCAGTTGCATCGTTGTCAATAACAGGAGCAATGAATTGAAAAGTTTGTTGTGCAGGTGGAATTTCTTGATCCAAGGGCTCAACTATTTCTTCTTCTTCTTCCGCATCAGGTGCGAAAGCTGTTAAATCAACTGAGGCTTCTTCTTTGATTGGCTCTTCAATTCCTTGAACGATTTTGTACGTAGTAAACGCTGCACCAATTAGCAAAGTAACCGCTAACACAATCCAAATTAAACGCTTGTTATAATCTGTACGAATTTGGTATGCACCGTATTCGTGGTTTCTGTTTTCGAATACAATTGCATTACGATCAGAAGACGTTACTTGTTGCCAACTTTTTGAACTAAAATAGTCATAAAGAGAGAAAGCGGCAACAAGACCTGTAATTATAAAAATTGCTATCATTTTATTTTATTTTAGCGTCAATTAATGCTTGTTCATCTTTCATGATGTCTACTGGAGCAATCATACCGATGTTTGCAATATTCAATTCGTCAATTAAATCGATGAAATTAGCACACAAAGCTTTTAAGTCTGTTTTTACTAAAACTTTCAATGCTTCCGGTTTTTTTTGCGCTTCAAGTAATTTTTGCTTCGCAACAGAATCCACAATTTCTTTCCGTGTTAACTGACCATCTATATTCAATTTTTCACGAATTACGTATTTGTTCTCTTCAGCTAATAACTTGCGTACACCTTGTGGTCCAAAATTCGTTTCAATTAATTCCGTTTTTGGCCCATCACTAGGATTGAATTCACCTTTGTAATAAAACACACGATCTTTTGTAATCAAAAAAGTAATTGCGTTTTTAATTTTTGGTGGATTTGGATTATCTATTTTCTCTTTCGCTGGATAAACCAAACTCATCACTTTCGGTTTAGAGAAAGTGGAAGTCAAAACGAAGAACGTTAACAAAAGGAACGCAAGGTCAACCATGGGCGTCATGTCGACATGGGTAGAGCTCTTTTTAGGTCTCTTTTTCCCTTTGCCGCTATCGCCACCGCCGTTTTCTACTATTTGTGCCATGTTTCTATTTGTTTTTATTGTTTGTTCTCTAGCGAGGTAACAAAATGCAAATTATTCAAGTTCAAATCACGAAATGTCTCAATAGCCATTTTCGCACGAACATACTCAGCTTGTCCTTCTACTTTCAATACAAATTTTGGTAAAAAGTCTTCTGGTTTCACTACTTCATTTGGTTTCGCTTCGTCTTTTGCTTTCAAAAACGCAGTTTTTCCGTACTCCTTCATTGCTAGATTTGCATAGTTGATCCAATCTTTTAATTGATTGTTCGTACTATCAGCAGGAATTCCTAACGTTTGGAACTTTTTTCTTCCTTCGCCATCAGTTGATAAATAAGCTGGTAATTCAGCCATTGAACAACCGATACTTGTGATTTTCAAATACTCTTCCAAGTGAGAATTGTCCACTTTAGCGTTGTATTTTTTTACCATTTGGGAAAATACTGACTTACGTACCGTACTATCACCAGTTACGTTGAAGAAAAGTCTACCACCTTTATCAACCGTTACCAAAATCAATGTTTTTTCAGGAACTTCCTCGTCTCCAATAGAAGAAGGAATGTTCACATCAACCGGTTCGTTTGAACGAAAGTTAGCAGCAAGCATGAAGAATGTAACCAAAAGAAAAGCCAAGTCCACCATCGGCGTCATGTCGATAGTTGGGGTACCTTTGGGCATTTTAATTTTTGCCATTCTAGTTATCTTTTAAAATGAATATCCGAAGATATTATTTGTTGTTTGCTGAAAATGATTGTACAATTGAGAAGCTAGCTTCATCCATTGAATGCGTCACTTGGTCAACTTTAGTTGTAAAGATGTTGTACAATACAATTGACAAAGTAGAAGCGAAGATACCCAAGAATGTGTTGATCAAGGCTTCAGAGATACCAACTGATAATTTAGATGTATCTGGCGTACCAGCACCCATTGCTTCGAATGAACGAATCATCCCCATTACTGTTCCGATCAAACCGATCAATACACCAATAGAAGCACATGTTGAAATAACTACTAAGTTTTTAGATAACATTGGCAATTCCAATGCTGTAGCTTCTTCTAACTCTGTTTTAATTACTTCTGCTTTTTGCTCTTTATCCATAGAAGCATCTGTTTTCACTGCTTCGTATTTCACTAAACCAGCACGTACAACGTTCGCTAATGAACCTTTTTGTTTGTCACATTCTGCGATTGCTTCAGATACATTGTTTGCAGCTAATAAACCTTTGATTTTAGCAACAAATGTGTTGATGTTTCCACGACCTCTTGATTTTGCCATTGTTACAAAACGCTCAACTGCGAAAATCATTACGATAATGTTTACAGCGATCAACATCGGTACAATGATACCTCCTTTGTAAACTGTACCCAACGTGTTTAATGGATGTCCTTCTAATACATCACCATCAACGAAATTAGCTTTATCACCTAAGATGAAATGATAGATTGCTATACCAATACCTACTGCGATAACGATAGCTAATGAGGCAACCAATGCTGAAAAACCTCCTCCTGTTTTTGTCTTGCTCATAATTTAGTCTTTTTTGAAACTTTAATTTGTTAAGGGCTCAAACATACTAAAAAGGATTGAAAAAATAATCACTCAAGTACCATATTTGTTGCATTTTCTCTTAAAGTGTCATTATGACCTGTTTAACTGTACTACTCTTTTAGCAAGTGAATAGGGGTGTAAGCCTTAGTTTGTTATTTTTATGTAAACTCTTTATTAAGTCAATATAAACAGCAAGTTTTTTGCATTTGATTTCATCTCAACTGCATACTGAGAGAAGTAATAAATTCCATTATCTTTGATTTTTGAAAATGACAAACGAAGAATCATGATACAGGTTAAAAATTATGTATGCGGTCAATGGGTTGCGGGTGAAGGCACTGAACAAGAATTGTTTCATGCAATTACTGGAAATACAATTGGTTCAGTATCAAGCGCTGGACTCGATTACCAAGCAATTCTGGAATATGGCCGAACGATTGGAGGGGCTAAATTACGCAAAATGACTTTCCAAGAAAGAGGACGTATGTTGAAAGCCTTGGCCATGCATTTAATGGAAAGAAAAGCAACATATTATTCTGTTTCAGCATATACTGGAGCTACAAAAATTGATTCGTGGATTGATATTGAAGGTGGAATTGGCAACTTGTTTGCGAACGCATCGTTGCGCCGTCAATTTCCCGATTTACCTTATTATGTTGATGGAACAGCTGCACCCTTATCAAAAAATGGAACGTTTATTGGACACCACATTATGGTACCGAAACAAGGAGTAGCGGTTCATATCAATGCGTTTAACTTTCCTATTTGGGGAATGTTAGAAAAAATTGCGGTGAACCTAATGGCAGGCGTTCCAGCTGTTGTGAAACCATCAGAATACACCAGTTATTTGACTGAAATAGTTGTGAAAGACATCGTTGATTCGGGTATTTTACCGGAAGGTGCTTTGCAATTGGTTGCAGGTTCTGGAAAAGGAATCATCGATCATGTTACTGCACAAGATGTGGTAACGTTTACAGGAAGTGCATTCACCGGACAAAAGTTAAAAGCACATCCAAGATTGATTGAAGAATCGGTGCCGTTTAATTTAGAAGCCGATTCATTGAACGCAATGATTTTGGGTCAACAAGCGACTCCAGGAACTCCTGAATTCGATATTTTCATCAAAGAAGTAACCAAAGAAATTACGGTAAAAGCTGGTCAGAAATGTACTGCAGTTCGCCGTATTATGGTTCCAGATAATTGTTTGGAAGCTGCGCAAGAGGCAATTGCTGCACGTTTAGCGTCTACAACGATTGGTGATCCATCAGTAGAAGGTGTGCGCATGGGTGCTTTAGCAACGCGTTTGCAAGTGGAACGTGTTCGCCAAAATGTTGAATTATTGGCACAATCACAACAAATGGTTTATGGGAATTTAGATGAGTTTGATGTGGTTGGCGCAGATAAAAACGCTGGCGCATTTTTCTCACCAATTTTGTTTGTGAATGACAAACCTTTTGAAAAGACTGCTGTTCACGAAATCGAAGCATTTGGACCCGTTTCGACAGTAATGCCGTACCACGATTTAGACGAAGCAGTTGCTTTGACAAAATTAGGGAAAGGTTCGCTAGTGACATCAATTGTTACAGCTGACAACAATGAAGCACGTAATTTTGTTGTTGAGGCAGCATGCGTTAATGGTCGTATTTTGGTATTGAATGCTGACTGCGCCAAAGAAAGTACCGGTCACGGTTCGCCGATGCCTTTATTAACTCACGGAGGTCCTGGTCGCGCTGGAGGTGGAGAAGAAATGGGTGGAAAAAGAGGTGTGATGCATTATTTACAACGCACTGCAATACAAGGTCACCCAACAACAATTTCTCACATAACACAACAATTCCAAGTTGGTGCGGAAATGCCAGAAGCAAATCCTCATGTATTCCGTCAACATTTTGAAGAATTAGTCGTTGGAGAAACTGTTTTCACAGCGAAGCATACTGTTTCAGATGCGGATATTGTCAATTTTGCGAATGTTTCAGGAGATAATTTTTATGCACACATGGATGCAACTTCGTTGGAAGGGACAATATTTGAGCGTCGTGTTGCACATGGTTATTTTGTGCTATCGAAAGCAGCGGGATTATTTGTTGATCCGAAGAAAGGACCTGTTTTATTGAATTATGGAATTGATGAGGCGCGTTTTACCAAACCAGTTTATCCTGGCGCAACCATTGGTGTTCGCTTCACTGTCAAAGAAAAAATAGATCAAGAAAAACGATCGGATGATGATATCGCTAAAGGAATTGTAAAATTCCTGGTAGATGTTTATGATGAAACCGGAGAAACTGTCGCTTTAGCAACCATTCTAACGATGGTCAAAAAGTTGAATCAGGATTAAGTTAGTTAACCAAAAATTAATTTAATTACTGATTTATTAAAATATATTGTTTTATTTGTAGTTACTTTGTAATTACATCAATAATACGTTATGGAAGTTTCAATCATCAAAATAGGAAATTCGAAAGGATTTCGTTTAAACAAAGCAATTTTGGAGCGGTATAACATCACTGACAAAATTGAACTAATTCTTGAAAAAGGACAAATCGTTCTTCGGCCAATTTCTGAGCCTCGAAAAGGCTGGGAAAAAGCATTTCAAGAGATGCGTGAAAAAGGTGATGACCAATTGCTTATGAACGATGTTTTTGATGACGAAAACTTCGACGAATGGACCTAAAACAATATCAAATAGTCTTGGTTAATCTTGATCCAACCTTGGGTAGTGAGATTCAAAAAACGCGACCTTGTGTCATTGTTTCACCAAATGAAATGAACAATCATCTACGAACGGTTGTAATTGCCCCAATGACGTCAACAAGCAGAAAATATCCAACAAGAGTTAAAATAAAGCACAATAATCAAGAAGGTTGGGTTGTT
>JAGOAZ010000002.1:230707-292413 GCA_017983675.1 Fluviicola sp.
CATTGTTTCACCAAATGAAATGAACAATCATCTACGAACGGTTGTAATTGCCCCAATGACGTCAACAAGCAGAAAATATCCAACAAGAGTTAAAATAAAGCACAATAATCAAGAAGGTTGGGTTGTTTTTGATCAAATCAGAACAATTGATAAAGTTAGAATTGTAAAAACATTCGATTTATTGACAGACAAAGAAATTCATGCTTGTAAACGTGTAATCCGTGAAACTTTTGTCGATTAATGTTTATGAAATATAATCACCTGTTGCTAGCGCAATAAAAAACTTAAAACTGATTATTCCAATGGTTACAAACTATGTGGATCGATGACTTTTAATCCATCTATATTTTTAAAGTCAGAGATATTTCGAGTGATTAAAACTAAGTCATAGACAAGAGCTGTAGCGGCGATTATTGCATCAGGCAATTTTGTCTTATGTTTTTTGCGAATTTCAATACTTGCTTCAACTATATTGTCTGTCAAATCAAACACTGTTGCATCATTGATGAAATTAACAAGCAATCGGTTGTGTTGTTCTGGAGCATTAAAGCCCAGCACCTCAATTTTGGTAACTACTGAAACATTAGGAACAGCATCAATAATGGTATTCATAAAATCCATACTAGAAGTAACGAATTTGTTGCCTAGATAATCAATTACGGCATTAGTATCTATTAAATACTGCGTTTGTTCCATTCGTTTCGGCTTTGGGACACATAATTTTGAAGTTCATCAGCCACATCAGCAGGTAGTTTACCAGCATATTTTTCAGAAAGTTTTTGCGGAGTCTGAATGCTTTTTTTTAGTACTTTGATAATGTGTAAATCTTCCAAGTCCTCTAAAAGACGGTAAGCTTTGCTATTGTTGATTTGTACCAATACTGTTTCCATAGCTAAATTTTATTAAAATTGTTTCCAATTTATAAAGTATAAATATACGTAAAAAATTGAAAGTTAGACGGATTGCTTTTAGTATAAGTAGCTAATAAGGACCATAGCTTTTTGGTATTCAATTCACCGACAAAAACAACCTGTTTCCCTGTACCCATGAATTTTTCTCAAGTAAACGATTTTATTGACTAATGTTAATCAATTCAATTCACCTGATACTAACGCAATAAAAATTCCAATACAGCATTCATAAAAACATCGGGAGCTTCTGCATGTACCCAGTGACCTGCATTTTCGATGGTCATGAATTGCGCATCAGGAAAAGCTCCTTCCAACATTTCGTAATCGTCGTCTAGTATGTAGTTTGAAAGCGCTCCGCGGATAAAAAGAGTAGGAGTGAAGCATTCTTCTTCGGGTAAGGCTTTGAGAATTTCACTCATCTTTTCTTCCAATACCAGATAATTCATGCGCCAAGCCAATTGACCTTTTTCTTTCCAGTACAAATTCTTCATCAGAAAAAGTCGTGTTCCTTCATTAGGGACAAATGGAAGTAGTATTTCTTCTGCTGCTGAACGAGAATCCATCGCACCTGCCGATACTGCATGAATTCCAGCTAATATTTCTTGGTGATGCATGGGATACGATTTGATACCCATATCGACAACGATGAGTTTTTCGACTAGTTTTTCGTGTAATTGCGTGAAGCGCATGGCAACTTTTCCACCCATTGAATGGCCAAGAAGCGCTACTTTCGACAAGCCCAAATCTTGAATTAATTCGAGTAAATCATCGGCTAATAACTCGTAAGAAAATTCATCCGACCAAGCAGCGTGTCCATGATTGCGCTGATCGACCAAGATAACTTGATAATAATCAGCTAACTTTTTCGCATGCGTTTGCCAATTATCAGAATTTCCAAATAATCCATGTAAGATAATTAGCGGCTTTCCTTCTCCGATAATGCGGTACGTTAATTTCATGGTTTGCTTTTATTCCGATATCAATGTAGTTACTGCTTCCCCGGTAGTAAATTGTTTGTCGTTGATTTTCTCAATGATGGTCACGATTTCTTTTTCACTTATTTTTTTATCGTCAAATGCAATGAATGCTTTGTTTGTTTTGCGGTCTGTTTCAAAATCAAAGGAAACACGGTCAACAGCATTCGTTTCTTTCAATGCCATGCGAATCGATCCGCCACAAGCATGTTCGCAGGTCATGCCGCTCACATCGATGGCTAATTTTTTTGTTGGAACCACTTTTTCCAATGGTTTGTACATTACTTTCTTTTCAATTTTAATGATTTTTTTCTCCTCGTTGGAAGAACAGCTTGCAAGGCTAAAAAGAACGAATGAAACAGCGATTACTTGACGAATCATGATTTGAATTTTTCAGCAAAATTAGTAAACTCAATTTGATGCAGCAGGTAAATTCTGTTAAATTATTTCGTTGTATTTTTGTGACATGGATGAGATAATTAATCGTGTAGAAAAAAGTGGTGTTGTCGCTGTTGATTTAGCGGACTTTTTGCCACGTGCTTCTGAATTGAAAGCGTTCGATTTTGCTCCTTTTTTATGGAATGAATTGGTCTTGAAAGAAAAAGATTTTCGCGAGCAACTCAAAGTACTAGATTGGACAGCTTTTTCAGGCAAACACGTTTATTTGCATTGTTCAGTCGATGCAATTTTACCTTCTTGGTCGTTTATGTTGGTGACTTCCTATCTAACGCAACATGCTCAATCGATAACGATAGGTGATGAACGAGCTGCAAAGCAAACAGCCATCGAACAAACAATACGAGCTTTAGATAAAACGACTTATATTGATGCAAAATTGATTGTAAAAGGTTGTTCTGACTTGCCAAATCCGGAAGCAATCATGTCGTTGTTTTTACAACAAGTGCAACCAGTTTGTTCGTCTTTCATGTATGGTGAACCGTGTTCAACAGTTCCCATTTACAAGCGCCCTAAGCAGTAATTTTCGTTGAATAAAATCCTTTTTCAGCAAGAATTGCGAAAAATTGCGGCAATAGTTCTCGTTGACGCTCCGCTA
This sequence comes from Fluviicola sp., assembly GCA_017983675.1. GTDB lineage: Bacteria > Bacteroidota > Bacteroidia > Flavobacteriales_D > Crocinitomicaceae > Fluviicola. The sequence goes on from JAGOAZ010000002.1 coordinate 233,647, forward strand.
TTTTTGGATTATCGTGTAATACAATAATAGCACCAGGTTGAATCTTTTTGGCTTTTTTCAGAATGGTAGCAATAGCTACTTTTTTATCGTAATCATAGGACAGCCACGACCACATAATGATTTTGTGCGTCTGCTCAATGATTTTCGTTTGTTTTGTAGTGATTCTTCCATAAGGTGGGCGAAACAATGAAGTAGCTTGTACTGATTCGAACTGTTGAAATGATGCAATATAGTCTTCGGTTGTTGATTTGTGTGCTTTTTCGTGACGAAAAGTATGGTTGCCGATTTCGTGTCCTTCTGCTACTATTCGTCGCACAATCTCAGGGTATTTGATTACATTTTCCCCTACACAAAAAAACGTCGCAGTCCAGTTTCGTTTTTTCAATTCGTCTAAAACGAAAGGTGTGATTTCAGGATTAGGTCCATCATCAAACGTTATGAATACCGATTTATCTGAAACAAAAAACCTCCACGTGAATCGAGGAAAAATCCAATCAATCCAACGTGAAGGTTTAAAAAGGCGAACCATTTAATTAATTTCTAACAGCTGCAGTTTCGTCCATTTCTGGAGTAGCTAAATCTGATTCTTCAATGATCGCTTGATCGTTCATCGAAGGACTTGGAATAGTTCCACCGCCATTTCCTGCAGGAGCTTGACTTTCTAAAATACCAAAGGTAAATCCTAAGGCTTCCATCGTACCTTGTAAGTCAGAAATGTAAGAAGTGTATTTCCCTCCACTAGATTCTCCATTTTCCATTACATACGTTTTTAAGTCGTTGTAAATACGTGGTAAATCTGTTTGGTATAAGGCATTAACAGTTTTCTCTAAGCGAGCAGTCAAAGCACCTGAAGGATTTCCTAATTTTTTATCACCAGCAATTTGAAGCATTTGAAGATAACCAGCAACAGCAGCAGAGAAATCAGAAGCACTTCTTCCAGCGAACGCTGCATCACTTGCTTTGAAATAATTGATAATACTTTCTAATTGTGTTGCTACGACAGCACCTAGTTTTTCAGCTTCTGTTTTTGCACCGGCTCTGAAAAGAGTTACTACATATTGGTGTAGGTTACCATCTTCGTACATCATCTGTTCTGATCCATCCGGTCCTTGAATTGCACGTGAACGATTTGCTTGCTCACCATAATCCAACACAACATCTGCAGGCATAATTTCCAATGATTTTTGAATTAATGCAATAGCTTTTTTGTTGTATTCGTTGATTCTGTCTTGCGCTGTGATTAATTGTTTAGCAATTGAATCAGCAGATTTACTTTGTCCAGCTGCACGCATACGACCCAATGTTTCTGGCTTGTAGAAATCTAACGCACGTTGCTCGTTTGTAGCTTTCATCACAAAGTAATTTGCTAATTGACCGAATTGTTGACGGTAGATTGATGTTTGTCTACGTGCGTAGTAATCTGTCAATACATCCGGATTTTTTAAATCACCATAGATATAACGATTCATCATGTTATCATACATCACATCCACGTTCATTGCTTCATTTGGATCAGATTTCACAGGAGAAATTTCCCAAGCCATTCCATTTTGACGCAAGAAACCAGATTTGTACAAAGCCATTGAAACTTCCGTTCCGGCTGCAGAAGAGAAGTACATTGCACGTTTCCATTGGTTGTTATTCATCATGTCCAAAATCATCAAATCTGATTTTGTGATGTATTGTTTGTCAAACGTGAACGATATTGTTTTCGAACACAATCCTTTTTCAGTTGGTTTAATAATTCCAGATGAAAGGGCATTGTTTGTGTTTACTGGTAAAGTGAATCCTTTACAAGGGAAAACACGCAATTGATTACCATTCATCGTTACCATGTTATTGTCATCTTTGATGAAGTCCATGGCAACATTTAAAGGTAAAATAGACCAACTATCTTCCCAAGAATTCATTGTTTGAGCAATGCTATTTAATTGATTCGCATCACCGGTAATTAATCCAGAACGGTAACCATCAAAGATTTCAGAAATTGCCGCTTCTTGTTGCATCAATACATCAGCGTTAACAGCATCAATTCCTGTTGCAAAAACAGCACGAATTTCTCCAAGACGTGTGTTTGTTGCTGCATCAGTCGATTGGATTGCATCAATCATTTGATTCAAAGCACCTTGATAAGAAGCATAAGCAGTTACAAAAGCAGCTTTGTTGTTTTTCAATTTAGCTTTGAAAATTCCGTCAAGTGTTTCTTTGGCAACGCCAGCTTCTAATAATGTTTTGTTGTTCACAAAATATACTTGATCTGTTCCACCTTCCCACATCAAAATTTGATCTTCTCTAAAGCTGATAGGGAGAGCTTCTGATTCGTATGTTTTCAACATCATTTGGTCTGTGTACCAGTCCGTATCGAATAAACTTGTGTTACAAACACGTTTGTCTGTGTGCTTTCCTTCTACTTCTTGTAAGTACCACAATGGGAACGTATCGTTATCACCAACGGTAAATAGAATACTGTTTGGTGCACACGACATCAAGTAATTGTTTGCTAAATCACGTGCTGAAGTTTTTCCAGAACGATTGTGATCATCCCAACCTTGTTCTGCCATGATAAATGGAACAACACCTGCAATAATCGTTAACAAGCCAGCTGCCATCACGTTATTCGGGATGACTTTGCGTAAAATAAATCCTAAACCGAGAAAAGCTGCGCCAATAAGTAGAACAATTATCCATGTTGTGAATGTAGTAAAACCACTACTAGCTGCGATGAAGAAAACGAATGCGCTCAATGCGGCTGTTCCTTTTCCTAATCCTTTCCAATCGGCAAGCGTAAAGTTTTTGTATGCCTCGTACATGGCAATAACGCCCAGTCCAATCCAAAATGCAAAGGCATAGAACGAAGCAGCGTAAGCATAATCACGTTCTCGAGGTTCAAATGGTTTTTGATTCAAATAAACAACAATTGCTAAACCAGTAAACAAGAACATCAAAAACACGACGAATGCATCTTTTGGTGCGCGGTAAAAATGGAAAATCAATCCGACAATACCTAGAATAAATGGCAGCATTAAGAAGTTGTTGTGACTCGGATTTTCTTTTGTGTAAAAAGGTGCTGCATCTTGATCGCCCAAACGTTCGTTATCAATTGTTGCAAAACCAGAAATCCAGTTTCCTCTTAGTGCATCTCCATGACCTTGTATATCGTTTTGTCTTCCGGAGAAATTCCACATGAAATAGCGCCAATACATCCAGTTAATTTGGTACCCGAACATATAATTCAAGTTTTCACTGAATGAAGGAAGGCGCAAACCATCATTTCCTAATTCAGTTGCAGTTCCATCATTTGGATCATAACCTGACCAATTTTTGTAGGCAATTATTTTTGGATCACTTGCAGCTCCTTGATAGTACATACGTGGCAGGAACGTAGATTGGGAATAAACAGGAACATTGTTGTGGCGTACTTTTTCATTGGATGAGAAGTATTTTTCAACGACAGTATATTGTCTCCCTTTTGCTTTTGCGAATGCATCAGCTTTCGTTTTATCCTTAAATGCTTTGATGTCATTATCTCCAAGCATTACGACATGTCTTTTGAGATAGAATGGCGATAAATCACCCCATGAATCGGTGCTTTGTAGTTGTGGCTCTCCATCAACCATTACTTCACCATCGCGCAATGAGTTCCAGTGATTTCCATTTAAAATTGGCCAAGAACCGTATTGTTCACGCTTCAAATAAGCATGAAGTGTTACTAAGTTTTCAGGGTCATTTTCATCCAACGGCGTGTTCGCATTTGAACGAATAACAATCACTGCAAATGAACCATAACCAATTAATAAAACAACAAATCCCCATAGAATGGTGCTCATTAACGGTTTTACTTTTTTCACAGCATATTTTAATCCCCAGGCAATTAATGCAATGAGCACCAAGAAAAAGAAAATGGTACCTGAGTAGAAAGGTAGGCCAAAGGAATTAACAAAAGCCACCTCAAAGCTAGAAGCTATAGCAACAATTCCAGGGATTACACCTTCTTGAATGAAGGCCAATGAAACAACCGAAATTATTCCTGTTATGATGATGCCTTTTAAATTTACTTTTTCCCATAATTGGAAGTACATTACAAAAGCGATAGAAGGCACAGCAAGCAATCCCAATAAATGGACACCAATTGCTAATCCGAATAGGAACATGATCAGAATCAACCAACGACTTGGATTTTGCGGTCCGGTTAATTCATTGAATTTGATTGCAGTCATTTCTGAATCCCACTTTAAGATTGCCCAGAAGATTGCCGCAGAAAACAACGAAGACATGGCGTAAACCTCACCTTCAACAGCTGAGAACCAGAATGAATCAGAGAATGTATAAGCTAAAGCACCGATTGCTCCTGCACCCAATGCTGCAATTTGATCGCCTTTTGACCATTCACGGTTGTTGCGTTGCAACATTTTTTTCGCAAACATGGTAATCGACCAAAACATAAACAAAATAGTAAACGAGCTACTTAATGCCGACAAACGATTGATCCAAACAGCAACCATAGCTGGTTCTGCGAAAAAGGAGAACAAACGTCCCAATACCATGAAAAGCGGTGCACCTGGAGGGTGACCAACTTCTAGTTTGTAAGCAGCTGTAATGTACTCTCCACAATCCCAAAGACTTGCGGTACTCTCGAGTGTCATGAAATAAACGGTTGTTGCGATTAGGAACACCAACCAACCAACTAAATTATTCAGTTTATTGTATTGCATCTTATAAAAATATAATTTGACTTGCGAAGATATAAATATATTGGAATGATTTGACAGTTCTTTTGTTTAAAAATGCTAATGACTTGAAATTCAAAATTTCATGAAAAAAAGTTCATTTTTTTTAGCAGAACACTTGTTTAAAAAGAATTATGTTCTAATTTTGCACCTGCTTAGCGATAAGCATGTCAGAATGACCCATGGTGTAACTGGCAACACGTCGGTTTTTGGTTCCGAAGAGTCTAGGTTCGAGCCCTAGTGGGTCAACAAAAGGAGTACGAAAGTGCTCCTTTTTTTTTGCTTCATTTTTTATTCGTGAAACAACTTGTATTTTTTGAACGGAATTCCTTTTCTTATTAAAAAAGCGTGATACGAACTTGGTACGTCGCACACCCGTGCTGGTAAAATCAATGCGATGAGTATTCTGTCTACTTGTGAAATGAGACCAATACTAATTGTCGTTGTTAACAAAAATGGCTGATTACTTACGAAAAGCAACGTGAACATCGCTAATAGAAAAAGTCCAAATAATTTTGAAGCATAATTGTGTGCACAACCAAATTTCCGAAAGCGTAGCAAATAAATGCCGTCTGGTATCCATTCGATAATCAATAATGGTAGAATTATTGCCCATCGGTTCGTCACTTCTTGCGGAAAACACACCCAAATACACCAACAAGCACTCAACCAAAAAATCAGGTCAACATTACTGTCCCAAAGGCGCAATTTTGCAGAAGAAACCTTGTAATGACGTGCGATAATTCCGTCAAAAACATCAGATATTATAGCGAGATAACACGCAACTACAATCCAAATGTTGTACTCGTTACCTGCATAAGCCATCCAAAGTATAACGGGAGCTAGTAATAATCGAAAGTAAATCAATAAAAATGGAAGTTGTTTCATGAGAAGAAAAATACCATTATTTTACCAAACAATCCCGCATCGTTTGAATTAATTGTTCTTGATCTATAGGTTTTGACAAGTATTCATCACAGCCCGCATCAAGTGATTTTTGACGATCACCGAGCACTGCATTTGCTGTTTGCGCAATGATTTTAATGGTTGGAAATTGTTTTTTAATGCGTTGCGAAGCTTCATAACCGTTCATGATAGGCATGTTCATATCGATTAACAATAACGCACATTCATTTCCGTCTTCTAACCAATCGATTGCTTCTTTCCCATTGGATACATGGTGAAAGTTAGGGAATGCAGTTTTTAAAATTTCTTTGATTAATAAGGCATTGATTTCATCGTCTTCTACGATTAATATGGGGCTGTTATTAGTTTCAATAGCAGTTTTGCTGCGCTGTTGTCTTTCTTGTTCTGGAATTACTTTTTCTTTTGATTTGTTGTAAGGGATAGTAAAATAAAAGCTACTTCCTTTCCCCCAGGAACTTTCGAGCCATATTTTACCAGCTAACAATCCAACAAGTTTTTCAACGATAGAAAGCCCAATTCCTGTTCCTTCTGCATTATTATTTAGATAGTTGAATTTTGTGAAACGTTCAAAAATCTTTTCTTGATCTTCTGTTGGAATCCCGGTTCCGGTATCTGAAACACTAAAAATCAATTCATTATTTTGTAGTTTACACGAACAAGTGATGGCTCCTTCATTGGTATGTTTGACTGCGTTGTTCAATAAATTTGCTAAAATTTGCTTCAAGCGATTAGGATCTGAAAAAATGAAGTAATCTGTATCATCGATTTCAAATAGCAGATTCACATGTGCTTTGTTTCGATGCGCTAATTCAATTGAAAAAATCCGATTCATTTCTTCAAAAATTCGCTTAACACTAAACGAAGACGGTGACAATGCCATTTCTCCTGCTTCAATTTTGGATAAATCGACTATTTCGTTGATCAGTTTCAAGAGGTTACTACTGCTGCTTTGAATGATTTGAATGTATTGGGTTCGCTTTTCAGGGTTTTCTTCCTCGTTTAATAATTCACTAAATCCAACAATAGCATTCATTGGCGTTCTGATTTCATGAGACATATTCGCTAGAAAAGCTGATTTCATTAGGTCAGACTTAATAGCTCGTTCTTTTTCACGGTTAAAATCTTCTTTGATTTTCTGAAACAGAAAAATGAGTAGAAAGGAGTATAGTGTAAAGCTGAGGTAAATATCTTGACTTCTTGTTTGAAAATTTGGATAAGCGGATAGCCGATCGATATGTGTATTCTCTAAAATATAAAGTAATACAATGTTGGCAATGTAAACAGTGAGTAAAAACACCAACATGCGACCATTCCATACCCAGACGATGAGCGCGCCAAAAGCAAAAACGAAATAAAGAATTGGACCGATTGACATGAATTTTACATACCAAGTGAAATCGAGCGCTGCCAAACCATAGAGGGTTAGTACTAATTTTGTAAAGAATACTTTTCCTCTGACGCGTACCATGTAATACAACCAAAAAAGCACGAGCATGCTAATTCCAGAGACAATAATAGGTCCATCAGAATAGCGAAAATACAAGTGCATGAAAAACAATGCGATTAACAAAAAACCAGCAGTTATCGTCACTAAGGTTAAGAAATATTGATCACTATCAACTTTCTGTTTGTTTCCGAGAACGTATTTGATTCCTTTTTGTAATCCGGTCATTTTAAACTTGGTAATGGTGTGTAAACAATGACAAAAGTAAACTTATTCCGTTTAACTTATCGACAGAAAATCAGATTATTACTATGTTTTTTGAATAAAAGCGAGTAATTGAGTTGGGTCAATTGGTTTTGCAATGTATTCATCACAACCTGCTTCTAACGCTTTTTCGCGATCGCCTAGTACAGCATTTGCTGTTTGTGCAATTATTTTAATGGTTGGAAACTCCTTTTTAATCGCTTTAGCGGTATCATACCCATTCATAATAGGCATATTCATGTCTAGTAATACAACATCAATTACTGGATTTATTCTCAGAAATACTAGCGCTTGTTCACCATTCGATACCTGTTCGAAATTGGTGTAATGATGCTTGATGATTTCTTTTAAGAGCAAGGCATTTATTTCGTCATCTTCTACAATTAAAATCGATTTGTTATCGTTAATTTTTGTTGTAGAAGTGATTGTTTTTTCTTCAATTGGAGGAATGTGCGTACTTGTCGCTTTGTCGAATGGCAAGGTAAAGAAGAATGTACTTCCCTTTCCCCATGTGCTTTTTAGCCAAATTTCCCCATTTAATAGGTGCACTAATTTCTCAACGATAGACAATCCGATTCCAGTTCCTTCGCTGTTTTTATTGAGGTAATTGAATTTAGTGAAACGCTCAAAAATTTTGTCTTGGTCTTCATCTGGAATTCCAGTTCCAGAGTCTTTGACTGCGAAAATGAGTTGCTTGCCCGATTTTTTACACGAAAAAATAATTTTTCCATTGCTGGTGTGTTTGACTGCGTTACTCAACAAATTGGATAAAATTTGTTTCAATCGATAGGGGTCAGAAAAGATGATAAAGTCACCATCGGGTATTTCGAATTGTAATTGTACGTCGTGTAAATTTCGTTGTTTCAATTCAACTTGATAAACATTCAGCATTTCTTCAAAAATTGTTTTAATACTGAAATCAGACCGCGTTAAATCCATTTCACCTGCCTCGATTTTTGATAAATCGACAATTTCATTGATGAGTTTCAATAAATTACCACTACTAGTTTGGATGATATGAATGTACTGTGAGCGTTTTTCTGCATCTTCTTCATCGTGTAAAAGTTCACTAAATCCAACTATGGCATTCATCGGTGTTCTGATTTCGTGTGACATGTTTGCTAAAAATGCAGATTTCATGAGGTCAGACTTGATGGCACGTTCTTTTTCTCGGTGAAAATCTTCTTTTATTTTTTGAAATAAGAAAATCAACAAGAGTGAATAAATCGAAAAGTTCAGGTAAATATCAATTCCTCTCGAAGGATAATTCACTTGCTGCGCAAGTTGAAAACCACCATATTTTTCGATGAGATAAAGTGTTAATATATTGAAGAAATAATAGCCAATTAAAATTTTCAACATTCGACCCTTCCAAACCCAAACAATCAATGCCCCAAAAGCGAAAATAAAATACAACATTGGTCCAACGGACATAAATTCATCAAACCAGATTAGATCAAGTGCAATTAAGCCAAATACAGTTAAAACAAGTTTTGGAATGAATAATTGACCTTTAATGCGAACAAGGAAATAGAGGATAAAAATGGTAATAATACTTACTACAGTTACTAGTATTGGACGCAGTGAATTATGAAAATTCACGTGCATGATAAATAGTGGAACTAAAAATAAGATAATCGTGACATGTATTAACGTTAGAAAATAACGTTCACTTTCCACCTTTTCCTTATTGCCTAAAAGTAGTTCAATGTATTTGTTTATCATTTTCATATCACGTATTCAAATTTAGTGCAAGTAGCTTTTGACTAATATACAAAGTTAATCGTAATGCGCTATCTTTGCTAAAAATTATTTAATAGCAATGAGCGAACAACGAACATCAATAAGTGAACTAGGTGAATTTGGAATGATTTCTTTATTAACAGATTCATTTGAAAGCAAAGTCCCATCGACCATAAAAGCAGTTGGTGACGATGCCGCAGTAATTCAACGCGATGAAAACACTGTGACGCTCGTTTCAACAGATTTTCTATTGGAAGGTGTTCATTTTAATTTGATGTACATGCCTTTCAAGCATTTGGGTTACAAGGCAATCGTTGTTAATTTATCGGATATTATTGCCATGAATGGCACACCAGAACAAGTGACTGTTTCTATCGCAGTTTCGAGTCGTTTTCCTGTTGAAGCAATTCAAGAATTGTACGAAGGCATCCAATTAGCTTGTTCGGTTTACAATGTCGATTTAATTGGAGGCGATACAACTTCTTCTTTGCAAGGATTGATGATTTCTGTCACTGCAATTGGAAAAGCTGAAAAATCTGCTGTAGTCTATCGCTCTGGCGCAAAACCAAACGATTTGTTAGTCGTGAGTGGTGATTTAGGAGGCGCGTACATGGGATTACAAGTATTGGAACGTGAAAAAAGCGTTTTTGAAGCGAACCCTTCCATTCAGCCAGATTTAGATGGTTTTGATTATATTATCGAACGACAATTGAAACCTGAAGCGCGCAATGATATTTTAACTTATTTGAAAGAATTAGCGGTACAACCAACAGCGATGATTGATATTTCTGATGGTTTAGCTTCTGAAGTTTTACACTTGTGTAAACATAGTGGAGTTGGTGCGCGTGTTTATAATGATAAATTACCAATTGATACAGTAACTTCAACAGCTGCTATTTCATTCAATTTAGATCCTGTAACGTGCGTATTGAATGGGGGAGAGGATTATGAATTACTTTTCACAATTGCTCCAGCTGATTATGAGAAAATTAAAGGTAATCCCAACATGACAGTCATTGGATACATAACAGATGAATCGGAAGGTGCATATTTGGTGGATAAAAATGATTCGTTGGTACAGTTGAAAGCACAAGGTTGGAATAAAGCAAATTAAGTCGAAACAAGGATAAAACAAAAAAGCGCTGAAATCAGCGCTTTTTTTATGAATCTTTTTTATCTTTTTTTCTCATTGGATCGGTGATATCTCCTGGATCTTCTGTTGGAACAACTGGATCAGTCGGAGATGTAGTTGTTGTGGTAGTAACTGTTGGCGGAACAACTGAAGTTGGCGTTGTTGCCTCATCTTTCAATTCCATTCCAGCGGTATCTTGCTGAGGAATAATCACTTCTTTCTGACAACTTGCCATTGTCAAAACGAATGCCGCGAAGATGAATACCTTTTTCATTGTTATTACTTTACAAGCAAATATATGAAATCTATTTTTAATTATCCAAATTTTCGTAGGGTATTTTGATTAAAACGCGTGTTCCATTGATTAAACCGTTTTCATCCGTTACTTGAAAGGGACCAATTAATTCATAATCTTTCTTCCACATTTTGCGAATCAAGGAGATGCGTTTGGATGTTATTTCCATCCCTTGTGATTTGTGGTCACCTGTAATACCTTGTTTTTTCGAAAGACTAAAATCAATCCCAATTCCATTATCATCAATGCAAACTTCTAATTGATTTTTGATGAGTTTAATCGTGATGGTTATAATACCTTTTTTCGTTTCATCGGGTAAAATACCATGAATAATTGAATTTTCGACAAAGGGTTGCAAGAGCATTCCAGGTACAATTACACGGTCAATATCAATGTCATTATCTATGATTGAATAGCTGAAACGTTCATTAAAGCGCATTGCCTCGAGGGATAAGTATAATTCCAACCGTTCCATTTCTTGCGCCAGGGTAACGGTGTTATTATTTTCAGCTGCACTGTCTAGGTTTTTCCGAATGAGTTTGGCAAAATTTGTCAAAAAACGGTTAGCCGATAATTTATCTTGTGTATTGATGAAATACTGAATGGCATTCAATGAATTAAAGATAAAGTGCCGATTCATACTAGCGTTTAATGATTGTTGTTCGAGTGCTAATAAGCGCGTTTGATTTTCAAGATTTTCTTTGTAGTTTTTTTCGCGAACTTGTTTGATTTTCCATTGAAAGTAGTAGCGAATTATGCCACCGATACTTACTAAAATCAGTAAGTAAAACCACCAAGTTTGCCAGATAGGAGGTGTGATTGCTAATTGCATTATCGCTTCGTTGGATGTTTTTCCAAGTTCATCAATTGTTCGAACACGTAAACGGTAACTTCCAGCGGGTAAATTGGATAAAAACACGGTAGCATTTGGTGTTGGAGGCGACCACGTACTTTCCAGTCCTTCCAGCCAATATTGGTACATCACCGATTCTGGATCGCGCATTAATAATCCGTCCAATTCAATACTGATGTTATTTTTGTTGTACGGAAGCACCAAGTCTATTGGAAATCCATAGCTATTGAATTTTTGCGTATAGCCTTTCAAATCAATATCTTGGTAATTGATTAGTAGTTTGCGAAAGTTAAGAATTGGCGCGTGTTCACTTTGTTGTTTTAGCGCTGATTCAGTTGTGTTAATACGAACTAATCCTTCCGCAGTTCCAAACCAAAAATTAGCACCATCAATGAAAGCTGAATTGATATTGGACTCCAAACTAATTAACCCACTGTTCAGTCCTTCGTGTGCTATTGGATTTGTTTTTTCTGCTGTGCAATCAAAACTATAAATGCCATTATTGGTTCCTACAAAGAGGGTTGTCTGTTGTTTTTCGATAAAATTTATGAATTTTGAACCACTGTTTTTACCAAATTGGACGGGTTTATAATGAATACCATCGTATACAAATAACCCGTTTTCTGTTCCGATCCATAATCGGTTTAGTGCATCTACAGCGAGCGAATTCACACCTGTTGGAAATAATTTTAAAAGAGTTATCGCTTTTTTTCCAAGTGAAAGTTGCGCCAACCCTTTTGAACTGGCACATAATATTTTCCCTTGATACTCAATCACTTGTCTGATGGATCCGATTTGTTGAAAAGTGCCGTTTTTAATTTGAATTTTTCGCAATTTTGATCCTGAAATATAACCGATACCATTATAGCCAATTACTATTATTTTGCCTGACTTGAGGCGTTGAATCAACATGAAGGTAGCCGCGTTTTCATCAAAATTATGAATGGTTGATTGCCCGTTTTTTGCAAGTTTGACCATGCCGATGTCAGTAGCAAACCATGTGTCAGATCCAATTTTCTCAATATCCCATATGGTCGAACCAGGAACATTCAGTTTGTCGGTTTCACCGTTTTCATTCATTAGAAATGCACCTTTGTCGTACGTTCCGATGTAGTAATGTTGTGCATCTTTTTTACTCATAGAAAGCACTAAGTCGCTTTCCAATCCATTTTTTGTGGTGTAGGAATAGATAGCTGATCCACAGAAACGCAAAAGACCTTTCCCATCACTTCCAAACCACATGTTTCCATCTTTGTCGTTGAATGAACAGTTGATTGTGTTTCCAGGCATTCCATTTTTCTCTGAAAATAGTTTTACGTGCTTTTCATTTTTCAATTGAATCAAGCCTTCGAGCGAGTGCATCCAAAGTATATTGTTTTTTTCTACAGTTATTCCTGTAATGTAGTTGTTTGGAAATTGAGTTTTTAGCGGGATAATTGTTGAAAAATTGAGTGTGCTTTTGAAAATTCCTTTTGTAAATGTTGCGATATAGATGTGTTTGTTTGAACTGCACAAGCCAGAAACACTTTTATTCCCAAAACGAGTAATGTGTTTGAATTGTTTCAAATTATTCGTTTGATACAAACCGTTTCGCGTTGCAATGATTAGGGAATTGTTTACGACGAGCATATCTCGACAAGTAGCCGCATCTTCTGGATGTAACTGTTTTTTTTGCAGTCCTTTTTTTGTGAGGACATAAACACCTCCGCCCTCAGTTGCTACAACGAGTTGGTTATTGAATGAAATGATTTTTTTTGTCAATACATTTCTATCCGATTGATTGAAGGTGAAACTTCGGCCCTTTCCATTTTTTATGATCGTAATTCCACCTTCGTGACCAACAGCAATGAAAGAATTGATGGTGTTGAGAGATGAAATACGATTGCTGAACAGTCCATCTTCTAAAGCAAACGTTGTAAATGTTTTACCATTAAATCGTGCTAAACCACCCGAAGTTCCAACCCATAAATAACCTTGTTGGTCTTGTGTTATACATTGCACTTGCGATTGAGGAAGCCCAACGCTATTGGAATATTTGATGAATGAATAGTGCTGCCCAAGTAATTGAGCATGAATTATAAAAGCAACTAACAGCAGCAGTAGTTTCATCCTTGTTTCAGCATTTTCACAAACTCAGCTACTCGATTACGCGCTACGGGAACACGAAGTCCGCTTTTCAATACAGCAAAATGACCATCGTCATTGATGTATTCTTTCAATTCTTTTAAGTGAATGATGTGCGATTTATGAACCCTGAAAAACTTCGCAGGATTTAATATATTCTCATAAATCTTTAATGTTCGGGTATCTAAATAACGTGTTCCATCTTCGAAGTATATCGTGGTACAATTACCATTTGCTTCTAGGTGAGTAATGGTATCGTCTTCCACAATTTTCAATCCTTTTGAATGACTAATAGCGATGCGATTACTTGTTTTATTGCGTAAAAGTTGATCGGATAACTGACTCAAACTTCTAAAATACGTTACATAATTTTCTGGATCTTCGCTAAAAATATTTTTTGCATCCACTAATTTTTCAACGGCAATTCGTAAATCATCAATATCAATTGGTTTGAGTAAGTAATAAACGGCGCTTGCGTTAAAAGCACGAATAGCATAGTCTTTAAAAGCTGTAACAAAAACAATTAAGAAGTTTTTTTCAGGAACTTCATCTAATAATTCGAAGCCTTCTGCACCACTTGGCATACGGATATCTAGAAAAACAACATCAGGTTTTTCACTAGCGATTAATTCGAGTGCTTGTTCCTTTCCGGACGCAGTTCCGATAACGCTTATTTCTGGACAATATTCATCCAACATCATTTGCAAGTTTTTACGAGCAAACTCTTCATCGTCAACGATTAAAGCACGAAGTTTTCTAATTTCCATGGTTGTTTTCTGTTTATTAGTAGCTAGTTCGAATATACGTTATTTTCAGCAAACTGTTTAAATTTCTTGACCATACACATGTGTCCTTCAACCATACAAGGCTTGTTACGCTACTTTTAATCAATATTTTATGCAGTTTAAGTTATTTTTATTCGCCAATAATTACCGCGATCATTTCCTTTAGTATTGCTGTGTTTTCTTCGTGTATCATATGCCCGCAGTTAGGGACTTCCATATATGAAACTTGATGCTGTGCACAAAAGGCAGCCATTTTTTCTGCAGGAATAAGCGCGTCTTTTTCACCTTGAATAACGGTGAATTTTTCAGGCTTTTCGATCAATAAGTTGCTGTTGTCTGTTCGGTCGCGCATGGCAGCTGTTACCCAAGTTATGGCGGCTGGATCCATTTGTTGTGCTTTCTCGATGTACGATTCAATAGTCGATTGAAAGCGCTCTTGATTAGCAAATAGGGAAGGGATAGCTTCTGAAACAAACAACTTAGGTTTTAATTGCACCAATTGAATGACACGGTTTCGGTCACGTTTCTTTTCGTCTGAATCGTCCCAAGGGTGTGAATTAAGCAATGTTAAGTGTTCGAATTGTGTATTCAATTTCATGAGCTCAAGTCCAACATAACCACCCATTGAGTGTCCAATGATTTGTGCGTTTTGCCAATTGTTTTCTTGTACGATATCCATTACTTGTAGCGCCATGTTCTTCACTGAGCGATTCAATTCACTATCGAGCAGACTTAATCCATGACCGTTTAAATCAATCAAGATAACTTTGGTGTTGTTAAACGAAACAAAGGCATCCCACATGCTTGCATCTTCCAAAAAGCCATGTAAAAAAAGAACAGGATTTCCGTTGCCAAAAACCCTGTAACTCAATGCTTTTTTATTTTTCATGCATTAATGTTTCAATTTCATCAATTTCAATTGGGATATTTGCCATTAAGTTGAATGGTTCCCCTTTGGCTTGAATAACGATGTCATCTTCAATTCGAATACCTAATCCTTCTTCAGGAATATAAATTCCAGGTTCGCAAGTGAACACCATGTTTTCTTGAATAGGAACATTCCATAATCCAACATCATGCGTGTCTAAACCTAGGAAGTGAGAAGTACCGTGCATGAAGTACTTTTTGTAAGCTGGCCAATTTGGATCTTGGTTTTTTATATCTGTTTGATCGATGAGACCTAATTTCACTAATTCTGATTGCATTAACAATCCCACTTCTTTGTGGTATTCCGCCATCATTGTTCCTGGGACTAATAGTTTTTGTGCTTCTTTCTTTACATGCAATACCGAAGAGTAAACTGCTTTTTGACGCGCTGTAAAACGTCCGTTTACTGGGATACATCGTGTTAAATCAGATGCGTAATTTGCGTATTCAGCGCCAACATCTAATAAGATCAACTCACCATCTTTGCATTGAGCATTGTTTTCAATGTAATGCAACACACACGCATTTTTACCTGATGCAATGATAGGTGTATATGCAAAACCTTTTGAACGGTTGCGAATAAATTCGTGCGCCAATTCTGCTTCTATTTCGTATTCCCAGATTCCAGGTTTGATAAACGGAAGTAAACGGCGAATACCTTTTTCAGTTATGTTACAAGCGGTTTGCAACAAATCCAATTCAATTTGTTCTTTTACCGATCGAATGGCATGTAAAATAGGTGCACTTTTATGCACTTGATGTGCTGGATAATTGTTTTTCAATTGCAAGACAAAACGATCTTCACGTGTTTGAACTGTTGTGTCTGCGCGTAAATGTTCATTTGTGTTGATATACACACCCGCAGCCTCTGCCATTAACTGTTTGAAAATAGTTTCGAATTGTTGTAACCAATAAACGGTTTTAATTCCAGTCGCCTCAAATGCTTGTTCTTTGTTCAATTTAGCACCTTCCCAAACGGCAATATGCTCGTTGGTTTCTTTTAAAAAAAGGATTTCTTTGTGCGCTGGATTTGAAGCAGTTGGAAATAACACCAATATACTTTCCTCTTGATCCACACCACTTAAATAGAATATGTCACGGTGTTGTTGAAAAGGAATAGTTGAATCAGCACTGATCGGATAGATATCATTGGAATTAAATATTGCCAAGGTGTTTTCTTTCATTTGAGCAGTAAATTTCTTTCTATTTTCTATAAAAAGTGCTGCTGCTATTTGATGATATTTCATAATAATGCTGCGTTTTCGAACGATGTGAAAGTACCAAAAAAAACGCAAATGGATGATAAAACAACAATATTTCAAAAAAAAAACAACCTCAAAAGAAGAACGTAAGTACTTTACGAACTACTGCTCCTACATTTGCTTCATCAAAAACGAAAAAGATGAAAACATTAGTAGACAGCATTTTAATTCAACGTATTCAAATGGAAAGTAACACAACTGATGTCGTGTTGAATTGTATCGTATACGAATCAGGAGAGGATTATGCATCGGATATCGTTTTATCTGCCCATGCGATGAATTTGTTATTGAATGAATTAGCATACAGAGGACATGAATTAGATTTTGATGCGTCGTGTGATGAGGTTTTGTTTCCTGATGGGAACACCCTAATTACCTTAGATGTGACCAAAAAACATGCAGATCCAGTTTTTATTCCGCTTTATTCTTTGCCAGAAAAAACGATGCTCTTGCGTGCTTAAACAGAAAAATAACATGCGCTAAATATGCTGTTCATGTAGTAATTGAAAAAATAATTGTATTTTCGGACTATCATTCAGATAGATATATATTCGAAAACAATAGAATAATGAAAAAAATAGTTTTTCTTTTTGCACTTGCATCGCTGTTTTTAACAGGTTGTCCAAAACACGAAATCGTTCCAGTTCCTTCACAAAAAGCTGATTTATCGTCACATTTTATTGGATTAATCAACGGAACGGATGTCGAATTGACGCAAAATGTTGGTGGCTATAATTTGTATCCAACCAAACAAACATACATTTTACCATTACCAGCACCTTCAGGCGCGGTTTATTTTGCCGAAATGAAATCTCCTGTTTCCAAAGTGGCAATCAAAGTAGGATTTGGAGCAGTTACTTTTGATGGGACTATCACACAAGAACCAACAATTACCTTATTTAATGATTTTTTCACGAATAATTTAACGCCAAACTACAGTACTGACGGTTTACAAGGTTTTGAAGTAATTTACACAGATGGAACAGGTGCAATTTGGAAGTCAGATCCAGCTACTCCATTACAAAATGTGGAATTCTCAGAAGTGGAACAAGTATCAGACGCTGCTGGAGATTATTCTAAGTTTGTATGTACGTTTGATTGTATGGTGTTGCGAACAGTTGGAACAAATGTTGTTTCATTACCAATACAAAACGCTGAATTGACAGGATGGTTCAAACGTTAATTTCCACCAATCGACAAGCTACTATTTAATCCATTGATGCCATGCAGCAATTGAAAATAGGCATAATCGGAGATTTTAATTTTTCGTTTAATACGCATCATGCGACCAATTTAGCATTGGATCATGCAGCTTTATTTTTAGAAGTCGAACTATCATATTATTGGATCAAAATCAATGAGATTTTGAGCATGAAATCGTCTCAACTTTCTAATTACGATGGTTTTTGGCTCGCTCCAGGACCTTTTTTAAATCAATTTTTTCTGAACGGCGTTGTCGATCAACTCATGCAACAAGGAGTTCCTGTTTTTATAACGGGTGAAGGATTCAAATCGTTGTTAGACGTCTTGGTGCAGCGCAACAATTTGAATGCACAAGGCGAAAAATTAGTTTCTGATAATTTAGTCGATGGCAATCAATTTGAATATATTTCTGTTGTACCTCATTCTGCTGAATTATTGCATTTATATGAAACGCGTAATAAGCAAGAATTAACAGCTGCGCGCTATTCGATGTATCCAAAATTAATCGAAACCTTGATAAGTAACGAAATTGATGTAGAAGCATACAATCAATTTGAGGAACCTGAGGTTATTAGTCTAAAAAACCGTGATTTTTTTGTGGCATGTGGTTTTTGCCCTCAAATCAGTTCCACACGTGATTTACCACATCCGTTGGTATATACCTTTTTGAACGCTTGTTTGTTAAAGGTCGAGGGAACTGTTTGATTGTTCGTTCGTTGCTTCAAAAATTGCATCAATTCCTAAAACACTTCCTGTTGCAGCTTGTACCGCTAACACATCACAGCGTTCGTTTTCTGGATGTCCATTATGTCCTTTTACCCATGTAAATGAAATGTTGAAAGTTGCAGCTATTGCATGATATTCCAACCAAAGGTCTTTGTTCTTTTTTCCTTTGAAACCAGTTTTGATCCAATTTTTCAACCATCCTTTTTCAATCGCGTCAATGACATATTTCGAATCTGAAAATACGCGAATAGGGTGTTGTGTTGTTTTGATTGCCCGCAAACCTTCGATAACTGCTAAGAGTTCCATTCGGTTATTGGTTGTCAATCGAAAACCCTTTGCTAATTCTTTGACAGCACCGTTAAATTTTAACACCACACCATAACCGCCTGGACCAGGATTTCCGCGCGAACTTCCGTCGGTAAAAATTTCAATGCTGTTATTAGACATGATTCAAAATTAACTAAAATGTGCGAGACTACTTGTTGTTAACAACATGAATGAAACCGTCTTTTTTTAATTTGCTTCCATTGAAAAGGGTTCCTTCGAACAAGTAAAAGTAAACACCATCTGAGACTGTTTCACCTTTATTCGTTTTTCCATCCCAGAATATTGTTCCTGTTTCTGTTGTTTTCTGAATAATTGTATTCCCCCAACGATTTACAATCACGATATCAAAAGATTTGAAGATGTCGTATTGATAGGAAAAAATATCATTAATTCCATCGTTATCGGTCGTTATGACATTTGGTAATTGAAAGTCTCCATTAACGGAAATAGTTAATTCATAACTATCTGTACAGCCCAAACTATCGGTGATTATTAATGTGATTGTTGTTTCACCTCCGTTGTAAAAAGCAGAAGAGTATGCGGCATTAGTAAAAAATGTACTGCTGTTGTTCTCCATTTCCCAAGTCCAAGAAACAATCGGATTTGAAGCAGTAGATTGATCTGTAAACGTCACCAATTCGCCCATTTCGACTGATAAATCGGAGGCGATGAATAACGCATTCATACCATTTGGTGCTATCGTTAAGGGGTTTAAAGAATAATCAATTTGACATTGGTTTTGATCCCAAACACTTACCGTAGGTTGATAACTCGAAACGGCAATGTATTGGTGTAAGAAAAGCACTGAATCGTTCACAATCGTTCCATCATCCAAATTCCATGAAATTGCTGTGATTCCAGAATTTGCACCTAAATCAAACAACACTTCTTGTCCACATATTGAATCGGTAATTGTCCAAGTTGGATTTGCTGTTGGTCCAAAAACAGTTAAAAAGTCAGCTAAAATCGAATCAGTTTGGCAACCAAATTCATCGGTAATACTTAATGAAACATCATATGTTCCTGGGAAAACATAGGTATTACTTGGGTTTTCTAAAGTAGATGATTTTCCATCTCCAAACGACCATTGATAATTTGCTATTGTACCAAATGAATTTGAATTGTTAGCAAAAGTCGCAAATACGGGAGGACATAAGTAATCACCGTTTGCATTGGTTGCTGCACCACTTAATTGAAAATCTAAATCGATGTAGGGTAAGGAAACGATGACTTGTTGTTCCAACGAATCTTTGCAACCATTTGCATCCGTTGCAATTAATAAAACGGTATGGGCTTGACTAATCTGACCTGGTTGTTGTCCATCGTGAAAAGTAGGCGAATAGTTGATTGCTGTTCCTTGCAATGCGCCATCGATAATCCATTGATAAGTCATAGGATTGTAGCCAACGGATCCATTTAAAACTGGAACCGCTTCGTGGTTACAAGCAACACTATCGGCTATGAAGTTTGCAATTGGAAAAGTTGCATTAATTGAAATAATTGCAGGATTTGAAACGCATCCAAATTGATCAGTTACCGTTAGTGCAACGGAATAATTCCCAACATTTTGAAACGTATGGTTAAACGGTGTAGCTACTGAATAACTTGTATCTGAGCTATTATCGTCCGAAAAATTGATGACAAATGAATAGAGTGGCGCGCCATTGTTTAGTTGAGATGATGCATTACTGAATTGCACTGGAAAAGGAGCGCAACCTGCATTATCATTAGGGTTCAACGTTGCTTGTGGATTTGCCAAGGCAACAAATGGAGCAACCGTTGTCGTTGCGGCACATCCAACAACATTTGTCGCGGTTAATTGGATTGTATACGAACCAAATAAATTATAGAAATAACTTGGATTTGCTCCAGCTGTTGTGTTTCCATCACCCATGTCCCAAACAAACGAACTGAAAGGATCGGTAGAGCTGCTATTTTCAGCGATACTAAACAAGGTTCCAACACAAACGCTATCTGTGAGCAAGGGTGCTATTCCTGCCGAAATTGCAGAGATAACAATTGTTTTATTGGTACTATCTGAGCAACCTGTTGTGTAATTGTAAATGTGTTGCGTGATGGTGAAACTTCCATAAGTAGAATAGCTATGACTTGTTGAGCCAAGATTAAAATCATCAAAATCAGGATCATCAAAAACTGTTGTTGTGCCATCTCCCCACGTCCAAATCATACTACAATCATCTGAAAATTTTCCGATTTTCGAATCATCGTCAAACTGAACAACAATTGGGAACGAACTTGGATTACAAAAAAGTGAATCATCGGGAGAGAAAAATGAAATAGGTGCCTTGATGTAAACGGCATTTGTCACTGTTATCGAGTCGATACAACCTCTGAATTCCACAATCAATGTCACATCAAAATATCCTGTATCACTCAAATATTTATAAATTGGATTTTCCAATTGAGACGTTCCTCCATCACCGAAAATCCATGAATAGGTAACATCGTTAGGAGAATGTGGAACAGAGATGACCGATAAATTCGTGAAGATGACATCAGACTTCGCACAGGTTTCAGCTGGATTAACACTAAAGTTGACAACGTCGATACTTCCAACCTCGATCATGTCTGTAACAATTAAGGTATCTGTACAACCACTTTGAGTTGTAATGATCAGTCGTACAGAATAAACACCAACTCCAAAAGAATGAAGCGGCGGATTTTGACCATTAAAAGTTGTTCCATCACCAAAATCCCACGCCCATGAAACAATAGGGTTCACAGATGTAGATTGATCCGTAAATTGAACAGAAAGTGGGGAACAACCGTTCACTACATTACTAGTGAAATTGGCAACAGGTGATGTTAACGTAACTGCAGGTAGTGCAATTGAATCTGAGCAACCGTTTTGACCCGTCATGTACAAAGTAGTTGTGAAAGTTCCATTACCAAAATAGGTGTGAGTGGGTGGGGTTTGACCGTTAAAAAAAGTATTGTCCCCGAAATCCCAAGAAAAAGTTCCACTGCCAACACTTGTGTTATTAAACGTTACTTGCAATGGTGCGCAACCAGTTACAGGGCTTGCAGTGAAGGATGGATTTGGTGTTGGTAGTACTATTATTTGTTGTGATATTGTTGCTGTGCAACCTGAATTAGTATTGATAGCTGTTAACACAATACTATAAGAACCTGCATTAGGATACGTTATCGTTGGATTAGCTGTGTTTGAGTTGATAGCATTTCCTCCAGTGAAAAGCCAGCTCCAATTGGTCACTCCTGTTGTTGAGTTATCACTCACACTTACCGCTTCGTTTTGACAAACACTTAACGGCGCATTGATAACAGCTTGGAAGTTTGAAATTGTAATTGGTTTCACTACCGTATCCACACATCCATAAGGAGAACTTGCAATCAATTGGATGGTGTAACTACCTGCAGTTGAGTAATTAATCGTTGCAGGAACTTGTGCCGAACTTGTTTGTGTATTCCCGAAATTCCACGAAAAAGTTGATGCGTTTTGACTGGTATTGGTGAAGTTGATACCAACGGGAAGTGCACAACCATTCGCTGTCGTAGTGAAATTTGCAATTGGCAATGCATGAATGGTAATGTAGTTTACTTTCACTTCTGCGTCGGCTTGTCCATTACTTGCTTGCACAACAAGCGTAATGGTATATGTTCCAGGTGAACTGTAGACATGGGTTGCATTTGCAGTTGTTGCTGCATTTCCATCACCAAAATCCCAAGCATAACTGGTTATTGTTCCTGTCCCATTTGTTGATTGATTGGTCAGTTGAATGGCAGTGCCCAAACAAACAGCATTCTGATTGACAGTGAATTGCGCATTTGGCGGTGTTTGACCGAATGCGCAGGTTGTCAATAGGAGAATAAAAACAATTATTAGTTTCATGTACAATTCGCCTCAATTTAATTGAGACGTTAAATTACAAAATCTAAGTTTAATTTAATCCTGTTTTTTGATATCTAAACTTTTATTTCTAAATTCAATATGAACATGCACACCAACAAAAATAAAACTTGTTTAAATGTAACTTATAAGTTACTTTTGTTATGGAAAATAAAAAAGTTCGTTCTGTTGTTCAATATGAAAACCACTTTAGTGAATTTCTAAAAAAGCAACCCGTTAAAGTTCAGGATAAAATATTTAAAGTTATTGAGGCAATTGAAACTCTTGAACGGGTTCCCTCGAACTATTTAAAATTTATATCAGGAACTAATGGATTATATGAAGCAAGAATTCAATTAGCTTCAAATATTTGGCGTGTTTTTTGTTTTTTTGATAATGATAAGCTAGTTATCCTATTAAATGGGTTTGCTAAAAAGGATCAAAAAACACCAAAAAAAGAACGAATTAAAGCTGAAAAGTTAATGCACCAGTATTTTTTAAATCAAAACAAATGAAAACTACAAGTTGGAATGAAATTAAAGACGATGTTTTTGGAAGTAAAGGAACTTCAAGACGTGATGAACTTGACCGTGAATTTGAAACTTTTAAAATTGGGCTGTTATTGAAAAAAGCGCGAGAAGAAAAGTCCTTAACTCAAGAACAATTGGCCGGATTAGTTGATAAAAAGCGAACGTATATTTCACGAATTGAAAATGATGGAAGTAATATTACGTTGAAAACACTTTTCGACATTGTTGAAAAAGGGTTTGGTGGAAAAGTGACAATTTCAATTGATATTTAATCATCACTTTTTCAATTTTTACCCATTCATATTACTTCCTAACCATCGTTGCATTTCACTTGTTGGAACATTCTTGCGTTGAGCAATATCCTCTACTTGTTCAAATGTGATTTTTCCGAGACCAAAATATTTGGCATCAGGATGCGCAAAGTACCAACCTGAAACTGCTGCCGCTGGCCACATTGCCAATGTTTCAGTTAGACTTACCCCCGTTAAATCAGTTGCATTCAGTAGTTGGAACAAGCCTGGTTTTTCTGTGTGATCCGGACAAGCAGGATAACCTGGAGCAGGACGAATCCCTGTGTATTTTTCTGCTATCAAATCTGAGTTTTCTAGCGCTTCGTTTTGTGCGTAACCCCATGTTTCTCTGCGCACTTTTGCATGTAAAAATTCTGCAAATGCTTCCGCTAATCGATCGGCAAGTGCTTTTAGCATGATTGCATTATAATCATCGTGTTCGGCTTCAAAACGTGCAACATGTGCATCTATTCCATGACCAGTTGTAACGACAAATCCACCGATATAATCAATTTGTCCGCTTGCTTTCGGTGCAATATAATCTGACAAGGCTAAATTTGGCTGCCCAGCAGTTTTCTTCGTTTGCTGGCGCAAGGTATATTGAATGTTCAATATAGTAGCACGTGTTTCATCTGCATAAATTTCTATATCATCACCAATACTATTTGCCGGGAAAACACCAAATGCTGCTTTTGCAGTTAACCATTTTTCTGCGATTATTTGCTGCAACATTGCTTGTGCATCGTTGTATAATTTTTGCGCTTCCACACCGACAACTTCATCCGTAAGAATTGCAGGATATTTTCCGTGCAAATCCCATGTTTGAAAGAAAGGTGTCCAATCGATATATGGAACAAGTTCTTTTAAATCTTGATTTTCAATGTGTTGCACGCCTTTTACCAACGGTTTTTGTATTGTTGTTGCATCAAAAGTTAATTGCCAACTATTTTTTCGTGCAGCTTCCAAGCTGATTAATTCTTTGGCGCTTCGATGTTTCTCGTGGTGTTCGCGCAAGCGTTGGTATTCCGCTTTAATATCGTGGACAAAGTCGTTCTTTTTTTGTCCCAATAATTGTTCGACAACAGTAACAGAGCGTGACGCATCTAACACATAAACTGTTTGACCTTTGGTATAATGTTGTTCAATTTTGACTGCTGTGTGTACTTTCGAAGTCGTTGCACCGCCAATTAACAAAGGAATAGAAAGGTTTGCGCGTTCCATTTCTTGGGCAACGTAAACCATTTCATCCAATGAAGGCGTAATCAACCCACTTAGTCCAATCGCATCCGCATTGTGTTCGATAGCAGCTTTGATGATTTTATCAGCTGAAACCATGACACCTAAATCGATCACTTCGTAGTTATTACAAGCAAGGACGACACCAACAATGTTTTTACCGATGTCATGTACGTCGCCTTTTACAGTTGCCATGATAATTTTGCCAGCCGCTTGCGCAACGCCGTCTTTTTCATCTTCAATGTAAGGTAACAAAAAGGCTACTGCTTTTTTCATCACACGCGCCGATTTTACTACTTGAGGGAGGAACATTTTTCCACTTCCAAATAAGTCACCAACAACGTTCATACCATCCATTAATGGCCCTTCGATTACTTGAATTGGGCGTTCCATACTCAAACGACATTCATCGGTATCTTCTTCAATAAAGTCAACGATACCTTTAACTAAGGCATGTTCCAAGCGTTTAGCAACTGGTGCGTCACGCCATGCAAGATCGACCGTTTTCTTTTTATCTTCTCCGACAAACGATTCAGCGAAGTCAAGTAAGCGCTCTGTTGCATCGTTTCTTCTGTTTAATAAAACATCTTCTACGCGGACTAATAATTCTTTGTTAATTTCATCGTAGACTTCCAACATCGACGGATTAACGATACCCATGTCCATTCCGTGTTGAATTGCGTGATACAAAAAGGCTGCATGCATCGCTTCACGCACGGCATTATTTCCTCGGAAAGAAAAAGACACATTTGAGACTCCACCTGAAACATGAGCTCCAGGTAAGTTTTCACGAATCCATTTTGTCGCTTTGAAGAAATCTAACGCATTATTGTTGTGTTCCTCCATTCCTGTCGCAACAGGAAAAATATTGGGGTCAAAAATGATATCTTCAGCTGGAAAGTTAACTTTTTCAACGAGTATTTTATATGAACGCTCACAAATTTCAATGCGGCGTTCGTAACTGTCTGCTTGTCCGTTTTCATCGAATGCCATGACAACAGTAGCAGCTCCAAAACGCTTGATAAGTTTCGCTTGTTGGATGAAGTTTTCTTCGCCTTCTTTCAACGAAATCGAGTTAACGATTCCTTTTCCTTGAATACATTTTAGTCCAGCTACAATAATTTCCCATTTGGAGCTATCGATCATGATGGGAACACGCGCAATATCTGGTTCAGATGCAATGAGGTTCAAAAATTTGACCATTGCTTCTTTTCCATCAATCATACCTTCGTCCATGTTGATATCGATGATTTGCGCACCACCTTCCACTTGTTCTTTTGCAACTGAGAGTGCAGCTTCGAAATCATTTTCTTTGATCATGCGAAGAAATGCGCGCGAACCCGTTACGTTTGTTCGTTCACCAATATTCGTAAAGTTACTTTCTGGTGTTATGGTTATGGCTTCTAGCCCGGATAATCGTAAAAAACTCATTTCAATAAATTTGCTGGTAATGGTCGTGGTTGGTAATTTTTAGCAATTTCTGCCATGCGTCGGATGTGATCTGGAGTTGTTCCACAACATCCGCCAATAATATTGATGATTCCTTCTTTCAAGTATTCTTCGATTTGTTCGCCCATCATTGCGGCGGTTTCATCGTATTGACCAAATTCATTTGGCAGTCCTGCATTTGGGTGGGCACTGACAGCAAAAGGCGCTTGTTTACTCAAGATTTGCAAGTAAGGGCGCATCATGTTTGCACCAAGCGCGCAGTTTAACCCGATACTTAACAACGGCATGTGTTGAACAGAAACCAAAAATGCGTCTGTCGTTTGTCCTGTTAATGTACGACCGCTTTGATCTGTAATTGTACCTGAAACCATGATTGGCACACGGACATTTCTTTTTTCGAACACTTCGTCAATTGCAAACAAAGCTGCTTTTGCGTTTAATGTATCGAAGACAGTTTCAACCAATAACAAATCACAGCCACCATCAAGCAATGCTTCTGTTTGAGCGGTGTATGCATTGACTAATTCATCGAAGGTGATTCCTCTGAATCCTGGATCGTTTACATCGGGTGAGATGGAAGCTGTTCGGTTCGTCGGTCCGATAGAACCGGCAACAAAGCGCGGTTGATTTGGCGTTAATTTTGTGAACTCATCAGCAACTTCTCGTGCTATTTTCGCACCATGAAAATTGATGTCATAAACAGCACTTTCAAGTCCATAGTCTGCTTGAGCAATCCATGTTCCAGAAAACGTATTTGTTTCAATGATATCTGCTCCAGCTTCCAAATATTCGCGGTGAATTTGTTGGATAATTTCGGGGCGTGTTAAGGATAACAAGTCGTTATTTCCTTTCAAAGATGACGGATGATTTTCAAACCAACCTTTTCGAAAGTCTGCTTCTTCTAATTTGTAGCGTTGAATCATTGTTCCCATTGCTCCATCAAGCACGAGAATACGTTTTTTTAAACTGTCAATAATTGATGTCATAGTTCTATTGTTTGTTGTTTTGCGAACTATGAAGAGTGGGAGAGTGTAATTTACACCGATTAACTTATCTTTTCAGTTGTTACTGATTGGATTTGGCACCTTTTCCTAAATGGCAGGTTGCCAAGGTTTCGCAGGGCCTATCCCTCCACCTTTCTTCATAAGTTTATGCAAAGAACGTTACTTATTGTTAAGTGGACACAAAGTTACGTGTTTTATTCCAAATTGAACAAGGAACAAGCTTAAAAATTCCATTTCATGTTTCGGTCGTCCAAAACAGCAAAGGAAATTTTATACGTTAATTGAGGACCTACTTTATTTCCATCAGAGGCGACGCCATAAATTCCAACGCGTAAGCGTCTTTTTGAAAATTTAAAATTGCGTTCCAAACCGCCAAAAACTTCTGCATATTGAAACTTATATTCGGAAACATACAATGCGCTTGCGCCAAAAACCAATCCTATGCCAGTTTTTTTCATGAAAGGAATTTTGTTGATGATTGCGCCGTTGTCGTGGTGGACAAAATGCGCTTCGAGATTGTACTCACGTGAAGGAAGCGAACTGTCTTGATTTTGATAGGAATACAAGGGGTTACTAAACCAGAAAGGTGTACTACGACGTTGGTATTTGAAATCGGCTTCTTTTAAGTTTTTTGCACTCAAGAATTTTGCAGCACGAATGTGGTAGCTTGAGGTACCAATTGTTCCAATTTGAAAGCTCTGCAACATGCCGATTATTCCATATTCGTGATCTATATCGCTACCAAATAATTTGGGAATTCCGCGTTGGTAAAACGCATAAAACGTTGGCCATTTTGAACCAAGTATAACTTTCCTGTGTGGTTCGCGCATGTATTTCTGACCTGGAACATAGCTCACGGTTATTTCACCTAACAAGGCTTGGTAACCTTTAAATTCAGTAAATTGATCGTTTGGAATAATACTATCAAAAACACCTACTTGATTGTATTTCGTTAAGGAACGACGTTCGTTGAATTCTACTTCAACATCGACGTAAAAGCCGTTGAAGTGTTCGTAATTGTGCATCAAACGCAATTTGGTTGCTTCGATGAAATTACTTCGTTTGTAAACTTGGGTAATGGCATCAAAAGGAACGATTGCGTCGAACTCATTGGAGAAAACGACTCCAACTTTGCCTTGATGAAATGGATCATACATATACCGAAACCACGTTGATCCTTTCAAATCATTATTAAGAATACCGATTGATAGTTCAGAATAACTATCGATTGTTCGTTGATCTTTCCATTTTTTGAAATAGCTAAATCCTGGCGAAACACGTGGTCCGGCAGGATAGAGTGGGCGTGCCATTGCAGCAACCGAATTAAAACTCCATTGCGTTTTTCGTGCACGATTACGGTGTTCGATGCCAAACCATGCAACTTTAAGGAACGTGATTTTATTAAAAACGCTGTCAACTGAATCGAGGTATTCTTTCCGGTTGACCAAATCATTGATGGAATCGCGCACAATAACAAAGCGTTGTTCTTCTGGTGTGAGTGCAATTTTCCGATTGTTGTTCCAGAAAGTTGTATCCCTGTCATAGGCTTCCTGCGTGGTAATTGCTATTTCGTTATTGAAATGTTTTACACTAAAATTTGGTTGAAAATTGTAATTGGAAAATTGTGCTACCGTGCTGAAATTGGATAGTTCATCTTTGTATTTTACACCGTATAGAAACGTTTGTTCACGCAATACACAAAGTGAATCACCTTGATTATCATACGTTTGAGTGATCGAGAAATGATCGTATTTCAGTAAATTGCTTTGATCCAAACTCAGTTCTATTTTTTGAACGATAAAAATGGAGTCGATAACATAAATGTATCCCGATAATGAGGAGGTAGAACTCATGCGGGGGATGATTTTTATTTTATGAATTTTCTTACCGTTTTCTTGGTATTGCGCTACCAAGCGGTATTTGTATGATAAAATTCCAGGTCCTGAAATTGGACTACTTATTGGAGCTTTATTTAAATCGGCCAGTTGGATGGTGTTTTCAAAAAAGTTGAAATTTGATTTTACCGTTGTGGTGTAATATAAATTTCGATCACTTCCTCTTACTTCGTATGCATTACGGTATTCTTTCACGTTATTGGGCGGTGAAAAATCACGTTTTAGCTGCACTTCACACAAGTTGATGTTATTAGCAAAAGCTTGAATTTGTTGTTTTTCTAATTCGAATGGATCGGTAGTTGGAGGTGGATCTTTTTTCTTTTGTTTTTTTTCTTTTCGGTCAATGAATTCTGTTGCTTTGATCGAAACTTCACTTGTATGAGCATAATTCCATTGATTCATTTTATCACGGCGTTTGACCACTTCGAGCATGATTTCACGTCCTGGATTGGAGCTTTTCGTTGTGATTTCTACTTCCGCTATTTCCTGAATATTTTTTGGAAATAGTTGAATATCGCGCACAACATCTTTTTGTTGTACGGTGATGTATGCTTCTCTTTCAGCATAGCCGGGTGCATTGAAAACTAGGTAATACTCACCTTCAAATAGTTGCAAGGTGTAAACTCCGTTCTCATTAGCGGAGGTGCGTAATTCAGTTGAGTTTTTCACATAAACTTGCGCAAATGGAATCGGTTGATTGGCTTCATCAGAGATAGTTCCGCTCAATTTTTTTTGTCCAAAAGCAGCTTGTAATCCAATAAGGAAGACGATCAAACAGGTAAAAAGTGTTTTTATTATCATGCTTACTTGATGAGACGTCTTTGTTGAACTTTAGTTACAGTGTTACACCAATTTATTTTTGAGCTTGTTGGTTTTCTTGAGCTTGTTCAGCTAAGAATTGTTGGTGTTTTTCCATACGGATGCGCATGGTGCGGCGCATGAAAAATGTTCCCAAACTCATACCACCAAAGATGTAGTAGAAATACCAATTTGAAAACCCTTCTTTTATTCCCATGATTGTCACGAAAAGTGTAGCGATTACACCGACTGACAACCAGAAAAGCTCCATTATTTTGTTGTATGTTTTCATAATACTATCGTTTAATCAAGGTCAAATTTACCTTTTGGTTTTATAAATTTATACGAAGAAAAATCTTGTTTAGCCCGGATTCCATCACCATATAACAATACTTTTGGTGTTTTGATAATGACCAATTTATTGGTGAAAATCACGCTATCTTTCCTTGTCCAAAACAATTCCTCCGTTTGCAATTCTTGTTTTTTCACGTTGTTGAACATCCTAACAGAATCTTTCACAAACATGGTGCCATTCAATTCGTCGATTTCACCATATTTAGCAGTCAAGGAAGACAATAAGGCTCCTTTTTTTGTGTAAAATTCCAATTTAATTCCTTCCCGGAACTTGATGACTTTGTTTGGTTTTGCAAAGGATTCAGCAAGAGGAGCTATCAATCTGATTTTCGCTTGTCCTGAATCGGTGTACGTCAACACCAAATCAGCTGTTTTTTCATCTGGATCCGTTGATTTGAACGTAATCTTTTTGATTTTCTGAATATCATTCACACACGATTGGATACCAAGCGCAATCAATAAGAAGAAAATTAGCCGTTTCAACGAACCGTTCATGCTTAGTCTAATTTGTATTTTTTGAACCATCGTTCGTAAGAAGACGGTGCAAGTACAATTCCGATGTTGATACTGTAAAAGCTTTCAGAGATGTCTGTTGCTGTTCCAGTTCCACGTTTTCCATACAGCATACTGATGTTCACTGAAGAGTTGGTCTTGTTTCCAGAAAGCGGAATTCCAAATCCAAATGAAACCGCATTTTCGTTTACTTGACGGCTGTTGATAGAATAAGGTAATGTTGCAGTATATCCGCCAACGCGGTATCTTATTTGCGAAACAAAACCTTTGAATCCACTCATGCTCACTGCATTTTGAACAACAGGGATATATTCAAACCCAACGTTCAATGTTGTTGCATTTGCATACGATGGAGCGGTAACTTCTGTAAAAGTAGTGCTGTAATTTTTCCAGCTAGTCGCACTGTAATCGAGGAAAAACGCCAATTGGAATGGGTTTTTCAATTGCAACTTTTCGTGATTTGGACGGATTGTATAATTCACACCAACCGAATAAGATTGCGGGTACGTTACAGTTCCACTTCTATCAAGCACTAACGGAACTAATGTGTCAAACGTTGTTTGGTTTCCAGCGTCGCTTCCATAGAATAAGCCATAATCGAGGTTTGCACTATACGTTTGTTCTGGCGTAAATGTTCCTGCTACAGTAAATTGTTTGTTTCCTTTATCATCCAGTCTCAAACGGTATGCTCCACCAAAATTGTATGTCATGCTGTGCAAGCGAAAAGTGGTGATATCTACTGCTCCAGCTGGTGCATTGCTTTTCAAAACAGCGCGTCGTTCGTTGGAAACACCACCAAACAAGTAACCGATGTTAGCACCAACTGCAAAATCTTGTCGCTTACGTGCAATTAGTTTGTAAGAAAATCCGCCGAAAACTTTGCTCACTGAACCAGATCCGATGTACGAATAGTTCACTGAATCAGATGACAAAGCGCTACTCGTTCCTAATGAATATCCTTTTCGTGCAAACGGTTGAATACCTCCAGCAATTCCCAAGCGTTTGTTTAGCGGAAGAACCAAAGCAATTTGTGACAAACCAACAATTGTTCCACGTGCTGTTGAATTATTCAGTGAATAATTTGAAACGCGACTAGATAAGCCCATTGCAAACAAAGGTTGGCCTTTTGATAAAAAAGCGTAACTCGCAGGATTGTATGTATTCACAACGATTGAATCGATGACAGTTGATTTTGCATTACCAAGCGCCGAAAACTGACCATCATTTAAAGGTCCTTCTTCTCCGATTCCTTGGGAACTAAAAGGGGAACTTGAATAATTTTGAGCAGTAGCAATTCCAGCAATTAATAAACTGAAACCAATAAAAACATTACGAATAATCATGTATGAGTGCTATTAATAACCCTTTGAGGGTCAAATTTTCATCTACAAAGATGCCATTTTTAACTTCTAAATCAAAATACTGATGGTCACCACCTGTGAGAAAAATTGTTAATTCCGGATAAATGCGTTGGTATTCTTCGATAAAACCTAATATTTCACGGTTTAAACCATTGATTACACCGCTGCGCATTGCATCAAATGTGTTTTTTCCGATGATGGGTGCGTTTTCTCTATCAGAAATGAGCGGTAATTTGCCTGTGAATTCGTGCATGGATCGGTAACGTAAGCCAATTCCTGGGCTAATTGCGCCACCTTGGTAATTGTTTAGTTCATCGATGAAATCGTATTTGACACAAGTACCAATGTCTACAACCAACGCATTTCCTTTTGCTGCTGCCGAAGCTGCTAGCGCATTCGCGATACGATCAACGCCCAATGTATGCGGTGTTTCGTAACATATTTGAATGGGCATAGGCATGTCGTTTCGGAACAAAATCGAATTTTTGACCAAACGTTGGAGCCATTTGGTGTTTTTATCGGAGCGAACCGAAGCAATAATTGTTGGAACATGAGCAAAAGGGAATATAAAGTTTTTTAAGGCATTCAACTCTTCGTTCCCAAAGTGATGAACTTCCTTTAAATCAGCATTTTCGAATAGCCCAACCTTGATTCGGGTATTCCCAGCGTCGATTACGAGTGCTTGTTCCAATTTTTTCATTCCTCACAAAGATAGCTTGAATTTAAAAAAAAGTTCGATTTTTTTTAGGAAGAATGAATTCTATTACTATCTTTGCCCCCACAATTAAGGATGGTGATGTAGCTCAGTCGGTAGAGCAAAGGACTGAAAATCCTTGTGTCGGGGGTTCGATTCCCTCCATCACCACAGAAAAAAGCATTCAACATTCGTTGGATGCTTTTTTGTTTTTCCTCTAGTTTCAATAGATTGAAACCTTTAGCTGCAATGGATTGAAATCCACTGCAGGGTTATCGGTCGTCCCGATGGGACTTGGAAGGATCAAGGACGGTTTCTAAAGAATTAAAATTTCAATGAAATGAAACATCTCCACCAGCTGCAATAGATTGAAACCTCTAGCTGCAATGGATTGAAATCCACTGCAGGGATATCGGTCGTCCCGATGGGACTTGGAAGGATAATTTATCATAGGATTTGAAGAACAAAGAGCAAGAGCCAGGCTGAATACTTATAGCTAGCTACTTTTTTCTGACTGAAAGGCTTTGTTTTCCTTCGTTTTTTAGTAGTTTTAGGGTACTATTTTTATTGCAAATAGGTTTCATTTACTACGTGAAGCCTAAAAATACTACCAATTACTATGAAGTACAGTAACATTCGTGAAGAAGAGTTAAAGAACAAAGTTGGCTCCGACTGGTTCAAAACTTTTGACACGACAGAAATTCTAGGTAACATCGATTTCACCGTTTTTCCTAAACAAGATGATTTATTTGGCAGAACCCCTTTGCTTTGGGCGGAAGCCAAAACGGGCAATTTCGATATTCCAAGCATGTTTGTCCAATTGATTTTGACCATAGGCAAAGCACGAACCTTTGACAAAACAATGCCGCCCGCTTTTTTAGGCGCGTTCGATTTCAATAAAATTGCCTTTGTGCCCTACATCAATATTTCGGACATTTTTTACATGAACGATTTTAATTGGAACGTAACACCGAGTAATCACGAAACCAAAGAGTTTCTTCTAATCAAAGAACGTGTCGAATCCATACTCAAGCAAAACACCTTTGTTTACGACTACGAAAAGGACGAAAAAGAACTCCAAAACTTCATTAAAAACAATGTTGCGAAAGCGACTACGGCGAATAAATTAAAGATTGACAAGAATAATTTTATTCCCATTTATTTGCGGTGGCTCGAAGTAGTGAAACCCATTATCGATGTTAACTGGGACGACTTGAAACAAGCGAATATCATGGACAGCGATTTTTACCTCGCCGACTTGTTTGTAGACGACAAAGACACGCAAAACATTGACGATGACTTGACGATACGCGACAGTTTGTTTGTGGTGTTCCAAAACCAAGGTTATAAAATTGCCAAGGAAAACATCCAGCAAATGTTTGACGCCACCATCAACCTGAAAAACAAAGATGCTTATTTGCAGTTTTGGAAACGCTACAAACGACCGCCTTTAAAAGAGTTTCAAGATTACATTATTGAACGTCGTGATTTGTTGGTTCCGCAAGACATACGCGAACGAAAAGGCGCTTTTTTTACCCCAAGAAAATGGGTGGAATTATCCCAAAAATACTTGACTGATTATTTGGGACAAAACTGGCAAGACGACTATTACATTTGGGATTGCGCCGCAGGAACGGGCAATTTGTTAGCGGGTTTAACCAACAAATACCACATTTATGCCAGCACGCTCGACCAAGCAGATATAAACGTGATGCACGAACGCATTGATGGTGGTGCCAATTTGCTCAAAAAAAACGTGTTTCAGTTTGATTTCTTGAACGACGATTTTAGCAAACTACCCCAAAGCTTGCAAGACATTATTAACGACGAAGAAAAGCGCAAAAAGTTGGTAGTGTATATCAACCCACCGTATGCGGAGCATTTAGATATTAAAAATACAACTGGAATAAATTCTAAAACAATAAGTAAATCAGGTTTGAAGTTTACGAATGTTGATAAACAATACTCAGAAAAATATGGAAGTAAAGCATCTAGAGAATTATTTGTTCAATTTTATATTAGAATATATGAAGAAATACCAAACTCAATAATAGCAAGTTTCTCTAAACTGAAATATTTGAATAGCAGTAATTTTATTCAATTCAGAAAAATTTTTAAAGCAAAGTATGAAAGTGGATTTATGTGTCCTGCAAATACTTTTGATAATGTCAAAGGAAACTTTCCAATTGGTTTTATATTATGGAATACAAATATTCCTAAATTAATTAATTCAATTAATATTGATGTATATAGTTCATCAACAGACTTTATAAATCAAAAACTTATTTTTATACCATCTGGAATAAAGGGTCGAAGCTCAATGAATGATTGGATAAAAAAAAATGAATTCCAAAACGCTAAATATTTTCTTGGGCATTTAAATTGTTCTTCTCAAGATTTTCTTCATCAGAATTATACCGGTATATCTATAAAGAAACAAAATTCAGCCTATAAACAACTAATTATTAATGAAAATAATATTTTTTCAGTAGGAGTATATTTTTCCGTAACTTTTTCAATTAAAGCAACTTGGATAAATGATCGAGATCAATTTTTATTTCCCAATGACGGCTGGCAAATTGATACTGAATTTCAAAATAATTGTTTGACATATTCACTTTTTGATGGTCAAAATAGAATCACAAGCAACGAAGGCACCAACCACTGGATTCCGTTTACGGAGTATGAAGTCAATGCGCAAGACAAGTTTGCCAGCAACTTTATGACGGATTTTATGAAGGGGAAAATCCAACCAGAAAAAAGTCAAGACACGCTTTTTGATGCAACTCAAACCGCACCACAACAACCGCTTGTTTTCTCGGAAGAAGCTCAAGCTGTTTTCGATGCTGGTCGTGCGTTGTGGAAATATTACCACACCCACCATTTGACAGGCTCAGGGTTCGGTGGGGAGTCTAAAACCTATAACGTGAACGCTAGTTTGTACGACATCCGCGAATACTTCCAAGGTAGAAACGAAAAAGGCCGCATGAACTCCAAAAGCGATGATGCAACGTACATGGAGCTCATTGGCAACTTGCGCGCACAACTCGCATTGCTCGCAGATCAAATCAAACCGAAGGTGTATGCATATGGGTTTTTGAAGGAGTAAGGATTGAATTAAATAATAAACAAAATTAAAATAAAATATTATGGGAGGCTACGGAGGATATGGAAATAATAATGGTAGTACTGAATTCGAAACCATTCAAGAAATCAAAAGTTTACGAAATAACATTCGTGAGAAAATTCAGAATTTAAAGGAGTATTCTAATGAAAACTATGGCTCTGAACAAGAATATACTCACAAAGGTATAATTGGAGAGGTTGAAGCTTTGTTAATTGATTTGTCAACGCTCACAACAGCAAAAAATAAATTTATTCAGATCTCAAGTTATAATGAACGAAAAAATATTGTCTATCACTTAATTACGATAAGAGATAATATTGAAAATCCACGAATTTTTATTGAACAGTTTGAAGCATTAAAACGTATTCTTAGATCTTTTGGAGTCAGAAATTTTTCAGAAAGACAATTAGAGTTTGATGAAGAATGCCAAAATGTGCTTAAACTTAAAATTCAATTCGAAGATGAGTTAAAAGAAATTCGCAAGATTAAAGCAAAAGTTATAGCTGAAGAGAAAAAGGTACAACAGAATGCTGAGAATTTTGAAAGAAATTCAACCACAATTAGAGGTGAAATTGAAAATGTCTTATCACAAAAAGCAAGATTAATAAATGAAGCTTCTACCCTTCAATCAGTTCTTGAATCTTCTAAAGTAATATTATCGAATATTGAAAAACAAGAAACATTAGTCAATAACAGTACAACAAACGTTATAACGAATAAAAAACTAGTTGATTCATTTGCAAGTAAAGTTCTGGAAAAAGATAATCGTCTTACAGAGCTAGAACAAGAGATAATTGAACAGAATGAAAAAGTAAAAAACTATGAAAATGAACGATCAAAAATTTTAAAAGAAGCAAATGAATTAATTGAATCTGCAAAACAAGCCTTAAACTATAATACTGCAGAAGGTATTAGTGCATCATTCAAAACTAGATTTGATGAAGCAAGTAAAACTAAAAGATATGGTTGGTGGGTTTTTGGTTCAATTGTTAGTATTTCTGTTGCAATTTCATTAGGAATTTGGGTCGCCAATTCAGTTGCAGATACTAAATTGATATTAGGAAGAATTTCGCTTATTCCATTGCCAATAATTGGTGCTATATTCTGTGCAAAGCAATACACCAAACAAAAAAATCTTATAGAAGATTATGCTTATAAAATGGTAATTGCAAAAGCTATTGTTGGTTTTTCTGAGCAATTAAAGAAAAACGGATCAGGAGATAATTCTGAATATGTACATTATATAAAAACTTCACTTGAAGAAATACACAAAGACCCATTACGCAAGCGAGAAAGAGAAAAAAACACAAAAGATTTAAGTTTGGATAGTATAATTGATATGGCAGAAAAATTAAAGAAAGTTGTTAAACCAGAATAAAATCATGGGACAAACCGATACTACATTAAAAAAGTACTAAAATTGGACAAAATAAATGAATACACATACTACCAAACTTCCTCTGCACCTCTATCATCGTTTTTTGGATGAAGCTGGAGATACAACTTTTTATGGAAAAGGTAAAACCCCAATAATTGGTAAAGATGGTGTATCAAACTATTTTATTTTGGGAATGCTAACGATCGATGAACCCATCCATGAGGTAAGAGAGAAGTTATTACAATTACAAACTCGAATAGCAAATGATCCTTATTTGGTTGATATTCCAAGTATTCAAAAAAAGAAATCAAAGATGGGTTATTTTCTTCACGCCAAAGACGACGTTCCTGAGGTTAGAAAAATGGCATTTGAATTTATCAAATCAACCAATTGCCACTTTGAAGCCGTGGTAGGTAGAAAGCTATATGATGTTTATGAAAAAAAGCACAATGGTAATCAAGCAGAATTTTATGCGGATATTTTATCACATTTGTTGCATTCAAGCATGAACGGTTTTGATAAATTAGTTCTCAATATTGCACATCGTAGTCGTTGTACCACTCATACAAATCTTGAAAAAGGTTTACAGAAAGCGATCTCCAAAGCAGAACAAAAATACCCTGATGCTTGTAATTGTTGTGAGATTGTTTTTAACGTCCAGCACCCTACAACTGAACCAATTATAAATATTGCTGATTATTTTTTATGGGCCTTGCAACGTAAAATGGAAAGAGGAGAAAATAGGTATATAGATTATTTAGATAGACAAATAATTTCAGTTATACACCTTTAAAATAATGATGAAACGAATAAATAAGGCATAAAAAAAGCCCATCATCACACTAAGAAGGAAAACCTTCAACGGCATGGAGCCGACCTTCATGTGAAACAGGCTTTACAAATATAGAATTTGTTTTTAATAAAAAAAATGAATAGTTGTTAAATCTTATTAATTCTATTTGCTATTAAAGTTTTTCATAGCTAAACTATATTTCACCCTCCCGTCAGTTTTTTAATCTCGTTCAATTTCATCAAGGCCTCCACGGGTGTCAGGGTGTTGATGTCGATGCTGATTAACTGTTCGTGGATTTGCTCCAAAACGGGATCGTTGAGCTGGAAAAAGCTCATTTGAATATCGGATTGCGCGATGGCTTCTTTGATCGTTGATTTGTCGGTCGAGCGGTTGTTTAACTCCAATTGTGCCAACATGGATTCGGCGCGTTGAATCACTTTCTTTGGCATACCCGCTAATTTTGCAACGTGAATACCAAAGCTGTGTTCGCTTCCTCCAGGAATTAATTTGCGCAAAAAGATGATTTTTTGACCGACTTCTTTGACGCTGATGGTGAAATTGTGGATACGCTCAAATTGTGCTTCCATTTCGTTCAATTCGTGGTAGTGGGTTGCAAACAAGGTTTTTCCTTTCGCAGATGGGTGTTCGTGAATGAATTCGGCAATTGCCCATGCAATCGAAATACCATCGTAAGTACTTGTTCCACGACCAATTTCATCAAGTAGCAACAAACTTCTGTCAGAAAGGTTATTGAGGATGGAAGAGGTTTCGTTCATTTCTACCATGAAGGTCGATTCACCCGAAGTGATATTATCGGAAGCACCAACACGCGTAAATATTTTATCAACGATACCAATAGTTGCGGCTTGCGCAGGAACAAAACAACCAATTTGTGCCATAAGTACAATCAATGCTGTTTGGCGCAAAAGCGCACTTTTACCCGCCATGTTTGGCCCGGTAATCATGATGATTTGTTGTTTGTCTTTGTCCAAATAAACGTCGTTTGGAACGTATGCTTCGCCTGCTTTGAGTAATTTTTCGATTACAGGATGTCTTCCTTCTTTGATGTCGATAGCATACGAATCGTTGACTGTTGGTTTGCAGTAATTGTTCATCAATGCTTTGGTTGCAAAACCAGTTAAGCAATCTAACTGAGCAATCAAAAACGCATTTTTTTGTATTGTTTCAACTGCAGTGCCTAATTCAGTTACGAGTTGCGCATATAAGGTTGCTTCAATAGCATGGATGCGGTCTTCCGCGCCTAATATTTTTGTTTCGTATTCTTTTAATTCGGGTGTGATGTAGCGTTCTGCGCTCACCAAGGTTTGTTTGCGAATCCATTCTTCGGGAACCTTGTCTTTGTGTGTATTACGCACCTCTAAGTAATACCCAAATACATTGTTGAACGCAATTTTTAAACTAGGAATTCCAGTGCGTTGGGATTCCCGTTCTTGCATGTTTTCCAAGTAATCTTTACCGTTCAATGCAATGGCGCGCAGCTCGTCTAATTCAGTATGAATTCCGTCGGCAATAACACTTCCTTTGCCAATTGCAACAGCAGGATCTTCTTGTATGGTGTTGTTGATTTGTTCCACAAAATCGAAACAAGGATCGATTCCTTTTGCCAATTGCTGCATGAGTTTGCTCGGGCTTTTTTGACACAAATCACTCAAAGGTCCCATGTGCTCCAAAATACGCGCGAGTACCCGCAATTCTTTGGGTTGAATTCGGCCAACTGCAACTTTTGAAATCAAACGTTCGATGTCGCCAATTTCGCTTAATTCCAAGTCGATTTGCTCCCGTAATTCATTATTAGCCAATAAATCGGATACAGCATCGAGGCGTAATTGAATACTCGAAGGCGTTTTGAGCGGCATGACAATCCAACGTTTTAACAAACGGTCACCCATAGGAGTTTGCGTTCCGTTGATTGTATCGTATAAGGTTGTACCGCCTTGATTCAATGGAGCGATTAATTCCAAATTGCGAATGGTAAAGCGATCCAACCAAACAAATTTATCTTCTTCGATGCGTTGAATTTGGGTGATGTGACCTAATTTATCGTGTTGTGTCTCGCTCAAATAGTGCAGAATTGCACCAGCAGCAATAATACCCGCTGATAAATCGGCAATTCCAAAACCTTTTAAGGAATTGGTTTCAAAATGATTGGTTAATTTTTCTGTTGCAAAATCAGGGGTAAAAATCCAATCGTCTAAGCGAAATGTATAGAATCGTGTACCGAAATTTTCTTCAAAAAAGCGATTTTTATTTTTGGGGTAAAGTACTTCGCTCGGTTCAAAACCTTGCAGTAATTTATTGATATAATCGAGGGTTCCTTGTGCGGTAAAAAATTCGCCTGTTGATACATCGAGGAATGAAATTCCGTGAATTTCTTTGTCGAAATAAACAGCAGCGAGGAAATTATTTTGGTGACCGTTGAGCAGTTTGTCCGAGAAAGCTACACCTGGTGTTACTAATTCCGTTACTCCACGTTTCACAATCGTTTTGGTCATTTTTGGATCTTCGAGCTGATCGCAAATCGCTACGCGGTGACCTGCACGGACTAATTTTGGTAAATATGTTTCCAACGAATGGTGCGGAAATCCAGCCAATTCAACTTCGGAAGGGGAACCGGCACCACGTTTTGTTAGTACAATACCCAATACTTTGGAAGCGGTGATGGCATCTGCGCCAAATGTTTCGTAAAAATCGCCCACACGAAAGAGGAGCAAAGCTTGCGGATGTTTCGCTTTGATCTGATTGTATTGCTTCATTAGCGGGGTTTCCGCTGGACTTTTATCGTTTTTACCTTTCGCCAATGTGAGTTGTTTTTATCAAACGATAAAGTTAGAAGCAATACCCGAAACGACAAAAGAAAAAACGGGGATGTTATTAACAACAATTCCCTTTTGGTAAACAGAACAATACGAATTGAAACACACGATAAAAAAGCGCTAAGGATTGTAGTGGAAAGCCCACAGTTCCGAATTTTCGGGACGAGGACTTGCAGCGGAAAGCCTGCTCGAGCGCCCAAAAGAAAAAGGATTTATGTTTGCAGTACTTCGTGAAGTAGTTCTTAAAAATCTCACTATTTTTACACCGATGAATCGAAAGTTAAAATTGTGGGAATTGGATCGCGTGGATGAACAAACCTTCCACGAACAAGCTAAATTCCCGCTTATTGTGGTGTTGAATGACATTCGGAGTTTGAACAATATTGGGTCTTTTTTTCGCACCGCTGATGCGTTTAATGTGGAAAAAATAATCCTTTGTGGCATCACTGCGCAACCGCCGCACCGCGACATTCAGAAAACTGCCTTGGGTGCAACGGAATCGGTAACGTGGGAATACCACGAATCGATAACAGATGTTGTGGCGCAATTACAAGCCGCAAATGTTTGTGTGTGCAGTATCGAACAAGCAGAGAAAACGGTTGAATTACAACAAATTAACGCATTACCCGAACAACGTTTTGCATTGGTTTTTGGCAACGAGGTTGACGGTGTCGATCAAGCAGTTATCGATCAATCCAATTACATCATTGAAATTCCACAATTTGGCACCAAACACAGTTTGAATGTATCTGTTTGTGCGGGAATCGTGTTGTGGGAGTTTGCAAAACGTTATATCGCTTAATCGGTAACTATCGGTTCGAAAAGCGAATAGATGTATGGGTTTCCTTTTCGTTTTATGATCGTCAACTGATTAATTTTCAAAGGACCTTTGCTGCTATTCCAAATGTAGCCGTTGAAGAAAGGCTTGTTTAGTTTGTTCCAGGCAATGTCCGCCAATTTCAGCGATAGAATCAGTGTAATTATCGAGTCTTTACTTTCAAATTGCTGTGGCATGCTTGCATTGTAGTAGTGCAAACTATCAGCTGCGACGAGTGTACTGACCAATCCTGCAACTTGGTTATTGTCAGCAAATTGGATAGTAGCGTACATATCAATGAAATCATTTTTTGATACATTCATCGTTGCGAGTTCACGCTTCAATCCAGGTCCCCACTCTTCGCCTGCTTTCATCGAAACGTTTTTCACCGCATAGAGTACTTCGTCTTTCTCGTCGTGTTTGTTTTTTGTAAAGACAACTGAGCTTGCAGCAAAATAATTGTGTGTTGCTTTGGTGAAGGGGAAAAATTGTTGGATGATGGGGTAAAACGTGGGTGGAACGCTTGCTGTTGCTCCAAAGTAGAGTTGGTCGTGTTGTTTGCTGAGAGCCTCAACATACGTTGCCAAACGGCTTTCATCCCAACGTTCGATGGTTATGAAAACTGTTTGTTTTGGAATAGTTATTTCATTACTGTAAAAATTTGTTTTTGCTTCGTCAGTAAACAATAGCACAGCTGTTTTCGGATTGGTTTGCGTTGCTTTTGTTGCATCTACGACTAATTGTTTAAATGTTGGCACATAAAAAACGGTGTAAAACAGTCGGTCTTTTATTAAGGTGTACGAAAAACTTGTCGTGATAAGTAATACTAACAGCCAATTCACTTTTTTCGAGCAGTTTTTTATCCAGCCAAAAGCAAAGAATAGTAGGAGCGGAAATACAACGATTAAAACAGAATACTGTAAAACCGCAGTTCCATAAATGGAATAAAAGTAGCCTGTAAAAAAGACCGCAAAGAAAAGTAATCCAGCGATAAGTGTAGGTTTGGCGGATAACTTGCTGTTGCTTTTGAGTTGCACTATTCCAAAACCTACGACAAGCAGTAAAGCGACTTTGGTCAACCACGAAAAGTGAAGGATGTAATTGCTATACGATTGAAAAAAAGTATGATCGGGTTTCCCTAACCAGCCTTCGACGCCACCAATTTTTAATTGTCCCAAGAGAATGGAGAGGTGAGGAAGGTATAACAACAAGGCTACTGCGCAAAAAGTCAAATACCGAAGCAATAATGATTTTGGAATAAGAAAAAGTCCGCACGCCCCAACTAAAGCTGCAGTTAACATGCCAAAATGGTGATTGTATGCACACAATGCAGCGGCAATTGCAGCACCAAAGTAGTATTTCCAAGCTTTTGCCTGAAAGAAAACGATTTCTCCCCAATAATAGAGCAGTAGTAAGCTAAAAAATAAGCCAGTCGTATATGGGCGCGCAATTAAACTGTACATGACCGTATATTCAGAAGTTGCAACCAGAGCAGCCACAACCAAACCTACAGTTTCATTGAACCAACGTTTGCCAATTTTGTAACAAAGAACGACAGCACCGAGTCCGCTTACTACAAAAGGTAATTTTACTATCCATTCTGCATCACCAACAACTTTAGTCCAATAGTACAAGAATACTTGAACAAAGGCTGGGTGACCATCAATTGCGACACCTTTTGCGATTAGTTCTTGAAAGTTGGGGAAATTGGTGCGCAACAAAGCGCTTAGTTCGTCGTGTGTAAATGGTGCTTGATTGAAATTCCAAAAACGCAACAAAACAGCAAGCAGTAGAATGAACAAGAACGGTCCATTTTCTTTTATTGAATGTTGTATTTTCGAAAGAAATAATTTCACAAGCAGGCTATTTCTCCCAAAAATAAGGATAATGTGTTAACAAAAAATAAATGAACCTTTTTTCGGTTGGTCTGTTTAGTCAGAATAGCTATTTTTGCAACACTTTATCAGAAATAATGATTGA
The DNA here is from genome assembly GCA_017983675.1 of Fluviicola sp. Lineage (GTDB taxonomy): Bacteria > Bacteroidota > Bacteroidia > Flavobacteriales_D > Crocinitomicaceae > Fluviicola. The sequence continues at coordinate 277,307 of JAGOAZ010000002.1, forward strand.
AACAGATATTATCATCATCGGAGCAGGACCAGTTGGTTTGTTCACAGTTTTTGAAGCTGGACTATTGAAATTGAAATGTCATTTAATTGACTCCTTACCGCAACCAGGTGGGCAATGTTCAGAGATTTATCCCAAGAAACCTATTTACGACATACCCGGTTTTCCATCGGTTTTGGCAGGGGAGTTAATCGATAATTTAATGGAACAAGCAGCGCCATTCAAACCAGGATTTACCTTAGGTGAAGCAGCGCTTTCTATTGAAAAAACGGATGATAATCAATTCATTGTTACGACTGTTAAGGGAACGCAACACCGCGCTCCAATTGTTATGATTGCAGGTGGATTAGGTGTTTTTGAACCTAGAAAACCACCGATTACCAACTTAGCTGATTTTGAAGACAAAGGTGTTGAATACATCATCAAGGATCCTGAGTTTTACCGTGGCAAACGTTGTGTTATCGCTGGTGGTGGTGATTCAGCATTGGATTGGTCGATATTTTTAACTGAGAAGAAAATTGCATCAGAGGTTGTTTTGGTTCACCGAAGCGCTTCGTTCAGAGGGCATTTGGATTCTGTTCAAAAAGTAATCGATTTATCAGAAAAAGGACAAATCACCTTGATTACAGAGGCTGAGGTTGTTGGTATAGCTGGATCAGACAAATTGGAGAAAGTCATTATACAGCATAATACACAAGGTGAAATCGTACGTGATACCGATCATTTCATTCCGTTATTTGGTTTGAAACCTTCGTTAGGACCGATTGCTGACTGGGGATTAGACATCGAGAAAAACGCGATCAAAGTAGATACGTTGGATTATTCAACGAATATTCCGGGGATTTATGCAATTGGCGATGTCAATACGTATGAAAACAAATTGAAATTAATTCTGTGCGGTTTCCACGAGGGAACTTTGGCGGTTCAATCTGCATTCGCACGCATCCATCCAGATAAAAAGAACATATTGAAGTACACCACGGTTAACGGGGTTCAAGGATTTTAAGCGGCATAACTTTGCGACCCCGATGGGGTCGGTTTGGGGGATATAGCTGTTCGACTCCGATGGAGTCGGTTGGATGTGATGATTTATAAGATACTTTTTGGGTTATAAATATGCGACTCCGATGGAGTCGACAGGGTATGATGTTTTATGAGATACTTTAGGGGTTATAGCTATGCGACTCCGATGGAGTCGTAAATGATCCCGTCGGGATCAAATAGCTCTAGCTACAACAACGTTGTAGCAGAAACGACCCCATCGGGGTCGCACGTTAATTTTGTTCGTTTTATTCATTTTTTGAAATCCATTCAAACAAATATTCATCCTTGTAAGCGATATCGAATTTTCTTAGAAATTCAATGTATTCATCACGAAAGGTGTTGTTTTGGTGGTGTTGTTTTTGGTTATCGATGTAGCGAATGACATTAGAAAATGCAGAATGGCTGTACGAAAATGCTCCAAAACCTTCTTGCCATTCAAATTTGCCAGCTACAAATTTATTTTCTTTGATGAATTTATTGGAGGATTTTTTCACCTCACGAACCAAATCAGACAAACAGCATGTCGGTTTCATACCGATTAGTATGTGAATATGGTCGGGCATTCCATTGATAGCCAACAATTTTTGACCTTTTTGCTGGATAATTCCAGTGATGTATTTGTACAAATCGTCTTCCCAAGATTGTAAGATGAGATTTCTTCGTCCTCTGACTGCAAAAATGAGTTGAATGTATAATTGTGTAAATGTTCCAGCTCCCATTCGTTTAAAGTTTGTTTCTTGAATTTACTGAAATTTTTTGAAAAAACGATATTCGTCCAAAATCTTGTATTTTTACCAGAAGAATGAGACAAGATGAACAGAAAGACAGTTAATTCGGTAATTTTATTGGGAATTGTTGCGATCACAAGCATCTTGTTTATACAGTTGTTCTGGATCAAGAAAACGATTCAAGCACAAGTATTGGCAATTACCATTCAAGCAAAGGAAGACAGTTTGAATACCGTTCGTTTTTCAGAACGAGCACATATTGCATTACGCGATGTATTGGAACAATTAGCGCAACAAACGCCAATTCCAACCAATTCAGCTAATTTATACGGAGCGGTTAAACAGCTTTCGGTAAATTACTTCTTAGTTGATGTGGCTGATGAGGTTGTTCCAGATTATTTGGAAACTTTGTTGATGCGTGAATTTGATCACCAAAGTCTAAATCAGGATTTTATTTATGGTATTTACGATTGCTATTCCGATTCAATCGAATTTAGTTCACGGATACATTATACAAAAGCAAACAAGTATAAAAACACGGCCACTAGTTATGCTTCCATTCGAAAAATCAAACAACCTTGGCTTAAAGATGGTCATTATTTCACTGTTAAATTTCCTGATGTAACAGGACATTCAATCAATCAAATTAAGCAAATTGATTCACCGTGGATTTATCTAATTGCAATTAGTGCATTAGTATTATCCTTTTTTGCGTTTGCAATTTCAATCATTTTGCGTCAAAAGCGTTTATCGGAAATCAAGACAGATTTCATCAATAACATGACGCACGAATTAAAAACACCAATAGCAACCATTGGTTTATCGAGTGAATTGTTGATGCGTAGTGACTTCACATCAGATGTAGACAAACTAAAGAAATATGCAGAAATCATTTACAAAGAAAACAAACGCTTGGAACAACAAGTCGAACGGGTGTTGAATGTTGCGAAATTGGACAAGGAAAAACTTATTTTAAAAAAAGATTGGGAATCGATTCATACTTTGTTAGCTGCTGCTAAAGAGAGCTTTGAAATCAATCAAACAGATTCTGGCGCAACCATTTCTTTGCAATGCGAAGCCTCCGTTGACCGTTTGTATGTTGACGAAGTACACATAACAAACGTGATTTATAATTTATTAGACAATGCAGTCAAATATTGCAACGAAACGCCTCATATTTCCATAACAACCCAATCAAATGCTTCTTATTTTATCTTAACAGTTACTGATAACGGAATTGGTATTCAAAAAGAGGATGTAAAATTGATTTTTGACAAGTTTTACCGCGTGCCAACAGGTAATTTACACAATGTAAAAGGATTTGGTTTGGGCTTGTACTATGTGAAATTAATAGTTGAAGCACACGAGGGAATAATAAAAGTAAAAAGTAATTTAGGATCAGGAACTAGTTTTGAATTGCATTTGCCGTTGATTAAAATCGACCAATAATACATTTGTTACACTGCATTTGAAATGAGATAACTTATCTTTGTAGCATGAATGATTTGATTGAACGGATTTTCACAATAAAAACGGAAGAAGATTTTAACCGTTGTGCACTTGAAGTGTATGCATATCAACGAAAAAATGTTGCTGTTTATCAATCATATCTTTCATTCATCAATCGCCCCGAACCAAAACATTATTCAGAAATTCCTCATTTACCCATTTCTTTTTTCAAATCACACGACATTATTGCTTTAAATAAACAAGAGCAAATTCGATTTTTGAGTAGTGGCACAACTGGTATGGAACGGAGTAAACATTTAGTAGCCGATTGTTTACTTTATGAGCGTTCGTTTTTTCCAACCTATGAGCATTTTGTTGGGCCATTAGCGGATCAAATTGTATTTGCATTGCTTCCAAATTATGTGGAACAGGGAAATTCCAGTTTGATTTACATGGTTGAAAAATTAATTTCAGCTACGAATCACGAGTTGTCTGGGTTTTATTTGACCGATTTTACTGCCTTGCAACAAGCAATTTCACTTGGCAAAAAAGCTGGTAAAAAATGTGTGTTGTTTGGCGTTTCGTATGCTTTACTCGATTTTACGGCACTTCAGCCTGATTTAAGTGGAGTTACTATTATTGAAACGGGAGGAATGAAAGGAACGCGACAAGAAATGACGAAAGAAGAATTGCATACAACTTTATGTAAAGGTTTCAATGTCAATGTGATCTCATCAGAATACGGGATGTGTGAATTATTGTCACAAGCATACAGCGATGAAAATGGCAGTTTCTCTTTACCACCGTGGATGCGCTTTTCCTTGCGTGAAGTCAATGATCCTTTTACGACAGTTGCGACAAATAAAACAGGTGGTGTAAATATTATCGATTTAGCGAATATTTATTCGTGCGCATTTGTTGAAACGCAAGATTTAGGCAGAAGCACAAACGGGAAACTAAAATTAATGGGCCGTTTTGACCAATCAGATTTGCGTGGTTGTAACTTATTGGTAAGTTGAAAAACGTGAACTATTTTTATTGATGCTACAAATGTGTAATTTGGTAGCGAAATTGGTTAGATGAAAAATAAGATGACATTTCAAATAATAACAATACTTGTAATAATTGGCTTAGCAGCTGGAATTTTATCTGGCTTAATTGGTGTTGGTGGCGGAATAATCATCGTTCCTGCATTAGTTTTTTTCTTGGGCTTGAGTCAAAAAGAGGCATCGGGAACGAGTTTATTTATATTAAGTATGCCAGTAGTGATACTTGGTGTGATGAATTATTGGAAAGCAGGACAAGTTAATTGGAAATACGGTTTAGTCATCGCAGGAACTTTTTTAATTGGCGGATATGTAGGTTCAAAATTTGCAGCGAAAATTAGTCCAGCCGTTATTAAAGTTATTTTTGGTGTAATCATGTTGTATGTTGCTTTTGTGATGATACGTTCTGGAATATTAACTTGGAAAGATGAAGAATAATTTACAAACCCTTATCAAAGAGCATGCAACTGCTTTATTGGATAAGGTAATTGCTTATCGCGAAACGATGCACCAGCATCCGGAGTTGTCTTTTCATGAATACAATACGATGGCTTTTGTTGCGCAACAATTGACAAAACTTGGAATTGAACACCAAACCGGTGTAGCTGGAACGGGAGTTGTTGCATTAATTTGCAATGACAGTCATTCTTCGGAACAAGCCTGTATTGCATTGCGTTCAGAGTTGGATGCTTTACCTATAACCGAACAAACAGGATTGCCATTTTCGTCGCAAAACGAAGGTATCATGCACGCATGTGGACACGATGTTCATACAGCTATTTTGTTAGGGACAGCAGAAATATTGAATACATTAAAAAATGAATTAGCTGCACCAGTGAAATTGATTTTCCAGCCAGGTGAAGAAAAAAATCCAGGTGGAGCATCCTTGATGATGAAAGCTGGTGTGTTGGAAAATCCGCCGGTGAAAGAAATGATTGCTTTGCATGTGTTTCCAGAAATGGAAGTGGGTAAATTAGGATTCAGAGAAGGCTTATATATGGCTTCTTGTGACGAAATTTATTTGACAATTCATGGAAAAGGCGGCCATGGTGCAATGCCTCATCAAACTATCGATCCGATTATGATTGGTGCGCAGTTGTTGACAGGTTTGCAACAAATTGTGAGTAGAAAATGCGATCCGAAAATACCAACAGTTTTGTCATTCGGACATTTTGAAGCAATTGGCGCAACGAATATTATTCCTGAAACTGCTGTTTTGAAAGGTACGTTTCGAACAATGAACGAAGCTTGGCGCGCTGAAGCACACGAATTAATCAGCTCGTTTGTGGAAAGAACGTGTGATCAATTTGGTGCAACAGCAAGTTTAATAATCGATAAAGGTTATCCGTATTTGGAAAACGATCCGAAAGTGACGCGTTCCATGAAACAAGCAGCTATTGATTTTTTTGGCGCTGAAAAAGTAGAAGATATGCCGATACGTTTGACATCGGAAGATTTCTCATTTTATGCGCAAGAAATTCCCGTTTGCTTCTTCCGTTTAGGAGTTAGAAATGAAGCGAAAGGAATAACTTTTGGTGTTCATCACCCAAAATTTGATAGCGATAATCAAGCCTTATTAGTGGGTATGCAAGCAATGTGTTTGGCTGCCTTTAGATAATTATTACGATATGAAAGTACAATTGATTGTTGCAATGGACAACGAACGTGGAATTGGGAAAAACAATGATTTGATGTGGCATTTGCCTGCTGACATGAAGTTTTTCAAAGAAACAACAGTAGGTCATATCGTTGTGATGGGTCGTAAGAATTTCGATTCCATTCCAGAGCGTTTTCGCCCACTTGTTGGACGTGAAAATGTTGTTTTAACACGCAACACAGATTTTACTGCACCAGATTGTGTGGTTTTTCATTCACTCGAAGCTTGTTTAAAAGCCTATGAAAATGAATCAGACCGCATCATTTTCATTATTGGAGGTGGTCAAATATATCAGCAGGCACTTGCGTTAAATTGTATCGATGAATTATATATCACTCATGTTGATCATGTTTACGGTGCGGATACATTTTTCCCAGAAATTGATGAAAATAATTGGGATTCTTCCGTTGTTTTTTCGCACGAAGCAGATGAAAAAAATGCTGTAGCTTTTCAAGTGAAGTATTACACTAAAAAATAAGAACAGTTTATTCGACTTATTAAAAAATTGTTGAAAGATTTCATAAAATCCACTTATTTCATTCAGATTTCTTCGTTGATCATTCGCTATCTTTGTAAAAGATGATACTTTGTATAGCAGAAAAACCCAGTGTTGCAAAAGACATTGCTGAAATTCTTGGCGCTCGTAACCGAAATGACGGTTATTGGGAAGGGAATGGTTATTGGGTGAGCTGGACCTTTGGTCATTTATGCACATTGAAGGAGCCTCATGACTATCAAGAAAGTTGGAAATGGTGGAAATTGGAAGATTTACCAATAATTCCAAAAAATTTCGGAATAAAAGTTGTTGATGATGCTGGAGTGCAAAAACAATTTGCGTGTATCGAACGCTTGGTTGCAAATTGTACGGAAGTAATCAATTGTGGGGATGCTGGACAAGAGGGAGAATTGATTCAACGTTGGGTATTGTTAAAAGCAAAATGCAACAAACCAGTCAAACGTTTGTGGATATCTTCTTTAACTGAAGAAGCAATCAAAGAAGGTTTCCAGAAATTACGCGATGGTGCTCAATACGATAATTTATACGCAGCTGGTTCTGCACGGGCAATTGGCGATTGGTTATTAGGAATCAATGCAACACGTGCTTTTACCAAGAAATTTGGTCAAGGAAAAGCAACATTCTCAATAGGTCGTGTGCAAACGCCTACCTTGGCAATGATTGTGCAGCGTCAAAAAGAAATCAATGCTTTTGTTTCAGATGAATATTGGGAATTAAAAACCGTATACAAAGAAACTGAATTCTTGTGTCAGATCGAACGCTTAACAAGTGCTGAAAAAGCTGAAAAAGGGTTGGCTTATTTGAAACAACATCCATTCGAAGTGACTTCATTTGAAATCAAGGAGGGAAAAGAGGGAAATCCGCGCTTATTTGATTTAACAGCTTTACAAGTAGAGGGAAACCGTAAATTTGGCTTTTCAGCAGATGATACCTTGAAAAATGTACAAAGTTTGTACGAAAAGAAAATTGTCACTTATCCGCGTGTCGATACAACTTATTTATCAGAAGATATTTACCCGAAAATTCCTGCAATATTAAAAGGCATGCAGTATTATTCGCGTTTTACAGCGCCGTTATTAGCTGCTCCAATTCCAAAATCGAAAGCTGTTTTTGACGATAAAAAAGTAACCGATCACCACGCGATTATTCCAACAGGTGTTGTTCCATCTGGTATTACGCCCACAGAGCAACAAGTTTACGATTTAATTGCCAAGCGTTTTATTGCTGTTTTTTATCCAGAATGTAAGGTGTCTAATACAACTGTTTTGGCAAAAGTAGGAACCTTGGATTTCAAAGCAACAGGAAAACAGATCATAGAACCAGGTTGGCGTGTTGTTTATGCAGACGATAAACAAGCGGTTAAGGGTGATGAAGAACGCACGATGCCACATTTTGATGCGGGTGAAACAGGTCCTCACGAACCAATTGTTCACAAAGGAAAAACGTCACCGCCTAAAGCATTTACCGAGGCAACACTTTTGCGTGCAATGGAAACGGCTGGAAAACAAGTGGATGACGAAAATTTACGAGAATTGATGAAAGACAATGGAATTGGTCGACCGTCAACACGTGCAAATATTATTGAAACGCTGTTTCGCCGCAAATACATTGAGAAGAATCGCAAAAATATTTTAGCCACCCAAACGGGTATGGACTTGATTGATACGATTCAAAATGATTTATTGAAAAGTCCGGAATTAACAGGTAATTGGGAACGAAAAATCCGCTTGATTGAAAAGGGAGAATATCAATTGGATACGTTTAAGCAGGAATTGTATCAAATGGTGCGCGAATTGACCGATGAGGTTATTTTTAATAGTTACCGCAAGATTGAAATTCACGATGAAACGGCAAAGCCAGCAGGTTCAAAAACGCCTCGTGCACCTAGAAAACCGAAAGAAAAAATTGATATCACCACTTTGGATTGTCCGAAATGCAAAAGTGCCAAATTAATGATTGGTAAAACCGCTGTTGGGTGTGCCAATTTTGCGCAATGTGGATTTAAAGTACCATTTGAGTTGGCATCGAAAAAAATCACCGAAGCACAAGTATTTGATTTGGTTTTAAAAGGACAAACAGGTATTATCAAAGGGTTTTTAATCCCTGGAAGCACTTCTCCTATAGCTGGAAAGCTAAAATTTGACCCTAATTTTAATGTGGAGATTGAGTAGCAGTTGCTCAAGTTGAATAAAATTAGATAATCACGACAACAAATTCTTAAGTGGTTATAAATCATTCCATTAAAAATAATACATTCAATTTTTTATATAAAAAACCGAGAATTATACTACACAAAAATGTGTATAAAAATTTGTTTGAATTGATTCTGGATAAAAATAAACACCCCTAAAGGTTGCGTCTCAGCATTCCTAAGTTAAAAAACATAGTTTATTTGTTGTTATTTTGCCTTACCAAAATAAATAAATACCTATGATTCGATTCATTTTTGATTCGAAAAAGATTTCAGTAATGAAGTCTTTTTTTCTAGTTGCGTTTTTTTCGCTATTATCACATAGTAATTTAACAGCTCAAAACTTCATTACCGTTCCATTTAGCAATGGATTTGTTGGAGACAACACTGCCAATAATCAGTCAACAAATGCGTATTTTACTGCAGGAACATCTGGTGTAGGTTTGGGTTGGACAAACTTACAGTTTGCTCAAAATTCAACTGCTTCTATTTTCACTTTACAAGGAAATGACATTGTTGGAAGTGTATTGATAACAGATGCAAGTGGAGTCGAAAAAACAATCAATGGTTTCATTAAATGGCGTGCACCAAGTGGTCAAGTAACGACCATGTGTTTTCAACCAACAACAGGTACAAACGTTACCTTAGCTACAAATGGCACAAATGGTAGTTCGACCTACACGATAACAGACACAAAATACATTGGATTAACCTTTAACGGACAAACATTGAGCATAAGTGGAGTTCCAGGTTCTGTTTCAGGAAACGCGGCAACTTCTGGATTATTAGATGCGTTGAATAATTACTTGGCATTGTTTCCAAAATTAACAATTGGAAATGCAACGGTTGTTGAAGGAACCGCTACAATAACTGTACCCGTTACACTAAGTGCCGCACCTACATCCGATGTGAAAGTTTATTTTTCAGTTAGTGACAGTTCAGCAGTGATAACTTCTGATTTTCTAACTCCGACAATTCCAGCTGCAGGATTTTTCACGTTTTTAGCGTCACAACCTACAATATTAACCAAGAATATTACAATTCCAATTGTTAACGATGCCATCAATGAACCAACTGAATATTTTAAAGTTATTTTATCGGATCCAACAAATGGATCAATTACAGATGGTTTAGGAATTGTAACAATTACAGATAACGATCCAGTACCAACAGCTGATGCAGGACCAGCAACAGGAGTGATTTGTTCATCTGGAACGTACACTACAACAGGAACTGCGACAAATGGTACTATTGCTTGGACAAGTTCTGGTACAGGAACATTTGCCAATGCAACTTTGGGTGCAACATTGTATACACCGAGTGCGGCAGATATTTCTTCAGGAACAGTTACTTTGACAATGACAGTAACTGGAAGTGGATTAACTGTTTCAGATAATTTAGTTTTAACGATTAATCCTTCACCAACTAACATTAGCGCATCTGTTACTTCACAACCAACGAGTTCAATTTCTACTGGAACAATTACGGTGGCAGCACCAACAGGAGCAAATTTATTGTATAGTGTTAATGGATCAACATATCAGTCGAGTACAATCTTTTCTGGTTTGACTGCTGGAACTTACCCTTTAACGGTTAAAAATAACACATCAAGTTGTGTGTCTACATCTGTCTCACTAGATGTTATAGCGTATGTTGCTCCTCCTTCAATTATTGTAGCAGGAACGTGTGATCCGGAATCGTTGTATGATTTAATAGTTAGTGCTTTTCACCAATCGGTTGCACAAAAAAATGATGGTTCTTGGTCAGGTTGGGGGCAAAACATGAATTCAGATGGGACTACTCCTGCAACAACACCTCAAGACATAATTGTAGCTAATTATCCAGGTTTAACAGGTACGCCTTTAATTGCAACAACAGCAAGTAATATTCAAGACGAACAATCAGTCTTATTAACGACAACTGGGTTGTTTGCATGGGGTATAGAAGGTGTAGCAGTTCCAGACGCAATTACGTCAAGTACATCGTTTCAAAAATTAACAATTAATAGTAAAACTGATGGATTACCTGTTGGAGTTACACCTTCAGATGTTGTATCTCTTGTAGCTATTCACAATAATTTAATTTTAAGAACTCAGGCTGGATTTGCATATATTTTGAGTTCAAATACTTCAGGAGCAACAACAGCAAAATTATATGGTGACGGAAGTACAAGCATTAATAATAATTGGCACCAAGTTAAAATTGATGCCTCAACACCTTTGGGAAATATTATTGCTTTACGTGGACAAGTTGCCAGTGATACAAAAGGAGCTTTTGTTGCGTTAACTTATGATGGATCTGCCTATAAAGCATACACATGGGGAATGAGTGCATACAAAGGTGACAATACAGCAGTGGCTGCTTTGGGTTACGCTACAGAGATGACTTTACCAAGTGGTATTACTCCAAGAATGATAGCAATTACAGGTGGATTTTATGATGCTGCCAACACAAATACTCCATTGCAGCGAAATAATTCATATTATGTTGTTGCTACAAATGGAAATGTTTATGCCTTGGGAGCAAATGACGTTAGACAACTTGGAGATCTAACAACAACAGAAAGAAGAACATGGGTACAACCCAAAATTAATGCAACTACATTTTTAACAAATGTTAAATATTTAAGTGCTCAAGAGCATGATTCGAGACACCCTGCAGCAGGAGTAATTACTAATTCTGGAGATCTTTACTTGTGGGGTCAAAACGGAGGGAATATGTTAGGAAGTAGCAATACGGATGCATCATTAAATCCGTTTTTGCCTGATGGCTTCACATCTGGTGTTGATATTGCAAAAGTCATGGAAGTTGGTGGTCACACGACAGTTTATTTAAAAGAAAACAGTGCGAAGTTTTGTTATGTGGGCCATAAAACACAAGGTAGTATGGGTGATGGAATTACAGCAAGTTCTAATCCATTTACTTTTAACTGTGATGCAACTCCTGTTATGAATATTTGTGGTTCAACAGGTTGGGATTTAGGTGATGCTCCAATCGCATATGAAAATGGTGGAGGTAGTAACTACGCACAACATTTTTATATTGAAAATAGCACGAAACTTTATTTAGGAACATCAGCTCCAACTCAAAACGATGACAATCCGCACAGTGTAATTATTGCTACGGATAATAACGGAACAAATGGTGATGGTGCTGAAGAAAATGGTGTTGCATCGTTTACAGCTATTTTAAATACAGCTTCAACATATTCATTTAATGTATCCTTATTAAATAATACAGGTTCAACTGCAAATATTTATGCTTGGGTTGACTGGAATAACAATGGGAAATTTGAGGCATCTGAATTTAAATCGACAACAGCTAGTTCAAGTGCATCTGCACAAACTAAATCAATTTCATACACTGGTTTGTCTGGTTTAAATGATGGAAGAAGATATGTTCGGATTCGTTTAAGTACGTATACGCGAACGGATGTTTCAGGAACTACAAATGTTGATGAGCGATCAATAGGGTTATTGATGGATGGAGAAATAGAAGATTATTCATTATTTATAACAACTTCCAATCCAAATCCGAATCAGTTTCCGATCACTAATAATGTTACTAATGCAACAGTGCTTCCTTTGAATGCATCAACAACGGACTTAGATGATGCTTCTTCTTCAGATGCTGATGGAACAGTTGTTGCTTATAGAATCATTTCTTTACCAACAAATGGAACGTTGTACAAACAAATCGGTTTGAGTCTCGTGCCAATGTCAGCTAACGAAGCAATAGTTGCTGCTGATTTTGCTGTTTTGAAATACCAACCAACTGCTAATTATGCTGGGAATGATGTATTTACTTATGCTGCAATTGATGATGATGGAGCAGAAGATCAAACACCTGCTAATTTTAACATAGTAGTTTTTGTTGCTTCACCAACATCTGATGCAGGATTAGCAACTTCTACAATTTGTGCTAATTCAACAGTTACCTTAAATGGAACTGCAACTAACGGAACATTATTATGGTCAACATTAGGTACCGGAACATTTAGTGATGCAACAATTAGCAATCCTATTTACACGCCAAGTGCAGCAGATGTTTCTGCAGGTTCAGTGAAATTAAAACTAACAGTTACTGGAACATCTACTTCAGCTGTTGATAGTATTACAGTTTCTTTTACTCCTCTTCCAACAGTAGATGCTGGTAATTCAGCTGCAACTGTATGTTCTGGTAATAATTTATCGTTAAGCGGAACTGCTGCAAATGGTTCAGCTATTTGGACAACTGCAGGTAGTGGAACTTTCATTAATGCTAGTGCTTTAACGACAACTTATACACCAAGTGCTTCAGATATTACAAACGGTTCAATTAAATTATATTTAACTAATACAGGATCAGGGAGCTGTTCTTCAGCTATAGTAAAAGATAGTATTCAATTTTCTATAAATCCTACACCAAGCACACCGTTAGGAAGTGTTACAGTTCAACCAACGTGTGCAACAACAACAGGAACAATCGTCTTTACTACACAGTCAGGAGTTGAGTACAGTATTAATGGGTCAACGTACCAATCAAGTGCAACCTTTAACGGAGTTGCAGCAGGAACTTATACATTGAAAGTTCGCTCAACAACAGACAATACTTGTACAGCAACAGGAGCAACTGTTACTGTAAATGCTGTACCAAGTGCACCAAGCACACCGGTAGGAAGTGTAACAGCTCAACCAACGTGTGGAACTACAACAGGAACAATCGTCTTTACAACACAATCAGGAGTTGAGTACAGCATTAATGGGTCAACGTACCAATCAGGTGCAACCTTTAACGGAGTTGCAGCTGGATCTTACACATTGAAAGTTCGCTCAACAACGGACAATACTTGTACAGCAACAGGAGCAACAGTTACTGTAAATGCAGTATCAAGTGCACCAAGCACGCCGGTAGGAAGTGTAACTGTTCAACCAACGTGTGCAACAACTACAGGAACTATCGTTTTCACAACACAGTCAGGAGTTGAGTACAGTATCAATGGTACAACGTACCAATCAAGCGCAAACTTTAACGGAGTAGCTGCTGGAACTTACACATTGAAAGTTCGCTCAACAACGGACAATACTTGTTCAACAACTGGATCAACAGTTACTGTAAACGCATTACCGAGTGTACCAAGCACGCCGGTAGGAAGTGTAACAGCTCAACCAACGTGTGGAACTACAACAGGAACAATCGTCTTTACAACACAATCAGGTGTTGAATATAGTATTGATGGAACAACGTATCAAGCAGGAGCTTCGTTCACAGGAGTTGCAGCTGGAACTTACACATTGAAAGTTCGCTCAACAACGGACAATACTTGTACAGCAACAGGAGCAACAGTTACTGTAAATGCATTATCAAGTGCACCAAGCACGCCGGTAGGAAGTGTAACAGCTCAACCAACGTGTGGAACTACAACAGGAACAATCGTCTTTACAACACAATCAGGTGTTGAATATAGTATTGATGGAACAACGTATCAAGCAGGAGCAACGTTCACAGGAGTTGCAGCTGGAACTTACACATTGAAAGTACGTTCAACTACGGACAATACTTGTTCAACTACAGGTTCAACAGTTACTGTAAACGCTGCACCAAGTGCACCAAGCACACCAGTAGGCAGTGTAACAGTTCAACCAACATGTGCAACAACAACAGGAACAATCGTTTTCACAACACAATCAGGTGTTGAGTACAGTATTGATGGAACAACGTATCAAGCAGGAGCTTCGTTCACAGGTGTTGCAGCTGGAACTTACACATTGAAAGTTCGCTCAACAACGGACAATACTTGTTCAACAACTGGATCTACAGTTACTGTAAACGCATTACCGAGTGTACCAAGCACGCCGGTAGGAAGTGTAACAGCTCAACCAACGTGTGGAACTACAACAGGAACAATCGTCTTTACAACACAATCAGGAGTTGAGTACAGCATTAATGGGTCAACGTACCAATCAGGTGCAACCTTTAACGGAGTTGCAGCTGGAACTTACACATTGAAAGTTCGCTCAACAACAGACAATACATGTACAGCAACAGGAGCAACAGTAACTGTAAACGCTGCACCAAGTGCACCAAGCACACCATTAGGAAGTGTAACTGTTCAACCAACGTGTGCAACAACAACAGGAACAATCGTTTTCACAACACAATCAGGTGTTGAATACAGCATTAATGGGTCAACATACCAAACGAGTGCAACCTTTACAGGAGTTGCAGCTGGAACTTACACATTGAAAGTTCGCTCAACTACGGACAATACTTGTACAACTACAGGTTCAACAGTTACAGTAAACGCAGTACCAAGTGCACCAAGTACACCGGCAGGAAGTGTAACTGTTCAACCAACATGTGCAACAACAACAGGAACAATCGTTTTCACAACACAATCAGGTGTTGAGTACAGTATTGATGGAACAACGTACCAAGCAGGTGCAACCATTACCGGAGTAGCAGCTGGAACTTACACATTGAAAGTACGTTCAACTAC
>JAGOAZ010000035.1 GCA_017983675.1 Fluviicola sp.
ATGGCTGTTGGTGCTTGACCATCATGAATACCGATATTCATTCCTACTGACCAACGATTCATTTCTGTTTGAGCAAAGCTTGATATAGATGTCGCAATTGCTAAAAGGATAAGTGTTTTTTTCATTTTATGTGTTTTGATGTAGGCAAAAGTAAGTAATTTAACTTACATTTGTCGCGTTTTTTATTATTTAATTAATTGAAAGATTTACACTTAGTCATTTTTAACCACTAATCAGTAATATCCCTTTCATTATTTTGTACATGAAAACACGTAGTGCATTACTCAATTTTGAGTATATTTGTATCGTTTTTCGTGCATTGGTCTAAGAATAATCTGTGACTGATGGTGACGAAGTCGTAAAATAAACGCAACTTAATTGGAGATCAATTCATATTTTACTAGCAAAATTCGCATTCAATTATTGAATAAATTACTGTTGAATCCAGCCATGAATGTATATCTGAGAGGGGTAGAACGTGAGTTAGGAGTTAATAGTAATACTGCTCGGATTGAATTGAATAAATTAACTGAGTTGAACCTCATTCAAGTGGTAAGTAAAAGTGATCAAACAAAAATCAAACATTATCAAATCAATCAACAACACCCCATGTTTGGTTTATTGCGGTCATTTGCGTTGAAATATACCGGAATTGATCAAGTAATCGATCAAGTGATCAATAAATTGGGTGATTTGGATCGTGTATTATTAACTGGTGATAGTGCCAAAGGAATGAATTCAGTCATTATTGATTTAATTATTGTTGGATCGATTGACAAAAACTATTTGCAAACCTTGATTGAAAAAGTTGAGGTAACGATTAATAAGAAAATCAGAGTTGCCGTTTATAAAAAAGAAGAATTTACAGAAGATATTTTCAATTCAGTTTCGCATTGGGTCGATTTATTACACTAACTAATACAGAAAATGACAGATAATTTACAAATTCAGCCTCAACCAAAGGATGAAATCACCTTGAAAGAGTTGATTTTAAAAGGTAGCGAGTGGTTTCGTTATTTAAAGAGCAAGTGGCTGATCATTGGACTGGTTGCACTTGTAGGCGCAGCGCTTGGTTTTTGGTATGCGACCTATCAAAAACCTATCTACACAGCAAGTTTGTCTTTTGCCTTGGAAGAAGAAGGAGGAGGCGCTTCTGCAGCAGCTGGCTTGGCCTCGCAATTAGGTTTGGATATTGGCGGTGCATCCTCTGGTGGCGCGTTCAAAGGTGCAAATGTCTTGGAAATTTTCAAATCTCGTTTGATGATCCAAAAAGCCTTGTTGGAACCCGTATCGCTTGAAAACAACAAGCAATCCCTAGCAGATTTGTATATCCAAGCAAATGAGTGGCGCAAAGGTTGGAAAGAAAAGAAAAACTTGAAAAACATTCAATTTCCGGTGCATGCAAGCAATTTATCGCGAACACAAGACAGTATTTTAGGAGCTATTTACGATAATCTACTAAAAGCAGAATTAACGGTTGGTCAAAAAGATAAAAAGAATTCGATTATTAACGTAGATATCAAATCGAAAGATGAGTTGTTTGCGAAGCAATTCACGGAAACCTTAGCTGTTATTGTTTCTGATTTTTACGTAGAAACAAAAAGTAAAAAAGCGAAAGATAACTTAGCTATTTTAGAGCGTCAACGCGATTCCATTCGAGTAGCCTTGAACAGTTCCTTGACGGGTGTTGCTGTTTCCAACGATGAAGTGTTTGGATTGAATCCAGCGTTGAACGTGCGCCGAGTGCCAGGTATCAAAAAAGAAGTAGATGTACAAGCTAATACCGCATTATTAACTGAATTAATCAAACAAACCGAATTAGCACGTATCAATCTGCGCAAAGAAACGCCTTTGATCCAAGTGATTGATAAACCCATTTTACCCTTGAAAAAAGAAAAGTTTGGAAAGGTGAAAGGAATACTTATTGGAGGATTCTTGGCAGCTTTTTTAGTGACGGGAGTGTTGATTGGGCGAAAAGTGTTGAAAGGAGTAATGAGTTGATATGAAAGTTGGAATTACCTTTAGTGCCTTTGATTTGTTGCATGCAGGTCATATAAAAATGTTGGAAGAAGCAAAACGAAATTGCGATTACTTGATTTGTGGTTTACAAACAGACCCAACCATTGATCGACCAGAAAAAAACAAACCGGTTCAAACGGTTGTAGAACGCTACATTCAATTAAAAGCCTGCAAACACGTAGATGAAATTGTTCCATATGCAACTGAACAAGATTTGGAAGATATTCTGCGTGCTTTTAAATTAGATGTGCGTATTGTAGGAGAAGAATACCAAGATAAAAATTTCACAGGCAGAACACTCTGTGAAGAAAACGGAATAGATCTGTATTTTAACAAGCGTAACCACAGGTTTTCGAGTAGTGATTTAAGAAAAGAAGTCTTAAAAAAACATCTTCCGAAATGATAAAAAACCTTATAATCTTCGGCACAAGACCAGAAGCTATTAAAATGGCTCCATTAGTGAAAGAATTTCAGAAAAAACCTGAATTTGAAACAAAAGTTTGCGTAACTGCGCAACATAGAGAAATGTTAGATCAAGTATTGGATTTTTTTGAAATAAAGCCTGATTATGATTTAGATTTAATGAAACCGAATCAAAATTTATTTACGTTGACTGCTGATATTATTCTAGGTTTAAAACCTATATTAGAAGATTACCAACCAGATTACGTTTATGTTCATGGTGATACAACAACAACAATGGCAGCTAGTATTGCCGCATTTTATGCAGGTGCAAAAGTATGTCATGTAGAAGCAGGTTTGCGAACACACAACAAGTTATCTCCTTTCCCCGAAGAAATGAATAGACAAGTTACAGGCAGAATAGCCGACTATCATTTTGCTCCTACGATACAATCAAAAAACAACCTAGTATTAGAAAATGTTAGTGAAGATTCCATCATCATCACCGGAAATACAGTAATTGATGCGTTGATAGAAAGTTCAGAAAAAGTAAAT
>JAGOAZ010000020.1 GCA_017983675.1 Fluviicola sp.
CCTTTGATTGTATCGTAAAACAAACGGTAGATTGAATCACCGTCATTTTGGTAATTTTTTGCTGCGTTGATTCCTCCTTGAGCTGCAATTGAGTGTGCTCTTCTTGGTGAATCTTGGAAACAAAATGCTTTCACATTGTATCCCATTTCACCCAAAGATGCGGCAGCAGCAGCACCAGCTAAACCAGTTCCAACAACAATTACGTCAATTTTCGGACGGTTGTTTGGTGCAACTAATTTTAAATGGTTTTTATGATTGGTCCATTTATCTGAAATGTGACCTTCTGGTATTTTTGAATCTAATATCGACATGACTTAAAATATTTTTAACTGTTAACGCATGTAAAGAATGACAGGAATAATTGCAAAAGCAATAGGAACTATGACTGCAAATAATTTACCGATAAGTTCAATTGCTGGTGTGTATCTTTTATGACGTACACCCAATGACTGGAATGCAGAAGCAAAACCATGCCATAAGTGGAATGCCAATACCAACATTGATAAAGCATACAATGCTGTAGCAAGTAATCCTAAACTGTTTTCTTTGCTAAAGAATTTGATAACGACCGTGTACAAATCTTTGTATCCTTCGCCCATTTTCAAATCAACTCCTTTTGCGTACAATTCAGTTTTGTGTTTCACTTCCAATTGATCTACAGGGACATAATCACCAGAAGTAGTTAAATACAAATTCATTTTTTGTTCTTGACCACCCATCATTGGGTTTCCAGGAAGTGTAATTTCTTTTGTGTGTAAAGGAATGTCTTGTGTGATTTTCGCTTTCCACCAGAAGTTTGCCATGTGCGTTACAATGAACACTAAAATCAATGTTCCTAACACAGCCATATAACGTGAAGGAGTGCTTGAATTTGCTCCCGGGTTGTTGTACGCATAGTTTTGTGGGCGTGCTTTTTTGTTCGCAACAGTTAACATAATTCCATCAATAGCATGGAAAATGATTGAAATGTAGGTAACGTAAGACAAGACTTTGATAAACAAGTTATGTCCCATAAAGTAAGCGTACTCATTAAAAGCACGTTTTGTTGCTTCATTCGCCTCGCCTAATAATTGAAGATTTCCTAATAAGTGACCAATTAAGAAGGTGCACAGAAACAATCCTGTAAGTGCCATCCAATATTTTTTGGCTACGGACGATTTTAAAATTGCTGATTTACTCATTTCCTTTTAAATTTTTTCTAAATTACTTTGCAAATTTAACTTCTATAACAATCAATTGGGAGAGAAGTTCTTATTTAGATTGAATTTAGATTACAAAAAAAAACAGCTGAAACCATTGCTGTGATTGGCCTCAACTGTTTTTTTAAAGAATTATAGAAAAATATCCTATATTAATTTTGCAAATTTTTAATGTGAAACAGGAGTTTCATCTAACGAAACGCCACGTTTTTTTAGTAATTGATTCACGTAAATGGCAAAGAACAAGATATAAGCAAAGCAAAAAGCACCGATTACGAATGATTCTTGAATACCAATTAAATCGGATAGTTTACCTTGTAATGGCGGAATCAACGCACCACCTAAAATCATCATCACCAACAAACTTGAACCTTGACCTTGGTATTTTCCTAATCCAGCTAACGAAAGCGAGAAGATACATGGCCACATGATAGAACAGAATAAACCAGCACTCAATAAACCATAAATTGCTACGTCACCTGTTGCAGTTAAACCAACTAAAAGCGATAATACGCCAAGCGCACCAAAAATTGTCAATGACAATGCAGGTTTATCGTTGGCTATATACATTGCTAGGATTTGTACGACAACGCAACCAATGTACCAATACAAGTTATCGACTTCATAACCGGATAATTTTGAGATAATCAATATGATTGCAAAGGCAATAAGCGGAACAATAAACTTTAACAGGGTCTTCATTTGTTGACTTAAATTAAATGCGTTTACCGCTCCCGTCCAACGGCCAATCATCAAACTTCCCCAATACATCGAAACGTATGGCGTGATTTCAGAAGAAGATAACCCACCAAAACTTGGTTGTTTTAATAATTCACCTAAGTTACTTCCAACAGCCACTTCTACGCCAACGTATGAAAAGATCGCCAACATACCAAGTGTTAATTGCGGATATTTCATTGCTCCCCAGCCACTTTCTGATTTTTTTGCTTGTGTGTTCGCAAACAACAATCCACCAACAACAGCAACAATACCAAGTGACAACCAGATAATTCTGTTTTTGTCTAAACCTTGTTGGATTTTATGGTGTTCTTTTTCTAAGGTAGTATAAGTTTCTTTTTCTGCAGGTGTTAACTGACTGATTTCAATCGTTTTGTTATCACCTGTAGTTGTTAATTCTTTTTGTGCACCTTCTATTTCAACCAATTGTTTAGCTTCATCAGAACGGTAACTACTGAAAACAGGAGAAAAACAGGCAACTAAAATTCCTGTAATCACTAATAAAGTAACGACAGCTTTTTTTCCTTGATCTGTTTCATTATCTGAAGATGAATCACTTTCAATTTTCCCAGCAGGAACTTTCTTTGAAAACGTCAATAATAATGCAATTCCAACAAATAGTGCACCAACACCAGCATACAAGAAAACAACTGTATTTAAGCTTAATTGTGCAATCATATCATCACTAATTGCAGCAGCTGTTCCAAACAATGCCAAAGAAACTAATACAGGACCGATTGTTGTTCCTAAACTATTAATACCGCCACCTAAATTGATGCGGTTACTTCCTGTTTTTTCATCTCCCAAAGCAATCATGAATGGATTTGCAGAGGTTTGTTGTAACGAGAATCCAAGTGCAACGATAAACAAACCGAATAGCATACCGGCAAATTGATTGGCAAAAACAGAAACAATCATGGCAACTGCTCCTAATGCAGAAACTAATAAACCAATGATGATACTTTTTTTATAACCCCACGATCCAACTAAGTCTTTTCGTTTGGCATAACTAAAAACAAACAAGCCCAACGCTCCTAAATAATAAGCGCCGTAAAAGGCAAAATCAATTAACTGACTTTGAAATTGATCTAATTTGAAATAATGTTTGCAAAAAGGAATAAATACGCTATTACCAGCGGCAATGAATCCCCAAAAGAAGAAGACGGTTGTCAATGTGCTCAAGGCACCGTAATTTGTAGTTGCTGTTTGTTTGCTCATTTTCGTAGAAATTTATCTCCCGAAAATAAACAGAAAAACAATAGAAATTGTACTAAATACAATTTCTCAATAAATTTTTAATTTTTTACTGTTGTTAGTAGTTGTTGTGCATCGTGAATTAATGCATTTACTTCTTGCTCATTTGTCCCGTCGTAATAACCTCTGATGCGGCTTTGTTGGTCAACTAATACAAAGTGATTGGTGTGAATAAAATCGGAACCAACATCACCTTGATTTTTAACTTCAGCAGGCTTAAGAACAAAAAAACTGCGTCGTGCTAAACGGTACAAATTTTTCTTTTTACCCGTTAAAAAATGCCATTGTTTTGGATTGGCATTGTGTGCGGTTGCATAGCGGTTTAGTTGTTCAACGGTATCTACCTCAGGGTCAACGGTAAAACTAAGTATGGCAAATTCCCGTTCTGTTTTCATTGCTTCTTGAACGCGTTGCATTTGAGCATTCATTTTCGGACAAATGGTGCCACATGTCGTGAAAAAATATTCGGCTACATACACTTTCCCTTTCAATTGAGAGGAAGCAAAAATTTTTCCAGTTTGGTCAAGGAATTCAAATGGGGCGATTTTATGACCGAAACCAATACGAACCAAATCACGATCAACCATTTCAGGCTGGATATCTATTGGATTGTATATTTTAAGTTGTTTCTCATCCGATGGCTTGGTAATAATGTATGCAGCGATGACTCCTCCAATGAAAATAAGTGCAATGATGATAATGCGCATGATTTTTTTTTCAAAGTTAGGTATTACAAGCAAATCGGCCTATTTTTTCTAGATAATTAACTTTATTTTTACCACATTCAAAAAGCATGAAAAATGAATAAAGACTTATTAGCTGAATTGTGCACCGTACCAGGCGCTCCGGGTTTTGAAGAACGCATTCGACAAGTGGTGTTACGCGAAATAACTGGACTTTGTGATGAGGTGACAGTGGACAACATGGGAAATGTTTACGCAATTCGAAAAGGTGCGTCAAGTAAAGCAGCAATGGTTGGTGCGCACATGGATGAAATTGGCTTCATGGTGACGCATATTGATGACAAAGGCTTTATTCGTTTTACAACTTTAGGAGGTTTTGATCCGAAAACGTTGACTGCGCAACGCGTGATTATTCATGGAAAAGATGATATTATTGGTGTGATGGCCTCCAAGCCTATCCACGTCATGACTGCAGACGAACGCAACAAAGTAGCAAAACTATCCGACTATTTTATTGATACAGGTTTGTCTGCTGAAAAAGTAAAAGAGCTCATTTCAATTGGTGATCCAGTAACACGGGAGCGTGAATTTATTCAAATGGGCGATTGCTTCAATTGTAAATCGTTAGATAATCGTTTGGCGGTTTTTATTGCTATTGAAACGTTAAAACAATTAAAAGGAAAAGAATTACCGAATGACGTATACATGGTGTTTACTGTGCAAGAAGAAGTGGGAATTCGCGGAGCAAATGTTGCAAGTTTACGCATTCAGCCTCATTATGGTTTTGGATTAGACACCACGATTGCTTTTGATTTACCCGGCGCTGCTGCACACGAATACATTACTAAATTAGGTGAAGGCACAGCTATCAAAATTATGGATGCTTCGACAATCTGCGATACGCGCATGGTGCGTTATATGAAGCAAATTGCTGACAAGGAAAAAATCCAATGGCAACCCGAAATTTTAACTGCTGGAGGAACAGATACGGCGGGAATTCAACGCATGTCAGCAGGAGGATCTATTGCTGGAGCAATTTCCATTCCAACACGTCATTTACACCAAGTAATTGAAATGGCGCACAAAGAGGATATTCAAGGAAGTATTGATTTGTTAACGGCTTGTTTACTTAATTTAGATAAGTTTGATGAAAATTTTTAAATCAGTTCAATGAAAAAAATTAGTTATTCCATTTTAGTTGTCGCGCTTGCTACGATTTCATTGGCTTTTGTTGATACAACAACGCAAAACTTATTACCGTATCATGGAAGAAGTATCGTTTTTTACAACGTCGAAAATTTGTTTGATACCATCAATCAACCCGATGTTATCGACGAAGATTTCTTGCCAACTGGAAAATTAAAGTGGAATACAAAACGCTATCAGTTAAAATTAAATCACATTGTTGAAGCATTAACGGTCAATTTAGCTGAAAATCCTTTGATGATTGGTCTTGTTGAAGTGGAAAACGATGCGGTTGTAATGGATGTAGCAAAAACGGGACGATTAGCGACTACAAATTATCAATTGGTGCATAAAAATTCACCGGACGCACGCGGAATCGATTGCGCTTTATTAGTTGATGCAAGTCGTTTTAAAGTCTTGACCTCCGAATTTTTAACTGTTGCAATTGATTCAATTCCGAATTTTAAAACGCGGGATATTCTTTATGTAAAAGGACAGCTAGCAGGTAACAAAACAGTGCATGTGTTTGTCAATCATTGGCCATCCAGAAGAGGAGGAGAGAAAGAATCGGAAATTAGACGCGTTCAGGCTGCAACGGTTGCACGAAAAAAAATCAATGAAATTTTAGCACAAGATCCGAAAGCAAATATTTTATTAATGGGCGATTTTAATGATCATCCAACGGACAAATCAATGAATGAAGTATTGGGTGCAAAACAGCTTTCAGATAAATTTGCTCAATTATATAACTTATTATACGATGATCACCTTGCTGGAAAAGGAACCCACAGTTACCAAGGAAAATGGGGTGTTTTGGATCAATTTGTTGTTTCAAAATCGTTGTTTTCTGGGAAAAGCGGGGTTAAACTTTCTTCAAAAGATGCAACGATTGTCTACGAAGAAAAACTATTGTTCACTCAAAAAGACGGAAATAAAAAACCGTCAACAACGTATGGTGGGGACAATTATTACGGAGGTTATTCCGATCACCTGCCAATTCAATTGCGTTTAAAATAATTGGACATGGGAAATTTAATTGTTGTGCCAACACCGGTTGGAAACTTAGAAGATATTACATTACGCGCAATTCGTGCATTTGAAGAGGCTGATGTAATTTATGCAGAAGATACACGCGTAACAAAGAAGTTGTTGAATCACTTGAACATTTCTGGGAAACAAATCGTGCCGTTTCATGCACACAACGAACACAAGCAATTAGAACGCTGTGTCCAGTCAGTTCAAACAAATGCCTCAACACTGTTGGTTTCAGATGCAGGAACACCAGCTATTTCTGATCCGGGATTTTTGTTGGTGCGCGCATGTGTCGAAGCAGGAATCACAGTCACTTGTTTACCTGGTCCAACCGCCTTTGTTCCAGCATTGGTTGGTAGTGGCTTTCCAGCTGACCGATTTGTTTTCGAGGGATTTTTACCGCACAAAAAAGGGCGTCAAACAAAATGGCTGACGTTTTTAAACGAAGAACGCACCATTATTTTGTATGAATCTCCGCACCGATTAATCAAAGCGTTGGAAGAATGTTGTACGTTTCTTGGTGCAGATCGTGAAGTGTGTGTTGCGCGTGAAATCAGTAAAATGTATGAAGAATTTCAACGGGGTAAAGCGTCTGATGTTTTGGCACATTACCAAGCAAAACCACCAAAAGGGGAAATTGTACTACTCATAAAAGGTGTTGAAGAGGCTCCCAAAAAGAAAACCTCTAAATATGCAAAAACCGAAGCGTTATAGGTAATTGAAGAACTTTGTGTCAAAACATATACATATCATCTAAAAAAGAATTACCTGAAATTGCATGGAATGAAAATTCACCAGGCTTTTATATTATTAAGGTAAATCATCAAGGCACATTAGAAATGCTGAAGCCTATTTTGCATTCTAATTTTATTTATGAAGCACGCTCTCATATGGGATGTTCATGTGGATTATGTTATGCAGATTGGTCGAAAAAACTCCCAACGGAAAACCATTTACAAAGAGTAAAAGACGTTCGTGATTTTGCTAATTACTTAGACATCCATAAACAAGACAATAAGATTCAAATTTTCAGTTCGATGTGGGATGAATTTCCAGATGAATATGAACAAAAAGTATTTAAAACATCCGATATAAAAGAAGATGAATTTTATATAGATGAAATGATAATATTAAATGTTTTGTAAAAAATTCCTATAACAGCTGTCATGGCGCCAACCCTTAAATCTTAATTCGCAACAACGATAAATTTGAAAGAAAATAATTTTAACTTCGGTGTAACGTTTTATTTAAAGAGTCGGGCTAATCGCCAGGCAGCAAAGCGAATTAAACAGTTAAAAATCCAAATTGACTGCCTGATGAGGTAGATTCTCCATCAAATGTCATTACGGGAATTTGTAGCGGATTTCCTGCTAACGCTTTCACCAAGTGTTCTGAAAACGAGAAAAACGAATCTTGGTAATACGTTGCAGCCAACATATCTGCTTCAATTTCTTTGCAATAAGCTAATAAGTTTTTCACGTAACCCTTAGAAGAAACAAGATGTATTTCTGTATTCAATCCGTGTTGGTTGAGGTAATCACGACTTAATTTGAGGTTCAAATCAATTTTACGTTTCAAGAACTCGTCCTCTTGTTCAGCAGCCACTAACACAACTTTTGAATCAAATAATTGACCAATTTTAGTTGCATGTTTGACAACTTGAATACTTTCTTTTTCAAGGTCAAGCGTCATGACAATTGTTTTAATTGTATGAAAACGCGTTTCTTTTTGTGCAATAATCATTGGAACCTTGCTGTTTGCAAGTACACGCATTGTTTTACTACCAAGTACTTTGGCCAATAACCCAACTTCGCCATGTGTTCCCATAACAATGAGGGATGCACCAATTCCCTCTGCAATGACACCGATATCGTGTAAAACATTTCCAACAATTACCGTTGCTTCAATGTCAAATTCATTGTATTTACCAGCTAATTCGCCTAGTTTCATTTCTGCTGCTATGCGCTCGCTTTCATTTGCAATGATGTGCAACAAAACAACTTTGTGTGCTTGTTTTTCAGCCAATGCTAATGCAAACATTAATGCATTTTCTGTTTCAAAGGTAAAGTCGATTGGGACTAAATATGTTGTGATTTTTGAATCCATGGTCTTTTCGTTATTTTTTGTAAAGTTAGTCGTTACGCGTTAACTTTTTTATGACTTTCGTTAGTTTTTTTAGTTCGAAGTCGTTTAACGATTATCTTTGTTCCATGATACAGACGGAGGCTTTTGTTTTAAACAAAAAAGGAGATGCGCTTACTGCCTTTCAATTAAAAACAATTACACTACCAGCATTGAATGCTGATCAAGTGTTAATTGATGTGGAAGCGTTTGGTTTAAATTATGCTGACGTAATGGCCCGTAGAGGACAATACCGCGAGGCTCCTCCTATGCCTTGTGTTGTTGGTTACGAAGTTGTTGGAACAATTAGTCAAGTAGGATCGGCTGTTGACGCTTCGTTGATTGGAAAGCGGGTAGTTGCTTTTTGTCGATTTGGTGGATATGCAAAAAAAGCGGTTACTCAACTGGGCGCTTTTCAAGAAATTAATACGATTGATGCAGGTTCAGCATTGGCCTTAGCCACTCAATTTGTGACCGCTTATTATATGGTGTATCGTTCAGCAAATATTCAAGCTGGCGAAACAGTTTTAATTCATGCAGCAGCTGGCGGAGTTGGAACAGCGTTGATTCAGTTGTGCAAACTGAAAGGTGCAACGGTAATTGCTAAAGTTGGGAGTGATCAAAAAAAAATATTGGCAACACAATTGGGAGCAGATCATTCCATCAATTATAAGTCAGTTGATTACGCAACAGATCTAACGGAATTCTTAGGAGATTTGCGGTTGGACGTGAGTTTTAATCCTGTAGCAGGTTCAACATTTAAAAAAGATTGGCAGTTACTTGGTTCTGGCGGTAGATTGGTTTTGTTTGGCGGCTCTGAATTAGGAAAAGGAAAATTTGGCATTTTATCAACACTAAATTTTGTCCGAAAAATGGGGTTTGTTGTACCAATTGGATTAATGATGCGTTCTAAAAATATCTTAGGAGTGAACATGTTGAAATTGGCTGATAATAAACCGCATGTTTTGACGGCGTGTTTGTCTGCTGTAGTTGATTTGATGTTAGCTGGAAAAATAACTCCTGTTATTGGCGGAACATATACGGAAAAGTCATTTATTGAAGCGCAAGATGCATTGGAATCAGGCCATAGCACTGGGAAATTGATTGTAAAATGGAATTAAAATAATCACTATGAGACGCACACACCTTCTCTTATTATTGGTCGTATTCGTAAGCTTAACTTCGTGTATTGAACACCAAAAAAAGCGTGAATCAGAAGAAAAAAAGGCGGCTTCTTCTACCTTGCGCCAACGTCATTACAGCACAGTACGCGTATATTCAGGAACAATCCCATGTGCTGATTGTGCTGGAATTATTCAAAAATTGGTGTTAAAAGGTGATTCCATTGGAATTTATCGTTTAACTGAAACATACAAAGACAGTGGAGAAGATGGCGACGCAACTATCATTAGTTCGGGCGAATGGAAATTGATGAAAGAAAACAATTCCCAACAACTTTATTTATCACAAGGACATTTGCAAGATTCCTCACGTATCATGCGTTATGAGTACCAACCAACTGTTTTACATCAATTGGAGTTGGACGGCTATGAAATTGAATCGAAGTTTTCTTACACACTTCGTTTGGATAAAAAGCAATAAAAAAAGCGTCCTAAAGCGCTTTCAAAAAATCTATTTGGTTCAATTTCTTTTATTTCAATTGTATCCCCAATTCGTTTAATTGTATTGTGTCGATTGGTGATGGCGCATCAATCATTACATCTCTTCCACTATTATTTTTCGGGAAAGCGATGTAGTCACGAATTGAATCGGAACCGCCCATTGTAGCTACAAGTCGATCTAAACCAAATGCTAATCCACCATGTGGAGGAGCACCGTATTCAAAAGCATTCATTAAGAATCCAAATTGTGCTTGTGCTTGCTCAGGTGTAAATCCTAATAATTCGAACATACGTGCTTGTAATCCTCTGTCGTGAATACGAATGGATCCACCACCTAATTCCACACCATTCATTGCTAAGTCGTATGCGTTCGCACGCACTTTTCCTGGATCAGTATCAATCAATGCAAAATCTTCAGGTTTTGGCGATGTAAATGGATGGTGCATTGCATGATAACGTTGGCTTTCTTCATCCCATTCTAATAACGGGAAGTCAAGTACCCAAAGTGGTTTAAAGACATCTGGATTTCTTAATCCCAAATCAGTTCCCATGCGCAAACGTAGTTCATTCATTTGCTTGCGTGTTTTGTCTAGATCACCACTTAATACCAAGATCAAGTCACCAGCTTTTGCGCCAGCTGCTTCTGCCCAAGCTTTTAAAGTTGCTTCGTCGTAAAATTTATCGACTGAACTTTTAAATGTTCCATCAGCATTGCATTTTACGTAAACTAATCCTTTTGCGCCAATTTGCGGACGTTTTACCCATTCGGTTAACTCGTCTAATTGTTTGCGTGTATATTCGGAAGCGCCTGGAACAGCAATTCCGATAACTGCTTCAGCGCTATCAAAAACAACAAAGTCTTTTCCAGCACTCAACGATTTTAAATCTGTAAATTCCATTCCAAAACGAATGTCTGGTTTGTCAGAACCATATTTTTCCATTGCTTCAGCATAGGTCATACGTGGGAAGTCGCCTTCAAACGTAATGCCACGAACGGTACTAAATAAGTGCTTGATCAACCCTTCAAACGTATTTAAAATATCTTCTTGTTCCACAAACGCCATTTCACAGTCGATTTGTGTAAACTCTGGTTGTCTGTCAGCACGCAAATCTTCGTCACGGAAACATTTTACAATTTGATAATAGCGGTCAAATCCTGAAACCATTAACAATTGTTTGAATGTCTGAGGCGATTGAGGTAGCGCATAAAATTCACCTTGATTCATGCGACTTGGAACAACGAAATCGCGCGCTCCTTCAGGAGTTGATTTGATTAAGTACGGTGTTTCAACGTCTAAGAAGTCTTGAGCGTCTAAGTATTTACGTGTTTCTAATGCTACTTGATTGCGTAAGCGTAATTTTTGTTGCACCGGATTTCTTCTTAAATCCAAGTAACGGTATTGTGCGCGTAATTCTTCACCACCATCGGTATCATCTTCAATGGTAAATGGAGGTGTTTTAGCTGCGTTTAATATGGTTAATTGTTCAACTTTGATTTCAATTTCTCCAGTAGGTAATTGATTGTTTTTACTTGAACGTTCGATTACAAGTCCAGAAACATGAATAACAAATTCGCGCCCAAGTTTGCGCGCTTGCATACACAAATCAGCATTTTCTTCCAAGTTGAACGCTAATTGTGTAATACCATATCGGTCACGTAAATCGACAAAGGTCATTCCACCTAAATCGCGTGAACGCTGAACCCAACCAGCTAATACAACTTCTTTTCCAATGTGAGCGGTACGTAATTCACCGCAAGTATGTGATCTATACATGTTTGTTTATTGAGATGCAAAGATATTATTTTATCTACGATTGGAGCAGTAATCTCATGTGTTTGCTGTTGAAAAAATAATTTTCCAATCAAAATGTAACAAATTTGATACTTGTTCGTCTAACAACAAAACAAACATTACTATTCTAAAAACAACACAATGAAAAAGTTGAATTTAAGTTTGCTCGCTCTTTTCTTTATAGGAGTATCGAATGCGCAAGAAACGCCAGATACTACGCGCTTTTCTATTGGAACAAGCAAAGTAATTATCATCAATCCAAAGGGCGCAGAAGTTAAAATAGAATCGGACACCGTGAATGCTGAGCCCGATGAAGAAGAATTGAACGATATTGAAGCACATTGGTCTGGTTTAGATTTTGGCCCAACATTATTGTTGAATCAAGACATGAAAGCTAGTTTTCCGAACGATCCGCAATGGGAAAATGATCCAGGAAAATCATTTAGTTGGAGTTGGAATGTGTTGGAACATAAGTTTCCAATTTATAAGAATTATGTTGGAATAACAACTGGTTTAGGCATTAATTGGACTCAAATTGGGTTGAAACAATATGTCTTGCAAAACACGGTAGATTCTTTATTTGTAATTACTGATTCGGTAAATGTTTTCAGAAAAAATAAGTTGCGTGCTATTTATTTGACAGCGCCATTGATGATCGAATTTTGCGGAAATGAAAACGGAGATGAAGGATTTTATTTAGCTGCTGGAGTCATTGGAGGTGTTCGAATTGGATCCAGTGTTAAAACGCTTACTGAAGGGGATTCGAAAACAAAACAAAAATCCAAAGGGACTTATGGGTTAGAAGCATTTCGTTTGGATGCAGCATTGCGCATGGGATTTGATGATTGGGGTGTTTACCTAAATTATAACGTGATTCCACTTTTTGATACTGAAAAAACCGCCGCTGTTCACCCACTAACATTTGGCGTTTCATTGAATTTTTAATTGTCCATCATAGCGGAAATTAACAAAGCAGGAAAGGCGTCGTTTGACGCCTTTTTTATGGAATAAAAGTTTGTGTTGGTAAAAGAAGGACACTTCGATTTTTAATTATTAAATTTGAATCAATTCTAGTGTGATGAAACAAGGGCTTGTTATTTTATTTGTTGTTTTTGCTGCGTTTGCTTCTTTCGGACAAAAAAATTGTCAATGCCCTTCAATTGACAGCTATTTTCAAAAAAAATACCAAGATTCAACACTTCTTTATGCGACTGAGAACTTAAAAAGTCTTGGTTGGAACTACTTCAAGTCAGCAAATCCGCGCTGTAAATCATTTGGCTATCATTTAATCGCTCAGGATTATTTAAATAATTATCAATTTGAAGCGGCGAAAAAAAACTTGGAAAAAGAGCTTTTTCTTTTAGACAGCATTCGCTGTTTCAAGTCAGGATATCTATTAAACACAATAAGTTTTGGCGATTATTATTTACGTGTTGGAGAGAATGAATTAGCATTAGCGGCATATCAAAAAGCAATAGCGATTATTGGTAAAAACAAAGCACACCCCTTGTATGCGAAAGTGCTATTATCATTGTCTACAGTTTTTTCAAAGTTAAAGAATGAAGAAAAATCACTTATTTTCCTCAAATCAGCGCATAATTTTGTGCAACAACTTCCTGAAAACACGAATAAAGTAGACAATTTATTTAGTTTGTCTGCACGTTATTATCATCATTTTGAAGCGAACAATGACCTTCCTTTACTTGATTCTGCTCATCATGCTGCAATTTTAGGATTGCAACTTGCAAAGAAAATGAAGTATGTACAAAGTTACGTCAAGGGCTATAATTTGCTAGAAGACAAATCGTATCACGACCGAAATTACCGCAAAGCTGTGTTGTATTTGGATAGCGCACTTTTTTATACGTATCCCACCAATCAGTTAGTAGAACGCGAAGGTATTTTTTCCGACTTAACGGATATTTATTTGGAATTGAAAAGCTACGATAAAGCGTATCAATTTGCTGATTCAACTTTGACAAGCGCGTTGTTGTTGAACAATCCTTACAAAGTAAAAAGCGCGCTGGAATTGGTTTATACCTGTGCTAAATTGAGCGGCGAATATGAACGTGCTTTAGTTGTGTACGAGGATTTAGTTAACATGCGTGATAGCGTGGTGAAACTTCAAAATTTAATAGCCTTTAATGAATTAGAAGAAAAATACCACCGTGTACGCCAGCAAAAAGATGCTGATGCAGAGGAACAAGATAAAAAGTTATTGGAACAGCAACGTCAAATTGGTAATTTAAAACACAAGTTAATTGTTGTTGGGTTAATTATTTTGGCGCTACTTGGCTTTTACATTTTCATGGTTTTTCGTCAACGGTCGATTAAAGAACGTCAAAAAAACCTTGAGTTACAACAACGCTTAAACCGCGCACGGATCAATCCCGAATTTATTTACAATACGCTTTCAGTACTTCAATCAACCGGAGATACGCAAGCATTATCTAAAAAGATTGGCGCTTTTTCAAAATTAATCAAACAAACATTGGATAGCACGCACGATGATTTTTTAACCGTTGACAAAGAATTAGCGTTTTTATCCTATTACATTGAATTGCAACAAGATAAATACCCGGATTTATTCGATTTCAAATTTGAAATCGATGATGCAATTGATCAATCCGATGTGTGTTTACCAACGATGATTTTACAACCGTTTGTTGAAAATACCATTACAAAAGGCTTCAAAAATATTGCGTACAAAGGTCAAATAACGGTGAAATTCTTTTTGACACCCAATCAAGAATTAGTAATTATGATTCAGGATAATGGGCGTGGATTGAAAGCAATCGATTCATTACGCGCATCAGAAATCATCAACGATCGTTTGTATATTTTGAACAAAGTGAATAAATCAAGTTCTAGTTATTTGATTCGTGAACGCCAATCGGGTGGGGTTTCTGTCGAAATCTATTTACCTTTAATCACAAAAGCGTTTGCTGAACAATTGAAAAACGAAGCAGAAGATTAAAGCTTATAGCGGTTCATTAATTCGTATTGTGAACGATTCATTTTATCATTTTCCACTGTCTTCTTGTAACTATTCACTTGCTTTTTATCCACAATGCGCGCTTTCACGTTGTCGTTCCATTGGATATCGAAAATTGCTTTTAATTCTTTTTGAATCTTCTTGTCATAAATTGGCGTTCCAACTTCAATACGCTGATCCATGTTCCGTTCCATCCAATCTGCTGAAGAGATAAAATAAAGTGGATCTCCATTGTTGTGGAAAATTTGCATGCGTGTGTGTTCCAAGAAACGATCAACGATACTAATCACTTCAATGTTTTCACTTTTTCCTTTTATCCCTGGAATTAAGCAACAAACCCCACGTATAATTAATTGAATTTTTACACCAGCAGTTGATGCTTCGTATAATTTTTGAATCAATTGTTTGTCAACGAGGTTATTGATTTTAATTTGAATGCGTGCGGTATCTCCTTTTTTTGCGGCTTTCATTTCGTTGTTAATACAACTAACTAATTTCCGTCGCGCATTGATGGGGGAAACGGTTAAATAACGAAAGGTATGGCGATGAAGTGTTTGTTCCATCATGTGGAAGACATTGTTAACTTCTAATGATAGTGATCTATTGGCTGTTAACAATCCAAAATCGGTGTAGATACTTGCCGTACGTTCATTGAAATTGCCCGTTCCAATATAGGTGATGAATTGTTCGTTTTTCTCAGAAATACGGCGAATTTGCAATAGTTTTGAGTGAATTTTCAATTCTTGAAAGCCGTATAAAACACGTGCTCCATCTTCTTTTAACCGTTCAGCCCAATACAAGTTGTTTTCTTCATCAAATCGCGCTTGAAGTTCTAATACAACCGTCACTTCTTTTCCATTTCGAATAGCATTGATTAAGGCATTCATCACTTGCGATTCTTTAGCAACACGGTAAATATTGATTTTTATACTTTTTACTTTTGGATCAATAGCCGCTTCACGAATTAAATCA
The DNA here is from genome assembly GCA_017983675.1 of Fluviicola sp. Taxonomy (GTDB): domain Bacteria; phylum Bacteroidota; class Bacteroidia; order Flavobacteriales_D; family Crocinitomicaceae; genus Fluviicola. The sequence goes on from JAGOAZ010000020.1 coordinate 15,595, forward strand.
ACTACATGATCAAATTTTTGATACGGAAAATGAAGTAATACATCTTGCTTCAACAGTTGTTTGATGATACTTTTTTGATCTTTTAAAACAGGGTGTTCTTGCGGTTGTATTGCTTCATATAAAAATTCCTTGTGCCCAAAAATTGGGAATTTCATGAAATCTTTGAAATTGTGGTAGCGGCCACCTGGTATGGCATTAATATTTACATCAAGTTTAAAACTTCGGGAGAGCGCTTCCAATAGATCTTTGGGCATCTTTTGATCGTATACAACCCGCACGGGATTTCCTTTTTTACGCATTTTGATGCTTTTCTCCATTTTTTCAATGAATGAAAGCGAAACATCATCGTCTAAATTTAGTTCGGCATCACGCGTAAATTTAAACGTGAAAGCTTGGATGCTGTCAAAATGGAATATGGGGAAAATATCACTTAAGTTTAATCGAATAATATCGTCAATAAGAATGATTGCTTTTTTATCGCCCGTTTTTAATTCATAGAAACGCGCAACTTTTTTAGGTATTTCAATCAAAGCAAAGCGCGTTTTTCTTTTCGCATCCCAATCCATTTTTACCCCAAGGTAAATAGCGGCATCACGAATACGAGGGAAAGTTGTTTTTTTATCGAGGATGATCGGAACAATGTCGTGTACAATGTTTTTCAAGAAAAACTGACGCAATTCTTGTTGTTGTTCTGTACTTGCAGTTGTTTCGTTTATAATGTCAATGCCATTATCAGCAAGGTTCTCCGTAATTTTTTTGTACGTTGCTTCAAATGTTTTTTGTTGTTTGATGACAACGGTTTGAATTTCTTCGTACAATTCACTCGGCGTTCCTTTATATCCCTCAATTTTTTTTCCTGAAAGATGCATCATTCGTTTGATATTCGCCACACGAACCCGGTAAAATTCATCTAAATTGTTTGAATAAATACCCAAGAAGCGCATGCGCTCTATTAACGGTACAGATTCATCAGTTGCTTCTTGTAACACTCGTTCGTTGAAAGATAGCCAACTTAATTCCCTATTTATCATGTCTTGAACTGGTTGCTTTGCGCTTACTTTTTCTTTTACGGGCATGTTTACAAAAAAAATTTCGTGTAAAACTACCCACTTTACGTTGTTTTAATGTTAAGAAATCACTTTTAAAATGTTAGCTTTTACTTGTGTTTCATTTTTGGTTCTTTGATGTAAACAGTTTTTAATTGAATTACTTCTAAAGGACTTGTAATGAATTTCCGAACACGTAAGTTTGTTAAGGTAATGAAATCATCGGATATAAGCGGCACGATTACTGCGTCATCTATCAACAATTGATCGCATTTTTGTAAATAATAAGCATGTTTATTGTTTGTTTTTTCGCCATTTGCTTGCACAAAGTAATTGTTAAAATCCGGATTGTAGTAATTAAATGGGTTGACAAACTTCGATTTTTGTTGATGCGTGTTACCGACAAATAAGCCCATAAAGTTTTCGCCATCTGGATAGTCGGCTACCCAGCCACTTAGCCAAATAGCAGCAGTTCCGTTTTCAACTAATTGATTACGCGTTGCTAAATCGACTAATTTGATTTTCAGCTGAATATTTAAATTTCTTTTTAATTGTTTTACAATCGCTGCAACCAATTTGTGCTTGTCTGAATCTTTTTTGTCATTCACAAAGATGGTTAAAACGGGAAAATTCTCACCGTTTTCGTAACCTGCTTCTTTTAACAGTTGTTGCGCCAATGGGACTGCTGTTTTATAGCCCTTCACCTTATAAGCAGCCGGTTGTAATGCGCTTGGAATTATACCGTTTTCAATGGGATATCCATCTCCTTGTAGTTCATTATTGACAATACTTCCGCGGTCAATTGCTAAGTTAATTGCTTTTCGAACACGCTTGTCTTTTAGTATTGGGTGTTTGTGTTGAAATCCTAAAAAAGCTAAGGAATATGATGCTTGTGCATCGACTTTGTGTTTGATGTTTTTTCCTGCTTGTGCTTCTGACAAAGAGCCCAACACATTTTTCACTTCATCTGCAGGTATTTCGAGCACTAAGTCGATTTTCCCTGAACGAAAAGCAATGAGTTCACTTCGTTTGTTTGCAGCATAGGTCATTAAAACACTGCCTAAAAAGGGCAATTCGTTGCCAAATTGATCTTTTTTCCAATAATTGTTATTACGTGTTAAGCGAATAGCTTGATCCGTTTGTTTATCTAAAATAAAAGGTCCAGTTCCAACCGGGTGTTTACCGAGATCTTTTCCATAATAGTCGTATGCTTCTTTCGGAAAAACGCCAAAACCTGAGTAACTGAGTATTTTTTCAAAACTAGCTAGTGGTTCATTGAGGGTGATTTCAAGCGTGTTTTTATTGATTACTTTAATGCCACTTACTCCTTTTTTGGGCAAACTTTTTTTAGATTGTGTAAAAAACGTTTTCGCTCCTTTAATTCGGTCAATTAACAACCAACTTACTTCGTTGATAGCTAAACCACTACATGCCAGATCAAGCGTGAATTTGATGTCATTTGCGTCTAGTTCACGTGTTTCGTATTGAAAACATTCATCGGGATGAAAGAAAACACCTTTGCGAATTTGAAACGTGTACACTAAGCCATCATTAGAGACAGTATGAGCTGTCGAAAGGCAGGGTTCGATTTTTTGACCGGTTGGATCGAGTGCTACTAATTGTTCGAAAATTTGCGAAGTAATCCGTTGTGTATAAATATCAACTGCTTGAATTGGAATCAAACTTCCAACTTTTTCAGGAGACATGAAGCGAAATTCTCCTCCATAGGTTGCGCCACCAATAGCTTTTTTTGCTGATAGTTCCTCCTGATTAGGAGTACAACCAAAAAGTAGTAGTAGCGCTGAAAATGCAATAATTGTTTTCATCAGCACGGGTTTTGTACAATACGAACAAATATAGTAAAAGCTTGTAACGAAAAGGGAATTATTATAAAAAAGAAAAAGCTCCTCGGGTTTGGGGAGCTTTAACAATTGGTTTAAATTAACAGTAGTTTAAGCTGTTTTTTATCATAAGTGTGTCAAATATACACTTATTTTCAAAAAAATAAACTTTTTAGTGTTTTTAATACCCTAATTTTTCGCGTACGCGTTGTAATGTTTTTTGTGCGATGTTACGTGCTTTAGCCGCGCCAATTTGCAACGCTTCTTCAATAATCGCAGGATTATTCATTAGTTCATCATATTTGAGGCGTTCGTTTTCAAATTTTTTCAAAATCAATTCAAACAAGGCTGTTTTTGCATGTCCGTAACCAAATCCGCCATTGATGTAATTTGTGCGCATCAACTCGATTTCAGCTGAATTAGCTAATAATTCATATAATTTGAAGACATTGCAACTATCAGGATCTTTTGAATCCTCTAATTCTTTGCTGTCTGTTACAATTGACATGATTTGTTTCTTTAATTGCTTTTCGGGCAAAAAGATATTGATGAAGTTGTTGCGCGATTTACTCATTTTTTCTCCATCTGTTCCTGGAACGAGTTTTGTCGATTCGTTTATCTGTGCATCTGGTAAAACAAACGTTTCTCCTTTGTCGTTGTTGAATTTAGAAGCGACATCACGTGTAATTTCCAAGTGTTGTAGTTGATCTTTTCCAACAGGAACAATTGCAGCATCGTACAATAAAATGTCGGCTGCCATTAGGATTGGGTAACTGAATAAACCAGCGTTTACATCGCTTAAACGATCAGCTTTGTCTTTGAAACTGTGTGCAAGTGTCAGGCGTTGAAACGGGAAATAACACAATAGATACCACATTAACTCGGTTACTTCAGGAATATCGCTTTGACGGTAAAAAGTAGTTTTTGCAGGATCTAAACCACAAGCCAACCACGTAGCTGCAGTAGAATACGTGTTGTTTTTAAGTACATCCCCATCTTTTATTTGTGTCAGTGAATGCATGTCAGCAATAAATAAATACGCATCATTTTTATCTTCTTTTGCCATTTCTATTGCTGGCAAAATTGCGCCAAGTATGTTCCCTAAATGTGGGGTTCCTGTACTTTGAATTCCTGTAAGTATGCGCGCCATTGTTTCTTTTTTATGCGAATTTACTTTTTTCCACCTAAATCGGGAACGCTTTCTGTTTTTTTACAACTAAAATCAACATAATTCACGCTTTTTCTATGCGTTTTTTACTTAAAATGATTGGAATGTGCTATTTTTGAATAATGAAGCTATTACTAGGCACGTTAAGTTTTATCTACAAATTATATGTAGGCGCGGTGTTTGTCCTAACGCTTCTGTTTTTCTATCCTTTTCTTTGGATTTCACTTTCCCGCAAAGCTTGGCGGAAATATAGTTTTCCTATCAATGTGATTTGGAGTTATTGCGTACGCATATTAACGTTTGTTCATGTGTGGAAAATCAATAAAACAACCATTCCAAAAGGACCGTATCTCATTATTGCAAATCACACATCTTTTTTTGATATTTTTTTAATGTATTCGTTATTACCGAATCATCGGTTTTTGTTTTTAGGTAAAGCCGAAATTTTATCATACCCCTTAATCAAAACCTTTTTCAAACGCTTAAACATACCCGTTTACAGAACAGATCGATTAAAAGCTGCGAAATCAATTATTGATGCACAACATGCGATTCAAGCTGGCTGGTCCATTGTTTTGTTTCCAGAAGGTGGATATCAAGATGAAAATTTACCCCAATTAATGGAATTCAAAGCGGGCGCATTTAAGTTGGCAAAACGTGAAAAAGTGCCCATTGTTGCATTGACATTTTTAGATAATTACCATATTTTCTCCGATCCGTTTCTTTTTTTAGGACCCGCTCATCCAGGTATTTCGCGCGTGGTTTTTCACCCTGTTATTCCTGTTGAAACGATTGAACAATTAACAGAAACCGAATTAACAGACAAGTGTTATGAATTAATTGCACAACCATTACGCGCTCGTGGATTAATGCCTTAGTATTTTATCAATCAAAATCATTATTTTTGTTCTATGAAAATCACAGACGAAACAATTGATCATATTGCGCACCTAGCGCGTTTGCGTTTTGAAGGACCTGCAAAAGCAGCCATCATTCAAGATTTGACAAACATCATTGGTTTTATGGGAAAACTTTCGGAAGTTCCAACTGACGGTGTTGAACCCTTGATTTTTATGAACGATGAGGTAAATGTGCTACGTGATGATGAAATAGAACCATCTGTTTCTCACGAAGACGCATTGAAAAATGCACCCAAACGCGATTCAGATTATTTTAGAATTCCCAAAGTATTGGATAAATAAAAAAGTAAAGGCTGTCAATTTTGACAGCCTTTTTTATTTTTATGAACGAATCGCTTTTATTCCAGGTAACTCAACACCTTCTAAATATTCTAACATAGCTCCACCACCAGTTGAGACATAACTGACATCATTCGCTAATCCGAATAAGTTGATTGCAGCAACGGAATCACCACCTCCAATTAACGAAAACGCACCGTTTTTTGTAGCGCGAACAATTGCATTGGCAACGGCTTCTGTTCCTTTTTGAAAATTCTTCATTTCAAAAACACCCATGGGACCGTTCCACAAAATTACTTTTGATGCTTCAATGATTTCGGCGCAATCATTAATCGTATCAGGACCAACATCCAATCCCATCCAACCGTCAGGTATTTGATCGATTGGGACGAGTTGAGTAGCAGCTTCGTTGTCAAAATTATCGGCAACAACGGTGTCTGTCGGCACATAAAAACGAACACCTTTTTCTTTCGCTTTCGCCAAAACATCAAGTGCAGTCGCTAAAAAATCATCTTCAACGAGTGAAGAACCAACTTTGCCACCTTGTGCTTTCACAAAGGTATATGCCATTCCACCACCAACGATGATGTTGTCTACACGATCAAGTAATTGCTCTATAATCGTGATTTTTGATGAAACTTTTGCTCCACCAACAATTGCTGTAACTGGGTGTTCGGTACTGTTTAAAACGCGGTCAACGCTGATGATTTCTGCTGCTAATAACAAACCAAACATCTTGTCATTTGGAAAAAATTCTGCAACAATTGTAGTCGATGCATGAGCGCGGTGTGCTGTTCCGAATGCATCGTTGACGTAACAATCCCCCAGTTTTGCTAATTGCCCTGCAAAATGCTTGTCTCCAGCTGTTTCTTCCGGATGAAAACGCACATTCTCTAACAACAAAATTTCTCCAGGCTTCAACGCTTCCGCCATTTTTTCCGCGTTTTCTCCAACACAGTCATCACAAAACAAAATGGGTTGACCAACTAATTCTTCAATTTTATAAACAATTTGGTGCAATGAAAACTGCGCTTCAGGTCCATTTTTTGGGCGACCAAAGTGTGACATTAACACAACACTGCCTCCGTTCGCTAATATGTGTTTGATAGTGGGCAATGCTGCACGAATTCGTGTGTCGTCCGAAACCTTGTTTGTTTCTTTGTTCAATGGAACATTAAAATCAACACGTACAAGCGCGCGTTTGTTGTTAAAATCGTAATTGGAAATAGTTACCATGTTGCTTGGATTAAGTGCAACAAAAATAAGCAATATTTTGTCCAAGGAAGCTTAATACCAAAGAAAAGAACAACCGATAATGAAAAAAGGAAGGTCCCAAATAAATGCTGCAACAGCTGTGTCTTGCTGCTCCTTTTTTATTATTAATCCTGATACATTAGAAAGGAAAATGAGCAGGAGCAATAAGGAGAACTTCTCGCCAATTTGAAGCAATGACACGGACAAAAGAAACAATACAACAGCGACTACTTTGCTTTGCTTTATTCCAATGAGTTGAGGAATTGTTTGAAGTGTTTTCTCGTCGTGCTGATAATCACGGCAATCGAAGTAGATGAGTTGACCAATCGTTTGTAAAACGATAAATCCGATTAGGAATAAAGGAATTTCTCTGCTTTCATTTACAAATGGCAACGATAACATTGAGGTCCAACTTGCGCTAATCAGTATTGTTTTTAAATATGGTAGCGACCGAAAGGCTTTATTGAATAGCGGAAAAGGTAGAACGTAAAAGATTACGATTAATAAATTACTGGCAATTATCACTTTTGAAGAATCCTGCCAATTGATAAAAGTGAATGAGGTAAACAATCCTAAAAGCCCAATAATTGATACCAGATTGTTCCAAAATTTGTTTTTGTTTACCCAGTTTTGTCGATTGGTTTGTTGGTTTTTATTGGTGAAATAGCGGTGAAACTGATAAGCACTTATGGCGCTAAAAAATAGAAAGATGGCATATTTTTCAGCATGAGGAATATGGAAATGGTTAGAAAATCCATAGGAGAGGAAACTAAAGCAAAACGCAACCCAACAATTGGAATAAATAAGTGCTTTAACGATCGAATTCATTGCTTGGGAAAAGTGCAGCGAAAACCGTTTCAGGTGAAATCTTTTCTATGCAATTACACGGTTCATTTGCTTTGCATGCAGCACAATCTTCCTGATAAACAAGTGGAATAGATTGTTTCCCTACTGGTTTCCATCTTCCAGGATGAATGGGTTTTTTTGGAGAAAATAAGCCAATAGCTTTTTTGTTTAATAGTCCAGCAATGTGTAATGGCCCTGTGCTACAAGCTACTAATCCCTCAGAAATGGTTATCAACCAACATAATTGGTCAATAGAAAGTAGACCAGTCGTATCAATACATCGTTCGTGTTTTGGAATTTGGTAACGGAATAATTGTCCTTCGTTCGCTGTTCCTGTGAAACAAACCACTTTGTTATTCTCCAATAGCAACTTCGCTAGGGCAATGTAATTACTCATTGGCCATTCTTTTGCACTTCCTTGTGATTTTGGATGCAAACAAATGATTTGTTCTGTTGTAAACGGAACCAATCGTTCGGGTAAAGGAGTTTGTTCAACAACAAATGCTTGTGTAGCTTCGTTGATTTCGGCCCAAGTTGGAATGGAAGTTAATCCTAATGGACGAACTAATTCAAAATTTAATTGCGCTTCGTGTAAGGGAGATTTTTTCCGCGTGAAATTTGGTCTGATATTACACGTTAACCAATGAAAAGTACGGTGAGAAGTGCCAATACGATAAGGGATATGTGCTTTTTTTGCCAAACGCGCAATCGCTTTGTTCGGAAAAACATGAATGATACAATCATATGCGCCATTTTTGAATAAGGCTACTTGTTCTTTTTCTGATTTTGTACTAAAATCATCTAAAATGAGTACTTGATCAACTGCTTTATATTTACCAACAATGGGAGCAGTATAGGCACGACATAAAAAAGTGATGCGGCAATTTGGGAATTGTTTTTTTAACCAAGCGGTAATAGGCAAGGTCAATACAACATCGCCAATACTATCCGTTCGGCTAATTAAAAAATGTTTTTCTGTCCAATCAACTTTTCCCATCGCGCTGTAATTGTCTTAATGCTTTGTATTTTACAATGTTCGAAGCAGCACTGATTTGTGCAATTTTGAAGCCCATTTTTCCATCAAGAAAGCCACGTTTTAATAGGTACATGGCAATAAAACGTCCTATTGCACTGAGGTAAGGTTTAAGAAAAGAGGCTTTTTTACCAGCAGCATGAAATTTTTGAGCAGTCAAATAGGAGTATTTATCAGCACGCGCTCTATGATCTTCGAACGAATAATACGAATAATGTGCTAAAACGCTTTTGAAGTTGGTGCGTTGTAAATTTGCTGGGGTAATTAATTCTTCGTGCACATATTCACCTGACCAATAACTTCCTTCTTTTGGAAAAATGCGGGTTTTAACATCTGGAAACCAGCCACTGTGGTAAATCCATTTTCCCATGTAATTCGTCAAACGATTGACGGTATAGACTCCTTCAAAACCCTTGATTTTTTCTGCTTTTATTTCAGTTAACAATTCGGGAGATAGTGCTTCATCAGCATCTAATGAAAAAATATAATCGCAATGTGTAAGGTCGTTTGCATCATTTTTAGTTGCAGCATATCCTTTCCACGCTTGTTGGATGAACTTAACCTTATATTTCGCACAAATTTCTGCAGTTTTATCAGTAGAAAAGGCATCCATTACGATGATTTCATCTGCCAAATCTTCAAGAGATGAAAGACAACGTTCGATGTTGCGTTCTTCGTTCAGAGTGATTATGACAACAGCTAAGGTTCGCACGATCAATTATTTAATACGTAAACGTTGACCAGGGCGAATTCTACTTGGATTGACACCTGGATTTAATTCCTCTAATTGATTTTGTGTTAATCCGTGATTGCTTGCAATCCGTGAGAATCCATCGCCACTGCGTACAGTGTAATATTTTTTACGAACAGCTACTGGACGTTGTGGAGTAGGAGCGGGACGCTGAATCGTATCCGTAGATTGAACAACAGGCGGATCATTATTTACCGTTGTTTCAACAGTAGTTGTGACAAGTGTTTGAATTTTTAATAATGCACCAACTGTAATTTGCGTGTTGGGCAAATTATTCCATTCCATGATGTTCTGAATGGTGACATTGTATTGCGCAGCTATTCGACTCAAATTTTCACCCGCTTTTACTTTGTGATAGGTGTATTTGATAGTTGTAATGACTGTTGATTTTGGCTGCGAAATTGGAAGGTTTGGTTGCGAAGTAACCAACTGATCTTGATTGCGTTGTTGTTTTTGCAAAGCTAATTGTGCTAAATATGCGGCACCATAACTTCTGTCTTCAACCGCATACAAACTATCTTCTGCAGTAACTAGTAATCCTATTTTTTCCAAAGGACCAGTGATGCATTGTTTTGGTTCTGTAGCAGGAATAAAAGTTGTTTTATAAACCGGATTTAATGTTTTAACATCGTCTATTTTCCATGCAATCACTTTTTCAATAGATTCCATGTGAACACTTTTTTTCAAGCAAATCGTGTCTAAATGATAGTAATGAATTTTTGCTGCAGCAGGACGAATATTGTGTTCCGCATGATACGTCAACAAATAAGAAGCAGCAATAAAATTTGGAACATACCCTTGTGTTTCGCGCGGTAAATATGGACGAATTTCCCAAAATGTACGTTTTCCACCTGAACGTTTGATTGCTTTATTGACATTTCCTGGACCAGCATTATAAGCAGCAAGTGCGAGGTTCCAATCGCCATAAATCCCAAACAATTTTTTCAGCATGCGGCAAGCAGCGTCTGTCGCTTTTACCGGATCCATGCGTTCATCAATGTACGAATTTTCAACTAAGCCGTATTGTTTTCCGGTTCCATACATAAACTGCCATAAACCCGTAGCACCTGCGTGCGATTTTACTTGCGGGCGTAATCCGCTTTCTATTACCGATAAATATTTTAATTCGATAGGTAAATCGTATTCCGCTAACTTTTCTTCAAATAAATCGAAATAGAGTTTCGATCGACCGAGCACAATTTTTGCGAAGCTTCTTCTGTTTTGTGCAAAATACTTGATTGTTGCGAGCGATATATCGTTGCAATCATAGCCAAAATCAGACACTTCATTCAATTTAGCTAGGCGTTTGCAGTATTCGTCGTCAGTAAAAACTGGGATTGCGTTCGCTTCATAATTTAAAGCGTCAATAATTGAATCCGTATTTTTTTCTGTGATGAAATCATTCAAGTACAAACGTGTACTTTGTTCAATCATGCGTAAAAAAGCATCACCATCTGTTGCAGTTTGAGTAGGCCCTTGAGCTTGTCCAAACAAAGTTGTTAAAACGCTTGCAACTACAATTAAGAAATGCTTTTTAACACTCATCATAGGCTTATTCAGCTATTAATTGGTTGGAGAAATTAATCAACGCTTCGTCACAAAAATCATCTGCCATCACTTGAATACCAAACGGAAGACCGTTACTGTGCTGTCCAATTGGCAGTGAAATTGCTGGATTTCCAGTCAAATTAGCATGAACAGTAAAAATATCTTGTAAATACATTTGAATAGGATCGTTCACTGCGCCACTTTCAAAAGCAGTTGCAGGAGTTGTTGGCAATAATAGAAATTCGTATTTAGCGAAGATTTCTTTTGTTTTATCTTTCAAAACACGGCGCACTTTCATGCCTTTTGTATAATATGCATCGTAATATCCATGAGAAAGTACAAACGTCCCAGCCATGATGCGCCGTTTTACTTCTGTTCCAAAACCTTCCGTACGTGATAAAACATAGGTTTCTTCGACTCCTTTTGCAACGTCAGAACGATGTCCGTAGTGAACACCATCGTAGCGCGACAAATTAGAAGAAGCTTCCGCCGTTGTTAACACATAATATGTAGGGACTAAATAATCTAAATAAGGAAAAGAAACGCCTTCAACCTCGTGTCCTTTGGCACGTAATTCGTCAATTGTCTGTATTAATTTTGCACGCACTTCAGCATCGACGTTTTCATTGTCCAATGCTTCTTGTAAAAATGCAATTTTGTGTTTCTTAGTAGTATCAGCACCTAGTTCAAAAGTGACTTTTTTGGAAGAGCTGGTTGCGTCTTTTGCATCTTTACCACTCATTACACTCATGACCAATGCAAGGTCCTCCATGTTGTTGGTAAATGGTCCAATTTGATCGAAAGACGAAGCGTAAGCCAATAAACCAAAGCGACTAACAACGCCATAGGTTGGTTTGTAGCCAAAAGTCCCGGTAAACGATGCAGGTTGACGAATAGATCCTCCCGTATCTGATCCAAGTGCGACAGTACAAAGTCCAGCGGAAACTGCAACAGCAGAACCACCAGAAGATCCGCCAGGCACACAGCTCAAACGTAAATTATTTTTTACAGGTCCGTAAGCAGATGTTTCATTGCTACTTCCCATTGCAAATTCATCACAGTTTAATCGACCGATAATGATTGCATCCTCTGCAAGTAAGCGCTCAACAACCGTTGCTGAATAGATGGATTCAAACCCTTCTAAAATTTTAGAAGAAGCAGAAACGTGGTGGCCAGCATAACAGATATTGTCTTTCAAACCAATAACCATTCCAGCAAGTTTCCCTGCTGTTCCAGCTTTGATTTTTTCATCAATAATGTGAGCTTGCGCCAATGCATCTTGATCGAACACCTCTAAAAAGGCATTCAACTCTGTTTGTTGTTTGATTTCAGCAAGATACGTGTTGACAATATCAACAACAGATTTACCTGCGGAGAGTGCTTTTTTTACTTCCGAATACGATTTCAACATGTGATTTCGATTTGCTTATTTTTTTTCTTCTGAAGAGGCGCCGTTTTCTTCGCCTTTGCTAGCATCTTTGAATTCTTTGATACCTTTTCCAAGCCCTTTCATTAATTCAGGAATTTTCTTTCCACCGAATAATAATAAAACAACCGCTAAGATCAAGATAATTTCAAATGCACCAAACTTTCCCATAATAAATTTATTTACTACAAAATTAAGGAAATATCCCTTAATATGCTGTTAAAAATTGTTCCTTTCGTATTATGACTTGTTTTTTCTGATAAAAGCCTTCTATTTTTATATTAAATGCTTACTAATTTCAACTTTTTGATTATCTTAAGCTTGAAATATGTAAAACATGCAAAAACGTTGGTTTATAAAAAACAATCCGAGTGACGATGAGGTTGCTCAACTAATAAATGATGTGAAAGTTTCGCCTTTGATGGCGCGTTTATTATATCAGCGTGAATTATTATCATTTGATGCAATCACCTCATTTTTTAAACCACAATTGGAGCAATTACATGATCCGTTTTTGATGCTCAACTTACGCGAGGCAGCAGAGCTGGTCAAAGAAGCAATCGAAAAGCAGCAACACATTGTCATTTTTGGTGATTATGATGTGGATGGAACAACTGCTGTTGCGTTAGTTTATTCCGTTTTACAACAATACACAACCGTTAGTTATTATATTCCAGATCGTTACGAAGAAGGATACGGCTTGTCGTATAAAGGTATTGACACGGCTTTGGAACGTGGCGCTTCGTTAATGATTGCATTGGATTGTGGCATCAAAGAGGTTGAAAAAGTTGCCTATGCCAAGGAAAAAGGCTTGCCAATAATTGTTTGCGACCATCATACGCCAGGAGAAATGGTACCCGATTGTTTGGTCTTAGATCCAAAACAAGATAATTGTACGTATCCGTTCAAAGAATTGTGTGGATGTGGCGTGGGTTTTAAATTGATGCAAGGCTTGCTTCACATAATGGGGGAATCGGACGTGTTTTTATTGCAACAACTTGATTTGGTAGCTATTGCAATCGGTGCAGATATTGTTTCTTTAAGTGGTGAAAATCGAATTTTGTGTAAATTGGGATTAAAACAATTAAACGAACAACCACGTATTGGTATACAAGCATTGGTGCAACAAGCAAAGAAAGTTTTTCCACTCGATTTATCCAATGTCGTGTTTATTATTGCGCCGCGCATCAACGCCGCAGGAAGATTAGATAGCGGACAACGATCTGTTGCTTTGTTATTAGCTGATTCAGAAAAGCTTGCACGCTCAATTGCAGTTGAAATTGATGAATACAATACCAATCGCCGGTTGTTAGACACGCAAATCACTGAAGAGGCACTAGCGCTAATAGCGGAAGATGAATTGCATGCCAATCGAAAATCGACAGTTGTATTCCAATCCGATTGGCATAAAGGTGTTGTTGGAATCGTTGCTTCGCGGTTGATAGAAAAACATTACCGTCCAACGATTGTGTTGACGGAAAGCAATGGTGTTGCAACTGGTTCAGCACGTTCTGTTGTTGGTTTTAGTGTCTACGATGCCATTGAATCATGTGCTCATTTAATCACACAGTTTGGGGGACATCAATATGCAGCGGGATTAACGTTGCCTTTGGAAAATGTACCAGCTTTTCGGGAAGCGTTTGATGCCGCTGTTCAGGACAAAATGCAATTAAAAGATGAGGTCGAAGAATTGACGGTTGATCTGGAAATCAGGTTGTCCGACTTGTTTTTAGCAGGTGAATCAGTTCACGAAGTACCGCGCGTTTTCAAGATGTTAGCCGAAGTGGAGCCCTTTGGTCCCGATAATCCAAAACCAGTATTTGTGGTGCGCTCAGCATATGCGGCTTCTCATCGTATTTTAAAAGAAGCGCATTTGAAATTAGCAATATACGATCCCATCTCAAAAGTTACCATTCCTGCGATTGGATTCAATCTTGCTGACAAAGTAGATTTAGTCGCTGCAGGATGTGCATTTGATTGCGCGTTTACCCTAGAAACCAATACGTGGAACAATCAAACAACCTTGCAGTTGCAGATCAGAGATATACGAGAAGGGAGTTAAAAAGCTTATAAAGGAATATTTCCGTGTTTCTTTTTCGGCAATACTTCCGATTTGTTCTCCAACATTTTAAAAGCAGCGATTAATTTTGCTCGGGTTTCTTCCGGCAAGATAACATCATCAACAATTCCTCTTTCGGCAGCGCGGTATGGATTAGCGAATAATTCAGCGTATTCTGCTTCTTTTTCTTTCCATTTTGCTTCTTTGTCTTCAGCCGCCGCAATTTCTGCTTTGAAAATAATTTCCGCAGCACCTTTTGCACCCATTACGGCAATTTCAGCTGTTGGCCATGCATAATTCATATCGGCACCAATGTTTTTTGAGTTCATCACATCAAATGCTCCTCCGTATGCTTTACGCGTGATAACAGTTACACGTGGCACAGTTGCTTCTGCAAAAGCATACAATAATTTTGCGCCATGCGTAATGATTCCGCGCCATTCTTGATCTGTTCCAGGCAAGAAACCAGGTACATCTTCAATAACTAACAATGGAATATTAAAGGAATCACAAAAACGAACAAAACGCGCACCTTTTCGCGATGAATCAATGTCTAAAACTCCTGCCATTGCTGCAGGTTGATTGGCGATTATACCGATTGAGCGGCCATCCAAGCGTGCAAAACCAACTACAATGTTAGTTGCAAAATCTTGTTGTACTTCGCGGAACGTTTCGTCGTCAATGATGCAGTCGATAACCTCGCGAATATCGTAAGGCATGTTCGCATTATCAGGAACGATATGTTGGATGCGTTTTAATTTATCCGTTGCAAATGGAGCAAGGCTGTATGTTGGAGCCAGCTCCAATGAATTTTGCGGCATGAACGTCATCAATTCTCGAACTTTTCGTAAACATTCTACGTCATTTGCAGCGGTAAAGTGCGTCACACCCGATTTTTCAGCATGTGCTTTTGCACCACCTAAATCTTCAGATGTCACTTCTTCGTGGGTTACCGTTTTAACTACATTTGGACCAGTAACAAACATGTACGAAGTATCTTCTACCATGAATACAAAGTCGGTTAAAGCAGGGGAATAAACAGCTCCACCAGCACAAGGGCCCATTATAACTGAAATTTGAGGAACAACACCAGAAGCTCTTGTATTGCGGTAAAAAATATCCGCATATCCAGCAAGTGACACAACGCCTTCTTGAATGCGGGCACCTCCTGAATCATTCAACCCAATTACGGGTGCGCCATTTTTCATCGCTAAGTCGAGCACTTTACAGATTTTCTGTGCGTGTGTTTCAGAAAGTGACCCACCAAGTACGGTAAAATCTTGTGAGAAAACATACACCGTTCGACCATGGATTGTTCCAAATCCAGTGACAACACCGTCGCCAGCGCTTTTTACTTTGTCCAGACCAAACGTCGTTGCACGGTGTTCCACAAACATCCCAATTTCTTGAAATGAACCCTCGTCTAATAATAAGGTCAAGCGTTCACGCGCGCTTAATTTGCCTTGCGCATGTTGTTTGTCTATGCGTACTTGACCTCCACCAATGTGTGCGTCAATACGTTTTTGTACCAATTCTGCATTACGATCTTTCATGACTGAACTTTTTGTCGGATTCAAAGATACACTTTAGCACAAAAAAGTGGACGTGATTTTTTTGAATCGCTGATAATTTTACGAATGTTTAAAATGGCTGCCGTTTTTCACTTTGTCTAATTTTGTTTTAAGCAATTGAAAAACAACAATTTAAAACAATAATTTATTTGGGAGCTATTCATTCAATAGCTATACGAAATTTGCAAAAAATTTTATTTCATTGCTTGTAAAATTCATTCAATAGTTTGTAAATGATTCACTTGTGATTTTTCCCTTACTCTCATTCATTTTTATTAACTTCGCTCGTTTTTTAAACAGAACCATATTTTCTCAATAAAATAAGACGGATGAGTCGCAAATACAACGAATACGGTGGATTAAATTTGCCAAATGTAGCGCAACAAGTGCTTGATAAATGGAAAAACGAACACGTTTTCGAACGTTCTATTTCATCAAGAGAAGGTGCAACTCCTTATGTTTTCTTCGAAGGACCACCTTCTGCAAATGGTTTACCTGGAATTCACCACGTGATGGCGCGTTCGATCAAAGATATTTTCTGTCGTTATAAAACGTTGAAAGGATTTCAAGTAAAACGAAAAGCAGGTTGGGATACGCATGGATTACCAGTCGAATTGGGAGTTGAGAAGGAATTAGGTATCACAAAAGAAGACATCGGAAAGAAAATTTCTGTAGAAGACTACAACAAAGCTTGTCGTGAGGCAGTGATGCGCTACACCGATATTTGGAACCGATTGACCGAAGAAATGGGTTATTGGGTAGATATGGAAGATCCGTATATTACTTATGATTCGAAATACATGGAATCGGTTTGGTGGTTGTTGGGACAATTATACGAAAAGAACTTATTATACAAAGGATATACGATTCAACCGTATTCACCAGCAGCCGGGACGGGACTTTCATCTCACGAATTGAATCAACCAGGTTGTTACCAAGATGTGAAAGACACAACAGTTGTCGCTCAGTTTAAAATTAAAGGAACATTCAAAGGAGTTGAAAACGCCTATTTCTTAGCATGGACAACGACTCCTTGGACACTTTCGTCCAATACTGCTTTGTGTGTTGGGCCAAATATTGAATATGTTTTAGTTGCCTCATACAATCCGTATACCTTTGAACCAGTGAATGTTGTATTAGCGAAAGATTTAGTTGAAAAACATTTTTCAAAAGGATTTATTCGCGTTGAATCAGCTGCAGAAGTTGCTGCTTATGAACCAGGTGCTAAGCAATTACCATACTATGTGATGGATCAGTATACAGGAAAAGAGCTGGTTGGAATTGCATACGAACAATTGTTGCAAGGTGCGCTGCCGCATGAACATGCTGAAAAAGCATTTCAAGTGATTGCAGGTGATTTTGTAACCACATCCGACGGAACAGGAATTGTACACATTGCGCCAACATTTGGAGCAGATGATGCGCGTGTTGCTGCAGAATCGGGTATTCCAGCTCTATTGGTCTTGGACGATAAAGGAAATCCAGTTCCTTTGGTTGATTTACAAGGACGTTTTAGAAAAGAAGTTGCTGATCCAATTTTTGGCTTAGCGGGAGAGTTTGTAAAAACTGCATATTTAAGCGAAGCGGAGAAAGCTACCGAATTAGCAATTCAACAAGAAAACTTAAAGGCGATTATTCCTGATTTAAAAGCATACATGTCTGTAGACGAACGAATTGCTTTAAAATTAAAAATCGAAAACAAGGCATTTAAAATCGAAAAATACGAACACAGCTATCCGCATTGTTGGCGAACAGATAAACCAGTTTTATACTATCCATTAGATTCTTGGTTTATCAAAGTTACCGACGTGAAAGAACGCATGATTGCGTTGAATAACACGATCAACTGGAAACCAGCATCAACAGGGACTGGTCGCTTTGGCGAATGGTTGAAAAATGCAAACGATTGGAATTTATCACGTTCACGTTATTGGGGAATTCCAATTCCTATTTGGTCAACCGAAGAAGGGGATGAACGCATTTGTATTTCATCTGTTGAACAATTGAAGGAAGCGTGCGAGGCATCAGTAAAAGCAGGGATTATGAAAACTAATCCTTTAGTTGGTTTTGAAGTCAATAACTTTTCCAAAGAAAATTATGCGGCTATCGATTTACATAAGAATTATGTGGATGAAATCATTTTAGTTTCGCCCTCTGGGAAACCGATGAAACGTGAAAGTGATTTGATAGATGTTTGGTTCGATTCAGGTGCGATGCCTTATGCACAATGGCATTATCCGTTTGAAAACAAAGCATTGATTGATTCAGGAAATGCTTATCCAGCTGATTTTATTGCAGAAGGTGTTGACCAAACGAGAGGATGGTTTTATACCTTACATGCAATTGCGACAATGGTTTTTGACTCCGTTGCCTATAAAAATGTAATTTCCAACGGTTTGGTGCTCGACAAAAACGGACAGAAAATGTCGAAACGTTTGGGGAATGCTGTTGATCCATTTGATACACTTGCAAAATACGGTCCCGATGCGACACGTTGGTACATGATTACGAATGCGCAGCCTTGGGATAATTTAAAATTTGATACGGAAGGCATTGTAGAAGTGCAACGTAAGTTCTTTGGAACACTTTATAATACATATTCATTCTTTGTGTTGTATGCAAATATTGATGGTTTTGCATTTGAGCAAGCATCCATACCAGTTGATGAACGACCTGAAATTGACCGTTGGATTTTATCCAAATTGAATTCGTTGATAGTTCAAGTTGACGAAGCATATGGTTCGTATGAACCAACAAAAGCGGGTCGTTTGATTCAAGAATTTGTTTCCGATCAATTATCCAATTGGTACGTTCGCTTGTGTCGTCGTCGTTTTTGGAAAGGCGATTATTCAACTGATAAAATTGCGGCATACCAAACGCTTTATACCTGTTTGGAAACTATCGCAATCATTGGTTCACCAATAGCACCGTTCTATTTGGATCAGTTGTTCAATGATTTGAATGCGATGACTGGCAGACATGCAGTTAATTCTGTGCATTTAGCGGATTTCCCGAAAGCAGATAATAGCCTCATCAATACTGATTTAGAAACACAGATGGAAATTGCTCAACAAGTTTCATCGTTGGTATTGGGCTTACGCAAGAAAGAAAAATTGCGTGTACGTCAACCGTTACAAAAAATCATGGTACCCGTTTTGAATGACGTATTTGCTCAACATATTCAACATGTGCAAGAATTGATTTTGTCTGAAGTCAATGTGAAGCAATTGGAGTTGTTAGACGCTTCCAATACTGTTTTTGTGAAGTCGATTAAACCTAATTTCAAAACGATTGGACCAAAATACGGCAAGCAAATGAAAGCGATTGCGGGATTGGTTGCACAATTCGATCAAGCAGCAATTGCAACTGTTGAAAGCAATCAAGGTTGGGTCGGTCAACTAGACGGAGAAACAATCACATTGGATTTAGCTGATTTTGAAATACGCGCAGAGGATATTCCAGGTTGGTTAGTTGCTTCTGAGAACGGTATTACTGTTGCTTTGGATGCACAATTGACAGCTGAATTAACAGCAGAAGGAATTGCGCGTGAATTAGTCAATCGTGTTCAGAATTTGCGGAAAGATTCAGGATTGGAAGTCACAGATCGTATTCTGTTACGTGTTACTTGTTCAGATGAATTGAAAACAGCATTAACTGTTAATCAAGCATATATTTGTAGTGAAGTATTGGCGAATGAACTTGTTTTTAGTGCCAATGAAAATGCAACAGTCATCGATTTGGTAACAGAAGGCGATGCAGCTATTTCAATCGAAAAAAATTAATCATGGCAAATCGTTACGCAGCAATAGATATCGGTTCCAATGCAGTTCGATTACTCATTGGTGAGATTGCTGAGGAGAATGGCCACCGTTTTGTCAACAAGATATCGTACACCCGTATTCCATTGCGTTTGGGGGAAGAAGTTTTTGTGTCGGGTAGTATTTCGAACCAAAAAACAGATTCTTTTATCAAGGCAATGAAAGCATTTGCCTTGATAGCTGAGATTTTCAAGGTGAAAGCTTTACGTGCATGTGCAACATCAGCGATGCGTGATGCGCGTAATGGTCAAGCGATTATCGATCAAGTATTCAAAGAAACGGGTGTTCCAATTGAAATTATATCTGGTGATGAAGAAGCGCGTTTGATTTTTGGGACATTTGCTTTGTTGGACATTTCATCGAAAACACCTTATTTGGTGATTGATGTTGGTGGAGGTTCTACAGAAATCAATGTTTTCGAACACGGAATTCGCGTTGCTGCAAAAAGTTTTAATATTGGCACAGTCCGTATGCTCAAGGGCAAAGTAATCGAAGAAGATTGGGAAGCATTGGCGCAATGGATGAGTGAACATGTTGAAAAAAGTCCCCACAGGATTTATGCGACAGGTGGCAACATCAATAAAGTGCACAAGTTAGTTGGTGTGAAAGAGAAAGCGCCATTAAAATTAACTGCTATTAATCAATTATACGAATCTTTGGCGCCTTTAACGTTGGGTCAACGGATGGATCAATTTGGGTTGAAGCCAGACCGTGCAGATGTCATTGTTCCAGCTTTGGAGATATTCCGTTTTTGCATGAAAAAAATGAAGTGCAATGAATTAATCGTACCAAAAATCGGCTTGTCTGATGGAATGGTAGTTGATATGGATGGGAGAATGTAGTTTTTTGATTATAGTTCGAAAATAAATATTAGAAAACATTGTTGGAGAAAAAGTGATATAAAAGATTGTAACCTATGATTTTAGTGCGGTACGTTTTGCTTTTAGGAGTTCTTTTTTTCGTTCAAGTAACAGCGAAAGCCGCATTTATTGATTCTGTTGTTTATTATAAGAAACAACTGTACTATTCAACTACCCCTATTGATTTAAAAATCAAAACGTATTATAATTTATATGATTTTTACGGAACGACTAATCCCCAACTTGCACAAGCATATTTCAAGCGTGGTTATTATTTAACTCGGAAATATCACTCGAAATATGGGAAAGGCTGGTATCATAAAATCAGTGCTTATAATGAATTAATAGCCGGCCGAACAGAATCAGGAATTTATCATAGCCAATCAGCGGCATTTTATTTTAAAGCAATTAAGGACACTCTTAATTTTGTAGAAAGTAATTACTTCGGTGCTTATGGACTTCAATTACTAGCTAAAAGAGATGAAGCTAGGCAATTATTGTTGTCATCTTTACAATCGCTGCCAACTAATCGTTTTTATAAGCAACAAGGAATGTTGTATTCTTCTTTGTCTAATTTAGAAAACGATCATAATTTGGTGCAATCATTGGACTATTTGATAAAAAGTCGAACAGCTTTTTTGAAAACGAAAAATCACAATGACTTGTATGCTGTTTATACAAATTTAGCACGGTTTTATACTAATATTGATGATCACCATACGGCATTGTATTATGCAAAACAGTCTTTGTTTTGGGTTAAAACAAATAAACCAATTGTCTATTTTGATTTAGCAACAGTTGCATCCAATGTTGCAGCAACGTTAATTGCATTGAAAAGATATCCATCGGCACTTTATTATGTCAATCAATCACTTGCTGCTGCAAAAAAAGTAAACAGCCGTGTTTTTGAAGAAAAAGGATTGCTGTTTAAAATTGAGATTTATTTGGCAATGAAACGTTATGATCAAGCAGAAAAATTACTTCAACTTCTCAAGATAAAGCAATTAGATCCGGTTTCCTTATTCAATTACCATTTATTTTCGTTAAAGTTAAGCAATTCGTTACATCGATTTGATGGTGCAAAGAAGCACATTATCCAATGTGATTCTTTATTAGCTGAGGGATTAACACTAACAAAAAATTTCCAATTGAATTATTATGATGAATTGCAATCCTATTATCAACAAGTTGGAGAAAAAGAAAAACAAGCTCAATCATCAAACAATTATTATCAGCTGAAAATAGCACAGCTTGAACAACAAAGCGATCATCGTCTAACACGACTTCAGCTAAAAGCAATCCAAAAAGAAAAAGATATTACACAACGGGCATTGCGCCAACAACAACAAAAAACGATTGAAATACTAAAAAGCAAAGAGTTGGAGCGCTTTTACTACATGGTGAGTATTAGCTTGTTCATACTGATCTTCTTTTATACATTGTGGTCGATATTCTTATACCGCAAACGCAATAGGCAATTACGCGAATTCAACATGGTTTTGGAAGGATTGGTCACTGAAAAAGAAGTCTTATTACAAGAAATTCACCACCGAGTAAAAAACAATTTTCAGATTATTACTAGTATACTAGCGATTCAAAGTCGTCAAAAGGACAGTACAAAGGAGTCGTTTTTAGCACAATTTTCCACCCGTATTCATTCCATGGCTTTTGTTCATGAAAAATTATACGAAAACAGGGTAATTGGACAATTAGATGCTGCTAATTTTTTAAAAGAATTGGTTAATAACAGTTGCGCTTCCATGCAACAAGAAACAACCACAATTGATGTAAAGGTCATTGGAGAGGGTGTGTACTTGAGCATTGATCAACTACTGCCAATTGGGTTAATCGTCAATGAATTAGCAATGAATTCATTGAAACATGCTTTTCATAAGCAACCAGTTGGAACGATAACACTATCCGTTGCAATTAATGAAGCATATATTTTTATTGATTTCCAAGATGACGGTGCTGGGAAATCAGATCCATCATTAAAAAACACAGGGCTCATCGTTGTTGATGCGTTTGTAATGAAATTAAAAGGAACTGTCGCGGTGAGTCACGAAAAAGGATTGCACTATCAATTTGAATTTCCCAAACAAGTAGCTCAAAAGTAATTGTCATGAAAAAGCGCATTTTAATTATCGAAGACGAGCCATTTATTGCGGTTGATATGCAACAACTATTGATTGCAGAAGGTTATGATGTCCAAATAAATTTTCAAGATGTAGCGAATGCTTTGCTAATAATAGCAGATTGGCAACCACATTTGGTGTTATTGGATATTCATTTAAACGAAGAAAAAACAGGAATTGATATTGGTGAATATTTGCAGCAACAAAACAGAATACCGTTCATTTATATTACCTCTTATTCAGATAAATTGACCTTGGAAAAAGTAAAGCATACACGTCCTTATGGTTTCATTATCAAGCCCTATAAAGCTGCTGATATCGTGTCAACGGTTTATTTGGTGATTAATAATTACCAGTACCGAAAAATAGATGTGTTGCGTGAAAAAGAGTTGCCCAATAATGACATTCCGATGCAGTTAAAAGTGGTCACACATTATGTGATGAATCAGTTGGACAAGAAAATTGAAGTTGCTGAATTGGCCGCAATGACGCGTTGGGACGTGGATCATTTTACGCGTGTTTTCAAACAATATTTAGCGCTTACACCGTATCAATTTATATTAAAAGCTAAAATTGAAGCTGCTGCTGTTGTCATTGCTCAAACAGAGGAGCCACTTCGAGGTATTGCAATTGATTTTGGTTTTTCTAGTTACAGCAACTTTTAT
Organism: Fluviicola sp.; assembly: GCA_017983675.1. GTDB lineage: Bacteria > Bacteroidota > Bacteroidia > Flavobacteriales_D > Crocinitomicaceae > Fluviicola. Next base: position 38,815 of record JAGOAZ010000020.1, read on the forward strand.
AATGCCTTTAAAAAAGTGATTGGTGATACTCCAGAAAACATCCGTTCAAAAGGTAGGATTAATTTATAGTTTTCAAACAATTCCCCTCTAAAACACACCCTTTCATGTGTACTTACGTACGACTACGGAGTTAAAATACGTGTTAAATCCTTTTATTAATATCGTTTTTCAATATACCGTATCGTTTTTCAGATTTTTACTCTTTTTTCTCAGCTTAACTTTGTAGCGTATTAGCTAAACCATAGTTTGATACACTACACACCAATTACTATTAGATGTATTTGTTATTGCTTGAAAAAGTAAAAACAATGTTATCGACGTGTTATTTCCCATTCATTCGAACTGGAAATGAGACTTCGGTAACAGCATTAACATACATCTATGAGTACGATTAAAAATTTTGTTACCAGAAATTTTAATTTGAGCCGTTTGGTTAAAACACCTACAATTTTAATTCCACTAGTTGGAATTCTGTTGTTTGTTTTTCCAGCAAGTCTTACCGCACAAACCAACGCCAATTGTTATGGTCCTTACAATGCGACCCCAGCTCCAGTTTGGGGAATAGCTGAGAAATTTCAAACTAGTGTTGGAATTTGGAATGGAGGGTCTCCAACTGCGGCGGATTTAAATGGCGATGGTATTTCAGAATTGATAGTACCTGCTTCAGATCAATCGGGTTATTATGTGTATAAAGGTGATGGGTCTAATAAAACGACTGCCACCAAAAACTATGTGATTTCAAACATTGGTAGGTATAAATCATCACAACCTGCTATTGCGAATATTATTACAGCTACGGCTACACCCGAAGTAGTAATGATTGATAAAACAGGTTTTGTTTATATTT
>JAGOAZ010000021.1 GCA_017983675.1 Fluviicola sp.
GTTCAAGATAAAATCAAGGTGTATGAAGATGGTGACCCTTTTTCGGAATTCAACGAATTATTTGTCAACAAAATTGCATTGCAAGATAATTACAAAACGAAATTCACCATAGGAACAGATTATGCAAAGCAAATGCATTTGTTTTTAAAAAATAACACCTACAAAAAAGAGAATCTCGATTTTTGGAATCAAATCTACCTGCCTTTTTATCAGGCTGTTTGGGAAAACAAGAAACTTGATGAACTTATCTTGGTTAGTTTAATCAGTAACGAATCGGATGGTGTTCAAGGGAAAATAAAAGGGAAATTATCAAAAATCAAAGCGTTTTACGAATGGTCCAAAGGAGAATTTGATCGATTAACCTCCACTCAATACATGGAATTTGAAGGGAAAGACCAATTTATCTTTGCCAATTATTCGTCCAAACACTTGATTTCATTGGGACATGTTGCCGCTGATGGACGAACAGAAATTGGCAACAATTATTATTACCATCCAAATGGGTTATTGAAAATGATTGCACATTTAGATGACAAAGGTGAACCAATTGGCACTTGGGAAATATTCAATGAATTTGATGGAAACATTTCCCGTAAGGTCGAATTTGTTGATGCAACTACTAAAATTTTCTACGAATATTATTTCACAGGAGAGTTAAACGAAAAATACACACTGAAAAACAACCTAGCACAGGATACAGTTTACATTTATTTTAAAAACGGATCGTTAAGAGAGAAGTATCCGATGAAAGACAGCAAGAAAAACGGACTGTATACTGCTTATTACCGTAACGGTTCAATTTATTATCAAATCAATTATGTTGATGGTAAAGGAAACGGAGACTATACCGAATATCATCCAAACGGAGAAATTCAAGAACAATTTACGTTAAAAGATGATCTGATTCAAGGAGTTCGTAAAACTTTTTATGAAAACAAACAACTCCATACTGAATATACATACGAAGACGATTTATACAATGGTACTTTCCAACGTTTTCATCCAAATGGTCAATTAGAAGAAAAAGGAGCTTATAAAAAAGGAAAACAAATTGGTTTATCTGAAGAATTTTTCACGAATGGAAAATTAAGTATCAGTATGACCTTAGATGAGTCTGGTAAACAAAATGGAAAAAGTACATTTTACGATTTAGATGGTAAAAAATACCACGAGTTTGAATTTTCTAAAGGCGAATTAACAGAAATCGTATTTATTGACAAAAGCGGTAAAGCCAATGTGCTTTCATCTAAAAAAGGAAAAAAACTCGATTTTATTCGTAATCACCCGAATGGCGTTAGAAACATTGTCGGTCAAAAACTAGATGGCTACAACGAAGGTGAATGGAATTATTACGATGTTTATGGAAACCTATGGAAACGCGAGTTTTATTCAAAAGGCGATTTAAAAGATTCATTGATTACGTATCATCCAAATGGTCAACGCAATCGTGTTTTTCAAATCAAAGATGGACAAAAAAACGGCTTGTTTTTAGAGTACAATATATTTGGCGACCTCATCCGAGAAGGCTATTACAAGGACGATGAAACGGACAAAGATTGGATTTCTTATCATTTTGATGGAACAATTGAACGCCAAAACTACTATGTCAACGGCACATTACATGGCATCCAAAAAGATTTTGCAGTAAATGGCAAGTTAAACAATTTCCAAGAATTGGACATGGGCCGCGAAATCACCAACATGTATTTGGATACCAATGAACGAATTATCGACCAATTCCCTGAATACAATGGTGAAATCACATTACACAGTCCCGATAATTCTTATGTTCGATTAATTGCTCATTATAAAAATGGAAATGCAGATGGAACTTTTCAATGGTTTGGACCAAACAAACAATTAACATGTACAGGTTCCTATCTGAATGATGAGCGAACAGGTCCTTGGAAATGGTATAGCCTATCTGGAAAATTAATTCACGAGGTGAATTATGTGAACGGTGAACGAGATGGTCTTGAAGTGTATTATACGGAAAACGGCACAAAATCATCTGACTTGATTTGGGTGAAAGGTGTGTCAGAAGGCGCTTTTCATTATTACCATGACAACGGTAAAATGTCCCTTTCTGGCAATTATTTCAACGACGAACGACATGGAAAAGTAACAACATACAATGCAAACGGTGAAGTCATGATGATTCGTTTCTATAATCAAGGAGTGATTGAATCATACGCTTATTTGGGTACTGACGGAAAAGAAATTGCACCTATTCCATTAGATAGTAAAGAAATGGTTATTACTTGTTATTATAAAAACGGTAAAAAATCAACCGAACATCAACGCAAAAACGGATTAATCGAAGGGAAATTTACCGAATATTACGAAAACGGAAAGATATCAGAAGAAAACACGTATGTGCACGATGAAGGTAATGGCAAATTTTTCCAATACAGTGAAAATGGAACTGTTATAGAAGAAGTTGATTATGTCAAAGGAGTGAAACACGGTTGGGAAATCACCTATTATGCAACGGGGAAAATCAAAAGTAAAACTCCGTATTTGTATGGTGACAAACACGGAACAGCAATTACGTATAGTGCCGATGGCAAAATGATACAAAAAATAATTTATTACAACGATAATGCGCTTTCCATTGAAAAATTATAATCGCTTTCTTATAACTCTTTTGTTCATTGCAGCTTGTTTTAACTCGCATACACAAACAAAAGAAGACCTTGAGACGTACCGAAAAAAATATCCAGGACAACACCTCGTTCAAACGAAAAGTGTACACCGTATTTCGATAAAAATGGTGAAGGACGTTCCAACGGTAACTCATTATTATGAATGGGATTATTTGATCTTGGACAAAAACGGTGTCATCAGTTTATCAGAGTCATCGATTGATTTTTCACCTTTTGAAACAATCAAGAACATAGAAGCATATGCGCTCGTTCCAACAGAAAAAGGATCAAAAAAAATAGCTGCAACAAATTTTGTCACGAAAGATGGCGAAGCAGATGCAGGTATCTTTCACGACGGAACAAAAACCACTTCTTTTGTTTATGGTGGATTGGTTGAAGGAGCCTTACGCCATTTAGCTTATGAAGTAGCAGTTTCTGACAACAGCTTCCCTTTTGGATATAGTTTTTACGGAATGATTCCATGTGAAAATCCTGCGTTAATAATTGAAATGGATAGTTGTATTCATTTGAAAAGCAAACGCTACAATGATGCTAATTTCCCAATCAACTTCACTGAAACGCTGAGCAAAGGCAAGCGCATTATGACGTGGAGCACAGCTGAAGATTTGCTATTAAAATCGGAGGAAATGGCGCCGAATAATCGGTTTTACGCTCCTCATGTTCTTGTTCAAATCGCTTACTACAATACGAAAAAAGGACGGGTTCAATTGATAGAAACGATTACTGATTTACACAACAGTTACAAAAAGAACATTGCAGAAGTTGAACAAGAAACGCCAAGTAAAGCACTTGCGGAAATTGCGGATTCAATCACTAAAAATCTAACGACCAACTTTGACAAAGTCCAAGCAATTTATTACTGGGTTCAAGATCATGTGAAATACATTGCTTTCGAAGAAGGAGATGGCGGTTTTGTACCACGTCAACCTTCTCGTATCATCGAAAAACGATATGGTGATTGCAAAGACATGGCGTCGTTGATTTATTCGATGACGAAAGCAATTCAAATCCCAACCTACTTGACATGGATTGGAAGCCGAAGTTTACCCTACGATTACACTGATTTTCCTTCCAGTTTTTGCGACAATCACATGATTGCAACGTACAAAGAAAATGGAAATTATTACTTTTTAGACGCAACCAATTCATTTCAACCAATTGCGCTACCAACAGGATTCATCCAAGATAAAGAGGCTTTTATTCATTTAAACGCTGATGAATTTGAAATCGTGAAAGTACCAACTCCTGATTGGAAAGTGACAAAAATGATCGATTCATCATTTATTCAATTGCAAGAAAAAAATATCATCGGAAAAACGCGGAGTGTATCTACTGGTTTTTATCATATTTACCTTGGAAATTTAGCGAAAAGTGTTCCGATCAAAGAGTACCACAATTTCATTACATCAATCAACGAACGAGGAAACAATTCCTTTGCCATATCGAATGAAAAAGTGAACGGAATTACGAATCGTGACGACCAAACAACGATGTCTTTTGATTGGAAGGTTCAAAATTATGCGACGGTTTTGGATAATGAAATCTACGTCAATATGATTTTAAACAAAGACTTTGTACAACAAGGCGAATTAAAAAAATCGCGTATTGCTCCTTATGAAATGGAAAATCATTTTTCGGACAAGTACGTCACAACATTAACTATTCCTGCTGGCTACAAAGTCAAATCTCTACCGATGAACAATGTGTTTGACACTGATTTCATGCATTATGCGATCGAATACAAGCAACTAGGTAACACCATTGTGATGACACTTAATTTTGACTTACAATTCTTATTGCTTCAACCCGATCGTTTTGAAGAATGGAATAACTTTATAAAAATTAAAAAATCTGCATTAGCAGAATCAGTGGTCTTAATAAAACAATAATCGATGAAACTAATTCTTACAACACTAGTGCTTGTTCTTAGTCAACTTGCACATGCACAATTAACGTATTACAGCAAATACGACTGGAAAGAAACGCCTGAGAAATTTGCGATTTCCGAACAAGATAAAAAAGAAGATGAAATCATTTTGTTTGAAAAAAAGAGCATCGAATACACGAAAATCGGAGAGGAAATGGCGCAAATGTACTTGTCACACGTTATTCGTTTGATTAATACCGATGCAGCTATCGAAGAAAACAATAAAATGTATATCAATAATGGTGCAGAAACAACTGTTTTGATTCAGAAAGCACGTGTCATCAAACCAAATGGTGATATCATTAACTTGAAAGAATCAGATATTCAAGAATCAAAGGACGAAGAAGGAAATGTTGCTTATCGTTACTTTGCTCTTGACGGACTAGAAAAAGGGTGTATCATTGAATACTTTCATTACTTGAAACAAGATCCAAACTACACGGGAGCCGTCATGAATATTCAATCTGAAATTGAAAAAAAGAAATTTGAATTGGATATTATTTCGCCAAAACATTTGGATTTTCAAATCTACCCTATCAATGGAATGCCCGCATTAACATTGGATACAGTTGATTACTTAGTGCGTCGAAAATTTTTAACTGTAACGGATTTAAAAGGTTTGAAAAACGAATCGCAAAGTCCATACATTGCACAATTACAAAAATGCTACTACAAGTTAAACAAGAATTTTGATACAGAAAAATCAAATTTTTACAATTATACAGAAGTCGCTAAATATTTTCACGAGTCGCTATTTTCTGTTCCCGGTAAAAAAGAAATGAAGGGAATCAAAGGGTTAATCAAAGAAGTGACAGCTTCAGGTGCCATCAGTACCGAAGAAAAATTACGCTATTTGGAATACTACATCAAATCCAACTTTAATATGATTGAAGCATCCGTCAGTCAATTAGAGGACTTGGCATTTGTGTTCGAAAACAAAATCACTTCAGAGGCGGGAATGACAAAGCTATTTTTGCAAACTGCTCGAGAAATGGGTGTGAAAGTGGAATTGGTATTAACAAGTGACCGCGATGAAAATCCTTTTTTAACGGCATACGAAGCGTATAACTTTTTGGATGAGTACCTTGTTTATATACCCGAATTAAAAACCTACTTTTCTCCAAGTATTACTGCGCGCATTGGATTCCCTCCTTATCATTTGACATACAACAAAGGTCTTTTTATTGAAGAAAAACAACTAAATGACTTGTCCATTGCTATTTCAAAAATCAAGGATATAAAATTGGTTGACGCAAAAGAATCGATTGATGAGATCAATGCATGGGTTGATTTTTCAGAAAACTTAGCAGAGCCAAAAGTTGTCATTGAACGAAAAGTAAGTGGGTACAAAGCAATTTTTCCGCAATTTATTCTTGATTTTGTTGACGATGAACGTAAAATTGAATTGAAAGAAGAATTTTTGAAATACATTGACAAGGATGCAAAATTAGTTGATACATCATATCAAAACGACAATAGTAAAGTTGCTGGTAAATTGCCCTTTATTGCAAAAGCAACTTTTGAAAATTCACTATTCACGGAAAAAGCGGGTGATAAAATTCTGTTCAAAGCAGGCATGTTAATCGGACCACAAGCTGAACTTTACAACAAAGAAGAACGAACTCTTCCTGTTCTAGCTGAATTTAATCGGGAATACAAACGAAAAATTGTCATCGCTATTCCTGATGGGTATACAATTAAAAACACGAATGATTTGGTTTTCAATGTACAAACAACTGATAAATCGGCAGGTTTTGTTTCAGGTTTTAACATCAACAACAACGAACTAGTAATTGAAATCAGTGAATTTTACAACAAAGTATTTTTCCCAGTTGAGGAATACAAAGGATATGAAAACGTCATGAATGCAGCAGCAGACTTCAATAAATTAGTGCTCGTTTTAGAGAAAAAATAAATCAGTTTTTACTGCTATTGAAGGGTTAACAAATGTTAGCCCTTTTTTTATAGGTTCTTTTTTAACGTCCAACGCAATAAAATGAATGCAAGCAAGGTGATAAATCCTCCGAAATAGAATGCCGTTCCGTAGTAAATCTCATTGATTTTCCCCCAAGGTAAAGTCGCTGCATAGATGGACAACATCACAATTGGCCCGACAATTTCAGCTAAACTCATTAAGGAAGTAAAAATGCCTTGTAACTCTCCTTGTTCGTTACTTTTTGTCTGAGCTGAAACAATAGAACGGATACTTGGATCGATAATTCCAGACAAAGCATACGGTAAAATAATCGCATACATCATCCACCCTTGATTGATTAAACCAATGGAAAACGTTACAATAGCTAACGTTAACACACCCAAAGTTGCCGCTCCTTTTTCGCCTAATTTGTGTACAATTTTCCCTGACAATCCACCTTGAACCAAACCGAAACAAACACCAACTACCGCTAATGAAATCCCTATATCTAAGTTGCTCCAAGCAAATTTCTTTTCCGTGTAATAATTCCACAGTGAGTGTGTTGCCATGTTAGAAATCATCACGAGGAACAGTACGATAAACAAATATTTATTGCGGGAAAACTTTTTCACTTGTTTGATCGCTCCTAAAGGATTCGCACGTTTGATGTCAAAAGCTCTGCGTTCTGAAGCGGGTAAAGATTCTTTCAGGACCACTAATCCATAAAAGAAATTGACCAATGATAAAACAGCAGCAATCGCAAATGGCGCACGCAATCCCCATTCGGAAACGAGTCCGCCAATTGCAGGTCCGATAATAAAACCGACACCAAAAGCAGCTCCAATTAAACCGAAGTTTTGTGCCCTGTTATCATCTGTAGAAATATCAGCGATATAAGCAGCCGCTGTTGTAAAACTTGCACCAAACATTCCTGAAAGCGCTCTTCCTACAACCAACCACCAAATATCTGGAGCTAAAAACATGAATAAATAATCCAATCCCAAACCTAAAACAGACAATAACAGAATGGGTCTTCTACCAAAACGATCACTCAAATTCCCAATCAACGGAGAAAATAAAAACTGCATCACCGCATAGATAACTAATATTAATTTGTAATATTCCGTGGATGCATCCCGAGAAACATGAGCCGTTTCAGCTACTAAATCAGGCAGTGATGGAATAATTATCCCTAAACCAATTGAATCAATCGCAATGGTGATTAAAATGAATAGTAAAGCGTTTTTAGAATGTTTTTGCATGAAACAAAAATAGTCAATCCATTTCACACATAGAAAATCGTAACTTTGAACAATGAAACAAGAACTAATTGTAACAGGCGATGGATCGAAAACTATCTATCTTCCCGATTTGGATGAACATTATCATTCGTCTCATGGTGCACTGCAAGAAGCTCAACACGTTTTCATCAAACATGGACTCACGACACAAGCAGGTGATTATGTGACCATTTTAGAAATGGGATTTGGCACAGGTTTAAACGCCCTTCTCACCTATTTTGCGACTGAAAAAAGACATCAGTACATCCATTACATTGGTCTAGAATCACATCCAATTGAACAAGCAATTTGGGAACAAATGGATTACACCAATCATACAAATGATCCTGACGCTCCAGCAATTTACTCGAAAATGCATACAGCTGATTGGAACTCTTCCATTGCGTTGAATGAACTCTTTGTATTAGAAAAACGCAACGCAACGCTAGAAAACACATTTTTAGCACCCGCATCTATTGACTTGATTTATTACGATGCCTTTGGTCCACGTGTTCAACCTGAATTGTGGACGTTGCCCATTTTTGAAAAATTATTTAACTGGCTTACTCCTGGAGGAATCTTGGTTACTTATTGTGCAAAAGGCCAGGTAAAAAGAGATTTAAAATCAGCTGGCTTTGTCATTGAAACACTGGCAGGACCTCCTGGGAAACGTGAAATGACACGTGCTAAAAAACCATTTTAGATGAAATTTTTTGTTGGAATAGTGGTTGTTTTTTTGTCTTTTCAACCAATTTTTGGTCAACACGTGTTGTTTGGCGAAAGAAATCGCGCGTTGCATGAGAACAACTTGTTTTTTGATAAAGAAGGATTTTTATACCCTGAAATATTCATTTCTGACGCTAGTTTAGTTGCCGCTAATAATTCTTTGCGCTTGTGGTATCAATCAAATACACTTGTTACAGATTCTTTGCTGAATCACTTTGGAATTCGCCATCATTCTTCATCAATTGACAATCAAGCTGCAATTCAATTAAACGATTCAATTGTTTCAGAAAAAGCACGTTTTTATTCAAGGAATACTAACGCACTAACTTTTGTAATTCATGGATTTCGAAAAAATTTCAAAGAAACGGGAATTGATGTTTCATCTGTCGCGGAATTTCAATTATTTAATGAGGAAATTGAACGATATCACCCTGAATTCGAGAGCATTTCAGTTTATTGGGATGGACTTTACGATTGTTGCTTTTCCTTGAATAGCAAGAAAAATAAACAATTATTTCGTTTATTCGAAGAAGCAAGTTTACAAGCAGGTAACGTCGGTCAACAACTACATCGTTTGATTGCTAAAACCACTGTTAAAAACATCACGTTAATTGGTCACAGTTTAGGAGCAAAAGTGGCCATACAATTACACCCTGCGAGTAATTCTAACAAAACAATTCATATGTGTTTGATTGCGCCTGCACTTTCAGCCGCTGCAATAAAAGAGTTGTACGAAAAACTACCTCAGACTGCAGATATCAGATGGCTGATTGTTTATAATGAGGCTGATTTTGTATTAAAAAAGAAAGATAATAAAATGGGACTATTTGGTCCTGGCGCTAAGAAATATGGCCCAACAGGACTAGGTTGTAATTACCACAATGAATTATCCAATCTATCAGCGACTATTCAGAAGTACTATCCACTTGTTTCTTTTGAATTGGTCAACAAAACATCAATCGGTAAATGTCACTCTTTACGTTGTTATACCCGAGACGAAAATTTAAAAGAAGTTTCTCGATTTATCGCAGGCAATGACTAAACAATTCGTATTTTTAAACAACTAAATAGAAAAAAATGGCAACAGTAACGTTGGGTGGAAAGCCCGTAAATACAAATGGAACACTTCCGCAATCAGGAAGTAAATTAGCAGATTTATCTTTTGTAAAAAATGATTTATCAGTAGTTTCTCTTTCGGATTATCAAGGAACACGATTGATACTAAATATTTTTCCAAGTATTGATACAGGAACTTGTGCAGCATCCGTTCGTCAATTCAATAAACTAGCAAGTGAGTTATCCAATACGAAAGTGTTGTGTATTTCACGCGACCTTCCTTTTGCACAAAAACGTTTTTGTGGAGCAGAAGGAATCGAAAATGTTGAAACATTATCAGATTTTCAAACGGGAGAATCAGGGAAAGCAGTCGGACTAGAATTAATTGATGGTCCTTTAAAAGGTTTGCATGCACGTGCAATTATTGTTGTGGATGAAAACAATGTGGTACTTCATAGTGAACTTGTTGCTGAAATAGCAAACGAACCAAATTATGATGCAGCATTAAAAGTGCTTTCGTAATAGTCCTAAAAACTGAAAGTCCAGACGAATCTGGACTTTCATTACCTAAAACACACTTTAAACCTAAGAAACTAACGAATAAATAGCAAGAAAGCCATCTATTGTTTGTTGGTTTCCCACACTAGACAATTGCCTTGCCAAAAATGCAAAAGCCTGATTATTAATAATTTAACAAAAAAGTAATCTTCCAACTTGTCCCGTTTTGGGAAAATTAGTCTCATTTCAGGAAGCATTTACAAGGAGGTGAAAGAATAAACATCTAATTTTTGCTGCATAACCTTCCAAAAAAGAACCTATGGCATAGTTCTATCACTTGAAATAGTTGTTTTAAATAAATTCCTTACCTATATTTCCCATAATGGGAAAAAATGTTTACTTTTAGGCACACACACAACTAAAATAAAGTGACAAATTACCAACAAACAAAGATTTTTATCGTTGAAGACGACGAAGTGTATACCAAATTATTGGCCTACAAGTTGCGATTAAATCCGTCCTTTGATGTTCAAACCTATACTTCCGGAAAATCGGTGATTACTGCATTGGATGAAAACCCATCCGTTATAACGCTTGATCATTTTTTGCCAGATATGACTGGTTTAGATTTATTAAAAATCATCAAAACACGCTTACCTGAAACACAAGTGATTTTGCTTTCGGGTCAAGAAGACATTTCAATTGCAGTTGATTACATGCAATCAGGAGCATATGATTATATCACCAAAGACGCTGCATCACTTGATAAATTATGGCACATCGTTCACCAAGCAAAAGACAAACAAGTTTTACAAACTGAGGTGACTCACTTACGTCAAGAAGTTTCGAAAAAATATAATTTTCAGCAATCCATCATCGGTGCGAGCGAAAAAATGCAACACGTTTTTGAAACACTGAATAAAACGGTGAACTCATCTATTACCGTCTGTTTAACTGGTGAAACAGGAACTGGGAAAGAATTAGTAGCTAAAGCGATTCATTTTAATTCGAACAGGAAATCATCACCTTTTATTGGAATAAATGTAGCTGCAATACCAAAAGAATTAATAGAGAGTGAACTTTTCGGGCATGAAAAAGGTGCGTTTACAGGAGCCGATAAATTACGCATTGGTAAATTTGAAGAAGCAACGAATGGGACATTATTTCTTGACGAAATTGCTGAAATGGATTGGTATTTACAAGCGAAATTACTCCGCGCTTTACAAGAACGAGAAATTACTCGTATCGGTTCAAATAAATCGATTCCTTTTGATGTTCGCATCATCATCGCATCGCACAAAGATTTACTGTCAGAAGTAAAAGCAGGGCGTTTTCGAGAAGATTTATTCTATCGTTTACTTGGGATAAATATTACGCTTCCACCATTGCGTGAACGAGGAAATGACATACTATTACTTGCAAAGAATTTTTTAAGTCAATTTTGTTCAGATAACAACTTGCCAAAAGTCTCTTTATCACCTGCTGCAATAAAAAAATTAATGACGTATGATTTTCCTGGTAATATTCGTGAATTAAAAGCTGTCATTGAAGTAGCAGTAGTGCTTGCAGAAAACAATTTCATTAATGAAAAAGACATTCATTTTATGCAAACAAATGAAGCAGCAGCAACTGATACAGAAACATTGGAAGCAGTAACAATTGCCTTTATTCAAAAGGAACTTAACAAGTTAAATGGTAATGTGTTAAAAACCTCACAACGGTTAGCAGTTGGGAAGTCGACAATTTACCGTTACATAAAAGAAGGAAAAATTACAATAAATTACTAAAATGTTAAAAATGAATTGTACTTTAGTATCGTAATTACTACTAAAAAACACTCTTATCACTATTAACCGATGACACACACAGAAACTACTACATTAAAAAACATCCACGTATTAATCGCTGAAGACAATCCACTTAATCAATTGTTGATTTCAACCATCATGGACAAAGAAAAAATTGCTTATGACATTGCGAATGATGGCATTGAAGCAATTGATTTTTTAAAGAAAAACAAGTACAGCATACTATTTTTAGATATTCAAATGCCTCGCTTAGATGGTTGGGAAACTGCAAAAATCATTCGTGAAGAATTGAAACTCGACATTCAAATTGTTGCACTAACTGCCAACGATGCGGCAAATGATGAATCTGCATTTTACCAGGCAGGCATGAACAATTACATTTCAAAACCTTACAAAAAAGACACACTACTCGAATTAATACACAAAAGTGCAGGTCAGATGGCGCATTCTCATGATTCAGAAGTTCGTTTATACGACACTGCTAATATCGAGCGTATTTCTTCTGGTGATGCTGAATTTGTTCAATCAATTATTGCTACTTTTCAAAAAAATGTCGTCTTGCGCCTAGCTGAAATTGAAAAAGGACTAGCGGATAAAAACAGTGAAGCCATTCGTTTCTCATTGCATCAATTGAAATCTTCCATCGATATCCTATTAATAAATGGTATCAAAGAAACAGTGCTCAATTTAGAAAAGAATATCATTGAAAACACCATCTCCTTTGAGCAAATAGCAACCGAATTCGATTTAATCAAAGCGCACTTATTGGCTGTTAAGGAACAAATGAGTTATTAAAATTATTTTGGTTCTTTTGATTAATTTTTAATCGAAAAGTGTTTTATTTTTCATCTTTTTCACTAACTTAAGGTAAAAAAGAAAGAAAAATGCTTGTAAAAACATTCGGTAGTGCTGTGTTTGGAATAGATGCAACTACCATTACTATTGAGGTGAACGTTGCAAACGGAGTGAATTTTGTATTAGTTGGTTTGCCTGATAAATCTGTTCAAGAAAGTCATCAACGAATCAAAGCAGCTTTAAAAAATAATGACTTTAAATATCCCGGAAAGGAAATTACCGTGAACCTTGCACCTGCTGATATTCGAAAAGAAGGTTCTACGTATGATTTAGGTATTGCAATTGGCATATTAGCTGCTAGTGAACAAATTTCTAGTTCAAAACTAACGGAATATATCTTGCTCGGAGAAATTTCATTAGATGGCACTTTGCAACCTATAAAAGGTGTCTTACCCATTGCAATTCAAGCAAAAAAAGAAGGTTTTAAAGGGATTATTTTACCCAAAGGAAATGAGTCAGAAGCGGCTATTGTAGAAGGATTGGCCGTTTATGGCCTTGCAAACATCAAAGAAGTCGTTGCTTTTTTAGATGGAACAAGCATTTTTGAACCAACAAAATTTAATATAGATGAAGAATTTGCACGCCAACTCCACCAAAGTGAAATTGATTTTCATGATGTAAAAGGACAAGCAGGTATCAAACGTGCATTTGAAATCGCTGCTTCTGGAGGACATAACTTAATTCTTATCGGTCCGCCAGGCGCTGGAAAATCAATGATAGCAAAACGTTTGCCAACCATTTTACCTCCCATGAGTATCGACGAATCGTTGGAAACAACAAAAATTCATTCCGTAGCTGGGAAAATTGGTAAAAATGTGGGACTTATCACACAACGTCCATTTCGAAAACCTCATCATACGATCAGTGATGTAGCCTTAGTTGGTGGCGGATCATATCCGCAACCTGGAGAAATTTCGTTGGCACACAATGGTGTTTTATTTCTCGATGAACTGCCAGAATACAAACGACAAGTACTCGAAGTCATGCGACAACCACTCGAAGATAGATCTGTTACTGTTTCAAGAGCCCGTTTTTCTGTCGATTATCCAGCAGGGTTTATGCTTGTTGCAGCAATGAATCCGTGTCCATGTGGCTATTACAACCACCCAGAAAAAGAATGTGTTTGTCCACCCGGAACGGTTCAACGTTATTTAAACAAGATTTCAGGACCACTACTCGATCGAATCGATTTGCATGTGGAAGTCACTCCTGTTTCTTTTAATGAATTAGCCTACGAACAAGCTAGTGAATCGAGTGCCATTATTCGCGAGCGTGTTATCAAAGCTCGTATGATCCAAGAAAAACGTTTTTCTGCTAGTTCTTCACATTGTAATGCTCAAATGCAACGAAGTGAATTAAACACCTTTTGTTCAATTGATGAATCCGGCAAACAATTATTGAAAAATGCGATGGATCGACTAGGGCTCTCTGCGCGTGCTTACGACAGAATTTTAAAAGTTGCCCGAACAATTGCTGACTTAGATGAAGCACTTACAATTCAACCCGTACATTTATCAGAAGCAATTCAACTGCGCAATTTGGACCGAGAATCGTGGGCTGGGTGATGACTTATTATAGATTTGTAAATTCAGTAATAAAAAGATGAACCTGATCTATGTAATCTAATTCAAATTCGAGTTCTTTTTCAGTTGATAGCTTTTGCCAATTACTATTTTCACTTGTTGATAAGGGAAGGTCTTTAAATAAGGAATTTTCGTTTTTTGTGAAGGATGCTAAATGATTAAAACCATTATTTGTAATCATGTTTTGAGTTGGTAAAACAACTTTACTTTTCGATAAATATTGATAAACACACCATCTCAAATCCCAAGAAATATTTGACCCTTTCGTTTTAACAAACGTATTAATAATATGATCAATTTTAGTATTTTTTGAAGAGATGAATTGATAAAAATCATCCGTTTTCGGTTGCGCCAACCATTTCTCCTTCCATGTAGCCCACCCCCAAAAAGGAAAACCAACTTG
This sequence comes from Fluviicola sp., assembly GCA_017983675.1. Taxonomy (GTDB): domain Bacteria; phylum Bacteroidota; class Bacteroidia; order Flavobacteriales_D; family Crocinitomicaceae; genus Fluviicola. Next base: position 14,718 of record JAGOAZ010000021.1, read on the forward strand.
CGCAGAAAAATAGCCGTTCAAATCGCTACTATTCTGCATATTTGTTCCAATTATTGATGTTATCTTTTTGTCTGATTGGTGAGCTACAAGTTGATCATTACAAAAACTGAAAAAATTCATCGTTGGAATTGTATCGTCTTCTAATACAATAATTTGGTCTTCCATTTCAAAAATCGCATCAAGTGCAAAGTCAAATATAAACCCCAGTCCCTTGTGTGTTTTAGGAATTATATAATGAACATTCAGCTTATTGTCAAAATCAGCAATTGTTTTTTTTACTTCTTGTTGCAAAAGCATTTCATTTTCATTCCTAGGTAAATCAATTACTACATATAAACAAGCTGGTTCATAGTTTTGGATATGTGATAAAATGGTCTGTAATGCCTGATTTTTAATAAAAGCAAACAAAACAACATTTGATTTACATTTCATTTTGATAATTATTAATTAAAAAAGCAACTGATGGGAAAGCCAAACTTTCTGTTCTACTTGTTACATATACAGAACATAGCTTGTGGTCTGATGAGAACGCTGGACAAATGAACTTTAAATTACTGCATTTCTGAAAGGAATGTATTTCCTTTGGAATTTCACTTTCTAATTTACTTGTAAACACATTTTCACCACCAAGACAAATGTATTTTTGATCGTTATCATTATCGATTCGGGCAATTTCTATTCCTCTAATATTTTGCAACTGAATCAACTCTTTAATTGCATCTAAGGGGTGTTCAGCAGGAGTCACATAGCCGTAAATTTTCGATTGAATAACGTTGTTTTTAAAGGTGTTGTAAATACCAAAATCAGTCGCATTTATTAATGACGTTCCAAATAGTTCAGACTTTTTAGAAATATGTTCAATATCATTTAATTTAGCACACCTTAAATAATATCCATATTCTATTAAATTTCTACGGTCTACTTTAATTGAAAAAGTTAACCCTCCACCATTTGAAAGGGGCTCATTAACAAAGTTGCTTTTGTTTTTCCAATGTGACAAAAATTCTTGTGCTAAAGGAGGAATAGGAAATGTTTCAAAAGGCAATTCATCGGAATAAAGGACAAAATATAATTTTATTGACGTAATATCTCCCCCTTCAAAATTAAATCCAATATATGAAATTTTTTCTCCTGAAAAAGATGACCAAACAGCAATTATCGATCTTGTATAAGACGCTATTTGAGCATCCTCTTCAATCAAACGAAGTGAATTAATAATAAATTTCTTATTCGTGCGCTCCATATTGCGAATTGTGTTTCTTATAGACTTTCATAGGTATTCTAATCCAATTTCTGTTTTCCCGATGCTTTTCCATAAAAGATTAAATCCAATTAAAATCCATTAACAATCCCCCAACAACATTGTATTTACTAAAGTCTATCAAAGCGTTATTAACTTCAAAATATGGTTTGAAAAAAAATATTTTTTCGTAATTGGCTATGATTTTAACCTGTTGTAAAGTAGAAGTATTAGCTAGGTCTTTGGTATTAAAAACGATGGAGAAATTTTCAAAAAACATCAATGAGATACTATAAATATCGGAAGCAAAAATATTTTTAGGTATCGTGCAATTTAACACAACTTTTCCGTTTTTACTATATTTTTCAACACTAAAATTAGGGTCAGAAAATGGACTTGCCATAATTAACGTCTGTCCCATACTATCTTTTATTACAAATGCAGGCGTTAATTCTAAAGTTGAATTGTTTTCATAAATCAACCGAAGTGAGAACGTTTCTGACGAAACATACTTTGTATTACTTGCCTCTTGATTGAACCAAAATTCATTCAGAGTAATTAATTCAGATGGATCATTAAATTTTTCAATTAGTACACTCCCTGATTCAACAATGTTTTGGGTAGAAACTAAATAGTTTTTTACATAATTTGCAATCGTTGATTCATTTTCCAATTGAATATTCCCGTTTTTTAACTCGATTGTGTAATCACAAATTTTTAATTCAGATAAGTTGTGACTTACCATCAAGATCGTTTTGTTTTTTGCAACCAATTGTTTTATGCGTTCCTCTGACTTTTCTTGAAATGCAATATCGCCGACATTAAAAACTTCGTCAAAAAGATATATATCAAAATCTAAATGCATGATGATACTGAAGGCCAAGCGCAAAAACATGCCGTTTGAATAATTTTTAACTGGTTCATGAATGAAATTACCAATGCCACTAAAAATAATTATCTCTTCAACACATTGTTCAATTTCAGCTTTTTTAAAACCGAGAATTTGACCGTGTAAAAAAATATTCTCATAACCACTCAATTCAAGATGAAATCCTGCACCAATATCCAAAATACTAGCAACTCGTCCATTCAAAACAACCTCACCTTGTGTAGGCTTGGTAATACCTGATAACACTTTTAAGAGCGTGCTTTTCCCACTTCCATTTGAACCAACAATTCCAACAACAGCTCCTTGTTTTATTTCAAAACTGATATTATTTAAAGCCCACAAGTCAGTTGAAAACGCATTGCTGTTTTCATCAATAACTGCTTTGTTTAATGCATATTTCTTTGATAAATTTGAGACAGATATTGCAATTTGATTATTCATATTCCTATTTATGTAACTTGTGACAATAAATAAACACGAACACCTCCGCTCAACTATTGATATGTAATAGGAAACAAAATTAATCATTAATTGTAGACTACATCAAATTAAAGTTGAATCTCACACAATATTATTTGTACGATTCACTTTTATAATTTCCTATTTATTTTTTACCTTTGCAACGCACTTTTTCTTGAGAAGAATCGAATGATACGCTGATCGCTAATTTATTTTAGCATCGTTGTTGGTGGATTTTAAATCAATAACTAAAATAGATTAGGAATGAATTCTTCGGAAAGAAAATTGTACGATTTAACCAATCTCAACGAACTTTGTAGCTTTGATACAGCCGTTGTGTCTCAACTTGTGCAAACTTTCATTGCGACTACTCCTAAACTTTTCACAGAATTAGAAAATGGATTTGTCAATCAATCTGTTTCAGAAATAAATGAAGCGAATCACCAATTAAAAAGTGCTTTTGCGCTTTTACAAATTTCAGAAGGAAATAAGTTGGTCAAAGAAATTGAAAACGGAATAAAAAATAACGTTCTGAATTTTGACATCCTTTCGGCGCAAATCAAACAGCTTTCTCTTGTGATTTCTTCAGTAATTCTTGCGCTAAAAGAAGAATTTAACGTTGTTTAAGTTGGATTAATGACCGATACAATTTCAGGTAAGCTCGTTTTATTATCCGTAAGCAACAACTTCTTTTTTATCGGATCGATTAATAGAAACTGATCTGAAAACTCCGAACACAATTCGATATCGTGTGAAGCAATCACCACAATTTTATTGTGTTTTTTCGCAATGGTTTGAATCATGTGCATTACGTTTCTTTTTGTGGGATAATCTAAAAAAGAAGTCGGTTCATCAAACAATAACACAGGAGTTTCTTGAATCAATGCTTTTGCAATTGAAGCACGTTGTCGTTCACCATCACTCAATGTTGCCGTACTTGACTCAAATAAGTGCTCCAAACACAATTCTTCCGAATATTGATTGATGATTTGTTCATCATTGAGAGACAAACCACCAAAATAACCTGTGTAAGGAAAGCGACCCAAAGCTAAATACTCTTTGGTTGTCAAAAAATGTTGTCCTTGAAATTTATTATCAATCAAGGTTAACAATTTCGTGCGTTCTTTCACGGTGTATTGTTCCCATTCTAGTTCATCAAACACTACCGTTTTTTTTTGAAATCCACCCAAAGCTAATTTGTGTAAAAAAGTCGATTTCCCAGTTCCATTAGCTCCAAACAAAGCGTATACATTTCCGCTTACCAATGATAACTCATCAATTGAAAACAAAACTGATTGATAACCAATCACACAATTTTGAAACTTAAACATAGCGCACTTTTTTAAGTAATAAAACAAGCACTACTGGTGCACCCAATAAAGAAGTCAAGGTGTTAATAGGCAATACAATATATGGTTCTAAGATGCGAACAATGATGACACAAAGCAACATGAATAGCGCACCGGACAAAGCTGTCATAACTACCAAATGTTTGTGATTTGCTGTTTTCGCAAACAATTTCACGCAATTCGGAACAATTAATCCCACAAATGCAATTGGCCCACAAAAGGCTGTTATCAAACCAGTTAGTAAGGAAACAACCAATAACAATTGCCAGCGAAACCGAGGAATAGAAACGCCTAATAATGCAGCATTTTGTTCTCCCAAAACAAATGCATTCAACGGTTTTGCCAACAAAAATGCCGCAACTATTCCTATGGCAAAAACAACTATCACAAAAGGCAATTGTTCCATATTCACTTGTTTCAAGGTACCAAACGCCCACAAGGAAAATCGTTTCACACTAGTTGCATCAGCTTGAGTTATAAGCAAACTAGTTACTGCTGAAACAAATGTTCCTAGCATTAAACCTATCAACAACAATGATACGGTTGATTTAATGCGCATTGCAACTAAAACAATTATCAATCCGAAAATAAATGCACCCAATGCAGCAGAAAAAGTAATACTAAACGAAGAAAGTTCGATTGAGAAAAAACTACCGCCCATAAGCGCACTAGCAACTAATAAATTAGAACCTGAAGTCAATCCTAGAATAGACGGTCCTGCTAACGGATTGTTTAAAAACGTTTGCAACAATAATCCACAAACTGCAAGCGCCGTACCTGAAATAATCGCCATTACTAATTCTGGAATACGAAAGACAGTCAGAAGTTTGTATTGCACTACGCGATCATTTGCTGATGAAAACCAATAAGCAAACCAGCTATCATTTCCATGCGGAAAACCGAGTGCAATCAAAAAGAACACAAGCAACAAACCGATCAACAGCACATATACCCGTCCTTTCATTCTTTTAATTTTTTATAAAAAAACAACGGATTCGTTTGCTTGTTTTGAGCAATTTGGCAAAAATCTGACAACAACCACTCTGGATGAACAGCACTCATTTCCCAAAAATAATTCGAATCGTGTAAATATGAATAGACTTGCTGCTTTTTCAATACTGTTAACTGTTTGCGTTTTTGATCGTTTTTGATCAACTCGCCCAAGGAAGTCCCTTCCGCATTAATCCAAACAGTACACGAACGTTCATCTTTCATGACTTGTTCTGGAGAAAGCTGTAAACTTGCCGTGCCTTTTTCGTTGTGGTAAATATAGTTGATACCGGCATCTTTCAACATGCGTGCAATGTAACTATCACCAGCTGGAGCAAACCAATTATCTCCATAAAAATCTCCAACTATGGTCCGATAATTCGTCGATTTGTTGCTCGCTGCTTGTTTTTTTAACGCCTTGTATTTGCTCTCCACGAGCGTAAAGTATGTTGTTGCTTCTTGTAACTTTCCTGTTAATACTCCAAATAATTTGATCCATTCTAATTTGCCCAATGCCGTTGTTTCTTCCCAATCATAATTAGGCAATGAAACGACTCCTAATTGTGCCAATTTTGACTGATTGGGAAAAGGTTGTCCAAATCCACTGAACACAATAAGTTCGAGTTTATTTTTAACAACTAACTCCGGTGAAATGGCTTCATCCGATGAAACAGCAATACACGTTCCTTTTTTAATGCGCTTTTTGATTGATTTATTCCACAAGTAGTTTTCACTCGTGGTCATTTTAACACAATCCAAAGAATGCAATTCATTTAACATCCCAATGAAAGTGCTTGAAAGTGCTGCCATGTTCCTAACTGGTACAGAAATGGTTGGCGTATTTTCAGGTAAGGTTGGATGTTCACCCCGCTTTACCAAAGCAAAACTAGCTTCTATTTTATGTGATTTAGGATGATACAACTGAAGCAGTTGGTACGAATCCTTTTCGATTATCTGAAAATTAGTCGCATACTTGACATACCCATTTTGAGCACTTGTTTGCTGGCTTGAAGTACCACAAGCAACAAGGAATAAACCAATAAACAGGATGAACATGAATTTCATAGTACTCAAATCGTTATAAATTTTAACGCAATTAGGCATCACAATGAATGACAAAGATAACTTTCTTATTCTTGAAATTAAAGTGCATGAGACAAAGCTGACAATTTAGCGTAACTTTGTGGAAAAATAAATTTATGCATTTTTCCGATTATCCAATTTCAAAAGAGATGAAAGAACAGCTGGATTTGTTAGGTTTGAAAAAACCGACAGATATCCAGTTCAAAGCAATCACGCCTATTTTGAATGGAGAAGATGTTTTTGCAATTGCTCAAACTGGAACAGGAAAAACTGCGGCTTTTGCGATACCAATCATTCATATTCTTTCAAAAAACAACCCAAAAACGAAAGCGCCGCGCTGTATTGTAATGGCGCCAACTAGAGAATTAGCGGAACAAATTACTGGTGTTTTTGAAACAATTGGAAAAAACTCTCAAGTGCGGATTACTTGTGTGATGGGAGGAGTTGATCAGGACAAACAAATCAATCAACTAAAGCGGGGAACAGACATCATTGTTGCAACACCCGGACGTGTTTTTGATTTGCGTTCTCAAGGGTTTTTATCATTGGATGATATTCGTTTTTTAGTACTCGATGAAGCAGACCGAATGTTGGACATGGGTTTTGCGCATGACATCAAAGCGATTCACTCACTTTCTCCAAAAAAACACAGACAAACGTTGTTTTTCTCAGCAACAATCACAAAAAAAATCAAGGCACTTGCATACGACATTGTGCGTGATGCCATTCGTATTCAGATTTCACCAAAAAACCTGGTTTCCAAAAATGTTAGTCATGCATACATTCATGTAGAAATGGATGACAAGCGCTTCTTTTTGGAAAACATGTTGAAAGAGTACGAGGAATTGAAATTTGTTGTTTTTGTAAGAACGAAAGTGCGCTCAGAACGAGTTGTTGCAGCGATGGAACGTGTCGGGATAAAAACAGAAGCCTTACATGGCGGTATCGAACAAGCGGAACGATTTGCAATTTTAGAGCGTTTTCGCAATAATGAAAACAGGATCTTAATTACTACAGACGTTGCTGCGCGTGGCATTGACATTCCGGGTGTTGACTATGTTATCAACTACGATTTACCTGATTTAGAGGAACAATATGTCCACCGTGTTGGAAGAACAGGTCGTGGCACAAAAAAAGGTCAAGCTATTGCATTCTGCAGTCCTGATGAAATTCCTTTTTTAACGGCTATTGAAACATACATCGGTGAGGAAATTGCTCAATTAGAAATTGACAAGTTCACTTATAAAACGATTATTGCTGATTCGGAAGACTTATCTTACAACTGGAAGAAACTATTAGACGAAGCAAACGAAGAAGACGGGACGAGCGAAAGCTGGTAATTACAATATATTTACTTCGCGTTCTAATTGCACACCGAATTTTTCTAAAACAGTATCCATTACAAATTGCGACAAAGCAATCACTTCTTGTCCTGTAGCTTCGCCATAATTAACAAGTACGAGCGCCTGTTTCTCATGTACACCACAATTCCCCGCACGATATCCTTTTAATCCAGCAGTTTCGATTAACCATCCTGCGGCTAATTTAACCGACCCATTTTGTTGTGGATAATTCGGCGCTTCCGGAAAATGTACCAGTAAGTTTGATGCTTGTTCTGCAGTAACAACAGGGTTTTTGAAAAAGCTTCCTGCATTACCTAGTATCGTTGGATCGGGTAATTTACTTTGACGAATACGAATAACTGCATCACTAATTGCTTTCACTGATAACTCTGTTACACCAGCTCGTTCAATCTCTTGTTGAATTGCGCCGTAAGCAGTGTTAAATGAAGGTTTCTTGGTTAATTTAAATGTGACAGACAAAATGATGTACTGCCCTTTCACACCTCGTTTAAATACACTTTCTCGGTAGCCAAATTGACAAGCTTCGTTATTAAAAGTATGTACTTCCCCAGATGAAATATGGAATGCTTCCAACGATTCAAAAACATCTTTTATTTCGACACCATATGCACCAATGTTTTGCATCGGACTAGCGCCAACACTGCCTGGAATCAAGCTTAAGTTCTCTACGCCTCCCCAATTATTTGAAACCGTGTACATAACGAAATCGTGCCATTTTTCTCCAGCTCCGACTTTAATTAACAGAGAATCGTCTGATTCATGAATGATTTCTTTTCCTAACACCTCATTTTTCAACACCAAATCTGAACAGTTTTTGGTGAACAAAATATTACTTCCACCACCCAAAATAGTAAGTGGTAATTGCTTGTTATTTTGTTGTAGGATATCTTTTAATGTTTCTACAGTTGAAAACCGAGCAAAAGCAGCCGCTTTGACAGCAACACCGAACGTATTCAATGATTTTAACGAAAAGTCAACTTCAATCATGGGACAAAATAACGGATAATTAAATTGATTTAAAAACTTAAAACTTCGAAAGCAACCAATCAATTTATTTTCAAGGTATACGGCAAGCGCATTTGAATACCTGTCCATTGTTCCAAATGAGCTAATTCTTGCAGCGTTTCATCAAGAACTTTTGGCATCGATAATGATTTCACTTTTACAGCTGTTGTCGTTTCCTCTGAAATTTTTGCTAATAATTCTTGGATCGGATCGATTGATACTTTCGGCCAATATTGAACGATGGCATTTTTCATGGAAAGTTTTGCTGTTACATAATTAATCGCATCTGTTAAACCTCCAAGTCTGTCAACCAATCCAACTTTTACCGCTGCTGCACCCGTCCAAACACGACCCCGAGCTATGCGGTTGACTGCTTCAGGTGACAGTTTACGTCCGTTTGCCACACGTGTCTTGAACAAATCATAGGTTGCATTGACTTCCCCTTGAATAACAGCTAATTCATCTGCCGTTAATTTACGATTCAATGAAAGCACACTGTGTTTGTGTGTTTGAACACGATCAAAAGTCAATCCGAGATTTTTTTCTAACAAATTTCCTGTGTATGGAATCACACCAAAAACACCAATAGAACCCGTAATCGTTGTAGGTTCAGCAAAAATCATTTCAGCAGGAGTAGCAATGTAATAACCACCAGATGCTGCCACATCTCCCATCGAGACAACCAACATTTTTTGTTTTGCTGTTAATGCAACTTCGCGCCATATTTCTTCCGAAGCAAGCGCACTACCTCCAGGACTATTTACACGAAAAACAACACCTTTAACTGATTTATCTTTGCGCACTTCACGAAACAGCTGAATAATTTTTCTCGATGCAATTTCATCTCCATCAACCATAATTGCACCTTCGGCATTGATGACTGCAATTTTATTTGCATCATACGAAATGCCTAATTGATCCATTTCGAAGGTGTTTTTCGCGTATTTTTCAAACGCCATCAACTCTGTGTTATCTGCTAATTGTGCTTTTTGCATAATTTTATCTTCCACTTCGTCTTGGTAACAAACCCCATCTATCAAACGAAACTCGTATGCATCAGATAAACGTTGCACTTTTAAATCGTTTGCAATAGCATTCAATACATTAACAGAAACTCCACGGTCTTGTGCAACAGTCTGACAGTACTCATTCCATATTGAAGTAATGTATTGTTGCATTTGAAACCTGCTAGAATCACTCATTTTATCTAAAAAATAAGGTTCAACTGCACTTTTAAAATCGTTATTTGCACCACGAATGACCTGCATTTCTAAACCTAACTTGTCAAAAGTGTTTTTGTAGAACATTAGTTCAGCACCTAAACCAACAAACTCCATCGCTGCTGAAGGAAACCCATAAATTTCAGAAGCAGCCGAACTGATTAAATATTGTTTTTGAGAAATTACCTCACCAGATAAATAGGCAGTTACAAACTTACCCGAAGTTCGGAAATCTTTAATAGCTTTACGAATCTCAAATGCAGTAGCATAACCACAATCAATCGCACCTAAATCGAGGTAAATTCCTTTGACATCTGGATCGTTTTTTGCGCTTTCAAATCCGACTAACAAATCAGCTAATCCAATTTTATTAGCAATTTTAAACGACATACCGTCAAAAGTCGCATCACTTCTATCTGCAATAACGCCATTTAACTTTAAATGTAAAACCGCAGGCGAAGCAGTTTCTGGTTCCTCAGCTGTTAAACCTGTGAATACAAGAATCCAAAATACCCAACCCAAAGCAGAAAGGATTAATGATGCGATAATTGTTGGCCAAAAAATGCGCCAAAAAGAAACTTTTACGAAATTCATGTGAACTAATTTGAAACAAATATAATGGGAAACATGTTACAAAATAGAATGAATGACATCGATATGTGCATAAAAAAAACAGTTCAGTCAAAACAAGTCAAACAATCACTTTAATTTTGTGCTATGGAGACAACTCAATTTGTTTACTTAGGCATTGGAACGAATCTTGGTGATCGAATAGCTCATATTACATCGGCACTCAATGAATTGGCACGAAATGGCATTCAAACAAAACGTTGTTCGTCCATTTATGAAACTGCTGCTTGGGGATTTGAAGCAACAGAATCATTTTATAATTGTGTGTTTGAATGTGAAACAGCACTCAGCGCAGTTCAATTGCTACAACAAATAAAATCAATCGAAACTGCGCTTGGAAGATCAAAAAAAACAAGTGAAGGATATGAATCACGTGTGATTGACATCGATATTTTATTGTACAAAAACGAAGTGATTTCAACAGAGGAGTTAATCGTTCCCCATCACTATTTAACTGTTCGCAACTTTGTACTTTATCCACTTGCAGAATTAATCCCCTTAAAAAGTCACCCTGTCTCTCTCATTTCATTTGTTGAATTATTGAAAAAATCACCTGACAAATCCCCTATAAGAATAGTTAAACCGCCTATTTCATTCGGAAATTTATGTAATGTATAATCAATGAATAAAAAAATTATACGTATTATTGCATAGAATTTTATTAAGTAGAAACTAATAATTGAATATGAGAAAGCAAAGTATCAAAGGTTTGGCTTTTGTTGCAGTAGCAAGTACGCTAGTTACAAGTTGTGATTTATTGAAAGATCTTGACTATAAAGTAACCCCTTCACCTTTAGAAATGCATGCAGATAGTGTGCGTGTTAAAGTGGAAGTTAAATTCCCTGAAAAAGGAATTAAAAAGAAAGCATCTGCTGAAATTACTCCAGTTTTAGGTGGTGTAGCATTAAAAACAGTAACTGTTCAAGGTGAAAAAGCAACTGCTAACGGAACTGTTATTCAATACAAACCAGGTGGTACAATGGTCTACACGGATGTTGTAGCTTACCAACCTGCTTTTGAAAACGCTGTATTAGAAGTTACAGGTAAAGTTTACAAAGGTGGAAAAGAGAAAAAAGACAAATTCCAAAACCAAGAAATAGCTAAAGGAACAATCATTACTCCATACTTAGTAAACAAAGATTTTAGAGTTGTCTACGAAAAAGATAATTTCCAACGTGTTATTGAATACACTACAACGGCACAAGTAAATTACTTGAAAGGAAAATCAGATGTTCAAAAAACAGAATTGAAAGACAAAGATATCATGGATTTACAAGCTTGGTTAGTGCAAGCTGAGGCAAATCCAAGAATCAATATCAAATCTATCAATATCACAGGTTTTGCTTCGCCAGAAGGAGAAGTTGGTTCGAATGATGCATTATCATCAGATAGAGCTACAGCTGCGAAAGGTGTAATCCTTGGGACTGCGAAAGCTGCAAAAAACGCGAAAGCTCAAACAGAAGTTTATAACTTAGCTGGTAAAGGTGAAGATTTCGACGGATTCAAAGTGGAATTAGCAAAAAACATGAAAATCAAACAAGAAGACAAAGACTTGATTTTACGTGTATTACAAATGTATACTGATCCTACACAACGCGAAACAGAAATGCGTAACTTGGGTAAATCGTTTACTGAATTAGATGAGGCTATCTTCCCATTATTACGTCGTGCTGAAGCAGTTGTAGTTTATGATTTAACAGGTTATACTGACGAAGAATTGAAAGCGATTTCAGTTTCAGATCCACAAAAATTAACAATCGAAGAATTGTTGTTCACTGCATCGTTGACAGATGACGTAAACGAGAAATTACGCGTTTACCGTGAAGCAGAGAAAAAAGATCCTTCTGATTACAGAGCAGCAAACAATGTTGGTGCAGCTTTATTTGAATTGGGGAAAATTGCTGAAGCAAAGACTCAATTTGAAAAAGCAGCGAACTTGAAAGACAATGCTATCGCAAAAAATAATTTAGGTGCTGTTGCTGGTATTACAGGAGATCGTTCGAAAGCAAGCAAATTGTTTGCTCAAGCTAACGGTGCAGGTGATGCTGTTTCTTACAACAAAGGAATTATTGCTATCCAAAACGGAAAATACAAAGATGCTGTTGCTGCATTTGGAACTGAAAACACGTTCAACAAAGCTTTGGCTCAATTGTTAAACGGAAATGCTTCTGAAGCGACTAAAACAATCGATGCTTCTTCTGATAAAGAATCAGCACAAGGTTTTTACTTGAAAGCAATTGCTGCTGCTCGTTTATCTAACTTAGCAACTGTAGTTAGCAACTTAAAAAGTGCAATTGGAAAAGACGGTGCTATGAAAGAAAAAGCTGGAAAAGATCGTGAATTCTTGAAATATGCTGAAGATGCTTCTTTGAGTTTTATCAAATAAGTAACTTTCTCAAAACATATCAGAGGCTGCAGTAATGTAGCCTCTTTTTTTTGTCTACAGATTACTTACAACAAACGTGATGAACACTTGTTAGGATAATAAACTTGATTTGAAATGCATGGTGAGAGCAACAAAAAGATAAGACGGAAACAGTTTCTAATTAAACTTGAATCAAAAAAAACAACTTAAATAAACAAGAAATCTACACGTCGATTGAGTTGTTTACCATCAGCTGTTTTGTTATCACCTATTGGCTCAGTCTCTCCTTTGAATTGAATTTTTATTCGGTCACGAGACAATCCTTTACTTACAAAGTAATCAATAATAGCTACTGCTCTTCTCTCTGAAAGCGCTACATTATAGGAAGAAGATCCATCAGCGTCTGTATGGCCAATTACCATAATACGCAAATCGGAATGACCTAAAACAACCGCGACCATTTTGTCAAGAAAAGGCATGAACTCATTTTTAATTTCAGCTTGATCGACATCAAAAAAAATGGGTTGAAACACAAAGTTTGCTCTTTCTTTTGCGCGAATTTCAGGTGCTTTACGTTTATTTTGAATATCGTCTATTAAATAAGAATGCCAGGATTGGTTTGCTATATTCGTTGGTGATTTATCAAAACTTTCAGTTGATCGTATACAAATAATCGTGCCTTTTTTTCCATTACATTCACTACTGATAAAGGTTCCCGTTAAATAACCAGTAGAATCGTTATAAGTAAGCGAGAAAACCGCATTACACCAACGATTACCAGCGGCGTCTTTCTTTTTCTCAACAGTTTGTTGAGTAATTACTACGTTATACTTATTGATTGCACACGTTGTCTTTTTTACAACAAACGCATCTTTTCCAACTAATTCTTCACGCGTTTTACCATTTACGCCATTGCTTCCTGAAGGAATTTCGAAATAAATCAAATTGGCAGCACCTATTTTTTGACCATCAAAATATAGCACACCCTTCCAATTTCCAGCCGTTTGAGCTTGAATAGCTCCAAAAAAACACACAATAAAACAAAAGAAAATAGCTTTCATACTAGTGTATTCGTAAATTCGTCAAAAAGGTTCCGAAAACCGTTGTAAAAATGAACAAAATTTGAATCTAAACGTTAAATAGAAAGTAAAAAATAAATTATGAGCAGAATAACTTTATTAATCATCGCACTTATGGGTTTCGCATTCACACAAAGTTCAAACAAAAGTATTCATCAATTTAAGGTGAACGATATTTCAGGAAATGTATTTGATCTAGCAAGTTTGAAAGGCAAGAAAGTTATGATTGTAAATACTGCGTCTAAGTGTGGTTTGACACCTCAATATGAAAAACTAGAAGCGTTATACAAAAAATACGAAGCAAATAATTTTATTATTATTGGTTTTCCTTCCAACGATTTTATGGGACAAGAACCAGGTACAAATAAAGAAATTGAAGTTTTTTGTCAAAAAAATTACGGTGTCACCTTTCCAATGATGGAAAAAATAAGCGTGAAAGGGAAAGACATGCACCCACTCTATCAATTCTTAACTAAAAAAGAACAAAACGGTTTGGAAGACAATCAAGTTCAATGGAACTTCCAAAAGTATTTGATCAACGAAAATGGTGAGTTGGAAAAGGTGATTGGACCTCGAACGTTACCAAACGATCCTGAAATCATCCAATGGATAGAAAGCAGCAAGTAAAATGTTAATCTTTTGTTGATAAAACGCGGATTTAACCCATACATTTTAACAAAAAAAAGCGCCTTTTTCGCTATATTTGTGTTGCATTGAAAAAATGCGCTTAAGCAAATAAATTATGAGCGAAGAAATAAACAAAGGCGATTATTCAGCAGACAATATTCAAGTCCTTGAAGGATTAGAAGCGGTTCGTAAACGCCCTGCAATGTACATTGGTGATGTTGGCGTAAAAGGTTTACACCACTTGGTTTACGAGGTAGTTGATAATTCCATCGATGAGGCATTAGCAGGACATTGTGATACGATTGATGTTACAATCAATGAAGGAAACACAATTACTGTAAAAGATAATGGTCGTGGTATCCCAACTGCGATGCACACGAAGGAAAAAAAATCAGCATTAGAGGTCGTAATGACTGTTTTACATGCTGGTGGTAAATTTGACAAGGACACGTACAAAGTATCTGGTGGTTTACACGGTGTTGGTGTGTCTTGTGTGAATGCGCTATCCATTCACTTAAATGCAGAAGTTCACAGAGATGGTAAAGTTTTCCAACAAGAATATTCAATTGGAAAACCATTATACCCTGTAAGAGAAATTGGAACAACTGATGTAACAGGAACAATTGTTACTTTCCAACCTGACGGGACGATCTTTGAATCAACCGAATACAACTTCGATACACTTGCTGCTCGTATGCGTGAATTGGCTTTCTTGAACAAAGGAATCAAAATTACGTTAACCGATTTAAGAGATATTGACGATAATGGTAAAGCAAAATCAACGTTGTTTTATTCAGAAGGCGGATTGAAAGAATTCGCGCAATACTTAGACAGAAATCGTGAACCATTAATTCCGGACACGATTCATTTTGAAGGTGAGCGTGAAGGTATTCCAGTTGAAGTTGCTTTGACTTACAACACTTCGTATACAGAAAACATTCAAGCTTATGTTAATAATATCAACACGCATGAAGGTGGTACACACTTATCAGGTTTTAGAAGAGGTTTAACAAATACCTTGAAAAAATACGCGACTGAAAGTGGTATTTTAGCGAAAGAAAAAATTGAAATTGATGGCGATGACTTCCGTGAGGGATTGACAGCAGTTGTTTCCGTGAAAGTTCAAGAACCTCAATTTGAAGGGCAAACGAAAACGAAATTAGGAAACAGAGAAGTAACTGCTCCTGTATCGCAAGCTGTGTCTGAAATGTTAGCTATTTATTTAGAGGAACATCCAGCAGAAGCTAAAATCATTGTTGAGAAAGTTATCTTGGCTGCACGTGCGCGTCATGCTGCGCGTAAAGCACGAGAAATGGTACAACGTAAGAACGTTATGTCAGGTTCTGGTTTGCCAGGAAAATTAGCTGACTGTTCGGAAAAAGATCCTTCTTTGTGCGAGATATACTTTGTCGAGGGAGATTCGGCGGGTGGAACAGCGAAACAAGGCCGTGACCGTCACTTCCAAGCGATTATGCCATTACGTGGTAAAATCTTGAACGTTGAAAAAGCAATGCAACACAAGATTTTCGAAAACGAAGAGATCAAAAACATCTATACTGCACTTGGTGTTCGTATTGGAACAGAAGAAGATTCAAAAGCATTGAACCTTGAAAAATTACGTTATCACAAAGTAATCATCATGTGTGATGCCGATGTCGATGGTTCTCACATTGAGACATTAATTTTAACATTCTTCTTCCGTTACATGAAAGAAATGATCGAAAAAGGATACATCTATATCGCTACTCCTCCACTTTACCAAGTGAAAAAGGGTACGAAATCAGAATATGCTTGGAACGAAGACATGCGTGACCGATTAATCGCTGAATTAAAAGGAGGTGGTGCTGAATCATCTGTCAATGTTCAACGATACAAAGGTCTTGGAGAGATGAATGCGGAACAACTTTGGGAAACAACAATGAATCCTGAAAAACGCACATTACGTCAAGTAACAATCGATAATGCTGCTGAGTGTGATCAAATTTTCTCCATGTTAATGGGAGATGAAGTTCCACCTAGAAGAGAATTTATCGAACAAAATGCGAAATACGCAAAAATTGATATTTAACACATCAAAGAGTCGCTTGAAAAAGCGGCTTTTTTTTGCGCATATTTTTTAATTGATGTTAACATTATTACGCGAACTGTTTCAACGAGAACTTCCTGGTGAATTAGCTCATCAGGAGTTCCTTCCAATGCGCGGGAGTAGCAAAGCTGCAATTGCTAATGGTGCTCCTCATAAAAAAGCGGCTGTTGCAATTGTTCTTTTTATAAATCAGTCAGGAAAATTAGCGACCATTGTTACTCAACGACAAGTATACGAAGGAAGTCACAGTGGTCAAATAAGTTTTCCAGGAGGGAAATTCGAAGAAGAAGATCGCGATTTAGTGCAAACTGCTATTCGTGAATGTAGCGAAGAAATTGGTATTGATTGTGGTAGTTTTATCCATTTAGGAGAACTTTCTCGGGTGTATATTCCTGTCAGTGAATTCTTGATTCATCCACATGTCTTTTTCTCAAACAACAAGGTGTTTGAATATCAACCAAATGAACGTGAAGTTGCTCTGATAAAAGAATTGGATTTACACGAACTATTTCATCCTTCATCCCGATCGTTGGAGGATGTTTTTATTAGTCAACAGCAGCAACTTAAAAATATCCCTCATTTTAATCAAGGAAACATAAAAATATGGGGCGCAACAGCTTTGCTTTTAAATGAACTCAAATGGTTAGTTTACGAGGAGTTAATTAAAAACGGAAACGAGCAAAACCAATAGCAGCAGACAAACTATGGCCATCTTTCGTGAAAAAGCTTAATGCATCTCTCGAAGCAATTCCAAACTCATATCCCCCATTTCGCAATACAAAAGTAACTCCAAGTGGCATGTTGTTTTGATAAATTCCACCTCCAAAATATCCTGCATTTAACACCAAAAACTTAAAAATACGTATTTCACCACCAAATGAAAAAATTGCATTCTGAATACTTCCAGGATTTTCTTTATTGAACGGAGCGACAAAATCAAATCCCATTTTTAGAAACTTAAAAGGTGCGAAAGATCCTCCAATTCGGATGTCAGATGCATTTTGCAATTCATACTTTTCTTGACCAATCATTTTAACAACTCCTCCTTGCATCAATAACTGAGAAATTGAATTGGTAATATTTGCATTTCCAAGTCCTTGCAATGATAATAGATTGAACGTTGTATCTTGAACCGTAAAAACATTTCTTTTATAGGTTACAGAACCAATATTGTTTACTGCAAGCGAAAAACGAAACTTCGTTGATAATGCAACACTTACAGCGAAATCTAGTCCGTATCCATTACCAACTGAAAGCGCTGAACCAGAAGAATTTGGTAGTAAATTTGAACCAGACACACCCGAATAATCAATCCCGAAGGAATTTGATAGTGACGAATGTATAATCAGTCCATCGAAATCTGATTGCAAATCAAATAGTGCTTTTGAAACTATAATGCGGCCAGCAACACCTCCATAAATAGCAAAAGTTGAATCATTACCAATAATTTTTCGACCATAACCTAAGTTATAAGAACGATTCCAAACCATTTTAATTTGGGTGCCATTTAATACTTGACTTAAATGCAAAGGAATGGAAGAGTATCCTGAAATCACACTTTGCAGTGTATCTTGACTTATTGTTCCACTATTTGCAATACGCGAAGTATCACCATTAATTGCAATCGTCAACGAATCAAAAATGGAAGCTAAGTTGCCTCGAAAAATTACATCCGTTGCATTTTTACTTAACTTCGAATACCATTGATAATTTTCACGCACATTAAATGCAATGCCACCCAAACGTTTCCCTTGAAAAGCAAAGCCTCCCCAATTATAATCTGCTGAAATACCAATTCCAGCTTCGGAATACATCGCGGTAGCTTCAGCTGTTGTTAGTCCATTAGTAGCATTTTCTTTTTTAGTGATTTTATTCCACAATGAAGCAGATAGATTTTTCAATCGATCGGAATTAAGTGAATCACTGTACAATGCAAATGCAAATTCACTTGAACCAGTTGTGACTTTTTTTCCTTCGTAACCAGTTCCCCATCCTAGTGCAGAAGCATTAATTCCTAGACAATGATAATCAGTAACAAAAGGTGTGATTGCACCTTTTCCGACAGATGAAAAAGCAACACCTTGAGTTTGCGATTGCCCGAAAAAAGCGATTAATACACAAATAAGTGTAATTGATTTTGTGATCATGAGATTTAAAGTATATACGAATTTATTAAAAAAATGTCAATGCTAAAAACAAAAAGAGGAGAAAGTTCTTTAAAACTCACTCCTCTTTTTGCTAAACCATGCTAAAACTATAAACCCTGAAGTTTCCATTACGTAAAAACTTCTGTACAAAGATAAGGCATTAAATCAATGGATAAGTTCAATTATTATTAAAATTTTGTAAAAAAGAAGTTACGCTTATGTTGTCTTACGTAAAAAAACGTACATAAAAACAGCAAGCTATTTGAAAAAATAATAACCGGTGCTATTGAAACATTTATTTGAAAGCCAACTAAAACACCAATAACACATGCAATAATCGCTATAATTACTGAAAAAATGAATGCTTCTTTCAGGTTCTTCGCTAGCAATAAAGCAGTGGCACCAGGCAGCACTAACAATCCAATTAACATCACAGCACCAACACTTTCAAAGCTTAATACCGCATGTAAACTTAGTAATAACAGAACACTCAAGCGCCACTTGGTGATACTTATACCTAAAAGAGACGTATAGGATGCATTAAACAACCAACTCTTTAACCTACTAAAACCGAAAAAGACAAACAAAACAACAATAATCGTTAATGGTAATAATTGGAAAATAGCCCGTGTACCAATGATGGTTTCTCCGACTAAAACTTGCTTAATAACTGTCGTTTCAATTGCCCCAAACAAAACACATTCTTGATCTAACTCGGTGTTTTGACCAAAAAATAGCGCTAATAAAAGTACCCCTAAAGAAAAAAGAAAGGTTGTTGCTGTTCCAATAGCGGCATCCTTTTGAATCGCTAATTTTGCTTGAAAATAATCAATTAATAATGTGGTAATAAATCCTGCGATAGATGCACCTATTAAGACATAGGTGTTGTCCATTGTTCCAACAATCAAATAAGCAATTACGATTCCAGGTAATACTGCGTGCGAAATAGCATCACCAATCATAACTGATTTATTCAAAAGAAGAATCACTCCAAGTAACGCAGCTGGAATAGCTACTAAAATTGCCGTAATAATTAATAAAAACTCATCCATGATTTTTAGTAAGTAAAGTGAAACGTTTAAAGACTGCTGTGATAAATAATGTCGTACACAAAATCATACTAATTAATGGTCCCGTAGGTAATTGGCTTGAATACAGGGAAATGAATGTTCCAAAAGAAGCACCGAATAATGCAAAACAAACTGTCCATATAATCAACTTATTTCTGTTATTGGTTAATTGTTTAGCAGAAGTGACAGGTAAAATCAACAACGCCGACATTAAGACGACCCCTACTGCTTGAATCCCAATAGAAACGATAATTATTGTAATCACATTCATGAAAAAGGACCAGGTGTTTCCTGAAAAACCTTTGAAACGCATAAACGAACTATCGAAAGCGAATCCGAAAATGATTTTAAAAGTTACAAAAACTGCACTTAAAATGATCGAACAAAGCACACTAAAAAAAAACAAATCGTTTTGTGATAATGCTGCAATTTTTCCAAATAAAAAATCTGTTAAACCTGCTTGATTGCCCAATGGCTTAAGTTGAACGTAAGAAAGGACTGTTAAACCTAGTGAAAAAAACGTGATCATCACAAGAGCTATAACCGAATCTTGCTTCAACTTTGTGTGTTTTAACAAGAAAGATATTGCTGTTAATGCTAAAAAACCAGCTATCATCGCTCCAATAAGCAAGATCCATGACTCGCGTACACCTGAAAAAAGAAATGCCAAAACTATTCCAGGTAAAACAGCATGAGCTACTGCATCACCTATCAAGGATTTTTTTTGCAAAAAATTAAAATATCCTATAATTCCAGCAGTAACACTAATAAGCGTTACACCAAAGAAAAGCAGAACGATAGAAAAGTCAGCGCTCATTTCAAGGATCGATTTAATGGTATACCAAAAGCGTTTTCAATAATCGAAGAATTGAAGACAGATGTTGTTGCTCCATGAGTCAGTAACTCGTTTTTTAAAACGATAACTTCATCGAAATTAGCCACAACTGTTGCTAAATCATGGTGAACAATTAAAATTGTTTTCCCTTCCGATTTCAACGACTTCAAAACTTCGAAAATAAGTGCTTGTGAACGCATATCTACACCGGAAAAAGGTTCATCCATGATCAATAAATCTGCATGCTGAACCAATGCTCTGGCTAAAAAAACGCGTTGTTGTTGCCCTCCAGATAACTCGCCTATTTGTTTGTTCATTTCAGCAACCAATCCAACTTTAGTCAAAGCTTCAAGGATAACTTGCTTCTCTAATTTCGATGTTCTTGCCCACCATTTCTTTGAAGATAAAAGTCCCATGGCAACGACTTCATAAACTGAAATTGGAAAATCCCAGTCAATCGTTTCTCGTTGAGGAATATATGCTATTTGAGAACGAACTTCTGATAATGATTTACCATAAAAAAGAATGCTGTCAAATTGAGCAGGAATTAAACCCAACATTGCTTTGATTAAAGTTGATTTACCTGAACCATTTTGCCCAATCACAGCAATCATTTGACCAGATTTAATTGATAAATCAATACTTTTTAAAGCTATTTGACGATCATATTTAACTGACAAATTTTTTATTTCAATACAATCCATCTTATTTTAAACTTTTATAAATTACAGAGCAATTATGTTGAATCATTCCTAAATAAGTGCCCCCTAACTGATTTTTTGGTCCCAGTGCATCTGAATATAACGTACCTCCTAATTGAACGTTAGCATTTCTTTTTTGTGCACTTTCAATAATTAATTGAACTGTTTTAGGACTTACTGAATTTTCAATAAATAAAGCTTTCACTTTGTATTTTACTATATAATCGACCAATTCATAAACATGTTTTAAACTTGGTTCTTGAACAGTTGATACACCTTGTAATGACATAACCTTTAAACCAAAAGTATTACCAAAATAATGAAAAGCATCATGTGAAGTAATCAAAACACGTTGAGAATAAGGTATCGATGCAAACTTACTTATTGCACGCCTACTTGTTAGGCGAACTTTATGTTGAAACAATCGATAACGATCATGAAACCTAGTTTCATACGTTGGGTAAAGTAAACTTAATTTTTTTGTTGCACCACGAATACTTGTTAACCAATCATAGGTTCCAAACCAAATATGTGGATCAATAGCTCCATATTTATTTAATGTTATCTGAGCCGACTTTGGATAAAAATGAGCTAACGCTATTACCTGTTTTCTTTTCGATAACTGATGAAAAACAGCTTGCATTTTACCTTCAAGATGAAAACCATTGTAAATAACTATTGTAGCGCTATTTAAAAGTTTTAAATCCTTCGGACGAGGATTATAAGAATGTGGGTCTACACCAGGTCCCATTAAAGGGACAACTGAAAAATCAGTTCCAACAATTTGGGAAATACAATCAGCAATAATTGAAGTTGAACACACGATTAGTCGTTTATTTAACTTATTATCAGAATGACAAGATAATAAAACGGTAAGCAAGAGTATACCAATTAAATATTTCATGAAAGTGGTTTAACAGTTATACGACGTGCTACATGGTCCGAAAGTTGAATCTGATTGTCATTAATCGAAATAATAATCGAATTATCAAATTCGAAAATAGTTGTAACCGTAAATACAGTTCCTAAAACAAATTGAATTCCAGACAAATACTTTAAAAAGATCGGATCACCATCCTTAACACCCATAATTTGGTATTGACAGTTAACAGAAGATTCTGATAATAAGTGAAATTCATTTTCTAAAGGAAAAACTCCATTACTATTTGGGATTGGATCACCATGAGGATCATACTGTGGATTACCAAGGAAATCTGCTAGTCGATCAACAAGCGCATTCGATTGTATGTGCTCTAACTGTTCTGCAATTTCATGTACATCTTCCCAACCGAAATTTAGTTTATCTACTAAAAAAACTTCCCATAAACGGTGTTTACGTACAATAGCTATTGCTTTCGACAAACCTAATGGTGTCAAAGAGCAACCTTGGTATTTTTGATAACTCAAATAATTCTTATCTGCTAATTTTTTGAGCATATCAGTCACTGAAGATGCTTTTGTATTTAATTTAAATGCTAAATCATTAGTGGCTACAAGTGATCTTGAATCAAAATTCAATGCATAAATAGCTTTTAAATAATTTTCTTCACTTTGAGAAAGCATACATAATATATTTATACAAATATAAAATAATTTTTAGACATGCCTAAAATAGAAAACCTTAAATTAAATAAAGAGATAGAAAAAAATAGTTGTATTTTTGTGACCTATAAATTAAACAATAATAATAATGTCAGGAAACAGAACATTTACAATGTTAAAACCAGATGCGATCGAAAATGGTCACATGGGTAAAATTATTGATATGATTATCCAAGCTGGATTTTCTATCAAAGCGATGAAATTAACTCAATTAACTACAGAGCAAGCTCAAAAGTTTTACGAAGTTCATGCAGAGCGTCCGTTCTATGGTGAATTAGTTGAATATATGACATCTGGTCCTATAGTAGCAGCTATTTTAGAGAAAGATAATGCAGTCGCTGATTTCCGTGCATTGATTGGAGCAACAGATCCTGCTGAAGCAGCTGAAGGTACGATTAGAAAGTACTACGCTGAGTCTAAAGGTAGAAATGCAGTTCATGGTTCTGATTCTGATGAGAATGCTACAATAGAAGGTGTATTTCATTTTGCAGCTAACGAAGTTATCTAAGAATAGCTAATAAACAATCGTAATCCTGTAGTTTTTCAACTGCAGGATTTTTTTTGCATTATACATGCGTGCTTTATAAATCAAAAAAATTATTTATTATAAATCCTATCTAACAATGAAACTGTAGAATTAGAATAATAAGTATAGATTTAAAAAACATCCATCAGATTAAATAGTAGATAAAAACAGTTAAAACAAAAAATCCTGTCACTCAAAGAATGACAGGATTTATAAAAGTGGCATCGACTTACTCTTCCATCCGTCGGCTGACGGACAGTGCCATCAAGGTGATAAATAGTAAAAGCAAAACAGTATAAACAAAAAAATCCTGTCACTCAAAGAATGACAGGATTTATAAAAGTGGCATCTACTTACACTTCCATCCGTCGGCTGACGGACAGTACCATCAGCGTGATAAATAGTAAAAACAAAAACAGTATAAACAAAAAAATCCTGTCACTCAAAGAATGACAGGATTTGTAAAAGTGGCATCGACTTACTCT
>JAGOAZ010000003.1 GCA_017983675.1 Fluviicola sp.
AACTTATTTATATGTCTCATAAAATGGGACATATACGCCTATATTTAGTTGTATACGTCTAGTTTCAGTGCGACTTATTTTCAAATATACTGTTTCTTTATAAATTATCAAAAGGTGAAATGATGTTTTGTATGTTGTTAGTACTCACGTGTGTGTAAAGTTCTGTTGTCTTACTGCTTTTGTGCCCTAACAATTCTTGAATGTAACGTAAATCAGTACCCGATTCCAATAAATGGGTGGCAAAACTATGTCGGAACCAATGCAAAGTAACAGGCTTGGAAATGTTACATTTTGCCAAACTTTGTTTCAACACATTTTGCAAACTTTTTTCAGAATATTGCTCATTTTCTTTTTGTCCTTCGTAAAGCCATGTTTTTGGTTTATAACTCAAATAATACGCCCGCAATAATTCTAAAATCTTGGGACTCAAAGGCACTATGCGATCTTTTTTACCTTTTGACTGTCTTATTATTACAACGTTTCTTTTAGAATCAATGTCAAGTGGCTTCAAATTCAACAGCTCACTTCGTCTCAAACCACATGAATAAATCAACGACAACATCGTCTTGTGTTTTATATTGGTAGGTGCATTCAAAATGGCTTTCACTTCCTCTTTGCTCAATACATTCGGCAATCGATGTTCTCTTCGAGGCCGATGAACTAATTCAGGGTTTAATTTCATGCCTTTACGCGCAGCGTAAAATAATTTGATAGCGTTTACAATTTGATTTTGAAAGCTCTGAGAAAGTTGTTGGGCTAAAATGTATTCATTGTTAAAGTGTATTACATCCTCGTTGTCAATTTCATGAATGGGCTTAGCATGGAAAAAACGAAAAAATGTTGCTAATGAATCAACATACGTTCTGATTGTACTTGCACTGTAACGTTTACTTTGTAGGTATTTTTCAAATGAATTTATTTCGAGTTGTTGGTTCTCTGTCAAAGGTGAGAGGACTATTTTTTTCTTTTTTTGAGCTAATGAAAAAGTTTTTTTTTCACCCATTTTTAGTCCATTCATGTCAATCCAAGCAATACCTTTAAATGTTTTGAAAATGTTAGTTATGGTGTTTTTGTCGTTTGGCAAAATCCATGAATAATCGGAACTGTTCCAAATTGCTGTTTCAATGCTTTTCATTTTCCAAAATAATTGATCGTCAAAAGGGTGCCGCACCTTGATTTGATTTGGATTATCAGATTTTTTAATGTATATTTTTTTCATTTTGAATTAGTTAGTCACCATAAGTTAGTTAAAAAGAAGATTTCAAACAACAAAATTTTTGCAAAAAGGAATCCAAAAATGAAAGTATATACAATACATTAAAAATTCAATCTTCCATCTCCCATCCCGATGCTCCGGTACTAAATCTTAAATCTTCATCCCGACGCTTCGGGATTCCAATCTTCAATCTTTATTCTTCTAATTTAAAAATCCCCATATTTCCACTAACTTTGCGGTTCAATTCAAACAAATGGGGCAAAAAATTATCGTTTACCACAATTCACGCTGTTCGAAGAGCCGTTGTGCCTTGGATTTTTTATCCGAACGCAAACTCGATTTTTTGGTAGTGGAGTATTTGAAAGAAGTGCCAAGCAAAGCGGAATTGATTGCCATCATTGACCAATTGGGCATCGCGCCCGAAGCATTGATCCGAAAAGGAGAGGAAGAATACAAGCTCCATTTCAAAGGAAAAACGCTGTCCAATGACGAATGGATCGACGCAATGATCCAATTTCCGAAACTTATTGAGCGTCCTATCGTAATAGTAGGTGACAAAGCAGTTGTTGCACGTCCAACAGAACGTATTTTAGAACTGCTTTGAACCATTTTTTTTGAGTAATATTGTAACGGAAAAGAACTTAGTTCCAGTAGTGAGCACATGAGAACAAAATACATTGACTTAATTGATCAAACGTTTGACTTTCCGCAAGACGAATTCAACTTGCAGGATGACCGTTTGATTTTTCATGGAATCGATTTGGGTAAATTGATCGAAGAATACGGCACACCCTTAAAATTCAATTACTTACCGCAAATTTCGCACAACATTCAACGTGCCAAAGGTTGGTTCCGTGAAGCAATGAATAACTTGGGTTACTCCGGGAAATACCATTATTCCTACTGCACCAAAAGTTCGCATTTCTCATTTGTTCTCGATGAGGTGCTCAAAAACGATGTACACATTGAAACGTCTTCGGCTTTCGATATCGACATCGTTAAGAATTTGATGCAAACCAACAAGTTGAAAGATGGATCGTTTGTTATTTGTAATGGTTTCAAACCAAAACAATACATCAATAATATTGCCGACTTGATCAAAACAAAGCGCTTGAATGTGATTCCTGTTGTCGATAACACAACGGAAATTCACGATTTGATTGCAGCAATTGGCGATAATGAATTAAAAATCGGTATCCGTATTGCATCGGAAGAAGAACCAAAATTTGAGTTCTATACCTCACGCTTGGGTATTCGTTACCGCGAAATCGTGCCGTTTTACAAAGCGTTTATTCAAGATAATCCACGCGTGGAAATCAAAATGCTTCACTTTTTCATCAATACCGGTATCAACGATACGTCGTATTATTGGAACGAGTTGACGAAGTGTTTGCGTATTTATTCCGACTTGAAGAAAGTGTGTCCAACGCTCGATTCTTTGAACATTGGCGGTGGTTTCCCAATCAAGAAATCTTTGGCTTTCGACTTCGATTATGCGTACATGGTGCGTGAGATTTTGATGCAGGTGAAACGCGTTTGTTCGGACAACGACATTCCAGAACCAAATATTTTCACGGAATTCGGATCGTTCACAGTAGGAGAGAGCGGTGGAGCAATTTTCAATGTCTTGCACCAAAAGCAGCAAAACGACCGTGAAAAGTGGAACATGATCGACAGTTCGTTCATGACTAACTTACCCGATACGTGGGCAATTAACCAACGTTTTATCATGTTGCCAATTAACCGTTGGAACGACGATTACGAGCGTGTTTTATTAGGCGGATTAACCTGTGATAGCGACGATTACTACAATTCGGAGCAACATTCGAATGCCATTTATTTGCCAAAATTTGATAAGAACAAACCGTTGTATATCGGTTTTTTCAATACAGGCGCATACCAAGAAACCATTGGTGGATTTGGTGGTTTGAAACACTGTTTGATTCCCGAACCGAAACATATTTTGATTCAAAAAGACGAGCAAGGCAAGATTGTAACGGAACTTTTTTCAGAAGAACAAACGGCTGCAGATTACTTGCGTATCCTTGGATATCAATAAATTAGCAATTTTTTTAACGGGCTGTTAATAAAAATTCCAACTTTTATTGAAATTGTTGAACATTTAACGTTTAGAAAGCAGTATTTTTGCACCCGAGTAAACGAAAAGTGTACACACCGATAAAAATTTACCAAAATAATGACACTGCATATACAGACCATATTTATTGAAGAGAAAACAGCTTTTGCTGCGACTATGTATAATTGGTTGGTTGAAAGCGGATTCAATGTAGTTCCTTTTGATAATTCAAACGAACAACAGGAAAATATTGATGCGGTAGTTCTTTTCCACGAAAACCATAATTTTGACAAACGTGTATCGGAATTACGTGATACGTTTGATCGTCTTCAAGTTGCGTCACATAAAATTGATTTGAGCGGAACAATGAATGTTGCTTTGTCGCATTTATCGTTATTTTTTGATCGCACAAAATGCAAAAATGTGTTATTTTTAGGTTCGGATAACTTAAAAAATCATCCCAAATTAGCGGTTTTCCAAGAAAAATGGAACCTCTGATTCACTTCACATAATCTTGTTTTTTCACTAATACAAATTGATCCGTATCGGTTTTGGCATAGCCTTGATCGTAACAGAAATAGTAATTTGTGCCTTTTTGCGTACTGTAGATATTGGTGAAATAATGAAAATTAAAACCTTCTTCCGCTAAGGTAATCGCATCGACTGTTCGTTTTCCTTGTGGATTTAACTGTTCCAGAATACGTCTGTTTTTCCGTAAAATTGAATTAACGCGCCGCATGGCATTGGTTACATCTTCGTTTAATCGGTTGTTGTAACTGTTTCTGCAATAATCGCAACAAAATTTTTGGTCCTTTCTGCCAGATAGTTTTACCTGACATTCCAAGCATTGTCTTGTTTCCATAGTAGTAGTGTTATAGGTAAACAATGTTAACAAAAATTAACAACAATGTCAATAGTTATGGCAAGAAACTTTCAGATTTTCGTAAATAATGAAAAGTTATTTAGCTGTTTGATTGGTGAATCTCGTTGTTCTGTGAAAAAAAACCAATTTTAATTTAAGAAGCGTTAAAGTATTATAAAAGCCTTGACAGGTTCACATCAATTAATGTAGTTTTGTCAAAGTGTACGATTTACCATAAGTAACAATGCAAGTGCAAAGCAAATTAGAAAATATGCGAACAAACATCATTGAGCGCTCCAAACGATCCAAGTCGTTCGTTGTTGCTTGTTGCTTGCTTGCCGCTTTTTTTGTGCCTACGCTGTTGCTTGCTCAAAAACCGATTGTTGCATTAACGATTGACAAAAAAGCTGTCTCTCCAAATGAACGCGTTACAATTACTGTAACAAGTAATATTGAAAGTTCGATGGAAATTGTTTTTCCACAAGAATTTGCGGTAGATTATGGAATTGTCAATGGGATGGAACAAAAGGCAGATCCGACTGGAAAACTCCGAACCTATTATTACATGCAGCAAAGCGGCGCCTTCAAACGTGCTGGAACATTTTCCATGTATGCTTTTGTCAATCACAAAGGAAAGGTTTACAAATCCAATAAATTGACCGTTACCATTGAGGATAATGCAAGTGAGTTAACAGATGAAGTGTACATTTCATCGGGCGATCCGGTTTTTGGAATCATCGAATCGAACAAAGCGGTCGTCTACGAAGGCGAGCCATTTGTTGTGGGTGCTAAAGTTTTTTCGCGCTTGCAAATACTGAAGATGGAAGGCTATGCGCCTTTTGAGCCTGAAAAAAATACAGAAGAATTCAGCTTGCCAAATAATCAAAGCGCAATCGAACAAACAAAAATAAATGGTCGACCTGCTTTAACTTTTGAAATAGGGAAACAATTATTGTTTCCTCTTGCTTCGGGTAAAATTAGAATCGCTCCTTTTGAAATGGCCTTGCGCTGTGATGCAGGAATGTTTGCACGCTCGTTTCGTTTTCGTTCATCGAATTTGACGGTCATGGTAAAACCCTTACCAGCTAATGCGCCAAAATCATTTATCAAAGCTGTTGGAAAGTTCGATGTTACTGCGCAAGTTGTGCCAACAAAACTAAAACAAGGCGATTTTTTAACCTACGAATTAACGATTAGCGGATCAGGAAATTTGCATGCTATCAAAACACCAGATTTAGTGCTTCCTTCGGGCATAAGC
Organism: Fluviicola sp.; assembly: GCA_017983675.1. Taxonomy (GTDB): domain Bacteria; phylum Bacteroidota; class Bacteroidia; order Flavobacteriales_D; family Crocinitomicaceae; genus Fluviicola. Next base: position 5,414 of record JAGOAZ010000003.1, read on the forward strand.
CTGACAAATACGCCTACTAAAGTTGCAGACATTGAATACACAGAAATGGGTGCAACGGGCAAAGTGACGTTTACCTATAATCTTCAATTAACCGATAGTGGAAAAGTAAGCATCGGTCAACAAGCAATTGCGTATTTTGATCCTGCTAAAGAGGCTTATGTTGTACTAAAAACGAATGCCTTTCAATTGGATGTCGCATCTGATAAAACATTTAACGCAAGTGCTGTTCAACAAAAACCGTTTAAAAATAGCTTAACTCGTTCTCCGAAAACGACCAAATCAATAGCGCAAAAAACACAGAAAAAATCGAATACTATTCCTGTTTTGGTTGGCATCATTACTCCAATTACTGTTTTAGGGTTGTTTTACTTGTTGTTCTTTTTACGCAAACGGAAAACGTCTTTTGTTCAACCATGTTCGGAAGCGCAATTAGCACAGCAATTCAGAACGAGTAAAATGAACTATTGGGAACAACTTATGGGAGAAGATGTTGACAACATGAAATGCGCAATTCTACTTCCAAAGGCTATTGTTCAGCAAGTTGATGAGTTGTATGCCTGTTCGTTTGGCACACGCGACAAAGCGTTCGATCAATTAGCGGCATCTCATCCATTTGCTGCAGAGCGGTTACGAGAAATCATAGACACCTGTGATCACTTCCGTTATGGATTGGGTACAGAGGACATGGATGTAGCAGCATTAATTGAGGAATCCATCGATATTTTAGCACGAATAGATGAATGAGTAGCGTAGAAATAACTTTTTTTTGAAAATTATTCAGCACAAATAGAATTTTCATTACTTTTACAGCAATTAAAATCACAAATAAGTACGACATGAGCATCTTTGGTATTGTTTTGTTTCTTTTACTAGGTGGAATGGCATTTTGGATGTTGTTTTTCTTACTAGGATTTGTAGTTCCTTTTTGGATCTCTCTTGGAATTGGTCAACAAATGCGTCCAAAACGAGTTTTTGAACACGAAGAAGAAAGCGAAAAATAATTCGTTCACGATAAAGAAGTTGAAAGCGTTGCAAATTATTGTGACGCTTTTTTGTTTTCCAGCATGTTTTTTCAAAGAAACTATTGTTTGTTGAAAAAGTTTGCTATCTTTGCCCTCCAAATTAAATTTAAAAAACAACTGTTATGTATGCAATTGTAGAGATAGCAGGGCAGCAATTTAAAGTGCAAAAAGACCAAAAAATCTTTGTACACCGTTTAAACGCTGAAGCTGGTTCAACTGTAGAGTTTGATCGAGTTTTATTAGTAGACAACGGAGGAAAAGTATCAATTGGCGCCCCGGCTATAGAAGGAGCAAAAGTTTCTGCTCAAGTAAATGATCACGTGAAAGGTGATACAGTAATCATTTTCCGCAAAAAACGCAGAAAAGGATATGTGAAGAAAAACGGACACCGTCAATCGTTCACACAAATTACAATTACAGATATTAAAGCGTAATATTTCGTCTGCTTCGGCTGACGTATAAAAATTTAAAGACATGGCACACAAAAAAGGAGTCGGTAGTTCCAAAAACGGACGTGAATCAGAAAGCAAACGTTTAGGAGTGAAAATTTTTGGTGGACAAGCTGCAATCGCTGGTAACATTATCGTTCGTCAGCGCGGAACACAGCACCACCCTGGTAATAATGTTGGTATTGGAAAAGACCACACATTATATGCATTAACTGACGGATTAATTGAATTCCGTAAGAAAAAAGATAATCGTTCATTTGTTTCCGTAGTTCCTTTTGAAACTGCTGAAGCTTAATCGAAGATACACATTCTGAAAAAAGGCGAGCAGCATTAGTTGCACGCCTTTTTTTGTTTTATTTGGTCCGAAAAACCAACAATTTTTCTTTAATTCACTTAGAAAAAGAAACAAGATGTTAGAAATGACAAGAATTCGCACTGAAAGAAATGAAATCATTCAGGCGCTTAAAAAAAGAAACATTGATGTTACTGAAACAATCGATGCTCTTATTTCAAAAGATCAACAATGGCGCAATGCAAAATCCCAAATGGAGAGCATTACGGCTGATTTAAATAAAATTGCCAAAGAAATTGGTGCGTTTTTTCAAGCAGGTAAAGCTGCTGAAGCGGAAGCTGCAAAAGCAAAAACAGCCGAATTAAAAGCAGAAGAAGCTGCGTTGAAAACAACAGTTGATTCACTTGAAGCAGAAATTACACAGTTGTTGTACCAAATTCCGAATGTTCCCAACGAACTTGTCGTTGCAGGAAAAAGCGAAGAAGATAACGAAACAGTTTTAGTAGTTGGTGCACCTGCTCAATTGCATTCTGAAGCAGTTCCACATTGGGAATTGACTAAAAAATACAACCTGATTGATTTCGAATTGGGCGTGAAAATTACCGGTGCTGGTTTTCCTGTTTACAGAGGAAAAGGTGCGAAATTGCAACGCGCGTTGATTCAATTTTTCTTAGACGAAGCAGAAAAAGCGGGTTACGAAGAATTCATTGCGCCTCACGTTGTGAATGAAGCTAGTGGATACGGAACAGGACAATTACCCGACAAAGAAGGGCAAATGTATTACTGTGCTGAAGATGATTTATACTTAATTCCAACTGCCGAAGTTCCCTTGACGAACATTTACCGTGATGTCATTTTACCGGATGAGAATTTTTCGATCAAAATGACAGGTTATACGCCTTGTTTCCGTCGTGAAGCAGGAAGTTACGGTGCGCATGTGCGCGGATTGAATCGCTTACACCAGTTTGATAAAGTGGAAATCGTTCGCATCGAGCACCCTTCAAATGCTGCAAAAGCATTGGAGGAAATGATAGATCACGTGAAAGGATTACTCGAGAAATTAGGCTTGCACTACCGCATTTTGCGTTTGTGTGGTGGCGACACAGGTTTTGCTTCTGCTATGACCTATGATTTTGAAGTGTATTCTGCAGCGCAAGAAAAATGGTTAGAAGTGAGTTCTTGTTCACGTTTTGATACTTTCCAAGCTAATCGTCTGAAATTGCGTTTCAAAAATGCGGATAAAAAGAATCAATTGGCGCATACCTTAAACGGAAGTGCATTAGCATTGCCACGTATCATGGCATCTATCATGGAAAATTATCAAACGCCAACAGGTATTGAAATTCCAGAAGTGTTGCACAAATACTTGAATTTTACAACCATCGATTAATTCGACAATTTCATTATACAAATCCCGTAATCGATATGATTGCGGGATTTTTTGTTTTTACTCATCGAATCATTGATTTATCCAATTTTGCCATTAATTTTATAGCTCAAACGAATCGGTTGTTATGAAAGTTATTTTGTCCATTGTTGCATTGTTGTTTTCGCTTCAGTTACTAGCGCAAACAAGCACCGACCAACAGTTGGCAAATCTGTATTATACCAATGGAGAGTTTGACAAAGCCTTGCCTTATTTCGAAAAAATCATCAACAAACAAAGCACTAAATTTGAGTATTTCCGCTACGTTGAATGTTTGGAAAAAACAGGAAACACCAAAGAGGCAGAGAAAATCTTAAAAAAGTTAGCGGGCAATGCAACAACTGATTATGAATATACGATTGCGCTCAGTGATTTTTATGAACGCACCAACCAACTTGATAAAAGTCAGAAAATCAGTAATGATCTGATCAAAAGCGTATCAAAAAGTGGTTTCCAAACGATTGAATTGTACAATGCACTTTTGCGAAAAGGGAAAGTAGAATGGGCGTTGAAAACCTTACAAGCAGCAAGAAAAGAACTGAAAAATCAATATCCGCTTCATTTGCAATTTGCTGAAGTTTACAGTCTGTTAGGAAAAACAGATGAAATGATTGATGAGTTAATGGAGGTGTTGGACAATTATCCTGGTTCAGCTACCGACATTCAAGCAAGCTTATCGCAACAAATCGATTTTCAAGAAGATGCAACAGGTGCCTACGTCAAATTGAAGGGGAAACTACTGACGCGGATTCAGAAAAAGCCAAACGAAGTAGTTTATGCAGATATGTTGATATGGCTTTTTGTGCAAAAAAAGGAATTTAAAAGTGCATTGGTTCAGGCGCAAGCGCTCGATATCCGAGAAAATGGTGGAGGAAAACGCTTAATGATTTTGGCTGAAACTTGTGTGCAAAACACCGATTTTCCTACTGCTCGTCAAACGTACAACTCAGTCATTGCTTTGGGCCCAAATGCTCCCTACTATTTTCAAGCATACAATGCGTTGTTGAATGTGCGTTACCGTGAAATCACGCAATATAAAAACACACAAGCCGCAGAAATTGCGCAAGCAATAAATGAATACCGAAGTGCTATTCGAGTCATTGGATGGAATAGAAACGCGGTCGGCATCGCCAAAGAATTGGCCATCATTCAAGCATATTACGGCAACGATGCCAAAAGTGCAGGTCAATTATTAGACAGTTGTTTATCACTTCCAGGATTGAACGACATTGGACGTGCTGAAATAAAAATGGCCTTGGCTGATGTGTTGGTCTTGCAAGACGATATTTGGCAAGCGTCGTTGTATTACATGCAAATCGACAAGGATTTCAAATTCGAACCAATAGGAGCTGAAGCAAAATTCAAGAACGCACGCATATTTTATTACGATGGTGATTTTAAGTTTGCCCAGTCACAATTAGATATCTTGAAAGAATCGACTTCGAAATTGATTGCGAATGATGCAATGAAATTATCCATTTTGATTACCGATAACTTAGGTTTGGACAGTAATTATACCGCCATGAATTTGTTTGCAAAAGCAGACTTATTGTTGGAACAACACCAATTTCAAGCAGCGTTTGAATTATACGATTCAATCATACGAGCTTTTCCAGATCATGGTTTGAATGATGAACTCTTGCTGCGAAAAGCTTCGGCTATGATGTATCAAGGAGAATGGAAAGCAGCAGAAGGTTATTTGTTGAAAATATACACCAGTTTTGGACAAGATATATTGGCAGATGACGCCGTTTTTCAGTTGGCAGAATTATACGAAAATCAGTTGAGCGACAAAGAAAAAGCAGCGGAATATTACAAGAAAATTTTGTTGGAATTCAAAGGAAGTTTGCTCACAATTGAAGCACGAAAACGATTCCGTTTGTTGCGTGGAGATGCCATTGATTCCGATTTATAAGCCCTCTTCAATAGCAACCTTTTTTTACAGAGAAGAAGGGCAAACTAAAAAATCATAAAATATTCCTTTTTTTATTGGATTTTTTTCAATCTACACGCTAAAAAGTATTAAATTCGCGGGTCTTAAAATTAGTGATTATGTCTACACCAGTAGATTACCTTCCAATTTTGATCCAAGCAGCTGTGGCTGTGGGGTTTGTCGTGGCTGTTTTAGTTGTCACGCACTTCCTTGGACCAAATCTCAAAGCTAAAAAGAAAGATGCCAACTGGGAATGTGGTATCGAAGAAATTGGCAACGCGCGTTTTCCTATTTCAATTCGCTATTTGTTAACTGCAATTTTATTTGTCCTTTTCGATGTAGAAGTCATTTTCTTCTACCCGTATGCGGTGAATTTTAAAGCGTTACAATTAGAAGGATTGTATGCGGTAATCGTGTTTGTCGCATTCTTTTTAACAGGATTTTTCTATGTACTTAAAAAAGGCGCTTTAGAATGGGAAAAGTAGAACAAATAAACGGCGTTGAAACATTCAACGGTGAAGGATTTCAATTATCTGTTTTAGATAAAGTGATTGCTTCAGCTCGTGCTAATTCTGTTTGGCCATTACCGTTTGCAACTTCTTGTTGTGGAATTGAGTACATGGCAACAATGGGTTCAAATTACGATGTTGCACGTTTCGGAATGGAACGTATGTCATTTTCTCCTCGTCAAGCTGACTTGTTGATTGTTGCTGGTACGATTTCAAAAAAATTAGCACCGATTTTAAAACAAGTGTACGAGCAAATGGCAGAGCCTAAATGGGTGATTTCTGTTGGTGCTTGTGCTTCTTCAGGTGGTATTTTTGATACGTATTCTGTTTTGCAAGGTATTGACCGAGTGATTCCAGTGGATGTTTATGTTCCTGGTTGTCCACCGCGTCCCGAGCAAATCATCGAAGGCTTGATGAACATTCACCGTTTGGTGAAAAACGAATCATTACGTCGCCGTTACTCGGATGAGTACAAACATTTGTTGAACAAATATCATTTGAACGAAAATGACTAATCTTAGTAATGAATTTGTTTTAGCACGTTTGCAAGAACAATTTGGCAGTGCTATTATTGCCAGTGAAACGCCTTATGACCTATTAACTGTTGAGGTGGAAGCTGACAAAGCACATGATATTATCGCTTGGTTAAAACAAGACGATGTAACTAAAATTTCATTTTTAACCTTGTTAGGTGCGACACATTATCCGGATAATGAAGGACGTGAATTAGCAATTTCTTACTTGTTGCATTCACTTGTCAATAATTTCCGTATTCGCTTGAAAGCATTTATTCCGATTGCTGATCCAACGATTGCTTCGATAACTGATATATATGTAGGCGCAAACTGGCAAGAACGCGAAACGTATGATTTCTTTGGTGTGCAATTTACAGGACATCCAAACTTGACAAGAATATTAAACGAAGATTCAATGGACTACTTCCCTTTGCGTAAAGAATACCATTTGGAAGATGCAACCAGAGAAGATAAAGACGATCGCTACTTCGGTAGATAAATTCTGAACTATGAGCGATACTTATACAAAGAAACCTGAAAGTTTATTCTCCAACGAAACAATCGATGGGGAAATTTCAACGTTGAACCTTGGACCAACTCACCCAGCAACACATGGTATTTTTCAAAATGTACTAACGGTTGATGGCGAAAAGATTTTAGGTTCGGTTCAAACGATTGGTTACATTCACCGCGCTTTTGAAAAATTAGCGGAACGTCGTCCGTACAATCAAATTACGCCGATTACTGACCGATTAAATTACTGTTCATCTCCAATCAATAACATGGGTTGGGAAATGACGGTTGAAAAATTAATTGGTGCAGAGATTCCAAAGCGCGCACAATACATGCGTGTTATTATCATGGAATTGGCGCGTATAGCTGACCACTTGGTATGTAACTCGGTTATTGGTGTGGATACAGGAGCATTGACAGGATTTACCTACATGTTCCAACAACGTGAAGCAATTTACGATATTTTCGAAGAGGTATGTGGCGCACGTTTGACAACAAATATTGGCCGTATCGGTGGATTTGAACGTGATTTTTCACCACGTTTCCACGAAAAATTAGAAACATTCTTAAAAGAGTTCCCGAAACATTTTGAGGAATTCGATAGCTTATTATTACGCAACAGAATTTTCATGGATCGTACGATTGGTGCTGGTCCAATGAGCGCTGAACGTGCGTTGGATTATGGTTTTACCGGTCCAAATTTACGTGCAACAGGTGTGGATTATGATGTGCGTGTGATGAATCCATATTCTTCGTACCAAGATTTCGATTTTATTGTTCCAGTTGGAACACAAGGTGATACATACGATCGTTTCTGTGTCCGTCAAGAAGAAGTGCGTCAAAGTTTGAGCATCATTCGTCAAGCATTGGATAAAATGCCAGAAGGAAATTACTTTGCTGAAAACCTTCCTGAATTTTATTTGCCGCGCAAAGAAGATGTGTACACGAAAATGGAGGCATTGATTTACCATTTCAAAATTGTAATGGGAGAAACGCCAATTCCTGCAGGTGAAGTATACCACAGTGTTGAGGGTGGAAATGGTGAAGTAGGTTACCAACTTATTTCAGATGGAGGTAGAACGCCATACCGTTTACAATTTAGAAGACCGAGTTTTATTTATTACCAAGCATATCCTGAAATGATTACAGGACAAACTATCTCTGACGCAGTATTGACGATGAGTAGTATGAATGTAATTGCTGGAGAATTAGACGCATAATATGAGCACAGAGGTAACAAATCCACAATTCAGTCCTGAAAAAATGGCTGAAGTGCAACGAGTAATAAGCTTGTTTCCTGAGGGAAAACAAAAAAGTGCTTTGCTACGCATTTTACATATCGCTGAAGAAGAATTTGGTGGATGGTTGAGTGTGCCAACAATGAACTATGTTGCAGAGATATTAGGAATTCAACCAATTGAAGTGTATGAAGTTGCTACTTTTTACACGATGTTCAACATTGAAAAACCAGGAAAAGTGGTATTAGAAGTGTGTAGAACAGGACCTTGTATGTTGGTTGGTTCGGATAACATCATCGACTATATCCAACAGAAATTAAATATCGAAGTGGGCGGAACTTCTGCTGACGGAATTTTCACTTTGAAAACTGCCGAATGCTTAGGAGCTTGTGGTTATGGACCAATGCTACAATGTGGCAAACATTACCACGAACACTTAACACCAGAAAAAGTGGATGCCTTATTGGAATCACTTCGTAATGAACATGCAACTTCATCGAATTAAATAAGATGGGAAGAAAGTTATTATTGGAACACATAAACGTTCCTGGAATCGAATCGTACGATGTTTACCGCAAACACGGAGGCTATCGTTCAGTTGAAAAAGCATTGAAAACAATGTCGCCACAAAATGTAGTAGAAGAAGTGCAAGCTTCTGGCCTACGTGGACGAGGTGGAGCTGGTTTCCCAACAGGAATGAAATGGTCATTCTTGGCAAAACCAGAGGGTGTTCCCCGTTACTTATTGTGTAATGCAGATGAGTCAGAACCTGGAACATTCAAAGACCGTTATTTGATGGAACACATTCCACATTTATTAGTGGAAGGAATGATTGTTTCGAGTTATGCTTTGGGTTGTAATCAAGCATACATCTATATCCGTGGTGAATACATGTGGGTGTTGGAAATTGTTGAAAAAGCAATTGCTGAAGCTTATGCAAACGGTTGGTTAGGAAAAAATATTCTTGGTTCTGGTTACGACCTTGATTTAGCAATTGCTCCTGGAGGAGGTGCTTACATTTGTGGGGAAGAAACTGCATTGATCGAGTCGTTGGAAGGAAAACGTGGAAATCCACGTATCAAACCACCATTCCCAGCTGTAAAAGGTTTGTGGGGTTGTCCAACTGTTGTAAACAATGTTGAATCGATTGCAGCTGTTGTTCCAATTGTGAACGATGGCGGAGCAGAATACGCAAAAATTGGAATTGGAAAAAGCACCGGTACGAAATTGATTTCCGCTTGTGGAAATTTAGTAAAACCAGGTGTTTACGAAATAGAATTAGGAATGTCCGTTGAAGAATTCATCTATTCAGATGAATGGTGTGGCGGAATTGCAAATGGTAAAAAATTAAAAGCGTGTGTGCCAGGAGGTTCATCCGTTCCAATTTTACCAGCTAATTTAGTGACAAAAACAGCGGAAGGAACCGATCGTTTGATGTCATACGAAGGACTTTCAGAAGGTGGCTTTGCAACCGGTTCGATGTTAGGTTCTGGAGGATTCATTGTTTTCGATGAAGATCAATGTATCGTTCGAAACACGTGGAATTTCTCTCGTTTTTACGCTCACGAATCGTGTGGACAATGTTCACCTTGTCGCGAGGGAACGGGTTGGATGGAAAAAGTCCTACACCGCTTGGAATACGGACATGGCAACATGCGCGATATCGATTTGTTAGAAGAAATCAATAAGAAAATAGAAGGTAATACGATTTGTCCACTTGGTGATGCTGCTGCATGGCCAGTTGCTGCGGCAATTCGTCATTTCCGTGAAGAGTTTGAATGGCACGTTACTCATCCAGCTGATGCGCAAAAGCGCAATTTTGGAATAGCGTCAAATCACATACCATTGGTATAAAAAATCAACGAGATGATCAAAGTTATCGTAGATGATATTGAAGTAGCAGTAGAACCAGGAACAACAATCCTGAATGCAGCACGCAAAATTGGTGGAGATGTAGTTCCACCTGCGATGTGTTACTACAGTAAATTAGAAGGAAGTGGCGGGAAATGTAGAACATGTTTGGTCGAAGTGGCTGCAGGTTCAACTGCTGATCCACGTCCCATGCCAAAATTAGTGGCTTCTTGTTCAACGCCTGTTCAGGATGGAATGATTATTAAAAACAAAACATCACAACGTGTTCACGAAAATCGTGCTGCAGTGACGGAGTTTTTATTGATCAACCACCCATTGGATTGCCCAGTTTGTGACCAAGCTGGAGAATGCCATTTACAGGATTTAGGATTTGAGCACGGAAAAGCAGGAACACGCTTCGAAGAAGAGCGTAGAACGTACGATCCAATTGACATCGGTGATAAAATCAAGTTGCACATGAACAGATGTATCTTGTGTTACCGTTGTGTTTACACGGCAAATCAATTGACAGATAAACGTGTTCATGGTGTCATGCACCGTGGTGAGCATGCTGAAATCAGTACATACATTGAGCAAGCAATCGATAATGATTTCTCTGGAAATGTGATTGATGTTTGTCCAGTTGGTGCATTGACAGATAAAACATTCCGTTTCAAAAGTCGCGTTTGGTTCTTGAAACCAATGAATGCTTCTTGTGAATGTACAAAATGTGCTGGTAAAGCAGTTGTTTGGATGTTCGGAAACGAAATTTACCGTGTTACAGGTCGTAAAGATCAATACGGTGAAGTAGAGGATATCGACGGAAAAACAGCTTGGATTTGTAACGATTGTCGTTTTGATAAGAAAGATACAAGCAAGTGGACAATTGAAGGACCACGTGTCATTAATCGTCACTCCGTTATTTCTCAGGGACAATATGTATTGCAAGATCCGAATTTAGGAGCAAAAAAATTAACAAATAAGTAAGATGTTAAGTAAAATCATATTAATCGTTGTATTGTTTGCGGTTACCTTGGGTATTGCAGCATACTTAACGTTAATCGAACGAAAAGTTGCAGCTTGGTTGCAAGATAGAATCGGACCAGATAGAGCAGGACCATGGGGAATTTTACAACCCTTAGCAGATGCTGGGAAAATGTTCTTCAAAGAAGACTTTATTCCTGCAAAAGCGGACAAATGGTTGTTCATTTTGGGACCAGGAATTGCTATGTTTACTGCCTTATTAACCAGTGCAGTGATTCCTTGGGGACCTGATTTATCAATTGGTGGTGAATTGATTTCATTACAAGTTGCAGATGTAAACGTTGGAATATTGTTCATCATGGGAATCGTTTCTATTGGTGTCTATGGTATTATGATCGGAGGTTGGGCTTCCAACAACAAATATTCCTTGTACGGAGCAATTCGTGCAAGTTCGCAGATGATTTCATACGAATTAGCGATGGGTGTAACTGTTATTACCATTGTTATGATGTCTGGAAGTTTGAGTCTGAAAGATATCATCAACCAACAACACGGTTTTTGGGAAAATGGCTGGTTTACATGGAATGTCTTCAAACAACCGATTGCATTTATCGTTTTCTTGGTAACAGCATTAGCAGAATGTAACCGTGCACCGTTCGATTTACCGGAATGTGAATCAGAATTGATTGGTGGTTACCATACCGAATATGGTTCAATGAAACTTGGATTTTTCTTGTTTGCTGAATACGTAAACATGTTTATTTCATCTGCAATTATTTCGGCCTTGTTCTTTGGAGGATATAACTTCCCAGGAATGGATGCCTTTTCAGGAAACACATTAGCAATTCTAGGAGTGTTGGTTTTCTTCGGAAAAACATTCTTCTTTATTTTTGTATTCATGTGGATTCGTTGGACTTTACCGCGTTTCCGTTACGATCAATTAATGCACTTGGGATGGAAGAAAATGATTCCGCTTTCATTGATTAACTTATTGGTTACAGGAATTGTGATAGCTTTTGTTTCAGGTTGGTTTTCAACTGGAAAAGCTAAGAAAGTAAATCCAGCAGCTAAAATTGAAGCGACTGCTACAAAGCGAGTTGCTTCGTTACACAATATGAACGATTAGAAATCTATATAGATCAAAATGGAAAGTTTATCAAATCGTAAAAAAGTTGTTTCAAACAAGAAAATGAGTTTCTTGGAAAGTCTCTATTTGCCTGCTGTTTTCGGGGGTATGTGGATTACTTTCAAGCACTTGTTTCGTAAAAACAACACCCTCAAATATCCAGAGGTGAAACGTGAATTTGCACAAGTATATCGTGGTCAACACGTGTTAAAGCGAGACGAAGAAGGACGTGAAAACTGTACAGCATGTGGATTGTGTGCGGTGGCTTGTCCTGCTGAAGCAATTACTATGACTTCGGGAGAACGTAAAAAAGGAGAAGAAAATTTATACCGCGAAGAAAAATATGCAACAACATACGAAATCAATATGTTGCGTTGTATTTTCTGTGGATTGTGCGAAGAAGCATGTCCGAAGGAAGCAATTTTCTTAACAGATCGCATCGTTCCTACTTACTTTGAGCGCGAAGATTTTGTTTATGGAAAAGATCGTTTGGTCGAACAATTAGATCAACGCGTCGATATTACTAATCGTCAGTTTACTGGAAAAAGACCAACAAGATGAGTTTAGATTTAGTTTTTTACCTACTCGGAGGATTAACCATTGGTACCGCTTTAATGGTGGTATTGAGCAATCATCCCATGAAAAGTGTCTTGTACTTGGTACTGACGTTTTTCTTAATTTCTGCCAATTACGTATTGATGAATGCGCAATTCGTTGCAATCGTTAATATCATTGTTTATGCAGGAGCAATCATGGTATTGTTCTTATTTGTATTGATGTTGTTGAATTTGGACAAGGACAATGGTCCAAAAGGCCCAATTGTCATGACGCTTAGTGCTGTTGTTGCAGCAGGTTCATTATTGACAGTAGTTGTGGCAGCCTTGCGAGATGCTGTTGTTGCGCAACCTGTTTTGCCTGCAAACGCAGAAAATGCTGGGCTTGTTGAAAATTTAGGACAGTTATTATTCACCAAATATGTTTTACCATTTGAAGTTTCTTCCGTGTTGTTCATTGCAGCAATGGTTGGGGCAGTTTTATTGGCAAAACGTGATAAACAAATAATTGATTAAAGATGTTATTAGCGACTTTATTCGAATCGGGAATAAGTATCAAACATTACATGTTGTTAGCGACCGTGTTGTTCGCAATTGGCATGTTTGGTGTTTTGTACCGTAAAAATGCAATCATTTTATTGATGTGTATTGAATTAATGTTGAATGCTGTCAACTTATTGTTGGTTGCTTTTTCTACTTATTTTGGAAAAGCAGACGGTCAGTTATTTGTATTCTTCATCATGGTTGTAGCTGCTGCTGAAGCAACTGTAGGATTATCAATTTTGGTATTACTCTACAGAAATGCACGTACAACGGATATTCGATTGTTTAACAAATTAAAAAATTAAGCATGACAGTTCAACAATTAATTCCGCTGATCATAGCGCTACCCTTAATTGGTGCGTTTATAAACGGGACCTTTGGTAAACAATTATCAAAAGCCTTAGTTGGGACAATAGCGACAACGGTAATGGCGATTTCTTTCTTGTTCACAGTACTTGTTTTCATGCAAGTGCAACAAGGAGACGCTGTAACAGTGAAGCTTTTCACCATGTTAAAAACAGACTCTTTTTCATTAAACGCAGGTTTTTTGGCGGATAACTTATCCGTTTGGATGGCTTTAATCGTTACAGGAGTAGGTACTTTAATTCACTTGTTCTCTATCGGATACATGAAAAATGATCCAGGTTTCTATAAGTTCTTTACGTACTTAAACTTGTTCATTTTTGCCATGTTAATCTTGGTATTAGGAAGCAATTACTTCTTGTTGTTCTTCGGATGGGAAGGAGTAGGTATCTGTTCGTATTTATTAATTGGTTTCTGGTACGGCGATTTCAAAAATACGATCGCTGCGCGCAAAGCGTTTATCATGAACCGTATTGGGGATTTGGGATTATTGATAGGTTTGTTCTTAATCCTAGCACAATTCGGAACGCTTGAGTACAATGAATTAGCACAGAAAGTCTTGGTTGAAAAAATGATTCCAACAGATTGGATGATTTTAGGAATTACCTTGATGTTGTTCATTGGTGCTACAGGTAAATCGGCTCAAATTCCATTGTTTACCTGGTTACCAGATGCAATGGCTGGTCCAACGCCAGTTTCAGCTTTGATTCACGCAGCAACGATGGTAACGGCTGGTATCTTTTTAACGGTACGTTCCAATTACTTGTTTGAGTTATCGCATCTGACACAAGATATTATGTTGTATGTTGGTTTGGCAACGTCGATTATCGCTGCATTTATTGCCATGCGTCAAAACGATATCAAAAAAGTACTAGCTTATTCGACTGTTTCTCAATTGGGAATGTTATTCGTTGCATTGGGCATGGGAGCATACACTGCTGCAATGTTCCACGTTACAACACACGCTTTTTTCAAAGCATTGTTATTCTTAGGATCGGGTAGTGTTATTCACGCAATGTCAGATGAACAAGATATTCGTAAAATGGGTGGTTTGCGTAAATTGATTCCAATTACACATGCAACCTTTTTGATTGGAACATTGGCAATTGCTGGTTTCCCATTATTATCTGGTTTCTATTCAAAAGATGAAATCATTGCGCATGCCTTTACACATGGAACATGGTTGTATGTTGCATTGATGGCAAGTGCAGCTTTGACTGCAATTTATATGTTTCGTTTGTATTTTGTTACTTTCTACGGAAGTTTCAGAGGAACACATGAACAAGAACACCACGTTCACGAAGGCCCAACCTCAATGACGTTGCCTTTGATTGTATTAGCTATTTTATCTGTTTTCGGTGGTTTATTGAATTTACCAGGTATTTGGTTGCACAAACAAGCACATTGGATGGGACATTTGTTTGAGCACAATGTAGCTGGATTTGCTGCTTTGCCAAAACATACAGAAGACAGTAATTTAGCCTTATTATTGATGATTGCAGCAGCTGCAATGTCGTTGGTATTGTTAGTTGTTACTTATATTGTTTATGGTAAAAAAGGAAGTTTACCAGTAGCAGATGAAGCAGTAACAGGTTGGCAGAAATTATCCAAAAACAAATTATACTTCGATGAGATTTACAACTTTTTGTTTGTTCGTCCAATCGAATGGATAGCTATTAAAATCACTCAATTTGTAGAAGGATTCGTACTGCACAGAGGTGTAGTTGGAATCGGTCAAGTTATTTGTAAAACTGGTGACTTGGTTCGAAAATGGCAAACAGGAAGAACGGATAGTTACCTATTATGGATGGTATTCGGTTTGGTTGGTTTAGTGATATATTACTTAATTTATAAAAACTAATTCGTGGGACATTTATTATTTATATTACCGATTTGTTTCGCACTAATTGTATTATTTGTGCCGAAAAACGCAGTGCGTATTGTTGGTTTGTTGGGTGGATTGACCACGTTAGTAATTACAATTGGCTTGATCTGCACCTACAATTCCGCTAATGGAATGCATTATTTTGTGAAACAAGATTGGATCCAAGGTTTTGGTATTACCATGCATTTTGGATACGATGCGATTAGTTTATTACTCTTGTTATTAACTGCAGGATTAATTCCATTGATACTTTTGAGTAACTACAAAAACGAATTAGCATCCAATCGTTTGTTTACGAGCATGGTATTCTTCATGCAATTAGGCTTAACAGGAGTTTTCGTTTCGTTAGATGGCATTTGGTTTTACATTTTCTGGGAAATAACATTAATTCCGATTTACTTGATAGCATATTGGTTTGGTGCACCTGAAAGAAAAGCTGCATTATTGAAATTCTTTATCTACACATTTGTTGGATCAATAGCAATGTTAGCATCCATTATTGGTTTAAAATCAATGGCGCCTTCGTTTGCTTACATGGATTTAGTAAATGTCGTTTTAACAGACAAAACGGTTGCTTTTTGGTTAATGGCTGGATTCTTTTTAGCATTTGCAGTGAAAATTCCAATTTTCCCATTCCATACATGGCAACCTGATACATACGCAAAAGCACCGATGGCTGGTACAATGTTACTTTCAGCGATCATGTTGAAAATGGCGTTATATGGAATTATTCGTTGGTTATTACCATTATTCCCAGAAGCATTGGATACAGCAACTTATGGCATCATTGTTTTAGCAATAATTGGTGTTGTTTATGGAGCTGTTATTGCCATCAAACAAAACGACATGAAACGTTTGTTTGCATATGCTTCGTTATCGCACGTTGGTTTAATCGCTGCGGGATTGTTTACAGCGACTGTTGATGCAATTTCAGCAGGTGTTTTGCAAATGATCAATCACGGATTAGTCGCACTTGGGTTATTCCTTGCGGTAGATGTGATTGAACGCCGTTTGCACACACGTTCATTATCCGATTTAGGAGGAATAGCTAAGCAAGCGCCGAAATTCGCATTTTGGTTTGCTGCCTTAGCCTTTGCTTCAGTTTCAGTTCCGTTTACAAGTGGATTTATCGGTGAATTTTTATTGTTAAAAGGAATTTATAATTACGATTGGATAATCGGAGCTGTTGCAGGGACTACGTTAATTCTTGGAGCTGTTTACACATTTAGAGCTTATCAATTAAGTATGTATGGTCCGGTTAATACAGCTGAATTTACCGATTTACATTGGAGTGAATTTGTTGTTTTCTTCATCATCATGGTAATTATTGTTGTGTTGGGAGTTTATCCAGCAGCAATCATTGATTTCGTTAAACCAAGTGTTACGAATCTCTTAGAATTAAGTTCAATTTCAACTTCTTTAGTTAAATAATATGGATGCGTTAATAATCGTTTTTGCGAGTGGATTAATTTCCTTGTTTGCAGCATTTTACAAAAAACCATTATTGGTTTTATCTACTGCTTTGGGTGGATTACTACTTGGAATGGTTTCGTTAATTCATCAAATTTCAGGTGGTCAATCACTGATTAAGTTGGGTTACGAAGGACTTGAATTTTCTCAGGCTAGTTTGTATTATTCGTTAACAATTGTTGTTTTTGCATTCCTTCTAATTGGCATTGGTTACAATCGATTCAAAGAAAGTACGGAGCACATTGGTGAGTATATAGGATTGTTGTTGTTTTCTGCAACTGGTGCAGTTATCATGACAGCTTTCACAGATATGTTTATGTTCTTTTTAGGATTAGAAATTTTGTCTATTCCAATTTATGTGATGGCAGGAAGTGACAAACACAATGTACGTTCGAATGAAGCTTCGTTGAAGTACTTTTTAATGGGTTCCTTTGCGACAGGTGTTTTGTTATTTGGTATTGCTTGGATTTATGGAGCAACGGGTTCATTCAAAGTAGCCGAAATAGGACAAGCAATCCTCCAAATGAATGCTGATAACACCATGTTGTTTATCGGTATTTTATTCATTCTTGCAGCATTTTTGTTCAAGGTTGGAGCAGCACCTTTTCATTTTTGGAGTCCAGATGTTTACGATGGAGCACCACATGTGGTAACAGGTTTTATGGCATCAGTTGTGAAAATAGCTGCATTCAGTGCCTTTTTGAAATTATTTCACCAAGCATTTGCAATGGCGCATGAGTTTTGGGTGCCTGCATTAAGTGGATTAATGATTTTGACCCTATTCGTTGGTAATTTATCTGCCATTCGTCAAACAAAGTTAAAACGCTTATTAGCATATTCTTCGATTACACATGTTGGATATACTTTATTGGTTGTTATTTCTGGATCGATGACAAGTGTTTTTGACTTGTGGTTTTACATGACAGGTTACGGTTTTTCAATTATCGCATTGATTGCAATTGGCATTAGTGTAAACGATGAGGAAGACAAAATCGACGCGTTAAAAGGTCTTGGAAAACGTAATCCATTATTAGCGATTGCTGGAGTTATTGCCGTATTGTCATTAGCGGGGATTCCATTAACTGCAGGGTTTTTCGGAAAATACATTGTCTTAGCTGACGCTTGGAGAGAACACAGTACGTTAGTAATTATTGCTTTGGTCAATTCTGCAATCAGTATTTATTATTATTTGAAAGTATTGGGTGCGATTGTTTCTAAATCAGAAACAGAACAAGCACCAATAAAATTATCGTTTTTAACAACACTTATTGTTGTCATCACGATTGTCGGAATGATTGGCTTGCCATTTATCATTCCTTTTTTATAAGCAATTAAGTCGATTCTTTTGAATTGTCAACATTGGCGAAGTAGTTTTCAATTGGTTGGTTCAACTTACAAATTGATCATTGCTTCGCTTTTTTTATGCGCTCATTTTGATGCTAATAGTCAGCTCATTGAAAACAAAATGGGATCGGCTTTAGCGGAAGAAACTTCCTTTTTTTCACCCAAATTCATCAAAGCAGCAAAAATCAAATCGATTCAAGGGGAGTTTAGTTTTAAAAAACAAAACGATGTCATCAGAAATTCAAAATATGTAACAGTTTATGAATTTGACACCTTGGGAAGATTGACGCTTCATTACACAACTGCAAAAGGCGAGGGGAGAAATGACACAACAGTTTACACCTATTCCTATAATGCATCTGGTCAATTAGCCAATAAACGCGTGAGTGAAAAAAAAGGTTTTCTAGCAACCGATTATTTCTATAATAGCGATAACCAACTAATCAAAGAAGAAACTTGGCGTGAAATAGATACGCTACACAGTAAAATACGCCCTGTAATCGAACGACGACTCCCATGGAACTCAGAAACCATGACTTACTTCGAAAGTGCAGGAGAACTCACAAAAAAGGTTTTTAGTACAGATGGAATCAATTACCTAGAGAAAAAGGTGACAACGGATTCTTTGGGATATCGAATGAAAGACGAACTTCGATATACTTTTTCGAGTAATCGATTAACAACGTACTACCGCTACGACGAACTCAAACGTATTGTTATTGTTGAACAGTTCAAGAATATGGATTCGATTCCGATTAGCGAACAACGTTTTCAATACGATTCCTTTGGCAATTTAACAGCTAAATCATCTTTCAGAAATGGGCAACAGTATTTAGATGAACAAGTGATTTACAGCTCTGAAACAGGTTTGTTGTACTCTTTTATCAAACGAGATATCCAATCTAATTTCATCACCATTACACGTTTCAATAAATTCACTTTTTGGGATAAGTAAAATACTTTTTTCTTGAAAGATAAATTAGTTACCCTGGTAAATTGTGGTAAAGCTGCAGACAGACCACTATTAAATCCTATTTCACTTATAATCAAATAATTAGGTAATTTAGAAAACAAAGTTGAATGTACTATTGTTTAGTTACCCTGGTAAATTGTGGTAAAGCTGCAGACAGACCACCATGAAATTCTATTTCGCTTATAATCAAATAATTAGGTGATTTAATAACAAAGTTGAATGTACTATTATTTAGTTACCCTGGTAAATTGTGGTAAAGCTGTAGATAGACCCTTTTCTTACGAGTAAATTTCTCATCAACCAAATTTCATTTTTCACAACACAAAAAAAGGGGAACCTTTCGATTCCCCTTTTTAACTTTATTGAAGTTATTATCTTCCAATTCCTGCTTCCAATAACTTGCGGTTATCTTTCACTTCTAATTTTTTCTGTAATGCAATGCGTGCTAATTGCGGAATAGAACCACGGTATTGATTCAATAACGTTGTTTTTTCTTGATCGTAATTAGCAGCTGTCGGTGCTTTTGTTGTTTTCACTAATTGAATAACATAGACACCATTCTCACCAACAAGTGGCAATGTAGTTTTTCCATCTTTCAAACCTGAGAAGATAGCGCCAATAACTTCTGGTTCATATCCTGAACTAGCAATACTTGGATTAGCAAACGTTACATCAGCAGTGTTTACGATTGTATTTCCTTTTTTCGCTAACATTTTTAAGTTACGGATACTACCAATTTGTTTTTTGAAACGGTTTGCTTTCTTCTCTTTGATTGCATCGGCTTTCATTCGTAGGTAAGCATCTTCGAAAGTTGGCACTCCTTTTTCACGAATCGATGAAACCATCGCTATGATGTAACGACCTTTATCTGAAATTGGTGAACCACAAATATCACCAACTTGAGCATCTTCGTTCCAAGCTAATTCTAATATCTTTTGTTCTGCTAAAGGCGTATTGAAACCGGATACTCTTGGAGATTCATCTGACATTTGAATAGGACGAACAAAGAAACCTTCGCGTTTTGCAATTGTATCAAAAATGCTTAGTTTGTCTAACAATTCCTCTTTAGAAGCAATTGAACGGTCAATTTTTGATAACAAGTTGTACGCTTTGTCTTTCAACGACATTTCAGTATCGTCTGATGCTTCTAACGTTTTTTCGATTAACGCTAATACAGGATATTTCACTGCTTTGCGGTCCAATACTTCCATGATGTGGAAACCGAAGTCTGTTTGTACAACGCCAATCTCACCAATTTTCTTTGTTGTAGAGAAATCCGAGAATGGAGTAACCATCTCATAATCCATGAAATCTTCGTAAACGCCACCTTTGTCTTTCGATCCTGGATCTTCTGAATATTTCTTAACGAATTCTTCGAAATTTGTTTTGTTGACAATTTTCACCAAACTATCAGCCAATTTCTTAGCACTAGCAATTTTCTTCGCATCGCCTTTTGGTGCATTGATTAAGATGTGACGAACTTTACACATTTTTGTATTGAAGTCAATCACTTTCGCCAAACGAACTTTTCCATTATCTGCATATGGACCTACAATTTGTCCAATTTTTGCCGTTTTAAAAACAGTATCCATTTCAACTGGATAAGTCATTCCTTGACGTGCTTTTGGATCGCCTTGCGGACGGAAAGTCGCTTGGTGCGATGATGTGTAAAATTTCACATCTGAATTTTGCAATACAAATAATGAATCATTGATAGAACGACCGAAATCAGCTGTCAATTTTTTCATTTTGTTGTTAAATTCGATTGTATCTCTTTTAGATGCAGCAACAACAACATCAAAGTATTTCACTTCACGACCTGCAGTCGATTCGTATTTCTTTTTGTCTTTGTTGTTTTCGTAAAACTCACGAATTTCAGTATCGTTGATTTTGATATCGGTGTCTAAAATCTCACGGAAGTTACGAACGACATAAGAAATAGATTTCATTTCTTTTTGCGCTGTGTATTCTTCTTTTGCTTCTAACTTCGTTACGTAAACTCCTTGATTCAATATCTGAAAGTACTTTTCTTGTTTGCGTTGGTTACGCAAAGCTTCTTTCGTATCTTTCCATTGTTTTACTGTTGTTGGATCAGTAGCTTTTTCACGTTCTGCAATGAATTTATCCAACGCTTTTGCATTGAATTTACCTGTTGCAGGATCTGTAAACCCTTGTTGAATATCACTCAATAATGGAAAACCATCTGTTCCATATAAATAAGCTGTAAATTCATTTTCTGAAACATCAACGCCCAACGCTTCAAATTCTTTTGATAACGTTAATTCGTCAACAGTAGCTTGCCAAGCTCTATCCTCTGCATTCGCTCTGTCTTGATCTGTAAATTCTTTTTGCTGTTGTTGTGCTTGCTGTTGCTCCAACGTTACAAATTGCTCAACATACTTATTGTAAAGTTCTTGATTTACTGCATCACCGTCAATCGTTCCCAAGTTTCCTTGTGGAGCCGAAGAACCCATGATGTCAAAAAATCCTTGTGCGATAAAGAGTATCAACGATAATCCAACTATCCCAACTAGGAAGTAACGACCTTTGTCTCTAATTGTACCAATAACTGCCATGATCTATTTTTTCTTTAAGGTTGCGAATATAATGAGTTGTGAGGACATTTAAAAGTTTCCTGCACATTTGTCTGAAAATCGATGAAAAAAAAATTCGTTTTGTACCTATTTTGACTCGTTTTACAATGCTAAAGCGCTTAATTCATCGACCGAAACAGAACAACTACCGTCACTGCACAAGAAAAAAGTTGAATCATCCGTAAATTTCACCAAGGTAAAAGGCGTCACGTACGTTTGTAATGCTTGATCGTTTTTTGTTCTTGGTGCATGAATACAACGAATTCCTGTTTGGAAACGCAAGAGCAGCAACGCCCAATTGGAGTATCCTGATCCGTACATTTCCATCCCGTCAATAATGTTTTGCAACAGTTGTTTTGCTTTCGTTTCAAAATCAAATTGATCAGTTAAGTGAAACAACGTCAATAAATTGTGACCCATAACACTGTTTGTAGCTGGTAAAACGTTGTCGTTGATTTCCATCTTGCGTGCTATCAATTCGGTGTCGTTCGCAGAAAAGAAATACATGCCCGATGTCGCATCGTAAAACAATTCATCTGCTGTTTCTTGCAATTGCAACGCATGCTCCAACCAGTCTTCTTGTCCTGTAAGTTGATACAAATTCAAAAATGCTTCGATCACAAAGGCATAATCATCTAAAAATCCTGCTATAAAAGAACGTCCATTTTGGCGCGTATGCCACAAATAACGCTTGTTAGTTAATTGATACGAAACTATCCAACGGCCAATTTGTAGCGCCATTTTCAAGAATGATTCGTCAGCCGTTGCACGGTAACTTTCAACCAAACCTGAAATCGTTAGGGCATTCCATGCGGTCAAACACTTGGTGTCTGTGCCAGGTGCAACACGACTTTTGCGTGCTTGAAAAAGTGTTTCGTTTGCTTGTGCAATGCGTTCTTCCTTGATTTCAGGATGCGTTTGTAGAAAAGCTTCCCACGTTTCATTGCGAATGAGCACCCAATTTCCATCTTCCCAATAACCTTTGTTATCAGGATTGTACAATGAAAGGTACCAATCGGCATCTTTTCCTAGCAGCGCTTTGATTTCCGTTAATGACCAAACATAAAAACGGCCTTCTACTCCTTCCGAATCAGCATCCTGCGCAGCAAACAATCCACCTTCGGGACTAGTCATTTCTCGTTCCAGCCATTTTAAGGTTCCTTGTAACACACGATTGTATTCGGGTTGTGGGTCGTAGCGATAGGCGAGGGCATATAATTTAATTAATTGCCCATTATCATAAAGCATTTTCTCAAAATGTGGGATTTTCCACAACATATCAACTGAATAACGCGAAAAACCTCCTCCGAGTTGGTCGTAAATACCACCGAATCCCATTTTGTTCAGGGTTAGTTGCACGTGTTGTTTTAGTTGATCGTCGTTTTGTTGCTCACTGTAATGTGCTAAAAACTCATAATTCGATGGAAGCGGGAATTTTGGCGCGTTCGTTCCACCTCCTTCACGGTGATCAAATTTCACTTGCCAACGGCGTACTAATTCGGCTAACTTATCGCTGGGAAATCCGGAAAGTGGAGCAGCTGCATGAATCAATTCACTTTTGCGCACACCATTGGTCAATTCCATGGCATATTCGATAGCGCGTTCGGGTTCGTTTTGATACGTATGTTGCAAAGAATTTAACACGTGCATCCATTGTTCTTTCGGAAAATATGTTCCACCATAAATCGGTCGACCATCCGGAAGTGTAAAACAATTTAGTGGCCATCCACCGCGTTGCGTCATCAGTTGCACGGCATTCATGTACACTTGATCCACATCTGGTCGTTCTTCACGGTCCACCTTGATACAAATAAAATGACGGTTCATCAATGCGGCAACTTCCTCGTCTTCAAAACATTCGTGTTCCATCACGTGGCACCAATGACACGCCGAATACCCAACGGAAATTAAAATCAGTTTGTCTTCTTTTTTCGCTTGTTCAAAAACAGCAGGTGACCACGCCACCCAATTAACAGGATTGTGTGCATGTTGTTGTAGGTACAAACTACTTTCGTTGATAAGGGCGTTGGTGTATTTTTCCATGCAGTAAAATTACCGATATTTTAAATGAGTTAAATAACTTTTTAAGTTGCACATTCTCAAATTAAAATGTATATTTATTCTCAATTGATGATAAATCAATACACTTTAAACAAATCAACATGAAATACTTACTGATATTCACAGTCATTTTTTTGCAGTTACACCTCTTCGCTCAAAATTTTGCTATAACCGAACAACAACATTGGGGTACAACTGGTCCCGATGGATTTACTAATGTAGAGCGCACTTCTGATGGTGGTTATTTGCTTTTTGGAAACGCAGGAAATTTAAACAACACGCTTTCTGACACTTTGTATGGCTCTGAAGACTATTGGGTTATTCGACTTGATAATAATAAAAACATGTTGTGGAATAAAACCTATGGAGGTTCAAGTACTGAAACTGCCGCAAATTTATTAAAATTATCAAATGGGAATTTTTTATTGATTGGTAACAGTTATTCTCCTGCTTCAGGTAGAAAAACTGACCCCGGTTATGGAAATATAGATGTTTGGGTTGTTTGTATCAATGAAAATGGTGATCAGTTATGGGATAAATGCTATGGTACAACCTCACCAGATAATCCTGGTTCAGCTATCAATATATCTGAAAATAGATTTGCAATGATTGTAAACACAATTGGTGGAGCTACAGGAAATAAAACATTACCTTCCAAAGGAGACTTTGATGGTTGGATTATTGAACTCGACACCTTAGGTACAATTTTAAATGAACATGTTATAGGTGGAGATAGCACTGATTTCCTTGGTAATATTCAACGTTTAAATAATGGCCATTATCTGTTTCTATGTAATTCAAGATCTGGTATTTCCGGAGATAAAAACTCACCTAATTTCGGAAATAATGATGCCTGGGTAATTGAAACGGACACTAATTTTATAATCGTGAATCAATTTGCGTTTGGAGGAACAGGTGTTGATTTCCTTGGGCTTATTGTTGAAAAGTCAAATTCCTATCTTTTCATTGGAGGTTCAGGCTCACCTGTTTCCGGGAATAAAATTTCTCCAAAAAGGTGTGTGAGTAGTGATGCAATTATACTTCAAACAGATAAGAACTTCACTGTATTAAATGAAAAATCCTTTGGGCATTCAAGTGCAACATTTTATTTAATTAATGATTATATGATACTTCCAAACAATGAAGTCGTTTTTGCAGGATGTGTCAATGGAAATGCTTCACCTTTTAATTCGCGTATTTCACATAGTTTTGATTTTTGGTTGATGCAAGTTGATGATAATTTGAACCAAAACTGGAATTATTCTTTTGGTAGTAGTGGTTCAGAGTACCTTGTAAAGGGTTTTGTCAATTCAAATTACGAGCTCGAATTATTTGGTCATTTAGATGCACCAGCAAGTTATGACATTTCTGTTTCAACATTTGGGAGTGTAGATATCCTATACGTCAAATTATCGTCAGATCTCTCAATACTAGAATCTCAATTAGCAGTCGGTGTTTATCCCAATCCATCGCGTGGTATTTTTCATGTAACGAGTGCCACTCCAATTTCAGCCTATTCTGTATTTTCAGTAGATGGACGTTTGCAAGCAAGCGGAACCGCTTTAACTGGCTCCTTGGATCTGCAACACCTACCATCAGGAACGTACATTGCTAATTTTGTTTCGGGTAAAACGAGCACTTCTTTGAAATTGGTGATTGAGTAACTTTAAACAAATCAACATGAAACATTCACTACTTTTCACAGTCATTTTTTTGCAGTTACACCTCTTCGCTCAAAATTTTACAATTACCGAACAACAACATTGGGGTACAACAAGTTTAGATTATTTAAGAGGAGTTGAACGCACTTCTGATGGTGGTTATCTGTTGTTTGGGCAGGCTAAAGTCCAGAATAATACAATTACAGATACCATGTACGGTAATGATGACTATTTTGTAATAAAATTAGACAACAATAAGAACTTACTTTGGAATAAAACCTATGGTGGTTCAAGTACCGATCAAGCGATATCATTATTAAAACTACTCAATGGCAATTATTTATTAATTGGGACTTCTTTTTCGCCAATTTCAGGTACTAGAACAGCTGTTAATTATGGCGGGAATGATTGTTGGGTCGTTTGCATCAATGAAAATGGCGATGTTTTGTGGGATAAAAGTTTTGGAACAATAGATTTCGATTTTGGTGCTACAGCTATTAATATTGATCAAAATAAAACAGCAGTAGTAATTCAATCATATGGTGGTGTATCCGGTAATAAATCTGTGCCTTCTAAAGGTGATTTAGATGGTTGGTTGGTAGAAATAGATACCTTAGGAACAATTTTAAACCAACATGTATATGGTGGAGCTGATGAAGATTATTTTGATAATATTAAGAAGTTAAATAATGGGAATTATTTATTAGGGTGCTCATCACATTCAGGCGTTTCAGGTGATAAAAATTCTAACAGTTTTGGTTCACGTGATACATGGTTTTTAGAAGTTGATAATAATTATACAATTGTAAATCAATTTGCATTTGGAGGGGTTGGTGATGAATATTTGTCTTTATTGGAAGAGACAGCAAATTATTATTTGTTCGGTGGCAGTTCTAGTTCAATTGTTTCAGGTAATAAAACGTCTCCAAAAAGGTGTGTTTATGCTGATGCAATCTTGTTAAAAACAGACAAGAATTTCACAATATTAAACGAAAAATCTTTTGGGCATTCGAGCGCGAATAATTATGGAATTCAAGAACAATTAACTTTTCAAAACAATCAAAAAGTGATTGTTGGACATGTTTCGGGAAATGCATCTCCTTATAATTCAAGAATTACACATGGTCCACAGGATATTTGGTTGATGCAAGTAGATGATAATTTGAACCAAAACTGGAATTACTCCTTTGGAAGTAGTGGTGGTGATTTTGTAGTAAAGGGTTTTGTCAATTCAAATTACGAGATCGAATTATTTGGTCATTTTGATGCGCCAGCAAGTTATGACATTTCTGTTTCCACGTTTGGGATTGTAGACATACTCTACGTCAAATTATCGTCAGATCTTTCAATACTAGAATCTCAATTAGCGGTTGGTGTTTATCCCAATCCATCACGTGGTGTTTTTTATGTAACAAGTGCCACTCCAATTGCTGCATACAACGTGTTTTCGATAGATGGACGTTTGCAAGCAAGCGGAACCAATTTATCTGGCTCCTTGGATCTGCAACACCTCCCATCTGGAACGTATATCGCCAATTTTGTTTCGGGTAAAACGAGCTCTTCTGTGAAATTGGTGATTGAGTAATACAATGATTTTACGTTTAATATTAATCTTAACTCCATTAATTTCATTTACTCAAAATGAAGTTAGTGGGGTTTATAACAATTGTCATTCAGGTAGATCAATTGATGTATTATACCAACGAAAAGTGTCTCCTCAATCAAAATTCGGGATTGGTTTGGGCTGTAACATTATTACAAAACACATGGATGATAATCAAAGTAATGTTTTTAAAAAAAGATTGCAACCATATAATTGGAAACAGTATATCACTTTTCATGTGCAGTATAGTCGCTATTTCCGAACTAAAAATCAATTTTTCAAACCATTTATTGGATTTGATGTTCAATTGAAACATGCTCCTACATATACCCGATCATTTGTCTTTGATTACAATGCACCAATCGAAGCATACGGTTTATATGTTGAATATATTTCAACAAAAGGTCCCTTTACGTGGTTAAGTAATACTTTTTGTTTCGGTTTTGATATTCAGCTTTCAAATCAGTTTGCATTTACTCAAAAAGCAGGTGTCGGAGTTGAAATGATATTTGGAAAAGATCCAGCATTTCTCTTTACATACAATGATCCTTTTCAAATTGAGTTTCCATTAATATATAATGTTGGATTAGTTTATCAGTTCAAAAAATGAAATATTTCGTAACTATCAGCTTTTTATTTTGGGTTGTTTATTCATTCGCGCAACATGATTTTGGCATCAATTTTAATGCGTGTTATTCTGGTAGAACTTTGGGTATTTCAAAACAAATCGGGTTGAAAAATGAATCATTGTTGGATGTTGGTTTAACGTGTAACGTAAATTACATAGGTCATCCAGATGACTTGGAAAAGTATCACTACAAACGATTACATGCATCTCATTGGTACGAGTTTTTGGGAATTCAACTAACTTATTATAAACCAATAAAAACAAGTTTGAAACCAAAATTTTATTGGTTAACTGATGTGCAAGTAAAATATTCTCAAACAAGAAATGATGAATTTATACCAAAGTTCTATGATACCATCACAAATACACAATATTACTTGAATAAGGTTTCTCATTACGGGCCCTTTCTATGGGTCCAAAACACCTACGGTATTGCCATAGATGTTGCCTTTTCAAATAAGTTAACGCTTCATCAAAAACTAGGTGTCGGCGTCGTTTTAGTTAGCGGAAAAGACACAAGATATAATCCAACAGAAAACAACACTTGGTTTTATCCCACTTTCATGTATAACATCGGTTGTTATTTTAAATTGTAATGAGATATTTTAATTGTTGCTTTACTTTAAAGTAATCCGTTAAGCTCCTCTTTCAATAACGTTGCTTAACTTTGTTTCATGCAAATTGTCCATTTTCAAGATTTAGGGCTGATTGATTACCAAGAAGCGTGGGATTTTCAAGAACAGTTGTTCAAAGCAACAATTGATCGGAAAATTGCACAACGCAATGGTCTTACAACGGAACCAACAGAGAATCACTTGCTTTTCTGTGAGCATCCACACGTGTATACACTTGGCAAAAGTGGAAGTGTAGACCATTTACTCTTGTCTGATGACCAATTGACCGAACACGATGCGCGGTTCTATAAAATCAACCGCGGTGGCGATATTACCTATCACGGTCCTGGACAATTGGTGGCTTACCCAATCTTTGACCTCGATCATTTTTTCACAGATATCCACAAATACATGCGCATGCTCGAAGAAGCGGTTATCTTAACTTTGGCTGATTTCGGCATCAAAGGAGATCGTTACGATGGATTGACGGGTGTTTGGATTGAACCAACGACCGAACGAGCGCGTAAAATTTGTGCCATGGGTGTGAAGTCTTCTCGTTGGGTAACCATGCATGGAATTGGTTTCAATGTCAATTCCAATTTGTCTTATTTTTCGCACATCGTGCCCTGTGGTATCGATGACAAAGCAGTCACCTCCATGCAACAAGAATTGGGTCACGAAGTTGACATGACTGCCGTAAAATCAGCATTAAAAAAACACTTGGCTGCTTGTTTTGCGTATCAATACGCCTGAAATCACTAATTTTAACGAAAATTAATCCATCACATGCGTGCAGATATATTAAGTCCTTTGGTCGAAAATGTAAAAATGGTTGTTGTTCCTGAGAAAAACGAAGAAGGAGCAACGCAACATTATGTTTATTTATTGAACTTGCGCGATGATATCATGGAAGGAATTATCATTACCAGTAAAGGGTTTGGCGTTGATCAAACGACTGGTGAAAAAATAACGACATCCATGTTGCGCCATTCGCTCGAAGTCCTTTTACCCGATGAAGCTGCTAAGATTGAACCAATCATGGAAGATGTTTTCAAGTTGACGAATGAATTCCTAATCAGTTTTTGGGTGGAAGACACGATGTACGATAAAAAATTCATCTTTTTACCCGAAACAATCAACGAGAAAAATTACGTTACCATTCCTAAAATGGGTGGTAAAGGAATTGTAGTCGGTTAATCTCTTTCTTCATGGCATTTTCAAGCATCACCTTTTTATATTTTTTCTTACCACTTGCGCTGGGTTTCCATTACCTCTTTAAAAACATGGTTTACCGCAACATCGTTTTGTTGTTGTTTTCATTGATTTTTTATGCGTGGGGTGAGCCAATCATGATTTTGGTCTTGCTTTTTACAGCATTTTTCGACTATGGAAATGGTTTGCTCATTGAACGTTTTCGCGGTTCGCCAAAGGCAAAAGTGGTATTGGTTTTTTCAATCATTGTCAATATTGGGGCATTAGTAGCTTTCAAATACAGCGGTTTTTTATACGATAACTTGTCGCTACTTTTCGATTTACCATTTCCACGCCCGAAAGTTTTCTTACCTATTGGGATTTCCTTTTATATTTTCCGGACACTTTCCTACACAGTTGATGTGTACCGAGGAACGGTTGCTGCTCAAAGAAATCCGTTTTCATATTTGCTCTACATCAGTTTGTTCCAGCTTACATTCATGGGACCAATTGCGCGCTACGAACAATTACAACCAGCGTTGGAAAGTCGGCATTTTTCTTGGAGTGATTTCTCTTCGGGAATCAACCGCTTTTGTTTGGGCTTGTTCAAAAAAATACTCATTGCCAATGTTGCCGCCGAATTAACAGATAAATACTTGGTCAATGGCTTTTCCGATTTAACGGGAGCGGATGCTTGGTTTGGCATCGTCATGTTCTCCATTTATTTGTATTTCGATTTTTCTGGTTATTCCGACATGGCAATAGGAATAGGGCGGATGTTTGGCATTCACATTTTAGAAAATTTCCGTCATCCGTACGCAGCAATTTCGGTCGCTGATTTTTACCGTCGTTGGCACATTTCTTTGGGAACGTTTTTCAGAGATTACGTCTACATTCCCTTGGGTGGAAACCGTAAATACCAAGACCGAAATATTTTCATTGTTTGGATGTTAACCGGTTTGTGGCATGGCGCGCAGTGGAATTATGTCTTGTGGGGTTGTTACTTTGGCGTTATCATGATTTTGGAAAAATACGCACGTTCCGTTTTGGCGGTCACACCACGTTTTTTGAAACATACGTACACCCTAATTTTAATCGTGTTTAGCCGCGCTATCTTTTATTTCGAAGATTTTGATGCCTTGTGGAACTTCATCACCATACATTTATTTGATTTCCATACCTTCTCTAATTTGGGTATTGCAGTCGATGTCACAACACACATATACTGGCTTAGTATTGTTATTATTTTGTGTATACCATGGAACGAATTCATCCGAAATACTGGGAAAGCTTGGCGTTTTTTCACGCAAACGTATTTGTACACAAGTCCAATCATTTCACTTGCTTTTCTAGTATTGTCAACGATGATGATTTTAGGTTCTTCGTTTAATCCATTCTTTTATCAAAAGTTCTAAGCATGATACATAAAATCAATGTCATTGTTTTTGTTGGTGCTATTTTGATTGGTACAACTGCTTTTTTTACACTGAAAAAAGAAAAAATATCTCAGGCTGAAAAACGGGAATTGGCGGAAATGAAACCGTTTAATTGGCAAACATTCACGGAAAAAGAATGGTCAAAAGGAACAGCAGCTTATTTGGCTGACCATTTCCCTTTTCGAACAGCACTAATTGATGGTTCTGATAAAATTAAAGCTGCAAGAGGAATTATCATCGAATCGCAAGAACGCATTTTTTTAGCGAAAAAACCGACAAAAAAGCAGAAAGAAGTGGTCGACCCGAGTATTTCTCATTTGGAATATGTGGATGATTTCGAAGAAGATTATACCGGAGATTTATTGATATTAAATGGGAAAGTCTACAATTTGACTGGAGGTTCTACCAAAATGGCAGCAGTTTTTGCTAAGATGGTCAACGAATACGCTGCAGCATTGAAAGGACACACCACAGTTTATACAGCTGTTCCACCTGTAGCTTGTGCATTTATTCCTGTTGAGAAGTATAAAAAGTACAACACCCAAAATAGAAACACTTTAGCTGCTATTGGTGCGAATTTGAAAAACGGTGCGCTTTTTTCAGATGTATTTACCGAATTGAATAACCACGCAGGCGAGCAATTATTTTTCGGAACAGATCACCATTGGAATGCCACTGGAGCATATTACGGTTACGTTGCTTTTTGTAAAGCAGCGGGTTTAACTCCTGTTCCCTTGGCAAAAATGGACAAGAAAATCAAATACGGTTTTTTGGGAACGATGTATCAAACAACGCGCGACCAATCGGTCAAAGAGCATGCGGATACATTTAAATATTACATTCCAAAAGTCGCGACGAAAGCCGTTCGATACAGTGAATACAATTACAACAGTCCGCAACGTGTATCAGTATTTGCCAATTCAAATGGTGGAAACATGTATTCAACTTTTGTGAGTGGCGATCATCCTTTGATAAAAATCACAACAGGTGTCAAAAACGGACGCAAATGTGCAGTGGTAAAAAACTCCATGGGAAATGCGTTCAGTGTGTTCTTAATTAGCCATTACGAAGAAATTTACGTGGTCGATTTTCGTTATTCCAAACATAATTTGATGTCGTTAATCCGTGAAAACAAGATAGATGACTTGATTTTTGCAGTTGGATTGTACGCAACAATGAGTAATGGAACGATCAACATGATGCGTCGTTTGGCAAGTCATGCTGGAATGGCTCCGCCTGCTCCAGTGGTTAATCCTTCAAACGATACACTCCGAAAAACAATGAACCAACAACCAGATACGTTGTGATGCAAAAAACACTTTTTTTCGTCCTATCAGTATTCGTTTTTACTTATTCATTTGCTCAAGATTCTCTTTTGCAACGATTGAAAATGGACACTTCGTTCGCTTTTTTACAATATAAAAATCCAGCATTACTTGCATCCTTGCAACGCCAACTAAACAACTCCGATTCCGATAAATTTGTCATTTATCATTTTGGTGGAAGTCACATTCAAGCTGGTATGCCACCGAATGTTGCACGAAAATACTTGCAAGATCGTTATGGTGATGGTGGACCGGGAATGATTTTCAGTTACAAGGCAGCAGACACGTATTCGTCGGTTAACTACAAATCAACGAAAACTGGTAATTGGATTTTTGGCAAGAGTTTTCAAGGCAATCCAAAAGTTCCGCTAGGAGTTTGTGGAATGGGCGTTGAAACTACTTCAAAATCGGCTAGTTTGGGATTTCAGTTCAAACAAACGATAAGTAAAGCTGAATATTTTTTGAACGTTTTTGTTGAAAGTGACACGTTAAATCGCCCGTTTCAATTGAAAATAAACGACCAAGTTTATCTGCAAAGCCAATTACAAGAAATAGCACCTGGAAGTTGGCAATTGGCCTTTAGTGGTTCTATCGATTCCATTTCTGTTGCCATTCTTGCTGATTCAACCAATGCGAACAAACGTTTTCGTTTTTATGGCATCGATATTGAACGACAAGTAAATACGGGTGTAGTTTACCATTCTCTTGGTGTCGGTGCTGCTGCTTTTCGCTCTGTTTTGCAATTGGAAAAATTAACCGATCATTCAAAGGTATTGTTACCCGACATGGTTTTTTTAGATTTTGGCACCAATGACATTTTGTACACCAACGCGATTGATAAAAAATTACCAGCAACAGTCGAAAAAGCAATAGCTCAGTTCCGCGCAATAAATCCTAACATACTGATTGTGTTGACAAGCACACAAGATTTATATAAAAATGGAAAGTACATCACAGCGGGTGTTGAATTTGTCCAGCTAATGGATTCATTGGCTCAGAAAAACGATTGCTTCTTTTGGAATTGGTACGATTTAGCTGGAGGTTATGGAACCATCAATACATGGAAACAAGAAAAATACGCAAAACCTGATGGAATACATTTAACTGCGGATGGGTATGCTGTCAAAGGAGAATGGTTGTTTCGTTCGTTTCAAAATTCCCTTCAATTTGGGCAAGCCTATCCAGATGCTTCGTGTTTGATACCAATGAAAGGATTTCCTTTGAAAGCAGCAATTGACTCATTACAAGTTCCAGTTGTCCAACCTATTCAACGTTCTCCAGAAGTTGAACGCCAACGCTATTATACGGTTAGATCGGGCGACACCTTGGGCGAAATTGCGCAGAAACATGGTGTTTCAGTTAGCGCACTCAAACGCGCGAATGGATTGCGTTCTGATGTGTTGCAAATTGGCAAACGCTTAAAAATACCGAAATAAAAATGGGGGAATAAAAAAAGGAGTTGTCAAACAACCCCTTTTCAATCTATTTATTCCACTTGCTATTAAAGTGTTCCTCTTTTTTCTTGTTCTCTTTCGATGGACTCGAAAAGCGCTTTGAAGTTTCCTGCGCCAAATCCTTTTGCACCCATTCGTTGAATGATTTCAAAGAACAACGTTGGTCTGTCTTCTACAGGTTTTGTAAAGATTTGCAACAAATAACCTTCTTCATCTGCATCAACTAAAATGCTGAGTTCTTGTAATGTTGAAATCGGTTCGTTCATGATAGACATGTGTTCACCCAAACGCGCTGGGATGTCATCGTAATATGCTTGTGGTGGTGCAGATAAAAATTCCACACCGCGCGCGCGCAATTGTTTCACGGTTTCAATAATGTTGTCCGTTGCAACTGCAATGTGTTGTGCTCCTGGCCCTTCGTAAAAATCCAAGTACTCTTCAATTTGTGAACGCTTGTTTCCTTCAGCTGGCTCATTGATTGGGAACTTGATGCGCCCATTTCCGTTTGACATTACTTTTGACATCAAAGCCGAGTATTCTGTATGAATTTGCGAGTCATCAAACGATAAGAAGTTGACAAATCCCATGACATCTTCGTACCATTTCACCCACGTATTCATTTCTCCCCAACCGACATTTCCTACCATGTGGTCGATGAATTTCAACCCTGTTGGAGCTGGATTATAGTCAGATTCCCATTTTTGGTATCCTGGTAAAAAGATTCCGTTGTAATTTTTACGTTCAACAAACATGTGAACAGTTTCGCCATACGTGTAGATTCCTGCACGAACAACTTCTCCGTGTTCATCGGTTTCAACAGTTGGTTCCATAAATGAAACCGCACCTCTTTTGGTTGTTTCTTCCCACGCTGAACGCGCATCTTCTACCCAAAGTGCAATAACTTTCACACCATCACCATGTTTTTTTACGTGTTCACCAATTGGCGATTCACTGTTCAAAGCAGTCGTTAAAATGATACGAATTTTATCTTGTTTCAATACATACGAAGCACGATCACGAACTCCTGTTTCCAATCCAGCGTATGCTAATGATTGAAAACCGAAAGCTGTTTTATAATAGTGCGCTGCTTGTTTGGCATTACCCACATAAAATTCAACGTAATCTGTTCCTAATAATGGTAAGAAATCTTGAGCTCCCTCAAAGATTTTTTCCAAACCATATTCTACATTTTTAATTTCTTTACTCATTGTATTGTCGTTCAACTGTAATTATTTTTCTAACCAACTGTATGCATAATCAGGAATCTGCATGTCGACAGCCGCTTGTGTCAATTTTAATGGACGGAATGTATCAACCATAACAGCTAATTCCAAGGTTTCTTTTTGTCCGATACTACGCTCGTATGCGCCCGGGTGTGGACCGTGAGGTGTTCCTCCAGGATGTAAAGATAGGAAACCTTTTTCAACGTGATTGCGACTCATGAAATCTCCATCTACATAATACAACACTTCATCCGAATCGATATTGCTGTGGTTGTAAGGTGCTGGAATTGCTTTTGGGTGATAATCGTACATGCGCGGCACAAACGAACAAACGACAAAGTTGTTTCCTTCAAACGTTTGATGAATTGGCGGTGGCATGTGCACACGTCCCGTTATTGGTTCAAAATTATGAATCGAAAACGCATACGGGAAATTATAGCCATCCCAACCAACGACATCAAAGGGATGCGCAGCATACGTCAACTCGTGTATTTTGTTTTCTTTTTTGATTTTAATCACAAAATCACCTAATTCATCGTGTGTTTCCAATTCATGAGGTGCACGGATGTCGCGTTCGCAAAAGGGAGAATGTTCCAATAATTGTCCAAATTTACTGCGGTAATTACGTGGAGTAAGAATAGGTGAAAACGACTCAACAATTAATAAACGGTTATCAGTTGTGTCAAAATCAATTTGATAAATCATTCCACGTGGAATAACCAAGTAATCTCCGTAAGAAAAATCAATGTTACCAACCAAGGTTCTTAATTTTCCACTTCCTTTGTGAATGAATAATAATTCGTCCGAATCTGCATTTTTATAAAAATACGTTGTCATGGATTGACGAGGAGCAGCTACTGCAAGATTAATATCATTATTAAACAATACAATTTCACGGCTTTCTAAAAAATCATCTGTAGGAGCAACGTTGAATCCTTGAATCATGCGCGCAGCAATGTTGTTTTCAACGGCAGCTTTTGGGCTAACATCAACGGGATCTTTCATCGCTTTCACCATCGTAGGACGGTGTTCGTGATATAATAAAGAAGAAAAACCACTAAAACCTTCTGTTCCGAACAACTGTTCGTAATACAAACCACCAGAAGCTTTTTCAAACTGCGTGTGGCGTTTTGGTGGAATCTTACCTAGTTTATGATAAAAGGGCATAATTTGTTTATTTTAATTTCGAAATAGCATTATAAAACATAGTCGAACAAAAATACCAAAAACTGTAATGACTAAAAAATGATTTTGATTAGGTTTTTTGAAGCTACAATCTTTAGTGATTTGCTGCTAAAAAAGATTATTTTTGTTCCATAGTTTGCTATTATGAAGAAAATATTGGTACTTGGCTCTTGTGGTCAAATTGGAACAGAGTTGGTGTTAACCCTACGCACAAAATTCGGAAACCAACAAGTTGTTGCAGCTGATTTAAAAGATGAATGCCCAACAAACCTTGCAAATGGACCTTACGTTCGGTTGGATGCCTTGGACAAAGATGCCGTAAGAAATTATATTATTGCTGAAAAATTTGACGATGTCTATTTATTAGCAGCTTTGTTATCTGCAACTGCTGAAAAAAATCCTGAGTTTGCCTGGAAATTAAACATGGAGGGCTTGTTTACCATTCTTGATTTAGCAAAAGAAGGTCACATTGAAAAGATTTTCTGGCCCTCATCCATTGCCGTTTTTGGACCAACAACTCCACGAGACAATACGCCACAATACACAGTTATGGAACCGTCTACAGTTTACGGTATTTCCAAACAAGCGGGAGAACGTTGGTGTGAATATTATTTCAATAAGTTCAATGTCGATGTACGAAGCATTCGCTACCCAGGATTAATTTCTTACAAAAGTTTGCCAGGTGGAGGAACGACCGATTATGCCGTCGATATTTTCTACAAAGCAAAGGCGGGAGAACCGTTTACATGTTTCCTAAAAGAAGATACTGCACTTCCTATGATGTTCATGGATGATGCCATTCGTGCAACAATAGAATTAATGGAGGCGCCAAGTGAACAAATTAAGATTCGCTCGAGTTATAATTTATCGGCACTATCATTCACACCAAAAACATTGTCTGAAGGAATTAAAAACAGCTTGCCAGATTTTCAAATTAGTTATGCACCAGATTACCGACAAGCAATTGCCGATTCATGGCCAGCATCGATTGATGATAGCGCTGCTCGATCAGATTGGGGATGGAAAGAAGAATTTGACCTAAAAGCCATGATTTACGTAATGTTGGAAAATCTACCGACACCCCATTAACGACAAATACGTAACTTTTATCGGTGTTTTTGCTGGATTTATCTAATTTACTCGTTAATCCTGCCACACATATTTAGTTTTCAGTACCTTTAGATTGTACTACGAAAATACAAATATTGTTATCATGAATAAGTGCAAAAATATCTTACTAGTCGTTTTAAATTTCTTTATCGTTCAACCAACGTTCGCTACGGGTGTAATGAACGATCAAGATGCGATTAATCAAAAATCGGAAGATGGTAAAAAACAAGGTAAATGGATTTACTTTGGAAAAGACCGTCCTGAAACTGGAACTCCTCCTGCTGGAAAAGTGGAAGAAGGCAAATACATTGACGACAGAAAAGAAGGTTTTTGGATAAAATACTACACGGATGGTGTTACGCCAAAGTTAAAAGGTGAATTTGCGAATAACCGACCAGAAGGAATGTATTATAAGTTCTATCCGAATGGGAAATTACGCGAAAAAGGCACCTATGAAAACAGTAATTACAAAGATTCATTAGTGCGTTTTCATGAAAATGGCGCTATCGAATACGAAGCAAAATACAACGAGCAAGGGAAAGAACAAGGAAAAGTAAAATACTATTATGCCAATGGGCAATGTGAATTTGTCTATTATGCAAATAACGGAACACAAGTAGGCGATGCAATTCGTTATTGGCCAAATGGCGATATCAAGGAAATCATCACTTTTAATGCAGACGGATCGGTAGTATCGAGTACAACAAAAGATCCTGTTCATCCGATAAACGACGCAGGAACGATTCAACAACCAGCAGAAAAGGCGCCAATCGTAGGTGCTAAACCAATTGTTTTGAGTGGGAAATGGCAATACAACGGATATAATAAAATTTACAACTCAGAAAATGAAATTTGGCAAGATGGCGTTTTTAAAGATGGCCGTTTGTGGGACGGAAAAGTTTATGTGTACGACAAAGATGGAATCTTATTAAAAGTAAAAGTATTTAAGAATGGTGTTTATCATTCGGATGGTCAATTATAACTGAATCGAAATTAGACAAAAAAAAGGCTTGGGAGTTCCCAAGCCTTTTCTGTTTCGTTTAAAACCGTTCTGTTTTATCCTTTCTTTGATTTTGTTTTCGGAGCTGGTACTGGTGTTGCTGGAGCAACTGGCGCACTTCCTGAAGTAATATCCATTAACTCGATTTCAAAAACTAAATCACTGTATGCTGGAATAACTGGTGGTCTTCCTGCTGCACCATATGCTTTTTGATAAGGAATAATGAATCGTCCTTTCCCACCTTTTCCAAGCATGGCAACAGCTTCATCATATCCTGGAATCATTTGTCCCACATCGTGTTTGAAGTTCAACGGTTGATTTCTATCCAACGATGAATCAAATTTTGTTCCGTTCATCAAGGTTCCTGTATAATGCGTTGAAACTTCATCTCCTTTTTTCGGTTTTTTGTTTGCGTCACCTTTTTTCTCGATAACATACACCAATCCACTAGCAGTTTGTTGTGCTTTTGGATATGTTTTACGCACTTCTGCAAGCAAATATACTTTGTACTCTTCTTCCGTCATTTTTGCAATTTTGTCTGTACGCTCTTTTTCAATTGCATCTAAACGAGCCTTTTCAGCTTGCATAACAACGAATGCTTCTTCCATTTTACGGTAAGTTTCTTTGAAAACTTCTGTCGCATTCCACGCTTGGTATTGATCTCCAATTCGAATAATACGAACTTGTTCCATCACATCATCTTGTACAATAGCATTGACAACATCCATTCCTGATACAACGTGACCAAAAACAGTATGCTTTCCATCTAACCAAGGTGTTTCTTTGTGCGTGATGAAAAATTGACTACCGTTTGTAGCAGGTCCACTGTTTGCCATCGATAAAATTCCTGGTCCACTGTGGCGTAAGTCTTTATTTGGTTCGTCAAAAAATTTGTAACCTGGACCACCCATTCCTGTTCCTTGTGGGTCACCACCTTGGATCATGAAATCCTTGATAACACGGTGGAATTTTAATCCATCATAAAATGGTTTGTCAAACGAAAGTGTATCGAATGGACGAAAGTTCCCTTCAACTAACCCAACAAAATTCGCAACTGTTAAAGGTGTTTTTTCTGGTTCCAATTGAATCAAAATTTCACCTTTTGTTGTTTTGAATTGCGCATACATTCCAGGCGCTAATTCTTTGTCCTGTCCAAAAACGGTGCTACTTCCTACTAATAAAAGAAGCAAACTTGCGATGAACTGTTTTACTATTTTCATAATTAATAAATTGATATTGTTTGTTGTTATGTTATTCAAAAATCAAACCAAATTTAGCCGAAATCTTTCAAATGACGTTATCATCTCTGAAAAGTTCGCTTAAAAATTAAGATTCTCTCTTTTTTTTATCTGAATAAATCGCAGATTCAGCTAAATTTGTCACATGGAACAAAAAGAAGATCTATTAAAAGAGGTGATTTCTCATGCGAAGGAATACGGATTTGTTTTTCCCTCATCTGAAATATACGATGGTTTAGCTGCTACATATGACTACGGTCAATTGGGGTCAGAGCTGAAAAACAATATCAAACAATATTGGTGGAAAGCGATGGTGCAAATGCACGAAAACATCGTTGGAATTGACGCTTCGATTTTTATGCACCCAACAACTTGGAAAGCTTCTGGGCATGTTGATGCTTTTAATGATCCTTTGATTGATAACAAAGATTCTAAAAAACGATACCGAGCTGATGTATTGATCGAAGAACACATCGAGAAAATCCGTCAGAAAATCAATAAAGAAGTTGAAAAAGCAGCAAAGAAATTTGCTGATGCTTTTGATGAAGCACAATTTCGTGCAACAAATCCAAATGTACTGCGCAACGAAACGAAAATCACTGAGATTGAGGATCGCATGCGCACGACGTTGGAGAACAACGATTTAGAAGGCGTAAAACAATTGATCGAAGATTTGGAAATTGTTTGTCCGATTAGTGGTTCGCGCAATTGGACTGAAGTGCGTCAATTTAACTTGATGTTTTCGACTGAATTAGGTTCTGTTGCAGGTGATGCAGCTACGATTTATTTACGACCTGAAACAGCACAAGGAATTTTCGTGAATTTCTTAAACGTTCAAAAAACTGGACGCATGAAAATTCCTTTTGGGATTGCTCAAATAGGGAAGGCGTTCAGAAATGAAATCGTTGCACGTCAGTTTATCTTCCGTATGCGCGAATTTGAACAAATGGAAATGCAGTTTTTCTGTCGTCCAGGTGAAGAAATGAAATGGTACGAATACTGGAAAGATGCACGCATTAAATGGCACAAAGCTCTTGGATTGGGCGACCTGTATTACCGCGAACATGACCATATCAAATTGGCACATTATGCAAACGCAGCATGCGACATCGAATTTGATTTCCCAATGGGGTTCAAAGAATTGGAAGGAATTCACTCGCGAACAGATTTTGACTTGAAACAACACGAGCAGTTTTCAGGTAAAAAATTACAATATTTTGATCCGGAATTGAATCAAAGTTACGTGCCATTTGTTGTCGAAACGTCTGTTGGTTTAGACCGAATGTTCTTGTCAATTATGAGCGCTGCGTTCAAAAAAGAGAAATTAGAGGACGATTCAGAACGTGTTGTATTAAAAATTCCAGCAGCGCTTGCGCCTTATAAAGTAGCAATTATGCCATTGACCAAAAAAGATGGTTTGCCAGAAAAAGCACGTGAAATAATCGCTTCGTTGAAATATGATTTTACGTGTCAATACGACGAAAAAGATTCGATTGGAAAACGTTACCGTCGTCAAGATGCGATTGGAACGCCTTTTTCAGTGACTGTCGATCACCAGACATTGGAAGATAATACGGTGACAATTCGAGATAGAGATACGATGCAACAAGAACGTGTTGCAATAGCTGATTTGTTTGAGTTGATCAATCAAAAAGTAAGCTGGAGAACAGTGTTAGCATAAACAAAAAAGAGGTTGAATTTCAACCTCTTTTTTTTATTCTAATCCTGGGAACTTCAATAGTTTCCCATCAATTGTTTTAGTTTCCTTTATGTCAACTGTTTTGGAAATTCCGTAAACACTTCCCTTCACTTTTCCTTCTAAATTCAAGGTGATTTCTTTAGCGCCCGTTAATTTCATGATTTTAAACAATGCTCCTTTTGCTAATGAAATGCTCAATGGTAATGTATAAACATGTGTTGACTTTCGTTTTACTTTGAATTTTTTACTCAGTTCA
Organism: Fluviicola sp.; assembly: GCA_017983675.1. Classification (GTDB taxonomy): domain Bacteria; phylum Bacteroidota; class Bacteroidia; order Flavobacteriales_D; family Crocinitomicaceae; genus Fluviicola. Next base: position 46,682 of record JAGOAZ010000003.1, read on the forward strand.
ATATCACCAATTTCTATGTCATTTGCGCGAATTTGAAACGTACTTTTTTTCACTTTCATGCCGAAGAAATTCGGATTTTCAATCGTAACATCTATTGTCGCTTCGATATGATCCCCATCTGCTTTTAATATTTTGACATTTTCAAATCCAGCAATTTCAGGGTCCTCAATCGAGCAACTTCCGAGTGTGAAAACTCCTATTACAAGTATATAAATGAATCCTTTCATGATTTCATCGCTTGATTGAAGTAATGGTAAAAGTATGGAATGGTTTCAATTCCTTTGTAATAATTGAATAAACCGTAATGCTCGTTTGGCGAGTGTATCGCGTCTGAATCCAACCCGAATCCCATCATGACAGTTTTTAATCCCAATACTTTCTCAAACAAAGCAATGATTGGAATACTTCCGCCACTTCTAACTGGAATTGGTGTTTTACCAAACGTTTCTTCGTATGCTTTTGCCGCACTTTGATACGCGATGGAGTCAATTGGTGTTACGACAGGTTCACCACCATGATGCGGATTGACAACTACAGTAACACTTTCGGGTGCAATTTTCTCAAAATGTTCTTTGAAAAGTTGTGTAATAGTTTCAGGTTGTTGATTCGGTACTAAGCGCATCGATATTTTTGCGTAAGCTTTGGATGCGATGACCGTTTTTGCACCTTCTCCGGTGTAACCTCCCCAAATTCCATTGACATCGAGTGTTGGTCGAATCGAACCTCTTTCTGGTGTTGTATATCCAGCTTCTCCTTCAACTGCGCCAATTGCCAATGCTTTTTTATAAGCTGCTTCACTGTAGGGAGCTTTAGCCATTTCAGCGCGTTCTTCCAACGATAAATCAATTACATCTGCGTAAAATCCTGGAATGGTGATGTGGTTATCTTCATCGTGCAACGAAGCAATCATTTTTGCCAACACATTGATTGGATTTGCAACACAGCCTCCGTAAAGTCCCGAGTGTAAATCCCTGTTTGGACCAGTAACTTCTACTTCCACATAGCTTAATCCTCTCAAACCTGTCGTGATAGAAGGCGTGTCGTTGCTCAACATTCCTGTATCAGACACCAAAATGATATCGGCAGCCAAACGTGCTTTGTTTTCAGTAATAAAAACCCCTAAGTTAACAGAGCCCACTTCTTCTTCTCCTTCGATCATGAACTTGACATTACATGGAAGTTCATCGGCAGCAATCATTGCTTCAACAGCTTTTACGTGCATGAACATTTGACCCTTGTCATCACAAGCTCCACGTGCAAAAATCGCGCCTTCTGGGTGAATTTCAGTTGTTTTAATCACCGGTTCAAATGGGGGAGAAGTCCACAAATCAATTGGATCTGCAGGTTGTACATCGTAGTGACCATAGACCAAAACGGTTGGTAATGTTGGGTCGATTATTTTTTCACCATAAACAATAGGGTGACCAGCTGTTTTACAAATTTCAACCGCAGTTAATCCTGCTTTGGTAAGGTATTCTGCTGTCATTTCAGCACCTTTGATCACATCTTGCGCAAAGTTCGTATCAGCAGAAACAGTAGGAATTTTTAATAATTCAATTAATTCATTGACGTATTTTTCCTTATTTTTTTGTATAATTGCCTGAGTATTTTTCATTGAATGAGATATTTCAACAAAAATGCACAAAAATTAGCTCAGATTAACAGGGAATGACCGAAAAAATCAAGAAAATTAATTTTGAAAAAAATTGATCCCTCGGTGCAACGTTCACCCCCTTGAATTAGTCTTACCAAAAGAAAATAACTACAATATGAAGAAATTAGTATCCGTTTTAATTATTTGTTTGGCAACAAGTATTGCTTCATTTGCACAAATTGCAGTCCAACCTGGAATGACTCCTGCATCTTTGGTTCAAAATATTTTAGTTGGTAACGGTGTAACAGCAAGCAATGTTCGTTATAACAACAGTTTGACAAATGCGAATGTACCACAAAACAATGTTGCAATGTTTGTTGCAAATGGGACGACATTTCCAATATCTTCTGGTATTTTAATTACAACAGGACATGCCACAGGTGCTGCAGGGCCAAATGCTAGTGGATCATTTTCATTTAATAATCCAGCACGCCAATTGTGTCTTTTGATACTGATTTGAATGCGATTGCCGCTGGAACGGTTACGAATGGAGCAATTTTAGAGTTTGATTTCGTGCCTTCGGGAGATACTATTCAATTCCGCTATGTATTTGGTTCTGATGAATATCCTGAGTTTTTTGGAAGTTCGTTTAACGATGCATTTGGTTTCTTTTTGTCAGGTCCTGGAATAAATGGAACGTTTTCTAATAATGCAATTAATATTGCAACACTTCCCAATTCAACCACTCCTGTAACGATTAATAATGTTGGTCCTACTGGAGCTAATTCAGCTTATTATGTAAATAATGTTGGGGGACTTGCTTATTCAACAGCGATTCAGTATGACGGAACAACAGTGGTCTTAACAGCAAAAGCTGTTGTACAATGTTCTCAAACGTATCACATCAAGATGGCAATCTGTAATGTGCTTGACCAGTCTTATGACTCTGGTGTTTTCATTGAGGCGGATTCATTTTCATCAGAAGCAGTAGATATTGATGTGCAAACAGTAACAGGTGACACATCTGTAGTAGAAGGTTGTACAAATGCAATGTTTTTATTTACAAGACCATCAAATCAAATTGGAGACACGTTAATCGTTAATTACCAAATTGGAGGTAATGCGACATATGGAGTTGATTATCTTCCAATACAAAATCCGGTAATATTTTTACCAGGAGTAGATACTGTTCCAATCTTGTTCGCTCCAATTCAAGATAACATAAATGATGGGCCAGAATTTGTAACGTTAACAGCGACTACAATTACTGTGTGTGGTGATACGATAGTTTCCACAGGTGAAATATGGATTTTTGAAGGTCCAATAATTACTATTAATGAAACGGATCCAATTACCTATTGTATCAATGATTCTGTTTTAGCCTCTGCATTCGCATTTGGAGGATATCCTCCTTACACTTATAACTGGAATTTTGCAAATCAAACAGGAGATACTGCGTATTTACCAATTTCTCAGAATGGTACAATAAATTATTTTGTAACAGCTACAGATGCATGTGGATTTTCTAAAACTGACACTGTAACAGTTACCATGAATCAAACCCTTGCTGTAGACACTATGGGCTTTCAAAACTCTAATTATTGTGCCAATACTGGAGTTGTTTGGGGAATGGCACAAGGTGTAACCGGTCAACCGTTCTACAATTGGACAGGACCAAATCCATCTTCAACGTATACAATTGATGCGTCTGTTTTGCAAAACATTCCATCTGGATGGTACACGTTTACCGTTGCTGATAATGTCTGTCTTGTGGTTGATTCCATTTTTGTAGATACTGATCCAGGTCCAGTGGCGGATTTCACATCTTCGATATCTTCTGGTTGTGCTCCTTTGAGCGTAAACTTTATCAATGAAAGTTCAAATGCAACGATATTTACATGGAATTTTGGAAATGGAAATGTTGTTACGGTGAACGATATGAATCCATTGAATCAAATTTTTACGGACACATCCATCATTACGTTAATCGCAAGTGATGGTGTGTGTAACGATACAATCACTGGATTAGTTTTAATTGAAAATTGTGGTTGTACAGATCCATCGGCAACGAATTATAATCCTTTAGCAACTGCTTCTGATGGTTCATGTGTTTACCCAACGCCAATTATTGAAGGTCCAAATGTAATTACTCCTGATGGAGATGGTGTAAATGATCTTTTTGAATTAGATATTATCAATGCTGCAAAAGTAGAATTGGTTATTACAAACCGTTGGGGGAATATCATGTTCAAAGGAACAAGTTTAAATCCTACTTGGGATGGAAAAGTGAATGGCAATGTCGTTTCAGATGGTGTTTACTTCTACAAATACACCGCATTCAGTGTGCAAGGTGATGAAGTTGTCGGACATGGCTTCTTCCATGTAGTATCCAAATAAAATAATTTTAAACCCATAAAAAAAGAGAGATTTCAGTTGAAGTCTCTCTTTTTGTTTCTGTTAAGTTTTTTCTTTATACCAAACTTTTACCATTCATTTCGATCGGAGCAGCCAAGCGCATACGTGCTAAAATGGTTGGCGCAACATCTGCTAAAATTCCATTTGACAACTTTAATTCGGAGTTTTCTGTTACCAATACAATTGGAACAGGATTGAGTGAATGTGCCGTGTTTGGCGAGCCATCTGGATTAAAAGCAACATCTGCATTTCCATGATCAGCAATAACAATCAGTTCCATGTGTTCTTTTTTAGCAGCAGCTACAATTTCACCCAAACAACTGTCAACTGTTTCAACAGCCTTGACAATTGCAGCATAATTTCCAGTGTGTCCTACCATATCTGGATTTGCAAAGTTCAAACAAAAGAAGTCAGGACAATTTTCATCGATTGCCGTGATGATATTGTTTTTGACTGCTAAAGCACTCATTTCTGGCTGTAAATCATAGGTCGCTACTTTTGGTGAGTTAACAAGAATCCGCGATTCACCTTCAAATTCTTTTTCACGTCCGCCATTAAAGAAAAAGGTGACATGCGGGTATTTCTCTGTTTCAGCAATGCGTATTTGTGTGCGTCCCATTTTTGATAAAACTTCACCCAACGTGTTTTTCAAATTGTCTTTTTCAAAGAGTACGTGTATTTTTTTGAATGATGCATCGTAATTGGTCATCGTATAATAATCCAAAGCTAGTGGCTGCATGTTGTATTCTGGAAATGCACGTTGCGTTAATGCAGTCGTAATTTCTCGAGGTCGATCAGTTCTGAAGTTAAAACTGATAACCGTATCACCATTTTCTATTTTTCCTGGTGCATTTTCAGCGTCAAAAACAAAAGGTTCAATGAATTCATCGGTAATTCCAGCTGCATAACTTTCTGTAAAAGCTGCAGTAATAGAAGATAAATTTTTACCAAGACCATTGATCATTGCATCGTATGCAACTTTGATGCGTTCCCAACGGTTGTCACGATCCATCGCATAATAACGTCCTGTTATACTTGCTATGGTACCTGTTGTTTTGGTGATATGTTTTTCTAAAGCTTGAAAATAAGCCAATCCACTTTTTGGATCGCAATCACGTCCATCAGTAAACGCATGGATCCATACATTTTTCAGTTCATACGCATGCGCCATCGTTAATAATGCTTCTAAATGGGCTTGTGAACTGTGAACACCTCCTTCGGAAACAAGTCCCATCAAATGAACTTTTTTACCGGTTTTTTTCGCATTGCTAAAGCAGTTTTTTAATTTTTCAATTGCAAAAAACTCACCATCACGAATTGACTTATTGATCCGCGTTAATTCTTGGTAAACAATTCTACCTGCGCCAATATTCAAATGACCAACTTCTGAATTCCCCATTTGTCCATCAGGTAATCCGACTGCTTCGCCACAAGTTGTTAATTGTGCATTGGGATAATTTGCCAACAAACTATCCATAATAGGCGTGTTTGCATTGAAAATTGCGTCCGATTTTGATTTGTCGCCAATTCCCCAACCATCTAAGATGATGAGTCCAACTTTTTGATTATTCATAAGGTATAGTTATTTCAAATGTTGCTCCTTTTGATGCTTTATTGGTGATGAGTTTTAAGTTTCCTCCAAGTGCTTTTGCACATTCGAAAGCAATAAATAAGCCCAATCCGGTTCCTTTTTTTGTGCGAGTTTCTTCGTTTTCTAAACGCACAAATTTCTTATAAATCAGTCCGTGTGCTTCAGCAGGTATTCCGTTTCCAAAATCTTGTACCACAAGCGTCAAGAGGTTGTTGGATGTGTAATAATTCAACACAACACCTTCATCGGAGTGACCATATTTAGCTGCATTTTCAATTAAATTCTTGAGAATGGTTGCTAATAAAAACCGATCGCTATTGATTGTAAAAGGGGAGTTATTTATAAGCTTAATCGCTATTTTTTCACGCTTTTCATGCAATGAAATTACTTCGGAAAATAGTTCTTGAAGTGCGAAAGGTTGTCGGTGGATTTCTAGGTGACTTTGTTCTAAGCGAGCAGCCGTTAATAATTGCTCCACTAAGTTTTCAAGTCGGTTCGATTCATCAATTGTTTTGTGAAGTAATTCGTTTCTTTTTTCTTCGCTAAGCGAATGTTTTAAAAGTGTTTGAGCATACAATTTACTTGCTGCGATGGGTGTTTTCAACTCATGAGTAACAGACAACATGAAGTTGTTTTGTTGACGTGCAATGGCAACTTCTTTCTTGATTGTTGCTTTTATTTTCCAAAGTCCAAAAAGTAATAAAATCAGGAAAACACTACCTTCACCAATAATCATGATAACGCGTTTGCGAATAATTTCACTGGTGTAATGAGAGGATTCAGTAAGTTCAATCAAATGATATCCCCACCAAATAAATTGCAGTAGCACATAAGCACCCAGTAAGTAAACAAAAACAGTTGTGGGCTTTTTGCGCATCATTCAAAGGTTTTAATAAGCTCGCTCGTTTTTCCCTTCAATATAGTTAATAAATGCCTTATTGACAACTTTATTTCCTCCTGGAGTAGGGTAATCGCCTGTAAAGTACCAATCACCTGTATTTCCTGGACAAGCTTTGTGTAAATCTTCAACTGTTTGATAAACAATTTGCACAGAAGCAGCGATATTTTCAGGAGTTAATAATTCAGCAATTTTTGCAGATATTTCTTCGTTGGTAAATGGTGCATATATTTCTTTCACAAAATTGACGATTTGTTCCTTCGGAGCGTTTTCTTGCGCTTTCGATTTACGGTAAACATCGTCGATAATGTTTCCTTTTCCTTGTTCTTTTAACAAAGCGATTGCAGCATCAAATGCAATAAAATCGCCCATTTTTGCCATGTCAATTCCGTAACAATCCGGATAACGAATTTGAGGGGCTGATGAAACAATAACAATGTGCTTTGGTCCCAAACGATCCAAAATACGAAGAACAGATTGTTTCAAGGTTGTTCCTCTAACAATGCTATCGTCGATGACAACTAAGTTATCTTTTCCTCTTACAACCGAACCGTAGGTAATATCATACACTTGCGCCACCATATCGTCACGAGCATCGTCTTGTGTGATAAATGTGCGCGCTTTCGCGTCTTTTATGATGATTTTCTCTATGCGGGCACGTTGATAAACGATTTCTTTTATTTTTTCAGGATCAGCATTGGCTCCTAACTGAACTAACGCATCAAATTTTCTATCGTTCAAATGATCTTCCAATCCCTTAATCATTCCGTAAAACGAACTTTCAGCTGTATTAGGAATAAAAGAGAAAACGGTATTGTCTAAATCAAAGTCAATCGTTTTTAAGACATTTGGAACAACAAAACGCCCTAAATTTTTACGTTCGTTGTAAATGTCTTTGTCGTTGCCTCGTGAAAAGTAAATGCGTTCAAACGAACATTTGTTTTCAATTTTAGGAGCATTGATTGCTACTTCTGAAACTGATCCGTTTTTCTTGATAATCAACGCATGTCCAGGCGTCAACTCGTGAACAGCCTCAGTGCGTAAATTAAATGCAGTTTGGATCACAGGTCGTTCGGATGCTACAACACATACTTCTTCGTCTTCGTACCAAAAAGCAGGACGGATTCCACTTGGATCACGTAATACAAATGCATCACCGTGACCAAACAAACCAGCCATTGCATAGCCACCATCCCAATCAGCAGAAGCATTTTTCAGGATTTTTTCGATATCTAATTGATCTGCAATTTTTTTGTAAGCTTCTTGATTCGAATAACCAAGTGATTGGTAATGACCAAGTAATTCATCGTTTTCAACATCGGAGTAATGGCCAATTTTTTCCAAAACTGTTACGGTATCCGATTTTTCTTTGGGATGTTGTCCTATTTCTAATAAGATCGAAAACAACTCATCGACATTCGTTAGATTGAAGTTTCCAGCAACAACTAAATTACGAGTAATCCAGTTGTTTTGTCGTAAAAACGGGTGGCAACTTTCAATACTGTTTCGACCAAATGTCCCGTAACGCAAATGTCCTAAAAACAATTCTCCTGTAAATCCAGCGTGTTTTTTTAAGTAAGCAACGTCTTTTAATTTTGCAGGATCTTCTTCGCCAATAACTTGAAAACGCTCGTTGATGTGTTCAAAAATATCTTGAATGGGTTTAGGATCAATACTTCTGTAACGCGAAATATAGCGTTCCCCTGGTTCCATGTCGAGTTTGATGTTGGCAACACCAGCTCCGTCTTGTCCACGGTTGTGTTGTTTTTCCATCAACAAGTGCAATTTGTTTATTCCGTAAAACGCTGTTCCGTACTTGTCTACGTAATATTGAAGGGGTTGTTTTAAACGGATAAGTGCTATCCCGCACTCGTGTTTAATTGCATCGCTCATGGTATCCTAAATATAGCGCAAAATTACAGAATCTAAATCGATTCAGTAGAAGAAATTGCGAGAAAAGTTTTCACCAAAAGCAACTTTTTAGCTATTTTTCTGTTTTTATATTACAAAAACTGTTAAACCGATTTGATTCGATTCAAATTTCATATCTTTAGTACCTTATTACAAGAATTGAAAAGTATTTATTACATATTATTGCTGGTGGTTACATCTGTAGCTTACGGTCAACACCAAGGTGTTTGGTTGCATCCAAATCGCGGGCAATGGGAGGGTGACTTTTCGCACAAAATTCCCATTCAAAAAGGGAATATTTACATCAACAAAACGAGTATCACTTATCAGTTTTACGACATTGATTTACACCACAAAGCAGCAACAAGTTATCCCAGTCATGTCGTTCAACAAGTGTTTATCAATGCACAAGGAACTGAAAAAGCAATAGAAACAAAACCATCTTCTTTTTACGCCAATTATTTTCTTGGAAACGATGCAAGTAAATGGCGCTCGGATATTCATGCATATCAACAAGTTGAATTACAAGAACGCTATCCAGGAATTCATTTGCAATTGGAAACAACACAAGAAGCATTGAAATATTCGTGGATTGTTTTGCCTGGCGCTGATGTTAATGCGATAAAGTGGCGCTACGATGGCGCGAACAATGTGTCTATCTCAAAAAAAGGACAGTTAAAAATCAACCATAGTTTAGGTTACTTTACGGAATCAAAACCAGTTGCTTGGGTGATTAGAAACGGAAAAAAAAATCCGGTAGCGTGTTCGTTTGTTCAAAAAAACAATGTGTTTTCTTTTGATTTAAAGGGAACGGATTTTGCAAACGACACCTTGATTATTGATCCTTCATTGACGTTCTCCACCTTTACTGGCTCGACAACTGACAACTGGGGTTTTACCGCTGCTCCTGATAATTTGGGCAACTTATATGCTGGTGGTATTTCTTTTGGCATTGGTTATCCAGTTACAGCCGGAGCGTTTGATTTGACATTTAATGGTGGATTTGGCAATTTTCAATTAGATGCATCGATTAGTAAGTTCAATGCGAATGGGACGAATTTGATTTATTCCACTTATTTAGGTGGAGCAGGGAATGAAACACCGCATTCAATTGTCACTGATGCAGCGGGTGATTTGTTTATTTTGGGGGTGACTAGTTCTGCCAATTTCCCGCTTTCTGGAACTCCTTTTGATGCAAGTTTTAATGGTGGACCATCTATCTCAGAAAACTCGTTAAGCTTTGATGGTGCAGATATTTATATTGCGCGGTTAAATGCTACTGGTACGCAATTGGTTGCATCCACTTATCTTGGAGGAACAGGAACGGATGGCATCAATAGTGGGAATTTGCATTATAATTACGGTGATCAATTTAGAGGGGAAATCATTGTCGATCAAAATTCGGTTTACATTTCAAGTGTGACCAAATCAACGAATTTCCCCACACAAAATCCAAGTCAAGCTGCTAATGCTGGAGGACAAGATGCTGTTGTTGTGAAGTTGAACAAGACCTTGAATCAGTTAATTTGGTCGACTTATTTTGGTGGAACGGGCGATGAAACAGGAAATGGGATTCAATTAGCAACAAATGGAAATGTATATGTTGCTGGTGGAACAACAGGTGGCAATTTAAATTTTGCCCAATCTGGTCATGATCAAACTTATGATGGTGCTCGTGATGGATATTTGGTGCGGTTCTCAGGAACTACCGGCACACCGCTTTCTGGGACTTATATTGGAACAACGGATTATGACCAAGCCTATTTTGTGCAAATTGATAATGACGATGATGTTTATGTTTACGGACAAACAGCTGGGAATTTCCCTATAACACAAGGATGTTATGGGAGTGTTGGATCTGGTCAATTTATTGCTAAGTACAACAACAATTTAACAAGTCGTTTGTGGATTACTACAGTAGGTGCCGGTTCGGGTAATATTGAGCTTTCTCCAACTGCGTTTCTCGTTTCCAATTGTAAGGAAATTTATTTGTCAGGTTGGGGAGGAGACATCAATCAATTTGGACAGGCAATTAACAGTACAAGTTTTGGTTTACCAGTGACATTTGATGCATACCAAGCAACAACCAATGGCAGTAATTTTTGGATTGCAGTACTGGGGGTTAATGCTTCATTTTTGAAGTACGCAACTTTTTTTGGCGGAACAAACTCATCCTCCAACCATGTAGATGGTGGAACAAGCCGTTTTGATAAAAACGGAAATATCTATCATGCCGTTTGCGGTGCTTGTGGTGGAAATAATTTTGGATTTACCACAACACCTGGCGTTTGGTCGCAACAAAACCCAAGTCCAAACTGTAATTTGGCTGCTTTCAAATTTGAGTTGAGTTCCATAGAAGCAATTGTCAATGATCCTGCTCCTTTGATTTGCATTCCTGATCCAGTAGTTTTTCAGAATAATAGTGCAAATGGGAATAGTTTTTTCTGGGATTTTGGTGATGGAACGACTTCAACATTGATTAATCCTTCTCATGCATATGCAGCAGCTGGGCAATACATAGTTTCACTTTTGGTTACCGATACGAATAATTGTTACGCGTCTGATTCATTAACTTTCATCGTCAATCTAGGTGATTTTCAAGGAGGTGTTGTTCAGCCCAATATCAACGTCTGTTTGGGACAGCCAGCCCAACTAGAAGCTTTTGGCGGGTCAACCTATCTTTGGTCTCCAGCACAATTTTTGTCCAATGCAAGCATTGCGAACCCAATTGCAACGGTAACGCAAAACACCAATTTTATATGTATTATCAGTGACAGTTGTGGAATTGATACAGTTAGCGTTCAAGTTCAAATTCTAGGCGGTTCCATTCAATTAACAGCCGATACAAGCATTTGTTTGGGGAATTCAGTTCCATTAGCTGTACAAGGAATTGTTACACCTACTTGGTCACCCATACAGTTTTTATCGAATCCCTTGTCAATCAATCCAATTGCAACACCAACAATGACCACAAGTTATATTGTTTCAGGTAATTCACCTGCTGGCTGTTTCTTGACTGACACAGTAACTATACAAGTGTTTAATAATCCACCAATGCCACAAATGCCCGACACGATTCAATATTGTGAAGGAACGGAACAAACTGTCACGGTGAGTGGAGCGCAATTGTATTCGTGGGCACCGAATACTGAAATTTCAACCGTAGTTGGACCAACAGTAACCATTTCATCTACTGTTGAGCGTTATTATTACTGCAATTTCACGAACTCATGCGGAACGATTCAAGATTCCCTTTTTGTTGATTTGATCCAACCAACAATTACTGCTGGTAATGACACGATTGTTTGTCCAGGTGAACCTGTACTATTAGTTGCAGCTGGTGGCGTTTCTTATGTATGGAATCCTGTTGTTCAACCCTTACAAAGCAATGGTTCTATGGCACAAGCGACTCCGTTCGTTCCTACAAATTACCAAGTTATCGGGATTGATCAATTTGGTTGTGTTGATTCCGCTACGGTAGCAGTTAATACGTTTCCTCTACCTTTTGTACAAACAACACCCGACGTGTATGCGATTTATGGCGAGCAAGTACAACTCGGAGCAATTGCGTCAAATCCAGGTATACTGGTTTGGACACCACCGAATTACTTGAGTTGTGATTCGTGTGCGAACCCAATTGCAAGTCCTTATTTACAAACAACCTATACTGTTACATTAGTTGACCAAAACGGCTGTTCTGCCTCTGACAATGTGACTATTTATTTCGATCCGTTAATTTATGTGCCGAATACGTTTACACCTAATGACGATGCAAACAATCGTTTTTTCTTGCCAATTGGGACAAACATTGACGATTTCCGCATAGATATTTATGACCGTTGGGGTGAAATTATTTTTACTGCTGAAAGTTTAGGAATTCCTTGGGATGGAACGTACAAAGGAAAAGTATGTCAAGATGGAGTGTATGGATGGAAAATCCGTTATTCACCGATAACAACAGCAGAAGTTTTTGAGTTGCTTGGTCACGTTACGTTGTTGCGCTAATTACAACAATTCGATTTTTACAATACCATCGCGGTCAATTTCAAGTAATTTCACGTGTTGAATTGTATTGACCAAAGCAGCATCAAATGGGGTTTTTACTTTCACGTAGTTTTCAGTAAATCCATACATGTAACCCATTTCTTCTTCCGCTTCAAACAAAACTGTTCGTGAACTACCAATTTGTTCTTCGTAAAACGCACGTTTCTTTTTGTCTGAAAGGATGTGCAATTGTTGGCTGCGTTGTTTGCGCACTGCTTGTGGGACTGCATCACCCAATTTTACTGCGGTTGTATTTGCACGTTCTGAATAGGTGAATACGTGCAAATAGGAGATAGGAAGGTCTTTTAAAAAGTCTATTGTTTCCATGAATTCTTCGTCCGTTTCTCCCGGAAAACCAACAATAACATCAACACCAATACAACAATCTGAACGATGTGCTTTGATGGCATGAACACGTTCAGCATACAATTCACGTTCGTATTTTCTGCGCATCGCTTTTAACAAACGATTACTTCCTGATTGCAGTGGAATATGGAAATGTGGCACAAAACGTTCTGCATGAACTAAGGTGAAATCGATGATTTCATTGCTCAATAAATTTGGTTCAATCGATGAAATTCTGAAACGATCGATCCCTGTAATCGTGTCCAATTCTTTTACAAGTCCAAAGAAGTTTTCTTCTCCTCCTTGGCCAAAATCACCAATATTAACGCCAGTAAGCACTACTTCTTTAACAGCCGTTTCAGCGATTTTTTTCGCTTCAACAATAGTTTCAGCAATTGATGCATTTCTACTTTTTCCTCGTGCTAAAGGAATGGTACAAAACGTACAGAAATAATCACAACCATCTTGCACTTTTAAAAACGAACGTGTGCGATCTCCCATTGAATGAGAAGGAATAAAATCGTTTGTGTGTTTGATGTTGTCAAACTTCACGTTTGCTTGCCCTTCTGTTACCGCTTTTTCTTCGAGGTGTTCGATAATATTGAACTTCTCATTTGCACCCAAGACCAATGAAACTCCTGGAATTGCAGCAATTTCAGTTGGTTTTAATTGTGCATAACAGCCAATTACAGCGATGTAAGTTTCCGGATTAATTTTTAATGCTTTGCGCACCAATTGCTGGCACTTTTTATCCGCATTTTCTGTAACAGAACAGGTATTGATGACCAGAATATCTGGAGTGTCTTCGAAATTCACTTTTGCAAAACCAGCATTTTCAAATAAACGAGAAATGGTCGATGTCTCTGAAAAATTCAGTTTACATCCGAGTGTATAAAAAGCTACTTTTTTAAACTGTTGCATGTGAATGTCGATTCGATTTGCAAAGATACGTATTTTAACAACGAGAAAAAGCAAGGTTATTCTTTTGAATTGGTATATTTGTTTTCAATCGGAACAAATGAAGTACACACATCAAGTAGCATATGAAATTATTGATCATTGGAACGAATTGCCAATGATTGAACAAACCTTGATTGCTGCTGCGTATAAGTGTGCTGAAACTGCTTTTGCTCCATACAGTAATTTTCATGTTGGGGCGAGCGTCTTATTAGAAGACGGCACGATTCATACAGGAAGTAATCAAGAAAACATTGCTTACCCAAGTGGTATGTGCGCTGAACGGGTTGCTTTGTATGCGGTAGGTGCGAATTTCCCAAATAATGCAATTACTACCTTGGTTGTGGTTGCAAAAGGAGATTTGGTGAAACCTGAAGCTATGATTTCACCTTGCGGTTCTTGCCGACAAGTGATGGCGCAAAGCGAAGCACGTCAAAACAAACCAATTCGTGTTTTATTGGTTGCGCAAAACAATGCTGTTTCTATTTTTTACCGTGCTTCGGATTTATTGATTTTCCCTTTCGGGATGAATACTGATTAACGATTGACGATGGACGAGTCCAAAAAAGCAGACTGGTTAGCAAGCCGTAAAAAACAACGCTCCGATCGGAATGCGCCGGAATTGTTTGCACGTATTGTAGCACAAGACAATTCAGCCTTGAGTGCAGCCATTACCTTGTTGGAAAGTACTTTGCCAGAAGATCAGCAAGCGGCGCGTGAACTAATTCGTTTGTGTTTGCCACATGCGGGGAAGAGTATCCGAATTGGGATAACAGGTGTTCCTGGTGTTGGAAAAAGCTCCTTTATCGAAGAATTTGGCCAACACATTTTAACCCAACAAAAACGTATCGCGATATTAGCAATTGATCCTTCAAGCGAGCGCACTGGTGGAAGTATTTTAGGGGATAAAACCCGCATGCAACACTTGTCGGTAGCACCAAATGTATTCATTCGACCTTCGGCTGCAGGAAGCACCTTGGGTGGCGTTGCTCGAAAAACCAGAGAAACCATTATTTTGTGTGAAGCAGCTGGTTACGATGTTATTTTAATTGAAACAGTAGGAGTAGGGCAATCCGAAACGATGGTCCATTCAATGGTCGACTTCTTTTTGTTGTTGTTGTTGGCAGGAGCTGGCGATGAATTACAAGGAATCAAACGTGGCATCATGGAAATGGCCGATGGCTTAGCAGTAACTAAATCGGATGGCGACAATGTACAACGCACGAAATTGGCTGTTGCAGAATTGAAAAATGCCATTCATTTATTTCCGCCAACTGCGAGTAATTGGATTCCTCCTGTATTAACGTGTAGTTCGTTGGAGAAAAAGGGTGTTGACACCATCTGGGATGAAATCAATAAATACCAACGTCATACAACAACGAGTGGATTTTTTCAGCAAAAGCGAACCGAACAAGATCATTTTTGGTTGCACGAAACTTTGAAGGAATTATTGATAGCTGGTTTGACGACGAATCAAAAAGTACAAAGTGAATTGCCACAATTGGAAGCGTTGGTGCACGATGGCAAGCTATCTGCTTTTGATGCTGCTGAAAAATTATATGCGTATTACCGCTCAACCATTCAATAATCCACTTACTTTTACCACATGCAAGAAATTGAATTCAAAATCAATGGCGACTACATTGAATTGTTGGCGTTGTTAAAAGCAACAGGAATAGCAGAAACAGGCGGTCACGCAAAGTTTATTGTCGAAGACGAAGCAATTATTCGCAATGGCGAAATAGAGCTTAGAAAGCGCGCAAAATTGATTCCTGGTGACATCATCGAAGTTGGTGATGAGGTCAAAATAGTTTTGTCTTAGTCTTAATTAGGTTAAAATAACTGTTGCAGCTCTTTTTTCAAGAAAGCAGTTGCGATTTCAGTAGGCAATTCCCCAATTTCAGCAGTTAGCTCTAATAATTTTCCAGCAAGATCCGTTCCGGTAGCTGTTGCGTCCGTTTGACTACCAGCAAGGTTGATGATTTTAATCGTTTCTTCTTTTGCATTACGCACCAATTCCCAAGCTTGAGGTGATACAAACAATAGTTGGGAGATGTTGTGGTCAAATTCTTCACGAATCGCTGACAACAATTCCGTTTGAAGCATTTTAGCGGGTTTAGCGGGATTGTGCAAGCGCATCACTAAATTACCTGGATGAATACGATCCATCAACAACACAATGCGTTGATACGCATCTACACGCATGGGTAGAAAATGTTTTTGACGGTCTTTCTTTAATTGACTTTGCAAATCGATGATTGCTTTTTCTGCATTCTTTTTCAAGAAAAAATAAGTCAGGATTAACATTCCACTTGTTGGAATGAGGATTACGAGAATCAAAAGTAATTCGTGCATGATAGTTGTTAAATAAATCGTTCGTCCGCTTCCATTACATGTCCACATTCGGTACACGTACGCATTGCTTCCGAAGTGTAAAATTCTTTGAAGCGTGGTAAGAAATCTTTTTCGATATTGTCTAAATCAAAACGGTAATGTTTTAATTCGTGGTTACATTTTTCGCAGAACCAGAATAAGCCATCACGTAAAGTTGTTTCTTTTCGTACACGTTCGATGACTAATCCAACCGTATTTTCACCTCGGATAGGAGAGTGAGGAACATTTGCTGGTAATAAAAATAGTTCGCCTTCTTTTATTGTAATGTCTTTGGCTTTTCCTTCGTGTTGAATGCGCACGGTGATATCTCCTTCGATTTGGTAAAAGAGTTCTTCACTTTCGTTGTAGTGGTAATCTTTGCGCGCATTTGGTCCGCCAACAATCATCACAATAAAGTCACCTGCTTCTTTGTACAAGTTTTTATTTCCAACGGGTGGTTTCAACAGGTCTCTGTTTTCTTCGATCCATTGGTGTAAATTAAAGGGCATCAACATACAGTCATATTTTTTTCAAATGTACCGAATCAAAAAGGTATTTGCAATAGTTTGATCGGTTGAATAAAAGTTCCTAGAAACAAAAAACCCTTCCACCGAAGTGAAAGGGTCTTTTTGTATGATTATCAGTTATTCTTATTGAACAACGATACGGTATACTTTTTTAGCATTTGCATTCGATAATTGAATGAAGTAAACTCCAGTTTCAACTTTCGATAAGTCGATGCTTGTTGTAGCAGCAGCTGTTACACCGTTGATTGCCTCAGCAATAACACGGCCATTAGCGTCAGTTACTTCGTAAGAGAAGTTACCAGCGTTCATTGAAGCAGCAACAAATACAACACCATTTGTAGGGTTAGGGTAAACCTCAACACCAGCAAATGTTTCTTCCGTAATATCTAACCAGTTACATGTACCAACTGTGATAACAACGTTAGCTGTATCATCTGGACAAACACCATTTCCTACGATGTAGTCAAAGTTGTAAGCTCCAGGGAAGTTAGCAGTTGTAACTTGTGATGTAGCTAATGCATTGTTTGAAGGGTCAAACCAGTTACCACCGAAGTCAGCATTTACAGTCAAACCACTCAATAAATCAACAGGCTCATTTCTACAAGCAATGATAGTTCCATCTTGTCCTGCATTTGAAGGAGCGAAGATTTTCACTTGAGAGATAATAGAATCGTACGCACAACCATCAACAACACGGTATTCGAAGTTGAAAGTTTGGTATGCTAAACCTGTAGATGTAAATAATGAATCGTTGTAAATTGATGCATTAGAAGATGCTAATGGAGCAGACCAAGATCCACCTAATTCATTATTATTAATTGTAGTGTACAAGTTAATAGTATCTCCGTAACAGATATCAGAAACTGGGTTACTAGCACCTGCTTCTAAAACGATTTCTGTTATTTTGATAGCATAGTTTCCAGCAGTTGCTGTAAATCCATCATGCATAATGTAGTAAGTGTTACCTGGAGTCAAACCACAAACTGTATAGTTTGGAGCTAAACTTGTTCCACCGATTGCATTATCATTAGCTGCTAATAAATCGAAGTTGTTATTAAAGTCAGAACACAATGCTACGTCATAAACAGCTGACTGTCCATTGTAGTTAGTACCTGTACTATTAATACGAACTGATCCACTGTTTGGTGCAACGAATTTGAACCAAGTTGTTCCATTTAATGTTGAATTAATCCAACCATCAGTTGTTTGAGCACCAGTTGCTGGAGGAGCGATGTTGATTTCGTCCAAAGAAACTGTAGCACCTGTGTTATTGAACATGTAGTTTGTATTCAAACTTAACATTTCAGCACCACAAACTGTATCATTATCAACTGGCATAACTACTGTGAAAGGACCTGCGTATCCAGATGTATCACCTGAGAAACAAACCGCTTGCACGTATACTTGGTAAACACCACCAGCTAATAAATTCGCATCACTAACAATTAAATCTTCGTTAGGACTTCCAGTTGAATTTTCTGTACCTGCATAAACATTGTTACCCATCATAACGTGTGTAACATTGAAATCTACTGCTGGATACAATGTTGTATCAACAGCTGTCCAATCCCAATCTACTGTCAATGTATCTGTAGATGCAATTGCAGTAATGTTTGTAGGGTATGCACAGTAAGGCAACGTTGTGAAGTTATAGAAGAAACCATCTGAAGTTAAGTTATCAGTTGTACATTCTGAGTAGATGTAAACATCGTAAGAAGTTAACTGAGTTAAACCTGTGATTAAATCATCAGATGAAGTTAAATTGTTTGTATCAATTGCTTGACCTGCTACTGAAGGATCAAATCCTGCAGGACCATAAACAACTGTCCAAGCAGTTTCATTATACAATCCTGGGTTCCAATCTAACGATGCAGTTGTTTGATCAACAACAGCAGAGAAGTTAGTTACGTTTGGACACAAAGCAGAGTAGAAGTGAATACAAGAGTTATTTGCAAAATAAGTTGTCGTGTTCATCGAAACGAACGCACTACCATTTGGTGTAATCATTGCAACTTCTGCATCAGCTCCGTTGTCATCTGCATTACCCATAGTTAAATCACCGTATAAGTAGTAAACCTCATTGGTAGCTTCCATAACAACGATCTCAAATGTAGCACCATTTGCAGGTGTTGCAGATCCATAGTTTGCAATATTATTCCAGTGAATAACAAACATTCTATTTGGAGCAGTTCCAATTGATTGGTAGTAAATACCACCATTCGTAATTGTTGCAAGATCCTGAACAAAAGGGAACAAACCATTACCAGTTGCTGTATATCCAACTGCACCAGTTAAGGTATTAAATAACACACCACCATTGTTTCCGATAGTAACTGTATTCACAGTAGTACCACCAATTAACCAAGGCCAAGGTAATGTTAAACCAAATTCAGAGTCATCTGTGATTCCTTGAATTTGTGTACCTGTAGATGAGATGTCAATGAAACCAGGTCCACATGAGTTATCCCATGCTAAGAAACCAGGATCTGTATTGAATGTATACGTTGCACTAGGAATAGCATTATTTCCACAAATTGCAGTAACAGTTACATTGTAGAATGTATTTGCACTTAAGCCTGTGAAATTGTAATTTGTTACACCAGTTGCTGTATCTGTCATTGGTGTTCCACCTACTGTTGAATAATTAATTACCCAAGACGTTTCATTACCTGTAGTTGACCAACTTAAGTCAGCTGTAAAGTAATTCACGTTAGTAGCAATTAAGTTAGCAGGAGGAGCTGGTTGTGTTACTGTAATAACGATAGGTGCACTTTGGTTACCCAATGCATCTTGCATTACAATTGAATACGTTCCAGCTGTTAAGTTGGTAGGAATCGCATTAAATGTTCCAGCAGTTTGACCTGTAGGTGTTGGAGTAACTTGGTATGTAAATGGACCAGTACCACAAGCTACAGTTCCTAACGTAAATGAACCATTATCACCACCGTTACAAGTAACGTTTACTGGAGTTAAGACTGCATTTACAGGAGCAACGTTTACTGTAACTAATGTACGAGCAGCACTTTGACAACCTTCTGACAATGCACCTGCGTAGAATGGATAAGCTCCATTTGTTGTTGTGTTTGGTAAAACTGTTGTACCAACTGTTTCAAACGGTGTACCTGCACCTACTGGAGAACCTCCTGTTGCAGCTGCATACCATTGAATTGTTGAAGGAACGATTTTATTGTAAAAAATACCACCAACTAAAGCACTTGGCGTAGCATTTACACCAGTAAACAAACCTGTTAAACGTGTACCATTTGAGATTTTCACGTTATCATTCGTATTTGTGTAGACCATTGGCACGTTTACTTGTGTATACGTGTACATTTTTACAAACACACCAATTGTAGTATAAGCAGGAATAATAACACTACTTCCTTGTGCTTGCAAATCCAAATAAACCATTGTGTTAGATAAAGTTGGATTTGTCGACACAACTGATGCATTTGTAAATGGAACTCCTAAAATTGAGTTTGGCCATGCAGAAGCTGTAGTAGCTGATCCAACATGTGTTCCTTGTTTCCAGTAGATATCTGCAGAAGCTGATGTAGTGTAGTATCTCCAAATTTGAATGGAATCTAACGAGATTGCATTTTGACCTGTTGTGATATCAAACATAATACCTCCAGAAGTGTACGTTGTTCCACTTTGTGCAGACAATACATTTCCATTAGCAGTAGTAGAAACAGCAGCATTGATAATAGCAGTTGTATCACCGTTACATACATTCAAGTAGTTTGTTGGAACTGTTGGCGTAGCAGGTATAGTTGTGTTAGTAACAACTACAACTGTATCTGTAGCAATACAAATACCGTTAGATCCTGTAACAACATACGTATATGTTCCACCTGCAGTAGGAGTAATAGTTTGAGCAGCACCAGTCAATGGAGCTGTAACACCTGAGTTTGTTGCTGTAACAGCATCCCAAGTAAAGCTATAAGCTGGAGTTGCAACAGAAGAAGCACCAACAGTTGTTGAATTGTTCAAACAAATGATTGTATCTGTAATTGTTGCAATAACAGGAGATGGAACTAATGAAGTAACCAACACCGGTGTTAATGGACTACTCACACAACCGTTTGTTCCAATTTCATTTACATAGAATGTAGAAGTTGTTCCAACAGGAATTGTTAATGAGTCATTTCCAGCAATAACAGAAGCAGTTTTGATGACGATATCATCTAAAACTACACCACTAGCAATACCACCTGAACGTCCTTTGAATACATATGCCCAGTTTGCTTTGTTTGCATTCACGAATGCAGCTGGTAATTGAACATTAGTAAATACTGCCGTACCATTGATTGTCATGTTGAAACGACCAATCGAGTCAATGTTCATTAAAACGTTAGCTGTATCAGCTTGCCATAATGCATTGTTCGTATTGTCGTATGCTAACACACCTGTAGTTGTTGGTGTTTGTTCGTTAGTAGTTGAATTGTACATTAAGTACAAACCATTCGTACTTGCACCATTGGTGTAATAGTTGAAAGATACTTTCAATTTAGAACCTGTACCATTTTCTGCATTCATTGCTCCTTCTGGAGTAGCGACTACGTCGTCACCAAAAGAGAAACTAACTCCATCAGCCATGTTACCAAGTGCACCTTGTGTAATCATTTTGAAACCAACTTGGTACTTGTTTGATGTTGCACCAGAAGCATTGATTCTCAATGCACCATATTGAGCAGTTGCATTTGCATACAATGTTAACTCGTTGTTTGTAGTATTTACAACTGTATTTCCAAATGCAGCAGCATTTGTTAATGTTGCAGTTGTAAAGTCATTTGAATAGTAGTTTGTCAAAGCTCCAAAGCTGTATGGTTGAGCTGGAGTTGTACCTGTACTATCTGTGTACCAGTTGAAAACTTGCGTCCCAGCTGTTCCAGAAGTAGCAGTTACGCTAGCTCCAGGCACTTGTAAACCACAGTGTGTACTTGCAGTTGCAGTAGGAGCACTTGGCAATGCCAATACGTTTACTGTAACGTTGTTGGAAGTTGAAGGACAACCAGAAACAATTAAGTTTGCATTGTATGTTGTAGTGGTTGTTGGGTTAACTGTTTGAGGATTATTTGATCCAATTGAAGTTACGTTACCCACTTCAAACCAGTTTACACCATTTGGTGCACCTGCCATACTGATAGCGTACTCTTCGTATTCACCATAGAAAGATGTAGAAGAAGCAGAAGTAATCAATGTTTCCAAAGCTTGAACACGCATACGCGTTAAACCTGCTTGTGCACCAGCTGGCACTGTAAATGTTCCTGTTACTGTGTGCGGTCCAGAAGTAGTTGCAGTTGGTTGGTAAACCATTTCACCAGCATCAGCATAATCTCCATCACGGTTAAAATCAATGAAAATTGCCATAGAATTTAAATAAAACGAACCTGTTGTCAATGATGACATAGAGATAGAATACTGTTGACCAGCAATCATTGCATATGGACCAAAAGCAGTAAAGTTAGAGTAACTTCCTGCAGTACCTGTTGCTGTACCAATCGTACCCACTAATGAGTTAATCGGAGTCGTATTGCTCAAGATAGTAGTTCCTGCAGCATCTTTTAACGTAATGTTACCAAAGTCTTCATCTGCTGTAGGTGAACCCACTGATAATGCAGGATAATTTGTTGGTGCAGGACTAGGAGTAGAGTAATATGCAGTTAAAGCAACTGGTTGACCTGCACAAGATGTTGTATTGTTTGCACTGATAGAAGCAGTAGCACCCAACCATGGATCATCTTGGTAAGGAGTACCTACGAATCCTGTAACGAAAGCAGCTGAGTTAGTTGCTTGAATATCCCAAGTTACTGTAGCATTTGAAGGCGTAACTACTGGAATAGTACCAGCCCAGTCATTACCTGTTGTGTTTGCCATTGTAATTGGTGTTTGCGCAACACCGTTCACTGCATAGTTCAATACAGCACCAGTAATTGTACCAGCGTTTGTTGTAATTGCAGCAGTAATAACACGTGCAGTAGTTGTACATTGTACAGCAGCAGGAACGAATGATGTAAAGTTAATTACTGGAGCAGGAGTTGTTCCAGCGAACTCATCAGCACCAATGTCGTAACGGTTACCTGTTCCAACATATCCTGTATTCCCAGCACGTGTTTGACCGTCGAAGTCAGTTGAATAGTTTGTTAAAACTTGTCCACCACTTTCTGCTAAAGTTACTGTTGCAGGGTCAATGTGTAAGTAGTTTACGTTTGCAGGTGTTGTACTTAAATAAGTAGGAGCAAAGCTGAATGATTGTGCATCAGCAACAGCAATACCAGCTTGCATGTTTGCAAGTGTTTGGAAAGCTGAAGCAGGAGCAGCACCGTTGTACGTTAAATTAGTTGCACTTGGTGTACCAACAAAGAATATGTTGTTATTTGATGTAGTCAAATAATTGTTATTATTTGTTGCATTTGCATTTTGGATTGCTGCTGTTTTTGCAGTACCTGTAGCAGTTGACGTATTGTGGATGATGTTATTTCTAAAATCACCAAATGACGTAGCTGAGTTCAAATACAATCCTGCAGTTCCAAAGTTAGCACCTGTACTCGTTGAATTTAAGTATACAGTATTGTTGTATGCTTTCAACGTACCCCCAGTATTGTAAATACCATAAATGGATGCTGGAGTAGTAGATGTCATTGCACCTGTAGCTTTCAAATCACCGATGTAGTTGTTGTGAACCAAATAAGTGTTTGAACCAGTGTAAACACCATAAATTTTACCAGTTGTCCCAGCGTATGAGATATTAGCAAATTTATTTTTGTACACTCGGTATTCAGACTGACCACCAGAAGCTGCATACACTCCGTACATTGAAAGTGTAGAAGCCGTGTTTGCGTTGGTAATATTTGTAACAGTATTATTGTACACGTCTACTGAAGGACCTTGAGAAGGACTTGTCAAGTAAAAGAAGTAACTAGTACCATTGTACGTAATGTTGTTAAATACATTGTTGTACATAGATGAACCAGTAGTTGTTCCACCAGTACCCCAATAGTAACCATAGACACCATACATCGTACCTGTACCTAACCAAGTAATGTTTTCAAACGTATTGTTGAAAATATTTTTTTGAACATAAGCACCAGATGCTTGGTATCCACCAAAATCATATACAACATACATTGATCCAGATCCTGCAGCTGCCGTAATAATGTTTGACAAGTTGTTATTAGAAACTGTTTGAATACATGTTGATGCATCAGCACCTGTTAAGTATAACCAATAAATTGAACCATTCGCTATTGGTTTATTAAATGCTGTAACAATTGAATTGTTATTACAATTAGAAACAAGTGTATTCGCATTTGCATTATAGAAACCATAAATCGTACCAGTCGCATTGATGGTCAAGTTATTCAATTGGTTATTATTCATATTAGTACTTCCAACAGTTGCAGAAGTATAAAAGAAATAAAATGTTGTAGTACCAGCAAATGAATGCGTAATGTTTGCTAAGATGTTGTTGTTAATATTAACAGTAGCATTCGCTCCACCACCATTGTTACGAACAAAATAGAAAGTTCCACCTTGAGCAGTAGCCTTATTGAACGTTTGGCTCAATGAGTTACCGTTCATATTAATTGTACCGTTACATGAACCTGTATTGTAAAGTAACGAATAAGAGGTTGTTGCAGCTCTAGATTTGTTATTTACAAAGTTATTACCGTTCATGTTCAAATTGAATGCATTAGCAGTATTATAAATCCCATAAAAAGTATGAGAAGTTGCTAAGTCATTTGTACAGTCAGTAATCAAGTTGTTATTGATATTAAGCGTATTTGAAGTACCAGCACCTGCTGTACATTCAATTGCAGAAACCTGAGTTGTCGTTCCGTTAAATTTCAATGAAACCGTATTGTTGTTTACATTGATATCACTGTTGTTACCTCCACCATTTAAAAAGATACCTCTTAAAGTAACGATATGGTTCACACCAGCTCCAGTAGGATTGTTGTCAATCGTGTTGTAAGAAACATTAGTTGCCCATTGATTACGAGCAATCACACCAACAGAAGGATTAGTTGCTGAAGCAGCACCACCAAAGTTGATAATTGTGTTTCCTGTTGTTAATGATGTACCTCCAACGTCGTTTCCAGTATCAACTAAAACATATGGTGAAGGAGTAGCAAAACCAAATAAAGCAATACCAGTATTAGCATTGTCAATTGTGTTGCTGTAAAATTTGTTGTTTGAATTAGTCCCTGATACAGCTGTAGGCGTAATTGCAGCAATTGCATTCGCAGCACTGTTCAAGGTAATAATTCCCACTGAACCGTCAGGCCCTGGAGTTGTCCAAGCTGTGTTTTGAAGACGGTTTAATGTGATGTAACAATTCTTAATTGTATTGTTTTGACATCCGTCTGTATCACTTGCAGCGAACAAACCATAACCAAATTCCATAACTGAAAGTGCCGATGTATTTGCACTGCTTTCAGTTAAGTTAATTCCATCAATTGTGACATAGTCACTTCCTGATAGAACAAAAAATCCATCAGCAATGGAAGAAGGAGTTGCGTTTGTTCCTACATAAGATGTAAGAACAGGATTGGCTCCTGTACCATTTTTTTGGATGACGATTGGATTGGCTGCTGTACCTGTAGCAGTCATCACAATACGTGCGGTAAGTGTCTCTGTGTATCCCGCAGGAACATTCAAAGTTACACCACCTGCGCCGACACCATTCGTGTTCACATCTGTAACAAAAGCTGTAATTGACGCATAGTCAGTTGGGATGGTTTTAACCCCACTGACCTGTGCAAATAAGCCCTTGAAAAGAAACACAAAGGCGAAAGCAGCTAAATGCTTTAAGCGCCATAGACTCGTAAATTTCTTCATACATTTATAATTTTAGTAACCACAAATATATATTTATATCAATACAAACGCAACACGATTTACAAATTCATTGTGTTTGAATTACCATTTAAGTGCTGTGACCTTATATATGCACCCATTCTGTTATCAACAATAGTCTGTTAGCAATTGGTTTTTTCACTTCTTTATTAGGTAATGTTGAATATTTAACAACCTTTCGTTTTGAAGCATTATCTTTGTATCGTGGATTTACGATTAACAAATAAAAGAGCCTTGGTTTGCGGGAGCACTCAAGGAATTGGTAAAGCAGTAGCGGAAGAATTGGCTGCGATGGGAGCTTCCATTGTATTGGTTGCACGAAACGAGGAAAAATTAAAAGCGGTTCAACAAGCGTTGCCAACTTCGGATACGCAAACGCATGAATATATTGCGGTTGATTTTTCGGATTACCATGCGGTCAAATCGGCAATTGCTGATTATTTGGCTTCGGGTAATTTGATTGATATTTTAATCAACAATACAGGCGGACCAAAAGGCGGGCCGATTATCGATGCAGACATCACCGAATTTATCAATACGTTCAATCAACATTTGATTTGTAATCACTTATTGGTTCAGGCGCTCGTTCCTGGAATGAAAACTTTGGGCGGTGGTAGTATCGTCAATATCATTTCGACGAGTGTCAAACAACCGCTTCCTGGATTAGGTGTTTCGAATACCATTCGCGGAGCAGTTGCTAGTTGGAGTAAATCGTTGGCAAATGAATTGGGCGGATTTAATATTCGTGTCAATAATGTATTGCCAGGCGCAACCAACACGATTCGTTTACAAGGAATTGCGGAAGCGAAGTCCGAAAAAACAGGCGAACAAGTCGCTGACATTTTTAGTGACATGGCCAAAGAATCGCCGATGAAACGAATTGCTGAAGCGGAAGAAATTGCTGCTGCAGTTGCCTTTTTGGTTTCACCAGCTGCGAGTTACATCAATGGTATCAATGTACCTGTCGATGGCGGACGCACAAAATCGTTGTAATACCTTAGTATATAAGGTAGGCTTTTTGACAACAAATATTAACAAGGATTATTTTAAGATATTGACATGCCCATAAAGCGTGTTCTCTATCTTAGACTTGGTTGTGTAACTTACTTTGTAGGCATAAGTTCCATCCGGAATTAATTTCCCTTCGTATTTCCCATCCCAATGAAAAGAGACATCATTGGTTTCAAAAATGATTTCACCCCAACGGTTGAAAATTGTCGTAGTCATTTTTTCGATGTTGATCGTACTGATCCAAAACGTATTGTTGTAACGTCCTTCATCTGGCGTAAATGTATTTGGAATATACACCCAATACTCTTCTAAAATAATAAGCGGTTTTGTGATTGTATCGACACAGCCAGAAGCATTGGTTGCAATCAATGTAATGTAAAAAGTATCTGGAGTAAAATAGGTGTTTGATGGATGAACCATTGTGGAAGTTGAACCATCGCCAAGATCCCATTGATAACTGACAGCACCTGTACTCAAGTTTTGGAAGGTTACGGGTAAATCTTCGAAGAATGTTGAACTCAACGCAACGAAATCGGCATTTGGTTTGATAACCGTAACTGTTACATTACCATTGACAGTAAACGTTTGACATTCGTCCGAAACTTTCACTAAGTAAGATGTTGTTACACCAGGAGAAACAGTAACCGAAGATGTTGTTTCACCCGAATGTGTCCACAAGTAAAAGTATTGCCCAAATCCACCTGTTGCAGTAGCAGCTATTGTCACTGGTTGAAACGGACAAATTTCTGGCGGATTATTCATTGTCACAACAAGTGGTGGACTCGTAATGGTATAGAAAACCGTATCTATTTTGGTGTTGTTACAAAAATCTGTTACTTGAACGACATAAAATGTTGATGCACTAGGCGTAACAGTAATCAATGAATCCGTTGTTAAGACCATTCCATTTTGGTCCGTCCAACTATATTCGTATGAACCAGCACCTCCACTTGGAACAACGGATAAATCTTTTGCGACATAAGGGCAAATTTCAGTTATATCTGGAGTTGTGGAAATTGTAAGTGGAACAAACACAGGAACAGTTATGGTGCTACTTGCCGTTGCTGATTGATTCAAACAATCATCGGTAATAGTAACCGTAAAGGTTTGGGTACTTGTCGGATTAACAAATATCGAACTAGTGGTTGCGCCCGTATTCCATAAATACGTGTAAGGTCCAACACCACCAGCGGGAATTGCACTAATTTCAACATTTTCTCCTGGACAAGATAACGTAGAGGAATTAACAGTTACAGAAACGGGTTGAACGTCATTGATTTTTAAATTCAGTGTTACGGGAGTTGTTCCACCACAGGGATCAGGAATTTGAAAAATGATATTTACTGTTTCCACCCCTTCAACCAATCCATCAGCAAGCGATGAGAAATTAAAACTTGTTTGTGCTTGACCAGCTGGAAAAGTTATACTAGTTGGAATGGCCGTATAATCGATAGCAGTTGAAGCTGTTCCGGTAACTGTGATTGGTATTGTCAACGGGACATTTAAGTTTCCAGTATTTCGTTTTAGGTTAACAGTTGTTGTCACACAACCTTCTGCCATTGTTTGACCGTCTCCAAAAGCATCAAAAGATAAATCGTAATCGACTTCAACAGGAACTTTCGAGCTCAAACTATTTGCTTGCAAGAAAATCCCAGAATCATAGATACCATCTAACGCATCGGCAATAGCAATAACCAAGTGATACGTTTGTCCACATTGTACTTTTGAAACAGCTTCTAATACTTTTGTAAAGCCATCGTATTGAATGTAAGTAGCGCTAGTATTATACGGATTTTCTCCACCATTTCCATTGTATACAAAGTAATTTGCATTTGCAGGAGGGGTGTTTGGAGGGACACCATTGTTAACATTATTAATTGCAACGGTTTGTCCATTGGGTAATTTCGCTATGTTTTGTAGTCCAACGATACCAGGACCAGAAATGAAAAACGCAAACACATCGTTAAAGTCTGAACCAACAAATTCGGGATATTCTTCTGAACCAAAGACATATTTAAAACGAACAGTATCAGCGTAGGGTACAAAATCAAATTCAAGAATAGCTGCATTATAAGTTGCAATATTTCCTATTAAGTTTGATAATTGATTATATCCACCGATACCGTTGTTAATACCAGAGGTGCCAGAATTATTTGGTCCGTGAGGGCCAGTTCCACCAGGAGCGATTGTCCCAGTTGTTATAACGATTCCTTCATCAATTCCTAAGTTCGTGTTTGCTCCATTGAAATAACCAATTGCATTGGGTGAACCTGAATAAAAAATATTGGAGACAGTAACTCCAGGCCCAAGCAACACATTTTGAACGAGTGAACTTGGGTTTTGAGAATTAGTTATTAATTGACCAACAACTTGTCGCGAAAAAAGAAGCACAAAAAGAACCAAGACATTTTTCATGGTTTTAAAACGATAAAAAGAAAGAATCGTTGTTTGATTGTTCATGTACTTTGTTGTTGTAGTAATCTCTAATTTACACAAAATTAGTCTATTCGTGCTGAAAAGAAAAAAATTAACACATTTTAGTCTTTTATACCTTGTAGCGAGCAGAGATTAAAATAGACACCTTTTAAGTCGAGTAATGATTGATGCGTGCCGCGTTCAACAATTTCACCTTTCGATAGTACAAGGATTTCATCTGCATGTTGAATGGTCGATAAGCGGTGTGCAATGATCAACGAAGTTCTGTCTTTCATCAAGGTATCTAAAGCTTCTTGCACATAACGTTCGCTTTCCGTATCCAATGCTGAAGTTGCTTCGTCCAAAATCAAGATCGATGGATTTTTTAATACCGCACGAGCAATGCTGATGCGTTGTTTTTGGCCGCCAGATAATTTATTGCCACGTTCGCCAATGATGGTGTCGTAACCCTTTTCAAGTTGTTCAATAAAATGGTGCGCATGGGCAATTTTCGCTGCTTCGACAACTTGTTCCATTGTCATATCTTCTCGACCAAACGCAATGTTATTTTTGATCGTGTCGTTGAACAAAATCGATTCTTGCGAAACAATACCAATTGCTTTGTGTAAGTCTTCTAATTTGTACGATTTAAGATCAATTCCATCAACTTCAATGACTCCTTCTGAAACATCGTAAAAGCGTGGCAATAAATCGGCAATAGTCGATTTTCCACTTCCTGATTCACCTACTAGGGCAATTGTTTTTCCTTTTTTCAATGAAAAAGAAACCGATTTTAATACAAATGCATCTTTGTATTTGAAGCTGACGTTTTTGACGGTAACTTCTTCATTAAGTGATGTTAATGAACGGGCATTCTCCATTTCGGTAATTGCTTCGTCGGTGTCTAAAATTGCATTGATGCGGTCGAGTGACGGTTCCGCTTTGTTTAAATTTGCAACGGAGGTTGAAATACCTTGAATGGGGCGCAATAATTGCGAAAAGATAATAATGAAGGCAATGAATTGTTCGCCTGTTAGCCCTGTTTTTTCTTTGTTCAAAATCATGATTCCACCAAACCAAACCAAACACAGCATGACGCCTGCACCCAGTAATTCATTTAATGGTGCTGATAAATCACGTTTTCTAAATGCTTTTGTAATTAATTGTTGGTGTTTCAGATTGATTTTCTGGAAGCGTGAAACAATAAAAGGAATGGCATTAAACGCTTTGATTACTTTCACGCCGCTCAATGCTTCATCAATTGCCGAGAAAACAATTCCATTTTGTTCTTGACCAGCGCGGGCAGTTCGTTTCAAACTTTTACCAATGCGCGAAATAACAAATGCAGAAACAGGCAATAAAATAAAAGAAATCAATGTTAGTTTTGGACTAATGTAAATCAACCCGCCAATTGACGTGATGATTGCAAAAGGCTCTCTAAATATCAATTCAAGTATGGCAATGACCGCCAATTCAATTTCACCAACATCACTGTTCATCCGTGACATTAAGTCACCTTTTCGTTCATCCGAATAATACGACAAGGGCAAGCGCATCGCTTTGCTAAATAGTTTGTTTTTGATGTCTCTTACGACAGCCATTCTCAATTGCGACTGATGCCAAATTGCTCCGTATCTAAAAATATTTTTCAATAAGAAAGCAGCGAAAACCGAAACACAAACAAAAAATAACGCTTGTTTTGGATCTTCTTGGACCATTTGTTGCATGGAGAAATTGTAGTAATCCTTGCAATACTCAATGAGCGAGGATGCTTTTTCCCAAATTGGTTTTTTGAGTGAAGTAGTTGTCGAATTGGTATTAAAAATAAGTTGTAAAAATGGAATAAATAATACCATAGATACTAAGTTGAAAATAACAAAAAGTGTATTGTACACGATTGTTAAAATCGCCTGACCTTTATAGGAAAAGGTATATTTATAAAAAGCTAAAATCGACTTCATTTCGTACAAAGATATGTTTTTGTCCGTCAAGGTGGTTAAACGTGTATACATTTGTTAACTTTGTACCATGAGTTCGATTAGACAAAGTAGAGTTGAAGGCGTAATTCAAGAAGAATTATCGACTTATTTTCAGCGTAATGCCCGAGATATTTGTTTGGGAGCAATGGTCAGTGTTACCATCGTTCGTGTGACATCCGATTTGTCATTGGCGCGTATTTATTTGAGTGTTTTTGCCGGACCAGACAAAAAAGTGGTGTTGCAATCCATTCATGAAAACAGCAAGAAAATTCGCGGTGAAGTTGGGCGTCGTTTGAAAAACATGCACAAAATTCCTGAGTTGCTTTTTTACATTGATGATTCACTGGATTATGCAATGGAAATTGACCAATTATTGAAATCCCATTAAAGTTCCGTTTTTCATAGCGCTACGTTACCTTCGGCATACGCGGAAACAGCGTACCTTAGTGCATTGGATTACACGCGTTTCAGTTATAGGAATCACTGTTATTACTGCAGCATTAGTCATCTTAATCGCAGCGTTTAATGGCATTGAACAAATGGTTGCACAATTGTACTCAGCGTATGATGCGCCCATAACCATTCGTTCAACGCAAGGAAAAACCTTTTTGGAAAACACCCTAGATCTTGCTGCTATCCGTTCAACACCAGGTGTAAAAAATGTCAGCAGAGCAGTTGAGGAAACAGTTATACTAAAGAAACAGAAAAAATGGGTCAATGCGCATTTGGTAGGCGTTGATGCGGGTTACTTAAAAGACTGCGCTTTAGACAAACACCTTGTCGATGGAATCCCAGCTTTTTTAGACGATCAACAAGCGACAGCCATCATTGGTGCAACACTCTTGGATAAACTCGATGGTTATATTTCTGAATTAGACGGCAAAGAAGAATTATTGCTGTATACGCCTTTGCGGGAAGCGAAGATTGGCAGCCGCAAAAGTCCGTTTATGATTGCACCTTTGACAGTTGTTGGAAAAATGAATTACAACCGAGAAGTGAATGCTTCTGAACTATTGGTTCCTTTAGATTTTGCGCGCAACCAATTGAATTATACAACAGATTTAACGGCCTTATTTGTTGCGGTGGATTCGACAGCAGATCCGATGGAAATAAAAGAAGCGCTTCAACAACAATTAGGTTCTAAATTTGAGGTGAAGACAGCAGCGGAGAAAAACGAATTAATTTTCAAAACAAGTCGCTCGGAAAAACGCATTGTGGTATTGATTTTGATTTTCATCTTCATTTTAGCAGCGTTCAATTTAGTGGCTTCGTTAACCATGTTGTTCATCGAAAAAAAGGAAAACATTCAAACATTGATCCGTATTGGAGCGACCAATCAATTTATTTTCCGCATTTTCTTTTTTGAAGGTTTGTTAATTGCCGCTAAAGGAATTGTCATAGGTTTGGCTTTAGGAATCACAATCTGTGCATTACAGCTGAATTTTGCTTTCTTAGCAATGCCAAATTCGAACGGAGAAGCATTTCCCATTGCTTTCAATTGGAAAGACGGCTTATTGATTTTAAGCTTGGTAAGTTCGTTGAGTTTTGCAGCTTCTTATCTACCAGTTTGGTATTTAATCAAAAAAGCTTCTTACTTCAAAGCTACGTTGAACGCGAATGACTAAGCGATTACCTTCAAGGTTTGCGCCACTTTTCTTCCTGTATTTTTAATCGTTTCTAGGTCCTCACCAATGATGGTAACATGACCCATTTTTCGAAATGGTTTAGTCTTTTGTTTTCCATACAAATGGATGTAAACACCTTTCCATGAAAGTACTTCATTACTGTTTAGATAAACTGCATCACCTTCGTAACCAGCTTCACCCAATAAATTGATCATCACACCTGGGCAGCGCAAATCGGTAGCGCCAAGCGGCATGTTTAAAACACTTCTCATGTGTTGTTCAAACTGTGATGTCAAACAACATTCTATCGTGTGATGTCCGCTATTGTGTGGGCGAGGAGCAATTTCATTGATGATTAATTCACCTGTTTTCGTCAAGAACAATTCTACTGCTAAAATTCCGACCATGTCAATCGCATCAATGACTTTAACAGCTAATTCTTGTGCGTTTTTTTCAATTTCGTTTGCAATTTCAGCAGGAGAGAACAAGAATTCGACCAAGTTAGCTGTTGGGCTAAATTCGCATTCAACACTCGGGTAAACAGCAGTTTCACCTGATTCGTTTCGGGCTACAATTACCGATAATTCTTTTTCAAAGGGAATTAATGTTTCGATGACACACGGCGCATCGAAAGCTGTTTCAAGGTCTTTTTCGTTTTTAATGATTTGAACACCTTTTCCATCATAACCACCTTTGCGCAATTTTAAAACAAAAGGAAATGCAGGATGTGCTTGTATCAATTCAGCTTTGTTTTCGATCAGTTGAAAAGGAGCGGTTGGGAGTTGGTGCGCAGCGTAAAACTGTTTTTGTAAGCCTTTGTCTTGGACAATAGAAAGTACTTTTGATTGAGGAAATACTTTCACGCCAGCTTGTTCAAGCGCAGCGAGTGCTTCGACATTCACGTGTTCAATTTCAACCGTTACCACATCTTTGTCTTTTCCAAAATCAACGATTGTTTGGTAATCAGTTAGGCTTCCAACTTTGAAACTTGCAGCAATTTTTTCACAAGGAGCAGTAGGATCTGGATCAATGCAATGCACGTGTACATCGTAATTCAACGCAGATTGAATGAACATTCTTCCAAGTTGTCCACCACCTAACATGCCCAATTTAAAGTTACTCCCGTTCCAATTTTTCATGGGACAAAGATACAAAAGGAACGTTTTTAAAAAAGTCTCCGTGCGGATAAAAACAAAAAGCGCCTAAAAGCTCAAAAAATTGCTAAATAACTATAGTTTTTATGACCTTTCAGCGATTCAAATTGTTTCCTTTCGTTGAAAATCTTATTTTTGTAATCAATTAAACAAACAAAGTGCTTCAATTACACGATAAGACATTTGAGATTTTTATCCAGGAAGAAGAAATTCTCTCAGCTATTGGTCAGATGGCCGATAAGTTGAATGCTGATTATGCAGGGAAAGATGTCATTTTTATCGCAGTGTTGAATGGCGCATTTATGTTTGCGGCAGATTTGATGAAGCACATTGGTTTTGATGCGGAGATTTCATTTGTAAAGATGAGTAGTTATCACGGATTGAATTCGACAGGACGTGTCGACGAGGTCATTGGATTAAATCGACCGATAAAAGGCAAGCACGTTGTTGTTTTGGAAGACATAGTTGACACAGGCGTAACGATGGAAAAATTGTTCAGTTTATTGCAAGCAGAACATCCGGCGCATGTTGAAATAGCAACTTTGTTGTACAAGCCAGCAGCATTTAAAGGAAAACACACCCCAAAATATATTGGGTTTTCGATTCCAGACAAATTTGTTGTCGGCTACGGCTTAGATTACAACGAGTTAGGAAGAAACACCAAGCACATTTATCAACTAAAGGGTTAAACCCGCAGAAAAGGTATGTTGAACATTGTATTATTTGGCCCTCCAGGAGCAGGGAAAGGAACACAATCAGAGCGATTGATTGAGCAGTATGGACTTGTTCACTTGTCAACAGGTGACATTTTTAGAGCAAACATTAAAGGCGCGACGGAATTAGGGCTTTTAGCGAAAAGTTACATGGATGCTGGGAATTTAGTTCCAGACGAAGTGACAATCAATATGTTGAAAAGTGAAGTAATGAAACACACTTCGCCCAAAGGATTTATTTTTGATGGTTTCCCTCGTACAACAGCACAAGCGGAAGCGTTGGATGCTTTTTTAACCTCGATCAGCACATCCATCTCGATGATGGTTGGTTTGGAAGTTGCAGAAGATGAATTGCGTGAGCGCTTGAAAAAACGTGCAGAAGTGAGTGGCAGACCAGATGATGCAAATCCAGAAATAATACAAAATCGCATCAACGTTTACAAAAACGAAACAGCACCTGTGAAAGATTTTTATCAATCACAAGGCAAATATAAATCGGTTGATGGTATTGGTACCATTGACGAAATTACTAACCGTTTATTTGCGGTAATAGAGGAGAAATAAAAAATGGCTTCAGACAACTTCGTTGATTATGTAAAAATTCACTGTACTTCTGGAAATGGAGGTGGCGGTTCAGCGCATTTTCGACGAGAAAAATACATCCCACAAGGAGGTCCAGACGGTGGAGATGGCGGTCGTGGAGGACATATTATATTGCGTGGAAACAAGCAACTTTGGACCTTGTTGCACTTAAAATTCCACAAACACATCAAAGCTGGTCACGGTGGTCATGGTTCTGCTCAGAATCAAAAAGGAAAACAAGGACAAGACAAGTACATTGATGTACCACTTGGGACGTTGGCACGTGACTCTGAAACGGGCGAAATCTTGTTTGAAATCACCGAAGAAGGCGAAGAAAAAGTTTTGGTTCCTGGAGGACGTGGTGGTTTGGGTAACGATCAATTCAAGTCGTCAACCTACCAAACTCCGCGTTTTGCACAACCGGGTGAACCTGGGATTGAGAACTGGATGGTACTAGAGATGAAAGTCCTTGCTGATGTAGGATTGGTTGGTTTTCCAAATGCAGGAAAAAGCACCTTGTTATCCGTTATGTCATCGGCTAAACCAGAAATTGGCGATTATCCATTTACAACAGTGCGTCCCAATTTAGGTATCATCAAGTACCGTGATTACCGTTCGTTTGTAATGGCAGATATTCCTGGAATTATCGAAGGAGCGCATTTGGGTAAAGGATTGGGATTACGCTTTTTGCGTCATATCGAACGCAATGCTTGTTTGTTGTTCATGATTCCAGCTGATTCGCCAGATATTCACGAAGAATACCGCATTTTATTAAACGAATTAAAACAATATAATCCGGAGTTATTGCACAAAGAACGCTTGTTGGCAATCACGAAATCGGATATGTTAGACGATGAATTGAAAGCAGCAATTGCGTTGGATTTACCAACAATTCCATACTTGTTCATTTCAGCTGTTGCGCAACAAGGTTTGTCGGAATTAAAAGATTTGATTTGGTCAAAATTGTCAGATGATTGAATGGTTAAAGGCAATTGACAGCAGTATCGTTTTAGCGATAAACGGAACACATAATCACTTCCTCGATACCTTATTTTGGTTGTTTTCAGGCAAACTTACTTGGATTCCGCTGTATTTATTGTTGTTGTTTTTTGTTTGGAAATACCTAGGCTTTCGAAAGATGTTGCTTTTTTTGGTCATAGTAGCTGCAACAATTGCTGTTGTCGATATCACATCTGTTCACTTGTTTAAAGAAACATTTCAGCGTTACCGACCTTCGCATCACTTAATTCTTTCCCAACAATTACATTATCATGTCACTGAATCGGGTGAATTATACAAAGGCGGTCAATATGGTTTTGTGAGTTCGCATGCTGCTAATTTCTTTTCGTTAACAGTTTTAGCAGGAATGACGTTACGGGCTTACCGCAAAAATTTAATTTGGTTATTGCTCATTATTGCTTGTATGGTCAGTTTGAGCCGGGTGTATTTGGGCGTTCACTACCCAAGTGATGTCATCGTTGGAGGTTTATGGGGAGCAACAATCAGTTATTTCAGCTTTCGTTACCTGTTACAACCCTTATTATTGACCAAAAAGTAAGTTGATATGGCAGCGATTCTTGTTTTTCTAGGAGGAGGAATTGGCGCTTTGTTGCGTTATTTGATTTCACAATTGACGGACAAAGTAACGACAACGACCTTACCTATTGCAACTTTTGTTTCCAATTTATTAGCATCCGTATTACTCGGCGTTTTCATTGCGCTTTTACGGGATAAAGTCCAACATTCTGATTACTGGTATGCCTTTTTGGTGATAGGTGTTTGCGGCGGATTCAGCACTTTTTCATCTTTTGCAAAAGAAAATTTAGCCTTGATTGAAAAGGGACAATACGTGTATGCAGGATTGAACATCATCGTTTCTGTTGTCCTTTGTATACTTGCTGTTTATCTTGGGAAACGGTAAAATTATGCCACCGGAACTAATTCATCAATTTGTTGCGCCAATTGTTGACGTTTCGTTACAATCTTTGTTGAGTTTGCATTTTGCACCTTTATCACTGAATCACAATTAAAACTTCTAGCAACAACCAAAAATAATTGTATATTTAGCTTAACCAATTACCGAGTTATTGCAACACTCACAACCAAACACTCCTACGATTCGAATTTTTCTTGGTACAAAGACTGTTCATCCAACTAAAACATTTGGACGAAACAGGAATTGAATTGCTTGTTGTGATTCATGATTAGAATAGTCATTTGTACGAACTCTATGCATTATAATATGAAACAATTTTATTTAGTGCTATTTTTTATTATTAATTGGGGAACCTCATTTACTCAATACAATAAAAAAAAACTGTTTATAGATGAAAACTTAAACACCATTAAAACAGCAATTTACATTGCGTTTCAAAAGCCTGACACAACAATAAATGCAACTGTTTTCAATGCTATTAATGTAACAGATTCTGCTCAAATAATAAAAATAATATCCGTTGGTTATGAAGAGACCTTGATGTATTATCATAGTTTTTTGACTACGGATACAATACAATTATACCGACAAGCGAATCAAATAGATGAAATAATTATTTCTTCTAATCCCATTAGAAAAGAATCTGAAGATTCAATGCATGTTGTTGATTTTCATTTTATTAATGGCAAATCAGTTGTATTACAAAAGTCAATTTATCATCACAAAGAAAAGTTTATATGCTATGAGAATAACTGTTTTCATACCAATGAAAAATCGAAACTATATTATCATCATATAAATGGACAACAAGTGGTTGAAATTAAAGACTCGATATTTTTATTTGATGGGGTAATACTTTATCCCGTTGAAAGTAAATTATTATACGATTTAAAATTAAAATCTATAATAGATTCAAATGACAGCCTTTACTATTTTAAAAATAATTTTTTTTATGAGCTTATAGATGAATATTCATGTCTGGATTTAGAAAACAATAAGGAAAAGAGTTTACACTTAACTTATGATAGTTTATCATTTATTTTTATTGCAAATTTCTACAAGCAATTCGCTAGAACCCCTCCAATATTTTTATATTACAAGTATCCACATAGAAATGCGAATAAAAAATTTACTAATCAAGAAAAAATTTCTATAAAAAATTTAAATGTTGAAACAGGTCAATTGTTTAAATACTTAGCTGGGAACCCCGGTTTTGTTGATCAAGCAGCTATCCTTGAAAAATCAAGAAGCGAAGCCTGTCTATTAGATTCCACCTTTTATATCTTTGATTTTAACACTAAAAAAGTATACGCATATCACCGAGATCAATTAATCCAGACAATAAGTTTGAACTTAAAAAATGAATGGTATAAAAATGAATATAAATTGGATGAAACTTTAAAAAAAGCATATTTTTTATTTAAAACAGAAGAAGGATTAAAGCTTTTTGAAATTGATCTTAATTCAGGGAAATCTTCATTTATAGAGGCTCCCGATGCACTTAATTCGTATCATCATTGGGAAATATCTGGAGGTCGTTTGTATTTTTTAAAGACGAATCCAGATTTAGATTGGCAACGAAAATTATTTTCTATTAGTATGGATGAATTTAGAACCAAATGAATTCCCATTTACCATAACCCGTTATAAATTGCGGGCCAACTTGCATTTGAATTGTAGCAAAATAGTACAATCGTTTCAATCACCTTTTAAACTGAATCACAATTAAAACTTCTAGCAACAACCAAAAATAATTGTATATTTAGCTTAACCAATTACCGAGTTATTGCAATACTCACAACCCAACACACGTACGATTCGATTTTTCTTGGTACAAAGACTGTTTATCCAACTAAAACATTTGGCCGAAACAGGAATTGAATTGCTTGTTGTGATTCAATTTTAGATTTATAAAGGAAGTGTTGGAACAGCTCAACTTAATAAAGACGCAAAAGATCTGTTTTTAAGAGCTGTTTGATTGCGCGTCTTTGTTTCTCGTTAGCACGATGCGAATTACAAAGGTAGTTGTCTTTTCGTGCTGGAGGATCCGAAAAACGAGTATGAGTAGGGAAAATTTAAATATTCTACAAATGGCAAAAAAGAAAGAAAACTTACGAGAAAAATTTTCTAAAAATCAGATTGAATTAAGAAAAGTGTTTGGTGGAAGACGAAATAGTGAGCCATCATATTCTGAATGTGCAGGTACAGGTTGTTCCATTATAACTAGTCAATCTGAATCTGGTATAATAATTAGAGATTGGGAAGATATTGAATGTGGTGATGATATGTATATGGGGGATGTAATATGTGCCCCAGTTGCCTAAACAAATTTATTTTATAAAAGATGCAGCAATCAGAAGATTGTCGCATTGAAAATCCTTAAAGAATTATTATGAAGAATCTAATATTTTTTTTGTTTTTGGTTTGCCTTCAAAATATTGCAAGAACACAGGTGTATCAGCACTTTATAACTTTTAAACATCCA
The DNA here is from genome assembly GCA_017983675.1 of Fluviicola sp. Lineage (GTDB taxonomy): Bacteria > Bacteroidota > Bacteroidia > Flavobacteriales_D > Crocinitomicaceae > Fluviicola. Next base: position 86,099 of record JAGOAZ010000003.1, read on the forward strand.
GATATGGTTGAAATTCAATTTTATGCAGAAAAAGCTATTGATTTTTACTATTTAGAAAAGTATGATAGTTCAATTGTTTATAACTATAAAGTGAATAGTGTTCTTCCAGAATACTGGCAATCATATTATAACTCGGCAGTTTGTTTTGCAAAGAAAAATCAAAAAGATAGTTGTTTTAAGTACCTAACAAAATATGTAACGTTAGCAAAAGAAAAGGTTAATCTTGGTTATTTAAAGAATGAAAATTTAAATGTTTTGAGTCATGATTCGTTAAGTAAATTACAAAGTCTAGCTAAGTCAAATTTAGTATTAGATATCACGAAAAATTATGATTTAATCAGCAATCTTGAATTATTAGATGGAAAAGAACAGGAAATACTAGGAAATGGATTTGGAAGAGATCGTAAAAAAGATTCATTGTTACTAAATAATTTCATTAAATTCTGTTCAATTATTGACACAAACAATTTCCCTTCAACAAGTGAAATAGGCATAGCAACAGGAGCAATACACAGATTGATATTACACCTTGATTATGCACCAAATATGCAGTTTAGTTTAGGAAAAAAACTGTTAAAGCAACATAAAAAAGGATACAATAAAAAAGGAAGTGCTTACATCATAGATCGATCTTTAAAAAATTTAGGAAAGCCTCAATTATATGGAACAATTTTAGAAAACAATACAAATTCTTTGTATGTGGTAGATGATATGAAAAAAGTAATTAAAAGAAGAAAAAAACTAAAATTTCAGCGTATTGAGGACTATTTACAAAATAAAAGCATTACCAAATGACCCTGATATTATCCAATCCATTTGTTCAAGTTTCTATGAATGAGGTGATTGAATGGTTGTGTTTTCAATCACCTTATAAACTGAACCACAAGTTAAAACTACTTGCAACAGCGAAAAATAATTAAAAAAATCATCAAGATAATTTGGATTTTAGAAAATTAGTTGTATATTTAGTTTAACAATTTACCGAGTTATTGCGACTCCACAACCAAACACACTTACGACTCTTTTTTTTGATATCCCCATTGTTCATTATTTGTTAATGATCAATTATTGATTGAAATAATCTCACATTTAGTGAAGTTATCATAAAAAAAATAAGAGCTTGCTGCAACAAGCCCTTACCCAAAGACACAGGATCTGATGATTGCAGTCCTCTTTGAATGTGCGTCTTTGTTTCTCGCTTGCACGAAGCGATTCACAAAGATAGTTAATTACTTCGTGCTGGCGGTAACCGAAAAGCGAGTATGAGTAGGGAAGATTTAAACTAAATTTTTATGAAAAAAAAATCATTAAAAAAGTTGTCTGAATCATTGATGAAACAACAACTAAACTCAAAATCAATGGGAAATGTATTCGCGGGTGCGGATGGAACATGTGGAACGATCGTATCGACTGACACAAAATCAGGAACAAAACTAACATCTGATGATTGTGATTACGATAACGATTGTACTCCAATTGTAGTCCCAGATACAACAATTGTTGTGTAATTTTTTATAATATAATAATTAGAGTGTGTGAATAATTATATGTTCACACACTCTATTCTTCCAATTTGATCAAACATGATAAATATTGTCAAACTATTTATTTTTATTCCTTTTTTCACTTTCACACAGTTTAATGAAAATGAATTAATGAAGTATATTGATACTAAAATTATCATTGATTCGCTTGCAAATGAAAATAAAGTAAATAAAAAGCAACTATTACACTATTATTCCTCTATTGAGAATAATATCTTATTTAGCAGAAAAGATTATCTTAATCAAGCTGTTGTATATTTAGATGAAAAAGAGTACAAAAATGCTGAAAAATCGTTGGAACAGTGTTTGAAATATCAACCTCGACTATTTAATTTAAGTGATTCTTTACAAATAAGAAATAGTGCCTTTTATAAAAAATTTGAACCGAATGGATTATTAGACAGATTAATGGATAGTCTGATATCAAATACAAAAGAGTATTCATCCTACCGATCTCATTCGGATACTTCAATTCATGTTTTTTATGAAACACTTTATCAGCATGATCAATTCATGCGAAGCAATGATGTCCAGATAAAATCTCTCATTTCTTTAAAATATTGGGAAATAGTTGAAAGCGATCTTTTTAAAATGCAAAATAAGTTTGATAGTATTAATCGTATAGAACTTCAAAATTTTACTAATGATCTAAAGAATATTGATTTTTATCATTTAGATGAAAGCGACAAATATACTTTATTTTTGGTGGGCCAACACAGTGATTTTGATCTTGATTTTCAAAAAAGAATACTGGATATTTTTTTTAATAATTATCATACCGGATCCATCAAACTTGAAAATCTAGTATATCTCATTGATCGTTATTTACTAAATACAAAAGGATATCAATTATTTGGTTCTCAGTTTGAATTTTTTGATAAAAAAATAGTATCAAAAAATTTACTTTATCCTATTTCTAAAGTTAACCAAATGCGAAAAATAGCCAGTCTACCCTCGCTAGAATCTTACCTTATTGATGCAGATAACCTAATCGACGAAAAAAAATGATATTGATATTATCTTCCTATATGGATGCTTCTACTAATGTAGTTATTGACTGGTTAAAAGCATTAGGTCATCAATATATACGAATCAACGCATTTGATGAATTGTCCAATAATATTAATTCCTTAAATATTACAAACGAAAATTCTGATGTGATAATTGAGAGTATGGGTATTACATTTAATCTGAAAGATATTCATGTAATATGGTACCGTCGTTCTGATATGGAGCATGATTCCTTGATACCAGTAACGACACCGTTTTCTTCATTAAAAATGGAAATTAATCATTTTTTGATCGAAGAATTTCGTGAATTTAGATCCAGTTTTTACAGTATTTTACGGAATAAATATTGGTTGGGACATCCTAAATTAAGTCATGTAAATAAAATACTTCAATTGGAAATTGCCCGAGAAGTTGGTCTAAAAATTCCAGAAACGATCATCACCACAAAAAAGCAGGAATTATATAATTTTCTTACACTTCACACGAAAATTATTTGTAAACCAGTAAAACATATTAAGCATTTTGATATTGAAGATAAAATGTTAACAGTTTATACAATAGGAATAAACGCTGATGATATTTCAAAATTACCAGATAAATTACCACCTTCGATTATTCAAAAAAACATTGAAAAATCGATCGAATTACGTATTTTTTATCTTGATGGAAAATGTTATTCAATGGGTATTGATTCTCAAAAAATGGAAAGTTCAGTTATCGATTTCAGAAATCTGGATGATAACGAAATAACGCGACGTTTTCCAATTAAAATCAGTTCATCACTAGAAAAAAAAATAGATCTTTTGATGAAAAAATTAAACCTTAACACTGGGTCTCTGGATATAATAATTTCTAAGGATGATGAAGCTTATTTTCTTGAGGTAAACCCAGTGGGACAATTTGGAATGATATCACATCCCTGTGGATACAATCTAGAGAAAAAAATTGCAGAATTTTTAGTTGAAAAAGATAAACAATATGAGCAAAAAAATTGACGAAATAATTGATGATTTAAGTATGCATAAATTACCACTTAATGTACTTTTTGGAGAAATTAAAGAAAAAAAGATGAGGTATATTCCAGTTTCTAATTTTGGAAATAACGGCGGTAAGATTATTGCTGAAAATTTTTATAAACCTTTATCAAACTTAACTTTTGATTATGAAAGATTTAAAGAAATGGAGTCTATATCCTAACTGCATTATTGTACAAGGATACTCTAATAGCATTGTTCTGGATATTTACAGACAACGGATGTTTCGTTTTGATTCAGAATTAGTACCTTGTTTTGAAGATTTAGATTTATTGCAAGTGCTAGAAACAAAGGCTTTGTTAGAAAATTCTATCATAAAAAGATTAGTTGAATTAGATTACCTTACAAGCTCTTCAAGTCACTTTGAATCGACAAACAGTTTTACTGAATACGAATCACCTTTTCCAGTTGATTGTTGGATTGTTGAATTAAAAGGTGAAGATTCACTGATTTCAAATTTATTAGTGACTTATTTACAGAAAGTAGGTGCGATAGCAATACAATTAATCTTTTCCGAATCCTCCATTGATACGATCAAGAAAAACCTGCTGTATATAAAACAAACCAATGTAGATTATGTTGAAGTTGTTGTAAAAGAAGGAAAGAAGTATGAGGCTGATTTTGAGAATATTTTTAAGTTAGATGATCGGGTTAGGTTGATTTTTTCTGAAGATCAAGCTTATCTTAATAGAAAAGTAGAATTTGTTAAAAAACAAAACTTCAGTGGTTGGGTTATTCGACAAAATTCTGCGAGCAATATTTCAGATAAATCTTTCGACATTAATGAAATAGTGTACCTTGAATCTCTGAATCATCATCCATTTTATAACAAAAGATTTTTTTTGGATGCATCTGGTTTTTTTATGTCCTATCAAGATAGTAGACAGACATTGTTTAACATTAATAGTATGAAATCTATTTCAGATATACAAGATGTTGTACAGGATATAGATATGATAAAATTCTGGGATGTTAGCACAAAAAAAATTGAAGTTTGTATGGATTGTGAATTTAGAAATTGCTGTATTACCGATAAAATACCGATGAATAGGAATGGTGATAATTGGTATTATTATGAAGAATGCAACTACAACCCATATATTGCAAAATGGGAAGGAGAAGATGGTTACTTAACCTTAGCTGAATGTGGCGTAATATCAAATGAAAATGAGTTTTCAATTGACCACGAAAACATCGCATTAATTAATAAAGAGTTGTGGGGAGATGAGTAAATTCTATTTCTACCAACAAACATACATTATTGTTGGTCCAAAGTCTTATTATTGATGATTAATTAAAAGTTTATTTGCATATAAATGCGAAATTAAATTACAAGATAACTTGTCATTTAAAAAATTAATTGTATATTCGATTAACCATTTACCGATTTATTGCAATACAAACATCCAAACACACGTACGACTCTTTTTTTTTGATATGCCCATTGCTCATTATTTGCTAATGAACAATTTTTTATTTCAATAATCTCACATTTGGTGAAGTTATCATAAAAAAAATAAGAGCTTGCTGCAACAAGCCCTTACCCAAAGACACAGGATCTGAAGATTGCAGTCCTATTTGAATGTGCGTCTTTGTTTCTCGCTTGCACGAAGCGATTTTCAAAGATAGTTATTTTTTCGTGCTGGCGATTCCGAAAAGCGAGTATGAGTAGGGAAAATTTAAACTAAAATTTAGTATGAAAAATTCAAAAATGAGTTTGGAGGCTTTCAAAGCTAAAGCTGAAAACCAAAATGTAGAAATTGCAATGGATAATATTCAAGGCGGAAATTTGTTTAATTGTCATGGAGAATCCGGACAAGCTGGAAAGAAAATAGGCAGATGGATTACTGATAGAGTTGACAATTGGTTAAATGGGCCAAATGGACCACAGTTACCATAAACAATTTTGAAATAGAATCTAGTAGTTAGCTTTCAGTTAACTACTAGGTTTTTAATGCATTTTTATTATGAAAATATTTTTTTCCTTTTTTTTTCTTCTAATAAGTTCATGTTCTTTGATGAAGAACAAATTGTTTAAATATTTTTATTATGAACCAAAAATAAAATATGAATTTTATAGCGAAATTCCCTACGAAATAAAAAATGGACTAATTCTAATTCATCTTAATATAGACGGTTCTGATTGTAAATTTGTTTTTGATACAGGTTCTAAAAGCTATATCAAAAATCAAATTCAAAAAAAAATGGATTTGCGGCACTATTTTAATTCCGCATCAACTGATGCTAATAAAATTAAAGTAGAATCTGAAATAGTTTTAGGAAATTTAGCTTTGGGAGACTTGAAAGTTAATAATTTTAAATTTCACACTAAAGAATCATTCCCTTTTGATTGTCATAATACAATAGACGGAATATTGGGTAATGACATATTGAACCAAGGTGTTTTCTTTTTCGATAATGATGCGAAAAAACTAATTGTTACAAACTCAATTAATAAAATTGATGATTTGAAAGAATTTAAAAGGTTACCAATTAAAATAAATTTAGGTGACATTATATTAAAAAAAAATAAAGAAGTTTTTACATTAGATTCGGGATATTCATATGGTTTCATTTTAACAAATCGAAAGTCTTTTTTATATAATGATACTTGTGAAAGCAAGATTTTTATGCAGAATATAAACGCATTAAATTCTTCTCGACTTAAAGAGACAATTTATCAAAACGGAGATTTATGTCTTGCAGGAAATAAATACTCAGGAATAATCCAATTTACAGATGGTTTTGATACAAATATTTTAGGTAGCTATTGGTTTTTTGCTAATAATATTATTATTGACATAGATAAAAAGGTTATCTATTTAAAGAAAAAAAAAATATACAGCATTAACCAAATATCAAATATATTAAACATTAATTTTTCTTTCTTAAATGGTAACGTTGTTATTTCTGGAATTTCGAATAGTATTTCAAGTGTAAAGTTGTATGATCATGTTTTGAAAGTTAACAATGTTGATTTAAAAGACATTCACAGTGAATGTGAACTACAAGAAGTTCTTAAATCTCAAGATAAAGAATTAGGATTTAACCTTGATTTAAAGCGAGATAGAGATACTATTAGCGTTTTTTTATCAAAGGAAGATCTATACTAAACATTTTAATATGCAAAAGGAAATATATTTTGAACAAAATATTCAAACAGGCAGAGAAGCCTTAATAGAAAACATTAAATTAGTGCTTTACAACAAAACCCCTTCAATTTTTGAACTCTTGGATTTTGAAAACGACAAAATTTACACTGATTCGTTTGTGTTTGCTGCTCTAAATTCAAAACAAAAGGTAGAAGTAATGGATGTTTTGTGGGGATATAAGTCAACTTTTTTGCAAGAACAACCAGTTCATTTAGTTACTGACGAAATTGGTAGAATTTACTTGCCAAATTTAGGATATTTCAACACGGATAAAATATTAACTCCGTTAGACATATCGTTCAAATCTGAATCTTATGTTTTAAAAGACGAGAAGCAACAAGAAGTAAATTTTTCATTCGAGCCACCTTTGTTAATTCATGGTCTATTTGAAGTTATAAAACATCCTCATAATTTACTCTACGAACATTTTTTTAAATCTGAAGGAGATCTTGTAACAGTAGAAGTCTCAGAGATAACACAAAGGCATTTGGAACATGTAACCCTTGCATTTGACCATATAAGAGATTATTCTTATGAATTTTATGTAATGTTAAAGATTTGTTTGAGAAATATTATGATTTTTAAATCTAATGCCTATGAATTTATGAACACTGAAGTTGTTGATAGAAATTCGTTTGCAACGCTGTCTGTTCACGGTTGTGCCTTTTTTAATGCTTTCCAGGATGAATATAACGAAGTTTTTTTCATTGAAGATATTGCCCATCAAGGTGGACACGTGATTTTCAATACTTTTTTAGCTGCAAAACCTGATATTTTTAAGATTGATCAACATGTAAATATCGCATCGCAAGAGGAAGTTGAATTTTATGAAGAGGAAAGAAGTTTATTTGTTGTTATGCACGCAATGTTTACGTATGATTCAATAATTACCTGCTTAAGTAATTGTATAGATAACAAGGTGTTTGAAGGTCATAAATTGCACGAATTGTTAGGGAGACTTGCTTTTAATTGTTATAAATTCGGTCAAGATTTTGAATTGTTGTCTCAATTGGATAATGAAGGAAATAGTATCTTTTTTAAAGATGAGGGAAAATTATTACTCACCCAGTTTTTAGAAACGTATAAAGGTGTATTATTGAAACATAGAAAATTAATTCAACCCCTTAATTTAAGCAATCAACCGTACAACTTTTCTTACAAAATTTTTCTAAAGAATAATCCAATATAAAATGAAAAAAACAATTTTATTTTTTTTATTGCTCTTACTAAATAGAACAGGCAATAGTCAAGTTAATGATTTCAAACTTTGTGGAGATCAAAAAACGTACCCCTATTATTATCCCGAATTAATTTATAAAGGTGGATTTTATGAAGTAAAATCTCAAATTTTAATCAAATTGAATCAAACTTTTTTAAATAATAATATTAATGGAATTATAACTATTCAATTTCATGTAAACTGTGAAGGACAGACAGGTAATTTTAATGTAAAACAAACAGATTTGGATTATAATGATACAGTATTAGATGAAAAATTGTCTCAAGATTTATTAGAAATTGTTAAAAATCTAAATGGTTGGATTCCAGCCAAAAATGAAAACGGAGAGATTGTTAATAGTCATAAATTTCTTTCTTTCCGTATCGAAAACGGTGTTTTAACAGAAATTCTCCCAAAATAGTATTTTATGAATAAACTAAAAATAATTGTCATTTGTTGTTGTTTTTTAAACAGTATTGATTGTTTGTCACAGGAAAAAACAAAAATTGTTTTATCACAAGAAGAACAAAATTTTGTTAATTCCCATAAAGATAGTATTCCCATTGAAAATCCATACGGTCTTATCAGTATTGGCTATCAAGACATATATATGGGGAATAATTTGCGAGGAAATAAAATTATGGCTTTGGGGCTAGAAAGGATAAAAAAAAAGGATTATGAATTATTACATGAGTTATCTGTACAAAACACAAAAAACGGAAATTATTCAATCGCATATGATTATCTGAAAGAAGCAGCAAATTTGAATCCAGAAGTTTATGGTTATTTTGGTTGGGTCATGCTTTATTATTACAGGGATTACAAAAGAGCTTTGAATTATTTGACCATCTATGACTCATTAACTCCAAATTTTAGTGATTTTCCTGCAGGTGAAAACCTTTATATGCTAAAAGGATTAAGTTACCTCATGCAAAAGGATTATGAAAATGCAATTTTAGAATTTTCAAAATACATTAAGGAAACTACAATTACAATTGGTGAAAAATGGGTAGATGTAAGTACGTTTTATTATATGGGAATAGCAATGTTAAATTCTGGAAATGACAAAGCGGCTATCAACTATTTTAATTTGGCTATAAAATATAATCCACACTTTTTAGAAGCCTTTTATGAAAGAGGAAAATGTTTTAACAGATTAGGAAAAAAGAAAAAAGGACTAAAAAACTTTCAAATTGCGAAACAATTATTTATTCAGGGTTATCAAAAAACAGATGTTTATGTTGAAATATTTTACCCTGTTTATTTACAAGATATAGTCAAGGAAATTGCGAAGTATTAAAAAATGAAAAAATTCCCATTCTACAAACAACCTGACGCAATGGATTGCGGCCCAACCTGCCTTCGCATGGTCGCTAAGTACCATGGCCGATCTATTTCCTTGCAAAAACTGCGCTTCAACTCAGAAACAACGAGAGCTGGCAGTAGTCTAAAAGGCATCAGCGAGGCGGCGGAAAACATCGGGTTTCGGACTTTGGGTGTTAAGGTAGATTTTATCAATTTGACAGAAAATGCACCTTTACCTTGTATAGTTTTTTGGAATGAAAAGCATTTCGTTGTTGTTTATAAAATTAAAAAAGACAAAATATATATTTCAGACCCAGCACATGGTTTATTGGTCTACTCCAAACAAGAATTTATAGATAACTGGATAGGATCAACAGCCAATGAATTAACCCAAGAAGGGATAGCTTTGCTATTAGAACCGACACCCAAACTCAAGGAGACAGAAGAAGACGATAAAGCACCAAAAGAAGGTTTTTCTTTTCTGTTTTCGTATGTGAAAGGTCACCGAAAATTGATGGTACAGTTGGGGCTTGGTTTATTGGTAGTTAGTATCTTACAACTTATTTTTCCATTCTTGACCCAAAGTGTGGTCGACATCGGTATCCAAAACAAAGACATGAGTTTTTTGTATTTGGTACTCGTTGGGCAATTATTTGTTTTTTTGGGTAGAACGTTTGTAGAAATTATTCGGGGTTGGATATTGCTTCACATGAGCGCACGTATCAATATTGCTCTGGTTTCCGATTTTCTCATTAAACTGATGAAATTGCCTTTGTCTTTCTTCGACATAAAAATGACAGGCGATATTTTGCAACGCATACAAGACCATCAACGTATTGAGAATCTTTTGACCAGTCAATCGCTCAATGTGTTGTTTTCGGCAATCAATTTTATTGTTTTCGGTATCGTTTTGTCCATATACAACATTCCAGTTTTTTTGGTCTTTTTAGCTGGAACAGTTCTTTACTTTGTCTGGGTTAGTTTTTTCTTGAAAAAGCGAAAAGATTTAGATCACAAACGCTTCTTCCAAATGCGAGATGAGCAATCCAAAGTATTGGAATTGATAGCGGGCATGCAAGAGATAAAACTACACAATGCTGAACGAAGCAAACGTTGGAATTGGGAACATATCCAAGTCAAATTGTTCAAGATTCAACTTTCTAGCTTGCGCTTGGAACAATTGCAGACCAATGGCGCCAATTTCATCAACGAATTAAAAAACATCATTATCAGTTTTTTAACCGCTAAATTGGTTATCGAAGGTCAATTAACCTTAGGAATGATGCTTTCAGTTTCCTATATCATTGGACAGTTAAATGCTCCTATTGCTCAATTTTTAGGATTCATTTACTCTTTGCAAGACGCAAAAATATCGTTGGAACGATTAGCAGAAATTCATAACAAAGAAGACGAAGAACCGATGCCAGAAAATTTAGCACATGAATTACCTGAAAATAAGACGCTTACATTAGATCGTGTAAGTTTTCGGTACACAGGGTCTGCATCCAACGTACTAGAAAATATTTCATTGACCATTCCAGAAAACAAAATAACGGCTATTGTTGGAGCAAGTGGGAGCGGAAAAACTACTTTAATGAAACTATTACTCCGTTTTTATGAACCTACAGAAGGAAAATTAAAAATCGGCGAAAGTGAATTGAACAGCATTCGTCAATATACGTGGCGTGCGCATTGTGGCTCTGTCATGCAAGATGGCTTTTTGTTCAGCGATACTATTGCAAATAATATTGCTGTTGCAGATGAATATATAGATAAAACAAAACTAAAGAAAGCAGCACACATTGCTAATATTCGAGATTTTGTGGATAGTTTACCACTCAATTTCAATACAAAGATTGGCTCAGACGGAATGGGAATAAGTGGAGGTCAAAAACAGCGGATTTTGATAGCACGTGCAGTGTATAAAACCCCTGATTTTTTATTTTTTGATGAAGCAACGAGTGCTTTAGATGCCAACAACGAAAAAGTAATTATGGAGAATTTGAATGACTTTTTTCAAGGAAGAACAGCTGTTGTGATTGCTCATCGATTAAGTACTGTAAAAAATGCGGATCAAATTATTGTGTTGGATCATGGAAAAATTATTGAACAAGGCACGCATATTGAGTTAATTGAGTTGAAAGGTAGTTATTTTCATTTGGTAAAGAATCAGTTGGAGTTGAATTAAAGAAAAAATAAATTGCAGATGATGAAATCTGTCCTCAGAAATTAAAAATAACATGCAAGAAATTAAAGACATTGATATATCACTTAAAAGCGAACCAATGAATGAAATGCTTTCGCATCCACCTTCATGGATAGTTCGTTCTGGAAATTCTATATTTTTCTTAATCATTTTTTTAATGCTTACACTTTCATGGATAATAAAATACCCAGATGAAATCAATGGCAATGCTTTAGTAACAACAAAACAACCACCAATTGAAATTGTCAATCAATCGTATGCACAACTCATTGCAATTAATGTAAAATCGGAACAAAAAGTAAAAAAAGGACAGTTATTGATTCAATTTGATAACAAAGCAGCTAAAAAAGACATTGAATTTATTACAACATATTTATCAGAATTAAAATTAGAAGAAAGCAAACAAATTCCAACAGAATCTAAGTTGTTACAATTAGGTACATTTCAAGATTCATGGATCAATTTACAAACAAAAATAAATGAATGGAATACAAACTTATCTTCTAATTTATTCAATGAACAAATCAATTCAATACAACGAGAAATAATTTATCGACAACGATTACAAACTATTTCGAGTAGAAAAATCAAACTTTCTGAATCGGAATATAACCTGATTGCTGAAGATTTAAAAGCAAGTCAAAAATTACTCGAACAAAATGCAATTTCGAAACAAAATTTGAATCAAGACAAACGCAATGAAACACAAGCAATGCAAAGTGTTCAATCTCAAAAAGAACAATATGTTCAAAATCTGATTCAATTGAATACCCTCAAAAGTCAATTACTCAATTTGAAAATTGAAAATCAAACGAAACTACGTGAATTGAAATCTATGATTGAATCAGCTGTTTCTAATTTAAAAAGTCAATTATACGATTGGACTAAAAACGCCATTTGGACATCTCCATGTGATGGCAAAGTATTGTTCAATAAAATCTTGCAAAAAGATAAGTTTTACAAACCAAATGAGGCTTCTATAGTTGTTGTCCCTAATGGAAGTAAATATATTGCTTTTGCAAAAATAACCTCAATCGGAGCAGGGAAAGTAAAAACTGGACAACAAGTTTTTATTGAATTGGAAGATTTTCCAAAAAATGAATTTGGTATGATTGAAGGCTTTGTTTCAAGTATTACACCAATAGAAAAAGACGGGACTTATGAAGTGAAAATTCAGTTAAAAAATCAATTAAAAACAACATACAAAAAACAAATCCCATTGAAAGCCCAATTGAAAGGACAAGTTAAAATCATTACGAAAAAGAAACGCTTACTAGAACGGTTCTTTGAAAAAATCATCGATTTAGTACAATGAGGAATTTTATATTTTTGTTTCTTTTTTGTCCATTTATTGCGAAGGCTCAGGACACACTTACACTTCAAGAGTGTATTGATTTATTAAAAAATAACAAGCAAAATTTTTATGAGCAGAAATTTACAAATCAAACTAATTTTGTAAATAGAAAATATCATATTTATTCAGCTCTTCCAAATTTAAGTGCTTCAACAGGATTTAACACCTCATTTGGAAGGCGTTTAGACCCTTTTACTAATACATTTGCCACAAGTAATGTTAACTCTCAATCTTTTGGATTAAATGCAGGAATGACCATTTTTAATGGTTTTTCATACTTTTATAAGCGCAGTATTTTGAACAATACTATTCAACTTTCTCAACTTGAATTTAAAAAAAAGGAAAATGAACAAATACAATCATTGATTGAAAGTTATATCAATTTATGTAAATTAGAGCTTCGATTGATAATTTCAGACAAGAAAATTAATAATATCCAAGAAATTCAAAATTTACAGCGCATTTTATTAAAAAACGGAAGAATTAGTGCAGTTGATACATTGAAAAGTTATCTTTCTATCAAAAACGAAGGAGTACTAAAAAGTAAAATATATGCTGAAAATCGTTTATCTCAAATAAACTTAAATTATAAAATGGGACTCCCATTGAATTCCGCACATCATTTTTCATTTGAATCAATTTCTAATTGCGCAGACAAAATTATTTTCTTTGAATACTTTGAATCTGAACGAATAAAATTGGAATTAATAAATGAAATTGAAAATTTGAAAATTTACAAAAGTTCTATAATGCCATCTGTTTCATTAAATGGAAATATTGGGACAGGATTTTCAACAAATAACAAAGATTTTAATTCAATCGGTTATCCAACAAAATCATACACGAGCCAAATCAATGAAAACTTATATGAATCAATTGGAATTTATGTGAACATTCCATTGTTTTCAAAAGGTGAGTATTTTAAACAAAAGGAATTAACGGATTTAAAAAAAGAACAGCTTCAAGAAGCTAGAAATAAAAATGAAATTGACTATTCAAAGAGAATTGTTGAAATTGAGCAAAAAACACTCGCTTTAAGTGCAGAAATTTCATTAGAAACCGATATTCTCATCACTTTACAACAAGTGTTTGACAAAACAAAACAATTGTACCTGGAAGGTAGGGTTTCCTACTTAGATTTAGAATCGATAAGCATGACTCTTTTTGAGAAAAAACTAATAATAGAAATGTTAAAAATTGACAAGCAGTTTTTTCAACTATTAAGTTTATGAATACGCTATCTAAGTTGAAAAACCACTTCTAAAAAACATAACTGAATTATTATCAGAATAATTAAGCTCAAGCTCCAACGAATCGACAAACTATGCCACCGGAACTAATTCATCAATTTGTTGCGCCAATTGTTGACGTTTCGTGACAAACTTCGATAAATCAGCATGCTTCATTTTGCCTTTCAACAGATATTCTTTGAACCACGTTCCATAATCGTAAGAAATCTTCCACAAAACTGGCGCGACGAATAAAAAGTAAATCACTCCGAAAGACCAGTGCGGGAAGTAGTTCTTTGTTAACCAAATGACGATGGGCAAGGAATAAATCGTTCCAAATACTTTTCCAAGGAGCATTTTAACAGAACCCCAAAACACCTTGCGTTTCATGATTTTTTCGGTCAATTTTTTTGCTAAAAAGTATGGGATGAATCCTTGAATTGCACCCAAAATTGCTATTGGCCACGCAGTCGCTAGTAAGAACAATTCTTTGGATCGAGAAACCGTTTTTGAAGAAGCGCTTTCAAACACAAATCGGTCTTGAATCTGCATTCTTTTTTCAAGTGCAAAATAGGCATTCAATTCTTTTTTCAGTTGATTGATAGCTTCGTTTTCTTCGGTCGCATTTTCATTGATCCAATGCGCTAATTTTTTGCTGTATTCGAATCGTGCTTTCAACGCTATCGTGTCATCGTGATTGGCATGATTGAAACCTTTTCGGGTAATTTGCATGATGTTTTCTATGAACGCGTAATTGGATTTATCGGCAACATAAATCACGCAGTCTTGCATCATTCCTTCTAGTTTTTTTGTAATGTCATTGATTGCTTTCGGTGTATTTTCTTCGAAGTCTTTTCGGTAATCGTTTAAGCAAATTTCACCACCGTATTCCACTAAGAGTTCGCTGCCAATCGTGTTTCTATCGGTATAATTAATCCCTATGGATGCCAAGTAAATTTTCTTTTCCCAGTTGCATCCTTCTAAAGCCGTAAGCCCCATTCGGACTGCGCCTTTTTTGATAGGTTTTAGACCACGAATTGGCGTGTCGTCTGTAAATCCTTCGCCAAAAATCAAGATATTACGGCCGTTTGCAAGTGTTTTGTTAACGCGATTGAAAACTGTTTTGTTTTTTTCTTGTGTATTTTCGCCGTCGTGTTGGCGGTAAATTGGTAACATGTGCGCTAACCATAGAAACGGTTTCAACCACCATTTAAAGACATCGGAGCGCGTCATAAAGTTAAAAATAGACTTGCTCAATGCGCCCAACATAATTGGGTCCATGAAGGAATTTGGGTGATTTGAAACGTAAATAGTACGATTAAAAAAACGTTTTGGTTTGTTGATGAATACGATACGTTTGTAAAATAAGCGCAAGGAGATATTTAATGAGCATACAAGTAGGAAGTAGAACAAACGCATAGTTTTTTTTCTGCAAAAGTACAATAGATTGTCATTTACAGCGATAGGCCAATCAAATTAAATCAACAAAACGGCTGTGAATAGCAATAAATTTTCTGGTCAACGTTTCAGCGCAGTTGTGACAAGGATGAAGTAAAAACAAATTATGTTTCTTATTTTTACACAAAAAAACATGGTTGGTATCATTATGGGAAGTACTTCGGATCTTCCAATTATGCAAGAAGCATCGGCAATTTTAGAAGCATTTGGAATTCCTTATGAATTAACAATCGTATCAGCACACCGTACACCTGAGCGCATGTTTGACTATGCGAAAACAGCAGCTGAACGTGGATTGAAAGTTATTATTGCTGGAGCAGGAGGTGCTGCACATTTACCAGGAATGACAGCTTCGTTGACACCACTTCCAGTTATTGGCGTTCCAATCAAGTCGAGTAATTCCATTGATGGATGGGACAGTTTATTGTCGATTGTTCAAATGCCAAATGGTATTCCGGTTGCAACTGTTGCAATCAATGCAGCGAAAAATGCGGGGATATTGGCTGCTAAAATTTTGGGCGCATCTGATCCAAAATTACAAGCTGAATTATTGAATTACATGGAATCGATGAAAGAAACTGTGTTGGAAGGTGCAAAAAAAGTTGCAATCAACAAGCTTTAATTAGTTATAAATCAGGTATTTCTGACGCGTTACTAAAAACGTATCAATTGCTGGTTTCCACGAGTTTTTGATTTCTTTTGCAGTTAAACCATCTTTTAACTGTTGGCGTAATTTTGTTGTGCCTGCCAAGCGGTCAAAGAAGTTTTTCTGATCGATAAATGGAACTGAATCACCTAATTGGTCGCGCGCATTGATCAACCAGTTCAGGTTAATTTCGTAGGCTCTTTTTCGCTGAATTGAGCGTAAGTCGTAACCATTGCACGATTTATTTTGCCATAAAGGTTCTTTCGCACCAGTGGTTGGCATGGGTATAAATTGAAAATCTGTTTTTCGAAAATGAGGATGCCCATACATTTCAAAGGGACGTTCCGTTCCACGACCAATACTCACTGTTGTTGCTTCGAAAAAGCACAAACTTGGGTACAAGGTAATTGCTAAATCAGTCCGTAAATTAGGGGAAGGAGGAATTTCGATTTCGAATTTTTGTTTGTGGTTGTAATTTTTGCACGGCACGATATACAGTTTACACGTGTTGTTTTTTGCCAACCAAAATTCTCCGTTAATCATCAATGCATATTCTCCAATCGTCATTCCATACACAATTGGAACAGGATGCATCCCAATAAATGAAACTTGATCTTTTTCGAGCATTGGCCCATCGATGTAGTGTGCGTTTGGATTTGGTCGATCCAAAACAATCAACGCTTTGTTGTTTTCCGCACATGCTTCCATCACGTAATGTAATGTGGAAATATAGGTGTAAAAACGCACGCCAACATCTTGGATATCAAACAAAACGATGTCAACATCCCACAATTGGTCTGCGCGTGGTTTTTTGTTGTTTCCGTACAAAGAAACAATTGGTAACCCTGTAATTGGATCTTTGTGCGACCATACTTTTTCGCCAGCATCAGCAGTTCCTCTGAATCCATGTTCTGGCGCAAAAACCTTTTGTATTTGAATGCCCAATGCAAGTAAAGAATCGACTAAATGTGTTTTTCCAATTACCGATGATTGGTTGGCAACAATGGCAACGCGGCGCCCTCTTAATGAATCCAAGTATAAGTTTAAACGACCATTGCCAAGTTGTAAAGTGGGAACATGAGTAGGTTGATAAACTTCCGTTTGGTAATTTTCTGATTCCTTGATGATTTGTTCGCGTTGAATCGTATTTGTTGTCGTAGTGGCAGCAGTTGGAAGGGTATTTTCGTGTTTGATCGAGCAACTAAATAGGAAAAGCGCACAAATACTTTGTATGGACAAAAGCTTTATGTAATTTCGTAATCGCATGCGTACTAATTGGAATTTCATATTTTTCATTGCTCGAACTCTTCAAAAACAAACTGTTGAAGGGAAAAAAGTTGCGCGTCCGATAACACGAATCGCAACAATTAGTATCGCACTAGCCATGATTGTTAATACAATTACCGTAGCTATTGTGGATGGTTTTCAACAAGAAGTTAGCCGTAAAGTTATTGGTTTTGGTTCACATATTTCCATACAAAAAGATGGAGAAGGCACATTATTTGAAACTGCTCCCTTATTAACCGATAAAAAGTTTGAGGATTTAACGCGTTCGATTGACGGTGTTACCTCTTTACAATCAGTAGCTTACAAACCAGCTTTGTTACAATCGTCTGCTGAAAAAGGGCAAAAAGAAATACTTGGTGTTGTGTTAAAAGGTGTTGATAAATCGTATGATTGGCATTTTTTTCAAACACATTTGATTTCAGGACGTGTTCCGAATTTCAAGCAAGCTGCTTCCAACGAGTTACTAATTTCTAAGAATATTGCGCAAAAACTTCACTATTCTTTGGGGGATACTGTTGCGGCTTTTTTCGTGAAGCAACAACCCATTCAACGCGAATTTAAAATTGTTGGAATTTTTGAAACTGGATTAGCCGATTTTGATCAAGAATTAGTTGTTTGTTCCTTGCACCAAGTTCAACAGTTGAATGATTGGGGAATTCAAGCAGCGATTGAAGTAGATGACACCTTAGCCAATGGCGAACTTGTCATTCGCGCAAACGTAATAGGTGGGAATGGCAATTATCGCTACGATTGGGGTAATGGATTTGAGCGCTATGCCGGTTATCAAATTTGTCCAACAAAAGACACGGTTATTCGTTTAATTGCAGCCGATTTTTGGATCAGATTGGACGAACCAACAGGAGCAACACAATTGCGCGATGGGGAAACAGCATTGCCCGATACGGCTTATTTAAAAATTTCGCTTACAGGCAACAAGGCAGCTTCATGTTTGTTTCAATTGACAGCGGAAAAAACTCTTGATAAAAAATACTTGGACGACACCGGCAATAACTTTTATCTCTTGGCAGGAGCCAAAAAAATCACGTTTTCAGCAACACCCGGAAAAGGATCATTTACGCATTATATTGGGTCGTATGAATTGATGGTCAACGACTTTGAAGCGCTTGAAAAAGTCAAAAGAGCTGTTCAGAAAGCAGTTGTGTTTAATCCAAATTTCACCCAAACTGTTCAAGTGAAAAGCATCAAAGACAATCAGCGCGATTTGTTTGTTTGGTTGAGTTTTTTAGATATTAACATGGCAATTGTTCTCTTGTTAATGCTTGTAATAGGAATCATCAATATGGGTTCCGCCTTGTTGGTGATGATTTTATTACGTAGTAGTTTTATTGGTGTCTTTAAAGCGATGGGTGCAACCAATTGGCAATTGCGCAAAGTGTTTTTGGTTCATTTTGGGAAACTTATACTCAAAGGAATGTTGTGGGGAAATGTAATTGGCGTCGGGTTTTGTTTGTTGCAAGCAGCATTTCACATTGTTCCATTAGACCCTAAAATTTACTATTTGGATGCTGTTCCTGTTTCGATTTCAGTACTTTCTATTATTGGATTAAATGTGATTACCTTGATTGTGTGTTTGGCTGCATTGTTGATTCCCTCTTATTTGGTAGCGAAAATTGCGCCATCAAAAGCCATGCGGATGAAATAATTTGACGGTGCATTCGTTTAGGAAGAATCGTTAAAAAATGCATTTGTAAAACGCAGCTCATAAAGAAATTAGTAACTTTGATTCCCGTATGAAACATTTCAAACAACTCTTATTCGTTTTATTGCTGGTGCAATCTTTCTTTCTTTCTGCGCAAAGAAATGTGAAGGATTCTGTCATTAGCACACCATGGATAGGCTTGCATTATGGTTTAATTTCTCCTGGAGGAGATTTGTCGGAACGTTTTGGTACCTTGAATCATTTGGGCGTTATGGCTGGATACAAAACCAATCGAAATTGGGTAGTCGGTTTAGATGGTAATTTTATTTTTGGCGATCAAATAAAAATAAATACGCTGTTTAGTCATTTGCTTGACAGTTATGGAAATATTACAGACGTTAATGGAGATGTTGCTCTTGTTTTGGTTATGGCGCGTGGTTTTAATGTTAATTTAATGCTTGGAAAAGTGTTTTCAATTGCTGGACCGAATAGCAATTCGGGAATTTATGTCCATGGAGGTTTGGGATATGTCCAACATAAAATGCGCGTTGAAACGCAAGATCAAGTTATTCCGACATTGGAATTGGATTATAGAAAAGGATACGATCGCTATACAACGGGATTAAATTTCCATCAATTTATTGGCTATGCCTTCATGGCGAATAAGGGCTTTGTAAATTTTTATGGCGGTTTTTATTTTTCTCAAGGATTGACCTACAACCGTCGTGACATTTTCTTTGATCAACCAACGACACCCGTTCCAACAGCGCAACGCTTGGATCTGCAATACGGCATCAAATTAGGGTGGTTTATTCCGATTTACGAACGCAAACCAAAAGATTTTTATTACGACTGATGCGTTTGTTTTACGGATTCGGAATACGCATTTTTTATCTTTTAATGCGATTTGCAGCACTCTTTCATACAAAGGCAGCGAAGTGGGTTGCTGGAAGAAAAAGAGGTCTTGAAGGCGTATCCATTCCCAAGGACAGAAAAGTTGTTTGGTTTCATTGTGCGTCATTAGGAGAATTCGATCAAGGTTTGCCAGTTATGAACGCGCTAAAGGAAAAAGATCCAACGATTTTTCTTGTAGTTACATTTTTTAGTCCTTCTGGGATGGAGTTTTATGACAAACGAAAACATGCAGTTGATTTAGCACTTTATCTTCCCTTAGATACCAAATCGAAAGCTACAGCATTTGTTGCAACGATTCAACCATCATTGGTTTTTTTCGTCAAATATGAGTTTTGGTACAACCATCTAAAAGCTGCAAAACGTCATGGTGCGAAAATATACGGAGTAAGTAGCTTGTTTCGAACAACACACCGATTTTTCAAATGGTATGGCGGTTTTTTTCGCAAAGCTTTGCGTTTGTTTGACCATTTTTATGTGCAAGATGAACAGTCGCTACGTTTGTTAAATTCCATCGGCATTATTCAAGTAACTGTAACAGGTGATACGCGATTTGACCGCATGATTGCTGTTACGCAATCAAACGAGGAAGCACCAAAAATCAAGGCATTTGTTGGGGAAAAGCCAACCTTAATTTTGGGAAGTATTTGGCCTGTCGATTTAGAAAAAATTGCACCAGCATTACTCCGATTATCAGCATCGTGGAAAATTATCATTGCACCACATTCCATCACAGAAGAAAACATCCAGCTAATTTCGGATTTATTTGCTGGTCGAATTACTCGTTACACAACAGAAGAAGCAACAAGTGCGCCTGTTTTTGTTTTGGATACCATTGGACAATTAACTGCGGCGTATCAATATGCACAAATTGCGTATGTTGGTGGTGGATTTACTGGGAAATTGCACAACATTTTAGAACCAGGTGCATTTGGCGTTCCAGTTATTTTCGGACCTCATTTCAGTCGTTTTCCAGAGGCACAATTGTTTCTAGACAGGAAAGCAGCAATAAGTATTGATAATGCTGAATCATTTGAAAACGCAGTAAATTATTTTCAACAAAACCAATTGCTTGCTACAACTAATTTAGCAGCACTATTTGCTGAAAATGCAGGAGCAGCGGACAAAGTTGTTGCAGCTACTTGGCCTGCTTAAAAATTTGGACTAAGTTCGTGTGTTTTGTAGAAGTCTTCTATGTATTTAACCGCGTCGTCTGCAGTGTCCACGATATTCAAATAATTCATGTCTTCTGCAGAAATATTGTGTTCCTTTTCTAGCATGATTTCTTTGACCCATTTCACTAATCCTGTCCAATAATCTGATCCAATTAATACAATTGGTCGTTTTGTGATTTTCTTTGTTTGGATAAGCGTAATTGCTTCAAACAATTCGTCCATCGTTCCAAAGCCACCAGGCATTACCACAAATCCTTGGGAATACTTCACAAAGATGACTTTACGCACAAAGAAATAATCGAAATTGATATTGTGGTCGCGGTCAATGTATTTGTTGTGAAATTGTTCGAAAGGCAAGTCAATATTTAACCCAACAGATTTTCCACCAACATTGTACGCTCCTTTGTTTCCTGCTTCCATAATTCCAGGTCCACCACCTGTAATAACGCCGTAACCTGCTGCAGCCAATTTCGCTCCAATTTCGGAACTTAATTGATAGTAGGGACTTGTTTCAGGCGTTCGAGCAGAACCGAAAATAGAAATACATGGACCGATGCGTGCCATACGTTCGTAACCTTCAACAAATTCGGACATGATTTTAAAGATTGCCCAGCTATCATTTGTTTTTATTTCATTCCAATCTTTTGAGGTAACGTTCATATGCTTTGTAAATGGTACGACTTGTATTATTCCGATGCATAAAATTACATTAATTCCTGTTACAATTTATTAGAATTAACTGCCATTTTAACCTTGAACGATTTAGTATGCTGCAAAATGCGATTATTGAAAAAATATTTATTTATTATTGTGCTTCAAAAACTAGCAGATGTTTGAATTAGCAGCAATAGAAGCAGCACACAGTAAAGTAAAATCCGGAGCGGATTTCCCAAATTATATCAATGAAATTCATGCATTGGGTGTGCAACGATTCGAAACATGGGCTACTGATAGCCACACAGTTTATTTCGGTGAAAATAATTTTGAAGTACAAGCTCCAGCAGCTTTTTCACCTTTCAACATTGCAGATAAGTGTCATTTGAACCAATTTCAAGAACGCTTGAGATTACACCAACAAGGTCAAACCGATTACGTTACCTTTTGTGCTGATTGCGCTGCCAACGGCATTGAAAAATGGGTGATGGATTTAAACGCCAAAACTTGTTCCTATTTCGACAAAGCCAACAACGTTCAATTGGTCGAAACGCTTCCTTAATCAGTTGTTACTTTCGAATCTTGTTCATGTGATCAATTTCCATTTTGAGGTAATTGGCGGTATGAGAAATAGCTGTGTGCTTTTTAATCAGTTCCTCTGGTGTTCCTTTACAAACAATTTTTCCGCCTTCTCGTCCGCCTTCGGGACCAACATCAATGATATGGTCGGCAACTTTGACAATATCTAAGTTATGTTCGATGACCAAAACTGTGTTTCCATCGTCAACTAAACGTTGCAAGACATCAATTAACATGCGAATATCTTCGAAATGTAAACCTGTACTTGGTTCATCAAGAATGTAAATCGTGTTACCTGTTCCTCTTTTGGTCAACTCGCCTGAAAGTTTGATGCGTTGCGCTTCACCGCCACTTAACGTTGTAGAGGGTTGACCTAGTTTTATGTATCCCAATCCAACCGAATTCATGGTTGCTAAAGGCCGTTGTATTTTAGGAATATTTTCAAAGAAAACAGCAGCATCTTCGATGGTCATTTCCAATACATCGTTGATTGATTTTCCTTTGTAACGAACTTCTAACGTTTCGCGGTTATAGCGTTTTCCATTACAGGTTTCACATTCCACATAAACGTCGGGAAGGAAGTTCATTTCAATGACTTTCAGACCGCCACCTCCACATGTTTCACAACGACCACCAGCGACATTGAAAGAAAAACGGCCAGCTTTGTAGCCTCTGATTTGTGCTTCAGGTAAAGCTGCAAATAATGTTCTTATTTCTGTGAAAACATTGGTGTATGTTGCTGGATTACTTCGAGGTGTTCTCCCAATCGGGCTTTGATCTATTTCAATGACTTTATCAATGTTTTCGAGCCCATGAATACTTTTGTATGGCATTGGTTTCTTAACACCGTTGTAAATATGTGCATTCAAAATCGGGTAGAGTGTGTGATTGATTAAAGTCGATTTTCCACTTCCAGAAACACCTGTTACACAGGTTAGCGTTCCCAAAGGAATGGTTAGATCAACATTTTTTAAATTATTTCCCGTTGCACCTTTTAACACGAGCGTTTTTTCGTTGCCTTTTCTGCGTTTTTTCGGTAAAGCGATTTCTAATTCCCCGTTCAAGTATTTTGTGGTCATGGAATCGGTGCTAATCAATTCATTGAATGGCGCAGCATTGACAATTTGTCCACCGTGAACACCAGCACCAGGACCGATATCAACAACATAATCTGCTGCTTCCATCATTTCAC
Organism: Fluviicola sp.; assembly: GCA_017983675.1. Classification (GTDB taxonomy): domain Bacteria; phylum Bacteroidota; class Bacteroidia; order Flavobacteriales_D; family Crocinitomicaceae; genus Fluviicola. Next base: position 109,716 of record JAGOAZ010000003.1, read on the forward strand.
GGTCGTGTTCTACGACAATAACAGAATTTCCGGTATCGCGCAGTTTTTTGAGTGAATTGATCAATCTGGTATTATCACGTTGGTGCAAGCCAATACTTGGTTCATCAAGAATGTACAGCACATTCATCAATTCAGAACCGATTTGAGTCGCCAAACGAATGCGTTGCGCTTCTCCTCCAGAAAGACTTCTAGCTGAGCGGTGTAATGTCAAATATTCCAACCCAACATCTAAGATGAAGCGCACACGATTACGAATTTCTTTTAATATTTCCGTTCCGATTAATTGTTGTTCTTTGGTGAGATGGGTGGTGATGTTTTCGACCCAATTTGCCACCTCTAGCAAGTCCATTGCGGCAACTTCACCGAGATTTTTATCAGCGATGATAAAGTTTAACGCTTCTTTTTTGAGACGCGTTCCTTTGCAATCAGGACAAGTGATTTTATTCATGAAACTTTGTGCCCAACGTTGAATGCTTGCAGAACTTTCTTCTGCATGCCGCGCCATAAATCCGGATAGACCTTCAAAACGAATGGTTGTGTCTTTTGCACTTGTTTCCAGCCCTTCATTACCATTTAAAATGACATGAATAATATCGTCTGGAAGGTCTTTTATTGGCGTGTTTAGTGTATATCCTTCTTGTTGTAAATAACTATCAATGCGCTCAAAAAACCAATTTTTCTTGTATTCTCCAACAGGTGCTAAACCGCCTTTTTTGATACTTAAGTTTCCATCTGGGATGACTTTTTCGCGATCTATTTCTGCTATTTCCCCTAAACCATTACACGAGCTACATGCGCCATAAGGTGAATTGAACGAAAATAAACTTGGTTCCGGTTCCGGGTAAGAAATCCCGGTTGTTGGGCACATCAGAAAACGAGAGAAATGACGCACTTCATTGGATTCCATGTCGTGAATCATCATTGATTTCGCTCCGTGTTTCATTGCTAAAACAACCGCATCATAAATGCGTTTTTTATCGGTTTCGGCAATTTGCATGCGGTCGACCACCATTTCTATGTCGTGAATTTTGTAACGATCGAGGCGCATGCCACGTTCGATGTCAACAATTTCTCCGTCAACGCGTACTTTGGTAAAACCCATTTTAGCTATTTGCTCGAATAATTCGCGGTAATGACCTTTTCTTCCTTTGATTTTTGGCGCGAGCACATTCACTTTTTTTCCTTGAAAGTCTTTGATAATTAACTCGGCAATTTGTTCATCGGAGTATTTGACCATTAGTTCGCCGGTATTGTACGAAATAGCCGTTCCTACACGTGCATACAATAAGCGCAAAAAGTCATAGATTTCAGTAATCGTTCCTACGGTGGAACGTGGGCTTCTTGAAACCGTTTTTTGTTCGATTGCAATAACAGGACTCAAGCCATCTATTTTTTCGACATCTGGACGTTCCAAACCACCTAAAAATTGGCGCGCATAAGCAGAAAATGTTTCGATATAGCGGCGTTGCCCCTCAGCAAAAATGGTATCAAAAGCAAGCGAAGATTTTCCGCTACCGCTCAAACCAGTGAATACAACGAGTTTATTTCGGGGAATTGAAAGCGAAACATTTTTTAAATTATGTTCTTTCGCTCCGTAAATATCGATTGAATCTTGTTTTGTTTTTTCAGCCATAATCGTTTCCACTACAGCGCTAAATCAGGCTGTTCTTTCTAAGAACAAAATTACAAGTAAATGGTTTAAAACGGTGAACTTTTGAAAATAAACGGCAGTTATTTTTTTTGTTGAAAACGAATGGTTTTTTCGTACAAGAAAATAAAAATAGCAACCACATAAATGGTTAAACCGTAAACGAGTCCAATCATGTTCCATTTGGCCGCATAGATTGCAATAATTGAAACGATTAACGAAATAATTGAAAGCAATAAAAAGATGTACCAAACTTGTCTGTCACTATAACCTGCATACACCAAATGATGCGTTGTGTGGTCTTTTCCACCAACCATTGGGTTTTGACCTTTTTTTAATCGATTGATCACAACACTAAGCGTATCAACTAGCGTGGGACCAAATGCAATCAGAATTATTATTAATCCAATAAGTGGTGATTCATTTGTTTTCACACCAATGTTTGACAAATCATGGATGGCAAAAAACGCCGTGAATAAACCAATGAATTGACTTCCCGCATCACCCATGAACAACTTAGACGGATGAATATTGTAATAGAGAAAACCAACGATTGCACCAATCTGAATACACAATGTTAGTGTCCATAAATTCATGTTCCAATCATATAAAATAATGTCACTTGCCAAGCAGGTTGAAAGGATAAACAAGGCATTTGTCCCAGTAATTCCATCCATATTATCAAGCATGTTGAGTGAGTTCATGATCAACACGACCCAAGAAATTGTTAAAAACGCGTTTATTGTAAAACTTGGCGTAATAGCAATGAGCGAATCAGTTGCAACTAAAATTACGCCACAAAGTATTTGTACAGCTAATTTCAGATAAGGTTTTGTATTGTATGCATCATCGGCTAGTCCCATAATAAAGGCAATAAGTCCTGCGCCAAATAATCCAACAAATTCTTTATTATGAAAAATATTTTCAGCGTAAAAAATGATGGAATAGGCGATTGCACCGAGTAAAAAAGCCACAAAAAAAGCCACGCCGCCAAGTGACGGTTTAGATTCATTGGACCAACGAACAGTGATGTCGTTTTTGTTTCTAATCCCAAGCGTTTGCGAAAAACTTAACAGCAATTTGTTGCTAACGAGACTAATAATTAGCCCAATTACAAAAAAACAACAACCTGCAAAAATTATTTCAACTAACATTAGAAAGGTGAGATGAATGAATTAAAAGTTGTAGCTAGTTCGTCTTTTGGTGATAAAATAGGTTGTTGGATTTCCCAATTGATTCCTAATGTTTCATCGTTCCAAAGTAACCCGTCTTCAGCTGCTTTGTTGTAATAATTGGTGCATTTGTATTGGAAAACGGTATCATCTTCCAAAGCAACAAAACCATGAGCAAAACCTGCTGGAATCCACAATTGTCTTTTGTTTTCAGCAGATAATTCAACAGCAACATGTTTGCCGTAGGTCGAAGAATTTTTGCGAATATCAACAGCAACATCTATTACACTACCTGCGATAACACGAACAAGTTTTCCTTGCGCAAAAGGTGGTTTTTGAAAGTGCAATCCTCTGAGCACGTCTTTTTTTGAAATAGATTCGTTTTCTTGAACAAATGTTATTTCTTCACCAATAAGTTGGTTAAATTTTTGTTGCTGAAAACTCTCAAAAAAAACACCACGGTCATCTTTTAAGACCATTGGTTCAATGATAAACACATCTTTGATATCAGTTGGTAATGCTGTCATTATTATTATTTTTCTTCATCGTAATACCCATACCCATACCCAAATTCGTTTTTAGAAATGGATACATTATTTAGGATGACATTGATGTTTTTAATTTGCTTTAATTGATACAATTCATTTATTTTTTTAGCAAAAATTCGTTTTGAATAATTTGACTTAAATACATAAATTGGTATGTCAGAATCAGATAATACTTTCACACCGTCCGTTACTATTCCAACAGGAGGACTATCAATGACAACGATATCGTAGCGTTCTTTTAATGTGTTTAAGATGTGATTAAACGCTTCACTTAAAATGAGTTCTGATGGATTTGGCGGAATGCTTCCTGCAGAAATAACGTCCAAGTTTTCAATTTCTGTATGTAAAATGACATCATCCAAAGCAACAGTGCCAATGATAGCGTTACTCATTCCTGCATCATTTTGCTTTCCTAAACCAAGGTGAACTTTTGGTTTGCGCAAATCAAGATCAATCAGTATTACTTTTTTGTCGGAAAGCGCTAGGATTCCAGCAAGATTCAAGGCAACAAATGTTTTTCCTTCACCAGAAATAGACGAAGAAATTGCAATTGTTTTTGCTTGTGAATTGATGAAATTTATATTTGTACGAATATTACGAAGCGATTCAGCTAAAATCGATTTTGATGAATTGTGAACAACAAGTTCACTGTAACCAACTTTGTTTTTTATTTCTGGAATAGAGCCTAAAACAATCGCATTTTGGTGCAATAATAATTTTAAATCATCAACCGTCGTAATTTCATTGTAAGTGAGGTATTTTATCACTAGAATACTGATTCCTAAAACAATACCAATAAAAATAAACACACCATAAGTTCTGTTTTTGTTTGGACTTATTGGGGTTTTAGAAAGCGTAGCTTGATTAAGTATACGGTTGTTGGATGTGTAGCCTGCATTCGAAATGGAGTAGAGGATTTTTTTCTCGGTTAGGAGCGTAAAATATTTATCGTTCAACTCTTGCAATGATTTCAATCGGTTAAATTCCATTTTCTTTTCGGGCAATGAAATATACTCCCCTTCAAAGCCATTTATTTTTGATCGAATTAACTGTGCGCTTGTTTGCAAACGGTCAAAAATCACTTCCACACTTCTACGAATATTTTGAATTTTGAATGAAAGTTTAGCTTGGATATTTTTTATTTCGTTATGATTTTCATTGATAGTGGTAAGCAATTCTTCTTTTCTTTCTAATAAAAGATTCAAATCGTTGATCTGTTTTGTTAATGATAACTCAAAACTTTTCCCAAGCATTTCGGGTAACAAACGGTATATTTCCAAGCGATTAGGATCTTTGGTTAGTTTGTTTTTCACCAAATTTAAAGTAGCCAATTCATCTTGAATGACAAAAAGTTGATTTTGGTACAACGTTATATTTGCAGTGAGGTTATCGCTCGACATTTCTGGGTCAGCCAGTTGCGTTGATCGTTGGTATTGACTGAGGCTATCTTTGGAAAGTTGTAGTTCACCTGCAATAGAGTCAATTTGTTGTTCTAAAAAGTTCAAAATGTTTTCAGAACTTTTCCGTTTCATTTCTTCATCATACAAAAAGAAAGCATTTGCAATTGATTTTGATATGTCGTAACAAAACTCTGCATTGTTGCCGATGTATTTGATTTCAATTGTTTTGGCAAGTGCATCAAGTGGTTCGACAACTAAATTCGGTAACAACCTCGTTACTAATTCATTCCGGTTATTGAAGGAGAAATAAAGATCATTTTCATTATCATCAGCTAAAAAGTCATTCCATGAATTTATTTTGATACTCACATCAAAATGCGGAGTTTTAAGTCGTTGATTGGGTAATGAATTAAACGTGAATTTTTCCCCATTTAAGGTGTATTTTACTTCTATTTGTTGCGCTTTTGCTCTCAGAAAAATAGGCACAGAACACAAGGAGCTATCACTCAAAGAGTAAGGCAAAATGGTGAAGGTACTTTGGTGATATTTTTCTTCTGTCAAAAATTTACCTTTGGAAAAAAGGGAAACATTTAAGTTTAATTGTTGAAGTGCTAAATCAAATAAAAACTCGGAGCGCAACAATTCCAATTCACTGGAAATATTATCTTTCGTGTTGATGTTTTCAATTTCAAGTAGTTCTTTCCCTTTGTCTTTTTCGCCCAATTGAATGACTATTCGCGATTCATAAAGCGGTTTTGTGTAACGTAAATAAACAAAAGCGAGCAAGCCCATCAAGCCAACAGCCAACAAAGCCATCCACCAATATCGACGAACAATAACGCGCGCTATTGTCGTATTAAAATCTTTATTTACGACGAAAGTTGATGTAGTCACTTTATTTTAATGTTGTAATTACGGTAAAAATAACCAAAACACTTGAAAAAAGTGATAATATTGGCGCAGTGTTGTTCAGGAATTCTTTTGCAACTTGTTCTCTTGGCTCAACATAGACGTAATCATTTGCCTGAACAATCAAATCAGCATATTTCAATCCTTCAATAGTTGACAAGTCCATGGTATAAACTTTTCGTTGTTTGTTTTCAACGCGCATCAACTTTACTTTTGCACTTTTTCCTCTATCAGCAATCCCGCCTGCCATCGCAATCACTTCCATCAATGTTGTGTTGTCATTTTGTAAATTCACCACTTTCGCATCGGCTCCATTTCCGGTAAATACGATCACGCGTCTGTTGGTAACTTTTACTTGCACAAACGGATCAAGATAACCGTTTTTTTGGTATAACTTTGACAAAGTGTCTTCACATTTTTTAATAGTTAATCCTTCCAACTGCACAGCGCCCAAAAGTGGCAAATCACTTGTGCCATCAGTTCGAACTAAATAGGTGATTGCTTTCGCTTGTTTTATTTCAGGGTCAATCCCATTCATGCCGTTGACTATTTTTTCGCCATTATTGACGAATAGCTGAAATTCAAGCACATCATTTTTTGCAATTGTATAATCGCTGATGGGCGTTAATGGGATACTATCAGCGGATGCGTATTCACCTTGTGGCTCAACAAAAAGCAAGTTTTTATTGATGTTACAAGCAGAAAGATAGGACACTATTAAAAGAAAACCGATATTTTTTAGCTGACTCATATTTTTTTATTTTGTAATAAATCACGGTAAAGCGATTCAGTTTGTTGTACCAAATTACTGTAATGAAATTTGTTTTTCACAAATGTCCAACTTTTTTCAGACATTTCAGCGCGAAGTTCTTTTGATTCAATCAATTTTTCAAGCGCTCGTGCAAAGGCATTTGGATCGTTTTTTGGAACCACAAATCCTGTTTCGTTGGGAATAAGAATATCTTTTACGCCCCCAACATCTGTACTAACCACAGGAAGATTACATGCTTGTGCTTCTATTAAACTAACGGGCGTCCCTTCGTTATTAGACGTTAAACACATGATATCCATTCCAGCATTGAACGTTGCTATGTCTTTGATCCAACTGGTCATTTCAATCCGAACATCAAACATTTTTGTTAATCGCGCGACTTCTCGTTCGATACGTTCTTTTTCCATTCCATCTCCAACGATAAAAAACCGTGCTGTGCATTTTTTTTGTGCCAACAATTCGATAACAGAAAGAAAAAGAGCATGATTTTTTATTGGTGCTAAACGCCCAACAATAGCAACGGCTACTTCATCTGCTGAAAGTTGATATTTTTCTCGCGTTACCCGTCTTTTTTCTTCTAAATTTTCTTGAAACTGTCCCAAGTCAAATCCTAATGGAATAACAGCTATTTTTTCTGGTTTGCAGATATGAAATTGTTGCGATAACTCCTCTTTTTGCAAGGGACTAATTGCAATAATTTTTGTTGATTTAGCAGCTAATCGACGTTCGATAAATTGAAAAAGTGCTGTTTTCAAACGCCCAAAATACGAATGAAAAACATGTCCGTGAAAGGTGTGAACAATGACGGGAACGTTACATGCTAAAGCAGCTTTTCGTCCCAACGCGCCTGCTTTTGAGGCGTGGGTGTGTACAATATCAGGTTTAAATTCCTGAATAATTTCCTTCAATTTGTTATAAGCAATTCGATCACTTTTGAAATTAGGAGTGCGTTGAAGCTCCTTGATTAAAAGAGGCTTTACGCCATATTTTTCAGGAATATACAAAGAGTCTTCTTCATCAGGTTCAGGTAGTCCACCGACCAATAATGTTTCAAAATCATCGGATAAAAAAGCGCTTAAAAAGGTGGCGTTATATGTTGGTCCACCTATATTAAATCGATTGATAATTCTGAGTACTCTTGGCATGTAAATTGGTGTAAATTCTTCGTACAAAAGTACTTATTTTTTAATTGATGGTAAAAATTAGTCTTTTAGGTCAATTATGCTATTGCATAATCAGTTGTTAAAAAGTTTTCGTTCACCTTATTTTTTCAGCTCTTTTTTCCACGAATTTTGGCACATGCGTTTATCTTATAAGATCCTTCAACTTTTTTTCATTAGTGCTCAGCTCTTTTTAGCCGGAGTGATTTATGGACAAAATACCGTTCAACAAGCAATCAATTCATTCGCAAGTGAACCTTGTTTTTTGCATGCGGGAATTAGTTTTTCTGCAGTCGATTGTGCTACAGGTGAACTGATTGCAACTTTGAATCCTACGTTAAGTTTAGCGCCAGCATCCACTACAAAATTATTTGCAACTGCAACTGCGATAGAAATTCTTGGCGCTTCGTATTCTCCTAAAACACGTTTGTATATTGATGGAATTATACAAGCAGATAGTGTGTTATCGGGTAATTTATGGATCAGAGGCGGAGGTGACCCAACATTAGGAAGTCGCTATTACAATGGCGATGGATTAGAAGATCAGTTTTTACAGAAATGGGCGGATACCTTATTGAAAATGGGAATCAAAAAAATAACAGGATCCGTAATTTCCGATGCATCAGAATTTGGATATCAAGGTGCGCCAGATGGTTGGGGTTGGAGTGACATGGGCAATTATTACGGTGCAGGTGCATCTGGTTTGCCGATTTATGATAACATGTTACGCTATTATTTTAAAACGAGTACAACAGTAGGTTCCAAAACAGTACTAACAGGAACATTTCCAACCATTCCTGAATTGAACTTCACAAATTACATTACAGCTGGCGGAAAAGGAGATAATTCATATATTTTTGGTGCGCCTTATTCGTTGGATCGTTTTGGAACAGGAACCCTAGAAAAAGGTGCGAATCGTTTTGTGGTGAAGGGAAGTTTGCCCGATCCAGAGTTGACTTTTGCAGCTGAATTTGTGCGTGTTTTGGGAACAAAAGGCATTCAAGTTTTATCTGGTTATGCAAACGCACGCAAACAACCAAGCCAATCTCCAGCTTTACGCTACGCAACCAAACAATTACTCTACACGCATCATGGAAAAACAGTAGGATCCATCGCATGGTGGACCAATATGAAATCCGTTAATTTATTTGCCGAATCCTTGCTCTGTTTGGTTGGATACGGCACAAATGGAGTTGGAACAACAGAAAATAGTTTGAATAAATTGGATGCGTTTTGGCGCGATAAAATCAACACAAAAGGACTTTATATCAATGATGGAAGCGGATTATCGCGAACGAATGCAATTTCATCTGATCATTTCTGTCAACTTTTGCAGTACATGACAACAGCAAAAGAATTTCAAACGTTTTATAACACGCTGCCTATTGCGGGTGTTTCGGGAACCTTATCATCCGTTTGTAAAAATCAACCAGGTGAAAACAGGGTACATGCAAAAAGTGGAACCATGAACCGAATTAAGTCATACGCAGGCTACGTTGAAAGCACTTCTGGACGCCGCATAGCATTCGCAATTATTGTTTCCAATTTTTCGTGTTCGAACGATGTAACGCTATCAAAAATTGAAAAAATAATGAATACGCTGTCAACTTATTAATTCAATCCAATATTCTCCCTGTTTCACTATAAAATTATGTATCTTTACTTTTTGTTTTGTTAAGAAACATAACGTACAAACGGTCTGATTACAGTGAAGAAAATAGAAATGGTTGACTTATCAAGTCAATACGAAGCAATAAAAACAGAAGTAAATACAGCAATCAATGAAGTGTTGACCACCGCTCATTTTATTGGTGGACCTGTCGTTACAAAATTTCAACAAGCATTTGAAGCATACTTAAATGTGAAGCATGTAATTCCTTGTGCTAACGGAACAGACGCTTTACAAATTGCTTTAATGGCGCTTGGTTTGAAACCAGGAGATGAGGTAATTACTCCTTCGTTTACGTATATTGCAACGACTGAAGTAATCGCTTTATTGGGTTTACGTCCTGTTTTTGTTGACGTTGATCCAGCGACATATTGCATCGACCCAACAAAAATTGAAGCCGCTATAACATCGAAAACAAAAGCAATTGTCCCTGTTCATTTGTATGGTCAAGCTGCGGATATGGAGTCAATCATGACAATTGCACAACAACACAATTTAGCTGTAGTTGAAGACAATGCACAAGCAATTGGATCAGATTACTATTTCAAAGATGGGACAGTTGCAAAACTTGGAACTATCGGAGATATTGGTTGTACTTCCTTTTTTCCTTCAAAAAATTTAGGTTGTTATGGCGATGGTGGCGCTATGTACACCAATAATTCTGAATTGGCAGAACGTTTAAAAATGATTGCCAATCATGGACAAAAACAAAAATATTTTCACGAAATAGTAGGTTGCAACTCACGCCTTGACGCAATGCAAGCAGCCGTGTTGAATGTAAAATTACCACTATTAGATACGTATATTGCTGCTCGGCGAAAAGTAGCTGATCGATACGATGAAATATTAGGGAAATCTGATAAAATAATTGTACCAAAACGCACGAATTATTCCAAACACGTTTTTCATCAATATACCATACAACTAGTCGGCTTAGATAGAGATGCGTTGCAGCGCTATTTAGCTGAAAAGGAAATTCCAAGTATGATTTATTATCCGAAACCGGCGCATAAACAGCCGCTTTTTGAAACCTTTGAAATTGGAGACCTTGATTTACCAGTTACAGAATCTTTAACAACATCAGTGATTTCATTGCCCATACATACTGAAATGTTACCAGAACAACAGGACTTTATTTGTGCTGAAGTGTTAAATTTTATTCAAAATAATTAATGAAAAAAATAGCTGTCATCGGTACAGGATATGTAGGACTTGTAACTGGAACTTGTTTTGCCGAAACAGGGAACCAAGTTGTTTGTGTCGACATTGATGCTGCGAAAGTTGCGCGTTTAAAAAATGGTGAAATGCCGATTTACGAACCGCAACTAGATGTGTTGTTTGAACGAAACATTGCCGCTCAACGCTTGTCTTTTACGACAGATCTTGCAACAGGAATTAAAGATGCTGAAATTGTGTTTTTAGCTTTGCCAACTCCTCCAGGAGCTGATGGTTCGGCTGATTTAAAATATATACTTGCTGTTGCCGAAGATTTAGGGAATTTATTGACCGATTACAAAGTGATTGTTGATAAAAGCACCGTGCCAGTAGGGACAGCAGAAAAAGTAAGAACTGTAATAGCGAAAAACGCTCAAGTTCCTTTTGATGTTGTTTCAAATCCTGAATTTTTACGTGAGGGTTTTGCTGTCGAAGATTTCATGAAACCAGACAGAGTTGTTATTGGAACTTCTTCTGAACGTGCTCAAAAAATGATGGAGCAATTGTACAAACCTTTTGTTCGTCAAGGAAATCCGATTTTATTCATGGATGAAAAATCAGCTGAATTAACAAAATATGCTGCAAATGCTTTTTTAGCAACAAAAATCACCTTCATGAATGAAGTAGCGAATTTTTGTGAGATAGTAGGAGCAGATGTCGATAAAGTACGCATTGGGATTGGATCGGATGAACGCATCGGACGAAGGTTTTTATTTCCTGGAATTGGTTATGGAGGATCATGTTTTCCAAAAGATGTGCAAGCATTGGTCAATTCAGGTAACGAACAGAATTACTCGTTTGAGATCCTAAAAGCGGTAATGAAAGTGAACGAATCGCAAAAAACAGTCTTATTTCCAAAAATCGCTAATTATTTTAGAGGTGATTTGAAAGGAAAAAAAATCGCTGTTTGGGGTTTGGCATTTAAACCTGATACGGACGATATTCGTGAAGCACCAGCTTTGTATTTAATTGCAGCTTTGCTTGAAAAAGGTGCTGTTGTATCGGCTTATGATCCCGAAGCAATGAAAAATGTGCAACAAGTTTTGGGCGATAAAATCACCTATGCAACCAACGAATATCAGGCATTGGAAAATGCAGATGCGTTATTGATTTGTACGGAATGGGGTGTTTTTAGAAATCCTGATTTCGACAAAATTGCTGCATTATTAACAGATAAAGTCATTTTTGACGGAAGAAATTTATTTGATGTGGAAGAAATGAATGAACGAGGTTTTTACTACCAATCAATTGGTCGTCAAATAATTACAAATTAGAATGGAAGAAAGAAAACGCATATTGATTACCGGTGCTGCTGGATTTTTAGGTTCACATTTGTGTGATCGCTTTATCAAAGATGGCTTCCACGTAATTGCCATGGATAATCTGATAACTGGAAGGTTGAAGAATATCGAACACTTATTTCCATTAGAAAATTTTGAATTTTATAATCACGATGTAAGTAAATTCATACATATTCCTGGAAAACTGGATTATATTCTTCATTTTGCTTCGCCAGCAAGTCCCATTGATTACTTGAAAATTCCCATTCAAACATTGAAAGTAGGATCGCTCGGTATTCATAATTGCTTGGGTTTAGCTCGTGTAAAGAACGCACGAGTGTTAATTGCGAGTACATCGGAAGTGTATGGTGACCCAACAGTACATCCTCAAACAGAAGATTATTGGGGCAATGTAAATCCTGTTGGACCAAGAGGAGTTTATGACGAGGCAAAACGTTTTCAAGAAGCGATTACCATGGCATATCATACGTTCCATGGAGTTGAAACGCGCATTGTTCGTATTTTCAATACCTATGGTCCCAGAATGCGTTTGAATGATGGTCGTGTTTTACCTGCTTTTATTGGACAAGCATTGCGTGGAGAAGATTTGACTATTTTCGGTGATGGTTCACAAACACGTTCTTTTTGTTATGTCGATGATTTGGTAGAAGGCATTGTTCGGTTATTACATTCTGACTACGCACAACCCGTTAATATTGGTAATCCAGATGAAATTACGATTGCTCAATTTGCGGAGGAAATCATTCAATTGACCGGAACGACACAAAAAGTAATTTACAAAGATTTACCAGTTGATGATCCAAAACAACGCCAGCCGGATATTACAATTGCGAAAAAACTCTTGGGGTGGACGCCATTAGTTGGTCGAAGTGAAGGCTTGAAATTGACGTATGACTATTTTAAACAATTGACTCAAGAAGAATTGTATCAATCGGATCATATCGATTTTGAGAAATTTATTCAACGATAATTAACACATATGGATTCATATTTTGCTCACGAAACTGCTGTTATCGATAAGGGCTGTGAAATAGGTGTAGGGACAAAAATCTGGCATTTTTCGCACATTATGCCCAATTGTACAATTGGTCAAAACTGTAATATTGGTCAAAATGTTGTCGTTTCACCCGAAGTGATTTTAGGGAACAATGTAAAGATTCAAAATAATGTATCCTTGTATACTGGTGTCATCTGCGAAGACGATGTTTTTTTAGGACCAAGCATGGTTTTTACCAATGTCATGAATCCGCGATCTGCTGTTAATCGGAAAGATCAATATGCAAAAACAATTGTTCGAAAAGGGGCATCAATTGGTGCAAATGCAACGATAGTTTGTGGAAATGACATCGGTCAGTTCGCATTTATTGGCGCTGGGGCAGTAGTAACGAAAGAAGTTCCAGCTTATGCATTAGTCGTTGGGAATCCTGCTCGTCAGATTGGTTGGATGAGTGCTTATGGTCATCGCCTTACCTTTGATGAAAATGGGAGAGCAACATGTCCAGAGTCAGGAGATAATTATCAATTGTTAGATGGTCAGGTGAATAGTCTCCCATCGCATTAACATCAGAAATGATTTCATTACTTTTGTTTAATAATTACACGTCAAAATAAACGGAATGATTCCAGAAAATCAGATTATAAAATTCGTCATTGTAGGTTCAGGACATATTGGCAAACGACATGCAGAAATGATTCGTCGCAATCCAGAAGCTGAGTTGGTAGCTTTGGTTGATATTCAATCGGCTGAAACGTGTGGTGCAGCTCAATTTGAAGTGCCTTTTTTTAATACAGTGGAAGCGTTACTTGACAGCGGGTTGCAATTTGATGTGGTAAACGTTTGTACTCCGAACGGTTTGCATGCGGAGCAATCAATAAAAGCGTTGGAAGCGAAAAAGCATGTTGTCGTTGAAAAACCAATGGGTTTGACAACCGATCAATGTGAAAAAGTGATTTTCAAGTCGTTGCAACAATCAAAAAATGTGTTTTGTGTGATGCAAAACCGCTATTCTCCTCCGAGTGAATGGATCAAAGATGTTGTTGAACGCAATGTATTGGGCGAAATTTTCATGGTTCAGTTGAATTGTTATTGGAACCGTGATGACCGTTATTACAAAGCTGATGGTTGGAAAGGAAAACAAGATTTAGATGGAGGAACCTTGTTTACCCAATTCTCGCATTTCATCGATATTATGTACTGGCTTTTTGGAGATATTGATAATATTCAAGGAAAATTTGCTGATTTCACCCACAAAGATTCTACTGATTTTGAAGATTCAGGATTTGTTAATTTTGATTTCATCAATGGAGGAATGGGCTGTATCAACTATTCTACAGCAGTAGCAGATCAAAATTTAGAAAGTTCAATGACCATTATTGGAAAAAATGGAAGTATAAAAATTGGTGGTCAGTACATGAATGAAGTAGAAGTGTGTAATATTCAAGGATATGAAATGCCTGAATTGGCTCCTACGAATCCAGGCAATGATTACGGAGCATACAAAGGTTCAGCAGCCAATCATCATTATGTGATTGCGAATGTAATCGATACATTAAAAGGAAGAACATCTGCGACCACAAATGCCTTAGAAGGTTTGAAAGTAGTCGATATTATTGAACGAATTTATAAAGTTAGAAATGAGCAATTCAATTTACAAGCAACTCATTCATAAAGAAACAAAACTAGCTGTAATTGGATTAGGTTATGTTGGCCTTCCTATTGCTCTTGAATTTGCTCGAAAAATAAAAGTTGTCGGATTTGATATCAATCAAGCGCGTGTGGACTTAATGCGCAATAATATCGATCCAAGTAATGAATTGTCAGCGTCTGATTTTGATGGTTGTGACATTCATTTCACTGCAGATATCAATGATTTAAAAGACGTCACTTTTTATATTGTTGCCGTCCCAACTCCCATTGATGATGCAAATTTACCCGACTTAAAACCGTTATTAGGTGCAAGTTCAACAGTTGGTAAAGTATTAAAACAAGGCGATTATGTTGTCTTTGAATCGACTGTTTACCCAGGATGTACTGAGGAAGATTGTATTCCAGTGTTGGAAAAGGAATCGGGTTTAACGTTTCAAACAGATTTTAAAGTAGGGTATTCTCCAGAACGCATTAATCCAGGAGATAAAGAACACACCTTACAAACAGTTATAAAAGTGGTATCTGGTTGTTGTGCTGAATCACTAGAAGAAATTGCGAAAACGTATGAGTTAGTTGTTGATGCTGGTGTTCATAAAGCCACATCAATCAAAGTTGCAGAAGCAGCAAAAATCATTGAAAATACGCAGCGGGATGTCAATATCGCGTTGATTAATGAATTGTCAATTATCTTTAATAAGTTGGGAATCAATACGTATGATGTGTTGGAAGCGGCTGGAACCAAATGGAATTTCTTGCGTTTTTCTCCAGGATTAGTAGGAGGACATTGTATTGGTGTTGACCCTTATTATTTGACGCACAAAGCACAACAAGCCGGCTATCATGCAAAAATTATTAATAGTGGTCGCTATGTGAATGACTCAATGGGTTTTTACATTGGGAAACAAACCGTAAAAAAAATCATTATTCAAGGGAAAAGCATTCAAGATGCACGCGTTTTGGTTATGGGAGCGACTTTTAAAGAAGATGTTTCGGATATTCGCAATTCCAA
This sequence comes from Fluviicola sp., assembly GCA_017983675.1. Taxonomy (GTDB): domain Bacteria; phylum Bacteroidota; class Bacteroidia; order Flavobacteriales_D; family Crocinitomicaceae; genus Fluviicola. The sequence continues at coordinate 125,166 of JAGOAZ010000003.1, forward strand.
AGTAATCGATGTGGTTACCGAATTGAAATCGTTTCAAGTCAATGTAGATTTAGTTGATCCACATGCTTCCTCCCAAGAAATGCAGCACGAATATGGTGTTGGGTTAGTCGAAATCGGCAAAGACTACGATGCCATAATACTTGCAGTCAACCACAAAGAATATAGAAATTTAGATGAAACATATTTCAAGTCGTTATTAAAAGACGGAAAAGGAGTTTTTGTCGATATAAAAGGAATGTACAAAGGAAAAATCCAAGATCTCGAATATTGGAGTTTGTAAAACAGTATTAATTATGAATATCTTAATCACAGGAGCCGCTGGTTTTATCGGTTCACACCTCGTTCGATTACTCGTTAAAAAATATCCGCACTACAACATCATATCGTTTGATGCTTTAACGTATGCGGGAAATTTAGCTAACCTCAAAGATGTTGTTACTGCGCCCAATCACACCTTTGTAAAAGGTGATATTACTTCCGAAAGTGATGTGATGGACGCATTAAAATCCCACCAAATTACTGATATCATTCATTTAGCGGCAGAATCTCATGTCGATCGATCGATCGAAGGGCCAATGGAATTTGTGCATACAAATGTTGTTGGAACAGTCAATTTAATGAATCAGGCACGTGCTTTTTGGGGAACTAATGAAGGGCATATTTTTTATCATGTTTCTACAGATGAGGTTTTTGGATCACTAGGTGATGAAGGTTTTTTCACTGAAACGACCTCTTACGATCCAAGAAGTCCATATTCCGCATCTAAAGCGGCGTCAGATCATTTCGTTTCTGCTTATTTTCATACGTACGGTTTCCCCGTGAAACGTTCCAATTGTTCCAATAATTATGGAAGTCACCATCATCCGGAAAAGTTGATTCCATTGATGATCACGAATATTTTGAATAAAAAACCGTTGCCTGTTTATGGAAACGGAACGAATGTGCGTGATTGGTTATGGGTTGAGGACCATGCGCGTGCCATCGATGTCATTTTCCACAAGGGCGCTTTGGGATGTAATTACAACATCGGTGGTTGGAACGAATGGAAAAATATTGATTTGATTCATGAATTGTGCACGATTATGGATCAAGAACTCGGTCGAAATGCTGGTGAAAGTGCTGAATTGATTACGTATGTAACAGACAGAGCTGGTCATGACATGCGTTATGCGATTGATGCGACAAAATTGGACAACGAATTGGGCTGGAAACCGTCCATCACTTTTGAAGAAGGTTTGCGTCAAACTGTTAAATGGTACTTAACGAACCAAGATTGGGTCAATGAAGTAATTTCTGGTGATTACCAAGAATATTACAATGCGATGTACGGTAATAAGTAAGCATACATGGGATTTTTTAGTAAACTTTTCTCTAAAAATAAGCCCAAAAAATCATTTGCTGATTTTGTTGTAGATGTTCATAGTCATTTGCTTCCAGGTATTGATGATGGCGCAAAATCAATGGAGGATAGCATAGCGATGATCCGCACCATGATTGATATGGGCTATCAAAAATTGGTAATCACACCTCACGTGATGGCGCATAGGTATCAAAATTCTTCGCGACAAATTCAGCAAGTTTTCACCGAATTGCAAGCGGAAGTAACGCGACTTGGATTATCAATTGTATTAGAAGTTTCAGCTGAATATTACTTGGATGAAACATTATTCGAGCGTATCGTGAATGGCGATTTACTTCCCTTTTCAGGCAATCATATTTTATTTGAGTGTTCTTTTAGAAACGAATCATTGCAGTTGTTTGATCTTGTTTTTCAATTGAAAGCTGCAGGTTATCAGCCCGTGATAGCTCACTTTGAACGCTATGTTTATTATCATAATCGAATTGAAATTGCCCAACAATTGCGTTCAATGGGCTGTCTTATTCAAGTAAATTTGTTGTCGTTTTCTGGATATTACGGAAAATTAATTCAACGACAAGCCGAAGAATTATTAGCCAATAATTTAGTTGATGTTGTTGGAACAGATTGCCATCGGTTGGATCAACTACTACATCTAACAGCAAAAAAAAATCGACACGCAATTGAAAAGTGTTTTTCTGCTTCATTGATAAATCCGACTTTCCGATAATTTTTTAACAAACATATTTACCATGGTAAATAAAATAATGTACATTTGTGAAAAATAGATACAATGGAAATCACGTACAGCATATTTTTACTCGTAATTGGATTTGTAACAGTACTTTTTCAACACAATCAATTCGTTCAACGAATTAGTGCAGCGATTGGCGCAATTGGTGTGTCATGTTTATTGCTTTCTGGCTTTGCTGCCGATACTTCTTTGCCATTAATTCATTTGAGTTTGATAGCGTTAGTTTTGAGTGCATTCATTTTTAGTTTTTTCCAATCAAAATGGGTGAAATATGGTGGTTTGGTTGCTACCATGTTTGCACTACTTCCAATTGGAGCAAACGTGAACTATTTTGATTTTGAAATTTCTTGGTCAATCAATACAGCCTTATTGCCTTTCTTGGGAGCGTTGATCCCTTTTTTATCAAAATTAAAAGCGCATTATGCTGAAAAATGGTTTGCAGGAAATGGGACTCAGTTTGAAATCGCTGTTCAATTGTTATATACTGGCTTGTTGATTTTTGCGGCGACATTTAGTACCGGATACTTTGGTGTTTTTCTTGTCGGTATTGGATGGTTAGCAAGCGGACTAGTTTTCAAAGACAGTCGCACGTTGAATGGCGGTTTAGTGTTTATCTCTCTCGCGTGGGTGTTTTATTTGGTAAAATCAACCGAATTAGCTCCAGATGCTTTACTTCGTGGCAATTTATTTTTAGGAATGTTCGCTGGTGCAAGTATGATTCCATGGATGCAATCGTACACTTCTAAAAGCACGCGTGTTTTGTTAAGTGTATTATTACCAATGCTTGTGCTCGTTGGACTGGTATGTTTGGGCATCTTCAATCAAAATTTTGGAGGAATACCAGTAATCGTTGGTGCATTAATTGGAAGTTCGATTGTTTTATTGGTAACGAATTCATCAGTTTTTTCTTTTGTAGGATTGCCGTTCATGCTTATAGGATTGTCACAACCATTTGTGCAATTATTGACACCGGAAAAATTAGTGTCAAAATCGATGTTAACGATTGAGCCCACAAATGAAATTCCCAAAGAATCTTATTTTTCATCAGCAAAAGCTATTCCACTATCAGCTGAAAACGCAGGGAAGTGGAAAAGTAAATTAGCTAATTCGAAGGTGACTTTTGAACTAGGCCCTGATGGAAACAAAACAGAAGGCGCTTTTACCGATTATGAAGTCACATTAGCTATTGATGAAAAAGGGAAACCAACAAACCTTGCAGTTGCGTTAAAACTAACGTCGCTAACAACTTTCAATGATTTACGCGATGAATCTGTGTTGGGTGCTGATTATATCGACGCTGAAAAAAATAAAAGCGCAAGCTATTCATCGACAAATATTCAAGCCGAAGGTGATCATTTTATAGTAACGGGTAATTTATCCTTTTTGGGGATAACCGAATCGATTCCATTGACAATAAAGTTTCTTGCAGCTACGAAAAAAGGAGGGAAGGACTACCTGGTTTTCATCGGCGAATCAACAGTTGACAGAACTGCTCATGGAATGAAGTCAGATGCGAAAATTGGCGACAACGTAAAAGTATCTTTTGAAATCGCTTTAGAAAAGCAGTAATTTGTGTAAATTTCCAGTGTGAAATTACTAATACCGATGCTGTTTTTGACTTGTTTACGCACGTTTGCGTTGACTTCCGATTCAGTGAAATTTTCCCGAAAAAATCGTATTGCTGCTGCTCATTTGTCAATCGGAGTAGTCAGTATAGCAGCATTGAATACCTTGTGGTATGCTGATTATCCTAAAAGTTCTTTTCACCTTTTTAATGACGCGAACAATTGGCTTTACATGGATAAAGTTGGTCATGCTTTTTCTGCTTATGCGTTGTCATCGGTTGCTAATTCTTCATGGAAATGGGCGGGTCTTTCACAAAAACACGCTGCTTATTTGTCAGCAGGTAGCGCATGGACCTATCAATTAGCAGTTGAATGCATGGATGGCTTTAGTTCGGAATGGGGATTTTCTATGGCTGATCTTACTGCAAATACTTTTGGTACAGCATTATTTTTGGCGCAACAAAACATCTTTCATGAACAACGTTTTCAATTGAAATATGGATACAAATCATCTCAATACGCAGCTTTGCGGCCAACTGTTTTGGGAGCAAATTTTCCAGAGAAATTGTTAAAGGATTACAATGCACAAAGTTATTGGTTGTGTTTTTCACCTGGTAGTTTTGGGCATGTGAACTTTCCATCTTGGTTACAACTTGCTTTCGGATATAGTATAGATGGGCGTTTGAAAGGGGATGCATCAAGTTATTCCATTCAGAATACACGTTATTACTCACATCCAGAATACGCGTTTTCAGTTGATATTGATTGGAAAAAATTACCGATTAAAAACCAGCGCTTGAAACAATTCACACGCTTATTTACGTTCATTAAAATTCCTTTCCCAGCACTTTATTGGCGCAATGGGGTTGCTTATGTTGGGTTGTTTTAAACGAATTTCTTAAAAATTACACTTGCAATGTGTCCGCCAAACCCAAAGGTATTGCTCATTACATAAGTCAATTTTTTTGGTTTTCCTTTGGTTAATGGGAAATCAAATAAGTGTGCAAAATCAGGTTCGATTTCTGTTGTATTAATAGTTGGAGGTACAATATCATGTTCGATAGCCTTGATACATGCAATTGCTTCAATTGCACCAGCTGCGCCAAGCAAATGCCCAGTCATTGATTTAGTTCCCGAAACACTCAATGATTTTCGCTCACCAAAAACACGTTTCGCAGCGATCAATTCACTGACATCACCTTGAGGAGTTGAAGTTGCATGCATATTAATGTAATCAATTTCATCGGCTGAAATTTCAGCTTCACGCAACGCTTCTTCCATTCCAAGAACTGCTCCATCACCTTCGGGATGCGTACCTGTTAAGTGATAGGCGTCGGCTGCCATTCCTCCTCCGACAACTTCAGCGTATATTTTTGCACCACGTGCAACTGCATGTTCGTATTCTTCTAATATCAATGCGCCAGCTCCTTCGCCCATGACAAATCCATCCCGCGTTACATCAAATGGTCGAGATGCGGTTTCAATGGAATCATTTCTTTTTGAAAGCGCTTGGGCAGATGAAAATCCACCAATCGCTGCTTGATTAATCGCTGCTTCTGAACCACCCGAAATAATCATGTTTGCTTTTCCCCATCGAATGTAGTTGAACGCATCGATTAATGCAGTGTTTGACGTTGCACAAGCAGAAACGGGACAATAATTCACACCTCTTAAACCATATTGCATGGAAATGACTCCTGCAGCAATATCCACGAGTATTCGTGGAATGAAATAAGGAGTAAAGCGAGGTGTTCCATCACCTGAACAAAATTCCAGCATTTGATCTTGAAATGTTTGAATTCCACCATTTCCAGAACCCCAAATAACACCAATGCGATCACGATTTAAGGTTGAAAAATCAATCCCAGCGTCAGCAACCGCTTCTCGAACAGCAACTAAGGCATATTGGGTAAAAGGGTCGTATTTTCTAATTTCTTTGACATCAAAATGTTCTTTCGGATCAAAACCTTTCAATTCACAAGCAAAAGTTGTTTTGAATTTTTCTGTGTCAAATTTTGTAATGGGTGCAGCTCCACTTTTTCCTTGTACGATACTGTCCCAAAAAGTAGCGACATTATTTCCAATTGGTGAAAGTGCACCAAGACCTGTTACGACAACTCTTTTAATCATGTGATGAAATTTTTATAAAAATAGCCCTTCAGTACAATGAATTGATACAAATCGATGAATTTTTACCAACACTTCATTTGGGATAATTTCAATGAATTACTCCAAGCTGAATTAATTCTTGTTCAGTTAAAGTAGGTGGCATAATTCCAGCATCGAGTTTTTCCACCACTTTTCTAGCAACTAATGCAGCATCATTTGCATTTTCAAATCCTTTTAATCCCTGAATGACAGGAATGTGGGGTTGATGAATTTTCAATACATCTTGCTGATAGATATCATATCCCCATCCCAATTGTGGGTCGAATATCGTCTCGAAGCGAAATGTACTAATTTGTTCATTAGTGCTTGCTTTTTTTGGTGTTTTTCTGACTGATTTTTTTTTCAGTGGAATTGCAATTACTGGCACTTTTTTAAATGCTTTTTTGTGCGATTGATTGTCACAATGAGCACTCAATAATACAATAATAACCAATCCTAAAAGCCTCATTGTTTGATTATTTTTTCTGTTATTATTTCGTTGTTAGAAAGCGTAAGTTCTACAATATATTGACCGCTGGGTAAATCTAACGTTGCAATTGCATTTCCAATTACTTTCTGTTCTTGTACAATTTTCCCTTGTTCATTTTTGATGCGTATAAATTGTACGGGCAGATCTGAGGGAAAATGAATTTTTTCACTACAAGGATTTGGATATAATTGTATGCGTTGTTTCTCTTTTTCTTCTGTACCTAATTGCCGAACGTAGGCATAAAAATCATCAAAAAAAATGCCGTTGTTGTAACCAGTACCTACATAAGCAATGTCATTGATTACAAATGCTGTTGCATGTTTCCGTGGACTTCCAGGCACATCCGCACGCTGAAACCATGCATTTCCATAATAATTATATTCCCAACAATCATTTTTTATAACGCCAGTTGCATCTTCTCCTGTTGCAATATAAAGCGTAGGAAATGTTCCCCATCCAACTGCTCCAGTTCTTCCTACACCAGGCATTGATGCTTTTTGCACCCATAAATCAAAATCTGGATGGTATTGCCACAAATCATTTTTCAACACACCATCATCTCCTGTAGCAAGATAACCTTGAGTTCCCATCATAAATCCAACAGCATGTTTCCGAGCAGTTCCAGGAAAATCATTTAATTGTGACCAACTATTTGAAACGGGATCGTAGCGATAAAAATCTTTTGTTAAACCTGTTTCCGCTTGACCTGTTCCCACAAAACCATACATATTATTGCCAAATGCAATTGCTCCATGACGCGCACTACCAGCAAAATCAGCGCATTGTGTCCAAACGGCTGTTGATGGGTCGTATTCCCAAAAATCTTTGTAATAACTTGCCGTATTTCCTTGTCCTAAACCAATGTAAGCTTTGTTATTGACCGTGAAACTTACTGCTGAGCCTCTACTTTGTCCGGATCCTATTTCACCACCAATTGAAGCTTCGGTATCCCAATCATCTTGATTTGGATTATAGGAATGCATTTTACGAGTAAATTCAGAATCAGTCAAACCTCCAACAACATATCCTTCATTTGCCAGTACAAAACTGCTTGATACAGATTTTGGCTGTCCGTTCAATGAGTCGACGGGATACCAATAATTTGCTTGAGCGAAAGATAGTAAACTACCGAGTAAAAACAGAAATAATAGTGATAACTTGCTCATTAATCGATAAATTGAATGGTTGTTTTCGAAAGTAGTTGACCATCATTCATTGATAGAAAAACGGTATAAGTTCCAACAGGAAGTTGGTTGCGTTCAATACGAGCAAGTTGGGTGTTTTCAGTTAATTGATAAACTAGTCGACCTGATTGATCGTAGAGTAATAATTGATTGATCCAATTATTTTCGCATGAAATTTGTACCGTTTGCGTTGCTGGATTTGGATAACAAGTAACGTGAAGTGAAAGGTCGTCAATTGCAAGAGATTCCAAAGGAATATAGGCATACATGGAACCTTTTTTACCATTCACACCGGAACCAGTTCCAACATAACCAACATTGTTGATTGCAAAAGCAACAGCTTGTTTGCGTTCACTTCCACCATAATTTGCACGCGGATACCAACTGTCAAGAGTAGGAATATACATGAACAAATCATCTTTTATTCCACCATTCGTTCCTAAACAAACGTAACCATTTCCAAATAGTTCAAAAGTAGATGCTCCAGCACGTTGTCCTCCGATAAAATGACTTTTTTCAGTCCATTGATTGTTGCCTGGATTGTATTGCCACCAGTCGTAGCGATACACATTTTGATCGGTTCCTAAACCAATATATGCGACATTTCCAATGGTTAAACTACTTAAATTATAACGCACTCCGCCAGGGAAATTTTGACGTTGTGTCCATTGATTGGTAGCGGGTTTGTATTCCCACAACTCATCAGAATAGTTGTTTGGACCAATTTTTCCACCACATAGATAACCTTTTCCTTCAACGGAAAAACCAGTAGCATAATAAATTCCATCACCAGTTGCTCCTGGGAAATTTGCTTTTTGAAGCCAGGTATTTGACAATGGATTGTATTCCCAGAAATCGGTTAGTTTTACTCCAATTGTAGCTTCGTCATTATCGATGCCGGTTCCAACATATCCTTTACCATTCATTGCAAAACCAATTGCATTTCTCCTTCCAGAACCAGGTAAATCAGCGCGTTGTGTCCAACTGTCATTTGTTGGATTGTATTCCCATAAATCTTTTAAGACGGTTTCGCTTGTGTCAACTCCTGTTGTAATATAACCCTTCTCATTGATTGCAAAGCTGACAGCTTGTTCGCGTTTAAAACCTGCAAAATCATTTTTTTTCACCCACGAATTAGCTGTTTGCGCTTGCAACAACCCAATCACCAATCCCATCAATATAACAAGTAAGTATTTCATGGTTGTTTGATTATCGTTTGCGTTTGAACAATCTTATTGCCAACTTTCAAGACACAAAAATAGGTGCCAGCTTGAAGGAAATCTAACTGCAATGGTTGTTCATTGGTGAAAAAAGAAGTTGAATAGCGTTCTTTTCCATCAGCTGTAAATACTTGAAAGGTATTTGGTTGTTGTAGTATTTCATCACCGATTTTCACATGAATTTCATCCACAAATGGATTTGGAAAAACAGTAAACGCACTCGTTTTTTCTAGTTCTTGTTGTCCTAAAAAGTTATCATAAGCCCAGAAATCATTGAAATTAATCCCATTTGTTCCTAATCCGAAATACCCTCTATTATTAACGGAAAATCCGATTGAAAATCGTCTTGCCGAACCGGGAAAATCTTCCATTTGCAACCAATTATTTGTAGCTGGATTGTATTGCCAAACTTCTTTTGTCACATTTGAAAGTCCACCGGCATAGCCAGTTACAACAAATCCTTTTTCATCGACTACAAAAGAAGAACAACCTGCAGTTGCTACTCCTGGAAATTGTGAACGAATAAGCCATTGATTTTGAACAGGTTTAAACTCATAAAGAGCAGTTCCATTTTTCACGAATGCACTAGAGCCTATAACAAAAGAAGTTCCCCAAATATTAAGGTTACCAGGTAAATTTGCTTTCATTGTCCAACTATTAGCAATTGGATCAAACTCTACACATTGATTGTTATAAACGACATACCCTTTATCATTCACAGCAAAAGCAGTTTGATCAGTTATATTTTGAATGGGACAATTTGTCACACCTTGCCAAGTATTTGTCGTTGGATTGTATTCAAAGAATTCATTGTTAAAAGCTGTCCCACCTCCAATATAACCTTTGGTTGATGTGCCAAAAGCAATTGTACCATAAGAAGGTGACACATAATCAGCTTTTTGTGTCCATGAATTCGAACTGGGATCGTATTGCCACCAGTCTTTGTAAACAATGTTCTGACCAGTTCCATTTACGTGACCAAGTCCAGCATAACCTTTGTTTCCAATAGAAAAACCAGTTGCACGGTGACGACCCGTACTACCAAGATCTGCACGTTGCAACCAACTTTGTCCAAAAACAAATGGACAAGAAGCTAGCATGGTGAAAATGATTGCTAGTCTCATTTGTTGACGATAAATTTAATAATTGCTGTTTGTTCATTTTGAGTAGCTCGAACAAAGTACACCCCATTAATAAACGAATCTAATAGTATTTTTCCTGCGTGATAATTTGCTAATTCCAAAACGATATTCCCTTTTATGTCAGTAATTCGGATTGTTGCATCCGACAAGCCGTTAATGGAAATTTCATTTTTTGCAGGATTTGGATAAACAGAAAAAATGAGTTGATCTTGATCTTCTAAAGAGAGGTATTCACCATCAATCGTCAATTGATAGGTTCCCATTGCATTTCCCCAACCTTCTACAATAATGTAAGCTGTGTCAACTCCTTGGGTATTGAACGTAACTTCAGATGATGTTCCACAAGTTCCATCATCATTGTAAGCTAGAATATTTCCTTGTGGATCAATAATACTTAAAAAAGTATCAAAACTCGAACCACACAACGAAACAGTTGCTTGTTTTTGTTGTGCTGTAGGAATGAATCGGTAATAGATATCGGGTGAATTGTACACCAAATTTTGATTAAAATAACAATAAGCTGTATTACCTGAAGTTGTGTATGGTAATGAAGTTACTGGAATCGCGTCTTCTTTGGTATCTCCCACATAACCCGCACAATTAACACCGCCAGTAATAATTGCACCAAAATCTATTGCTGAACCCCAAGTAAATGATTCACATGGATTAATTGGCAAAGTTCCTTGTTCTCGTTGAATAACTCGAATGCGTGTATTACCTGAAAGTGCATTTATTGGAACCGTAAAATTGAAATTAACAGGAGCTGCAGGTGGTGTTCCTTGCCATGTACCAATACTTTCATTTGGTGTAAAACTTCCATCTGAATTGAAATCGACCCATGCTTCTCCAACGCCAAAATAATTCCCACCACACGTGCCAAAATCTACTGTCATGGTGTAATTTGCTCCTGCTGATAAGGTAACAGATTGTGAAGTACTTAAATTTTGCAAACCAATTACTCCAGGACAACCTGTGTAATTAATGGAGCCTGATGCACCTGTAAGTGTAACAGATTCTACATTAGAATCAATGTTGCTGGTAGGTCCAACAGTTGTGCAGTATTGAGAAAAACTATTGAAAAACAGTGCACTACCAAGTAGAGCAAGGTAAAATTTATTCATAGTAGCGAGCTAATTTTAGCACAATTTATGAATAATTCAGGAATGTATTAACAATTTCTTAATATGATTTCAAAATCTGTGCAATAACCTATAAAAATCCAAGCTCCAATTTTGCTTCTTCACTCATCATATCTTTGTCCCAAGGTGGATCAAAAACAATGTGAACATCTGCAGAAGTAACACCTTCAACAGTGCACACTTTTTCTTTTACATCATTCGGCATCGATTCAGCAACCGGGCAGTTTGGTGAAGTCAACGTCATGTCGATGTCTACATGCCCAGCATCGCTTATTTTCACTTCATAAATCAATCCTAATTCAAAAATATCCACAGGAATTTCTGGGTCATATATTGTTTTAAGAATTGCTACAATTTTATCTTCTAACTGTTCCATAATTTATGCAAGTGCGGACAATGCCAATAGTTTAATTTTATTAATCATACTCACCAATCCATTAGATCGAGTTGGTGATAAATGTTCTTGTAAGCCGATTTCTTGTATGAAATGCAAATCACTTTTTGTGATGTCTTCTGGTTTTTCATTATCAAAAACTCGAATCAACAAACCGATAATTCCTTTGGTGATAATCGCGTCTGAATCAGCTGTAAAACGAATACGGTCTCCAACAACAGCAGCATCTAACCAAACCTGACTTTGACAACCTTCAATGAGACGATCAGCGGTTTTCTTAGCTGGATCTATCAAAGGTAAATCTTTTCCCAAGTCAATTATATATTCATATTTTTCCATCCAATCGTCGAAGATGGCAAAATCAGCGATGATTTCTGTTTGTTTTTCTTGAATCGTCATAATTACTTTAACATGGTAATACTTTTATCAACTGCAGCAATAAAAGTGTCAATTTCCTCTTTCGTATTGTAAAACGCAAACGAAGCACGTATTGTTCCCGGAATTTTGTAAAAATCCATTAATGGCTGCGTACAATGGTGACCAGTTCGAACAGCAATCCCTTGTTTATCGAGCAAAGTGCCAATATCAAACGGGTGAATTCCATTTACATGAAAGGAAACAACACTCGTTTTTTCTTTTGCCGTTCCAATAATGGTTACTTCCTCGAAAGTGGACAATAAGTCTTGTGCGTATTCGGCTAATTCGCGTTCGTATTTTTCAATTTCTTTCAAATCGAATTGCTGAAAATAATCGAGTGCTTTTCCCAAACAAATTCCTCCAGCAATGTGAGGTGTTCCAGCTTCAAACTTGAATGGTAATTCGTTATATGTCGTTTTTTCAAAAGTTACTTTTGCGATCATATCTCCACCACCTTGGTAAGGAGGCATTTCATCTAATAACGCTTCTTTACCGTACAAGACACCAATTCCGGTAGGACCGAAAACTTTGTGTCCAGAGAACACAAAAAAGTCACAATTCAGCGCTTGGACATCGATACGCGTATGTTGAATACTTTGTGCACCATCAATCAATACTTTTGCTCCAAAATGATGCGCTTTTTGAATGATGGTATCGATTGGATTGATTGTTCCTAACGTATTTGAAATGTGTGTGACTGCAACCAATTTCGTTTTTGATGAAAGCATGTTTTCATAAGCTTCCATGTCCAATTCTCCTTTTCGGTTTATTGGAATAACTTTTAAAATTGTTTTTTTTCGTTCACACAACAATTGCCAAGGAACAATATTCGAGTGATGCTCCATGGCAGAAATGATAATTTCATCGCCTGCACTTAACAATTCACCAAATGATGAAGCAACCAAATTGATTCCGTCGGTTGTACCTTTTGTAAAGATGATTTCTTCCCGCTTAGCAGCGTTCAAATATGTTTGTATCGATTTTCGTGCAGCTTCAAACTCAGTTGTCGCTTTTTGACTTAAATGGTGAACACCTCTGTGGATGTTCGCATTGTCTTTGCTGTAATATTGATTGATCGCATCCAACACATATTGCGGTTTTTGCGATGTAGCTCCGTTGTCGAAATAAATCAGGTTTTTCCCATATACTTGTTGACGTAACGCTGGAAAATCTTGTCGAATTTCACGCACACTGAATTTTCTTTTCACCAAATTTTCCATACGACAAAGATAGGAAAATTGCTTATTTATATCTTTTCTAAATAGCTTTTTTTTGTAAATTTGTGAAACTAACAATTGAAACGATGAAGTATATTTTTTTAGTAATGACTGTTTTTCTTTTTTTAAACACGGGTTGTAAGAAAAAGCAGGTGAAAAAGATTGAAAAGTATGTTGTTGAAGGGAACTGGAAAGTGACTTATTTCTTGCACGATGGCGTCAATGAAACAAGTGATTATAACCAGGATTCTTATCATTTTATGTCTGATGGAACAGTACATATTTATCCGCCTATTATTCAAGTTTTGTTTACTGGATCATGGTCATGTGCGAAAGAAACGGATAGTAGTGACGATGATTTATCAGACGATAATCACGTTGAATTCAATTTAGTGTTGCCAACTCCATACGATGAATTATCGGATGATTGGGAAGTTGAAAGTTATAGTGAGAATAAAATTGAACTAAAGGACAAAAGTAGCGACGGTTCTGTTGATTATTTAACCATTGAAAAAATATAATAACTGTTCACAGTTTCTAAAGCGTCTCTCGGGACGCTTTATTTTTTTCGTGCAAATAATAAAAACTCCTTGTTACCGTCTCCACCAACAATGGGCGAGTCAATTACTGCAACAACGTCGAAGTTAGAGGCGATTGCTGCGTTTTTTATGCGTTCAATCACACTTGGATAATTACTAGCCGATTTGACAATTCCTTGTTTGTTCAGTAGCTTTTTTTCTAATTCAAATTGGGGCTTTATCAAGGCTACAAGTACTCCGTCGGTTGCGATAAATGAACTCGTGAACGGCAAGACTTTTTCGAGTGAAATGAACGAAACATCAATGACAATGCCATCAACTTTTGAAGGAACATGAGCAGTTGTCAATTCACGAATGTGCGTTTTTTCAATATTGACAACGCGTTTGTCTGCCGCAATGCGTTCGTGTAATTGTCCGTGACCAACATCCACACAATATACTTGTGCAGCATTGTTTTTCAATAACACTTCCGTAAAACCACCGGTGGATGCACCTAAGTCAATAAACGTTTTGCCTTCAACTGAAATCTCAAACTGTTCGATTGCTTTTATCAGTTTCAACGCACCTCTTGAAACCCACGCTAATTCTTCGTTGAGTAAGACAATTTTGGCATCTGTTGGTATTTTTTTTCCTGGTTTTTCCACGCTAACTCCGTTTACAAGTACATCACCATTTTTAATCAATTCTTCACCGCGTGTGCGCGAACTGACCAATCCTCTTTCCACCAATAGTTTATCCAAACGTTCTTCCATGTTGCGAAATTAGTGATTCTTTCACGATTCTACTGCTTACGTAGAATTTCTTATTTTTTTCATTTTTTCCTGATCGACAACTAGAAGTCAAACGTAATCGGCTAAATTTGTTTGTTATACATACCAAACACAACTTACAAATTATGAAGTTATTTTTTCTCTTTTTTATTGGTTTTTTCACCTTAACAGTTACAGCTCAAAATAAGATCAATTTTATTGATAGTACTTATGAGCATGCTTTGAATGTAGCGCGTTTATCCAATAAACCTTTGTTTGTGCTTTTGTATGACAACGACTGTTCTCACTGTGAAAACATGCGTAAAAATGTCTTATCTCAAAACAATGTGATCGATTTTATAAACACGAATTTTGTTAGTTTTCAACTCGATGGAATGAGTGAAGCTGGTCGCGTTTTTTCAATGAATAATCAAGTGGGTTCTTTTCCGACTTTTCTTTTCAAAGACAGTGCAGAAGTGAATATTATCAATTTCACAGGAGAAATGCCAGCAAGTGAATTTATTGACGAAGCAACAAATGCATTAATCCCAACAAAACATCATGCATACTTACGCGAACAATTTTTAAAAGACACAACAAATGGTGTTTATTGTTTGGCTTATTTGAACGCGATCAAGCGTAGCAATCAAAAAGGTGAAATGGATGCTGTTGCCAAAAAATATTTAGTTACTCAGTCAGACGAACAATTATTATCTGTTTTGAATTGGAAAGTCATGGCACTTGGAGTCAATGAAATTCAATCGCGTGAGTTCGCATTTATCATTGCGCACAAAAACGAATTTATCCAACTTACTTCGGCTAAGCGATTTGAAATTAAAGCTAAAAACATTGCTCAAAAAGGTATGAAATATGCCGTCGATTTCAATACTCCAGAAGCATTTGCTAAAAACAGGGAATTGGTGCAACGTATCGGATTGCGTGCAACAGACAGTATTTTATTCGTACACGAACTCATGTATTACGAAAAAAATGCGCTTTGGAAAGAGTATAAAGCGACCGTTGATAAAGGTGTGACCAATTTTGCGTGGAATACGCCCAAGTTATTAAACGAAATCGGTTCCAACTATTACAAACACTTAGCAACAAAGGCAAATTTAACCAACGCAATATCGTACGTTAAACGTTCGAACGAATTGGGAAATACCTACAATTCAAATTATTTGATTGCTAAATTGTATAAGAAAAACAATGATTTGGCAAATGCCAAGATTTATGCAAAACGTGCTTTCGCTGTGGCAGAGGAGAAAAAAATTGACAAAACGGAGATTCTAAAATTATACAAAGAGTTGCAATTGAAATAAAGCAACTCTTTGCTTTTAGTAGTTTTGTTTATTCGAATGACCAGTTAAAGCGCTTGTTGATTTCAGTATGAATCCAAGCTACAACTGCTTCGTTTTCGATTTTTTCAAATACATCGTTGATGAAAGCCCCAACCATTAACTGACGCGCACTTGCTTCACTCAATCCGCGTGCGCGTAGGTAAAACACCGCTTCCTCGTCTAATTGTCCAGTAGTTGATCCATGCGAACATTTTACGTCGTCAGCATAGATTTATCCATATTGTATAGTCTGAAATTTGGAAATGATAAATGTATTTTTATTTTTGTTAAACTTTTTTTAATTGAAAAAAGATTTTACTACTGTCAATATTGGTGATTTTTTGTGTTTATAATTCAAATTTCACCTTAACTTTTAACCCATGCCATTAAAAACAATTGTAATTTTTTCATTTTTGTTGATAGATTGTATCGTTTTTTCACAAACTATTGCATTTAATAGTGGTGTACTAAAGTCATTAATTAATGATTATTCACAAGCTAGTAATGAAATGCTTTATAAAGAAAAGGATGTTTTTTTTGATGTCAGATATATACAATTAAAAAAAGATAAAAAAAGAAGTTATTTCTGTTTTGGCTTGAATAATAGATCTGATAATTATTCTATTGTTGTTTATAACAAGCCAATTGTTTTATACCCTAAAACAACGATAAATTATACGAATCGATTAACAACAATTTATGGAGGACTGCGTTGGCAGTTCCCTATTTTTAAGTCGAAATTTTGGTTTGGAAACGAGTTGGATTTTGGTGTAAATTGGTATAGAATTGAAAACAAGCAATATTTACACCCACATGATAACGAATACACACAAACAGGAACAGGGCCTTATTTTTTAGAAGTTATTCATAAGTCTCACTTAAAGATGAACATCCGTTATGAATTAATGCTAGGCTATCAAATTAATACAAAATTATCAGTTAACTTTAATTGCTCTCTTCAATTACCACCAACAGAAACAAACTACAAGATTACTACTAATACATCATTGTATGGGGATTACTTTGAAAACTTTTTTACATCATCCGATTATTTTCCTGTAAAAACAAATATTAATATGAATTATCAAATAGGACTCGGCTTTCATTATAATTTTTTAAAAAAATGAAGAATTTAATCGTAATCATTTTCAGCTTTTTGAATGTAATAGTGTTTTCGCAACAAAATGTTTTTTCTATTAGCTATTCTAATCAAATCGGAATAAACCAATTCAATAGTATTCAGAATGATTATCACAATAACGACAAAATATTTTCAGGATATAGCTTTAAAAACATAGGTTTTTCTTTCGATAGACAAATCAATAAAAAGAATAAACTATGGTTAAATTTTTCAATGAATATTTTTGAAGAAGCATATAAATTTGACTATTATTATTTGTTTTCCAAACCTAGTCAAGATCCATTTAATTATTTGACAGAGGAAGATTTTAATAATTTACCAAAAAGACAAAAAAGCAGTTCATATTTACAAATGATTGATTTTGAATTGAGCATTAAAAAAACAGTTAAAACCAGTTTATGGAACTTAGAAGTCCAACCTGAAATAGGACTTTTCACAAAATCGGATTTTGGTTTATATGATGGTTTTCGATACTATTCACTTATAATGAAAGAACCATACTATTATGCAAATGGAACAGAATTCATTACAAATACTCCAAGTAATAACAACAAAGTGTTTTTGTTTTGCTCCTTAAACATAAATAAAATCCTTTTCAATAAACTTCAACTTGGTTTAGATGTTAGTTATCTGCCTCGCATTAAATTGGATTATAATGTAAGGTTGACTACTAATATCTCAGGTTTTGATTCAAATGGCAATCAAATAGTGCTGTATTTTAATGAAATCAATGATTTCACAAAAGCACAACTTGTATATGACTTATTTCGTTTTGGATTATCTGTAGGTTATAAGTTTTAATCAAAAAAAATCCGATAAAAAACTTATCGGATTTTTTACTTATAATTCCCAGTTAAATCGCTTGTTGATTTCAGTATGAATCCAAGCTACAACTGCTTCGTTTTCGATTTTTTCAAATACATCGTTGATGAAAGCCCCAACCATTAACTGACGTGCGCTTGCTTCGCTCAATCCGCGGGCACGTAAGTAAAACACCGCTTCTTCGTCCAATTGTCCGGTAGTTGATCCATGCGAACATTTTACGTCGTCAGCATAGATTTCTAGTTCTGGCTTGCTGTTTACGCTTGCATCCAAACTCATCAAGACATTTCCGTTTGATTGAAAAGCGTTTATTTTTTGTGCATCTTTTCGGACAAATACTTTTCCGTTAAAAACTGCTGTTGCTTTTCCATCAATAACACCTTTGTACAACTCGTTTGAATTGCAATGTGCTACCATGTGGTCTACAACGGTGTGATTATCGACGTGTTGATTGCCAGTTAAAATATATGCACCATTCAAATTGGTTTCACAATTCACGCCATTCACAAAGCAATTCAAATTATTACGCACCCAACCACCGTTTAATGTAATGGTGTTAATTGTAAAAACAGAATCTTTCTGTTGGTTGATAAATTCAGTTGCGTGATGAAAGGCATGTTCGTTTTCGTTTTGCAATTTATCAATTGTCAAACGTGCATTTTCACCCACATAAACTTGGTTAATGATATTCGAGAACGCATTTTCCCCACTGTCTGTTGTGTTGTGTTGCATGATGTTTAATTCAGCAAACTTCTCCAAGTGAATGATGTGGCGTAAATTGACCAACACATGATTTCCGGTTGTAATGTGCGTAATCGCTATTGTCGGTGCAATTTGCATGCGAGCGCTTACATGGATATAAACACCATCTGTTGCATATGCCGTATTAATTGCACTAAACACATCTGTTTTTTGGGAGTCAATTTCACCCAACACATTTCGTTCTGCTTCGTCCATTTGGGACAATGGAATCACTTTCATTCCGGCAGGGAAAGTGCCAGCTGAACGAGTTGCATCAAAATGTCCATTGACAAAAACTAAAGCGATTGCTTCCTTGTCAATTGGCGTTAATTCAGTAATAGGTGCAATATTTGCAATCTGTAGTGAATTGTTTTTGATTTTTGTTACACGCGTATATTTCCATGCTTCAGTTCGTGTTGTCGGAAACGCATTTTCAGACAAAAATGTCAGTGCGTTTGCACGAAGTGCTTCGTTCAACACAAAATCTCCGTCTAGTTTCCAATCAACTGATTGAGCGAAACTTTGTTCGATTACAGCTTGCTCTTTCATTATTCTGCAAATTCAGCTTTGATCCAGTCGTACCCTTTTTCTTCTAATTCCAAAGCCAATTCTTTCGGACCAGATTTTACAATGCGACCATTATACAAAACGTGTACAAAATCAGGTACAATGTAATCCAACAAACGTTGGTAGTGCGTGATGACAATACTTGCGTTGTTTGGCGTTTTTAATTTGTTGACACCATTTGCAACAATGCGCAACGCATCGATGTCCAAACCTGAATCCGTTTCATCAAGAATCGCTAATTTCGGTTCCAACATGGCCATTTGGAATATTTCATTTCTTTTTTTCTCACCTCCAGAAAAGCCTTCGTTTACTGAACGAGAAGCTAATTTTGCGTCTAATTCAACCAAAGCAGATTTTTCTTTGACCAAAGCCATGAATTCTTTCGCTGATATCGGATCTTCTTTTTTGTACGCACGAATTTCATTCATAGCTGTACGCAAAAAGTTGATGTTGGACACACCTGGAATTTCAATTGGGTATTGAAATGCTAAAAACAAGCCTTCACGTGCTCTGTCTTCCGTTGACATATCTAATAAATCAACACCGTCAAAAGTTACTTCTCCAGCTGTGATTTCGTATTCTTCTCTTCCTGCAAGGACACTCGCTAAGGTACTTTTTCCAGCACCATTTGGCCCCATGATTGCATGAACTTCTCCAGCTTTCACTTCTAAGTTTAAGCCTTTTAGAATTTCTTTTCCATCAATCGATGCGTGTAAGTTTTTTATTGATATCATCACTTAATTTTTCTTTCGTATTTACTGATTAACCTACTGATCCTTCAAGACTGATAGATAATAATTTTTGTGCTTCAACCGCAAATTCCATTGGCAATTGGTTCAAGACTTCTTTGCAATATCCGTTGACAATCAAACTGATTGCTTTTTCTTCCGAAATTCCGCGTTGCAAGCAATAGAAAATCTGATCTTCTCCAATCTTGGAAGTTGTTGCTTCGTGCTCAATTTTCGCACTCGGATTTTTACATTCGATGTACGGAAAAGTATGTGCGCCACATTCGTCTGTCATCAACAAAGAATCACATTGCGAGAAGTTGCGCGCATTTGACGCATTTTTATGTATTTGGACCAATCCTCGGTAAGAATTTTGTGATTTACCCGCAGAAATTCCTTTCGAAATAATTGTGCTTTTGGTATTTTTCCCGAGGTGAATCATTTTTGTTCCCGTATCGGCTTGTTGGTAATTGTTTGTTACGGCAACAGAGTAAAACTCGCCAATTGAATGATCTCCTTTTAAAATACAAGAAGGGTATTTCCACGTAACAGCAGATCCAGTTTCGACCTGTGTCCAAGAAATTTTCGCATTAGTTTCGCAGATACCACGTTTGGTCACGAAATTGTAAATTCCACCAACACCATCTTTGTCACCAGGATACCAGTTTTGAACTGTCGAATATTTTATTTCTGCATTATCCAGCGCAATCAATTCAACAACCGCTGCGTGCAATTGATTTTCATCGCGTTGTGGTGCTGTACAACCTTCCAAATAAGAAACATACGAACCTTCGTCTGCCACTACTAATGTGCGTTCAAACTGTCCAGTATTTGCTTCGTTGATTCTGAAATAGGTCGATAATTCCATTGGGCAACGTACGCCTTTTGGTATGTAACAGAATGAACCATCTGTAAAAACAGCGCTATTCAATGCTGCGTAGAAATTATCAGTTGCAGGAACAACACTTCCCATGTATTTTCGAACCAATTCAGGATATTCTTGAACCGCATCAGAAAACGAACAAAAAATGATGCCTAATTCTTTTAATTTAGATTTAAAGCTTGTTGCAACCGAAACAGAATCCATTACGAAATCAACTGCAACACCAGTTAAGCGTTGTTGTTCTTCCATTGAAATACCCAATTTAGCCATTGTCGCTTTCATTTCTGGATCGACATCGTCCCAACTTTCGTATTTTTTTGATTGTTTCGGAGCTGAGTAATAGGATATTGCTTGAAAATCAGGTTTCTCGTAATGCACATGAGCCCAGTTAGGCTCTGTCATTTCTGACCATATTTTGAAACAATTTAAGCGGTATTCCAATAACCATTCCGGTTCTTCTTTTTTAGCTGAAATAAAGCGAATAATCGATTCGTTTAGTCCCAAAGGCGCTTTATCCGATTCAATATCTGTCGTAAATCCGAATTTATATTCCGAATTTTCGAGGTCCTTCGCTAAATCATCTTCTGTATAACCCATCTTGTTTTGTGCTTATTTATAGTGAAAATGATTCGCCACAACCACATGTTCTTCCAGCATTTGGATTAGAAAAAATAAATCCTTTTCCATTTAATCCACCAGAAAAATCCAATGTCGTTCCAACAAGGTAAAGAAAACTCTTTTTGTCAACAACCACTTTTACGCCATTATCTTCAAAAACTTTATCGTCCGGACGCTCTTCGTTATCAAAAGTTAATTGATACATTAAACCCGAGCAACCGCCACCTTGAACGCCAACACGAATAAAATAACCGACTTTTCCTTCGTCTTCCATCAAACGAATCGATTGTTTTTTAGCTTGTTCTGTTACTGTTATCATAACTGCTGTTATTTTCTTTATTTAGATTAATTTTAAATAAAGGTTTATTTCGGTGACAAAAATACCACTTTTATGGTATTGATGCAAATAATTTTTTGTGATTTACCAATCGATTTTCACAACAATTAACTTTTACGAAAGTTCGCTCGTGTAGGAACTTTGTCAAAGTGTTTGATTATTTTTGCCCCATGCGTGTTATTCAAGATTTATCGTTGTGTTCGTTCAATCAACCCATTGTGACAATGGGGACCTATGACGGTGTTCATTTGGGACATCAAGAGATCATTAAAAATTTAGTAAAACAAGCGCGCGCAACAAATAAAGAATCAGTTTTATTCACGTTTCATCCACATCCACGCATGGTGTTGCAGCCCGACAATCATGCAGTGAAATTGATAGATACAATAGATGAGAAATTAGCGAAATTAGCATTGCTCGGTTTGGATACGGTTGTGTTATTTCCTTTCACGCTTGAGTTTTCGCGCTTATCAGCTGAAGAATTTGTGCAACAAATTTTAGTCGATTCACTCGGTATTTCAGCAATTCATATTGGTTACGACCATCATTTTGGAAAAAACAGAGAAGGATCTTTCCCTCAGTTAGTTGCTTTTGGTCAAAAATACAATTTTGATGTTGTTGAAACACCTGCGTTTGAATTAAATGGAACAGCAATTAGCTCTACTAAAATCAGAAAGGCTTTGCAAGAAGGAGCGATCGAAAAAGCACAATTATTTTTAGGAACTCCTTTTGTGTTAACCGGTACAGTTATTCATGGAAATAAATTAGGACGAACAATTGGCTTCCCAACAGCAAATTTAGCAATTGATCAATCGGAGAAAATTATTCCTGCTATTGGCGTTTATGCGGTTTCCGTTACTCTTGACAACAAACACTACAAAGGAGTCATGAACGTTGGAAAGAAACCAACTGTTATGCAAACAGAAGCAATTTCGGTGGAAGTGTTTATTTTTGATTTTTCAGCAGATATTTACGACAAAAAACTTTCGGTTGCCGTATTAAAGCATTTACGAGGAGAACAACGTTTTGGCTCGATTGATTTACTCAAAGAACAACTCAAAAAAGATGAAGAAATGGGTCGCATGCTTTTGGCTGATTTGCCAGATTAATTTCTGTTTTTCGCAGCAAGTAGTTCCAGTTCGCTGGGAAAAAGCACTCACAATGCCCATCGATTCTGTTGTTGCAATTGATGCTTCTCACTTAAAATGGGATACAATTCCATCTCAACTGTATCAATTTGTTCACCTAACTTATTTGGATCTCAGCAAAAATCGATTAAAAGTTTTGCCTCTTGAATTGGGACAACTTAAACAATTAACTGTTTTCAAAGCTGAGAAAAATAAAATAACTGGCGCACCAATTGTTCTTTGTCAATTAACTCAGTTGCAGAAAATTTACTTGGGCGAAAATGATTTAACTACTATTCCAGATTGTTTAGGTTATTTGCATCAATTGAAAGTACTCGATATTTGGGACAATGCAATTGGTTCCTTACCCGAAAGTTTTTTGCAACTGAAAGCACTCAAATATGTTGACATGAGAGGGATTCTGTTAACACCAAAATTCCAAGACCAATGGTTGAAATCGATGCCACAAGTTACTTGGCAGTTTGATCCACCTTGTCATTGTGCCGATTAACGGTTTTACCCTAATTCTACTGAGAAAATTTCAGTCCAGAAATCTTTGATGGATATTCCTGCTGTTGCTAACATTTGCGGAACAATACTCGCAGGCGAAAATCCTGGAGTTGTGTTCACTTCTATTACATGCGGTTCGCCATCAACAATCATAAAGTCGATGCGTGCGATTGATTTTAGTTGAAGTAATTCGTAACATGCTTTGGCGCGTTTCCAAACAATATCTCGTGTTACATCATCAATGCGAGCGGGAGTAATTTCTTGTGATTTGCCTAAATATTTTGCTTCGTAATCGAAAAACTCGTTTTCAGTGGCGATTTCTGTTAAAGGCAACGTAACGAGCCCGTTTTTACTTCGATAAACGCCACAAGTAACCTCAGTACCTTTTAAAAATGACTCGATAACAACTGTTTTCCCTTCGTCAAATGCTACTGTTAACGCTTTTTCTAATTCCTCCGCTTTGTTTACTTTGGAAATTCCATAGCTTGATCCAGAATCAGACGGTTTTACAAAACAAGGTAATCCCAGTTGTTCAATAATTGAAGCGTGTTCAAACTGATCTTTGTGCGATAAAAACAAGGATTTTGCTACGGGAATCTTGAAATTATTCAAAAACTGATTGCAATACCATTTGTCAAAAGACAATTCCGATGCTAGGGCAGAAGCATTGACATACGGAATTTGTTGCATGTCTAGTAAAGCTTGAATTTTTCCGTTTTCACCAGGATTTCCATGAATGTAAATTAATCCAGCTTCTATTTTAACTGAATGTTCTCCTTTTATGTAGGACATAGAAGCAATCGAAAAAGGAAAGTTTTCTTCGTTTTCTTGCGCAAACCAGCCCTCTTTTTTTACGATGATTTTCACACATTGATACCCTTCAGGAAAATGATCCTGAATTGTTTGAGCACTTTTCATTGAAATTTCAAATTCAGATGAAAAACCACCGCAAAAAAGTCCGACAAGCTTCATTATATTGTTTTTTTTGTCAAATTTACATGCAATCTTTCGGACAAACTGAGTAAGAAGAATAAAAGTTTTCATAGTCAATTGTTGAAAGCTTGTTGCAACAGATGAATGATGCATGAACTTTCTTTCTATATTTGTTTTCAATTGTAGGATATGAAAGAATTTTTGCAAAAATTAAAAGGCTTTATCACAACAAAACACTTTGTAAAACAAACAGGGTATATTTTGTTAACATACATCATTATTGTGGGTGGTATCATTCTTTACTTGGATGCTTACACCAATCATGGTGAAAAAATCAAAGTACCACGTTTGCTAGGCATGCATGTGACGAAAGCAGAAACGATGTTGGAAGAATTGGATTTAAAAATGGAATTATTGGATTCAATTTATCGTCCTGATCTGCCTACTGGAACAATTTTGTCACAAGATCCTTTGCCGACGAATAAATCAATGGTTTTTGTGAAATCAGGAAGAATTATTCGTGTTTCGGTTTCAAAACGTTCTCAATTGGTTCAAATGCCAAGTTTAATTGATAAATCGCAGCGTTTTGCTGAAAGTGTATTGACCAACCGCGGATTGAAATACCACATACAATATGTACCAACTTCCGAAGCAAATGGTGCCGTTTTGAAACAATTATACAAAGGACGTGAAATCAAAGAAGGTGTTCGCATTCCAGTTGGAGCTGTTGTGACAATTGTTGTTGGACAAAATGATGTTGGCGCTCCGTCGTTGATTCCTAATTTAGTTGGTATTACAATATCTGAAGCAAAAGGTCGTTTAGGAAGCACATCATTATTGTTGCAAATTGCATCGTGTGAAGGTTGTGTTACTGGCGAGGATTCTACTGCCGCTAAAATTTATTCGCAAAGCCCAGAATTTTTAGAAGGGGTGGAATTGCCAGCAGGAACAACAATTATGATCAATGCAACAAAAGAATAATTGTTTCTATGAAATTTTTAACTGTTGTTCTGTTTTTAAGCACTACGTTATTGAGTTTTGCTCAAGAAACGATTGAACCAATTCGTGCTGCGAACAGAAAATCCTTTTCCAATCTACTGAAGTCGACAACATCGATTGATAGCACTTTTATCTATTCTTTTGATACGCTTGCGTTGCCACTATTTGATGATTTTTCTTCATCGAAATTTCAACAAAAAAATGCACAACCGGGAGATCCAAATGTTACTGAACAAGTATTTTTTCGGTTAACGGATTTATCAAATGCGCCACTTGCAAGTCAGGTTGTGTATACGTCAGCAGCGACTAAAATTTTCACTACACAAAATGGCGCAACTGTTGAAACAACATTGCCTGCAATACAAATTAAAGTGGGAGATTTTAGTGCTTATCCCGTTCAATACACAACAGTAAATGCCTATCCACCGTACTACATTTATGATACCTTGGATTTTGTGAATGATCCAGACACTGTTTATATCACTACGCCTGAATATACCCAAGCTACAGCACGGTTGTTTTTTGCACAAGTAGGCAATCCGCAAGCAATTTGGGTGGACGATTTTGCTTACCATAATTATACGCATGCTTTTAATCCGTGGTCGCTTGGTGTAGTAACATTTGACGGATTAGATGAAAACGGATATCCATATAGTTTTGGATCAACAACTTCTGGTTCTGCTGATGTATTGACTTCGAAAACAATTGATTTGTCAAGTTATATCCCAAATGATTCCATCTACTTAAGTTTTTTAGTTCAGCCCAAAGGATTGGGTGATGAACCAGAGGCGTCGGATTCTATTGTTTTGGAATTTTACAACCAAGCATTGGATACTTGGAATTTAATGTGGAAATTGAATGGTAGTCCCTTATCTGATTTTAAAATTGGACATGTTAAAATTACTCAAGCTGCATATTTAACTGCTGGTTTCAAATTTCGATTTAGAAATATCGGTGGTTTGTCAGGTATGTTGGATGAATTTCATTTGGATTATGTGCATCTAAGAACAGGAAGCGGTTACCAAGACACTTTATTCAAGGATTTCGCTTTTGTTTATCCAATTAATACGCTTTTAGAAGATTACACACAAGTTCCTTGGGATCATTGGGTGAATAGTCCAATTCACATGACTGATTCAGCTATGATAACGGTTAGAAATGGTTCCAATATCGCTGAAAATAATTTGAATGGAACTGTTGCAATCAAACATGCGGGAACAGCTGAAGGATCTTTTACTTTAATTGGACAAACGTTATCGGGGGGACAAGCAAACTATGCGCCACGAACGGTTTATACTTCTTTTCACGATTTTAAATCGGGATATGCATATTCTGTCACGCCAGGATTGGAGGAAAAATCATTTGATATCATTGGAGCTGCGAGCTCACAATTCCCAAATTTTGCTAAAAACGATTCTACTTTTTCTACTCAGTATTTTGGAAATGAATATGCATACGATGATGGTTCTGCAGAAGCAGCTTATGGAATCACTGGAAGTCAAGCTCGTTTAGCATATCGATTTGTTCCCTACGAAGCAGACACTTTATTGGGCGTGAAAATACATTTCGTTCCAACAGTAAATGATGTATCTGATAAGTTGTTCTTATTGACAGTTTGGTCGGATAACAATGGTCAACCGGGAACTGTTTTGTACCAAGACGAATTCTTTTTCCCAAGAACACCAATGTATGAAAATGACAGAGGAGTTTTTACTGATTATTATTTAAACGACACTGCCTTATCATTACTCAATGCACCTTTTTATGTTGGTTACCGACAAATTGACGAAGACAGATTAAACGTTGGGTTTGATAGAAATACCGACAATTCCAACAATACGTTTTATTCCTTAAACGGAGGTGCATCATGGCAAACATCTTCAATTCCTGGCAGCATGATGATGCGTCCAATTTTTTCTACAAACGGCAATGCTGATTTAGGAATCAACACGCACAGTGAATTAAATTGGTCGGTTTATCCAAACCCAACAGCATCATATTTATCAATCAATTGGCAGGAAAACACACCGTTTCCTGGTGGGCAAATAACAGATATGAATGGTCGTATTTTACTTGAAATGGAGACCAATCAGTCAACAGTCGACATGACACATTTGCCAGTTGGCATGTATTTTTTCCAACTGAATGGTCACGCAGGGGCAATCAAAAAAATTACAAAATATTAAATGAGCGAAGAAATTCAAGAAGTCGATCAAGAAGAAGAATTATTTGAACATTACCGCTTCAAAGCAGATCCCGGCCAAGAGTCGCTTCGAATTGATAAGTATTTGTTGGATAGAATGCCCAATACTTCCCGTAATAAAATTCAAGTTGCGGCAAAAAACGGGAATATTCAAGTAAATGGCACAGCTGTTAAACCGAATTACAAGGTGAAACCGCTCGATGAGGTTGCCATTGTGTTGCCTTATCCCGTGCGAGAAATTGAATTAATTCCTCAAGATATTCCAATCGATATTGTTTACGAAGACGATGAATTGGTTGTAGTCAATAAGCCAGCGAACATGGTTGTTCATCCAGGTTATGGAAACTACAAAGGAACATTAGTAAACGCATTGGTTTATCATTTTGACAATTTACCGCAACGCATCCACGATTATTTTGGTCGACCAGGATTGGTTCACCGTTTGGATAAGCATACAACAGGAATTATGGTTGTTGCAAAAACTGAAAACACCTTAACGAAATTAGCCAAACAATTTTACGACCGCACAACAGAAAGACGTTATCATGCCCTAGTTTGGGGTGATTTGGAAGAAGATGTGCGTATTGAAGGTCATTTAGGTCGCTCGCTTACGAATCGCAAAGTAATGACTGTTTTTCCTGATGGAGAACACGGAAAACATGCGGTAACTCATGTGAAAGTCATTAAAAGATACGGACTTGTTACATTAATCGAATGTAAATTAGAAACAGGTCGAACGCACCAAATCCGCACACATTTAAAATGGATTGGTCATCCGTTGTTTCATGATTTAGAGTATGGAGGTGATTCCATTTTGAAAGGTACAACGAGCGCGCCATACAAACAGTTTATTTCAAATTGTTTTGATTTGTTGCCAGGGCAAGCACTTCATGCTAAATCACTTGGTTTCTATCATCCAGTAAAAGATGAATGGATGCAATTTGATTCAGATTTACCGGCTGGTTTTCAGCAGGTTTTGACAAAATGGGATAGATACACAGCTGAATAAAAAAATAACATTTTCATTAATATTTGTATTTTTTCAACAGAAAACGATTATTTTTCATTTATTTAATTTAATTTCGGCTTTCTTCTAAAACAAATAAATCGCGACACAAACTATTGCTGTCTCAATTTTTTTGTGTTTATTTGAAGTAATTTAACAAAAGATTGCACATTGCTATGAACGTTAAAACTCTTATTTTATTGGTTTCGTTGAGTATTTCTGGAATTGTTTCAGCTCAATCGAAGTACATCAAAGACGCTAATACTGAATACAGAAGCGGAAATTATTTTAAAGCAGCTGAAAAATGCGCATTAGCTTATTCTAAAATTCGCCGAAATGGTGGCGCTGCGCTCGATGCAAAAGGTGATATGGCTTATAAAACGGCTGAGTCTTTTCGTAATTTGGAAGATTTCAAACAAGCAAACGAGTGGTACCAGCGTGCTATCTTATTGAAGTATCAAAACAAAGAGCCGTTGGTCTTGTTGTACAACGCAGATATGTTACGCATAATGGGTGACTTGAAAAAAGCTGCTGAATACTACAAAGAGTACCAAGAATTAGTACCGACAGACACACGCGCTGAGGTTGGTCTTAAATCGTGTGAAATTCACGAAGACTTTATAGATAACAGAACGACACATACAGTAACTAATCTTACTCAATTGAATAAAGATGGTTATGATATGTCGCCAACTTTTGTAGATAAAAAAGCTTCTGTAATCGCTTTCGCTTCTTCTCGTGAAGGGGTTGTTGGGAAAGACAAAGATAAAATCACAGGTGATTTGTATATGGATATTTTTGTCACTGAAATTGATAAAAAAGGAAACTTTACTCAAATCAAACCAATTGAAGGAGAAGGAATCAATACAGAAAATAACGAAGGAACAGTTTGTATCGACGGTCGTGCGAAAACAATGTTCTTTACACGTTGTCCTCACATGAAGAAACAAAATCTTGGATGTGATATTTGGATGTCTGAAGCAGGATCGAAAGGTTGGGAAGCTCCTAAAAAATTAGAATTAAAAGATAATGATACAATTTCAGTTGGACATCCTTGTGTTTCTGAAGATGGGAAGTTTTTAATTTTCGCATCTGACATGCCAGGTGGTGTTGGTGGCCGCGATTTATGGTTTACTACGTATGACCGCAAAAAAGATGCTTGGACAAAACCACAAAACATGGGTCCAGAAATCAATACAGCTGGCGATGAATTATTCCCAACGTTTGCTGCGAATGGCGATTTAATTTACTCATCAACTGGATTACCTGGTTTAGGAGGTTTAGATTTATTTAGAGCTAGAAAACTTGGAGCAGATAATAAATGGGAAAATCCGACAAACATGGGATCTCCTTTAAATTCTGAAAGTCATGACTATTCGTTAATTGAGCAAACAGATCGCAAAGGGTATTTTACTTCAGAAAGAACAGGAGGTACTGGTAATAATGTGAAACCAGATTTATACATGTATGAATTACCTCCAAACATTTTCTCGTTAACGGTGAATGTTTACGATAATTCTGACAACAAAAGAAAAACAAAAATTGAAGGTGTTAAGGTTGTTGTAACTGCTAAAACAGGTGAGAAATGGGAAGGTATTACTTCTAAAAACGGTTCTGTTTCTTGGGATAAAAAACCAAATGGAGATCGATACATCAATGAGAATTCTTCTTACAAAATCATGATCTCTAAACCAAAATATTTAGAAGACAAAAAAGGTGCTGAGTTTACAACTGAAGGTGTAACGTATAATCAAAACTTCATCATCGATATGGGACTTTACCCAGATCGTCCAATCAAATTACCAGAAGTACGTTATCCAACTGCTCAATGGACGTTTGTGGTTGATTCAACAATTAACTCTTTGGATTCATTAGCTGTTGTATATACCATGTTTGAACAAAACCCAGGTTTAGTTATTGAATTAAGTTCACATACCGATTCAAGAGGTCCAGATGTTTCCAATCAAGTATTGTCTGAAAATCGTGCGAAAGCTTGTTACAAATACTTGGTAGAAGAAAAAGGTGTTGATCCTAGAAGAATCGTACCGGTTGGAAAAGGTGAAAAAGAGCCGCGTAAAATGTACTTGAAAGATGGTAAATATTATGAAAAACCAACTGAAGGAGCTACTGAAGTTTTGTTGACGGAAGCGTATATCAATACATTCAAAGCAGACGCAGCAAAATACAACATGTTGTTACAACTTAATCGTCGTACTGAAGCACGTATTCTTTCATTAGAATTTGATCCTGCTACAGCACCAGCATCAAATCCTGAATATTTGATCTTCAAAGCTGTACCAAAAAAATAACAAATAACAATATAGAAAAGCCCGTCATTTGATGGGCTTTTTTTATTCCATTTTTTTTGGTCACTTGAAATTGTTACTTTTGCCCTTTCATTTACACTATGTCTGATATTCGCTATAATTTAAGAGGAGTTTCCGCAGGAAAAGAGGAAGTCCATAACGCTATTAAAAATGTTGACAAAGGACTCTTCCCGCAAGCATTTTGTAAAATTGTACCAGATTTCTTAACCGGCGATCCTGAATATTGTGTTGTTATGCACGCAGATGGTGCAGGAACAAAGTCCTCTTTGGCATATATGTATTGGAAAGAAACAGGCGATGTTAGCGTTTGGAAAGGAATTGCACAAGATGCGTTGATCATGAATATTGATGACTTATTGTGTGTTGGTGCAACAGAAAATATTTTACTTTCATCAACAATTGGTCGAAACAAAAACCTTATTACAGGTGAAGTTATCGCGGCAATCATCAATGGAACAGAAGAATTACTCGCTACGTTGAGAGAGCAAGGAATCGGTATTCATTCAACCGGTGGTGAAACAGCAGATGTTGGCGACCTTGTGCGCACCATTATTGTTGATTCAACAGTAGTTTGTCGTATGAAACGCGCTGACGTGATTTCTAATCACACCATTCAAGCAGGCGATGTAGTTGTTGGGTTGGCTTCTTTTGGTCAAGCAACATACGAAGATGCGTATAACGGTGGGATGGGCTCAAATGGCTTAACTTCTGCTCGTCACGATGTCTTTTCAAAAGCACTTGCGGAGAAATATCCTGAAAGTTATGATGCTGCTGTACCAGCCGAATTAGTTTATTCTGGAAGCAAATTATTGACCGATGAAGTTGCTGGTGTTCCCTTGAACGCTGGACAGTTAGTATTGTCACCAACAAGAACGTATGCGCCAGTAATCAAAGCTATTTTGGACAAACACCGTTCTTCAATTCATGGAATGGTTCATTGTTCAGGTGGTGCGCAAACAAAAGTGTTGCATTTCGTTGAAAATGTACATATCATAAAAGATAATTTATTTCCAATTCCTCCACTTTTCAAAATGATTCAAGAAGAATCAGGAACCGATTGGAAAGAAATGTACAAAGTCTTTAACATGGGACACCGAATGGAGATTTATCTTGCTCCAGAAGAAGCACAAGCAATCATTGCTATCAGTCAATCATTTGGAATTGATGCGCAAATCATTGGTCGTGTTGAAGCGCATGATGGCAAACAAGTAACAATTTCATCCGAAGCAGGAACGTTTATTTACTAATCATTTTCATGCAAGATTTACTCAATAAATTAGAAGCTATTCACTTTCGCTTTGTCGAAGTAGGCAAAATGATTACCGATCCAGAGATTATTTCGGACATGGATCGATATGTGAAATTGAACAAAGAATACCGCGATTTAGAAGAAGTTGATTCAGCTTATAAAACCTATAAAAATATTTTAGACAACTTGAAAAGCGCACGTGCTTTATTGGAAATTGAAGTTGATCCAGAAATGCGTGAGATGGCCAAGATGGAAATTGATGAGTTGGAACAAAAACGTCCAGCTATTGAAGAAGAAATAAAAGTTTTATTGATTCCAAAAGACCCGGAAGACGATAAAAATGCAATTCTTGAATTACGCGCTGGGACAGGAGGTGATGAAGCGTGTATTTTTGTAGAAGATATTTTTCGAATGTACACCATGTACTTCAAAGAAGCAGGTTGGAAATATGAAATCATCAATTCTTCTGAAGGAAGCGTAAAAGGGTACAAAGAGATTTCTATGAGCATCGAAGGGGCAGGTATTTATGGCATGTTGAAATTCGAATCGGGTGTTCACCGTGTTCAACGTGTACCAGAAACAGAATCACAGGGTAGGGTTCATACTTCTGCAATTACAGTCGCAGTTTTACCTGAAGCAGAAGAAGTCGATTTTGAATTAGATATGAACGACGTGCGTAAAGATACATTTCGCGCATCAGGAGCGGGAGGTCAGCACATTAATAAAACGGAGTCTGCCATTCGTTTGACGCATATTCCAACAGGAGTAGTTGTTGAATGTCAAGATGGTCGTTCCCAACATAAAAACTTGGAACAAGCTATTTCAGTTTTGCGTTCACGTTTGTACCAAGCTGAATTAGATCGTGTGCATCACGAACGAGCAGCACAACGCAAAACATTGGTTTCAACAGGAGATCGTTCTGCGAAAATCCGTACGTACAATTATCCACAAGGTAGAATTACTGATCACCGTATCAACAAAACAATGTACAATTTAAGTGCATTTATGAATGGTGATATTCAAGACATGATCGATTCGTTAAAAATGGCTGAAAATGCCGAAAAAATGAAAGGCGAAGGAGTTTAATTTCTCTTTCCATTAAATTTTTCATATTTTTGCACGTTTTAATACTACAAAATAAATTATGCGCTTTATATTCATTATTTCAGTGTTGTTTCATTTTACAGCATTCTCCCAACAAAACGCAACTATCAGTGGAACAGTTAGTGATGCGACAACAGGTGAAGAAGTTATTGGAGCTATCATCCGAGTGAAAGACAAAACAATAGGTGTTGTTACCAACGAATATGGGTTTTACTCCTTGACATTACCAGTTGGATCGTATACAATTACAGTTTTTTATTCCGATTATAAATTAATTGCTCGCGAAATCAAATTGGAATCAAACCAACGTATCGATTTTCAATTAGAAGAAAATATAACAGAAACATCGATTGATGAAGTAGTTATTACAGGAATCAAAAAAGATCAAAACGTGAAAGATCCAATCATGGGTATGGAACGGTTAGATACGAAGGAAATTGCCAAAATACCTGTCATTTTTGGGGAGAAAGATATATTAAAAACAATGCAGCTTTTGCCTGGTGTTAAAAATGCAGGTGAAGGAAGTTCTGGATTTTATGTGCGTGGTGGTGGATCCGATCAAAATTTGGTTTTATTAGATGAAGCACCAGTTTACAATGCATCCCATTTATTAGGTTTTTTCTCGACATTTAATTCGGATGCGATTAAAGATGCCGTTTTGTACAAAGGAAATCAATCGGCTAATTTTGGTGGAAGATTATCGTCTGTGTTGGATATCAAAATGAACGAAGGAAATAACAAACGATACAATGTGAGTGGCGGATTGGGGTTGATATCTTCTAAATTAAATGTAGAAGGTCCACTCGTTAAAGACAAAGCATCATTTTTAGTTTCTGGAAGAAGAACGTATGCTGATTTTTTTCTAAAAGCATCGGATAAATTTAAGGACAACACCTTGTTTTTTTATGATATGAATGCCAAATTGAATTACCGCCTCTCCAAAAGAGACCGATTATTTGTATCTGGTTATTTTGGTCGAGATAAATTAGGCTTAGGAGATGTTTTTGGTATTAGTTGGGGAAACATTACAGGTACCGCGCGTTGGAATCACATTGTAAACGATAAATTGTTTTCAAATACGTCATTCATTTTTAGTAAATACGATTACAAAATTTCTATTAATGGTGGCGATGTCTCCTTTGATATCACCTCTAAAATTCAAGATTTCAATTTGAAACAAGAGTTTCAGTATTTCTTGAATAACCGAAACAAATTACGTTATGGAGCAAATGTTATTCACCATGCAATAACTCCAGGGCAAGTGAGCGCCAACGAAGCTTCTGGAATAAATGTGAAAAATTTAAAAGCTGCTGGAACAGTTGAAAGCGCTTTGTTTGTAATGAATGACTGGAATGTAAACGAAAAATTAACCGTCAATTATGGTTTAAGAGCAAGTGGCTTAACTGTATTGGGGAATGGTGATGAGTTTTACACCTATAATTTCGATGGTTCGTTAGCTTCAACAACGGTATATGCGGCGAACAAAGTTTTGAAAAGCTATTTCTTTTTGGAACCACGTGCTTCGTTTAGTTGGGAATACAAAAAATCGGAATCATTAAAAGCAGCGTATTCAAGAAATACACAAAATATCCAACAAGTATCTAACTCAACTTCTGGCTCTCCAACAGATGTTTGGCTTTCAACTAGTTTAAATACAAAACCTGGAATTTCAGATCAAATTGCGCTTGGATGGTTCAAAAACTTCAAAGAGAACACCTATGAATTGGCAATTGAATCCTACTACAAAGCTTTGCAAAATCAATTGGATTACCGCAATGGAGCCAACCAACAAGCCAACGAAAAATTGGAAGGTGAACTATTGAGTGGAATTGGTCGCGCTTATGGTTTGGAATTAATGTTCAAAAAGAAGTCAGGTCGTTTCACAGGTTGGGTTTCATATACGCTTTCACGTACAGAACGAAAAATAGATGGAATAAATGAAAACAAATGGTACTTGGCAAAACAAGACCGAACACACGATATTTCTGTAGTAGGAATTTATGATATTACACCTAAATTATCGGTGAGTGCTTTGTTTGTGTTTTATACTGGTAATGCAATTACTTTCCCTTCTGGTAAATACGAATTAAACGGTCAAACGTATTTTATTTATACAGAAAGAAACGGTTATCGTATGCCAAATTACCACCGTTTGGATTTAGGGTTAACGTGGATTCGTAAAAACACAGAGAAATTTGAAAGTAGCTGGAATTTCTCTATTTACAATGCTTATGCACGTGAAAATGCTTACTCGATTGATTTCCAAACGAATGAAAACAATCCAGCAATTACAGAAGCAGTGCAAACAACATTATTCAAAATAGTCCCTGCGGTAACTTATAATTTTAAATTCAAATAATATGCGCATTTTCAAATATACCAGTAGCATTTTTATGCTGTTTATTATTTTAGTTAGTTGTAAAAAGGTCATCCAAGTTGATTTGAATTCGGTTGATCCGAAATATGTAATCAATGCGGCAATAGTCGAAGGACAAACCGATCATTTCATCACAATAACACGTTCATTAAATTTTGATCAAGCAACAACATTTCCAAAAGTAGATAATGCTGTTGTCACTGTAACAGATAATGTAGGTAACACTGCATCATTTGTGTCAATTGGCGATGGACGTTATCAAGTTAGTAATTACCTTGGTGTAGTTGGTAGAAATTACACGATTTCTGTTCAAGTTGATGGTGAAATTTTTACAGCAAGTTGTGCGATGCCATCTACTGTTGTAATTGATTCCCTTTTCCAACAAAACTATTTGTTTGGTTCTGACACGATGTACGGCGTAATTCCTGCACATTTTGATCCCGCAAACGAAAGCAATTATTACCAATTCAGAGTGGACATCAACAATAAACCATTTGAGCAAACCTTATTGTCTACCGATCAATATACAAACGGAAACTTGGATGTTCAACCTTTGTTTTTACCAGTAAAACCTGGAGATGTTGTGCGTGTTGAAATGTTATCGATTACCAAACCTATTTGGTCGTATTTGAATCAACTTGCTTTAAATAATTCACAACAAACGACACCTGCTAATCCAATTTCTAATTTTAGTGGAGGTTGTTTGGGATATTTTAGCGCGCAAGGTAGAGACATAAAGGCGTTTACAATCCAATAATCGCTTGTTATTTTGTCGCTATTTAAGTAGAAGTATGTAACTTTACCAACTTAAACAGTACCGATGACAAAACAGGAGTTAATTCAACAAATTCGAAATAAGCAATCATTTCTTTGCGTGGGTTTAGATACTGACTTGGATAAAATACCAGCCCATTTCTTGACCTTAGAAGATCCTATTTTTGAATTCAATAAAGCAATTATTGATGCAACTGCTCCTTATTGCGTCGCGTACAAACCCAACATCGCTTTTTACGAGTGTTATGGTTCGAAGGGATGGGAATCGTTGCGTAAAACTATTGAGTACATTCCGAAAGATTGTTTCATTATCGCAGATGCGAAACGAGGTGATATAGGAAACACGTCGACTTATTACGCAAAAACTTTTTTTGAATACTTGAATTGTGATGCAGTAACAGTAGCGCCTTACATGGGTGAAGATTCGGTTACGCCTTTCCAAACATTCCCAAACAATTGGGTGGTGTTATTAGCATTGACATCAAACAAAGGAGCACTTGATTTTCAATTAACCAAAGGTGAGAATGGTGACGAATTATACAAAACAGTATTGAAAAAGTCTTCTCAATGGGGAAGTGATGAAAACCTCATGTATGTGGTTGGTGCAACCCGCGCCGAAGGAATTGGCGAAGTACGAAAAATTGTTCCGAACCACTTCTTTTTAGTTCCTGGAGTTGGAGCTCAAGGTGGAAGCTTGGAAGATGTTGTACACTATGGTTGGAACAATGATTGTGGCTTATTAGTCAATGCTTCTCGCTCAATTTTATATGCTTCAAACGGATCTGATTTTGCTGAAAAAGCAACTGAAGAGGCGAAAAGTTTGCAACAACAAATGGCCGAATTGTTACATCAAAAAGGCTTTGTTAAATGAACAGTCCAGCTCAAATGAAAGCTGAATTAGCTGCCGTTATTCGCGCGTATCATGCGAAAGGTTGGTCGCCAGCAACGTCTACCAACTACTCGTTTCGATTAGCGAATGATCCGACAACCATTTACGTTTCACGTTCTGGCATCGATAAATCCCAGTTTTCGGAAAGCGATTTCATGGAAGTAGATCTACAAGGTCTTCCAAAATCAGGCTTTGAAAACATAAAACCATCTGCTGAAACATTGATACACTGTGCACTTTATACACTTTACCCTGCAATGAATTGTATACTTCACAGTCATTCTGTTTATGCAGTTTTACATTCAGCTATTCAGCCAACACAGGTGTCGTTGGAAGGATACGAAGTATTGAAAGGCTACGAAGGAATTAAATCACATGATGTGAGAGTTGAGTTACCGATTTTCGATAATTCACAAGACATGAATGCCTTTTGTGAAGCGTTAATAGCGCATAAAGACCGCTTAACTGTTCCAGCTTTTATCATGCGTAAACATGGAACGTATGCGTGGGGTGAAAACTTATTCGCAGCAAAACGTCACCTTGAAACAACAGAATATTTATTGGAAGTTGAGTGGTTATTAAAAAAATAACGCTTGTTCATTCATAAGAGAAAAAATCATGGCTATTTTATCCATTCCCGATCAACAGTTTACAGAAAAAGATCCTGCAAAAATCAAAGCGTTTTTTAATGAAAGAGATTTGTTTTTTGATCAATGGGAGGCGGATGTTCATTTTTCAGATTCAGCAACTCCTGATGAAATTTTAGCAGCGTATAAAAAAGACCTTGATCCTTTTATGCAAGCAGGAGGTTATCAAACCGCTGATGTCATAACCATTAATCACTTGACTGAAAATTACGAAGCAATTCGCGCAAAATTTTTAGCGGAACACACACATTCAGAAGATGAAATTCGCTTTTTTGTTGATGGAAAAGGTTTGTTTTGGTTTCACATGGAAGGACAGCCCATCTTCAATTTATTGTGTGAAAAAGGCGATTTAATTTCAGTGCCAGCTGGAACAAAACATTGGTTTGATGCAGGAGAATTCAATCCTTTCGTCAAAGCAATTCGTATTTTTATTGACATGAGTGGTTGGGTTCCGGAGTATACCAATGCAGGAACCGAGAAAAACTATATCGATTTTAAACCTGAATAGTTCAACAGATGAAGCTAAAAAAACCACAAGTTATTTTAACGGATATTGAAGGAACAACAACTGCAATCACTTTTGTTGCGGACGAATTATTCCCATATTTCAGAGCAAATATCAACGATTTATTGGACTTAAAAAGTAATCCAATAGTCAAAGAAGCGTTTGAATCAACAGTTGAATTAGCATTATCAGAAGACAATCAAACGATTCAATCGGACGAAGAAATCTGTGCGACTTTGCACCGATGGAGTGTGGAAGATAGAAAAATTACACCGTTAAAAACGGTTCAAGGTGTTTTGTGGGAAAAAGGGTACAAAGATGGAGTGTTGAAAGGACACGTCTACCAAGATGTTGCCCCAACGCTCACCAACTGGAAAAATAATGACATCACTTTGGCTGTGTTTTCATCTGGTTCAATTGCTGCTCAAAAATTGTTATTCGGTTATAGTACTGAGGGAGATTTAACGCCACTTTTTTCTGCTTATTTTGATACTACTACGGGTGGTAAAAAAGAGACATCGACCTATAGTAAAATCGCCCAACAACTCGCAATAGAA
Source organism: Fluviicola sp. (assembly GCA_017983675.1). Classification (GTDB taxonomy): domain Bacteria; phylum Bacteroidota; class Bacteroidia; order Flavobacteriales_D; family Crocinitomicaceae; genus Fluviicola. The sequence goes on from JAGOAZ010000003.1 coordinate 163,865, forward strand.
CCCCAAGATATTTTGTTCTTGTCAGATATTCCAGCTGAATTAATTGCTGCAAAAGATGCAGGTTTTCAAACGATTCAATTGGTGCGACCAGGAACAATTAAAGCTTGGGAAAATGCAGTAGCAACATTTGATCAAATTCAATTTATATAATTCAATTTCATGAGCGCTTTTAGAACTATTTGGACAACATCAGATAATTATGTGGAAGTAATTGACCAACGCTTTTTACCACATGAATGGGTTGTCGTAAAATTGACAACTTATCAAGAAGCTGAAAAAGCAATCAAAGAAATGATTGTGCGTGGTGCACCGCTAATTGGCGCAACAGCAGCGTATGGTATTTATTTGGCGGCTCGTGAACAACAAGAAAAAGCATTGCCGTTTTCAGAAATGGAAGCTGCATTTAAAGCGTTACGTGCTTCACGACCAACTGCTGTCAATTTGTTTTGGGCATTGGATCGCATGGAGAAAGCTTTAGCAAACGCGACTGATGTGGTTGCTACTGCTTGGGAAGAAGCGGGACGAATTGTCGAAGATGACGTGGAAACTTGCCGCATGATTGGCGTTCATGGTTTACCAATCATTGAAGCGCTTGCTGCTAAGAAAAACGGAGAACCAGTAAATATTTTAACACATTGCAATGCCGGAATGTTGGGTTGTATTGAATGGGGAACAATTTCTTCACCCATATATCAAGCTGTTCAAAAAGGAATTCCGGTTCATGTTTGGGTAGATGAAACACGACCTCGTAACCAAGGAGCAAACCTTACAGCATACGAATTAACACGCCACAATGTACCACATACCTTGATTGTGGATAATACAGGTGGTCACTTAATGCAACACGGAATGGTTGACATGTGTATTGTTGGAACAGACAGAACAACGCGTCAAGGTGATGTAGCAAATAAAATCGGAACGTATTTGAAAGCATTGGCTGCAAATGACAATCACATTCCTTTTTATGTTGCTTTGCCTTCCACAACATTGGATTGGACCATTAATGATGGCTTGAAAGAAATCCCCATAGAAGAGCGCAATCAAAACGAAGTGCGGTATGTAGTTGGAAAAAGTAAAGCTTCTGGAAAAATGGATGAAGTATTGATTTGTCCAGAAACAACCAGAGCGGCAAATTATGGTTTTGATGTCACTCCAGCTCGTTTGGTAACAGCTTTGATTACTGAAAGAGGTGTTTGTGCTGCATCGGAAGAAGGGTTGTTACAACTATTTCCAGAACAAAAACAATAATCCTACATCATGAGAAAAAAGGTCAATTTACTCATTCTATGCTGTATAGCAATTGGCTTTTTTTATTTATTTTTTTCAAGTAAAAAGCAACACGAGGATACAACTTCTGATCAGCCTCAAACGTCGTCAATTCCTGTTCTTGAAAAACCGACTGTAGCTGAAACAAAAAAAGATACAATTATCATTTCTGAGGAAGTCAGCACGGATGGATTGGAGATTCCTGCTCATGCTGGTCAACGATTGACGCGTCATTTTGCTTATACCTTGTTATATAATGAAAAGCACGAACAAGCAGCCTGGGTTGCTTATCAATTAACTAAAAAGGAGACAATCCGCGTTTACGAACGGTCGAATGATTTCAACGAAGATCCACTCATTGCATCAGGCAGCGCAACAGATTTTGATTACAAACGCTCTGGATATGACCGCGGACATCTAGCGCCAGCAGCCGATATGGGCTGGTCGGCAACAGCCATGAGAGAATCGTTTTTTTATAGCAATATGAGTCCCCAAGATCCAGGGTTCAATCGTGGTATTTGGAAACGTTTGGAAGAACAAGTGCGCGATTGGGCATGGGAAAATGAGGTTATTTATGTCGTAACTGGTCCAGTACTCACTTCCAATTTACCTAATATAGGAAGTAATGGTGTTTCTATTCCTTCGTATTATTACAAAGTAATTTTAGATTATTCGCAACCTTCTGTGAAAGCGATTGCTTTTCTCCTACCAAATCAATCATCAACAGCTGGAATTCAAACGTATGTTGTTTCGATTAATGAAATAGAAAAACTGACTGGAATAGATTTCTTCCCAACATTGCCTGACCTGCAAGAAGAGCAATTAGAAAATCAGCAATGTGAAGCTTGTTGGACGTGGAATGTATACAAAACACGAACGAAAAGAAGTGCTTCACATGCATCAACAAGTGCAGCAGTTCAATGTTCCGGAATGACGAAAAAAGGAAACCGTTGTAAACGAAAAACAACTGATCCAAGTGGTCGTTGTTACCAACATCAATGAGATGAAAAACGAGATCGACAATTACATTGAAGCTTGTCCATTGATTGCACAAGATCATTTAGTGACCATTCGCAAAGTCATCGCTTCAGTTGTTCCGGAAGCACAAGAATGTATTAGTTATAAAATGCCAGCGTTTAAACAAAATGGAATTCTTGTTTATTTTGCAGCAAATAAAAATCATTTGGGATTTTACCCAACAGGAGCAGGGGTTGCCGCATTTGAAAAACAATTGACTGGATTCTCTTTTTCAAAAGGAGCAATTCAATTTCCATACGATAAACCTCTTCCTATCGAATTAATTCGTGAAATTGTTGCATACAGACAACAAGTTGATGCAGCAAAAAATAAAGGAAAAAAGTCAACTAAAAAGGAACAGTAGTTTAGTCTATTGTATCGCTTTTTATCACATTTCTGTAAATGTGACTGCTGAAAATATGACGACGAGCATAACGTTCTTGAGAAGGAGCTTGCGTCAATTTTTTGTAGTGGTTATTTGATACACCAAAAAATTCATACACAGATCCATTTTGAAAAGTAACTTTCAAGGTCAAACCTTTGTAATGAAAGTCAGCAATCATGGAAGAAGTGATTGTCTCCGTGAAAATTGGCAACTCTTGTTCTTTTGTCTCAGGAGCGATGCTCACTAGAAAATGATATGCATCGATAATTTCTGTACTTTTCATTTCAGCTTCTTCTTTCAATGGATCACCGTCTTGAAACTTATCAGGATGCCATTCTTTTACCAATTTACGGTATGTTTTCTTTAAATCGGATAGGGTGATTGCTTCTTCTACTTGAAACAATTTTTTGTATTGTGCTACTCTTTTCATGCTAATTTATTGGGATTAATAACCAGTCAGTTGCAAATCGTCTGCATCTGTTATGGGCACTTGTTTTCCCATTTTTTTTTGAATTATTTTAAAATGATGTTCATCTTCTGGTTGAACAAAAGTGATGGCTTCACCTGTTGCATCAGCTCTTCCTGTTCGTCCAATTCGGTGAACGTAATCTTTTGGTGAACGAGGCAATTCATAATTGATAACAAACGGCAAAAATTCGATGTCAATACCACGAGAAATCAAATCGGTTGCCACTAAAACAGGTGTGCGTCCAAGTTTAAAGTTTTCTAATGACTTGGTTCGAGCGTCTTGGCTTTTCTTACTATGTATAGCAACGGCATTGATTTTATTCTTTCTCAATTTCTCGACAACAGCATCCGCTCGAAATGTGGAACTAACGAAAATCAAAACTTGCTTCATCTCTTTCGTTTTGATCAAGTAGCGCAACAGCGGACCTTTTTTCACTTCGCTTACAGCATATGCTGATTGAATGATTTGATCGATTCCTGATTCTTCTTTTTCAACTTTTACAACTATTGGATCATGTAATAAAAGCATTGTTACATCAGAAACCTGTTCGTTTAGCGTTGCTGAAAACAATAAGTTTTGTCTCTTTTTAGGGAGCAAGTCAACAATTTTCTGCATTTCCTCTTGGAAACCAAGGTTCAATAATTTGTCAGCTTCATCGAGCACCAATGTTTTCGTTTCCGATAAATTGACGGCATTTGACGCTACTAACTCAATCAATCTTCCAGGAGTTGCAACCAAGATAGAGGTACCCATCAACGCTTTCATTTGCGGATTAATTGAAACACCACCGTAAACAGCAAGCACTTTTGGTTGAGTAGGTATCGCGCGCGAAAATTGTTTGAAAACATCGCTTACTTGCACCGCTAATTCACGAGTCGGAACAAGAACTAAGACCTGAACATGTCTATTTTTTCCAGTTTTATTTGCTGCAAGTTGCGATAAAATCGGCAATACATAGCTTGCTGTTTTACCAGAACCAGTAGGTGCTATCCCTAACACATCTTTTTTAGTGAGTATAGCTGGAATAGCTTGTTCCTGAATAGGAGTAGGCGATTCGTACTTCAAATCGGTTAAAACTGGAAGTAACGAAGAAAGTAAACCGAACGAAGAAAACGACATATTTGTTGGAATCAAGGTGCAAAAGTACGGATAAAATAAAGAAGGTGTATTTAGGAGCATTTTTGAAGTAATTCTTTTTGAGATTTTCTTCATTTTTTTGACAATCCATTTTGACAATCTCAACTTTTCACGTAACTTAAAGTAAAAAAGATGCTTCAAACAAGAAACTTTAAGTCGCAACAAGCTACTTTGACAAAGTTAAACTTTGTCAAAATTCCAAAGTTCCAGTCCAGTAAGTTGTTTGATGCTTTTTTACTTCGTGCATCTGAAAGTAAATTACTACGTAAATTAAAATAACCATGGATATCAGAAATGAACTACTAGAACCAAACTGTTTTTACCACATTTTTAATAGGGGAATAAACGGTATGCGAATTTTCGATAGTGAAGAAAATTACCACTTTTTTTTACGTAAATTCGATCAATACTTAGCTGAAGTATGCGAAATTTACGCGTATTGCCTCATGCCAAATCATTTTCATTTTTTAATCAAAGTCAAGTCAGATGATGTGATTAATAATTTTTTATTGAAACAAAACAACTTGAAGACTATTAAGTCAGGTTTACATGCGCCTACTAATATTGTCAGTAAGCAATTAGGGAAATTCATTAGTAGTTACAGTCAGGCTTACAACAAAGTGAAAAAAAGACATGGACCATTGTTAGAATCACCTTTCAAACGAATCAAAGTTTCGACAGGTCAATATTTAATCAATCTTATCAGGTACATTCACTTAAACCCATTGGAGTTGAATCAGAAAATTGACCAATATAAATTCTCTTCCTATCGTGCAATTCTCATCGAAAAAAACAGCTACGTTGACCGCGAGAAAGTACTTGATGTCTTTGATGGTGAAGAAAACTTCATTTTTTGTCACAAGAGTTAGGATAGTATGAAGTTGTAATTAAAAGTAAAAATGGAATATAGAGTGAAAGCTTTTCAATTTGAATTAAAAAAATATGTCGAAACTTTCAGAACAAGAAAAAACAGGAATCGCTTTTTTTATCTCAACTTTTCACGTATCTTAAAGTGTAAATTCATCCATTATGACGGAAAAATATTTACATTTCATTTGGAAAAACAAGCGTTTACCTTTTCATCTATTGAAAACAACTGAGGGTAAAACCATTCGGATAGTTAACGTTGGAACCTACAATACTGCTTCTGGCCCCGATTTTTTCAATGGCCAAATTGAGTTAGATAATGTCGTTTACAATGGAAATATTGAGTTACACATAAAATCCTCTGATTGGATAGCCCACAAACACCAATTCGATGCGGCTTATGATAATGTCATTCTCCATGTGGTGTATGAACACGATCAGTTGATTTTTATCGAAGGAATTCCCTTACCGACATTGGAGTTGAAACCGTATATCGATTGGAAACATTTTCATCAACTCAATGAGTTTACCGTTGCAAAAAACACCTTGCCTTGTGCTGCTCAATTGGAAATTTGTCCCGAACCAATCAAATGGAATCAAGTAGAAAACGCATTATTTGAACGATTAAATCGAAAAGCTAAAGAGCTCACTGCCGGTTTGCCACTTCATTCTGTTAATCCAAAGACTTGTTTGTTTCAAGCACTTGCAGCGGCTTTTGGCATGAAAACAAATGCGCTACCTTTTCGCGAATTAGCTAATCGATTACCGATGGAACGATTTATTGCTGCCTCTTCCTATCAAAAAATGGCACTCGTTTTTGGAGCAAGTGGCCTGCTGAATCCTACACCAAGCGATATTTACGAAGCACAACTTCTCCGCGAATGGGAATTTCAACGGGCGAAACTTCACGTTTCTTCTTTGCAAAAAGCTAGTTGGCAATTCAAAGGTTGTCGCCCAAGTGGCTTTCCAACTTTGCGTTTGGCGCAATTCGCTCAATTCATCGATAAAATGGATTGGTCGTCCGCATTTTGGGAATTACCCATCTCTGAAATTAAAAATCAGTTAGTTCATCAGTTGTGCGCGCCAATAAGCGATGAATATTGGAAGAAACACTATCATTTCGGAAAAGAAAAACAGCGTGCTAACTCAGGCGTCATGTCTCCTGAAACAGCAACAGTCATCATCATTAATAGCATTGTGCCGTACTTGTGGTGGTTGAGTGATTTTACAAGTAATTCCGTTTATCGTGAACAATCACTGTCGTTACTCGAATCTTTGCCACCTGAGAAAAATCAATACATTTCCGATTGGAAAGAACATGGGTTCATACCGAAATCAGCAGCTGATTCACAAGGATTACTCGAATTAACACATCAATGGTGTGCCAAAAAAAACTGTTTAAAATGTCGCATTGGGCAATACATTCTCAATCAAAAAGTGTAATTTTGATGGGTGAAACGATTCTTACAGAAAATAGCTTTTTTCTTTGAAATGCGCTCATTCGGCGTTTGTTCTTGGTTAGCCATTAAATTGGGTATTCAAACAAACAAAGTGCGTTTGGGCTTCATTTATGCAACGTGTATTGGTTTGGGTTCTCCCTTGATTCCTTATTTAATCATGGCTTGGATATTAGAGCACAGACATTATTTTCAATTCAAACGAAAAAAACGCGCTTCCATTTGGGAGATTTAACCAAAGATATGCTGATTCTCATTACAGGTTCTAACGGGTTATTAGGACAAAAGATTGTGAAAAGATGTGTGAAACACAACATACCTTTTATTGCAACTTCCAAAGGCGAAAACAGAAATCCTGATTGTCCCGAAGAACATTATGTTTCTTTAGACATTTGCGATGAAGTAGCGATTTCAGCATGTTTTGAAAAATTCCAACCGACTGCGATTATCCACACTGCAGCTTTAACGAATGTCGATTATTGTGAAACAAACCCCGAAGACTGCCAATTTGTAAACGTTACAGCAACGTCCTATTTATGGGAGGCAGCAAAAAGTGTTTGTGCACATTTTCAATTACTTTCGACAGATTTTGTTTTTGATGGTGAAAATGGTCCCTATTCCGAAACGGATACTGTAAATCCGCTGAGTGTTTATGCACGTTCAAAAGTTGCAGCTGAAAATTTATTACTGAATGATGAGGTGACCAATTGGTCTATCACGCGCACAATTATTGTTTATGGGATTGCTCATCAATTGTCGCGTTCAAACATGATATTGTGGGCTTTGGAAGCTTTGCCGAAAGCACAAAAAATGTCGTTAGTGAACGATCAATTCAGAGCGCCAACCTGGGCTGATGATTTGGCATACGGTTGTGTAGAAATTGTCCTTCGGCAACAACAAGGATTGTTTCATTTGTCCGGTCCAGAAACGATAGCAGTTGATGACATTGTTAAAAGAATTGCTCTATTATTAAAGTGTGATATAAGTGCGATTACATCGATTTCTTCTCAGACATTAAGTCAAGCAGCACATCGTCCAGCAAAAACAGGTTTCGATTTAACCAAAGCAAAAGAGTTGTTAGATTATGATCCAATGTCAATTGAAGCAACAATTCCGATATTACTTTCAGAAATAGCGCAATTTAACGAAGCGTAGTTTTATTTTTTTTATTATCTTTCCATTACTACATTTTATAGCAATGGAAAATGAAACCTTTTCAAAAAGTACATTTCGTGGCGTGCTTTTTTTTGCAGTTGTCCTGATTGTCTTGTTTTTACTACCTGATATTATCCGTTATTACACAGTAAAAGAACAATACAGTATTTCGTATTTTTCTACAGATAACCAGAAGAGAATCGAGCAATTACAACGTAATAAACGGCCAAGTTTTCAACGAAATCATTTCGAGAAAAAATCGAAATTCAAAGCGCCGCCAGCAAAATTTGACCCCAATAATTATTCGTTGGAAGAATGGATGCGCTTGGGCTTGAGTGAAAAACAAGCGGCAATTGTGATCAAGTTCACGAAATACCCACTGCGCTCGAACGATGATTTAAAACGCATTTTTGTCATTAATGATGAATTGTATCGTTTGATAAAAGATTCAACAGTTTACGCTGATAAACCTGCTAATAATTGGTCAAAAGAACCCGATCAAAATGAAAAAAAATCATTTGTTTTAGTTGAATTAAATTCCGCAACAATTGAAGATTTGCAACAAATCAAAGGAATCGGAGCGTTTTTCGCAAAGCAAATAATTAAAAAGCGTGATGAATTAGGAGGGTTTTATGCGGTTGAACAATTGTTGGAAGTCTGGAAAGTAGACGAAGAAAAATTAGCTCAGTGGTTACCATCTTTGACAGTGAACGCAGCAAAAATTCAATTATTACACCTGAATACTGCAAATGCCTCCGACTTGCAAGTTCATCCATATATTTCTTGGAATTTGGCAAATTCTATCGTAAAATTGCGCCTTCAAAATGGACCGTTCAAAAAAATCGAAGATATCAAACAGTCAGCATTGATGACAAATGAACTTTTTGAGCAATTAAAACGGTACTTAACGTTGTAAAAATGATAGATGAACGATTGAAATCGGCAATTAGAGATGTGCCAGATTTCCCAAAACCAGGTATTATGTTCAAGGATATAACGCCAATTATGTTAGATGCAACGCTTTCAAAAGAGTTAGTAGCACACCTTGCCGATTTATACAAAGACAAAGGAATCGATAAAATTGCAGGAATTGAAAGTCGCGGCTTTTTATTAGGTTATCCGTTAGCCATGGCATTAAACATTCCTTTTGTATTGATCCGTAAAGCAGGAAAATTACCTTATCACAAGTTAAGTCACTCGTATGATTTGGAATACGGTTCAGCGACAATTGAAATTCATGTAGACGCAATAAAAGCTGGAGAACGTGTCTTAATTCACGATGATTTATTAGCAACAGGAGGCTCAGCTGGAGCTGCTGCAGAACTTATTCAAAAATGCGGTGGTGAAGTGGCTGGATTTAATTTCTTAGTTGCGTTAAATTTCCTTAATGGAGCTGAAAAACTAAACAAATACAGTGATAATATACTTAATTTAGCGACGTATTAAAAAATCGAAAGAATAAGTTAACAAAACACCCCAATATTGTTACACATGAACTTTGAGAAAAACGAAAATCAATTAATGATTACGCAAATGGTGCGTGATTTCGCAGAAAAAGAAATCAAACCATACATGAATCAATGGGATGCTGATGAGCATTTTCCAGTTGATGTCATGAAAAAATTAGGCGAATTAGGATTGTTAGGAATCTATATTCCAGAATCATATGGAGGAAGCGGATTTACTTATTTTGAATACGCAACAGCTTTAATGGAACTTGGTAAAGTTTGTGGTGGAATTGGTTTGAGTGTTGCGGCACATAATTCCTTGTGTACAGGACATATTTACTACCACGGAAACGAGGAGCAAAAGCAAAAATATTTACCAAAATTAGCCTCAGGTGAATTTATCGGAGCATGGGGATTAACTGAGCCTAATACAGGATCTGATGCAATGCGTATGAAATGTACGGCTGTAAAAGATGGCGATCATTGGGTAATTAACGGAACAAAAAACTGGATTACTCACGGTTTATCAGGCGATGTAGCAGTTGTTCTTATACGTACTGGTGAATTACTTGATTCCAATGGCATCACTGCGTTCATTATTGAGAAAGGTACGCCAGGATTTTCAGCAGTTAAAATCAAAGATAAATTAGGAGTAAGAGCATCTGAAACGGCTGAATTGATTTTTGAAAATGTACGCGTACATGAATCGCAAGTGATTGGTGAAGTTGGACAAGGATTCAAACAAGCGATGCATATTCTAGATGGTGGTCGTATTTCAATCGCTGCACTTTCTTGTGGAATTGCCCGTGGAGCATACGAAGCGTCTGTAAAATACGCCAAAGAGCGCGAGCAGTTCGGTCAACCAATTGCAAAATTCCAAGCGATTAGTTTCAAATTAGCTGACATGGCTACAGAAGTAGAAGCAGCTGAATTGTTAACTTTTCAAGCAGCATATTTGAAAAATAACGGCAAAAAATTAACGTCAGAAGGTGCTTTTGCAAAATATTTCGCATCAGAAGTAGCGGTAAAATGCGGAAATGAAGCTGTTCAAATCATGGGTGGTTATGGGTATACAAAAGAGTATCCAGCCGAGAAATACCTTAGAGATGCGAAGTTAATGACCATCGGAGAAGGAACCTCGGAAATACAAAAATTAGTAATTTCTCGAGAAATTTTGAAATAAACATTGTGGAAAAAAAAAGATTTGTATCTTTGCAACCCATTATTAAGCATCAAATAGAATTTAGATATGTTAATTATTCCAGTAAAAGAAGGCGAAAACATCGAGAGAGCGCTAAAAAAGTACAAGAAAAAGTTCGATAAAACGAACGTAATGAAAGAATTACGCAGACGTAAAGAGTTTGTGAAGCCTTCTGTTACACAACGTCAAAGTCAAATTCGTGCTGCTTATGCACAACGTATGAAGTCATTAGAAATTTAATATTTCTATCAACTATATTGAAAGGAGTCTAGTAATAGGCTCCTTTTTTTGTTGGATAAAAAAGTGTATTTTTCAGTTTTGAAAGACATTACATGAGTTTAAAAGATCAATTTCTTAACTATATTCAAGTAGAAAAAAGATTTTCTAACCATACACTATTGGCATACGAACAAGATTTAAATCAGTTCGTGACTTTTGCAATGATTAAATCTGCTGCAGATTGGAATGAAGTAAACCACCAACTTATTCGCGCATGGATGGTTGAGTTACTTGAAGCAGGGCAATCGAACAGAACTGTGAATCGAAAGCTGTCTTGTTTGCGCTCTTTTTTTAAATGGGGAAAAAATAACGAGTTAATAGCGATTGACCCAATGGTCAAGGTGCGCGGACCAAAGACCGAAAAACGCTTACCGCAATTTGTCAAACAAACAGAGTTGACAGATGAACGAATAGCAAACTTGTTTTCAGATAATTTTGAAGGTTTGCGCGATCGGTTAATGATAGAGTTGTTTTATCAAACAGGTATTCGTTTAAGCGAATTATTAACCTTAAAAGAATCGGCAATTTCTGCTACGGCAATTAAAGTGTTGGGTAAACTAAACAAAGAACGCATCATTCCTATAGGTCCACAATTATATCAACGCATTCAAGCTTATCGCTTATTGAAGCCAGCTGGAGTGGATTCACAAAATATGTTATTTGTCAAAAAAGATGGTGTAAAATTGTCTTCAAAATTTGTTTACCGTAAAATAAATTTATACCTTGGTAGTGTAACAACTGCTCAGAAGAAGAGTCCCCATGTTTTGAGACATACGTTCGCGACGCATTTATTGAACAATGGAGCTGGACTTGAAACGTTGAAAGAGTTATTAGGGCATGCCAATCTTTCAGCGACTCAAGTTTACACACACAATTCTTTTGCGCAGATTAACTCAATTTATTCACAAGCTCACCCGCGTGGGCACAAAAAGTAATTGTATGGATATCAAGGTGCATTCTATTCATTTCAAGGCAGATCAGAAATTACTTGATTTTGTTCAAGAAAAATTAACGAAACTTCAATTATTTTTTGATCATATTATAGTTGGTGAAGTTTTTTTACGATTAGATAAAAATTCGGATAAAGAAAATAAGGTGGCAGAGATAAAGATTTTACTTCCAGGCAAAGAGTTGTTTGCAAAGAAACAATGCAAATCATTTGAGGAAGCATCCGATTCTGTAATTGATGCCCTAATTACACAAGTAAAAAAACACAAATCAAAATTAGCAAGTTAACAATTGATTATTAATAACTTAAATGACACGTTACGATTAGCGTGTCATTTTTTTTGTCTTTTTTTTTATTTTTTTTCGTTTTCCTCTTGCAATTATACAATTCTTTCGTAAATTTGCACACCCAAACGGGAAAAACACAGAATAAAACGTTCTTTTAAATCATATTTTTTCAATGCCGGTGTAGCTCAGTTGGCTAGAGCAGCTGATTTGTAATCAGCAGGTCGGGGGTTCGAGTCCCTCCACCGGCTCAACATTGGGAGTGTCGCATAGTGGCTATTGCAGCAGACTGTAAATCTGTCACCTCACGGTATCGTTGGTTCGAGTCCATCCACTCCCACACATTGAAAAAAAATTAAAAGCGGGAGTAGCTCAGTTGGTAGAGCGTCAGCCTTCCAAGCTGAGGGTCGCGAGTTCGAGTCTCGTCTCCCGCTCTTATTTGATTTAACTGAATGCCGGTGTAGCTCAGGGGTAGAGTACTTCCTTGGTAAGGAAGGGGTCACGAGTTCAAATCTCGTCATTGGCTCGAAAAAAAAAAGACATTCACTCATGCTAAATGGGTGAAATTTTGTATTAGTAAGAAAAAGGTTTATTAACTACGTAACAAATAAAAACAAATGGCTAAGGAAAATTTTAATCGTTCTAAACCACACGTTAACATTGGAACAATTGGTCACGTTGACCACGGTAAAACTACATTGACAGCTGCTATCTCTAGTGTATTGGCTTCAAAAGGTTTGGCTGCTGTTCGCGATTTCTCGTCTATTGACAACGCTCCAGAGGAAAAAGAGCGTGGTATCACAATTAATACTTCGCACATTGAGTACGAAACTACTAACCGTCACTACGCACACGTTGACTGTCCAGGTCACGCGGATTACGTAAAGAACATGGTTACGGGTGCTGCTCAAATGGACGGAGCTATCTTAGTTGTTGCTGCAACAGATGGTCCAATGCCACAAACGCGTGAGCACATCTTATTAGGTCGCCAAGTAGGTGTTCCTCGTATGGTTGTTTTCATGAACAAAGTAGACATGGTTGACGACGCTGAGTTGTTAGAGCTTGTTGAAATGGAAATTCGTGAATTATTATCGTTCTACGACTATGATGGTGACAATGCACCAGTTATTCAAGGTTCAGCATTAGGTGCTTTGAACGGAGAAGCTGAGTGGGTTGCTAAAATCGATGAGTTGATGGATGCAGTTGATACTTACATTGAATTACCTCCACGTGATGTTGATAAAAACTTCTTGATGCCAGTAGAGGATGTATTTACGATTACAGGTCGTGGTACAGTTGCTACAGGTCGTATTGAGACAGGAGTAATCAACTCAGGTGAGCCAGTTGAGATCTTAGGAATGGGTGAAGAGAAATTAACTTCAACTGTTACAGGAGTAGAGATGTTCCGTAAAATCTTAGATCGTGGTGAAGCAGGAGATAACGTAGGTTTATTATTACGTGGTATTGAGAAAACTCAAATCAAACGTGGTATGGTTATCTGTAAACCAGGTTCAGCGAAACCTCATGCAGATTTCAAAGCTGAGATCTATGTATTGAAAAAAGAAGAAGGTGGACGTCACACTCCATTCCATAACAAATACCGTCCTCAATTTTACTTCCGTACAACGGATGTAACTGGTGAGATTTTCTTAACAGACGGACGTGAAATGGTAATGCCAGGTGATAACGTTACAATTACTGTAAAATTAATCGTTCCTGTAGTAATGGACAAAGGTTTACGTTTCGCTATCCGCGAAGGTGGACGTACTGTTGGTGCTGGTCAGGTTACTGAATTAATCGGTTAATCCCGAAAACATACAAATTAAAAGGGGAGTTTTGCTCCCCTTTTTACACACGGGTGTAGCTCAGCTGGTAGAGTAGTGGTTTCCAAAACCATTGGTCGTGGGTTCGATCCCTACCGCCCGTGCAAAAAATAAGAAGTGCTGTGTCAAAGTTTAAAAATTACATCAATGAAACTGTAACTGAGATGACTCAGAATGTTTCATGGCCAACTTGGAAAGAATTGCAAAGTAACGCGCTAATTGTAGTAGTAGCGTCTTTGATTTTTGCATTATTGGTGTTCGCGATGGATTCTGCTTTTGGAATTACTCCAAGCAAAGACGCATCGTGGAAAGGTATTGTTGGTTTTATCTACTCTTTCTTATAATTAAGGTATAATGGGTGATATTAAAAAACGTTGGTACGTCGTTCGTGCTGTGAGCGGGAAAGAAAAAAAGGTCAAAGAATATCTTGATCTAGAAATTTCTCGTTTAAAATTGGACGATTTTGTAGCGCAAGTTCTAATTCCAACTGAGAAAGTTTTCCAAATCAGAAATGGAAAAAAAATCTCAAAAGAAAAAGCATATTTACCAGGTTACGTTTTAATAGAAGCGGCTCTTTTAGGAGAAGTTCCTCACGTAATTAAAGGTATCCCAAATGTAATTGGATTCTTAGGCGCTGAAAAAGGCGGTGAACCGCTTCCAATGCGTTTGTCTGAAGTAAACCGTATTTTAGGTAAAGTTGATGAACTTTCTGAATCAGAAGAGGAAATGAAAATTCCGTTTGTGGTTGGAGAGTCTGTTAAAGTTATCGACGGTCCATTTAACAATTTCTCTGGTGTTATTGATGAAATCAATGAAGACAAGAAGAAATTGAAAGTAATGGTTAAAATCTTCGGACGTAAAAACCTTCTCGAACTTAGCTACATGCAAGTCGAAAAAGAAGGATAATTTGTATTAACCGCAGAAGTGAGCGCAATGATTAAAGCTTCCCATTCATGCTCACGTTTGACTGCATAATTTAAATAACAATGGCTAAAGAAGTAGCAGCATTGATCAAATTACAGATCAAAGGTGGTCAAGCCAATCCAGCTCCTCCAGTTGGTCCTGCACTAGGTGCAAAAGGGGTCAACATTATGGAATTCTGCAAGCAGTATAATGCTCGTACGCAGGACAAGCCAGGAAAGGTATTACCATGTGTGATTACTGTTTACAGTGACAAGTCGTTTGACTTCGTTATCAAAACTCCTCCAGCAGCAGTGCAAATTATCGACAGTGTGAAGTTGAAAAAAGGATCATCTGAACCCAACAAAAGTAAAGTTGGATCAATGTCTTGGGATCAAATTCGTGTTATCGCTGAAGACAAAATGCCTGACATGAACTGTTTTACAGTTGATGCAGCAATGACTATGATTGCAGGAACAGCTCGTAGTATGGGTGTAACCGTAAAAGGTGGTGATGCACCAGTAATTAAATAACCGTATACGTCATGGGAAGAATTTCTAAAAAAAGAAAAGAGGTATTAGCTAAGTTCGATCTTACTAAACCTTACACCTTGGTTGAAGCGTGTGACTTAGTTAAAAATATTACGACAACGAAATTTGATGCCTCAGTTGACATCAGCGTTCGTTTAGGAGTTGATCCACGTAAAGCGAATCAAATGGTTCGTGGTACCGTTGCATTACCTCATGGTACTGGAAAGGATGTACGCGTATTAGTATTGTGTACACCGGACAAAGAAGCAGAGGCAAAAGCAGCAGGTGCTGATTTCGTAGGATTGGACGAATTCATCGACAAAATCAAAAGTGGTTGGACAGACATCGACGTAATTATTACAATGCCTTCAGTTATGGGTAAAGTAGGAGCCTTAGGACGTATTTTAGGTCCAAGAGGGTTAATGCCAAATCCAAAAACAGGTACAGTAACAATGGAAGTTGGTAAAGCTGTTGAAGAAGTTAAAGCTGGTAAAATTGACTTTAAAGTTGATAAGTACGGTAACATTCACTCTTCAATCGGTAAATCTAGTTTCGAAGGAACTAAAATCCGTGAGAATGCATTTGAATTGATCCAACAATTAATCAAATTAAAGCCATCAGCTGCAAAAGGTACTTACATTAAAAGTATCTTCATCAGTTCTACAATGTCTCCAAGCATCCAAATTGATGCTAAGTCTGTTGTAGCTTAATAATCTTGAAATATGAATAAAGATAATAAAGCACAGTACATTGAAGATCTTGCATCTGAGTTAACTCAGGCAAATATCTTCTATCTTGCAGATACAGCTGACTTATCAGTAGAAACAATCAACCAATTACGTCGTCGTTGTTTTCAACAAGGTATTACACTACGTGTAGTGAAAAATACATTGTTAGCAAAAGCGATGGATCGTGTTGAAGGTAGAAATTACGACAACTTAGCATCCGTGTTAAGTGGTCCGACAGCTATCATTTTCTCTGAAGTAGGAAATGCTCCTGCAAAATTAATTAAGGAATTTCGTAAGAAAAATGCTAAGCCAGTTCTTAAAGGAGCTTACATTGAAGAAGCAATCTTTATTGGTGATAACCAATTAGATGCGCTAGAAGCAATCAAGTCTCGTGAAGAGTTAATTGGTGACATCATTGGATTGTTACAAAGCCCAGCTAAAAATGTTATTTCTGGCCTTACAAGTGGCGGATCTAAAATTGCTGGAATCCTTAAAACGCTCGAAGAACGAGCATAATAAACAAATTATTTAAGAACCTTTTTAAATTTAATAAAAATGGCTGATTTAAAACAAATCGCAGAAACGCTAGTAAACCTTACAGTAAAAGAAGTTAACGAACTAGCTACAATCTTGAAAGACGAGTACGGTATTGAGCCTGCTGCTGCTGCTCCAGTTATGATGGCTGGTGGTGCTGCTGCTGGTGAAGCTGCTGCTGAAAAAACTGAATTTGACGTTATCTTGAAAGCAGGTGGTGCTAACAAGTTAGCTGTAGTTAAATTAGTGAAAGAATTAACTGGAAACGGTTTGAAAGAATCTAAAGACATCGTTGACGGTGCACCTGCTACATTGAAAGAAGGTGTTTCTAAAGACGAAGCTGAAGGTCTTAAAAAATCTCTAGAAGAAGCTGGTGCTGAAGTAGAGATCAAGTAATTTATTACTTATTTACACAGGAAAGGTGTCCGTCAATAGACGGATGCCTTAACCTGTTTTGAGCATTTAGCTAAAAAAGTCCTTTTCTCAATTAAATTTATTTAGCCTTGGCAACAACAAGCAATACATCAACGAGAATTAATTTTGCATCAAGCAAAAATCAGTTCGCATATCCAGATTTTTTGGATATTCAGCTTAAATCCTTCCAGGAGTTTTTCCAATTGGAAACTACCCCTGAAAATCGTGAAAGCGAAGGATTGTACAAGGTATTTGCGGAGAATTTCCCAATTACTGACACACGAAATCAATTCGTGTTGGAGTTCCTCGATTATTTTATCGACCCTCCACGTTACACTATCGAAGAGTGTATCGAACGTGGCTTGACTTATAGCGTTCCGCTTAAAGCCAAATTAAAATTGTACTGTACAGACCCAGAGCACGAAGATTTTGAAACAATCGTGCAAGACGTGTATTTAGGAACAATTCCTTACATGACACCAAAAGGTTCATTCGTAATCAATGGTGCTGAGCGAGTTATTGTATCTCAATTACACCGTTCACCTGGAGTTTTCTTCGGTCAAAGTAGACATGCAAACGGTACGAAATTGTACTCTGCACGTGTCATTCCTTTCAAAGGATCTTGGATCGAATTTGCAACGGACATCAACAGCGTAATGTATGCTTACATCGATCGTAAGAAAAAATTGCCTGTTACTACATTGTTCCGTGCAATTGGTTATGAAACTGACAAAGATATTTTAGAAATATTCGGTCTTGCTGATGAAGTAAAGGCTAACAAGGCAAACTTGAAAAAATGTGTAGGTAGAAGACTAGCTGCTCGTGTATTGAAGTCTTGGATTGAGGACTTTGGAGACGAAGATACAGGAGAAGTTGTTTCTATTGAACGTAATGAAGTGATCTTGGATCGTGAAACAATTTTGGAAGATTTCCATATTGATTTAATCATTGATGCAGGTGTGAAAACAATCATCTTCCACAAAGAAGATGCTAATACTGCAGATTACACGATCATTTACAATACCTTACAAAAAGATACATCAAACTCTGAAAAAGAGGCTGTTGAACATATCTATCGCCAATTACGTAATGCAGAACCACCTGATTATGAGACTGCAAAAAGTGTATTTGAGAAATTATTCTTCTCAGATGCTCGTTACGATTTAGGTGAAGTAGGTCGTTACAGAATGAATAAAAAATTGAATATCGATAGTTCGGAAGCATCAAGAGTGCTTACAAAACACGATATTTTATCGATTATTAAATATTTAATTGAATTGATCAACTCCAAAGCGGATGTTGATGATATCGATCACTTGTCTAATCGTCGTGTTAGAACAGTTGGAGAACAATTGTACTCTCAATTTGGAGTTGGTTTAGCTCGTATGGCTAGAACAATTCGTGAGCGTATGAATGTTCGTGATAATGAAGTCTTTACTCCTATTGACTTGATTAATGCGAAAACGTTATCATCAGTTATCAATTCGTTCTTTGGAACAAATCAGTTGTCACAATTTATGGATCAGACAAATCCGCTTTCTGAGGTAACTCACAAGCGTCGTTTGTCTGCACTTGGACCAGGTGGACTTTCTCGTGAAAGAGCAGGGTTCGAGGTTCGTGACGTTCACTACACGCACTACGGTCGTTTGTGTACAATTGAAACACCAGAGGGACCAAACATTGGTTTGATTTCTTCATTGTGTGTATTCGCGAAAGTAAATAAATTAGGATTTATCGAAACTCCTTATAGAGCAGTTGATAATGGTAAAGTAGCAATTCAATCTGAACCAGTTTATTTAACGGCAGAGGAAGAAGATGCTAAAATGATTGCACAAGCAAATGCGATTATTGATGACAAAGGTAATTTCTTATCGGATGTAGTAAAAGCTCGTTACGAAGGTGATTTCCCAGTTGTTAAACCAAATGATTTGCATTTAATGGACGTTGGAGCGAATCAAATTGCTTCAATTGCAGCATCTTCTATTCCATTCTTGGAGCATGATGATGCCAACCGTGCATTGATGGGATCGAACATGCAGCGTCAAGCTGTTCCTTTATTGAAACCACAATCTCCAATTGTTGGTACAGGTATCGAGCGTTTGGTTGCTCGTGACTCTCGTGTATTGATTAATGCAGAAGGTCCAGGTGTTGTTGAATACGTTGATGCAAACGAAATTGTAATTCGTTACGATTGGTCATCAGAAGATAAATTGGTAAGTTTTGATAGTGAAGTAACACGTTACGGATTAACAAAATTCCAAAAAACAAATCAAAGTACTACAATTAACTTGAAACCAATCGTTCGCAAAGGTGATCGTATTGATAAAGGTCAAGTTCTTTGTGAAGGTTATGCTACACAAGGAGGTGAACTAGCTTTAGGTCAAAACTTAAAAGTTGCGTTCATGCCTTGGAAAGGATATAACTTCGAGGATGCGATTGTGATTTCTGAGCGTGTTGTACGTGATGATATCTTCACATCTATTCACATTGATGAGTACGCATTAGAAGTTCGTGATACGAAACGTGGAATGGAAGAATTAACTTCTGATATTCCAAATGTATCAGAAGAAGCGACGAAGGACTTAGATGAAAATGGATTAATTCGTATTGGAGCTGAAATCAAAGAAGGTGATATCTTAATTGGTAAAATCACTCCAAAAGGTGAAACTGATCCATCTCCAGAAGAGAAATTATTACGTGCAATCTTTGGTGATAAAGCAGGTGATGTGAAAGATGCATCATTGAAAGCTGGTCCATCATTGAGAGGTGTTGTAATTGAGAAAAAATTATTCTCTCGTGCAATCAAGGATCGTAAATCAAAAGCACAAGACAAACCAGTATTGGAAGTGTTGGATGCTGAATACGAAAAAGATTACGCTGAGTTGAAAGAAAAATTAGCAGATAAGTTGTTAGCGGTATTAGGCGAACATAAATCGGCTGGAGTTTTCAATAATTTCAAAGAAGAAATCATTAAAAAAGGTACGAAATTCGCTCATAAGAATTTGTTAGCTATTGATTATACAATTGCAAATCCAATGAATTGGACTGCAGATGAGCATATCAATGCATTAGTTAGTCGTGTGTTGCATAACTTCACGATCAAAGCAAATGACTTATTAGGAATTTATAAACGTAAAAAATTCCATATTTCAGTAGGAGACGAATTGCCAGCAGGTATCGTTAAAATGGCTAAAGTTTATGTCGCTAAGAAACGTAAGTTGAAAGTAGGTGATAAAATGGCTGGACGTCACGGTAACAAAGGTATCGTTGCAAACATTGTTCGTGCTGAAGACATGCCATTCTTGGAAGACGGAACACCAGTTGATATCGTATTGAATCCACTAGGGGTACCATCTCGTATGAACTTGGGTCAGATTTATGAAACAGTTCTTGGTTGGGCTGGTGATAAATTAGGAGTTAAGTTTGCTACACCAATTTTTGACGGTGCTAAACCATCAGAAATTAATGATTGGACGGACAAAGCAGGTGTTCCACGTTCAGGTAAAACTTACTTGTACGATGGTGGAACAGGAGATCGTTTTGATCAACCAGCTACTGTAGGTATCATTTACATGTTGAAATTATCTCACATGGTTGATGATAAAATGCATGCTCGTTCTATCGGACCATACTCGTTAATTACGCAACAGCCATTAGGTGGTAAAGCGCAATTTGGAGGTCAACGTTTCGGTGAGATGGAGGTTTGGGCATTAGAAGCATTTGGTGCAGCTAATATCCTACAAGAAATCTTAACTGTTAAATCGGATGATGTAATGGGTCGTGCGAAAGCATACGAAGCAATCGTTAAAGGAGATAACATTCCAGAACCAGGAATTCCTGAATCATTCAATGTATTGTTACATGAATTGAGAGGTCTTGGATTAAATGTTTCCATGGATTAATACTGACTTGGTCAGGAATTGAATTGTCGAATTGAATAAAAGAAAGTTATAAAATGGCTTACAGAAAAGAAACACCGAAAAAACAAAGTAGCTTCAACAAGATTACGATCTCGTTGGCTTCTCCTGAGGTGATACTCGAGCAATCAAGTGGTGAAGTGCTCAAGCCTGAAACAATCAACTATCGTACGTACAAACCGGAACGTGATGGACTCTTTTGTGAGCGTATCTTCGGGCCAGTTAAGGACTACGAATGTCATTGTGGTAAATACAAACGTATCCGATACAAAGGAATCGTTTGTGACCGTTGTGGTGTTGAAGTAACAGAGAAGAAAGTTCGCCGTGAGCGAATGGGACACATTTCATTAGTTGTTCCTGTAGCTCATATTTGGTATTTCCGTTCGTTACCAAACAAAATTGGTTACTTATTAGGATTACCTACTAAGAAGTTAGATCAAATTATCTATTACGAAAGATATGTTGTTATCCAAACGGGTATCGCAACGCATCTTGATGGTTCTTCGTTAACTGAAAAAGAATTCTTAACAGAAGAAGAATACCTAGATATTTTGGATACGCTTCCAAGAGAAAATCAATATTTAGAGGATACAGATCCAAATAAATTCATCGCGAAAATGGGTGCGGAAGCACTTTACGATTTGTTGCGTAAAATGAATTTAGAGGAAATGTCGTATGCATTACGTCATCAAGCAAATACAGAAACTTCTGTTCAACGTAAACACGAAGCGTTAAAAAGATTACAAGTTGTTGAGGCAATGCGTGAATCTCAAACACGTATCGATAATCGTCCAGAATGGATGATCGTGAAAGTTGTTCCTGTTATTCCGCCTGAATTACGTCCACTAGTTCCATTAGATGGAGGTCGTTTTGCAACGTCAGATTTAAATGACTTATACCGTCGTGTAATCATCCGTAATAATCGTTTGAAACGTTTGATCGAAATCAAAGCGCCAGAAGTGATTTTGCGTAATGAGAAACGTATGTTACAAGAGTCTGTAGATTCATTGTTCGATAATTCACGTAAAGCATCAGCTGTTAAAACGGAATCAAATCGTCCATTGAAATCATTATCTGATTCATTGAAAGGTAAACAAGGTCGTTTCCGTCAAAACTTATTAGGAAAACGTGTCGATTATTCAGCACGTTCAGTAATTGTTGTTGGACCAGATTTGAAATTACACGAATGTGGTTTACCAAAAGACATGGCTGCTGAGTTGTACAAACCGTTCATTATTCGTAAGATGATTGAGCGTGGAATTGTAAAAACAGTGAAGTCGGCTAAGAAAATTGTTGATCGCAAAGAACCAGTTGTTTGGGATATTCTTGAAAACGTATTAAAAGGTCACCCAGTTTTATTAAACCGTGCCCCTACGTTACACCGTTTAGGAATTCAAGCATTCCAACCAAAATTAATTGAAGGAAAAGCAATTCGTTTGCACCCGTTGGTAACAACAGCCTTCAATGCCGATTTTGATGGTGACCAGATGGCTGTTCACTTACCTTTAGGTAACGCAGCAATTTTGGAAGCTCAATTATTGATGTTGGCTTCTCATAATATCTTGAATCCAGCAAATGGAGCTCCGATTGCCGTTCCTTCACAGGATATGGTCTTGGGTCTTTATTACATCACAAAATCACGTACAAGTACACCAGAACATACAGTAAAAGGTGAGAACGGTATTTTCTATTCTCCAGAAGAAGTTATTATTGCTAATAACGAAGGGAAATTAGATTTACACGCACCGATTAAAGTAAAATCGTATGATTTGAACTTCGATGGAGTTCCTGAATTACGTATGATTGATACGACTTGTGGTCGTGTATTATTCAATGAAGTTGTTCCAAGAGAAGTAGGTTTTATAAACGACGTCTTAACGAAAAAAGCATTGCGTGATATTATTGGACACGTTTTGAAAACTTGTGGAACTGCAAAAACTGCAAAATTCTTAGATGATATCAAAGAATTGGGTTACACAATGGCCTTCAAAGGTGGTTTGTCATTCAACTTGGATCACATTATTATTCCGAAAGAAAAAGAAATTTTAGTTGCTAAAGCTGAAACGGAAGTGAAAGAAGTAATGGCAAATTACAACATGGGTCTTATCACGAATAATGAGCGTTACAACCAAATTATTGATATCTGGACGCATACAAACTCACGTTTGACAAATACGTTGATGGATCAATTGAAAAACGATAACCAAGGGTTCAACTCCATCTATATGATGTTTGACTCTGGAGCTCGTGGATCGAAAGAACAAATCCGTCAGTTATCTGGTATGCGTGGATTGATGGCGAAACCACAAAAATCTGGAGCTTCAGCACAAGAAATTATTGAAAATCCAATTCTTTCTAACTTTAAAGAAGGACTTTCGATTCTTGAGTACTTTATCTCTACTCACGGTGCGCGTAAAGGTTTGGCCGATACAGCATTGAAAACTGCCGATGCGGGTTACTTGACTCGTCGTTTGGTGGATGTTGCACAAGATGTTGTTATTAACGTAGACGATTGTGGAACATTAAGAGGTTTAGTTGCTACTTCATTGAAGAAAAATGATGATGTTGTAGAACCATTGAATGATCGTATTGTTGGTCGTACATCGGTTCACGATATTTACCACCCAGAAACGGAGGCATTAATTGTTGAAGCTGGTGAGTTGATTACAGATGCTGTAGCTGATGAAATCGATAACGCAGGAATTGAGGAAGTTGAAATCCGTTCGGTATTAACGTGTGAAATGCGCCGAGGTGTTTGTTCTAAATGTTACGGAAGAAACTTAGCGACACACAGACCAGCTCAAAATGGTGATGCTGTTGGAGTTGTTGCTGCTCAATCAATTGGTGAGCCAGGTACACAGTTGACATTACGTACATTCCACGTTGGGGGTACTGCATCGAACATTGCTGATGAGTCTGATATGAAAGCGAAAGCTTCTGGTTCATTAGAAATTGATGAGTTACGTACGATTCAACGTAAAGCAGCTGATGGAACAATTAAAACAATTGTTGTTGGACGTTCTGCTGAATTGAAAATTACAGATCCTAAAACAGGTGTTACGTTGATGACTTCAAACGTACCTTACGGTGCTGAGATGATTATTGATGAAACAACGAAAACAATTAAAAAAGGTGACATCATTTGTAAATGGGACCCGTATAATGCGGTAATCATTTCTGAGGTTTCTGGTAAAGTTGTTTTTGAAAATATTATTGACGGTGTAACATACCGTGAAGAAGTCGATGAGCAAACAGGATTTACTGAAAAAGTAATCATCGAATCAAGAGACAAAAAGAAAAACCCTGCAATTCACATCATTGATGCGAAAACAAAAGAGGTATTACGCGAGTACAACATCCCAGTTGATTCACACATTTCAGTAGGAGAAGGTGATAAAGTGGAAGAAGGTGTTATCTTAGTTAAAATACCACGTGTTGCAGGTAAAACTGGGGATATCACAGGAGGTTTACCTCGTGTAACGGAATTATTCGAAGCACGTAATCCTTCAAACCCTGCAGTTGTTTCTGAAATCGATGGTATCGTAGAATTCGGTAAAATCAAACGTGGAAATCGTGAGATTCAAGTAACTTCTAAAACAGGTGATGTTCGCAAATATTTAGTACCACTTTCGAAACACATTTTGGTACAAGAAAACGATTTCGTTCGTGCTGGTCAACCATTATCTGATGGGGCAACTACGCCAAACGATATCCTAAATATCCAAGGACCGACGAAAGTTCAAGAGTACATCGTAAATGAAATTCAAGAGGTTTACCGTTTACAAGGGGTAAAAATTAATGACAAACACTTCGAGGTAATCGTTCGTCAAATGATGTTGAAAGTGGAGATTATTGATGCTGGAGATACGCGTTTCTTAGAAGGACAATCTGTACACAAAGCAGATTTCATGGAAGAAAACGATGCGATATACGGTATGAAAGTAGTAGTAGATGCTGGAGACTCAACAGAAATCAAAGCTGGTCAAATTTTATCTGCGCGTAAATTACGTGATGAAAATTCACAATTGAAACGTGCTGACAAGAAATTGATCGAATCGCGTGATGCTGTTCCTGCAACATCAACTCCATTATTACAAGGAATTACACGTGCTTCATTGCAAACACAATCGTTTATTTCTGCTGCTTCCTTCCAGGAAACAACGAAAGTATTAAACGAAGCTGCAATCTCAGGAAAAGAAGATCACTTATTAGGTTTGAAAGAAAACGTAATTGTAGGTCACTTAATTCCTGCAGGTACAGGTGTTCGTAAATTCCAAGAAGTAATTGTTGCGAATAAAGAAGAATTAGAAGCGATTTCTGAATAAGAATTGCGACTGAATAAATTTAAATCCCTGCTTCATTGAGGCAGGGATTTTTTTGTGCTATTTTTTGTTCAGCATCCAAACAGCTCCGATGCCAAATATTCCGCCAATAATAGTGTGGATTTGTAGCGCTTCTCCTTGAATAAAGAATGCTGAAATTGCAGCTGTAAAAGGAACAATGAAAATAAAACTACTTGCCTTTTCAGCACCTATTTTTGATGTCGCGTAAAAATACATGGTCGTAGCAAAAGTTGTACTGATGATACTTCCAAACAATAAATTCCCCCAAAAACGTGATTCTGTTGTGCCAATCAGTGTTGTAATTGCTTGGACATTCATAAATGGAATCAAACAGCCAATTGTCACGACGTACATCCACCATGTAAATGCAAACGGATTCCCATAATTTTTTGCACGTGATGTAAACTTGCTCATGATTGCCCAGATAAAGGCACTCAATAAGAAATAGGTATTTCCCCCTTCGGTAAAAACAGATCCGTTTGACCATATTTTCAACATGATCAAACCTGCAATGACACCCAAAACCAACCCAATTGTTTCGTTTTTTGACGGTTTTTTCAATGAAAGTAAAATCCCAATTCCATATGCTACAATCGGATTCAATGTGGTAACTAAAATCCCACCTGCTCCAGCAGTTCCTTCGCGTAATCCTTGTAGAAAAGTAAAGTTATAAACGGCCATCAGTACACCCGAAATAACCAAAGTAGGGATGCCTTTTCGTGCAATTAAAAAGGGTGTTTTAATAACAATCAGAACAATGAATAAACTAATAATTACAAGAAAATAACGCATTACTCCCAAATCTATAGGCGTTCCAAATTGCGTTAACACATGATTAGAAGGCCAACTGATTCCCCAAATAACCATGCTTAGAAGCATTGCAATCAATAAATTATTCGATTTTTTCTCCATCTCGTTTTTTGTCAAAAGTACTTTTTTTATTGTGTTGACAATTACATAATTTTCGTTAAATCAAGTTCCATCAAGGTACAATTAAAAAAAGAATCGTAAATTTGACTATGGAAAATAACGAAAATCAAATCAACATTGAGTTGACGGAAGATATTGCAGGTGGTGTATACTCTAACTTAGCAATCATTACGCATTCACAAGCTGAGTTTGTAACAGATTTCGTTCAAATGATGCCGGGTATGCCGAAAGCAAAAGTTCGGTCACGTGTTATTATGACGCCTCAAAATGCGAAGCGCTTGATGAAAGCATTAGCAGAGAATATTCAAAAATTTGAACAACACCACGGAGTCATTGTTGACAACGAAACGGTACCTTTTCCACCAATGAATTTTGGCGGACCCGCAACACAAGCATAAATGAAGAATTGGATAGTTTATATTGCTGTTTTTGTTGTTTCAGTGTCATCTTTGGCACCGAACATGCAAGGCATGCAGTTAGTAAAACTACCAAACTTATTGTCACATGTTGAAGATCATTTTGGAACAGACTGGTCATTTTCTGAATTAAAATCTTTTGTTATTGAACATTATCAAACAACTGATTTACCTGATGAAAAAGAGCATAAAACGCTGCCTTTTAAATCTGTTTCATCAAGTTCTGTCACATTAGCAATTCAATTGCCAAGTACTGTATTTATTGATTTTTCTACGTGTTTTGACGAGAAAAATTCAATTTCTTTTTTCAATTTAACCAATCCAACTAGAGAATGTTCCAAAGCAATTTGGACACCTCCTCAACTGAGTTAGCAACTATTTTCGGAATGTCAATTCCATAGTGTTTCATTGCTAACTCATTTTTATGTTAAATAAAATCATTCAATTTTCGATTGCTAATAAATTAGTAATTGGAATTTTTACAATTGGACTTATCATTTGGGGGATTTTTTCTCTTCAACAACTTCCCATTGATGCTGTCCCAGATATTACTAACAATCAAGTTCAAATTGTTACTTCAGCCCCGTCTTCTGGTGCTGAAGATATCGAACGTTATGTAACGTTTCCCATTGAACAAACAATGGCAACTATTCCTGAAATTGAGGAAATACGTTCCTTTTCACGTTTTGGTTTAAGTGTTGTAACCATCGTTTTTAACGAAAATACCGATATATATTGGGCGAGAGAACAAGTTGCACAACGCCTTCAAGAAGCTAAAAATGCTATTCCAGCTGGATTAGGAGAGCCAGGAATGGCTCCAATTTCGACAGGATTAGGGGAGATTTTTCAATATATCGTCAAACCAAAAGCTGGTTTCGAATCCCAGTATACACCAACAGAATTGCGCACCATTCAAGATTGGGTTATTCGCAGACAATTGTTGGGAACACCAGGAATTGCTGATGTTTCAGGATTTGGTGGATATTTGAAACAATACGAAGTAGCTGTTCAACCGCAATTATTACGCAGTTTTGGTATCAGCATGTCGGAATTGTTTCAAGCACTTGAAACCAACAATCAAAATACGGGCGGAGCATACATTACAAAATCGTCAGCAACCTACTATATTCGAAGCGAGGGATTAACTAAAAACCTGGATGACATTCGAAATGTACTGGTGAAAAATGTTGATGGTCGTCCAATTTTGGTGAAAGATTTAGCAACGGTTAATTATGGATCCGCTATTCGATACGGCGCATTGACAAATGCAGATAAGGGTGAAGCAGTTGGAGGAATTGTGTTGATGCTGAAAGATGCAAATGCATCTCAAGTTATCAAAGATGTAAAACAACGCATGGAACAAATAGAAAAAACATTACCTGAAGGGGTTGCCGTTGAAGTCTATTTAGATCGAACAAAATTGGTCGATAAAGCCATTCATACTGTCGCAAAAAACTTAATTGAAGGAGCGTTAATCGTCATTTTTATTCTCGTTTTATTACTGGGTAATTTAAGAGCCGGTTTAATTGTAGCATCAGTCATTCCATTGGCCATGCTCTTTGCTGTTTCAATGATGAATGTGTTTGGTGTCTCTGGAAACTTAATGTCACTTGGAGCAATCGATTTCGGGCTTATTGTCGATGGAGCGGTAATTATTGTAGAAGCCACACTTCACCATTTGGTTCTTAGAAAAACGAAACACATTTTATCGCAAAAAGAATTGGATCACGAAGTACAGTCTTCTGCCATGAAGATTATGAAAAGTGCAGCTTTTGGAGAAATAATCATCCTTATTGTTTACTTACCGTTGTTAACATTGGTTGGCATTGAAGGTAAAATGTTTGCACCAATGGCTCAAACAGTGATTTTCGCCATAATCGGGGCGTTTATTTTGTCGTTGACTTATGTTCCGATGATTTCAGCATTGGCGTTGAGTAAAAAACCACTTCCCAAAAAGACCTTGTCTGATAAATTAATGAATTGGATACAAGCGCGCTATGAACCAACGCTAAATAAAGTTATCCGCTATCAAAAAAGCGCAATTATAGGTGTTGCAATTTTATTTGTGTTATCCATTATCATTTTTAAAAGTTTAGGTGCGGAATTTATTCCAACGTTAGATGAAGGAGATTTTGCCGTGGAATTGCGAACTATCAAAGGAAGTAGCTTGGAACATACAGTTAAGGTATCCAATCAAGCTGCAAAAATTTTGAAAACGAATTTCCCTAATGAAGTTAAAACGTGTGTTGGGAAAATTGGTACTGCAGAGATTCCAACAGACCCAATGCCAATGGAAGCATGTGATTTAATGGTCATTTTAGCTGATAAAGAAGAATGGACAAAGGCACATTCACGCGAAGAACTTGCCAATAAAATGCAAGCAAAGCTCGAAAATGAATTACCTGGTGTTTCGTTTGGATTTTTACAACCGATACAAATGCGTTTCAATGAACTTATGTCGGGTGCGAGACAAGATGTTGTTGTTAAAATATATGGAGAAGAACTCGATAAATTAGCACATTATGCAAATCAAGTTGGTTCATTGGCGCGAAAAATTAATGGAGCAACTGATATTTATGTTGAAGAAGTTACAGGACTTCCACAAGTATTGGTTAAATTCAATCGTAGTGCAATGGCGTATTATGGAATTACAGTCGCTGAAATTAACCGCGTTATCAACATGGGGTTTGCAGGTCAAGTTACAGGTCAAGTATTTGAAGGAGAAAAACGTTTTGATTTAGTTGTTCGTTTGGCTGGAAAAAATAGATCAACGATAAGTGATTTGCAAAACTTAACCGTTGTGGGCGCAAAAGGAATGAGTATTCCTATTCAGCAATTGGCAGCAGTAACCGTTGAGGAAGGTCCAAACCAAATTCAACGTGATGATGCAAAGCGCCGAATTATTGTTGGTTTTAACGTAAGAGGAAGGGATGTTGAAAGTATCGTAAACGAATTGAAAACGAAAATTGATCAACAAGTTCCATTCGAATCAGGATATTACCCAACTTTTGGAGGAACCTATAAAAATTTAGAAAAAGCGAGTGCACGTTTGGGAATTGCTGTCCCGATTGCTCTTTTCTTGATCTTATTTTTATTATACGCAACGTTTCAATCGGTGAAACAAGCATTCCTAATATTTTCGGCAATTCCGTTAGCTGCTATCGGAGGTATTTTTGCACTTTGGTTGCGCGACATGCCTTTTTCAATTTCAGCTGGAGTTGGTTTTATTGCCTTATTTGGAGTAGCCGTTTTGAATGGTATTGTTCTTGTTGCCGAATTTAATCACCTCAAAAAAGAAAAGACTGCCAATGGTTTGCGCATCATTTTATCAGGAACGCGCGTACGTTTACGCCCTGTGTTAATGACCGCAATGGTTGCTTCCTTAGGTTTTTTACCGATGGCGATTTCATCTGGAAGTGGTGCAGAAGTTCAAAAGCCATTAGCAACGGTTGTCATAGGAGGGTTAATTACGGCAACTTTTTTAACACTCTTTTTATTACCTGTTATGTATCACTTAATTGATAGCAAGTCGTTTAAAAAACCAAAAAAACACCGCATGAATAAGCAATTAACTACTCTTTTATTTTTGTTGAGTTTGGGTTGTATCCATCAAGGTTTTTCACAAACTTCTTGGACGTTGGATCAATGTATTCATCAAGCCAAAACAGCTAATTTAACTTTGAATTCAGCTCAGTATGCAATCGATCAAGCAAAGCTCGACAGAAAAGCATTGGTGCCAATTCCTAAAACTGCTTTTTCCTTTTTAGTTGGTCAATACAATTCAGTGAACAAGAGCGATAATAACATTACAATAAGTCAGTCAATTCCTTTTCCAACAGCGTTTTCAAAAGCAACCGATGTGAGTGATAAGCACCAACAAGTATTGGAAATAGAAAAAGCGCTTGTTGTTTGGAATTTGGAACAAAGTGTCCGTTCAAATTTTGAAGAGTTAATGTATGTCAATGCGCAGTTGAATTATAATCGGCATGCAGATTCATTGTATGCTACATTAGAAAATGCTTATAACGAGAAGATAAATTTGGGAGATGCACCTTTTATTGATTTGCAATTAGTGAAAGTACAACGATTAAAACAACAACAACTGATTGAAACATTGACAATTGAATGTTTACGTATTCAAACCGCTTTGCAAACATTATTGCATACAAGTGAGTTAATAATACCAGCTATAAAAGAGTATCAATTAGTAGCAGTAATTCCTTCGTTGGATGTGAATGGGTTGCCACAAATCCAACAGTGGAAAGCGCAACAATCTTATATTCAAGCGCAAATTGCATTGCAAAAAGCTCAGAATCTTCCTGATTTCTCACTCGGTTATTTCAATCAAACATTGATTGGGACACAAAGTGTAAATGGTCAAGACGTTTATTTTAATGCTGGCCATCGCTTTCAAGGTGTAACAATTGGAACATCCATACCGGTATTTAATCGTACTACAAAAGCTCAAATCAAACAACAAGAAATAGGAGTAAAAATAGCGCAAAATCAAACAGAAGTAACAATAGAAGGTCTGACTAATTGGTACAAGGGATTGGTTACTAATTGGCAACAATCGGTTCAACAATTAAACGAATGGGAATTAAAAATCAAGCCTGTTTTATTCCAATTACACGAACGGTCGATCATTGCTTTTCAAGCAGGAGAAATTGGCGTACAGGAATTGGTTTTCAATCAACAAGAAATCAACAACCAACAATTGGAGCGATTAAAACGCATTTATAACACTAATTTATTAGGTCATCAATTGATCGGATTTACAACTAATTAATTCAAAAGAAAATTAACATGAAACAACTAATATTATTGAGCTATGTGATGCTATTTTTCATCAGTTGCTCGTCAAAAGCTGAAAAAACTTCTGAAGCGGTAAGCAAAAAAAAGCAAGTTACGAACGTAACATTAAACGCTTCTCAAATGAAAAATGCTGGAATCATTATGGGTGAATTAAGTGAAGAAGTAATGGGAGCAACGATTGCTGTTACCGGTTCAGTTGAAATACCACCTCAAAATAAAACAGCAATTACATTTCCTTTTGGTGGATTTGTAAAAAGTGTAGCGGTTTTAGATGGAATGACAGTCAAAAAAGGACAAGCGTTGTTATCGTTAGAAGATCCAGCATTGATTCAATTACAGCAAGATTACTTAGCTGAATTGAGCCAATTGGAATTTTACAAACAAGATTATGACCGTCAAAAAAGTCTCGGTGAAAAGCAAGTAAACAGTGGTAAAACAGTGCAACAAGCGAAAGCAAGTTACATGCATTCGTTGGCAGTTACCAAAGGGTTAAAATTGAAATTGGAAATGGCGAGTATTTCTCCTACAAAGGTTGAAAATGGTGATTTACAACGATTAGTAACAATTCGTGCGCCTTTTGACGGAATTATAACAAAAATGAATGCTGCAAATGGTCAGTATGCAGCTGCCCAAGACATTTTACTGGAAATCATTGATTTAAAACATTGTCATATTGAATTGTTTGTTTTTGAAAAAGACATTCCTTCTTTGGTCATTGGACAAAAAGTAACATTCCAATTAAATAATCAACCAGAAGAGAAAACAGCAACTATTTATTTAATAGGACGAGAAATTGGTGCGGATAGAATGGTAAAAGTTCACTGCCATTTAGACAACGAAGATGATAAATTATTACCAGGTACGTTTATCAACGCAACTATAGAGTTGTCGCAACAGAAACAATTAACTGTTCCGAATGATGCTGTGGTGAAATTAAACGAAAAAGATATTGTTTTCACAGCTAGGAGTAACGATAAAACAAAAAATACATTTGATATTCACCCAATTGAAGTACTTGGAAACGCGCATGGTCGGACAGCTTTTCGTTTTGTGGATCGAGGTCAATCAACTTCAAAACAATTTGTTTTAAAAGGTGCGTATTCAATTTTATCATCACTTTTAATGGAAATGGAAGCCGAAGAATAAAAAAAAAGTGTAAGTTTAAACTCCAAAAAATGACTTAGATGAAAAAATGGATGTTTGCAGCGTTTGCGCTGTTAGTTTTTACCACATTTACTGCTTGCAGCAAATATACTACTCCAAAAAAAGTATCCCGAAAAGTAGTAGGGGATGCATGGGTTATTAAATCTTTATCATTAGCAAATGACACTTTAACAAGTGTGGATTTTGTTGGGTTTGAATTCTCTTTTGAGGAAGATAATGATTTTAAAGTGACCTATTTAACATTGCCTTTGGCAGAAGGAAAATGGAGTACAGCTTTGGATAAAGATCCAGCTATCTTGTATTTGAACTTGCCAATTGAACCAACAGTGGACTTTTTGTCTGACGATTGGAAAGTGATGCAAATTAAAAAAGATTTCATGCGTTTGGAAAGAAATGACAACGCAGAAGTAAAAGATATTATTGAGTTTACTAGGTAAAAATCAAGCTATTGAAAAATAACTGTTCACAACTTATCTGAAAAATGTTGTAGAATTGGTTTTACCTATTAATTTTGTAAAAATGCTTATCGGATGACGTCTGAAATTAAACTGTATTTAGAGCAAATAAAAGCGAAAACAACTTCTCTTCACCAGTCGTTGGTGACAGAACGCGAACGCAATGCATCTATTTCAGCTGAAAATCAACGTTTAGAAAGTTTATTCAGTGAACAAGAAGCGGAATTGAATGCGTTAAAAGCAGCACATGCCGCAGCTATTCAAGAACTTTCTGAAAAGCGTGAACAAGCACAAATGCAGCCTATTACAAGAAATGATCTTGAAATAGATGGATTGGTGAAAGAAATTGATTTCTGCATTCAACAATTAAAAATAGCGAATGAGTAAGGTGTCTTTAAAAGTTGTGGTTGCTGGTCGTACATATCCCTTGACTGTTCAAGAGTCTGAGGTTGAAAAAGTACAACGTGCTGCCGATGATATAAATAAAGCTATCAAGCAATTACAAGATAATTTTGCTGTTCGTGATATGCAAGACTTATTGGCGATGACTGCTCTTCAGTTATCGACAAAAGGTGGTGCTAAAGCAACAACTTCTGTTCCAAGTCAAGTTGACTTTTCTGAAACAGTTGCTGCTTTAAGTGATCTTGCTACAGAATTAGATGCGTTGAAGTAATTAAGTGCAAATCAAGTTTTTTCCCGCTTGTTTACGATGAATCATTCGTAAGCAGTGGGAATTTTATTTTTATAAATTATGGTACAAGTAATTATAGGTGCGTTGGTCGGATTAATTGGTGGTGGAATTGTTACCGCTGTTATTCAGGCAACAGTGCTTAAAAATCGAAAAAATCAAACATTGCGTGAAGCGGAATTAGAAGCGGAAGCAATGAAAAAAGAACGCATTCTTCAAGCGAAAGAAAAGTTTTTGAAATTAAAGGAAGAACACGAAGAAGCAGTGAAAGACCGTGAGCGTCGTGTACAATCGTTAGAGGATAAAGCAAAAAGTCGTGAAAAAACACTCACGCAAAAAATGGAGGAAGTATCTCGAAAAGAGAAAGATTCTGAAAAATTGCAAGGAGAGTTAGCTGCGAAAATCGAATTGAACGAAACGCGTTTTCAAGAATTGGACAAAATGCACCAAAAACGTGTTGCTGAATTGACGAAAATCACAGGAATGTCTGTGGAAGATGCGAAGAATTTGTTAATGGAATCATTGAAAGATGAAGCGCGAACTTCAGCAATGGTTCACATCAAAGAAATTACTGAGGAAGCAAAATTAAATGCCAATCGCGAAGCGAAGCGTATTGTGATTCAAACGATTCAACGTGTAGCTTCTGAGCAAGCAGTTGAAAATGCAGTTTCTGTATTCAACATCGATTCAGACGAAGTAAAAGGAAGAATCATTGGTCGTGAAGGACGAAACATTCGTGCATTAGAAGCTGCAACAGGAGTCGAAATCATTGTTGATGATACACCGGAAGCAATTATATTATCTTGTTTTGATCCAGTTCGTAGAGAGATCGCACGTTTGGCATTACACCAATTAGTATCGGATGGGCGTATTCACCCAGCTCGTATCGAAGAGGTTGTTGCGAAAACAAAGCGTTCGTTGGAAGAAGAAATTGCTGAAACTGGTCGTAGAACGTGTATTGATTTAGGTATTCATGGCTTACATCCGGAACTAATTCGTATGGTTGGACGAATGAAATACCGTTCTTCTTACGGTCAAAACTTACTACAACACAGTCGCGAAGTAGCCAACTTATGTGCCATCATGGCAGCTGAGTTAGGCTTAAATGTGAAAGTTGCAAAACGAGCAGGTTTATTACACGATATTGGTAAAGTTCCAGATGAAGAACCAGAATTACCACATGCTATCCTAGGGATGAAAATTGCTGAGAAATTTGGTGAAAAACCAGATGTTATCAATGCAATTGGTGCCCACCACGACGAGATTGAAATGACGTCATTGATTTCACCAATTATCCAAATTTGTGACTCCATTTCTGGAGCACGTCCTGGAGCACGTCGTGAAGTCGTTGAATCGTACATCAAACGTATCAAAGATTTAGAAAATTTAGCATTGTCTTATGAAGGTGTAAATAGCGCTTACGCTATCCAAGCTGGTCGCGAGTTACGTGTTTTAGTTGAAAGTGATAAAGTAACAGACTTGCGTGCAGACGAATTGTCTTTTGCTATTTCACAAAAAATTCAAACTGAAATGACATATCCAGGACAGGTGAAAGTAACAGTTATTCGTGAAAGAAGATCGGTTAATTACGC
Source organism: Fluviicola sp. (assembly GCA_017983675.1). GTDB lineage: Bacteria > Bacteroidota > Bacteroidia > Flavobacteriales_D > Crocinitomicaceae > Fluviicola. Next base: position 199,028 of record JAGOAZ010000003.1, read on the forward strand.
AAAATAATCATGAAATCATACCCTGAAATCGTTCACTCCCTCAAGGATAAACACATTCTTGTAACAGGTGGAGCAGGTTTTATAGGTTCAACTATTACGGAGGCATTACTCAATTTGGGTGCCTCCGTTACTGTTTTAGATAACTTATCTACGGGATTGCAATCAAATGTAGATCGCTTATCTCACCATGAAAAATACCGCTTTGTAAAAGGCGACATTTGTCAACCTGAAGATTACCGAAATTTATTGAAAGACATTGATGCTGTTTCTCACCAAGCAGCGTTGGGATCTGTCCCTCGATCAATTGAATTTCCATTAAACACACATCATGTAAATGCAACTGGTTTTCTGACCTTTCTTCACGAAGTGAAAGAAGCGGGAATAAAACGATTTGTTTATGCAAGTTCGTCCTCTGTTTATGGAGATTCTTCTGAGGCAATAAAAAAAGAAGGAGAAGAAGGGGAAGCATTATCCCCATATGCTGTTACCAAACAACTCAATGAACAGTATGCGGGAGTTTATGCAAAATTGCATGCAATTGAAACGATTGGTTTGCGCTATTTCAATGTTTTTGGACCTTACCAAAATCCAGAAGGCGTTTACGCTGCTGCAATCCCAAAATTTTTATCAGCAGTTTTAACTGGTGGAAAAATAATAGTCAATGGTGATGGGGAGCAAACAAGAGATTTTACCTATGTTCAAAATGCTGTTTTGGCCAATTTATTAGGCTTAACAACAACGAATCAATCAGCATTTGGTAGCGTGTTTAATGTTGCTTGCGGAAAACGTTTAACATTAAACGAAGTCATTTCAGGAATTGTAGCAGGTGTTCAGTCACACAATTATAAACCAACTCACACACTTGAATTTGGACCAAAGCGAATGGGAGACATTCCACATTCTTTGGCATCAATCACTCACATTCAAAAAGAATTAAACTATTTTGTTTTCTATACATTTGAAGAAGGATTGGCGACGTATTTAGCTCATAGTCTTCATGATTAAGCGTTTAAAACAATCGGAATTTATTGGTTCTGTTGCAACACTAGCATCAGGAACTGTAATCGGACATTTAGTAGCGATTCTTTTTTCACCTATTATCACACGCTTGTACACCGCGGAAGAAATGAGTTATCAATCTGTTTTCACAAGAATTGTTTTATTTCTATCTGTTATAGCTACTGCACGTTTTGAGTTTGCTTTTGCATTACCGAAACGAATGGAACATGCTTATTCATTGTTTCGTGTTTCCATAAAATCCTTGTTATTTGTCCTAGCGATAACTGTTTTGGTTGTTTTACTCTTGCAATTTTATCCGTTTGAAGATAAGCAAATCAATCAATTATTGTTACTTGTTCCACTAGGTGTTTTAGTTGCTTCTTTTTATAGTCAATTATCCAATTGGGCATTGCGTTTAAAAGATTTCAAGCACATAGGCCGATCTAAAATAATGATGTCAATTGCCTTTGGATTAGTTGCGATATTTTTATATCCATTGGGTTATTTTGGAATTATCACCGCATACATTTGTTCGTTTCTTGCAGCGTCATTGCTTTTAGTAAGAAATTTTAAAACAGTCAAAAGCAGTATGAAAGCATATCAACTGAAAGGTCGAGATTATGCAATTGCGAAAAATTACCTCGATTTTCCAAGGATCAACTTACCTCATGCATTGATTGACTTATCAAAAGAATTATTTATTGCTTTTTATATGATCATGACTTTTGAAAAAGGGGTATTGGGCTTGTATGATTTATCATTTCGCATGTTACGAGTTCCAATAGCAGTAATTGGGTCGTCAATAGGTCAAGTTTTTTTAAAAAAAGCAGTTGATTTACGGAACGAAGGCAAAGCAATTTTCCCCTTATTAAAGAAAACGATGTTGCTATTGTTTTTGGTTTCGATCGTTCCTTTTTCAATAATCATGTTTTTCGGAACCGATATTTTTTCACTAGTATTTGGCAAAGAATGGAGTGAAGCCGGTTATTATACGCAAATAATGACACCTTGGGTAATGGTTAACTTCTTAATTTCTCCCGTTTCACAAGTTCCTATAATCTTAAACAAGCAACGCGGTTTTTTTATGCTAGGAATAGCAAGTACCGTACTAATGGTTTTGACATTGACAATTGGTGATATTTTTCCAGATTGGCATTTGCGATTTGACCAAGTTCTAAAAGTTGTCAGTTTTACTCAATTTCTTTTCTTAACTTTCGTCATTATTTGGTTACTTAGGTTGGCAAAAAAACAGGATAAATGCGTCGTATATTAGTTGCTTTTTGGTATAGTATAATAAGAGTTTGGGTGAAATTATTTAAACCAAGAATGTTGTATTTCTACAGGCATCAAGGAAACGTTATTCCTACAACAAGAGTTAGTAATTCGACTGTAATAACTGATGCAAAAAACCTGAATTTGGGGAATGCTGTCTTTATAGGACATTATAATTTTATTGAATCATCCAATGGAATAACAATCGAAGAAGGTGTCCAATTAACCAATTATATTTCTGTTTTGACCCATAGTAGTCACCAATCAATTCGACTGTATGGATATGAATATTTGAATCATTCAGATTTGATTGGCTATCGCAAAGGCAGTGTTTCAATCGGTATGTTCTCATTCATTGGTCCACATGTTACCATTCTACCAGGAACTAAAATAGGAAAGGGATCAATTGTTTCTGCCTATTCAATGGTTAGTGGTGCGTTTCCTGAATTTGCAATTATTGCAGGTAATCCAGCAGTAGTTATTGGTGATACACGTGAAAAAGACAACGAACTATTAGCAAAACATCCTGAATTGATGGAGTTTTACAAATGTTGGGCAGAAAATTAAAAACACGATGAAAATTCTACAAGTTGGTCCAAATTCAGTGCATGTTACACGATTTATTAATGCTTTTGACTCGAATGAATCAATAAGTAATTTTTTATTATCCGATTCTCCCAATTTAGAAGCGAAAGTAACACAACAATTTGTAGTCAATGCTCATACGTTTAATCCGATTAAAATAATTGGGATACTAAAAATAATTCAAACAATTGTACAACAAGTAAAACCAACTGTTATTCATATTCATCAAGTTAATCGCTTAGCTTTTTTTACCGCTCTAGTTGCAAAATGGCGAAAAATACCTGTTGTGACTACTGCTTGGGGAAGTGATGTGTTAATCATGCCGTCGAAGAATAAATTATATCATTATTTGGTTAAAAAAACCTTACAAAGATCAGCAGTTATTTCTGCAGATGCACAAGAAATGATTCGTGCAATGCAATTGCTTGTACCAACGGGACAATTCGTTTGTATTCAGTATGGTATCACTCCCGTTGAATCAACGAATAAGAAAGAAATAATATATTCGAATCGCTTGCACAAACCACTATATAATATTGATAAAATTATTTCGCTGTTTGCAGATTTTCATACGCAGCATCCTTCGTGGCACTTGATTATTGGTGGTTCGGGTAGTGAAACTGAAAAATTAAAGAATCAAACCAAACAATTAGGTTTGACTGAAAATGTTCAATTCATTGGTTGGTTGAATGAGGATGATAATCGCGCACAATATGCAAAAGCAACTATTTATGTTAGTATTCCTTCGAGTGATGGAACTTCTGTTAGTTTATTAGAAGCAATGTCTGCAAATTGCATTCCTGTTGTTTCGGATTTGCCTTCAAACAAAGAATGGATTTCTGATAACACAAATGGAATTATCTTCCAAGAAGAAGGTGAGAATCCATTCAAACAGGCTTTGTTATTAAATCAACAAATAGCTTTCGCTACAAATCAACAGTTAATCAATCAAAAAGCGACTAGAAATGCTTCTATCGCTCAATTTTTATCCATTTATAAAACACTTGTCAATGGAGAATAGTCAGTCTTTTCAAAAGTGGTACAATGGATACATTGCGTTACTTTTATTTATCTTTTTATTAGTTCCAAAATTAACTGCTTTGGCAATTATCTTGTTTGTACCAATAGCAATAATAGGTGTCAAGAAACAGTTTTTTCAATTTAAAATCAACCGAATCGCCATTTTGTTTTTTAGTGCTTATGGATTTTATTTGTTGTATTGTTTATTTACACGACATGCCGATATAGCCGCTAAGTACCTAGAATACAAACTATCTTTTTTACTTATTCCTTTGCTTTTTTCCTTTGTGCCAAAAGAAAAAATGAATGTGAAGTTACCTATTATTGGATTTTTATTAGGTTCAGTAGCATTATTTATAAATGGATTAATTCATTCCTTTACTTGTTACACATCAACGCGTTCTTTTTTTACTTGCTTTACCTCGTCACAATTTTCACCGATTCATCACCCAAGTTATGCGACAGTTTTTTATACAGTAGCATTGTTCTTGGTTTGGTATGCTTTTACCAAGCGCTTTTTCTGGATGAAACTTTGGTTTGCAATGTTATTATCAATCGTTTACTTATTAGCAATAGTATTCTGCTTTAGTTTAGCTGGCTTATTGTTCTTTTCAATGGTTGTTACGATTGCTTTTATAGTGATGGTCAATAGAAAATGGGGTAAAACGGTCACACTTTTTATGGGCGTAATTGTAATTGCTTCGATCCTTGTTTTGTTTCAAACAGTTTCAGTTTTAAAAAATGAATTCAATGGTGCAAAACGCTATTTTGTAGAATACGTTGAAAATCCGAAAGCATTTGTTCAACATAAAAAGTATCCGATGTCAGGATCAGAAGTCCGTTTGGTTATGTGGACTGCTTCTTATCAAGCATTTTCCAGCTATCCGCTAGGAGTAGGAACCGGAAATGTAGATGAGGTTTTGACAACTCAATTATCACAGATGAATCAACGGGAATTGGCAAAGCAACTGTACAATCCACATAATCAATATTTGCAAACAGGATTAGAAATCGGAATCTTGGGACTAATTGTAGTTTTAGCTCCTTTTTTAGCTGCTTTAAGCTATTTCAAGCAATCAAAAAATTGGTTGTTGTTACTAATTGTTGGCGCTTTGTTGTTTAATATGTTGTTCGAATCCATGTTACAACGTCAAAGTGGCATTGTATTTTTCACATTAGCCATTTGTTATTTGGTTCTTTTTACAGAAAACAAGCGTCAATATAACAATGAGCTTTTAGACTAAAATGTTTTTAAAATGAAAATTGTAACCATTTTAGGTGCTCGTCCTCAATTTATTAAAGCAGCAGCTGTTTCAACTACTTTAAGGAGAACAATCGATGAGGTTATCATTCATACTGGTCAACATTATGACACTGCTATGTCTGATGTCTTTTTTGACGAATTAGGCATTCCAAAACCGGACTATTTTTTACAGGTAGGATCCGGTAATCATGGTGAACAAACAGGTAAAATGTTAACTGAAATAGAAAAGATTTTAGTCGCAGAAAAACCTGATTTTGTGCTTGTTTATGGTGATACCAATTCAACTTTAGCAGGTGCATTAGCAGCATCAAAATTATTGATACCTGTTATACATGTTGAAGCGGGATTGCGCAGTTTTAACAAAGCAATGCCAGAAGAACAAAACCGTATTTTAACAGATCATATTTCAACATTATTACTTGTTCCAACTCAAACAGCAATTGATAATTTACAAAAAGAAGGGATTCAAAAAGGGGTACATTTTATAGGGGATGTCATGTACGATGGCATTCTTTATTTTTCCGAAAAAGCAAAAAAATCAAGTACTATTTTAGCTGATTTAGGCTTGGCTGAGAATGAATTCATTTTGTGTACAATTCACCGAGCAGAAAACACGAATGATCCGAATCGCCTGAAGCAAATTTGTTCAGCTTTAGCGGAATCAAAACAACCGATAGTACTTCCACTTCATCCACGAACTCAGAAGTATATTGCCGACTATGGAATTACTATTGGTGAAAATGTTCGAATATTTGAGCCGGTGGGTTATTTGGATATGGTTCAGTTAGAGGCAACTGCTCGAAAAATTGTTACGGATAGTGGGGGTGTTCAAAAAGAAGCATTTTTCTTAGGGAAACCATGCATCACTTTACGCGATGAAACGGAATGGGTGGAGACCGTTCAAAATGGTTGGAATTGTCTTGTTGGAGCAGACAAAAAGGCTATTTGCGATGCGATACAACATTTTCAACCAACATCTGAAAGAAAGTCTTATTTTGGTGAAGGAAATGCAACAAAATTATTAGTGGAATTAATACATAAAAATAGATGAAACAATTAGTTTGTGTAATTCCATGCCGCAACGAAAAAAACTATATTGAAGAATGCGTACGTGCAATTTTTTCGTGCAATTTACCTGCGAATTTTGAAATTAACATAATAGTTGTTGATGGAATGTCAAATGATGGGACAAGAGAAGTTATTAAAAAGTTGCAAATTGAATTTCTGCATTTATTTCTAGTTGACAATCTTCAACAATTAACACCTTTTGCTTTTAACTTAGGAATAAAAGCTTTACCACATGCTGATTTTATTCAAATTGTTGGAGCGCGACATATATTAAGTGTAGATTATTTACAACAAAGTTTAGCTATTTTAGAAGATGATAAGGAAGTTTGGTGTGTAGGTGGTAAAATAGTTAATAATTACACCAACGAAACAAGTGAGCTTATCTCTAAAGCCATGTCAACAAGTTTTGGAATGGGTTTAGGTAACTTTAGAACTTTAGATAAATCTGGATATACTGATACGGTTACAAGTCCAATGTATCCTAAGTGGGTATTTGAAAAAATCGGTTATTTTGATGAAGAATTAATACGCAATCAAGATGACGATTTTAATTTCAGGTTAATTAAAGCAGGTGGAAAAATATATTATTGCAATGAAATTAGCTTGAAGTATTATGTGAGAGGTAATTTTCAGCAATTGTGGAAACAATTTTTTCAATATGGCTATTGGAAAGTTTACGTCAATTTAAAACACAAAACCGTAACGACATTGAGACAACTAGTACCACCTATGTTTGTGCTTTTTATTTGCTTAACGATTGTTTTAGGATTATTAATAAATACTATATTATTGTTCGCTTCTCTTGTTTATGTATTATATTTCATTTTAGCAGTTTATTCTGTTATTCAATTAACTAAAAAAGCTAAGCAACTTTTTATCATCCCATTTATTTATCCGATAATTCATATCAGTTATGGATTAGGTTATTTAATTGGTATTTTTCATTTTATTTTTCTAAAAAGAAAACCATCTGAAAAACAAAAAATCATGAGTAGATAATTATTAGTTCACAACTAATTTTGAGGCTACTTTTCTATATTTACAAAAAAAAACAAATATGATTCCATTTTCTCCGCCACGTATTGATCAACGTGTTATTGATGAAGTAACAGCCGCATTAACATCTGGTTGGATAACTACTGGTCCGCGCACCAAATTATTCGAACAACAATTAACTGAATATTGTGGTAACAAATGTACAGTTGCTGTTAGTTCGTGGACTGCTGGAATGGAATTGTTGTTGCGTTGGTGGGGTATTGGTGAAGGAGATGAAGTGATTGTTCCTGCAATCACATATTGTGCATCTGCAAATGTGATTGTTCATACTGGAGCAAAACCTGTGATGGTTGATTTAAATGCAGATGACTTCAATCTTTCAATAGCAGCGATAAAGAAAGCCATCACTCCAAGAACAAAAGCAATTATGCCGGTAGATTTAGCGGGCTTTCCATGTGATTATGATGCGATTTATGCACTTGTGAATGATCCAGCAATCAAAAAAATATTTCAAGCTAATTCGCCCAATCAAGAAAAGTTGGGGAGAATTTTAATTGCAGCTGATGCCGCACATTCTTTTGGAGCAACATACAAAGGTAAAAAGTCAGGTAGTTTGGCAGATGTCACTTGTTTTTCTTTTCATGCAGTAAAAAATTTAACGACTGCCGAAGGCGGAACGATGTCAATAAATTTACCAGAACAATTTGATCACGAAGAGATTTATAAAGTATTGTGCATGAAAATGCTCCACGGACAAAGTAAAGATGCGTTGGCAAAAACACAAAAAGGAAATTGGCGTTACGATGTAATGGAACCAGGGTATAAATGTAATATGACAGATATTCAAGCTGCAATTGGATTAGTAGAACTTGCCCGTTTTCAAGAAAATATTGATCGAAGAAAAACAATTTGTTTGGCTTATAATGAAGGGTTATCTTCAGAAAAATGGGCGCTTCTTCCAGTTTTAAAAGACGAAAAAAGAGAAACGTGCTATCATTTGTACCAATTGCGAATAGCAGGGGCAAGCGAGCCGCAACGCGATGCAATCATGCAAGCGATTTTTGATCAAGATGTTTCTGTAAATGTTCACTTTCAACCGTTGCCTTTGTTAACAGCGTATAAAAATCTAGGCTATAAAATGGAAGACTATCCAGAAGCTTGGAACAAGTATGCCAATGAAATCACATTACCTGTTTATTTCGATTTGACTGATGAGCAAGTACAAATTGTTATCACTGCTGTAAAAAATGCGGTAAAACAGGTTCTTGGATGAAACGTTTGTTTGACATCCTTGTTTCGTGTATCATCTTACTGTTGTTTTTACCAATTGCAGTGATAATTGCTTTCGTTATTTCGTTAGAAAGCAAAGGAGGTGTTTTCTATTTTCAAGAAAGAATTGGTAAGAATGGTGTTCCATTTCAATTGTGGAAATTTCGCACCATGCAGAAAAATGCTGATCAATATGGGAAGTTAACAGTAGGAATGAATGATGCACGAATTACAAAAGCTGGATTGTTTTTACGGAAATACAAACTAGACGAATTCCCTCAATTTGTTAATGTTTTATTAGGTCAAATGAGCATAGTTGGACCTCGACCTGAAGTGCAAGAATATGTTTCATTGTATACAGAAGAACAGCGAAAAGTATTAGACGTGAAGCCAGGAATTACTGATTATGCTTCGTTGGAATATTTCAACGAAAATGAATTGCTTGGAAAATCAACTGATCCTAAAAAAACATACATCGAAGAAGTGATGCCAGCTAAACTAGCCATTAATCGAAAGTATGTGCAGCATTCAGGATTTTTTCAAGATATTAAAATCATGTGGTTGACATTTATGAAAATTCTTAGTCGTAAATGAGATTCATAACATTCACTGCTTAAAAACATTCTTTTTCACCACACGCCCATCTTCACTTTCGATGTAAACGAAAAACCATCCGTTGGGTAAATCAGCCAATGAAAAACAGTTGTTTGGAAGCGGATGCGCTTTGACAACCTGCCCATTCAAATCAATCAGTTGAATTGTTTTTATTGCAACAGAAGTTTGAACAATTAATAAATCACTCGTTGGATTTGGATAACAACGCACTTCGAAGTTTCCAGAAGTTTCATTGGTGATTACTTCTTGGGCTTTGCCTTGAAAAACAAGAAAGAACAAACTAAAAATGAGTAAACGTTTCATGATGATCGATTTATTCTATAATTTAACGAAGAAAAAGGGTTACAGATGATTACTAAAATTTCAGACGAAAACAACGATTTTTTTGACCGTGTTTATCAAGTTGTGGGTTTAATTCCAACCGGAAGGGCAACGAGTTATGGTGCAATTGCAAATTATTTAGGTGCGAAAAAGTCAAGTAGAATGGTTGGTTGGGCGATGAATGCAGCACATAAAAATCCTGAAATACAAGCACACAAAGTTGTAAATAGAAATGGATTACTTACAGGAAAACATCATTTCCCAACAGCAGAAACAATGGAGCAACGCTTAGCCGCTGATGGCATCCAAGTTGTTAATGATGAAATAGTAAATTGGAGTTCGGTTTTTTGGGATCCAAGCAAAGAATTGCTATAAGTATTTTTACTTAATTGAAGTCAGTAATTCTTTTGAATGATTTCCAGTGACAAGAGTCTTTGTATATTCCTTTAATTCAAGCTTTAACAATCGTTCATTACCAGATAAATGTGCATGAAAATCTATTTCTTTAGCCACTTTTTTTAAAGAATGTACCTGTTTGTTGTTTGTTGAATGTATTGTAACAGCATCATTTACAATAGTTTTACACTGGTTTAATTGTCTTTCGTATTCCGACTGACAAGAAAATGTAATAAAACCTAAGCTAAAGATCAGTAGTATTTTCATGTTGCAAATTTAATGAACCTTATGATATGTTTTTTCCAGAATCTGCACTTTTAGTATACATAAACATGTGTAATCAAATGAAATGTTTGTGTGATTCATTGTGATAAATGACTAAAAATTGTCTAATTCATTGTACTTTTATAACATGATATTAGTCACGGGAGCTACAGGTTTATTGGGTGCACACGTTGTTGTAAATTTGATTTCAAACGGTCATAAAGTGAGAGCAATGTACCGGAATGCTTCAAAAAAGCATGTGATCGAACAATTACTTCTTCATTATAACTGTGCTAATAAATCCGAATTACTTGCATTAATTGAATGGTTCCAAGGAGATATTCTAGATGTGCAATCGGTTGAAAATGCAGTAAAAGAATGCTCAACGATTATTCATTGTGCTGGAATGGTTTCATTTGCAACGCGCGATTTTACTGAACTTTTTGAAGTTAACAGAACAGGTACGGCTAATTTGGTTAATGAGGCGCTTGCTGCTAAAACAAGCTATTTTATACATGTTTCTTCAACCTCAGCAATTGGTAGTGATACCTTAATGAATGATGGTGTAAAGCGCGAATCAAATCACTGGAATGCCAATGAAAAAACAAGTGGATACGGTGTTTCAAAATACAGCGCTGAAAAAGAAGTTTGGCGTGGTGTTGAAGAGGGGCTTTCTGCTGTAATTGTTAATCCGAGTGTGTTTTTTGGTCCTGGAAATTGGTCCGAAAGTTCGCTTAGTTTATTCCAAACTATTCAAAATGGATTGTTGTTCTATACAAAAGGTGGCAATGCATTTGTCGATGTCCGTGATGTTAGTGAAATAATTGGCAGATTATTAGAGAAAAAGGTGGCGAATGAACGCTTTCTGATTGCTGGACATAACCTTTTATTCAACGATTTATTCAGTCAAATTGCAGAGGAATTGAAGGTAAAGCCACCACGTATTTTAGCCCGTAAATTCTTAACTGAAATAGCTTGGAGAGTTGTAGGTGTTGTCGCATTTATATTGGGTAAAAAACCTGCGATAACGAAAGATGCTGTCCGAGGTTCTCATTCCATAACGCAATTTTCGTCTGAAAAAATTAAATCGTTGTTTCCTGATTTTGAATTTACACCAATTAAGGAAACAATAAAGAACACGATTAACGGTAAAATGGATTAACCAAATTATTTAGTCGTTTTCAAGTTTAATTCTGTATTGATAAAATCAATGTAATTCAACAATTTTTCGCGGCCAAATTTTGATTCAGCTGAAGTAGTGAACACAGGAGGTAATTCTTCCCAATATTTCAACATTTCTTTTTTGTAAGCAGCAAGATTTTTTTGAAGCGCTGAACTTGATAATTTGTCGATTTTAGTGAAAACCATTGAAAACGGCAATTGTTTTTCTGCACACCAGGTCATAAACTCTAAATCAATTTTCTGCACCTCTAAACGCGAATCGATTAAGACAAAAATATTGATCAATGTTTCACGTTTCATCAAATATTCTGAAATGAACTTTTCCCATTGATTTCTGCTCGTTTTAGAAGCTTTCGCATAACCGTATCCAGGTAAATCAACCAAATACCAATCGCCATTAATTAAAAAGTGATTGATTAATTGTGTTTTTCCAGGTCGGCCAGATGTTTTAGCTAAATCTTTTTTCTCCGTAATCATGTTAATCAAAGAAGATTTACCAACGTTTGAGCGACCAATGAATGCGTATTCAGGTTTGCCGTCTGTCGGACATAATTTAATATCCGTGTTGCTTATAATAAATTTTGCTTCTTTGATATCCATGAGGAATTGTATTTTTTACAAAGGTAGCACTTTATAAGTAAAAGTCCCCACAATGAATTTGCAACACAGAACACGTATCTTTGCAACATGGCAAAATTGGTGGTATACGAAGATGATTTTTGTTTTGTTGTCAACAAACCAAACAATGTTGTCGTTCATCATTCCAAATACGCGGGTCAGTTAGACGAATTGTCTTTGGTTGAATTGTTGCGTTTGGAAGGATATGAGACACCTATTCCCGTTCATCGTTTGGATCGAAAAACTTCAGGGCTTATTCTTTTTGTGAAAGATGCTACGGATGCTCGTAAATTCCAGCAATTATTCGATGATCAACTGATTCAGAAAGAATACCGAGCGCTATTACGCGGACATTTACCTGTAGTTGGAATAATTGATACACCGGTTAAAAACGAGCGCGGAAATCACAAAGAAGCCTTGACTGAGTTTCGCTGTCTCGAGCATTTTATCCGCGATTACAGTATTCCGCCCTACGAACAACAGCGGTATAGCATGGTTGCATTTGTTCCAAAGACAGGGCGTATGCATCAATTGCGTATTCATGCAAACAAAATAGCTCATCCTATTATAAATGATCCAAAATATGGTAATCGCCACCACAACCATTATTTTCAAGAAGTGTTGGGTATTCCTTTTTTGTTTCTACATGCGCAAAAGCTCACGTTCAAACATCCGTTTACAGGTGAGTTTCTAGCAGTAGAAGCGCCCTTACCTGATTTCTGGCAGGACTTTCTGAATAAATAAACTGCTTTTTTATCAATATAGTCATCAGTTGTAACAACAGGTGAACAATTGTTCGTATCTGCTATTTTTCCACATTTTTACATTTGTTACCACTTTTTACCACTCAGTTTATTTTTAGCTATTTTCAATAAAATCAATGGTTTTCAAAATATTTTTGTAACCTTTGTGGTGTTAATAGCGTATGAAGTTATTAACAAAGTGTAAAACGGTGGTAAAAAGTGGGTTATTTCCCCTAATTTTACCCATTATAAATAGCTATGGCTGGACTTGTAGGAGAATTTGAGGTAAGACTGGACGGAAAAGGAAGATTCCTTTTTCCTGCTAGCTTGCGCAAGCAACTTTCTCCAGAAGCTCAGGAGCAATTCATGTTAAATAAAGGTTTTGAAGAGTGTTTGACCTTATACCCAATGAATGAATGGGATAAGTTAGCAGCAACCTTGTCAAAATTGAATTTATTTAAACCAAAAAACAGAATGTTCTACCGTTTGTTCCATCAAGGTGCAAAACAGGTTGCGTTAGACAATGCAGGTAGAGTATTGATTCCTGTCATGCACATGGAACGTGTTGGTTTAGACAAAGAAGTGATGTTAATCGCTTACAACGACAGAATTGAGATCTGGGACAAGTCCAAGTATTTCCAACTTATTGATGGGAACATGGCTGATTTCGCTGATTTGGCGGATGAAGTAATGGGTGACTTGGGGAATGACGACGAATAACGATTTTACATATCATGTGCCTGTCATGTTGCAGGAGTGTATCGATGGATTAGTGATTAATCCAGATGGTATTTATGTTGATGTCACTTTTGGTGGTGGCGGACATTCCAAAGCTATATTTGAGCAACTTTCTCCGAAAGGTCAATTAATTGTTTTTGATCAAGATCCAGATGCACGCAATAATGCATGGGACGCTCCAAATTTCCATTTTGTCGCTGCAAACTTCGCATTTTTAAAAAATCATTTACGTGTATTAGGTTTTCCTTTAGTGGATGGAATTTTAGCAGACTTAGGTGTTTCGTCTCATCAGTTTGATGATGCGAAAAGAGGTTTTTCGATTCGTGCAAATGAACAATTAGACATGCGCATGAATCAATCAGGTGATGTTACAGCTCAAAATATTGTCGCTACTTATAACGAAGAAGAATTAGCCCGCATTTTTAGAGCATATGGTGAGTTAGATCATCCGTATAAAACAGCTGTTGAATTAGTAAAAGCACGTAATAAGTCTAAAATTAAAACAACAGGTGATTTAATGGAAGCGTTAGCTGCCGTTGCGCCTAAATTCAAAGATCATAAGTTTTTCGCTCAAGTTTTTCAGGCTTTACGTATTGAAGTAAATCAAGAAATGCAGGTATTGGAAAAATTCTTAAATCAAACAGCTGAGGTGATGAAACCAGATGCGCGTTTGGTGGTGATGTCGTATCATTCATTGGAAGATCGTTTGGTGAAAAACATGATGAAACGTGGCAATTTGGACGGAACCATTGAAAAAGATTTTTTTGGAAATGTATTGAAGCCATTTGAAGAAGTATATAGAAAGCCAATCGCTCCGTCTGAAGCGGAAATTCAAATAAATACGCGCGCTAGAAGTGCTAAACTTAGAATTGCGAAAAGAGTTGCAGATGCAAAATGAGTTGATTGATAGAGAGGGAATGGGCAATCCGATGGATGCTGTGAGAGGTGGGAAGGTCACGAAAACGACAACTGCTTCAAAACCGCGTGCACCAAAATCGACTACGTTGAAAAAAGGAAAACGTCAAAGTTTGTTTGTGCAAATACTCAATGGAGACATATTAAAACGCGACTTTGTCCTCAATAATTTGACCTTTATTTTTTTCTTGTTGCTTTTATTGATGTTAATGGTTGCCAAAGGATACTATGGTAAACAATTGCAAAAAGACATCAATGATATGCAAACTGAAGTGGATGCAGAAACGGCGGAATATGTTGAGAAAAAAGCACAATTAGAAGAAGCAACTGCACGCTATAGATTGGTGAAGAAATTAGAAAAACACGGATTAAAAGAAACGGTTAATCCAGCAATAGTCATTCGTATTAAAAAAGAGAAAGATGAGTAACGATAAGAAAGCACTTATTTGGAGAGCTACTTTGGTTTACGTAGCTTTCTTTATTGCATTGTTCAGTGTGATTGTAAAAACGTTCATGATTCAAAACGAAGGGAATGCTGCATTTTTCTCCGAAACGAAAGAGAAAATCCCTACACGAGCGGTTGAACATTTTCCAAGAAGAGGTGAAATTTTGGATCGCAATTTCACGCCCTTATTGATTTCGGTTTCCTTGTATGATTTACACATGGATCCAACGGTTATTGATCAAGAGGTGTTTGACAAAGAAATTAGTGATTTGTGTGCGGGTTTAAGTCAATTGTTTCCTGAAACAACAGCACGTGAATTTGAAAATTACATTAGAAAAGGCCGCGCACGCGGAAAGCGCTATTTGACAATTAAAAATCGTGCGACAAATGAGCAACGAAGAAGAGTGAATGAATTACCAATTTTCAAATTGGGTAGAAATAAAGGAGGTTTAATCGAAACAAAAGAAACAACCTTACGCAAACGTCCGCACGGCGACATGCTAAAACGGACGTTGGGTTATTACCGCATAGATGGGCCCAATACGATAAGCGTTGGATTAGAAGGTGCTTTTAACCAATATTTAGCTGGCGAACCTGGTAAAGAAGTAGAGCAAAAAATTTCTTCGGGTTGGAAAAAAACTGGCCAAGTTTTA
Organism: Fluviicola sp.; assembly: GCA_017983675.1. Lineage (GTDB taxonomy): Bacteria > Bacteroidota > Bacteroidia > Flavobacteriales_D > Crocinitomicaceae > Fluviicola. The sequence goes on from JAGOAZ010000003.1 coordinate 214,391, forward strand.
CGTCAACCTATCGAAGGAGCAAACTTGATTACTTCATTGGACATGAATATTCAAGAAGTTGCTCATTCTGAGTTATTACGTCAATTGAAAAATCAAGGTGCTAAGAATGGCAGTGTGATTGTAATGGATGTGAAAACTGGATTTATTCGCGCTATTGCAAGTTTGCAAGTTGATGAAAAAGGAGAGTACAGCGAAATGTTTAATCATGCGATTGGAACAAAAGAAGTTCCCGGGTCGACGTTTAAATTGGCTTCCATTATGGCTGCTTTAGAAGATGGGAAAATCAATTTAACCGACACGGTAAATGCAACAGGTGTTTACCAGTTTAGAGGAGGTAAATTGACAGACTCTAACAAATATGGATACGGAAAAATCACGATCCAAAAAGCTTTTGAAAAATCTTCCAATGTTATTTCAAAAATCATCAACGCAGCCTACAGAGATGAGCCTGAGTTGTTTTTAAAGCGGTTAAAAGAGTTTGGATTGACAGAAGCATTAGGCATTGACATCAAAGGAGAAGTAGCGCCAGTTGTTCATTATCCAGGCTCTAAAGGTTGGTCAGGTTTAACTTTGCCTTGGATGGCGATTGGATACGAATTTCAACAAACGCCATTGCAAACATTAGCGTTTTACAATGCGGTTGCTAATAATGGTGTTTTTGTAAAACCACAATTTGTAGAGCAGATTAGAAGAGGTGCTCAAGTCATCAAAACATATAAACCAATTGTGCTTCGTAAAAAAATCTGTTCCGATAACACCTTGAAATTAATGCAAGAATGTTTGGTTGGTGTAGTAAAAAGAGGAACTGGAAGCGATTTACAATCGTCACTTTTTGATATAGCAGGAAAAACAGGAACTGCTGTTGTTTTGAATGACAACGGAAAATTTGGAACAGGAGGTGACAAGAAATACCAAGCGTCTTTTTGTGGTTATTTCCCTGCGAAAGATCCAATTTATTCGTGTATTGTAGTCGTTTCTGCTCCGTCAAAAGACATTTATGGCGCAACTGTATCTGGAACTGTCTTTACAGCAATTGCCAACAAAGTATATTCCAACACATTGAAATACCACAAAGCAATTAACGAGGCGAAAAAAAGATCTTTAGAGCCACCAGTATCAATAGATGGTAATAATAATGACTTAGTTACTATTCTTAAAAAGTTAAAAGTACCCTATCATCAAACAAGTTATTCGGAATGGAGCTCAACAGCTGCTAAACACAATAAAGTTGTTATATCTCCAATGAAATTCAATAAAAAAGTTGTTCCAAATGTGATTGGTTTGGCTGCACGTGATGCTGTTTACTTGATAGAACGTTTAGGCATGCATACCTCTTTACGTGGAAGAGGTAAAGTTGTAACCCAATCAATAAAAGCAGGAACTGTAGCATACAGAGGTGGATTAGTAGAAATTGTTTTGGAATGAAATTAATTAAAGAAATAGCGATACATACTGAAGTGCTTGATTGGATTGGACCGAATGACTTATCTATTGATGCGCTTGTCTTCGATTCTCGAAAAGCTTCAAGAGCAAACGTATTTGTTGCAATTAAAGGCACAACAGTCGATGGACATCAATTTGTTCAACAAGTTATCGATCAAGGTTGTTTGTGTGTCGTTGTTGAACAAGTTCAAGAGTTACCTGCAACAGTGACTCAAATCGTTGTTCCTTCAACAGCGAAAGCATTGGGTGAAATGGCACACGCTTTTTATGACTTTCCTTCCAATGATATCCAGTTAATTGGTGTTACTGGAACGAATGGCAAAACAACAACAACAACACTTTTACACCGATTATATACGAAACTTGGTTACAAAGTAGGATTGATTTCTACGGTTGTCAATTTAATCGGCGAAGAAGAAATTCCTGCAACGCACACAACTCCTGATCCAGTTTCGTTGAATGCCTTGTTAGCTGATATGGTTGCTGAAGGTTGCGCTTATTGTTTTATGGAAGTTAGTTCCCATGCTGTCGCACAACACCGTATTGCTGGTTTAAACTTTAAAGTTGCTGCGTTTACCAATATCACGCACGATCATTTGGATTATCACGGAACATTTAAAGAATACATAAAAGCAAAAAAAGGATTGTTCGACGGATTAGCGAAAGGTGCTCATGCCTTGGTGAATGTGGACGATAAAAATGGACGGGTAATGGTGCAAAACACCGTTGCTACTGTTGCAACTTATGCGTTAAAATCGCATGCTGATTTCATGGTGAAAGTATTGGAAAACAGTTTCAATGGCTTGTTAATCACAATAAATGGAACGGAGTTATGGACGCGTTTAATCGGTGATTTTAATGCGTATAATTTGGCAACGGTTTTTGGAATAAGCCAATTATTAGGAACCGACAAAATAGAAGTGTTGACAGTTTTAAGTCAATTAGAATCTGTCGACGGTCGTTTTCAATTCATGAAAAGCACAAAAGGCACAATTGCCATTGTCGATTATGCGCACACACCTGATGCGTTATTGAATGTGTTAAAAACAATTGAGAACATTCGTACACGCAACGAACAAGTTATTACTGTTGTAGGTTGCGGAGGTGACCGTGACGCATTAAAGCGACCTGAAATGGCAAAAATTGCTGCGGAAATGAGTAATCGCGTGATTTTGACATCTGATAATCCCAGAACAGAGGATCCTCAATCGATTTTAAATCAAATGGAAGTTGGAGTTGAAGCACATCAACGCGCAAAAGTATTGTCGATTCTTGATCGCGACCAAGCAATTAAAACAGCAGTGACTTTAAGTCAACCAGATGATATTATTCTTATCGCTGGAAAAGGACACGAAAAATACCAAGACATCAATGGCGTGAAACACCCTTTTGATGATTATGAAATAGTAAAAAATTACCTTAATAAACTAGATAAATAATGTTGACGTATCTCTTTGATTATTTGGAACAATTAGATTTCCCTGGAGCGGGACTTTTTCAGTTCATTTCGTTCAGAGCTTCAATGGCTTTAATAACATCACTCATCATTTCGATTGTTTTCGGTAAACGGTTGATTTTGTTATTGCGCAAACAACAAATTGGCGAAACCGTTCGTGATTTAGGGTTAACAGGACAAATTGAAAAACAAGGAACGCCGACAATGGGTGGGTTAATTATCCTTGCCGCAATACTAATTCCAACATTGTTGTTTGCAAAACTGCATAATGTATATGTGATAACGATGATTTTAGCAACTGTTTGGCTTGGTGCAATTGGATTTATCGATGATTACATCAAGGTTTTCAAGAAAAACAAAGAAGGGTTAAAAGGTCGTTTTAAAGTTGTTGGTCAAATCGGTGTAGGAATTATTGTTGGCTCAATCATGTATTTCCATCCAGATGTTCAAGTGCACAAACGTGTTGCAGCTGATTATCAACTACAAGCAGGGGAAGCAATTGTCTCTCACCAACACGTGAATGCTTCAGATGATAAAAACGATCACTCAAAATGGATTGTGACAAGAGATATGACGACAACAATTCCTTTCGTGAAAAATAACGAATTCAATTACAATTGGTTAATCGGTGATATCGATAAATCATATGGTTGGTTATTGTTTATTCCATTTGTCATTATCGTTGTAATTGCGGTTTCAAATGGCGCAAACATGACCGACGGACTCGATGGTTTAGCAACTGGAACCAGTGCGATTGCAGGGATAGCATTAGCGATTTTAGCTTATGTAACTTCTAATATTCGCTTTGCGGATTACCTCGATGTGATGTATATCCCATACGCAGAAGAATTGGTGATTTTCATTGCAGCATTTGTTGGAGCTTGTGTAGGATTCTTGTGGTACAATAGTTATCCAGCGCAAGTTTTCATGGGCGACACAGGAAGTTTAGCATTGGGTGGAATCATTGCAGTTTTTGCCATCTCAATCCGTAAGGAGTTATTGATTCCAGTTTTGTGCGGGATCTTCTTAGTAGAAAATCTATCAGTGATTTTACAAGTTGGGTACTTCAAGTATACCAAGAAAAGATTCGGTGAAGGCAAGCGTATTTTCTTGATGGCTCCTTTGCATCATCATTACCAGAAAAAAGGATTGCACGAAGCTAAAATAGTTGCGCGTTTTTGGATTGTAGCTGTTTTGTTAGCTGTTGTCACTATCGTAACATTGAAATTGCGTTAATGAATATTCAACATAAAATAGTGGTTATTCTGGGCGCTGGCGAAAGTGGCGTTGGTGCAGCAATTCTTGCTCAAAAAATGGGTGCAACTGTTTTTGTGTCTGATTTTGGTAAAATTAATGCTGAATACCAAGAAGAGTTAAATCGATTTGGCTTGACTTGGGAACAAGAACAGCACACGATGGATAAAATCCTTGCGGCAGATGTAGTCATTAAGTCGCCTGGTATTCCTGAAAAAGCACCTGTAATGAAAGCTGTTCGCGAAAAAGGTATCCGCGTCGTTTCCGAAATAGAATTTGCGGGATATTTTACAACGGCTAAAAAAATATGTATTACAGGTAGTAATGGTAAAACAACTACTACGATGTTGATTCACCACATGCTTAAAAAAGCGGGATTAAATGTCGGATTAGCTGGGAATGTTGGGTATAGTTTAGCGAAGCAAGTTGCGGAAGAAAACCACGATTATTATGTAATTGAATTGAGTTCTTTTCAATTGGATGACATGACAGATTTCAAAGCTGAAATAGCCATTTTAACAAACATTACACCCGATCATTTAGATCGCTACGACTATGTCATGCAGAACTATGTGAACTCAAAATTCAGAATACTCAACAACCAAACTGCTGCCGATTATTTTATATACAATGCAGACGATGCAACAATAGTTGCTGAAATAGAAAAAAGAACACTTACAGCAAAAGCTTTGCCTTTCTCTATGGAAAAAGAAATAGCAGAAGGAGCGTATACAGCAAACAAACAACTCATTATAAATTTTAACAATCAATTCAGTATGTCAATTCACGATTTAGCATTAAAGGGTAGACACAACACCCAAAATTCCCTCGCTTCAGGTTTAGCAGGAAGAATATTAGATATTCGCAAAGAAGTTGTGCGCGAAAGCTTAATGGATTTTGTAAACGTAGAACACCGTTTAGAATTCGTTGCTAAAGTTTGTGGTATTGAATTCATCAATGATTCAAAAGCGACGAACATCAATTCAACTTGGTTTGCTTTAGAAAGCATGGAGCAACCAACTGTATGGATCGTTGGTGGAGTTGATAAAGGAAACGATTATTCCGAATTGACTGCCTTGGTGAAAGAAAAAGTGTCAGCAATCATTTGCTTAGGGAAAGACAATCAAAAAATAATTGATGCTTTTTCTGATGTAGTTGAAACAATCGTTGAGGCAAATTCTGCAATGGAAGCTGTCGCATTTGGTTACCGTTTGGCGAAAAAAGATCAAACTGTTTTGTTGTCACCTGCATGTGCTAGTTTTGATTTGTTCGAAAACTACGAAGACAGAGGAAATCAATTCAAACAAGCAGTTCGTTCATTATAATTTCCAACATGGAATTAAAACGTAAAATAGCTGAAAATCCGTTATTGGAAGCGCGTGCCGAAGCATTGAAAAATGCCAAAAGTCAGTCGCTCCGTCCCTTGGGGAAACTTTGGGGGATGGATATTTTTACGTGGGTAAATCCATCAGTGTTTGAATTAGCTGCGACGATTCATTCATTTCCATTTCCGGTTTATTTATTTGCACCAGCACAATTAATTATTGAGTTTGCAATGGTAGATGATGAAACCTTGAAATTAGTGAGTTGGATCGGTCAATACGACAAAAATGTAACTGAAATTGACGCGTCAATTAGTTCTGAAGCAATTCAATTTTCCGCAACAAATTCAGTTTCAGAAACAAGTGATTTAATGCGCTTAAATAGGATGGATCGTCATATCGTTTTGTTTGTAGCAGCAGGAAATGAATGGAAGTCGAAAATAAATGAATTTGAAGAATTTGTGAAAACAGCTCAGCAATCATGATACAATTATTACGCAAATATTTCAAAGGGGACATGGTGATTTGGGTTATTACCCTTATCCTTCTTGGTTTTTCACTGGTTTCAGTGTATAGTTTTGTGCCTATCCTTGTTAAAATGGAAGGTGGGACACCCTTTAAATATTTGTTCAAGCATTTTGTATACATCGTTTTAGCGGTTTTGTCGATGTATTGGATACACAAAAAAGATCCCAAATACATTTCTCAATTATCAAAGATTATTTACTACGGATCTGTCGTTTTATTGGTGTTTACGATGTTCTTTGGAACAAAAGTAAACGAGGCGGGGCGCTGGGTGAAAATACCTTTTGTAGGGTTGACATTTCAATCCTCCGATTTTGCCAAATTAGCCCTCATCATCTACGTTTCACGCTTGTTGTACAAAAAACGTGAAAACTTGAATTCATGGAAAGAAGGATTCTTTCCAGTAATGTTGCCGATAATAGTTATTTGTGGGTTGATTGTTAAAGATAACTTTTCAACGGCAGCAATTTTATTCATGATTTCTTTTACATTACTTTTTGTTGGTCGCGTACCTATTATAAAACTAACATCAGTCATTGCTGGTGGAGTCTTATTGTTTATGATGATTGTAGGGGTGCATAAAGCACTTCCTGATTTAAATATATTACCACGGTATGAAACGTGGGTCAACCGCTTTAATAACAAATTAGAAGGTAATTCCGATATTGATGCGGCAGGGAATTTACAAGCTAACAATGCCGAACAAGCAATTTATTTAGGAGGTATTTTAGGTCAAGGTATTGGCAAGGGGAAAGTAAAAGAATTTATTCCTGAAGCCTATGCCGATTTTTTCTATGCCTCTTTTGTGGAAGAATTTGGTCTAATTGCAGCAATTATTTTGATATTGTTTTACCTGATATTATTTTATAGGATCATGCGCATAGCGCTGAAATCCGACAAACTGTTCGAAACATATCTCAGTATTGGGATTGGAATTTTATTGTTGTCGCAAGCAACAGTTAATATGATGGTTTGTACTGGCATTTTCCCTGTTACAGGGCAAAATATGCCGTTTTTAGCAATGGGTGGATCAGCCATGATTATGGCTTGTATTTCAATTGGTATCGTGCAAAGTATCGCTTGTCGACAATTGCCAGATGATGATAAAATTAGTACTGAAAACGCATGAAAAAAATTGAACGAGTAATCATCTCTGGTGGTGGAACTGGAGGTCATATTTTTCCGGCGATAGCAATTGCCAATGAAATCAAAGCACAGAATCCCGATGTGGCAATAACTTTTGTTGGCGCGGAAGGAAAAATGGAAATGGAAAAAGTTCCTGCTGCGGGTTATTCAATTATTGGCTTACCAATAGTTGGTTTTCAACGGAAATTGACCCTTTCTAATTTTATTCTCCCATTTAAATTATTAAAAAGCTTGTGGAAAGCGCGTTCAATCATTAAACGTTTAAAACCTCAAGTGGTTATCGGAGTTGGTGGTTATGCAAGTGGCCCAACCTTAAAAATGGCCCAACAATTGGGTGTTTCAACCGTCATTCAAGAACAAAATTCTTTTCCTGGAAAAACAAATCGCTTGTTGGCGAAAAAAGTAGTACGCGTTTGTACAGCATATCAAGGATTGGACAACGTTTTTCCTGCTGATAAAATAAGATTAACAGGAAATCCCGTTCGTTCAGAATTAGCATCAATATCAATCGATAAAGCAACTGCTTTTTCTTTTTTTGAAGGCTTAGATGCAAGTAAAAAAACAATTTTAGTCATTGGTGGAAGTTTGGGTGCTCGGACGTTGAATGAAGCTGTTCAATTTAGCTTACAAGCAATGACCGATGCTGGATATCAAATTATTTGGCAATGTGGAAAGTTTTATCACAACCAAATGCGGGCATTTTTAGATGAAAAACCGTACGAAGGCGTTTATTTATGCGATTTTATTGCACGAATGGATGCAGCATATACAGCCGCAGACTGTATCGTCTCGCGCGCAGGCGCCTTATCCATATCTGAATTATGTTTGATTGGGAAGCCAACTGTCTTGGTGCCTTCTCCAAATGTTTCGGAAGATCATCAAACCAAAAATGCAATGGCTTTGGTCGCTAACGATGCCGCACTTTTAGTGACTGATGCAGTTGCAAAAAACACCTTGTTTGATGAAGTAATGACCATGCTTAATAATGAAGAACGTAGCAATCAATTAGCACAAAATTGTAAGAAAATGGGCTTGCCCAATGCGACAAAGGACATCGTTAAAATTATAACAGAAATAGTAAACAAATGAATCAGCTGGAAGGTGTAAAACGGTTTTATTTCATCGGTATTGGGGGCATTGGTATGTCCGCTTTAGCACGTTATTTTTTTTCGAAAGGATATGCTGTCGCTGGTTATGATAAAACACCTTCGCCCCTGACTGATCAATTGCAACAAGAAGGTATTTTAATTCATTTTACTGATTTAGGAAAAAATATTCCAGCACCATATCATGAGGTGGAAGGGACGGTTGTTGTTTATACGCCTGCTATCCCTAAAAACATGCAGGAATTGTGTTTCGTACAACAACAGCATGTCGTTTACAAACGCAGTGAAGTTTTAGGATTGATTACCAAAACGAGTAAAGGAATTGGCGTGGCTGGCACACATGGAAAAACAACAACTTCAACGATGTTAGCACATGTAATGCATCAATCACAAACAAAATGTGCTGCATTTTTAGGAGGAATTTCAACAAATCTACAATCAAATGTTCTGGTAGATAGTTCGGCTGAATATACCATAGTTGAAGCAGATGAATTTGACCGTTCATTTTTACGCTTATCGCCCTTTGCAAGTATTATTACTGCAATGGATCCCGATCACCTAGATATTTATGGAACCGCATCAGCTTTCTACGATACTTTCCAACAATATGCTGATAAACACAGTGGGAAAACCTTGGTTTATAAACACGATTTACCACTAAAAAACACTGGGTTCAACGCAATTTCTTATGGTTTAAATCAACCAGACGCTACTGTTTTTGGAACGAATTTAACTGCTGAAAACGGACGTTTTTTGATGGATATTTCAGGTCCTTTTGGAAAATGGGAGGCTGTTGAGCTTGGATTGCCGGGAATTCATAATGCAGAAAATGCCTTAGCGGTTGTAGCGATGTGCCATGATATCGGTTTGTCAGCTGATGAAATTCGAGCTGGGTTGCAAAGTTTTAGAGGTGTAAAAAGACGATTTGAATACCAAGTGCGTACGCCAGATTTTGTTTATATTGATGACTATGCGCATCATCCAACAGAAATTGCTGCGCTCGTTTCTTCCGTTCGGATGATTTATCCAGATAAGAAAATAGCAGGAATTTTTCAACCGCATCTATTCTCTAGAACACAAGACTTTTTTGATGGATTTGTCAAAGAATTAAGTCAACTTGATGAAGTATTATTATTGCCAATATATCCAGCACGTGAAGAGCCTATTGAAGGGGTAAGAAGTGATGTGTTGGTCGCTCAAATTGGCAACAAAGCAACTTTAGTGTCAACGGAAGATGTATTGGATTGGTCTAAAAATACGGATGCTGCTGTTGTGCTTACAATAGGTGCGGGAGATATAGATCGTATTGTTCCGGAATTAACAACAATATTTGAACGCAATCATCATGAATAAAAAACTTAAAATAGCACTTTGGACAACCGTAGTTGTTTTAGTTTTTGTTGTCTTGTACATTGCAAGGAAACAGCAAGAAGAGGCAGCTGCTCAAGCTCCAGTTATAGCTATTTCAGTAGTTGATGAAAATGCGTTTTTAACAGAAAGTGAATTGTTAAAGCGTTTGACAACAGATCGCTTGGTATATCCCGGTCAAACAATGAAACAAGTGAATACGCATGCTATTGAAAAATACATCCGTAAGATGCATGAAGTGGAATCAGTGGCTGTTTATAAAAAATTCGGTGGGATTTGGTGCGTCGATGTGAAGGTAAGGCAACCCTATGCGCGCGTTTTCAATCGATTTGGTGAAAGTTTTTATATCGATTCGAAAGGAATAAAAATGAATACATCTCCTAATTTTACTGCTCGGGTATTGATTTTTTCAGGAAATATTATCGATAGATGTGATACAATAACAGTTGCTCAAATTGAACAGGACGAACAACTAAGAAACAATAAGAATAGCGATGAAATTTATCGTTTAGCGAAATTCTTAGCAAAAGACACCTTTTTGAAAGCACAGATTGCGCAAGTTCAACGCGATAAATGGGGCGATTTTATATTAATCCCTCAAGTAGGAAATCATGAAATTGTTTTTGGAACAGCAAATTCTGACAAAGAAGTTGAAACTAAATTAAACAAGTTGAAAATATTTTACCAGGAAGGTTTGCCTTTTGAAGGTTGGAATAAATATAATCAGATCAATTTAAAGTTTAAAAATCAGATCGTTTGTAAAAAACGAAATTTCGTCCCAGAAAATTTAGATCAAAATCAGCCTGCAGCGCATTGATAGATTGCTTTTCAGACGATTTGACGCTGTCATATTTATTAACAATGACCCCTTGAAAAGTATTCTTTTTTCACAGTAAAATGTGTCTTATTTACTAGTATGTTTGTAGTTATGCTGAATGATTTTTTTCAGGATAAACAAAAATGGAAATAAGTTCATTTCCAAGCATAGAAAATTAAGATAAAATAAGCGTATGTCTTCAAAAAAGATTGTTGTCGGATTAGATATTGGAACTACAAAAATTGCCTGTTTAGTAGGAACCAAAAACGAACATGGGAAAATTGAAATTATTTCAATGGGAAAAAGTGAGTCGTTAGGTGTTTCTAGAGGTATTGTTTCAAACATCGATAAAACTGTTCAATCAATCAAACTAGCAGTAAAGGAAGCGCAAGATAGAGTAGATAACAATTTACTTATTCGAGTTGTGAATGTTGGTATTGCTGGACAACATATAAAAAGTTTACAACACAGAGGTATTTATACACGTAAAGATGCAGATGCACAAATTTCGCAAGCAGACATCAATGCCTTGATTGAAGACATGTATAAATTATTGATGCCTCCGGGCGAAGAAATCATTCACGTTTTACCCCAAGAATATATCGTTGATAACGAACAAGGAATCATCGACCCAATTGGGATGATGGGTGTTCGCTTAGAGGCTAATTTCCATATCATTACTGGTCAAATAAATGCAGCGAAAAACATCAAGGTTTGTGTCAATAAAGCTGACTTAATTGTAGATGACATTATTCTTGAGCCAATTGCTTCTGCTGATGCTGTATTGAGCGAAGAAGAAAAAGAAGCAGGTGTTTGTTTGGTTGATATTGGTGGAGGTACAACAGATGTTGCGCTTTTCCACGATGGTGTAATCCGACATTCAGCGGTGATTCCATTTGGAGGTAATGTCATTACAGACGATATCAAAGAGGGCTGTACTATTTTGAAAAGACACGCTGAAGCATTGAAAGTCAAATTTGGTTCGGCTTTAGCTTCGGAAAGTTTGGAAACAGAGGTTGTTTGTATTCCAGGTTTAAAAGGACATGCGCCTAAAGAAATCACATTACGTAATTTGGCTAGTATTATCCAAGCACGTATGGAAGAGATTATTGAGCACGTTCATTATGAAATCACAAATTCTGGTTACGAGAAAAAATTGATTGGAGGAATAGTTGTAACAGGAGGTGGTTCTCAATTGAAACACATCACTCAATTGTTTGAATACATGACTGGTATTACAACACGCGTAGGATTACCAACAGAACATTTGGCTTCGACAAATACAATTGAAGCAATAAAAAGTCCTGCTTTCTCAACAGGAATTGGTTTGGTATTAAAAGGATTTGAAAAAGAAGACGAGCAAATTGAAGATGTCGCTGTGAAAACAGAAAGAAAAACAAAGGCGCCAAAAGTTGCAAATCACGAATCTAAAACGCGTGGAAAATTCTTTGATACATTATTAGAAAAAAGCAAAAGCTTCTTCGCTGAAGAAGAATAAAATAGAACTAACAACAACAATAATAAAATAAAGCAAAAATGGAATTCGATTTACCAAAAGGAGACACATCAATCATCAAGGTAGTTGGTGTTGGTGGTGGAGGTAGTAATGCCGTTAACCACATGTTCGATTCAGGAATTAAAGGTGTAGATTTTATCGTTTGTAATACAGATAGACAAGCGTTAGACATTTCTCCTGTTCCCTTAAAAGTTCAATTAGGACCAAGTTTAACAGAAGGAAGAGGCGCTGGCGCAATTCCTGAAATTGGAAGAAACTCTGCCGTCGAAATCATCGATGAAATCCGTGATTTTTTAAGTAACAATACTAAAATGGTGTTTGTTACTGCTGGAATGGGTGGTGGAACCGGTACTGGAGCTGCACCTGTTATTGCAAAAGTTGCAAAAGAAATGAACATCCTTACTGTAGGTATCGTTACAGTTCCATTTGCATTTGAAGGACGTCGTCGTCGTCAACAAGCTGAAGAAGGTTTAGAAGAAATGAGACAAAGTGTTGATACGTTATTAGTAATCAACAATGAACGCTTACGTGAAGTTGGTGGAAACATGTCTTTAGCTAGTGCGTTTGCAATGGCCGATAATGTGCTTTCTACAGCTGCTAAAGGAATTGCTGATGTAATTACGAGTACTGGAGCAATAAATGTCGATTTCAATGACGTAAATACAGTAATGCGTAATTCAGGTGTCGCAATCATGGGATCTGCTAGTGCAGAAGGTGAAGGGCGCGCAATGAATGCTGTACAAGAAGCATTGAACTCTCCGTTGTTAAATGATAATAACATCGAAGGAGCAACATATATTTTATTGAACATCACTTACGGTGATTTAGAAGTTACTATGGATGAAATTGGTGAAATCACTGACTTTATTCAAGAAGAAGCAGGTTCAACTGCTGATATTATCTGGGGACATGGTTACGATCCATCTTTGGGTAATAAATTATGTATCACGTTAGTAGCTACAGGATTTAATTCATCTCCTGTAACAGGTTTTGAAAAAGCTCCTGCTCGTACGGTTCGTCCATTAGAGGAAGAAGCTAAAAACGAAATCAAAGCGCCATTAACTGCTCCAACACAACAAATAGAATCAGAACCTTTTATGAAGGCACAACCTGAGGCAATTGTTGAGGCTGCACCTGTTAACGAAGCACCTGTAGAAAAAACGCAAACAATAAATTTTGATTGGGAAATTGCAGAGGAACCGAAAATGGTTGCACCTACAGTAGTAGCTCCGAAACAAGAAGCACCACAGATTATTCGTCACGAATTAGAAGATGAAGTGGAGGCAAAAAACAGTTTAGAAAGTATTCACCAAACAGCTCGTACTCCTTTGAGTGCAGATGAAATGCACCGCAGAAATCAAGAGCGTATGGAGCGTTTAGCGCAATACAACAATAAATTGAAAAAAGCAGAAGGGCTGAAAGAATTGGAAGATGAACCAGCTTTTGCTCGTCGTAATATTCACTTGGAAAACATCAAAAAAAGTGATGAGCAACGCGTGAGTCGTTTTGGTCTTTCTGATAATGATGGTTTGAGAACAAACAATTCATTTTTACACGATAACGTAGATTAAGTATGTCATTGACTGAAAAAATTAATCAAGATATTAAAACCGCAATGCTTGCGAAAGACAAAGAGCGCTTAGCAGCATTGCGTGATATTAAAAGTAAACTTTTGCTTGAAGCAACTGCTGGTTCTACCGGTGAAGTAAGTGAAGAAGCTGAAAATAAAATTGTTTTGAAATTGCACAAACAACGCATGGATACCTATGAGTTGTACATTGCACAAAACAGAGAAGATTTAGCTGTTGACGAATTGGCGCAAGCAAAGGTGATTGAAGAATACTTACCTAAAATGATGTCAGATGACGAGGTACGCGCTGCTATAGCTGCACAAATTGCTGCTGTAGGTGCAACTGGTCCGCAAGACATGGGGAAAGTAATGGGGCCAGTTTCTGGAAAATTAGCTGGAAAGGCAGACGGAAAACGTGTGTCTGAGTTAGTGAAAGAAGCATTGGCTAATTTGTAGTTGGCTTTATTTTAAAACAAAGATTGTTACTTTGTTTTTATTGTTGTGAAATCCCTCTGAAAAGAGGGATTTTTTTATTATATTAGTTCTTTGTTTTGCAATGTTGAGATTGACTGTTTTCTTTGTTTTACTTTTATCATTTTTATCATGTGAAAATGACGAATCGCTTTTTGCTAAAGATTATAAAACAGAAAATGTAGTCGTTATAGTAATTGATGGCCCTAGGTATTCTGAGACATGGGGTGAAAGCACGAGAAGTAATATTCCTGTAAGAGATAGTTTGTTGTCTCAAGGTGTGCTTATTACTAATTTTAAAAATAACGGACCTACCTATACAAATCCTGGTCATAGTGCTATATGTACAGGTAATTACCAAAACATTGCAAATAACGGAACTCAATATCCTGATAACCCTTCTTTTTTGCAAGTTTGGCTTGCTTCGAAAAATGCTTTTTTGGATCAATGTAGCATAATCGCTTCGAAGGATAAATTACATGTCCTAGCTAATTGCAACAATCCAAAGTATCATAATAAGTTTTTACCTGTGATTGATTGTGGTGTGAATGGAAATGGAACAGGTGGTTATCGGTCAGATTCAATCACTTTTGAACATATTAAAATAGCGCTGCTAAATCAACAACCTAACATCTTGGTGATAAACTTTAAAGATCCCGATTTTTATGGACACGCAGCAGATTCAGTTAATTATATTAATGCGATAAAGAAAACAGATTATTACGTTGGTGAGATTTGGAATTTAATTCAAACGAATGTGAATTATAAAGATAAAACAACACTTTTTGTTACAAATGATCATGGAAGACATTTGAATGGAGTAGCGAATGGTTTTGTTAGTCATGGCGATGCATGTGCAGGTTGTAGACATATTGAATTATTAGCACTTTCTCCAGATTTTAAAAAGAATTTGGAACTTGCATCAGCTTATGAGCAAGTAGATATTTCTGCAACAATTGCTGAACTTTTACACTTCCGATTTCAATCAAGTAAAGGAAGAGTAATGACTGATTTGTTTCATTAACTCGAAAAAAATAAACAATTTTCTTTTTTCCTTGTTATTCAATAAATTTTTAATTGACAAAGTTCTTTCATACCTTTGCACACTTAAAAAAATTCGCAAATTATTATTATGAGCAATACATCAGAAAAATTAGCTTACAAAGTAAAAGACATTAGTCTTGCTGATTGGGGGCGTAAAGAAATTAAATTAGCAGAAGCTGAAATGCCAGGATTAATGGCGTTACGTGAAGAATATGGTGCTGCTAAACCATTAGCAGGTGCTCGTATTGCTGGTTGTTTACACATGACAATTCAAACAGCAGTCTTGATTGAAACATTGATTGAATTAGGAGCTGAAGTTTCTTGGTCTTCATGTAATATCTTTTCTACGCAAGATCAAGCTGCTGCTGCCATTGCTGCTGCAGGTATCCCAGTTTATGCTTGGAAAGGAATGAACGAAGAGGAATTTGATTGGTGTATTGAACAAACAATATTCGCATTCTCTGATGGTCAACCTTTAAACATGATTTTGGATGATGGTGGTGACTTAACAAACATGGTATTTGATCGTTACCCAGAATTAACTGAAGGAATTCGTGGATTATCTGAAGAAACTACAACAGGTGTTCACCGTTTGTACGAGCGTGTTAAAAATGGAACATTGGTTATGCCTGCAATCAACGTAAACGATTCAGTTACAAAATCAAAATTCGATAACAAATACGGTTGTAAAGAATCATTAGTTGATTCAATTCGTCGTGCTACAGATATTATGATGGCTGGTAAAGTAGCGGTTGTTTGTGGTTATGGTGATGTTGGAAAAGGTTCAGCGGCTTCATTAAAAGGTGCTGGTGCGCGTGTTATCGTTACTGAAATCGATCCAATTTGTGCGTTACAAGCTGCAATGGACGGATTTGAGGTAAAACGCCTTGAATCAGTTGTTCATTTAGGAGATATCATTGTTACAACAACAGGAAATAAAGATATCGTTCAAGGAGCACATTTCTTGAAAATGAAAGACAAAGCAATCGTTTGTAATATCGGTCACTTCGATAATGAAATCGATATGGCATGGTTGAACACAAACTACGGTGCTACAAAATACACAGTGAAACCACAAGTTGATATTTACAATGTAAATGGTAACGAAATCATCATTCTTGCTGAAGGTCGTTTGGTAAACTTAGGTTGTGCAACTGGTCACCCATCATTTGTAATGTCAAATTCATTTACAAATCAAACATTGGCGCAATTAGAACTTTGGGCGAACTACAAAAATTACGGTAATGATGTTTACATGTTGCCGAAACATTTGGATGAAAAAGTTGCTCGTTTGCACTTAGCTAAAATTGGTGTTGAATTAGAGACATTACGTCCTGATCAAGCTGAATATATTGGTGTTGCAATTGAAGGACCTTTCAAAGCTGAACACTACCGTTATTAATCAATACGGAAAACTTATAAAAAATCCCAGTTACTCGTTAGCTGGGATTTTTTGTTTTATTGCACACCGCCAATTGTTTTGTATTTGCTGCGCATCCAATAAATAACCATTTGCCTTCCTTTTGAATCGCGCACTAGAACTCCAGGAGTAGTGATTACTTGTGTTTTTTTGGAAGTCGTAGTTATGGTTCGTTTTCTAAAAATAAACCATGATGAAATGTTTTTTACTGACACACCCATTTCAGTTGGGTTGCCACAACCGACAACGTACAACATTCCTTTGTCGGCATTAACGAACATGTAGCCACGTGATTTGTCTACTTGATTTTCAACATAAAACACGATATCGATTGTTTTATCTCCTGTAAAATCACTTTCAAAGTAATAGGGATTGTTTTCCGCTAGTATTTTATGGGATTTAGCAATTTCCGATTTTTCCAATATTGGTTTGACCCATTCTGGCAGACTGTTAACTACTAAACTATCTTGCAGACTTAATCCGTTGTAGGTAATGGTTTGTCCTAAAGTAATTCCACTCAACAAAAGCGAAAGAAATGAAAGAGTAAAAGTTTTCATGTGTTTTATTTTTGAGGTTTCATTACGAGTTTACGTATTATAACCAGTCAAATTTTATAAAAAACTTGAAACACACGTTTAATTGATTAGAAGGTGAAACGTAGCACGTGAAGTGCTAGTTAATTATATAAACGAAGAATGTTTCCACCATACCAATCTGCTCTGTATTGACGCAATCCCCAATCAGAATTTGCAATTGGTGAACCATCATAAAGTGAAAAAACAGCATCCGAACAAGGATCTTCGAGTTGTAAAAAATTACCGCTATTTGGGGTTAAGCCTGTTGCACAAGCATTTGTTGGGTCTTCAGGTGATTGACGTTCCCATGCAACAAATACATCTGTCGATTGCCGGTAAACAATAATCCCTTTGATACCACCATTCACATAAGCCCAACCGCCAACACCATTCAAATCTTGATAACTTGGCAAGCTTAAATCTATTTGAAAATCAAAAGGAATACTTGCAATTGGGTGATTTTTATTTTTGCTGCATCCAGGCAAGAATAAAAGAAGTGTTGCAATTACTACGAATAATTTCATACCTTGTATCTGTTGTTTTTGTGCAATGAAGTTACTAACGATTTTTGATATACTATTATTGTGTTTGCTTTTTAATACAGCAAGTTGTCAATTGCTGCGTAAAAATGAAGCTGGACAATCTGTTGAACAAGCAGAAAAAGAATTAAATAAACAACGAGCGAAAGCAGCCAAAGATGCAATAAAAGCTAAGAAAAAGGCAACAAAAGCATTTTGGAAAAACCAATCAAAAACAGCGCGAAAAAGTATTCGAAAAAATGCACGAAGAATGAAGCGAAATAAAACGACTAGTTACTGAAGAGTTTATCGCGCCAATTAGCAGCTTCTTCAGGTGAAATGAGTTTTAATTTCTTCAAATAATTAGTTGTCGTTTCAAATGCTAGTGGATATGCAATGCCTTGGTAATTCCAATCAGTTTCATGCAACCATTTTTGAACTTGATCTAAACGCAAGTTGTAGCGCCAAGAAATTACTTCAGCTGTATCTGCATCATTTTTTACTTGTTTTGCACGTTGCTGAACAACGTTTAGCATCTCAGTTAATAGATCTGCATGCTTTTCAAGAATCTCATCTCTTACTGCCACAACAAAACATGGCCATGGAGTTACGACATCGCCAATATACTTGCATTTTTGTTGTTCTACAAATGGAAAAGTTGTATATTTTTCCCACAAGAAAACACGTGACTCATGCTGTGCCAATGACCACAAACCTCCGTAAACATCACCAACAACATTGAAAGATAAATCATCAATATTCCAACCATGTTGATCCGCCATGACATATGCCATTAATTGTGAACCTGAACCATAACGTGAAATTGCAAATGGTTGATTCTCTAAATCGGCACTTGTAGAAATTTCTGCTGCATCAAAAGGAACATGAATTCCCCATGAAAGCGGAGTAACAACATAAACGCTAATGATCTTTGCTTTTAAACCTTGTAAAATTGATTTGGTAATTCCTTCAGTCAATAAAACGGCAATATCGATGGAGCCACTTTCTAAACCGCGAATCATTTGACCTGTACCGCCGCTCATGTCTGACCAATGTAAATCAAGTCCTATTTCAGCAAACTTACCTTCTTCAATAGCTAAGCGCCAAGGCAAATTGAAATGTTCGGGTACACCACCAATTTTTAGTCCAATTTGATTCATATTTTTGAAAATTGCATGGTGTACAAGCGCTTGTAATAGCCGTTCAAATTCATCAATTCTTCGTGTGAACCTTGTTCTTTGATTTCTCCTTTGTCTAACACAATGATTAAATCTGCCGCTTGAATTGTCGACAAACGATGGGCAATAACAATTGATGTTCTGCCTTTTGTTAAGCGTTCCGTTGCTTGTTGAATCATTAATTCAGATTCGTTATCGACACTTGAAGTTGCTTCATCAAGAATTAATATATGCGGATTATAAACATAAGCGCGAATAAACGCTAATAATTGACGTTGTCCCACAGACAAAACTCCTCCACGTTCGCCAACTTGATAATCGTATTCACCGGGAAGTTTTTCGATAAATTCATGCGCTCCGACCGCTTTCGCAGCTGCGATGACTTCTTCTCTTGAAATGGATTCGTTCCCTAATGTAATGTTATTATGTATGGAATCTGAAAACAAAAAGACATCTTGTAAAACAATTGCAATGTTTTTACGCAAACTTTCCATTTCTAGTGAACGCAATTCGTGTTCACCAATATGTATTGTCCCTTTTTGATATTCGTAAAATCGTCCGAGCAAATTAACAATGGATGATTTTCCAGCTCCTGTAGCCCCTACAAATGCTACTGTTGTTCCCGGTTCAATGGTTAGTTGGATGTTTTTTAGCACCCAATCTTCGTCAGAATATGCAAAATACAAATCATTGAAACGAATTGGTTGTTGAAAATCACAATCGGTGACATCGCCAGTTAATTGAACATGTTCTTGTGTATCAATGATTTCAAAAATATTTTTCGCGCGAACAACTCCCCGTTGTAAAATGTTGAATTTGTCTGCGAGCATTCTAATCGGACGGAAAACCATACCAATCCACATGGTATAACTTAGAATTTCTCCAAAAATACGTTCGTCTCGTTGATCAACTGAAAGAATTTCAAAGGCACCCCATACAATGATGAATGCCATCGATAAAGAGCTGAGTAATTCAACCACTGGGAAAAAGATGGAAAAGGCCCATACTGCACTAATGTGTGCTTTTTTATGTTCTTGATTTGCAGCAACAAAACCGTCTAACTCTTCTTTTTCGCGACCAAATAACTGAACGATGTTCATTCCTGTTAAGCGTTCTTGTACAAATGAATTCAAGCGATGAACTGCTGAACCTTCCAATTGAAATGATTGACGCATTGCTTTCGCAAAAATACGCGTTGAAAAAATCAAAATTGGAACTGGAATCAAAGCAAGTAAGGATAATTTCCAATTATCCAAAAACATGAAAATCAAAATGATGATGAGCATGAGTAAGTCACCCAAAATATCAATTAAGCCAGATGAGAAAACATCTGAAATTGCTTCAATATCAGAAACGACACGTGTGACTAGACCACCAACAGGATTTTTATCAAAATACCGCATCCGAAACGAAGTAATGTGTGCAAACACTTTTTTACGGATGTCCCGAATAACTGATTGAGCTAATAAATTGGAAAAATAAGTGGTTAAAAATTGTAAGATTGCTTCAAGGAACAACATTCCGAGCACAATCATAGTCCAAAAAAAGAATAAGTTTACATTTCTTGATTCTTCAGAAACAATGTATTTTTGAACAATATCCCCAATTAATTTAGGACGGTAAGGACTAACAACAGCAAGTAAAATCGTACAGAAAAACGAAATGATTACTAAGCGTTTATAGGGCCAAGCAAATTTCATTAAACGCTTAAAAACCTGTGTATCTAATTTCGACTGTTTCGACATGCTGCAAAATTAATCTTAACTGTGGGATTTTCATTGAAAATACTCCTCAATTTTCACAAAAGTTGGCAATCAAATCGATTGTACTTTGAAAAGATAATGCGTTTATTTGCAAAAGAGTTGTAAAGCGTCAACCGATGTATTTACTGACGTACTAATTTTCAATAATATGATACACGTAATTAATCAAACAAATTCAATTTTCAGTACATATTTAAGTGAAATACGCGATGTAGTCATTCAAAAAGATCCAATGCGTTTTCGAAGAAATTTAGAACGAATGGCTGAAATAATCGGTTATGAAATCAGTAAAAAGTTAACGTATCAACCTGTCTCAGTCATTACGCCATTAGGAATAGCAGATTCAGTAACATTAACTCAACAACTTGTTTTGGCTACAATATTACGAGCGGGCTTGCCCATGCACAATGGGTTATTGGCAATTTTTGATCGTGCTGAAAACGCATTTGTTTCTGCTTACCGCAAACATTCAACAGCAGAAGAATTTGATATTCACGTGGAATACATGGCTGCACCTGGAATTACTGGTAAAACGCTTATCATTTCGGATCCTATGCTTGCAACTGGTCGATCGATGTATCTTGTCTATAAAGCTTTGTTGCAGCAAGGAAATCCATCGCATGTGCACATTGTTGCAGCAATTGCAGCGCCTGAAGCACTGGAGTATTTGAAACAATTATTACCTGAAAATGTAACTATTTGGGTGGGTGCTATTGATCGCGAATTGACTGCTCAGTCTTATATTGTACCTGGTCTTGGTGACGCAGGTGATTTAGCTTTTGGAATTAAATGTTAATAAAGAATCGATGAACTGGACAGCTTTTTTTGGAATTTTTACCTTGGCAATGGTCAAGTTTATGTTTGCACCTTTTGGTGGACCAACTTTGGGATTATCCGCTCTTGAAACCTATGCAGCAGCAGTTTCAGGTGCAATTGTTTGTGCTGTGTTTTTTTACTATGCGAGTGAATATTTCTTGAAACAAGCGGTTAAAAAACACAAAGCAAAGCTTCAAGCTGCTCAGTTATCTGGCATTCCAATGAAGTCAAAGAAGAAATTTACCCGAATGAACAAGTTTATCGTGCGTATCAAGCACCGTTTAGGTATCGTTGGACTTTCATTTTTCGCGCCTTTCTTTTTGGGTATTCCGTTAGGAACAATTATTGCAGCCAAGTTTTTTGGCCATCAAAAAAAGACATTTCCACTAATTTTAGTAGGCATTTTATTTAATGGTGCAGTGACTACGAGTATTCGCTATGGACTCGCTTTTTTATTCGAATGAAAGTAAGACAACTCTTTTTTGATTTAGACCGCACACTTTGGGATTTTGAAGCAAATTCGAAACGTGCCTTGCAACACTTATATGAATCTTTGAGTCTAGGAGATACCATTGAACATTTCATGCATTTCCATCACACCTATATTCGCGTGAATGCAACGTTATGGCAGCAATACGGAAAAGGTAAATTATCCAAAGAAGCGTTACGCGATAATCGTTTCAAAGACGCATTGGCATATCATGGCATTCACGATCATCAATTAGCTCAGAAAATGAGCGATGGATACATTGAAATGTCACCCAAACAAACAGCGCTTTTTCCAGGTGCAATTGAGACTTTGACTGAATTGAAGCGTCAAGAATACCGCATGCACATTATAACGAATGGGTTTCACGAAGTCCAACATGTGAAGCTGGAAACGAGTGGATTGAAATCTTTTTTTGATGTAGTTCTAAGTTCAGAATCAATTGGTTTTACCAAACCGCATCGTGAAATTTTTCAGGAAGCACAACGCTTAACCAATTGCCAACCGCAACACGCCATTATGATAGGTGACGATTTCAAAGCCGATATCATTGGTGCTTTAAATGCCAATTGGACGGCAATTCATTTCGATCCTGAAATAAAATTCAAAAAAGAACGAAATGTTTCACGCGTACGTTCCTTAAATGAGTTACCCGAAGTAATTAACCTCTTACCGATTGTAGGATAAAACGAGCTTATTTAGCAGCTTTTACTTGTTTCAAACGCTCGTACAACACCATTCCTGTAGCAACACCAACGTTCAACGAAGAAATGTTACCTGCCATTGGAATACTCAAACGAGCATCTGACATTTTCAATAAATCATTGGTAATTCCATTTTCTTCTGAACCCATAATGATGGCTGTTGGTCCAAAAAACGAATAATTTTCAACACTAATTTTTGATTTTTCTGTACAAGAAACAATTTGGAAACCAGTTTGTTGCAAGTAAAAAAGACTGTCTTTTAGTAAATCCGTTTTACAAACTGGAATGGTATGTAAAGCTCCAGCAGATGTTTTAATGGCGTCAGCTGAAACCAAGGCACTTCCTTTTGAAGGAACAAGAATTGCATCAACGCCCATACATGCTGCAGTTCGTGCAATACCACCAAAATTACGAACATCTGTAATTCTGTCTAAGACCAAAATACACGGTTCTTTCCCTTCTGCTAGCCATTGATCACACAAAACTTCGATGTTTTTGTATTCAACAGGTGATGTAAAAGCAATAACACCTTGGTGATTATTGGTCGTGATTTTCGCCAATTTTTCAATTGGAACAAATTGTAATTGGTAATCTTTTCCGGTTAAAATTGTACGTAATTCCTCGAACAAATCTTTGTCAATCCCTTTTTGAATAAGGATTTTGTTGATTTCAACTTCGTTTTTTACTGCTTCAATAACTGCACGTATACCATAAATAATATCCTCCGGATCTTCTTTTGGTTTGCGCTCAAAAGAACGGTTATTAGCATCTTTTCGACCAAAGTCGTTACCGCGGTCTTCTCGGTTATCTCGTTTATTATACATGGAATGTCATTTCTATATTCATATCTGCATGAACTGATTTTGCAACAGGACATGCTTTTCCTGCTCTGATAATTTTTTCAGCTGTTGGTGCGTCCCAACCATTTCCTGATAAATCAATGTTGATTGTTAATCCACCGATTCTTCGTGGGGAACTCGCCATTATTTTTGTAACACTAGCTGCGCCTTTTTCAAAAGAATAACCATGCTCTTGACAGTAAATCCCAATAATGGTTAATAAACAGGAAGCATAAGCAGTAGCAACTAAATCAGTTGGAGAAAACTTTTCTCCTTTACCGTTGTTATCTATTGGTGCATCTGTTTGAATAATGGTACCAGATTGAACATGCGTACATTCAGTGCGTAAGTTGCCAAGGTATTTTACGATCGAAGTTGCCATTGTTATTGTGCTTCTTTGTACTTTTGTGTTGAAATAAAATCAGATGCCAAAGGTACGGTTTTAATTGGAAAAAATATGTCAGAAGAAATTACAACAAACGACAATAATATTCGCATTAAAAAACCAAAGTGGTTACGCGTGAAATTGCCGACAGGAGAAAACTATAAAAAAGTTAGATCGTTAGTTGATGAACATAAATTACATACCATTTGTGAAAGTGGTAGCTGTCCGAATATGGGTGAATGTTGGGGAGAAGGTACCGCAACATTTATGATATTAGGAAATATTTGTACACGTTCATGTGGTTTTTGTGCTGTGAAAACTGGACGACCAGATGAGGTGGATGAATTTGAGCCAGGAAAAGTAGCTCATTCTGTCAAAACGATGGGAATCAAACATGCGGTAATTACTTCGGTTGATCGTGATGATTTAAAAGATGGGGGCGCTGGAATTTGGGTGCAAACCGTGAAAGCTATTCGTCACCAAAGTCCTGGAACAACAATGGAAACCTTGATTCCTGATTTTGCAGGTAAATGGGAAAATTTAGAACAAATAATTGGGGTTGCTCCTGAAATCGTTTCACATAATTTAGAGACTGTTCGTCGCTTGACCAAACAAGTCCGCATTCAAGCAAAGTACGATAGAAGTTTGGAAGTATTGTTCCGCTTGAAAAAAGGTGGAATGCGCACCAAATCTGGTGTGATGTTAGGTTTGGGTGAAACAGATGAAGAAATCATCGAAACAATGCAAGATCTACGTGCAGTTGGTGTTGATATTCTAACCTTAGGGCAATACTTACAACCAACACCGAAACATTTGCCAATCGTCGAATTTGTTCCACCAGAACGATTCGAAAAATACGAAAAACTTGGTCTTGAGATGGGCTTTCGTTTTGTTGAAAGTGGTCCGCTCGTTCGTTCAAGTTACCATGCCGAAAAACATATTTTCGATTTGTAATTTCCTATAGCAATTTAACGACTTTTGTGCGTGTCATTTCTGTTTCTTTTAAATTAATAGCTAACTTTAGCGCGAATTAAGAAAATAAGATTATGAGTACGTTTGATGTTGCGATTATTGGTTCAGGTCCTGGTGGATATGTAGCTGCTATTCGCTGTGCGCAATTAGGAATGAAAACCGCATTAATTGAAAAATATCCAACCTTAGGAGGAACCTGTTTGAATGTTGGGTGTATCCCTTCAAAAGCATTATTAGACTCATCGGAGCATTTTTTTAATGCAAAACACAACTTTGAAGCACATGGAATCAAAGTAAGTAATGTAACTGCTGATTTGTCGCAAATGATTGCGCGCAAAGAAGAAGTGATTGCTCAAACGTGTAACGGAATTAAATTCTTGATGGACAAAAACAACATTACTGTTTATCAAGGTGTTGGTTCATTTGTTGACAAAAACACAATCGCTATCAGCGATAGTGATGGAAATAAAACAACGATTTCAACTAAAAATGCAATTATCGCAACTGGTTCAAAACCAAATTTCTTCCCAGGAATGGAACCAGATAAAGACCGCATAATTACGTCAACTGAAGCGTTGAAAATGAAAGAAATTCCGAAGAAAATGATTGTCATCGGTGGTGGCGTTATTGGTTTGGAATTAGGATCAGTTTATGGACGCTTAGGTGCTGAAATCGAAGTGGTTGAATTTGCACCATCTATTTTACCTACAATGGATCTTTCATTGGGGAAAGAATTCATGAAAATCTTGAAAAAAGAAGGTTTCAAATTCAACATGGAACACCAAGTCCAAAAAGTTGAAAATACAGGTAAAGGTGTTAAGTTAACGGCATTAAATAAAAAAGGTGAAACGGTTGAAATGACTGCTGACTATTGTTTGGTGGCAGTTGGTCGTAAAGCTTACACAGCAGGTTTAGGCTTAGAAAACATCGGATTAGCGACAAATAACAGAGGTCAAGTTGAGGTAAATGATCATTTACAAACTGCTGTTCCGAATATTTATGCAATTGGTGATGTTGTTCGTGGAGCAATGTTAGCGCACAAAGCGGAAGAAGAAGGAGTGATGGTAGCCGAATTGTTAGCTGGTCAAAAACCTCATATCAATTATAATTTAATTCCAGGTGTAGTTTACACATGGCCAGAAATCGCTGCTGTTGGAAAAACGGAAGAAGAATTAAAAGCTGCTGGAATTGCTTACAAAGTTGGTTCTTTCCCAATGAAAGCTTTAGGCCGTTCGCGCGCATCAATGGATACTGCTGGATTTATTAAGATCTTAGCGGATGCAACAACGGATGAAATTCTTGGTGTACACATGATTGCAGCTCGTGCAGCTGATTTAATCATGGAAGCAGTTACAGCTATGGAATTCCGAGCATCTGCAGAAGATATTTCGCGCATTTCTCACGGTCACCCTACGTATTCTGAAGCAATGAAAGAAGCTGCATTGGCAGCAACGGATAACAGAGCGTTACATATTTAATTTATATACAAATAGAATAAAAAAAGGGGCGTTTTCGCTCCTTTTTTAACTCATTGAACTTTTATTCTGTTCAATTGTTCCAATACAAACATTAGCGATGACAGCAAAAAAAACAGGCGTTTTACTCGTACAACTAGGAACTCCAGATAGTCCAAAAAGAAAAGATGTTGCGCGTTACTTACGCGAGTTTCTAATGGATAGACGTGTGATTGATATTCCTTATTTACTGCGGTTATTACTTGTCAAAGGCATCATTGCACCTTTTCGTGCACCAAAATCTGCTAAGATATACCAAGAATTGTGGGATTTGAGTGATGGTGTTTCACCTTTGTTAAGTCATTCACAACACGCAGTTAAATTAGTGCAAGAGCGTTTTGGCGCTGAAAATGTCACTGTTGAAATGGCCATGCGTTATCAAAACCCATCTATGGATAGTGTATTGGAGAAAATGCGTCTTGCGAACTACGATCAATTGATTATCATTCCAATGTTTCCTCAATATGCAAGTGCGTCTTCTGGCTCAGCAATGGACAAAGCAATGGACATCATCAAAAAATGGTGGGTGATTCCAGAGATTAAAATTGTTTCACAATTTTACGATCATGCTGGTTACATCGATTCTGTTGTTGATCGCGCGCAACAATTTGATATTGCTTCTTATGACCGAATCATGTTTTCTTACCACGGTTTACCAGAAAGACAAGTTGATAAAGTCTACGATGACGGATTGTGCCAAGACCAACCTTGTGAATTGGAAGTAAACGACCACAATAAGTTTTGTTACAAAGCTACTTGTTATGCGACAACGCGCTTAATTGCTGAAAAACTAGGGTTGAAAGAAGAGCAATATACTGTTAGTTTTCAATCGCGTTTGGATAAAAAATGGTTGGAGCCGTTCTCAGATAAAATCATTGAACAATGGGGGAAAGAAGGCGCAAAACGTGTCCTAGCTTTTAGTCCCGCTTTTGTAGCAGATTGTTTGGAAACCTTGATTGAAATTGGTGGAGAATACCAAGAAATTTTCGAAGAACACGGCGGTGAGAAAGTTCAATTAGTTCCTAGTTCAAATGACCATCCACGATTCATCGATTGTATCGAAGACTTGATACGTGAGCGTTTGTAATTAAATCAAGAGAAAACTCAAGCCAACGCCCATTAAAATAGCCATTAATTTTGCTAAATTAAAATGGTGATTTTCATTCGTTTCAAAAATAATTGTTGTCGATATGTGTAAGAACATTCCAACGACAACAGCAAGCAACACGTCCATGTAGGCGAATGTTTCTTTTACTTCTAATACATGTCCAGTTATCAATCCAAGTGGTGTCATTAACCCGAACAAGATCAACAACAGCCAAGAAGTTTTCTGTGTCAATAATGATTTGCGAAACAAGGTCATCAAGGCAATGGCAACTGGTAGTTGATGTAATATAATTCCTAACAACAACGATTCTTGATGTCCACCACCGATATGTTCGTGTCCTGTATGATGATTGTTTGCTAATGGCATTCCTTCAATAAATGAATGGACACTCAATGAAAACAACATCATAAAAGGTATTTTCTTGTTCGGATGTGCGTGAATGTGTCCGTGTTCGATCCCTCCAGAAAAGTATTCCAACAAAAGCTGCACTAAAAAACCGATTAACACCCAAATTCCAATCGAAATGGAGTTCTCACTGTACAATTCTGGTAAAAAATGCGTGAAAGCAATAGCTAACAAAAACCCACCACTAAAAGCAAGCGATAATTTGATTAGTTTTTGTTGATTTCTTTTTTCTAGGAACACAACAAGCATTCCGCCTAATAAAACAGAAAGTAATAGTAACGAACTATTGATTAATAATTCCATCATGCTTTTTGTCCTATTAAAATTAAACGGTCTGAATCGGTTGCTGAATAGGGTGCTAAATCGTAGGAACCAAACGTTGAAATTAATTGTAATCCTGCTTGAGAGAACAATGTTTTAAAATCGGTTAATTGCAAAGCTTGCACTTTTTCCTCGAAGTGAAAAATTCTATTATCAGCTTCAAAATCAATTGATTTCACAATTCGTTGATTGATCACTTTTCGGGTAATATTGAATTCGATTTCACCGCGTTGTATTGTTTCTGCTGGATTTAATTGCGCAATTACTTTCGTTGCATTCATAAAATCAAGAACAAAAACACCATCGTCTTCCAGTGCGTTGATTACGCTGTTCAATACCTTTAAATTGTCTGAAAGGTGGTCAAAATAGCCAAAACTGGTAAACAGATTAAAAATAGCATCGTACTTTTCAGGTAATGGTTCGCGCATGTCATGCACAAAAAAATCACCACCAGTTTGAGCTAATTTTGTTGCTTGAGCAATACTGTTTTTTGACAAGTCACAACCTGAAACAGTATAACCTAATTGTGCGAGTACTCGTGAATGTCTTCCAGCACCACAAGCCAAATCCAACACATGTTTATCCAAAGGAAGAGCTAAATGGTTGGTCAATAAAGCTAAAAAGTCAGCAGCTTCGTTTTCATCACGGTTATTATACAATAAGTGATAATATGACGAGTCAAACCACGTTTCAAACCATTCGCTATTTTCTTCTAAATGCACCATTGTTGCAAAAGTAAGTGAAAATAATGAATCGTGAGGTGGAATCTGCCTTTTTTCATTGGTTTCAATTCATTCAACAAAAGATAAAACACTATCTTCGTTCCAATGAAGCAATTAAAAGTCGGAATAACAGGTGGTATTGGAACTGGTAAATCTACGGTTGCAAAAATCCTTGTTGCGTTGGGGTATCCTGTTTATTTTTCTGACGACCGTGCAAAATGGTTGATGGAAAATAACCAACAATTGGTAACTGAATTATCTCATTTGTTAGGCAATAACACCTATGTTTCAGGAAAACTAAACCGAGCGTATATTGCAGAAAAACTGTTCTCAACTCCCGCTTTGAAGGAAAAAATCAACGCTTTGGTTCATCCTGTTGTGCGAACTGATTTTAAGTTGTGGGTTGAAAATCAAACTCAATCCATTGTTTTTCAAGAGTCAGCTTTGCTTGTGGAAACAGGTGCCGTTCAACTTTTTGATGCTTTAATCGTTGTAACAGCACCATTAGAAGATAGAATCAAACGCATTCAAAAAAGAGATGGATTAAATACGTCAGACATTGAGCGTCGTTTTGCAAATCAATTCAGCGATGAAGAAAAAATAAAAGTTGCTGATTTTGTGTTAATAAATGATGAACGATCACCACTCTTAAATCAAGTGTTAACTGTGTTGAAACAATTAAACCGACTTAGTTAATTTCTTCAAAATCATCAAATTTATCTGATTGTTCTTCCGTTTGTTTAGTGGAAGGTTTCTCAAAAGCTTTACCAGATAAGATCATGGAAATCGAATTCACCATTCGGAAAATGATTGATAAACTGAAGAAAAATCCAATGATACCAAAGATGAATCCAAAGATTGGTGTGCTTTCAATATCTTTTATACTTGTGTAAAACCAATTGGACACTTGATTTTCTGCAAAAACAGGATTGATTACTAGAAATGTAAATAGCGTCATTGCCAATATAATGATGGCAAATTCAGCTTTCATATTTGGCGCAGTTGGTGCTGTCAGTCCTTGTCCTTGGAATTGCACCATCATGAATTTTAAGCGTTGATTTTGCATTTTCCCGATGAAGTACATCAATAATATCAAACCGGTCGTAACAGCTTCTGCTAGGTAATTGCCATTATCTGAAGTGCAAAAAAGGATTGTTACTTCAGCCAACAATAAATATTGAAGCGTTTTTATTCCAATATTCATGGGAGCAGAAAGCGGCATTCCACCACGCAAAATGGTTAAACCAATTTTGATAAATCCCCAAATAAAACTGAAGATAGCTAGGACAACACCTAGCCGAAAGATTAAATTAAAAAATTCCACAGCACAAAAATGCTAAAAAGGATTCAAATCAACAATGATTCATGGGTTCCATTTGGTATATTTGAGCCAAATTATGTGAAAATGAAAAAAATAATAAGTCTACTTTTTCTGATCTGTTTTACGGTTCTTCGCGCTGAAGAAGGAATGTTAATTCCATCTTTATTAGCTGCATTTGAATCAGATATGAAAGCAAAAGGCATGAAATTGTCAGCAGCTGATTTGTATTCGGTGAATAATGCGTCTTTCAAAGATGCAATTTTACATTTTGGTGGCGGTTGTACTGCTGAATTAGTATCTAATAAAGGCTTGGTTCTTACCAATCACCATTGTGGTTTAAGTCAAGTACAAGCTCATTCTTCAGAAGAACATGATTATTTGAAAAATGGTTTTTGGGCGCAATCCTTAAAAGATGAGTTGTCAAATCCTGGCTTGACAGCTGCGCGTATTGTTCGAATTGACGATGTAACGAAAGCAGTAAACTTTGGAATCGACGGATTGGAGAATGGTGCTGAAATTGCAAAAATCATGCAACGCAACATGCAACAATTAATCGATGATGCAACGCGTGGAACACATTACAAGGCGGAAGTAAAAGCATTTGATTATGGAAATAGCTATTATTTGATGCTCAAAGAAGTTTTCTTGGATGTTCGCTTGGTAGGAGCACCGCCAAGTTCAATTGGTAAATTTGGTGGAGACACTGATAATTGGGTTTGGCCAAGACATACGGGTGATTTTACTGTTTTTCGAATTTATGTAGGTGCAGACAATAAACCAGCGGCGTTTAACGAAGCAAATGTTCCTTACCAACCTATCAAACACTTAAATATTGCATTTAATGACCGCAAAAAAGGTGATTTTACACTGGTTTATGGTTTCCCTGGATTAACGGAACAGCATTTGTCTTCTGGTAATTTGCGTTTCATTGTGGAAAAACAACGCCCGATGGAAATTTTAATGCGCACGAAGTCAATCGGTGTGATTGATGCTGCCATGAAATCGTCTGATAAAATTAGGATTCAATACATGGCAAAACAAGCACGTTTAGCAAATGCATGGAAAAAAAATATCGGTCAAATTGATGGCTTGAAACAATTAGATGCAGTTGGCTTGAAAGTGAAATTCGAGCAAGAATACGCAACGCGTGCAACAACAAAAGATGAGTGGAAAGCGTATGCAAATTTGGTTCCGAAAATGAATCAACTAGTAACAGACAAGGGAAACTATGTATTCTTAGATGCACTTTTTGCGGAGTATCTAATTTTCGGACCAGAATACTTTAAATTATGCAGAAATTTAATTGATATCGAAACGAATTATGCGAAATACAGCGAATCGGGTGAATTACAGAAGAAAATCGACGCTTTGAAAAAAGCAAGTGATGCTTTTTACAAAGATTATGACTTTACGACTGATCGTGCAATTTTTGATGTGTTAACGAAAGAATTTAAAAATTATTTAGGCACAAGTTATATCATTCCAACCTTGTCCAATGAACAATTGACAAAGCAAGTATACGAAAAGTCAATTTTCAGTTCGAAAGAAAAGTTCCAAGATTTTTTAGCGCATTTTAATGAAAAATCATTGAAAAAATTAACGAAAGATATTGGTTACGCGCATTTTAGAACAACTTGGAAAATATGGCGTAATCAAGTACAACAAATTTCAGCTGAGTACAATGCAGCAATGAATGCACATTTAAAAGAATTTGTCAAAGGAAAACGCGAAATGTTCCCGGATATGAATCAATGGTCGGATGCGAATTCGACGTTACGTATTACATACGGACAATTGGAAGGATCTGCTCCAACAGATGGAATGGCCTACACAGAACACACAACGTTGAAAGGGATGATTGACAAATTCAATACAGGTAATCCTGATTTTGAATTGCAACCGCGCATGGTGGAATTATACAAAGAGAAGAATTATGGTCCTTATGCACAAAATGATGAGTTGTGGGTTTGTTTTACAGGTTCAAATCACACAACAGGTGGTAATTCAGGCTCACCTGTTTTAGACGCAAATGGAAATTTAATGGGATTGAACTTCGATCGAACGTGGGAAAGCACCATGAGTGATTTTTACTTTGATCCCAACCGTTGCCGAAATGTGGTAGTAGATATTCGCTATGTTTTATGGGTGATGGATATTTATTGTGGTGCAAAACACCTGGTCGATGAAATGACTTTGGTGAAATAAGAAATTGGTCTCATAAAAAAGCCCGACTTTTAATGGAGTCGGGCTTTTTTTATTTTGGCATAATGTCCATTTTCTCTGCAAAATGAAGGCAATAATCGCGTAAGTCTTCGCTGATGAGGTTTTCTCCGGTTGCACGTTCAAACGTGTCAGCCATTGTCACCAATGTTTGATGAAAAAACTGTTTCATTTCTTCCACTGACATGTCCTTTGTCCACAAATCAATTTTCATGGTATTGTTTTCTTCTGGATTCCACAAAGAAAGAAAAACAGCACGTGCAGCCTGATTATCAACGCCTCCGTCAGTTGCAGACCAATGCATTTCAAGTGGTAAATTATTCGAATTTAACCCAACATTGATTTCAATTTTAGATTGTTTTGTAACTACTTCTTCCATGTTATTTAGTCATTAATTTCGTATTCATTCAATAGTTTGGTGTAAGGTGTTTTGATCAATTGTTCAAGTGTCAAATCGTATTGTTCCATGTAACTGTGTACAATGCGCCACCCTAAAAATTGACCCAAACGATCAGGACCTTTTTCAGGTAAACCTGCAGTAAATGGAGCTTCACGCAATAAATTTGCTTGGTCCTTTTCACTTGTACTTAAAAGCATTTTTTGCTTCACTAAATATTCCCAAAAAGATCGTTCATTTTCTGTTGCCCAAGCCAAGTTTGCTTTTGAGTAACGCAAGATAATCTCTTTTGGATATTCTGGGAACGCAGCTTCTGTACAATACAATATTTTCCCCCATTGGATAATCGCTTCAATAGTAGAAACATCGTTCAATTCTTCAAAATAATGCGTCATTACCCATGCGCAAACAGCATCGCGTTCTAAGAATTGATCATCCATTGCTTTTTTCATCCAATCGTAAAATTGATTTGGTGGCAAGGATTGAATAACGGGTGATTTATACCCCAAATAACGCTCCAAACCAATTGCAATATCCGTCTCTGTGCAAAAAGCGCTTGCTGCAAAGTTGGAATACAAATAACTGATTGATTTTGGTGCTTTATTATGCGGAAAATGAACAGAGAGACGTTTAAATCCATCAGTTATTTCTTGGTGGCGTTTCGGTAAATCAGTGAATTTTTGAGCGATTGCTTTTTCAAAACGCTTTATGTGTTTTTGGGCTTTGAATTGTTCAATGTTAACGAGTAAATTCGGATCGTTAGGCAATCCAACTTGCCAGCAATATCCAAATTGATAAGCTAACACATCTGCGATACTTTGTTGATAATCTGCTATCGCAGCAGCGTTGTTGTTATTGTTTTTGGTTTGAAAAGCAGAATCCAAATAAAAATAGTCAATTGTTAATGGATTGTCTGCAATAGAAACAGCTAATGGATCGCTTGAACAACGAACTGCTGTTATTAAAACGAAAATCAATCCAATAAGTGATAATTTTTTCATCTGTTTCTTTTTCAGTTTGTAAAATTAATCATTCTCAATTCAACTAAACGAATTATATTTGATACAAAATAATTAATGCAGCATGAAAAAAGCTATTCTAACACTAATCAGCGCTTCGTTTTTAATGAGCGCAAATGCACAAGTTGAAGCTGGACTAGCTTACAATTTTGGGTTTAATGCAACAAAACCAACTTCTAAAACGATAGAAAGTAATGGATTAGGTGTTGTTAATTCAGTAGGATTAACATTGAACTTCCAGTTAAATAACAAGATTTCGTTAGCGACAGGTTTAGAATTCGATTTTGAATCGATCAAATATGCGGTGACAGCAGGTAATGCGTTGTATTACAATTACAACGACGTTGATATCATTCGAAAAGGTCAAATTAATGAAATTTCAAGTTTATATCGTTTAACTGAACGAAAATACAAAACGGTTTATGGAACGATTCCTACTATGTTGTTGTTCCGGACAAAACCGGTTGGTGATTTCCGATATTATGGAAAATTTGGTGCGCGCACCTCTTTTTTATTGAGCAGTAGCGTTTTTGATAAAGGATTTTTAGTTGGACCTGCATTTTCTGAAACAGCTCAAGAAAACACAGACATGAAATCAAGCAAAGATTTGTTCTTTTTGCGCTCTTCTATTGGTTTAGCCTTGGGTACAGAATGGAATTTTACAGGTGAAACTTGGCTCTTTGCTGAACTTGGTTTTTATTACGGTATTACTCCAATTCATTATGGGAAATCGCTGACTGGTGACGAAGAAAAAAACATGAGTTTGTTTAAAATCACTCCTGGAGGTAACGATTACATGAATTTGGCTGCAAAACAAAAACAAATCTTGTTAAAAATCGGTATATTATTTTAAGCTTATAGTGCGTCAAATAAAGTAAAAATAGTACTTTAGACGTTTGCAATTTAGAGAATGATTGAAAGTGAAAAAACAAGTCAATTTATTACAAACTGGCTCAAAGATTATGCTGATTCAGCAAAAGTGAATGGATATATTATCGGGATTTCTGGTGGTATCGACTCTGCTGTAACTTCAACATTGTGTGCATTAACTGGTTTAAAGGTAATTGCTGTCACGCTTCCGATCCGTCAAACTAAAGCAGAATTTGATCGTGCAAACGAACACATCGCTTGGCTAAAAGAACGTTTTCAGCAGGTGTCTTCTGAAGTAATTGATTTAACCGAAGCGTTTAACTTGCTTGAAAAAACGTTGCCGCTTACTGCTCAAAATGATTTTTTAGCAATGGCAAATACGCGTTCTCGTTTGCGTATGACGACCTTGTATGCTGTTGGGCAAGCCAATAAATTATTGGTTGCTGGGACAGGAAATAAAGTCGAAGATTTCGGTGTAGGGTTTTTTACAAAATATGGCGATGGTGGAGTAGATGTGAGTCCAATTGCTGATTTGCACAAAACAGAAGTTTTTCAATTAGCAAAAGAATTAGGAATTGTTTCCTCCATTCAAGAAGCACAACCAACTGATGGATTATGGGAAGATGGACGGTCTGATGAAGATCAAATCGGAGCTACTTATCCTGAATTAGAGTGGGCGATGGAATTCAAAGGTGATCCAACTACACTAACTCCAAGACAACAAGATATCCTCGCTATTTATTCCAGATTTCACCGTGCTAACACACATAAAATGCAACCAATACCAGTTTGTCTAATTCCTGATAAATACAGAAAATGAACTATTACTTATTACTAATTATTGCTTTCACTGCTACTTTTTCTTGGGGGCAAACAGATTTCGATGCATACAAACCGCTTCAAAGTAAGGGTGCTATTCCAGCCGATTTCTCAACGCCAACACAACACAAAATTAAGAAGACGAAAGACGAAAGACTTTCAAAATTAACACCTTCGAAACGCAAGGAATTTTTGACGTTTTCTAACTATGCAATTGATGAATTATTGCATTCAGGTGCAGTAACATATGGAGATGCTGTAAGCGAATACTTAACGTCTTTAGCAGCTCGCTTACTCAAAAATGACAGTGCACTTTTTAATAAATTGCGCTTCTACACCTTAAATGATAATACGGCAAATGCTTTTTCAACCAATCAAGGAATGGTGTTTGTTACCACTGGACTGATTGCCCAAATGACTTCCGAAGCGCAACTTGCCTTTGTACTAGGACATGAAATAGCGCATTACAGAGAGGGACACGTTATTGATATGTTTGATTATTCCACTTCAAACAGTGGTCTTTCATACCGAGAAAAATCACGTTTTTTCTCTAAATATTCACGACAAAATGAACTGGAAGCTGACGAAATAGGAGTGAAGTACATGCACGACGCAGGATACACTGCTGCTGAAATTGAAAAAACATTCGACGTGTTATTGTATTCGTATTTGCCGTTTGAGGAACTTGCATTCGATAAAAATTACTTTACCAATCAATGGATTTTTGTTCCTGAAAAAACATTCAGTAAATCAAAAGTTGAAATTTCTGCAACTGAAAATTACAACGATCGCTTTGCATCACATCCAAACATCGCTAGACGAAAAGAAGAAATCCAACAAAAAATAGATTCGTTGAAAGAATGGCAAAGTGAGATTGCGTTCAATCAACCTAAATTTGATGAGGTAAGAACTATTTGCCGCTACGAATTTGTGTTAAACGATGTCTATGCAAATAACACCATTGAAGCGCTCTACGCAATTTATGTGTTGGAAAAAGAATATCCTAATTCTCGTTTCCTTAAGAATTGTAAATCGCAAATTTGGCTGGCAAACATTACTGAAACTTATGAATTTGATGAGTTTTTAGAAGGAGATTATTCGGAAGAGGATTACTCAGAAGAATGGGATGAATTTGAATCCGAATACGAAGGCCACATTTCTGTATTTGCACAAGGTTATAACCGCTTGAATGCGACGGCTAAATTAACACTTGGCATGCGTATCATACGCGACAATTATTTAAGAGATACTACAGATAAGTTAGCGGATAAATATTGGAAAAAAGCCGTTGAATTAGCTGCGAAATCTGGAAGTTTTGAATTGGAAAGTTATTCAAAATTGACCTTCCAACAAGCGATTGTTCAGTTTGAAAAAGATAAATTCAAGGAAGATTCCATCAGTAAAATTGCTGGATTATCTCCAGTGAAATACAATAAATACGAAACAATTAAGAACAATAAAACGGGTTTTGATTTAGAAAACGGAATCGATTCTTCTAAGTTTTATTTATACGGTCTGTCGGATTTGGTTAATGACTCCACTTTTTTAAAGTTGTATGCATCATACACAGAAGATGTAGGTGCATTAGAAGTAGAAACAGATGAATTCTTTGATCTTACTGATGAAGAACAAACAGATTTCTATGAAAGTGAATACGAACAATTACTACATATTGGTTTGGATTCCATGTTATTGTTGCAACCAGAAGTAACAAGTTTTCAGCGCTACAACAGAAAAAATTTCGAAAAATCGGATGACTTAGAAAAAGATTTTTTCACTGTTACCAATTCAGTGGTTTCTGAATTAGACATGCATCAAATTAATTTAAATCGATCTAATCACACTTCCCTTACTACAAATGAGTTTAATGCGATAGCAACGTTGAATAGAAGCATCGATAGAAGAGATAATTATGGAGACGAAGTATTTTTATTAGATACTGAATTAATGGACAGCATAGCAGTACAATTTGGCGCTGATCAAGTAGTTTACATGTCGTTAAAAAATAAAAACGAACAAGCAATCACAGTTCCTAAACTCGTTGTATTATCCATTCTTTTTCCACTTGGCGTTTTCTATTTGCCCAAACTAATTTTGAATAATTCAGCAACAAAATACAATGTCAAAGTGCTTGATTTGACAAAAGGTGAATTGGTTGTCAACGAAACTTATTTTGCTGTCGAACCTAGTTCTAAAAAATTCATGCACGTGCGCTTGAACGCTATCTTCCACCAATTAAAACAACAATAACATGAAAACAGTTTTATTAATTTCTTTCTTAACCTTTTGTTCACTGTTTTCATTTGCACAAGAAGTGGGTTATTATGGCAAAAAAATGAGCATTGAGTTCAAAGGAATGGGTCAAATTCCGATCTTTCATAACGTTTTTGGGGAAGAAAAAGGTTACGTTTTCAAAAACAATGAACTGCAATCGTCATACAACCTTCGTGATGTATCATTTAGTGTTGCATTAGCTAAAATGACCAGCGAAAATCAAGGATATGGATTAGAATTGATTAGCCGTTCGTATCAGTTTAACCCACTTAAATACAATGAGATCAACCGTCAATTTGTGGATGGAAACAATCAAATTGTTAGCCAATACTTGAATGCGAAAGTTGCATTTGTTCCAGTTAATGAAATTACCATCATGCCAAAAATGATATACACGTCTAATCAAAGTCGTTTACCTGTTGGTTTTTCAAATGAATTCGGTATCGGTTATTCGATCATTCGCATTACAAATTCACATCCTGAATTGTCGTTTGATACAACAAATACCTCAATTAGCATTGCAGAAGTACAAAAGGAATTTATCGCAAGCGAAGCAGAAGAATTAAAGGGATTGGTGTTGATGTATGGATTAAAAATGAATTATCCCCTTACAAAAAGTTTACTTTTTTCAGTTGGATTTCGTTATCAGTACAACACACTCATGAATCAAAAAAGTTACGATAAAATGGAACAAACAACTGCATGGTTGTCGGGCAAAGAAATTTGGTCACGCTTGAATCAACGTAGGTTGTGGGGATTTTTTAATGCAGGCGTTGGATTGGTTTATTGCTTTTAATCCACTTCTGGAGCCAAACGCAAAACGATACCATCTATTTCTTCAGTAATTGGAATTTGACAGCCCAAGCGTGAATTTGGTTTTACAAAAAAAGCTTGATCCAACATGTCCAATTCTGCATCACTTTGTTCGTGTAATGCAGTTGTTGATTCCAAATAGCATTGACAAGTAGCGCACATTGCCATTCCACCACATTCACCTTTCACCGGTAAATCGTATGATTTACAAAGCTCCATGATATTCAAATTCATATCGGTTGGTGCAAGTAATTCATGAGAAACGCCTTCTCGATCAATGATTGTTACTGTGATATCTGCCATTTTACTTTTTTTGCGAAAGTACAATTTTGTTTTTATTTATTCATAAAAAAAGGCTCCTTATCGAAATAAAGAGCCTCATTTATATAGAGCCGTTCCTGACTATCCGAGTAAATCGGGAAGTAGGACCGAGAAAGCTCTCTTGTACTAAAACAAGAGAACTATAAATCCACTGTTACATCATTCCTGGCATTCCACCTGGCATTCCTCCTCCCATTGCTGGAGAGTTTTCTTCCGGTTCGTCAGCAATAACACATTCTGTAGTCAACAACATTGCTGCAATTGACGCTGCGTTTTCGATTGCAATACGCGTTACTTTTGTTGGATCAATTACACCAGCTTCGTATAAGTTTTGGTATTGTTCTGTACGTGCGTTGTAACCGAAATCATCTTTTCCTTCGCGCACTTTTTGAACAATAACAGCACCTTCACCACCAGCATTAGCAATAATTTGACGCAAAGGCTCTTCGATAGCTCGCATTACGATAGCTATTCCTGTTGTTTCGTCGTCATTGATTCCTTTAAGCGTTTCTAAATTGTCCATAGCACGAATTAATGCTACGCCACCACCAGGAACAATTCCTTCTTCTACCGCTGCTCTTGTAGCTGCTAAAGCATCATCAACACGGTCTTTTTTCTCTTTCATTTCAACTTCTGTCGGAGCGCCGATGTATAAAACGGCAACACCACCAGCTAATTTAGCCAAACGTTCTTGCAATTTTTCTCGGTCATAATCAGAAGATGTTGCTTCCATTTGTGCTTTGATTTGTCCAATTCGAGCTTGGATATTCTCTTTCGCACCTGCACCATTGATAATGGTTGTATTGTCTTTGTCAATTTCAACTTTTTCCGCTGTTCCTAGCATGTCTAAGGTTGCATTCTCTAACGTGTAACCTCTTTCTTCCGAAATGACTTGACCACCTGTTAAAATCGCTAAATCCTCTAACATTGCTTTTCTACGGTCACCAAATCCTGGAGCTTTCACTGCAGCAATTTTTAACGATCCACGTAAACGATTGACAACTAACGTTGCTAATGCTTCACCGTCTACATCTTCAGCAATAATCAACAATGATTTTCCATTTTGAACCACTGGTTCTAAAACAGGTAACAATTCTTTCATGTTGCTGATTTTCTTATCGTAAATAAGAATCAATGGGTGCTCCATTTCAGCAATCATTTTTTCTGTGTTGGTAACAAAATAAGGTGATAAATAACCACGGTCAAATTGCATTCCTTCAACAGTTTTCACATCTGTTTCAGTTCCTTTTGCTTCTTCAACGGTAATGACACCATCGTTTCCTACAACTTTCATTGCTTCAGCAATTAACGAACCAATTGCCTCATCATTATTTGCGGAAATAGTTGCAATTTGTTTGATTTTGTCGTTATCAGAACCAACTTCTTTCGAAATAGCTTTTAAGTCGCTTACAACAGATAATACGGCTTTGTCAATTCCTCTTTTCAAATCCATCGGATTTGCACCTGCAGCAACATTTTTCAATCCTGCTGTGATAATTGCTTGCGCTAAAACAGTTGCAGTCGTTGTTCCATCACCTGCAATATCAGCAGTTTTTGATGCAACCTCTTTCACCATTTGTGCACCCATATTTTCAATAGGGTCTTTCAATTCGATTTCTTTAGCGACTGTTACGCCATCTTTCGTTACATGCGGTGCACCAAATTTCTTGCCGATAACGACATTTCTTCCTTTTGGACCTAATGTTACTTTAACAGCATTTGCTAAGGCGTCAACTCCTCTTTTTAATTTTTCACGTGCTTCTACGTTGAAATAAATTTCTTTTGCCATGTTTTCTCGTTTTTTAATTAACCGATAATTCCATAAATATCTGATTCACGCATAATTAAATAATTAGCGCCATCAATTTTGATTTCTGTACCTGAATATTGACCGAAGATGACCAAATCACCAACGTTGACATTCATAGGTTCGTCTGTTTTACCATTGCCAACTGCTATCACTTTACCGCGCAATGGTTTTTCCTTTGCTGTGTCTGGAATAATAATTCCACTAGCTGTTACTTGTTCTGCAGCAGCAGGTTCAATAAGAACTCTATCTGCTAAAGGCTTAAATGTTGTAGACATATAATTATGTTTTTGTGTTAATTTGATAACTCATTTCGGCGAAGATTATGCCAAATTGAATTTCAGTCATTTTTTCAGTTAATTCCAAAAAAAATGTCAGTATGTGCTGACATACTGACATTTTAATTTGGATAAAATTTTTATTATTGACCAGGTGCTTGAGGCGCTTGTGGAGCTCCTTGTCCTGGTTGTTCTGTTGCTTTTGGCGTATTGTCTTTAACAACTGCTGGTTTCATCATACTTGAAACTGCAATAGCACCAACCATGATTAATGCGGCTAAAGTCCAAGTTGCTTTTTCTACAAAGTCATTTGTTTTTTGAACACCACCTAATTGTTGTCCACCAAAATCAGATGATAAACCACCACCTTTTGGATTTTGAATAAAAACGACTGCTACAAGTAAAATACTTGCTAAAATAATAAGGATTGAAACGATTGTTAACATTGCTATAAAGTTATTTTTTTCTTTAATTCTTCAATTCGGAGTGCAAATAAACTCTTTTTTTCTGGAAAATTCAAACTTAATTGATGATAAACGTGAATTGCTTTTGGAAAATTACCTTGAGCAGCATAAATTTTAGCTAATGTTTCACTGACTGGCAGGGCATCTTCGCTCAAACTTTCCTTGGCTTTTTTTGATGGTGAAAAAAATTCGTTTTTTGTACGAGATATCGATGGTTGTTGCGCTATAAAGCGATCAATGATTGCTGTTGCTTCTGGTTTTACTTCTTTTATTTCCTTTTTATCAGCGATTTCTTGACCGATATTTTCTGTGTTTTGAATCGATAACCAAGACGTAAAGGATCTTTTTTCAGTGAGATTAATTTTTTCAACAGGCGTAATTTTTTCTTCAACAACGATTGCTGTTTCAGGTTCTTCCGTATCAAGTTCGTATGCCTGTTCGAACGAATGTGCTCGAGTAACACGTTCAAAATTATTTTCTCCCGCTATTTCCTCTTGAATAATTGCAGGAGTTTCATCTATAACGTTGCTCTCTTCGTCTTCAATTATGTCGATTGAAACAACAATTGCTTGTTCAACAGGCAACTCTTCTGAAGTGGCGGAGAGATTTTCTTCAATCGGAGTAATAAATTCTGACGCTTGTTCAATTTCAGCTACTGCTTCAATAATTACTTCGTTTTCAATCGGTGTTGACTGAATCGTTGTTGTTGTTTCAAAATCAGAATGAACAAATTGATATAATTTCTTACGGTCATTCAATTGATAAGCATGTTCATTCAGCGCTTCATCAAGAGATACAGAGTTGAAACGAGCTACAGCATTCAAATAAAGCAAGGAGTAAATTGATGAAAAAGGATGTTTTTCAGCTAAATCTTTTAAAACGGGCAGGGTAGATGCATCCAATAAACTCGGATCCTCAATGTATGCTGTTATTTGATCTAAATTCATTTTACCAATTTGAAAGTAACTTGTTAATTAAATCTTGCCCTATTTGCTGATTGATTTCATCGATTAGACGGTTTTCAACAGCAATCAATTGTTCGTTTGAATCATAATCTGCAAAGCGTGTACTCGTAAATTTAATTTCTTCTAACCCTTTTGTAGGTGTAAGAATAGTAAAATTAATTGAGATGGTTAATCTGTTTTTAGCAGCATTGTCATTTTGTTGAACAGCGATCGGACTTGTTGCGTAATTCGAAATGATGCCGGAAATTTTCAAATCTGACTGTTGCGAGTTTCCGCCAAGTTTTAAACGGGTGTTGTTTTGTATACTTGTTCGTAAAGCTTCTGAAAGTGTCGCTTGATAGGATGATGGTGCCGTAGCGGTTGTTATTTCAAGTGGTTCAATGAAAAATACGCGCCAATCTTCAGGCATAGAAGTATCTCGTGGCGATAAAAAAGCCGTAGGCCAACATGCTGTCAACATTGGAAGCACAAAAATGAATGCGATCAATTTTCTCATCCCGGTATAGCGTATTCTTTGATTTTACGATACAATGTGCGCTCAGAAATTCCTAATTCTTCTGCAGCGTATTTTCTTCTGCCTCGGTGTTTGTC
Organism: Fluviicola sp.; assembly: GCA_017983675.1. GTDB lineage: Bacteria > Bacteroidota > Bacteroidia > Flavobacteriales_D > Crocinitomicaceae > Fluviicola. Next base: position 257,315 of record JAGOAZ010000003.1, read on the forward strand.
CAATGCTTTTTGAATCAACTCTTTTTCGCGACTTTCCAAGGATAATGATTCTTGAACTTCTTCGTGAATTTCAAATTCTTCTGTTTCGTTTTCGGTATCCGGGAAGTTAACTACATTTTCAACTGGTTTACTTGCGGCAGGTGGAAGAATTCGTTGTTCGCCAACATTGATATCACTATAAATGCGATTAACTGTAGCTAATTGATCGTTTGATAAATTAAATTCACCTTGTTGATTCAACAATTCAACCACGAGTTTTTTCAAATCATTCAAATCGCTTTTCATGTCAAAAAGAAATTTATACATGATTTCGCGTTCATCTATGCGCGACTCTTGCGCCCCAACTACTGATGGGAATTGCTCAGGAGCTGCTGGTATATATGGGATCAATTGCGAAGCATTTAATTCCCTGTTTTGTTCAATAACAGATAATTGCTCGACTAAGTTTTTTAATTGCCGAATATTTCCAGGCCAATTATAAGCTGTTAATACTTCAACTGCATCTTGTTGTAAACGAATCGCTGGCATGCGGTATTTGTCTGCAAAGTCTGCCGCAAATTTTCGAAATAACAAATGAATATCTTCTTGTCGTTGGCGCAAAGGAGGTAACGAAATGGGAACAGTACTTAAACGATACAATAAATCCTCACGAAATTTACCCGATTGAATTGCGCGGTGCATGTTTTCATTTGTTGCAGCAACAACGCGGACATTTGTTTTGATAACCTTAGATGATCCAACACGAATAAATTCTCCCGTTTCCAAAACACGTAACAAGCGAACTTGAGTTTGCATGGGAAGTTCTGCTACTTCGTCTAAAAAGATTGTTCCGCCATTAGCAACTTCAAAATATCCTTGTCGACTACCTGTTGCACCTGTAAAAGAACCTTTTTCATGTCCGAACAACTCTGAATCGATTGTTCCTTCAGGAATGGCTCCACAGTTTACAGCAATGTATTCAGCATGTTTCCGTGAACTCAAATGGTGAATAACTTGTGGGATTATTTCTTTCCCTGTTCCACTTTCACCGGTTACTAAAACAGAAATATCAGTTGGTGCTACTTGCATAGCAACCTCTAATGCGCGGTTTAATCCTGGCGCATTTCCAATGATTTCAAATCGTTGTTTTATTTGTTGAACATTCATTGGTTATTGATTTTAGTGAGGCGCAGCAACAACTTCACCGATTAATGTAGCAGAAGTACAAGCTGTTATTTTCACCCAAGTATATGTTCCTTTAACAAGATCTCCTTTCGGGAAAACAACCATTGCATTTCTTCCATTTCTACCACACAATTGATCGTCAGATCTTCTAGAAGGACCTTCTATCAATACGTGGTGTATGTTGCCGATTTCTTTTTCATTCCATTCTTTCGAATGTTTGGTCTGTAAATCAATAATTTCTTTCAATCGTTCACCTTTCACCGTTTCAGGAACATCATCCGTAAATTTACGTTCAGCAAGTGTTTTTGGTCGTTCAGAATATTTGAACATGTATGCATAATCGTATTTTACCGTTTCCATCAATGAAATGGTTGCTTGATGCTCCTCGTCCGTTTCTCCACAGAAACCAGAAATAATATCTGTTGAAATTGCACAGTTTGGAATGATGCGGCGAATTGCTTCTATGCGATTCAAATACCACTCACGCGAATAACCTCTGTTCATGCGTTCTAACACATCTGTATGTCCTGATTGAACAGGTAAATGAATGTAAGGACAGATGTTGTCATATTTTGCCATTACTTCCAAAACGTCATCGGTCATGTCTTTTGGATGAGACGTTGAAAAACGAATGCGTAAATCAGGATGGATTTGTGCAACCATTTCCATTAATTGTGCAAAGTCTGTAGTTGGTTGATCTTCATCTTTGATCACACCTTTGCTTGACATGTTCCAACGATAACTATCAACGTTTTGTCCCAAAAGTGTGACTTCTCGGTAACCATTTTCAAATAGATTTTTACATTCCTCTACGATTGTTTTCGGATCGCGCGATCGCTCTCTTCCACGAGTAAATGGTACAACACAGAACGAACACATGTTATCACAACCACGTGTGATGGTTACAAATGCAGAAACACCGCCTTTGTCCAAGCGCACGGGAGAAATGTCAGCGTATGTTTCGTCACGAGACAATAAAACGTTAACCGCTTTTTGTCCAGTTCCAACTTCTTCAATTAAATTAGGTAAATCGCGGTATGCATCAGGTCCAGCAACTAAATCAACCAATTGTTCTTCTTCTAACAACGATTGTTTCAAACGTTCAGCCATGCAACCAAGAATACCAACAACCAAATTCGGCTGTGCCTTTTTTTGTTTTTTAAAATCATTCAAACGAACACGCACACGCGTTTCAGCATTTTCACGAATGGAACACGTGTTGATTAATACAACATCTGCTTCTTCCGCATTTTTTGTTGTCGTGTAACCTTCTTTTGCCATAATCGAAGCAACTACTTCGCTGTCAGAAAAATTCATCTGACAACCGTAACTTTCTACGTATAGTTTTTTGGATCCCGAACCACCTGAAATCACAGTTGCAGTTCCTTGTTTTTCTTCATCAATTACTTTGTTCGCTCCTAATTCTTCAAACATCTTTATTTTTTTGAGACACAAAAATACATTAATTTCAAATGATGTCAAAATGTCAGTTGTTATTAATTTTTGCGCCATCAATTTATGATGCGTCAAGGATTTTTTTTAGTCGCTCAATTATGTGTTTTTCAAATTAAAAATCGAGACAATTTAGCTTTCTGTTTGGTTTTTGATTAGAAATTAGATTATTTTGCACCGCGTTACATCTTTTATAAACGCAATAAATTTTGAAGTATGAGCAAAAACTTAGTGATCGTCGAGTCACCTGCTAAGGCAAAAACAATTGAAGGATATTTAGGAAAAGACTTCATTGTGAAATCTAGTTTTGGTCATGTTAGAGACTTAGCTTCAAAAGGCATTGCTATTGACATTGAAGACGGTTTCAAACCGAATTACGAAGTCAGTCCCGATAAAAAAGCATTGGTCAGTGAATTGAAAAAATTAGCGAAAGCAGCGGAAGTTGTCTGGCTAGCGACCGATGAGGACCGTGAGGGAGAAGCGATTTCTTGGCATTTATACGAAGCCTTAAATCTTGAAAAGAAAGAAACAAAACGCATCACATTTAACGAGATTACTAAGCAGGCAATTTTAAAAGCAATTGAAAATCCACGTGAAATTAACTTACCGTTGGTCGATGCACAGCAAGCGAGACGTGTTTTAGATCGATTAGTTGGATTTGAATTAAGTCCTGTTTTGTGGAAGAAAGTGCGCCCAAGTTTATCTGCTGGACGTGTACAATCTGTTGCTGTACGTTTAATTGCTGAGCGTGAAAAAGAAATACAACAATTCAAATCGGAATCGTTTTACCGTGTAGCAGGTTCTTTTTTAAAAGGGAAAGATGCTATTAAAGCGGATGTAAGCAAGCATTTTGGAACAGAAGAAGAGACGGAGAAGTTTTTAAATGCTTGTAATGAAACAACATTCAACGTACTCGATGTTCAAAAGAAACCAGCGAAAAAAACGCCAGCTGCTCCTTTTACAACTTCAACCTTGCAACAAGAAGCGAGTTTGAAATTGGGTTATTCTGTTTCTCGCACCATGCAAGTTGCACAACGTTTGTATGAGGCTGGGCAGATTACCTATATGAGAACGGATAGTGTGAATTTATCTGAAACTGCACGTAATGCTGCTGAGGCAGAAATTAAGTCAGCTTACGGAGCGGAATACAGCAATCCTACGAAATTCGCTACAAAAAGTGCAAATGCACAAGAAGCGCACGAAGCAATTCGTCCAACGGATTTTGCACAACATTCCATTCAATCGAGTGATAATGATGAAGTTCGTTTGTACGATTTGATTTGGAAAAGATCAATCGCTTCACAAATGAGTCATGCAGAATTAGAGCGCACAACGATAGCTATTGGCAACGAACAATTAAAAGAAGTTTTTCAAGCTAAGGGTGAAGTGATCAAGTTCGATGGTTTCTTAAAAGTTTATTTAGAATCAGCACTGGACGAAGAAGATGAAAAAGATGCTGAAACAGCAGGATTATTGCCAGCAGTTGAAGTTGGTGAACAATTAACTGTTCAGTTTATTCGTGCAACACAACGTTTTTCTCGAGCTGCTCCTCGCTATGTGGAAGCGTCTTTAGTAAAGAAATTGGAGGAATTAGGAATCGGACGTCCTTCAACATATGCACCAACAATTTCGACTGTCCAAAAAAGAGGATATGTTGAGAAGAAAGAATTGGATGGCGAAGAACGTGCTTTTACCGTATTAGAATTAGCAAATAACACGATCACAAAATCTTCCAAAACAGAGATTACTGGTCGTGAAAAAAATAAATTATTCCCAACTGACATCGGAATGGTGGTAACAGATTTCTTAATTGAAAATTTCGCACACATCCTAGATTATCATTTTACAGCGGAGGTAGAAGGCCAATTCGATTTAATTGCCCAAGGGAAAATGAATTGGACAGCAATGTTAACAGCATTCTATAAACCGTTTCATGATTCAGTTGAGCATACCTTGGAAAATTCAGACCGTGCTACAGGCGAACGTGAATTAGGAATCCATCCAGTTTCAAACAAAAAGATCATTGCACGTATCGGTCGTTTTGGACCAATGATTCAAGTTGGTGATGAAAAAGAAGACGGAGAGAAGCCTACATTTGCATCGTTGTTAAAGTCACAGTCAATTCAAACAATTTCATTAGAAGAAGCATTAGAATTATTCAAATTACCGCGCACTGTTGGAGAATACGAAGGCGAAATAATCAAAGCTAACATTGGTCGTTTCGGTCCGTATGTTCAAATTGGAAAATTATTCGTTTCCTTGAAAAAAGAAGACGATCCAATGACTGTGACGCTAGAACGTGCGATCGAATTGGTTATTGAAAAAAGAGAAGTAGAGGCCAATAAATTGATCAAAACGTTTGACGAAAGAGCAGATGTTCAATTATTGAACGGACGTTACGGACCTTATTTGAAAATCGGTAAAGACAATTTCAAATTACCAAAAGGAACGGTAGCTGACGGTTTGTCTTTGGAAGAATGTTTGGCAATTGCTGCAGATGAAAAAAATGCTCCCAAAAAGAAATTTCCAAAGAAAAAGAAGTAATCGAATAACGAACTAGCAAGAGTTATCCACGTTACATGTTTCATTACATTTTTGAAAGCATGTAATTCTTATCGAATGTGCCCTTATTTTTGTCAAAAATGAGTGCATGAAGGATATTTCTATTTATTTCCAACCAGTTAACAGTCCGTATGAATCTGCCGAGGGTACTATTGGTTCCGTCTTGTCTATCCATACAGAGAATGGTTTTCCTGAACTTGTAAAAGGCGGAATCGCTTGTTTTGTCGTTCCTGAATACCGCAATGGAGGAATAGCTGTTTCACCGAATTCAGATTTCCGTTTTCGCGAAGAGTTTTCCAAACTGTTTATTGGAGAAGATTGGAAAATGCCAATCTATGATTTAGGCGATATCATTCCTGGAAACACAGTAGAAGATACTTATTTCGCCGTGCGACAAGTGACAGCTGAACTAGTCAAAGCGCAAGTTATCCCGCTTGTAATAGGTGGTTCACAAGACTTAACCTACGCCATGTATCAAGGTTATGAAGCGTTGGAACAAATGATTAATGTCATGAGTATCGATCATCAATTGGACTTAGGCGAACCAGATGAAGAAATTTCAAAAGATGCGTATGTCAACAAATTATTGATGCATCGCCCTTGTTTCTTGTTCAATTATGCAACCTTGGGATATCAAACGCCCTTAGTTAAACCAGCTCAACTAGATTTATTCGAAAAGTTGTATTTTGATGCTGTTCGTTTGGGTGAATTCAATGCAGATTTCAAAAAGGGAGAACCTTTATTGCGCAATACCGATTTATTATCCATCGATTTACAAGCAATTCGATCAAGCGATTTTAGTGGCAAGCATTTTCATCAACCAAATGGATTTTTCAATCATGAAATTTGTCAATTGGCTAAGTATGCAGGAATAAGCGATAAATTGACTTCAATCGGCTTGTTTAATTGCTACATGGAAGGAGTGGGATTAAAAGAACACCAACAAATAGCGCAAATAATGTGGTATTTTATTGATGGCGTTTCACAACGATATGGCGATTTTCCAATTGGCTCGAAGAAAGCGTACACGAAATTTACGGTCTATTTCGACAAAGAAGAACACGAAATTGTTTTCTATAAAAGTAATGTGTCTGCACGATGGTGGATGGAGGTTCCTTACCCGCCAGTTAATAATGTGAAATTCGAACGTCACCACATGGTGCCATGCAACAAAGAAGATTACGACTTTGCTTTATTAGGCGATGTCCCGAATCTTTGGTGGAAAACGTATCAGAAATTAGGCTAAATCATTGCTCTTTTTAGTTGTTTCTGTGTGAAATTTTCAGCGTAATTCACAAAACATTGTTGAAATTGATAGTTTTTACTGTTAAAACTTTTTGTTTCTTGGAAAAAATACTTATTTTAGTCCCCAATTGTTTGGTGAAAATCCAAAAAATTACGGTAAAAACGTACTAAGTACACTGTTTATGAAGAAAAAAATACTCGTATTTACTGCATTGATTGTTGCAAGTGCTACTGCATTTGGACAGCAAGATATTTCATTAACACATTTTATTTACAATAAAATGGCTGTTAATCCTGGTTCAACAGGAATAGAAGAAGGATTGTGTGGTAATTTGATTTACAGAAATCAATGGGACAAGGTAAACGGAGCTCCTAACTCAGCATTATTTAATGGTGAAATGAACATGCACCAATGGTGGAGCGGAGGTTTAGGTGTAAACGTTGTTCACGATGCAATCGGATTTAATCGCCAGAATAATGTGAACATTAATTATTCACACCATTTTCAATTAGGTGGAGGTACTTTAGGTGTCGGTTTAGGAGTTGGTATTATGTCGTTTGGATTAAATCCAACATGGGTTCCGCCATCCACTTTAAACGATCCTTCTTTACCAGGTTCTTCAAATGCAATGACTTTGGATGCTAACTTTGGTTTGTATTACCAAGCAACTGATTTTTACGTTGGATTATCTTCGACTCATTTACCTGCGCCAGTATTGGCTGGTAAAGCGTTGGTTGGAACTGGAAATGTACAATACAACGAAGCAAGACATTATTACGGAATGGGAGGTTACACGTTTAGAGGTGTAGGCACGCCTGATGGAGATATCGATGTGCAAGCGTTGTTACAAACAGACTTAGTGAAGTTTTCAACAACAATTACTGCGCGATACATGTATAAAAATAAAATGTACGGTGGTTTAGGATTTAGAAATTCAGATGCAATTTCGGTGATGTTAGGTTACCGCTTTTTAGATAAGATGTTTGGTAATACAGCACGTATGTTTGCATGGGCTGGTTACTCTTACGATTTAAGTATTGGACAAATCGCGACAATTTCGAGAGGGACAAATGAGTTAGCAGTGAAACTGTGTTACATACCTGTTTTCCCAATTACGAAATCGAAACACGTAAGATGGTTGTAATATTCAAAAAAAAATTAAGATATTTGTAACCATTTTTATAACACTTCCGTTATATCACAGAATTGATCCTGTAGAACGTTAATAAGTGAATATCCGGAACTGTAAAATTGAACTAAAATGAGAAAACTAGTATTAGTTGGTTTAATTGGAGCCTTTTTGGCTGCTTGTAGCACACGAAGTGGGCACTTAACAGGTGTGATGGGCCGAAAAGCTTATCAACCTGAACTTCCATATGGAATGGTTTACATTCCGTCGGGGTCTTACACGATGGGTGAGAATGATCAAGACATTTCTTTTGTACACCAAACACGTGCAAAAACTGTTTCTGTTCAGGCTTTTTACATGGACCAAACTGAAATCACAAACAATGAGTACCGCCAATTTGTGGATTGGGTGCGTGATTCAATTGCACGTGAAAAAATTTATGCTGGATTAGAGGACGAGGAGGAAGCTGCTCGCTACATCAACTATACAGACATGTATTTTGATGAAGCTAATCTTGAAATGGCAGAATTTAGTACAGGCAATAAGGATGAAAACAGAGGGTTTTTCTCATTAAACTGGGATCGTGAGTTTGCTTACGATGATCCAGAATTGATCCCTTTGTTAGCAGATATGTATTATCCTGAAGCTGAAAGATTCTACAAAAGAAGACAAATTGACACACGTAAATTGATGTTCAAGTATTCTTGGATTGATATTCGTGAAGCAGCAAAAAGAGGACGAGTGGAAATCGTTCCTAATGGAATCGATTACCAAGGAACTGTTGTAAATGAAGAGCACCGTCAATTAAATACACCTGACCATGCCTTTACAAAAGACAAACAAGGTCAAGATTTGGATTTAGGTAAATTCAATAAAAAAGGTCAAAACAATGCAATTCGCGGACATGCAGATCGTTCTCGTTTCGTGATCAATGAAGAAATCAATGTTTTCCCTGATACGTTGTGTTGGGTTCGTGATTTCACGTATTCATTCCACGATCCAATGACTAACATGTATTTCTGGCACCCAGCATACGACAACTATCCAGTTGTAGGTATCACTTGGGTTCAAGCAAAAGCATTTTCAATTTGGAGAACACAATTATTAAATAGCTGGTTAGTTGCTATGGGTGATTTGTTTGTTAACGATTTCCGTTTACCAAATGAATCAGAATGGGAAAGAGCAGCACGTGGTGATTTGAATAATTCACCATACCCATGGGGAGGTCCATACATTCGTAACGAAAGCGGTTGTTTCTTAGGAAACTTTAAACCAATGCGTGGTCGTTACTTTGAAGATGGAGGTTTCCATACTGTTAAAGCATATTCATACAATCCAAATGGATGGGGATTATTCTGTATGGCAGGAAATGTTGCTGAGTGGTGTGAAACTGCTTACGATGAGTCCATGTACGAATTCTCTCATGATATCAACTCTGATTACAGATATGATGCATACGACTGGGATCCACCAGCATTGAAACGTAAAGTTTTAAGAGGAGGTTCTTGGAAAGATATCGGTTATTATTTGATGACTTCAACTCGTTCTTACGAGTACCAAGATACTGCTAAATCGTATATCGGTTTCCGAAATGTGATGACTCACTTAGGAAGAGGTGGACGTGACTTCTCAAGAGAAGGTGGCGAAGAAATTCGTAGCGACATTCAATTACGCTAAGAATAACAGAAAAACAAAAATCATTAGTTAAACCAAAAAAAACAAACAACTATGAAACCAGGAAGTAAAGGATGGAAAGTATTTATGGCGAAATTATACGGTTTCGGTGCGGCAGTCGTAATCGTAGGTGCCTTATTTAAAATCATGCACTGGCCTTTTGCAGGTCCAATGCTTGTAGTAGGTCTTAGTACAGAGGCGTTAATTTTCATCTTCTCTGCATTTGAACCAATTCACGAAGATCCAAACTGGGAATTAGTTTACCCAGAGTTAGCATTAGGTCATTCAGATGATTTAGATCACAATGCATTACCAGCTAAAGGACATGGTGGTCGTGGTGGATCAGGAGTTACTGAACATTTGGATAAAATGTTGGAAGAAGCTAAAATCGATCACGCTTTGTTAGAAAGTTTAGGAAACGGAATGCGTGCATTAAGCGATAACGCAGCTCAATTAAAAGGTGTTTCTTCAGCAGCAGCTGCTACTGATTCTTATGTTGCTTCTTTGCAAGCTGCGTCTGATAAAGTATCTTCATTATCTGAAGCATACGAAAGAGCATCTGTTTCAATTTCTGGAATGACATCGGCTACACAAGAAGGTGAATCATTTGGTGAGCAAATGCAAAAAGTTTCTAAAAACTTGGCAGCATTGAACAATGTTTACGAATTACAATTGAAAGGATCTTCTAATCACTTAGAAGCAACTGAGAAATTCCAAAGCCAAGTAACAGAAATGATGCAAAATCTTTCTGACTCAACAGAAGATACACGTCGTTACAAAGAAAACATGGCGATGTTATCTAAAAACTTAACTGATTTGAATTCAGTTTATGGTAACATGTTGAAAGCGATGACTATTTCAAGAGATTAATTTCTACTGAAAAATCTCAAAAGAAATAACACATATTTATTGTTAGTAATCTAATAAAAATTATTTAGTCATGGCAGGTGGAAAGGAAACCCCAAGACAGAAGATGATCGGAATGATGTACTTGGTATTAACAGCGCTACTAGCGTTGAACGTATCAAAATCAATTCTAGATGCTTTTGTCGCAATTGAAGAAAACATACAAAAATCGAATATCGCTCACTTAGATAGAGGTGAAGGATTCAAGAAAGATGTAAATTCAGAGTTAAATACAACTCCAAATAATGCTGAAAACGCAGCTAAACGCGCAAAATTGCAAAAGATTTTGAAGCAAATGGCTGATGTTGATGTGATTACAGAAAAATTGATTCAAGATATCGATAAAATTAAGTTTACAATACTAGAAAAATCTGGTGAGAATGTTAAGGATATCAAGGATAACGATGAGTTAACAATCATTTGGAAAAAAGGTGAAAAATACACACCTGCTCGTATGAATTTGATGGCTGTTCAGGCAAAAGATCAATACGATATTCCAATGCACGAAATCATTGGTGAGGACATCAAAAATCCAACTGCAGCTGGTAAAAAGTTGTGGGCTGATTTTAATCAATACCGAGCAGATTTAGTGAAAGTAGTTGGTACTTACAATGTTGAATCAAAAAAGTACACGATTGCTCCAAAAGCAATTAATACATTTAAGTCAAACTCAGATTTAGCTGCACAAGTTGATAAAATGATTGCTTCAAGCAAAGCTAATTTGAAAGAAGATGCACAGGTATTGAAAGATATTTATATCAACTTGACAAAATCTGAGCGTTCTAAAGTAAATGATATGGAAGGTGTTCACTGGATTGGTGCTACATTTGATCATTCACCTTTAGTAGCTGCTGTAGCTTCGTTATCATCAATGCAACAAGATATCTTATCTGCTCGTGCAATGGCAATGGCGCATTTGAAATCTAAAGTTACGACAGGTGAATATTCATTTAACAAAATCGTTGGTTTAGCTTATGGTCAATCCTTTGCTAATACAGGTGACGAAGTTGACGTGAATGTCATGATGGCTGCATTTGATTCAGATAATCAACCTACGATTACTTATGGAGGTAAATCTTTCAAAGGTGAAAATGGTGTTGGTATTGTTAAAGCGCGTGTTAGTGGTGGTGACGAAATGGTTATTTCAGGAAAAGTTGCTATCAAAAACAAATCAGGTGCTACAAAGGAAGAGCCTTGGACACATACAATTAAAATTGTAAAACCTCAAGGAACAATCTCTTTACCTGAGATGTTGGTATTGTACCGTGGTTATGATAACAAAGTAGAAGGTGTTGCTTCTGGTTATGATAAATCTACTATTACAGGTACTGGTGTAACTTTAAATAAAACTTCAGGTAATTTATGGACTGCCAAACCTAATGGTGGTGCTAAAACAGCTACTTTAACAATCATAGGTCAAAACTCATTAACTAAAAAATCTGTTTCTTTAAGAACAGTAGAGTTTAAAGTAAGAGATTTGCCAAAACCAAGCATATCAGTTGGTCAAACTCCTGATGGCGAGAAATTCCCAGCTGGTGAAACAAGATTGTTTGCTGGTTATGGAAATGATTTCCCATTAATCGTAAAATTCTCTGTTGTTTCTTGGAAAATTTCTGTTGCAGGAGTAATGAAAACGGCTGAAGGTCAAGGTAATATGTTAAATGCTGAAGCTATTGCACTTTTGAAACAAGCGAAACCAGGTGCAATGATTTCATTTATGACTCAAGTACGTTATCCTGGAGGAGAAGTCAAAAAACGATCAGCAAGTTTTACTAAATAATAATATTTTTAATTTTTCAAACATGAAACGTTTCATTCTTTTAAGTTCATTAATTTTCGCGGGGTTGGCTTCAGCTCAGGAAATTAACGGTGGACCTGTCAACGTTCCTACTGAAGGGGTGATTGATGGGGTGTATCTGACAGAGCACGTTCCTACAAAACGTATGATTCCTTATGAATTTGTACGTGAAGCTGATGTACTTTTTAGTAAGCGTGTTTGGAGAACGATTGACATGCGTGAGAAAATTAATCACACCATGTATTTGCCTTTCGATTACCATACACCTTCTGGTGAATATGTACGAAATTCAAGTCGTTGGAGTTTGTGGACAATTTTACGTCATCACATCGTTAGCGGTGAATTGAAGGTTTTTTACCCAATGAATCCCTTACAAGAATCCATGAAAGATGGAGATCAATTCAAATATCCATTGGCTGCTGAAGCTGGTAAAGACTATTCAAATGATTCAGTTTTTGCGAAAAAATTAATTGAATTCAAAATGTTAGGGTTTAAAGGCGTAGAATCTGATCAGGCAATATCTAATGCTGCTGGTGACGGAGATTCAGTTATTTATTTAGCTGATGGAACACCAAAAACAGTTTATCCTGCAGTAGATACGTTTTGGTACGATTCGAAAGATATCGTTCAATACCAATTAAAAGAAGATTGGTTCTTTGATAAAGAACGTTCTGTAATGGATGTGCGTATTTTAGGTTTGGCTCCAGTTATTTACGAAAGAGATGAGAATAATCAAATTTTGGGCTCACGTGTATTGTACTGGGTATACTTTCCTCATTGTCGTTACATTTTGAATAATTATTTTGTGTACAACGAACAAAATGATGCAAATTGGATGAGTTTTGATGATTTATTCTGGAAACGTCAATTCAATAGTACCATCTTCAAAGAAAGCAATGTGTTTGACAGAGAGATTGAAACTTACCGAACTGGTGTAGATGCACTCATGGAATCTGAAAAAATAACAGAAGAAATTAGAAATTACGAACACGATGTGTGGAATTTCTAACTAAATTCAAATAAATTGAGCCCTCAAGACAAAAGTTTTGGGGGCTTTTTTCTTTTGTTTCTTATTTTTGCAAATGCTTGTATTAGAAAAATTAGGAATACACTTTCCACAAGGCTTTTTATTTGAAGATTGCTCTGCCCAAGTCGATAATGGAAACAGAATCGGTTTAGTCGGAAAAAATGGTGCTGGAAAATCAACATTATTAAAATTGATTGCTGGACATGAAAAACCAACATCCGGAAATGTCCACCAACAAAAAAATCTCGAAATAGGTTTCCTAACACAAGATATTCACATCAATTTTGATGCAACCGTTTTTGATTATTTGTTTTATTCAAATGAACGATTAAATCATTTGCGTAACCGTATTGATCAAATTAACTTGGATTTAGTCAAACGAACTGATTATGAATCGGAGAGTTATTTGAATTTGCTCGATGAGTTGAATGCCTGTAATGATCAGTTTTCAATTTTAGATGGCTATCAGTGGGAAGAGAAAATTGCTTTCACGTTAAACGGATTAGGGTTTTCGAAAGATGATTTTCCAAAAGTGTTGTCATCTTTTTCTGGAGGATGGAAAATGCGCGCAGAATTAGCTCGCATCTTGGTTAATCGACCGAATTTGTTGTTATTAGATGAGCCTACAAATCACTTGGATATTATTTCAATACAATGGCTCGAAAATTATTTATCACGTTTTGAAGGAGCAGTTATTGTCATTTCGCACGACCGTTTGTTTTTAGATAATGTCACGAATCGTACATGGGAAATTTCTCAAGGTAAGATTTTAGACTTTCCATATTCGTATTCCAAATACAAAGAATTTAGAGCAGAAGATTTGGAACGCTTATCCGCTGCAAAGAAACAACAGGACAAAGACATCAAACAAACGCAAGAATTAATTGATAAGTTTCGTGCTAAAAAGAACAAAGCAGCTTTTGCACAATCGTTGATTAAGAAATTAGAAAAAACTGAGCGTATTGAAGTCGAGTCTGATGCAATAGCGAAAATGAGCATTTTTTTCCCGCTAAATGTTCAGCCTGGAAAATGGGTCATTGAAATGGATCAATTGGGGAAAACTTATGGCGAAAAGCAATTGTTTAAGAACATATCCATTACAGTAGGAAGAGGTGAGAAAATTGCCTTACTTGGACCTAATGGCGTTGGAAAATCAACACTGTTCAAGTGTATGATGAAAGAAATCGATTACGCAGGTAAAGTAGAATTAGGACACAATGTAAAAATCACTTATTTCGCACAAGATCAAGCAGAGCGATTGAACAAAGAATTGACTGTTTATGAAACGGTAGATGCAATCGCAGTAGGCGAAGTACGAAAAGATTTGCGTTCCATATTAGGAGCTTTCCTTTTTTCTGGTGAAGATGCCGATAAAAAAGTTGGGGTTTTATCTGGGGGAGAACGAACACGCTTGGCCTTGTGCCAACTCTTGTTGAGTCCTTCAAACGTATTGATTTTAGATGAACCAACCAATCACTTGGATATTCAAAGCAAGCAAGTGTTGAAACGTGCACTACAACAATACGAAGGAACATTTTTGATTGTATCGCACGACAGGGAATTTTTGGAAGATTTGACCAATCGTATTTGGGACATTGAAGATAAAACCTTAAAAATTCACCATTTTGGCGTTCATGAATACTTGGAACGAAAACTTGGAACCGCATCAGCTGATAAAGCGGCTAAAAAAGATAAAAACAAAGCACAAGAACCTGTCCAAACTGTTGTTGAAACAAAACCAACTGTTGCGGTTACTTTGTCGCAAGATGAGCGCAAAGAGCTGAAAAGACAACGCAATCAAGCACAAAACAAAGTAAAAACGGCGGAGGAAAAAGTCAAACAATACGAAGTTGATCTAAAAGTTTTAGAAGAACAATTAGCAACGATGGATTTCACTGATTCGGTGACAACTGCTCCTGTTTTGAAAGCATTTGAAGAATGTCAGTCGAAATTAGATTATTACACGGATTTGTGGTTAACTGCAAGTGAAGAACTAGAAAATTGTCCAGAAATATGATCAAAGGTATCATTCAAAAAATGACGGTTCAATTAAATGAACAAGTCAGCTATCAACTTAATTTATCGGAACCAATAGCGATGAATGAATTGATTGGTTCAACCATCCGAATGGAATGGACCGGTGGTATCTTTTGTTCAAACTGTGGTAAACAGACAAAAAATTCATTTGGACAAGGATTTTGTTATCCCTGTTTTCAATCGGCGCCACAAGCAGCTCCTTGTATCATTCGTCCTGAACTTTGTCGTGCACATTTAGGCGAGGGTAGAGATGTTGAATGGGAAGAAAAACACCACAATCAACCACACATTGTTTATTTAGCGGCATCTGACACCGTAAAAGTTGGTGTTACACGTTTTGACCAACAATTAACTCGTTGGATCGATCAAGGAGCAAGCCAAGCAATCATTTTAGCGGTTACACCTAATCGTTATACAGCAGGTTTGATTGAAGTAGCGTTAAAAGATTACATGACTGATAAAACGAATTGGCAACGGATGTTGAAAAACGAATTGGATGATTCAATCGATTTATTAGAAGAAAAAGGGAAGATAGAAGATTTATTACCTTTTGATTTAAGGGATTTTATTGCAGCTGACGATACTGTTTTAAAAATAAATTATCCAGTCTTACGCTTTCCAACAAAGGTCAAAAGTGTTGGTTTTGACAAATCACCAATTATTGAAGGTGAGCTTGTTGGTATCAAAGGCCAGTATTTGATTTTTTCAGATGAACGGGTAATTAATATGCGCAAACACACGAGTTACGAAATTGGATTTTCAACAAAATAAGCGTTGTTAATATTTTCTCGTTAATTTCTGATAAAAAGTTTAGAATTTACTTGAATTCATACTACTTTTAGCTATTATATCGAAAAATAAAAATCATGTTTGATAAGAACGAATTTAATAAATACGCAACGAAGCACATGGGTATTTCAAGTATGAACTTGCATAGCTACATTGAGTCTTCGTTAACGCCTTATATTATTGAGGAGCGTCAAATGAATATGACGCAAATGGATGTTTTTTCTCGTTTGATGATGGATAGAATTATCTTTTTAGGAACGGGAATTAATGATCAAGTTGCCAATATCATCAATGCGCAGTTATTGTTTTTAGAGTCAGTTGATGCTAAAAAAGACATTCAAATTTATTTGAATTCTCCTGGAGGATCTGTTTATGCAGGTTTGGGAATTTATGACACGATGCAGTACATCAAACCAGATGTTGCAACAATTTGCACAGGTATGGCAGCGTCAATGGGTGCAGTTTTATTGTGTGCAGGAGCTGATGGAAAACGTTCTGCATTGAAACATTCACGTGTAATGATTCACCAACCACTAGGTGGTGCACAAGGTCAAGCATCTGACATTGAAATTACAGCGCGTGAAATTCAAAAATTGAAAAAAGAATTATACGATATTATTGCAACGCATTCAAAACAACCTTTTGACAAAGTATGGGCAGATTCTGATAGAGATTATTGGATGACATCAGAAGAAGCAAAAGCTTACGGAATGGTAGACGAAGTATTGGTTCGTAACCCAAAATAAGTAAATTATCCATTCAATAAAAAAGTCATTCATCTCTGGTGAGTGACTTTTATAGATTAAAAAAAACAAGACGAATGTCTAAAAAAGAAACATCGTGTTCATTTTGTGGGCGACCACGTAGTCAGGTAGGATTATTAATTGCTGGGTTATCTGGTCATATTTGTGATCATTGTATTGTCCAAGCACGTACTATCGTTGATGAAGAAGTAAGCACAAAACCAAAAGAAGAACTTCCTGTTAATGTGCTGAAACCATCAGACATTAAAACCAAGCTTGATGACTACGTTATCGGTCAAGATGATGCGAAAAAAGTACTTTCAGTTGCTGTTTACAATCATTACAAACGCTTGCATCAAACGACAGTTGATGATGTTGAGATCGAAAAGTCCAATGTAATACTTGTTGGTAGAACTGGAACCGGAAAAACATTATTAGCAAAAACAATTGCCAAAATGTTGAACGTTCCTTTTTGTATTGCTGATGCTACAGTTTTGACCGAAGCAGGTTATGTTGGAGAAGATGTAGAGTCAATCTTATCGCGCTTGTTACAAGCAGCTGATTATAACGTACAAGCAGCACAAAACGGAATCGTATTTATTGATGAAGTGGATAAAATCGCTCGCAAAAGTGATAATCCTTCTATTACAAGAGACGTTTCTGGAGAAGGAGTGCAACAAGCATTGTTAAAATTATTAGAAGGTTCAACGGTCAATGTTCCGCCTCAAGGAGGTCGAAAACACCCGGAACAGAAAATGGTTGCTGTAGACACACGTAATATTTTATTTATTTGTGGCGGTGCATTTGATGGCATCGAACGAATCATTGCGAGCAGAGTAAATCGTCAAACTATTGGGTTTGCGACAGCTTCAGAAGTGCGTATTGATGGCGATAATTTCTTGAAATATATCAATCCGACAGATATTAAAACATTTGGATTGATTCCAGAATTAATTGGACGTTTCCCTGTGTTGACCTATTTAGAGCCCTTGGATGCAAAAAGTTTAAAACGAATATTAACTGAACCGAAAAATGCTTTAATTAAGCAGTATACCCGCTTATTTGAAATTGACGGAATTCGTTTGACGTTTGATGCAAAAGTCTTAGACTTTATCGTTGAGAAAGCCTTGGATTTCAAATTAGGAGCGCGTGGTTTGCGTTCAATTTGTGAAGCTATTTTAACTGATGCGATGTATGAATTGCCTTCCAAAAACGAAAGCGAATTCAAAGTAACGTTAGATTATGCCCAAGCACAATTTTCTAAAAGTAAAATGGCAGCATTAAAAGTTGCTTAACACATAAGAACGATACACATTCATGAAAGACTTTCCATTTGGGAAGTCTTTTTTAATTTATCGTAAACGAACAATATTTGATTGTCGCACCTTTAGCGGTAAATAATTGCTCGTAATGTGTTTTGATGTGTAAAATCTCGCGTATTGTTGGATCTAAATCAGCAGGAATTGATTGGTACAAATCCCAAGTTAATTCAACAACAGGGTAGTTGTGTTCCTTGATTTCATCAGCTGTAAATTCGAATAACAAGTCGGAGTCTGTTTTTAAGTGGACGAGCCCGCCAGTTTTTAAGATAGTACGATAACGATTAATAAAACCTGCTGCTGTCAAGCGTTTGCGAGGTTTTTCAGCTTGCGGATCTGAAAATGTTAGCCAAATTTCATCAACCTCATTTTCAGCAAAATACGATTCAATAAAATCAATGCGTGTTCGAAGAAAAGCAACATTTTCATAACCTTCATCAAGCGCTTCTTTGGCACCAACAAACATACGGGACCCCTTAATATCAACTCCGATAAAGTTTTTGTTGGGATAGTGTTTTGCTAGACCAACGGAATATTCACCTTTTCCACAACCAAGTTCTAAAATGATCGGGTTGTCATTGTGAAAATACTCCGAACGCCATTTTCCTTTTAATGCGAAAGGTTGAGCTGGATTCAATTCCAATGTTGGTTCGAAGACATTTTTCCATGCCTTCATTTCTGCAAAACGACGTAATTTATTTTTTCCCATAATGAGTTACAAAATTAGAAAAAACTTGCAAATAACTTTTTTATAGATTTTCAATGAAATAGTAGTAAAGTGTTTTGCTTTATTATAAATTTACCCAAAAATTGAAACTATGTCATCACATCAACACAATGCGTTGTCTTTTGCCGGTTTATTAATAACAGTCGGTATTATATTTGGCGATATTGGAACTTCACCATTGTACGTATTGAAAGCGATAACGAATGCTGATCCCGTAAATGGAGTAGAAGTCGGAAAACTCATCACCAATCAGTTGATTTTAGGAGCTCTATCGTGTATTTTCTGGACCTTAACCTTACAAACAACAATTAAATACGTTATTATAACGTTGCGTGCGGATAACAAAGGCGAAGGCGGTATATTTTCATTATACACCTTAGTGCGTCGTCGTAAAAAATGGTTGGTTGTGCCTGCAATGATTGGAGGTGCTGCCTTATTAGCAGACGGAATTATTACACCACCAATTTCTGTATCCTCTGCAATAGAAGGGTTGCGTTATGTGAATCCTGAAATACAAACCTTTCCGATTATTATTGCTATCATCATTGGTATTTTTGTTATTCAACAATTTGGAACAAAAATCATTGGACGAGCTTTTGGACCTGTGATGATGACCTGGTTTTTGATGTTGGGAATTGTTGGTTTTGCATCATTAATGACTGATTTCACGATATTAAAAGCATTAAACCCTTATTATGCATACGATTTATTAGCGCATTATCCGAAGGGATTTTGGTTATTAGGAGCTGTTTTTTTATGTACTACTGGAGCAGAGGCATTGTATTCAGATTTAGGTCACTGCGGAAGAGAAAATATTCGTGTGAGTTGGATTTTTGTCAAAGCGATGTTGATAATCAATTACTTTGGACAAGGTGCTTATTTATTGAATCACCATGCAAATGCGTATATCAACGAAGAAAATCCTTTTTATTTAATCGTTCCTGAATGGTTTAAATTACCAGCAATTGTTATTGCAACTGCGGCAGCTATTGTTGCTTCACAAGCCTTGATTTCCGGATCATTCACCTTAATAAATGAAGCTATTCGCTTGAATTTATGGCCACGGGTGAAAGTGAATTTCCCATCAGACATCAAAGGTCAATTGTATATTCCATCGATTAACTGGATGTTGATGTTTGGTTGTTTGGGTGTTGTCTGGTATTTTGAAAAATCAGAAAACATGGAAGCTGCCTACGGACTTTCAATAGTTTTAGCAATGATTTCAACGTCCATGTTGTTGATTTTCTACATGGCGAAAAAACATTGGAATCCAGTTTTCAAATACATCATGATTACGATGTTCTTTGTCATTGAAGGTGGATTTGCGATTGCACAAATTGACAAATTCCCTGATGGAGGTTATATTACATTGATAATCGCCTCTATGTTAATTGTATTGATGTACATTATCTTTAAAAGTAAAATCATTCGAACAAGTTATTTGGAGTTTGTCAAAATAAAAAACTTCTTGCCCGTTTTACAAAAACTATCAGCAGACGAACAAATCCCTACTTACGCGACTCATTTGGTCTATTTAACGAGTGCAGAGCGCGTTGATGAAGTAGAGTCGAAAGTGTTTTATTCGATTTTGGAGCAACAACCAAAACGTGCTGAGCGCTATTGGTTTGTTCATGTCAATACTACAGATGAACCTTACACAAAAGAATACAAAGTCACGAAGCACGATGAAAATGATTTGATTCGCGTAGATTTCCGTTTGGGATTCCGTGTTCAACCGAAATTAGACACCATGTTCAAGCAAGTAGTCGAGGAATTGGTGCAAGAAGGAGAAATAGAAATCAAATCGCATTATGCGTGTGAATATCACCACAGCGATCATATTGGAGATTTCCGATTCATCGTAATTCGCAAGTTTTTATCAAACGATAACGAATTGCCTTGGTTCCATAAAGTGATTTTAAATGCATATTTCTTTATCAAAGGCATGAGTTTGACAGAGAAAAATGAGTTTGGATTAGACCCAAGTTC
>JAGOAZ010000009.1 GCA_017983675.1 Fluviicola sp.
AGAGTAAGTCGATGCCACTTTTACAAATCCTGTCATTCTTTGAGTGACAGGATTTTTTTGTTTATACTGTTTTTGTTTTTACTATTTATCACGCTGATGGTACTGTCCGTCAGCCGACGGATGGAAGAGTAAGTCGATGCCACTTTTACAAATCCTGTCATTCTTTGAGTGACAGGATTTTTTTGTTTATACTGTTTTTGTTTTTACTATTTATCACGCTGATGGTACTTTCCGTCAGCCGACGGATGGTAGCGTAAGTCGATGCCACTTTTACAAATCCTGTCATTCTTTGAGTGACAGGATTTTTTTGTTTATACTGTTTTGCTTTTACTATTTATCACGCTGATGGTACTGTCCGTCAGCCGACGGATGGAAGAGTAAGTCGATGCCACTTTTATAAATCCTGTCATTCTTTGAGTGACAGGATTTTTTTGTTTTAATTGTTTTTATTTTTACTATTTATCACGCTGATGGTACTTTCCGTCAGCCGACGGATGGTAGCGTAAGTCGATACCACTTTTACAAATCCTGTCATTCTATGAGTGACAGGATTTTTTTGTTTATACTGTTTTTTTTACAAAGTACATTTTCGTACCTTTGTCTGATAATCAATGTTTTGAGATATTTAATTACAATTTTGTTGTTGTTTTTTACAAACTGTTTTTACAGTCAACAAAAAGGTATTATCCCAAATTTAGGTCAATGGAGAAATACAATTGATTATAAGATTGAAATTGAAAATGGAGAATCTTATTTTGAGAAAAATAAATTTACTTTTATTACCTACAATAGACCAATCAATCACGACTTAAATGACACCAATGTATACTCAACAGTCTCAAGTTTTAACTTTCTTAGTTCAACATGGTCAGGCTTAACCAATACAGAATCAAAAGCATCTTATTATTATAATTATTTTCTTGGAAATGATTCGTCTAGTTGGGTTTCTTCGGTGTACCCGGTTTTAAGAGAACGATTAATTGATTTTTATCCAAAAATCGATTTAATCCTTTCAACTACTATTAATAATCAACTTCAATATGAATTTGAAGTATTACCATCCGGTAAGTTGTCTGAGTTGCATTTCTCTTTTTCAAACATTGATTCCCTTCGCATAAATGATAAAGGTGAATTTTTATCTTATATAGCTTCAACTGAAATAAAACATTCAAAACCGATTGCTTGGCAAGTAATCAATGGGGTTAAATTAGATGTGCCAATAGCTTTTAAAATATTAAATGATCAATTATCTTTTGATTTAACATTTGGATACGATACAACAGCAATATTGTATATTGATCCTGTTTTAACTTTTTCAACATTTACAGGATCGGTTTCTGATAATTGGGGTTTTTGTGCAACACCTACTTCTACTGGTGATTTGGTTGCAGGTTCTATTGTTATGGGTTCATTATATCCAATTACACCAACTGCTTTTGATAATTCTTATAATGGAGGAGTTGGTTCTTTACAAACTGATGTTGCTATTTCATTGTTTAATCCTTCTGGTACTTCATTACTATTTTCAACTTTTCTTGGAGGGTCAAGAAATGAAACCCCTCATAGTTTAATTGTAGCAGATGATGGTTCTATTTATACATTTGGAGCTACATCTTCTTTAAATTTCCCAACAAGTATTAATGCATATGATCTAACGTTTAATGGTGGAACTTCTATCGTTGAAAATAGTATTTCATTTCCTGGCGCTGATATTTTTGTCAATAAGTTAAATGCAACTGGTACTTCTCTTTTGGCATCAACATATATTGGTGGATCAGGAAATGATGGGTTAAATACGGGTTCATTAAAGTATAATTATGGTGATCAATTTAGAGGTGAAATTCAATTGGATAACTTTCAAAATCCTATAGTTGTAAGTACAACTCAATCTTCAAACTTCCCTGTTTCAACTGGAGTGTTAAATGGATCTCAAGATGCAATTGTTTTTAAATTTAACACTAGTTTATCTTCTTTGTATTGGTCTACCTATGTTGGAGGAAGTAATTTGGATTCAGGAAATGGGATTGCAATTGACTTGCAAAACAATGTTTTTATATCTGGAGGAACAAAGAATCACAATTCTTTTCCTGGATCTTTAATCGGTTCTTTTTCGGGAGGAATCTCTGATGGATTTATATCAAAATTAAACGGTACAAGTGGAGTAGTTGGTACAACGCGTTTTATTGGGACTAATTTATATGATCAGTTATATTTTGTCCAAATAGATAATCAAAACGATCTGTATGTATTTGGTCAATCGAATGGAAGTATACCTATTTCTTCTGGGAAATATGGTGTTGCAAATTCGGGTCAATTTATTCAGAAATATAGTAATGATTTAGCTACATTTTATTGGAATACATTGATTGGAGGTGGTGGAAATCATATTGAGATATCTCCAACAGCATTTCTAGTTTCTAATTGCGGTAATATTTATATAAGTGGTTGGGGTGGTTTTATCAATCAAATTTATTCGCAAGCAACTAATTCTGGAACTAACAATTTTCCAGTAACAGCAAATGCATATCAATCAAGTACAAATGGTTCTAATTTTTACTTAGCTGTTCTCGCACCAAATGCAACTTCGTTAAAGTATGCAACATTCATGGGAGGAGCTAATTCTAGTTATAATCATGTTGATGGAGGAACAAGCAGGTTTGATAAATCTGGTAAAATTTACCATGCTGTTTGTGGTGGATGTGGTGGTAACGAATATGGTTTTACAACAACACCAGGTGTTTGGTCTGTTTCAAACCCAAGTAGTAATTGTAATTTAGCTGCATTTAAATTTGATTTGAATGATGTGAAAGCTGTCGCATCCTTATCAAACACAACCTTTTGTGATTCAGGAACAGTAATTACTCACAATTTTAGTCAATATGCTCAACTTTTCAATTGGTCATTGTCTGATGGTCAAACATCTAATTTATTCGAACCTTCTTTTTCAATAAATTCCCCTGGGCAATATGCTTTAAAATTAGTTGTGATTGATACAACTGAATGTTTCCAATCGGATTCAATGATAGTTAATTTTTCTATACATCCAAAATACTCAGATACCATAACGGTCAATATTTGCCAAGGTGAATCGTATCTTTTTGGTGGAACTGTTCGAACGACATCAGGATTTTACGCACAAAACTTTACGTCAACTTTCGGCTGTGATTCGATCAAGAATTTGCAGTTAATCGTTCACCCGAAGTTTGCTGATACCGTAACCGTTGATATTTGTCAAGGTGAATCGGTTGTATTTGGCGGTGTTACACGGACGACATCAGGATTTTACACGCAAAACTTCACATCAACTTTTGGCTGTGATTCCATCAAGAACTTGCAGTTAATCGTTCATCCGAAGTTTGCCGATACCGTAACCGTTGACGTTTGCCAAGGTGAATCATTTCTATTTGGTGGAATTGCTCGAACGACTGCTGGATTTTATTCACAAAATCTCTCAACAACTTTCGGCTGTGATTCCATCAAGAACTTGCAGTTAATCGTTCATCCGAAGTTTGCTGATACCGTAACCGTTGACATTTGCCAAGGCGAATCATATTTATTTGGCGGTGTTGCACGGACGACAAGCGGATTTTACGCACAAAACTTAACGTCAACTTTTGGCTGTGATTCGATTAAGAACTTACAGTTAATCGTTCATCCGAAGTTTGCCGATACCGTAACAGTTGACATTTGCCAAGGAGAATCTTATCTATTTGGAGGGATTACTAGAACGACAAGCGGATTTTACACGCAAAACCTTACCACAACTTTCGGCTGTGATTCGATTAAGAACTTACAGTTAATCGTTCATCCGAAGTTTGCCGATACCGTAACAGTTGACATTTGTCAAGGTGAATCGTATCTTTTTGGTGGAACTGTTCGTACGACATCAGGATTTTACACGCAAAACCTTACCTCAACTTTTGGTTGTGATTCGATTAAGAACTTACATTTAATCGTTCATCCGAAGTTTGCCGATACAGTAACAGTTGACATTTGCCAAGGCGAATCGTATTTGTTTGGCGGTGTTGCACGGACTACAAGCGGATTTTACACGCAAAACCTTACCACAACTTTCGGCTGTGATTCCATCAAGAACCTGCATTTAATCGTTCATCCGAAATTTGCAGATACTGTAACGGTCGACATTTGCCAAGGCGAATCTTATCTATTTGGAGGGATTACTAGAACGACTGCTGGATTTTACTCACAAAATCTCTCAACAACTTTCGGCTGTGATTCCATCAAGAATTTGCAGTTAATCGTTCATCCGAAGTTTGCTGATACCGTAACAGTTGACATATGTCAAGGCGAATCATATATATTTGGCGGTGTTGCACGAACGACATCAGGATTTTACGCGCAAAACTTCACAACAACTTTCGGCTGTGATTCGATTAAGAACTTGCATTTAATCGTTCATCCGAAATTTCACGATACGATAACAGTTGACATTTGCCAAGGCGAATCTTATCTATTTGGAGGGATTACTAGAACGACAAGCGGATTTTACACGCAAAATCTCACCTCAACTTTTGGTTGTGATTCCATCAAGAACTTGAAGTTAATCGTTCATCCGAAGTTTGCCGATACCGTAACCGTTAACATTTGCCAAGGCGAATCGTTTGTGTTCGGCGGTGTTTCAAGAACGACAAGCGGATTTTACACGCAAAACTTCACGACAACTTTTGGCTGTGATTCCATCAAGAACTTGCAGTTAATCGTTCATCCGAAGTTTGCAGATACTGTAACGGTCGACATTTGCCAAGGCGAATCGGTTGTGTTTGGCGGTGTTTCAAGAACGACAAGCGGATTTTACACGCAAAATCTCTCAACAACTTTTGGCTGTGATTCGATCAAGAACTTGCAGTTAATCGTTCATCCGAAGTTTGCCGATACCGTAACCGTTGACATTTGCCAAGGCGAATCGTATCTTTTTGGTGGAATAGCAAGGACAACTTCTGGATTTTACACGCAAAATTTCACAACAACTTTCGGCTGTGATTCGATTAAAAACCTGAATTTAATCGTTCATCCAAAGTTTGCCGATACCGTAACCGTTGACGTTTGCCAAGGTGAATCATTTCTATTTGGTGGAATTGCTCGAACGACAAGCGGATTTTACACGCAAAACTTTACGTCAACTTTTGGTTGTGATTCGATTAAGAACTTGCAGTTAATCGTTCATCCGAAGTTTGCCGATACCGTAACAGTTGACATATGTCAAGGCGAATCATATTTATTTGGCGGTGTTGCACGGACGTCAAGCGGATTTTACACGCAAAACTTTACGTCAACTTTTGGTTGTGATTCGATTATAAACTTGCAGTTAATTGTACATCCGAAATTTCACGATACGATAACGGTCGACATTTGCCAAGGTGAATCATATCTATTTGGAGGGATTACTAGAACGACTGCTGGATTTTACTCACAAAATCTCTCAACAACTTTCGGCTGTGATTCGATTAAGAACCTGCAGTTAATCGTTCATCCGAAGTTTGCCGATACTCTAACCGTTGATATTTGCCAAGGCGAATCATATTTATTTGGCGGTGTTGCACGGATGACAAGCGGATTTTACGCACAAAACTTCACAACGACTTTTGGCTGTGATTCCATCAAGAATTTGCAGTTAATCGTTCATCCGAAGTTTGCCGATACCGTAACCGTTGACATTTGTCAAGGCGAATCTTATTTATTTGGCGGTGTTGCACGAACGACAAGTGGATTTTACACGCAAAACCTTACCACAACTTTCGGCTGTGATTCCATCAAGAATTTGCAGTTAATCGTTCACTCGAAGTTTGCAGATACCGTAACTGTTGACATTTGCCAAGGGGAATCATATCTATTTGGCGGAGTTGCTCGAACGACAAGCGGATTTTACACGCAAAACCTTACCACAACTTTCGGCTGTGATTCCATCAAGAACTTGCGGTTAATCGTTCACCCGAAGTTTGCCGATACCGTAACAGTTGACATATGTCAAGGCGAATCTTATTTATTTGGCGGTGTTGCACGAACGACAAGCGGATTTTACACGCAAAATCTCACAACAACTTTTGGCTGTGATTCCATCAAGAACTTGAAGTTAATTGTACATCCAAAGTTAGCTGATACCGTAACCGTTGATATTTGCCAAGGCGAATCGTATCTTTTTGGTGGAACTGTTCGAACGACAAGTGGATTTTACACGCAAAACCTTACCACAACTTTCGGCTGTGATTCCATCAAGAACCTGCATTTAATCGTTCATCCGAAGTTTGCCGATACCGTAACAGTTGACATTTGTCAAGGTGAATCGTATCTTTTTGGTGGAACTGTTCGAACGACATCAGGATTTTACACGCAAAACTTCACATCAACTTTCGGCTGTGATTCGATCAAGAACCTGCAGTTAATCGTTCATCCGAAGTTTGCCGATACTCTAACCGTTGATATTTGCCAAGGCGAATCTTATCTATTTGGAGGGATTACTAGAACGACTGCTGGATTTTACTCACAAAATCTCTCAACAACTTTCGGCTGTGATTCGATCAAGAATTTGCAGTTAATCGTTCATCCGAAGTTTACTGATACCATAACAGTTGACATTTGCCAAGGCGAATCGTTTGTGTTTGGCGGTGTTGCACGAACGACAAGCGGATTTTACACGCAAAATCTCACAACAACATTCGGCTGTGATTCCATCAAAAACCTGCATTTAATTGTTCATCCAAAATACTCAGATACCGTAACGGTCAATATTTGCCAGGACGAATCGGTTGTTTTTGGTGGAGTACCTCGAACGACAAGCGGATTTTACACGCAAAACTTAACGACAACTTTCGGCTGTGACTCCATCACGAACTTGCAGTTAATTGTACATCCGAAGTTTGCAGATACTTTAACGGTCGACATTTGCCAAGGTGAATCGGTTGTGTTTGGCGGTGTTGCTCGGACGACAAGCGGATTTTACACGCAAAACTTTACGTCAACTTTTGGTTGTGATTCGATTAAGAACTTGCAGTTAATCGTTCATCCGAAGTTTGCAGATACCGTAACAGTTGACATTTGTCAAGGCGAATCTTATTTATTTGGCGGTGTTGCACGGACGACAAGCGGATTTTACACCCAAAACTTCACAACAACTTTTGGTTGTGATTCGATTAAAAACCTGCATTTAATCGTTCATCCGAAATTTCACGATACAATTACTGCAAACATTTGTCAAGGAGGTTCGTATTTTTTTGGAGGGATTGCACGCACAACAAGCGGATTTTACTCACAAAATCTCTCAACAACTTTCGGCTGTGATTCGATCAAAAACCTGCATTTAATTGTTCATCAAAAATATTCAGATACCGTAACAGTAGACATTTGCCAAGGCGAATCGTATCTTTTTGGTGGAACTGCACGTACATCTTCTGGGTTTTACACGCAAAACCTTACCACAACTTTCGGCTGTGATTCCATCAAGAACTTACATTTAATCGTTCATCCGAAGTTTGAATCGACAATCACAATTACTTTATGTGATGGGGAAATGTATCTTTTCCAAGGAAATCCTATTGTGCAAAATCAATTATTGACACAAACATTAACTTCCGCAACAGGATGTGATTCTATTATCAATTATCAGATTATTTTTGAACCGCTACCGCAAGCAAATTTCACTTATATTTTAGCTGAAATATCCGATTTTAGTCAACTTGTTACGTTGTCTAGTACAAATCAAAATTTATCGAGTTATTCATGGAGTGTAGATGGAGAAATTGTTGGAAATCAAGCGAATCAATCATATTATTGGGATGTGTTCTCTGATTCTATTATTGTAGTAAATTTATCTGTAACGAATCAATTAGGGTGTTCATTTCAACACGAAGAAAACATCTTTTTTTCTCCACCTGTTTTGTTATATGCGCCCAACGCTTTTACTCCTGATGGTGGAGGATTTAACACAACTTATCAACCAATTTTTAATCGACCAGATTTGGTTGACGAATATTTCTTTCAAATTATCAATAGATGGGGTGAAGTGATTTTCAGCACTTCTGATTTAAATGAAAGTTGGGATGGTACTTTCAAAGGATTAGTGGTACAAGATGGCGTTTATTCCTGGAAAATTGAATATGAAGCTTCTGGCAAAAAACATCAATTGTTAGGACATGTTACAGTGCTTCGTTGATTAATCAAACGAAAAGTCATTTAAAAACCTCATAAATTCTTCAATCGTATTCATCTTTTTGAGTTTTCTATAACAGTTTTTTCCCGCTGGAATTCCCATAGCCAAATATTCCCAATAGCCTTTCATTTTCGTTAAAGCATAACCTTTGTCCTTTTGATGTTGCGATAGACTTTCAACTAGCTTTTCAGAGAATTGACGTATTTTTCTAACGTATTCATGTTCATCAAAACCACGATTCGCCTTTAATTCCTGAAATAACATGGGATTCATTAATGCACCTCGACCAATAAACCAATTTGTAATAGTAGGAAGTTCTTTTTGTAAAACTCTAAATGTTTCTAAATCAACGATATCACCATTGTATACTAATGAGTGTTTACTCAAAGCAATACAATTTTTAAATTGTTCTATATCACATGTTCCAGTGTAGAGTTGTTTTGCATTGCGTGCATGAATAATGATTTCAGTTAAAGGATAATCATTTAATCGGGGAAGTAATTCAAGAATATCACTTGTATCATCCATGCCCATTCTCATTTTTAATCCCAATTTCATATTTAATTTAGGATATATGGAATCGAGCATTCGAAATAATTCGTCGGGTTGGTTTAAAATACCAGCTCCCATAGATTTTCGTGTGACCATAGGATAGGGACAACCCATGTTCCAATTCAATTCGGTGTAACCCAAATCATGCATATATTCAGCCATCACAAAGAATTCTTCCGCATTACATGCCATCAATTGTGGGATTACATTTGTTGCTGGATTATTCTCAGGAAGAATATCGATTTTTGGCGTGTTTTTTATGGATCCGTCGTTGTTTAACTTCAGATAAGGTGCATAGTATTTATCTACACCTCCATATACTTTTTGAAATGCATTTCGAAAATGAAAATCCGTGTATGTTTGAAGCGGTGCTAGCGCTAATTGCATCGTGTAATTACGGTGTTGAAATGGAAACTGGAATTATTTTACCATGAAAATATTTCCCAGCATTAATAGTGAAATCAGTGATGTAATCTGCCATTTCTTTCGCTGAATGTGGTGCAACATATCCAGGAAATGCAGTTGCTAGCATCTCGGTTTGAACAGCCCCTAAACACAAACAATTGATCGATATGCCACTTTCTTTGTATTCTTCAGCAAGTAATTCTGTTAAAGAAACTAACGCAGCTTTAGATGTCGAATAAGCTGATAAACCAGCAAATTTAACAGATCCTTGAAATCCACCTATAGAAGAAATAAAAACAGCATGACTACCACGAACCATTTTGGGTAAGCAAACTTGCATTACTTGAAAAACCGATAAAACATTTACCGTATAACAGTTCGAAATGTCTTCGTTCGTTAATTCCAAAAATGGTTTAACCGCAATTGTTCCGGCATTGTAAATCAAGTAATCGATTTGTTTAACCGATATTAGCACTTTATCAATATCTTCTTTTAAGGTCGAACTTGCTAAGTCTAATTGGATAAAGTGAGTTTTTTCTATTGATGAATTATCAAAACTTCGAGCAAAACCATACGTATTACAAGACTCATTCGAAAAATTAGCTAATAATTCTTTGCCAATTCCTTTACTTGCACCAATTATCAAAGCTGTTTTAGACATCGTAATCAATTTTTAAAACAGGACTAGTTGGGTGTGCTTGGCATGTTAAAATATATCCGTTTGCAACCTCTTCGTCAGTCAAAGCGTAATTGATATTCATCGACGCACTTCCTTCAATGATTTTTGCTTTACAGGTACAACATACACCGCCTTTGCAAGAAAAAGGAACATCCATTCCAGCTTGATCCAAAGCATCTAAAATTGATTTTCCAGTACCTGATAATTCAATTTTCACAACTTCTCCATCTAGCATTGCACTAACTTGACTCATTCCAGAAAACGCTTCGTTTTTTGAAGATTCGTTATCAACAAGTAAAACGGGAGTTGTAAAAAGTTCAAAGTGAATTTTATCTTTCGAAACGCCAAATGTTGTTAACACGTCATTTACATGCACAATCATTTCTTCTGGTCCACATAGGTAATAGCCGTCAGCATTCAAAATCGATAAATCTGCTTTAACAATTTCAGTTACTGTTTCTTTATTAAAACGACCAAAACTAGCTCCTTCGATTGTTGATTTGGTGTAAAAAGGAAATAACTCAACCGTAGAAAGTGTAGTTAAATCGGACAAAAACATAGCCGATTCTGGTGTACTATTCCCATAAAACAATTTAATTTTAGTTTGTTGCAGTGATTTTGCCATTGAAAGAATTGGTGTTATCCCACTTCCAGCAGCAAATGCAACTATTGATTTTTCATTGTCACGAACTTGAAAATTTCCTTGCGGAAAATCAACCAAAATTGTCGATCCAGCAACCAATTCGTTAAAAATCCAATTAGATGCTTTACCAGTTGGAATGCGTTTTACGGCAACAGCTAGCGCTTCGTTTGTTCCACTACAAATGGAATAAGAACGCACTACCGTTTCATTATTGATTAAACAATGTAAATTCAAGTATTGTCCTGGAATAAACTGAAAATCAGCTTTTAATTCATCTGGAATTCTAAAACTGATTTGACAACTATCAGCTGTCAATTTTTCGTTTTTTAGCACTGCAAGTTCAGCTGAACGCTTGTTTTTGCTTGTTGATTCCGTTTTTTTGAATCGTGAAAATAAACCCATATTATTCGTCAAATGAGATAACTAAATTGCTTGAAGTTGGATGTGCTTGGCACGTTAAAATATAACCAGCTTCCACTTCTTCTTTTTCTAATGCGTAATTAATGTCCATTGATGCAGTTCCTTCTATAATTTTTGCTTTACAAGTACAGCAAACACCACCTTTGCAAGCGTAAGGTAAATCAGCACCAGCTTCAAATCCTGCTTCTAAAATATTTTTTCCGTTTGAGTCGAGGTTTAATTCGTAACGGTCATCGTCTAAAATAATAGTGACTTTTGATGCAACAATTTCTGAAACAGCAACTTCTTTTTTCTCTTGTTTAACATATCCAGTCCCGAAAAGTTCAAAATGAATTTGTTTTTCTGGAACACCAAACGCGTTTAATTCGTTTTTTACTGCGTGAATCATAGCTTCTGGCCCACAAACGTAGACTTCGTCGATTGCTGCGGGATTTAAAAAACCACTACACAACTTCCGTACTTTTTCATCATCAATTCGACCTTTTTGAATCACATTACCAAGGCTTTCACGGCTCAAAATGTGAATCAAGCGGAATTGCTTCATGAAACGGTTTTTTAATGCTTCCAATTCCTCGCGGAAAATAATGCTTGAAAATCCTTTGTTACCATAGAACAAGGTAACTTCACTCATCGGTTCTTCTGCTAAAATTGTTTTGATGATCGAAATGATTGGAGTAATTCCACTACCTGCAGCAAATAAAACGTATGATTTTTGATTCGAAGTTGCTGGCGTTAATTTGAAATTTCCAGCTGGAGTCATTACTTCTAAATTATCTCCAATTTTTAAGTCGTTTGTTGCCCAAGTGGAGAATTTTCCATTTTCTACACGTTTAACTGCAACGCGAAGTGTTTGTTCGTTGGGAGCAGCGCAAATAGAGTATGAACGTCTGACTTCTTCACCAGCAATCGTTGCTTTTATGGTAATATATTGTCCTGCATAAAAAGAAAACTCCTCTTTTAAATCGTTTGGAACAGCAAAGCCGATTGATACTGCATCTTCTGTTTCGTGATGAATATCAATTACTTGAAGGGGGTGAAATTTTGGATTCATTTCGCTTGTTTATTTTCGCCAAAATTAACAATTTTATTGGCTTTAATACTTAAATCGTGACCTTGTTTTGTCTAGTTTTTTATGAATTTCTTCACAACTTTTTCACCGTTAATTTCAGCAGAAACGACATAACTACCTGCAGAAAATGGGCTACAATCGATTAGAGAAAGAATTTCTCCCTTTTCTTGTTGGTAAACAATAACTCCAGCTTCATTGTAGATGGTTATTTTTTGAAGCGTTTTTCCTGTTGGAACAAAAAGTTCAATTGAATTTGCGGTTGGATTCGGGTAAACCACCAACCAATTATCTGCTGCAATTTCTTCAATCGAAATGGTATTCAACGCTAATAAAACAGCAGCTAAAGCATTTACTTTACCCATGCCCCAACGCGTATTTCCAGGTGAAGTAATGTTTCCAGTATGTTGATCTAATCGAGCCGTTTGCTTTAAAATTGTTTTCACTTGATCGGGCATGAGGTATGGATTTGCATCTAAAATTAAGGCAACAATTCCCGCAACAGCTGGTGAAGACATTGATGTTCCAGAAAAGCGCGCAAAATCATACGTAGTGCCGTTGAATGTTGTCGAGGCTACAGCGCTATAAGTTGCATCAGTAAAAGAAGAAATGGACGAAGTAACACTTACTCCAGGCGCAGAAATATCGGGTTTCATTACTTCCGTGTACAATGGTCCAATACTTGTGAACGTTGCTTGTCCACCTCCAACTAAACTACCATTTGCTGTGTAATAGGATGAGGCATAAGCGCCAACTGAAATTGCATCTGGAGAACAAGTAGGCTCGCCGATACTGTAATTCGCATCACCTGCAATTCCATTCGTTCCAAAAGTTGTGAAAGGCATTCCCCAATTTCCAACACCTGTTACTAACTCTGTAACATTCCAATAATGAACTGTTCCGTTTGCTGCGAAACTGGATAAAACGGTAGCATAGCTTGTGTTCTTGTTTTGTACACGTAAACGCAAATTTGGTCGGTTGTTTAACGGATGGTTGTGCTCACCAGCGACATTAAACAATATTGTATCTGAACCAATAATAAAACTTGAATCGATGTAACTCGAAATGGTAGCTGTATTTATTGTATCACTGCTCGCCAGTAACGTCCCATTAGAAGAATAGATTTTCAATTGGACACCAAAATCCTTGTTTTCTTCTCCCCACATGGTAACACTTTGTCCCCACATATTTGGATTAGCAGTGTAATCGTAAAAATTAATGCGCGAATCGAAGTGATTATTAGCAAATTGTTTTTTGATGTGAAAATTCACATTTCCGTTATTTCCAGCAGATGCAACAAAAACAACACCTTGATCTGATAACGTTTGCAAAGCTTGTGATAACAAGGAGTTTCCATCTAATGTGCCCATGTAGTATAATCCCCAACTCATGTTGATGACTAATCTTTTTCCATCTGCGGTAGCTTTTTCATGCATCCAATTAAAGCCATCAATTACTGACGCCGCATCAATTAAAAATGTACAAAACAAAAATTCCGATTCAAATGCAAACCCGCGAAAGTTAAACCCAGCATCACTACCACCTGCAATTCCAGCAACGTGACTTCCATGTGTATTGTAACTGTAAATGTTTGCTGTATCTGATCCCGCGGCTAACAATTCGGAAGAAGAATCGTATTCCACACCATAATTATAAGATGTTGGTGTCGCTCCAATTTGTTTGTATTGATCCCAAGCTGCTTTCACGCGTGTAGTTTGTAAAAGCGTGTCATAAAACATCGGATGTGTGTAATCGAATCCCCAATCTGTTATTCCGATGTACACATTTTTTCCTGTAAATGCACGCGGCAAGTTAATACCTTTTTGAACGCTATCAGCTTTGGTGTCTTTGACCGCTTTGTCTAAATGAGGTTGTATTTTAGAGGGAAATTCAATGTACGAAAAAAAGTCACCCAAATTAACGTCGTTCAATACCGAAAGCGGCACTTTTAGTGTGCGAATTTGACCGGTTTTTTTTCCGAGAATACATCCTTTTGTTTTTAACGCTTCCCAATTCGCAGTAGTTTTTTCAATTCCAAAAAGGGAGATGTAATGAATTCCTTTTATGGTGTAAATCGAATAAGTATTATTTGCAACGAGCGAACTTAAATCACTGCTTGGTTGTTTAACAAAAGACATCAATTTTTGCCAATCATTTTGTTGATTCGCAGGTAAACGTTGTGCGAAAAACTGAAAGGGGAGTAATGTAATTACAGAAATGAGTACAAAGAAATTTTTCATAGTTAAAATTAAGAAGAGTTTTTCGTTTTTCACTATTAGTATGTAACAAATCTGACAAAAACTCAAATAAACGATGAAATTAAATGTTAAAAAATTGGTGAATTAGAATTGTTTTTTTATCTTTCCTTCAAACAACACACTTATGACACAACAAACTGCAATCACGAAAGGAGTATTAGTAAAAGTAAATACTGAATACAGAGAAGATTTATCCACGATCACCGAAGGGGTTTATTATTTTAATTATCATATTACAATTGAGAATCAAAACAGCTATCCTGTTCAGTTGGTTCACCGCGATTGGTTTATTTATGATTCATTATTTCCTTCTGCACACGTAAGTGGGGAAGGGGTGATTGGTCAACAACCAGTTTTAGAAGCAGGAGAAATTTTCTCCTATGCAAGCGGGTGTGAATTGCGTTCTGAAATTGGATCGATGAGTGGTTTTTACACGTTCGTTCATGCTGAAACGCAAGAAACAATTCGAGTTGATATACCTACTTTTCATTTGATATATCCTGGGAGGATGAATTAATCCTCGTTTTCATCAAGAGTAGAAGGAGCAATATAACGATAACTCCCCATTCCCATTTTAAGGTTAACCCAGCTTTTTGTTCGGTTGAAATGGGTAGTGACGTTGTTTCCAATTGAAGCATTTCTAATTGTAGTGCTTTTATTTCTTCTTCATCGGCACGATTATCAATTTCAATTTTCTTCAACAGTTCTAACTGCTGCTCACGGTATTTATTTGCGCTTTCAAAATCTTTTTGGGCTTTGCTCAATTCTGCAAGTGCATTCAATGCGTCGTTTTGCTCCGATTTTAATTGATAATTGGAAGCCGTTTCCAGTGACTGAACATACCATTTGTGTGCGTTTTCTAGATCGTTACTGTAATAGTAAAAATCGCCTAAATTGTAATAACTCTCTGAAATTGATTTAAAATCCTTTGCTTTTAAACGTAATTGGAGCGCTTTTAAGAAAAAGCTTTTTGATTGCTTGAAATCATTGTTTTCATAATAGATTATTGCTAGATTATTCAAAGCATTGGCTATCGGACTGATTAAATTCGTTTGTTGCGCACTTTGATAAGAAGACAAAAAATATCCTTCTGCTCGAATTAAATCGCCTTTTCGCATATAAAAATCACCCAATTTGGCATATACAGCACTTTTTTTACGTTCATTTTTTTCCTGACAAACGATTTTTTCATAAAGTTGCAATGTTGCTAAAGCCTTTTCGGTTTTACCTGACAATAAATATGCTTCTGATAAAACTAACAATCCATCGGATTTTAATTGTTTGTTGGATGAAATCCGTGCATGTTTGACAGATTTCTCAGCCCAATACAAAGCAGATTTTGCATCACGTTCAATAACATATCCTTGACTGATTATTTTTGTGGCCAAGCATAATTCTCGGTTATCATTGCGTTTCTCCATAATTGGCAGCATCGCTTTTAAAGTTGTAATGCCATCGATAACTTTTCCAGTTAAAATAAAGTATTCTGAAAGTATTATTTTTCCTTTTTCTATAGCGGGATAATAGTGATGTTGGATACCGAAAAAATACAATTTTTCACCTACATAACGCAACGAATCACGCGCTTCACTTTGGTAAATGGCATTTAACTTTTCTGCAGCATTCATGCGCTCAAGTGCTGATCCTTTTGTCAACTTCTCTAAATAAAAATGTGTATTTGCGCCAAATGCAATCGACGAAAAAAAGGCAATAATGAAGAAGTAGTAGCGGTTTTTCATGTGGTTTATTTAAACAATAATACAATTTTTCGTGCAAAAAACCAAATAGAATTTGCGTTAATTTATTTCAATTAAAAAGGAAATAAATGTGATTTAGGTAACGATAGAAATTGATACATTCTGTTAACTTTGTACCATAAAATCGAATCTATGTCAAATGCATTTTTTGTCGTTCCAAAACCAATTAACGAACCCGTTAAGGCTTATGCCCCAGGAACAGCTGAACGCGATGCTTTAATCGCTGAATATAATTTATTGGCCAATCAAGCGCCAATCGAAATTCCAATGTATATTGGAAATGAAAAAGTGACAACGGACAAAAAAGTTCCAATGTCGCCACCTCACGACCACAAAAAAGTATTGGGACATTTCAATGCTGGTGATAGTTCTCATGTTGAGAAAGCAATCAATGCGGCATTAGCTGCTAAAAAAGATTGGGCAAATTTACCGTGGGAACAACGTGCTGCAATTTTCTTAAAAGCTGCAGATTTGTTAGCTGGACCATTCAGAAATAGAATGAATGCAGCGACCATGTTGGCGCAATCAAAAAATGTTTTTCAAGCTGAAATTGACGCGGCGTGTGAGTTGATCGATTTTTTCCGATTTAACGTGCAGTACATGACGCAAATTTACAAAGAGCAACCAGAATCGCTTCCAGGAATGTGGAACCGCTTGGAATACCGTCCATTGGAAGGGTTTGTTTTTGCAGTAACGCCATTTAATTTCACGTCAATTGCAGCGAATTTATGTGCTGCTCCAGCAATGATGGGGAATGTGGTAGTATGGAAACCTGCTGAATCACAAATGTATTCTGCTCAAGTTATTATGGATTTGTTCGAAGCTGCAGGTGTTCCTCCAGGTGTTATTAATATGATCAGTGTTGATGGACCTGTTGCTGGAGATGTTGTTTTCAAACACAAGGATTTAGCAGGATTACATTTCACAGGTTCTACAGGAGTTTTCCGTCATTTATGGAAAGAAATCGGTAATAACATTGAAAAATACCGTTCTTATCCACGTATAGTTGGTGAAACAGGTGGAAAAGATTTCATCATGGTGCACAAATCGGCTAATGCGGCAGAAGTTGCCACAGCTATGTCGCGTGGTGCTTTTGAATTCCAAGGACAGAAATGTTCAGCGGCTTCTCGTGCTTACGTTCCTTCGAATATTTGGTCTGCTGTAAAAGCAATTTATGTGGATCAAGTCTCTTCGTTCAAAATGGGTTCACCAGCAGACACTTCGAACTTCGTGAATGCTGTGATTGATGAACGTGCTTTTGATAAAATTGCTGGTTACATTGATTATGTAAAAACGCAAGCAGATGCTGAGATAATTACAGGTGGAAATTACGATAAAACAAACGGATATTTCATAGAGCCAACAACAGTGGTGACAACAAATCCGAAGTTCCGTACCATGTGCGAGGAGATTTTCGGACCTGTTTTAACAATTTATGTTTATCCTGAAAATGAATTCGAGCAAACCTTGGCTTTATTAGATGAAACATCTGATTATGCCTTAACAGGTTCGATCATTTCAAACGATCGTTATGCCATTCAAGTAGCGACAAAAGCTTTGGAAAATGCAGCTGGAAATTTCTATATCAATGACAAACCAACAGGAGCAGTCGTAGGACAACAGCCATTTGGAGGTGCTAGAGGTTCTGGTACAAATGACAAAGCGGGAGCTGCAATGAATTTATTGCGTTGGACTTCTGCCCGAACAATCAAAGAAACATTCGTTCCGCCAAAAGATTATAAATATCCGTTTTTGGGATAGAAAATGATTATAAATAAGAAGGCTGGATAGAGATATTCAGCCTTTTTTTATGAAAAATCGACAAATAAATTGGCGTTATTTTCGAATACCGATTCGGTTATTCTTTAAATCAATTAATAATTGGGTTTCCAAAAAGGGATGATTACCTATAATGCCATCAATTTTTGCTCCTTTCAATTGTCTTGAATAACCACGTTCATCAAAATAAGTCACCTTGTTAAGATTCATTGCGGGATAATGACTGATAACTTTCGAATTTAAATCAAATGAAATCGCAGTTATGATTTTCCCCCATGAAGAGATAGGAATTTCTTCGCGTGTGCTTTTTGGAACACGCAACTGTTTCACTATTTTTTGAGTTGTTATTAAATCAAACATACTAGAACCGGTGTCAAATAAAAATTCAGATGTTCGATTATTTATTTTTAAAAGAATAGTAGGTCGAGAAAAACTCAAACCAGATGGGAGAAAAGTATACAAGGAAGTATCAACGTTAGATAAAATAACAATTCGTTGATTAACATAATCAATTTCAATCGTTTTATTAACCAAAAAGTCGATGCCAATTGTCCCGATAACTAATTGATTTCCTATCATATATGGCATGCTACTTGGAAGAGAGACTAACCGGATTGTTCCCAAAGTTGATTCTAATTCCGAGGCATTTGCATTGATTCCAAGGTCCAAAAAACTTGTTGTATCAGCAGTGTATAAGTAGGAATCTTCAGCACCAGTATCAAGTTGAAAAAAACAAGTTTTTTTGTTGTTTTTCAGTGTGACTGGCAAGAAAATTGCAGTTTTTTCAACCAACTTTCCAGTTATCGTATCATTCGTCCAAATAAAATGAAGCGTATCATTTTTTTGAGCGAATGCAATGCATGAATTGAATAAAAATAAGATGAAGTAACTGAAAAAACGCATGTGAAGAAAGTTAATTGTAGCTAAAATAACAAATTTGAATGATGGAGTAGGAGATGTTTTTGCGAAAGACTTACTAGAAATATTAGGGACAATTTGAATCACATAAAATTATTTCAAAAAAAAAAGTAACTTTAAACAATACTATATACCAAATCGCCTAGAAAATTTATGCCACTACATAGATTCGTACTTTTTTATTTTGCTTTTCTTTTGAAGCATTCACCATTAAAATTGAGATTATGTTTATCAATAATTTTCCTCAAGTTAGGGTTATTTGGTCAACAATATAATTTATCGAATTCACTTCAAACAATAAATGGTTTACCGAGTAATCATGTTTATGATTTATGTGAAGACCAAAAAGGATTTTTATGGATTGCAACAGATAACGGAACCGTTAGATTTGATGGTAAAAATTTCTTGAATTATACCACAAGTAATGGTTTGCCATCTAATGATGTACTGCGAATAGTTATGGAAAAAAAAGGTACAATTTGGGCTGTTTGTTACAATCAACCGCCAAGTTATTTTGATGAAAAATCAAATCGATTTGTAAGTTTTGAATCCAATAAAACAATTAAAGAAATTTCCAGTCTTTTACTTCAACCGATTATTCTAAAAAACGGTGGTATAGTTTTTAAAAGTGCCAAAGGTAATCTTAAATTTTTAGATCATAAATTAATAGCTATCTATAAAAGCACAACTAAAATAGAAATCAGTAAGCAAAACAGTGGTTTTTCATTAAAATCATCAATTACTCCAAAAAAAACAACAGAAATACGGCTCTTAAAAAACAAAATGTCCGTTTATAGCTTTCAGCATAAAGAAAGCACTATTTCTGTTTGTGAATTAGAAAATGAATATTATGTTTTTTTTAGCACAGAATTTTATCGAATAAGAAAAAATTTATCACGAAAAAACAGTAAAAAAATCTACATAGGAGAAAAAGTCAATTGGTATAAATTTCATGAAAACGAACTACATGTTTTTACTGAAAATGGAACAATCATTAATTTTGATTTAAAAACGTTAAAGAAAAAAATCGTCTACAAAAACAGAAAAGGATCCAATATAACTTCATCGCTATTTGATAAAAACAAGAATCTATGGATCGGGACTATTGAAAACGGCTTGGAATACTACACTAAATCACCAATAAAAACATATTCAACTCCAAAAATATCAAACAATTTCTTAAGTATTCTCAAAACAAAAGATGCTGTTTATGCAGGGAATTATAGTAGTCAACTGATTACTATTCATCACTCCAAAACAAAAGTACATAGCTTAAATAATTCTTCTAAAAAAAATTGGATCCGTTTTATAAGCTCGTTCAACAAAAAGGTTATCGCTGTTTCTGATAATGGTTATGCTGTCAATTTCGGTTCGTTAATCCCAATATATTACCATAACTTGAAAATCTCATTAAAAACTGCTTGTAAATTAAACGATAGCATATTAATTATCGGTTCAAATGATGGATTATTCAAATTAAACGCACTTACGAATTACTATTGTTCATTCCTTCCAAAAAAAGTCAAAATTCTCGCACTGGAAAAAAATAATGAATCATCGTTTTACTTTTTAACGAATGAAGGCTTGTTTCTTTATTCTTTTAAAAATAACAAAGTAGATAAAATATTAAATCAGTTTAATTTTAATCAACTTGCTTTTGGTAGTAAAGATGAAATCTGGATAAGCACTTTCAAAGGTGATTTATTATTGCTGCGAAACAAAAAGATTTATCGAACAATTAAAAATTCAGAAGGTTTACCCGAAAACATCACTAAGATAATTGCTACAAAAAACAGACTATGGATAGCATCCAAAACAGGCTTATACATACTTACAAAAAATGATTTCAAAATTTACAAGCTCTCTAAATTTGATGGATTACCATCGCAAGAAATCAACGCTATTTGTTTGAACAATGATACAATTTATGCTGCAACGACAAATGGAATTGCGCAATTACCCGTTGCTATGAAAATTCACAAGTATGACATAAATCCAACAATTACTACGTTAAAAATAAACAATGAATTATTTCCAGTGCGTCACTTTTATAAATTAGACGAAGAGAAAAAAAGTATATCAATTCAACTAGCAGGTGTAGATTTATCAGGTCATTTTAAAAAATTTCAATATGCATTAAACAATTCATCGAGTTGGCAAAACCTGGAAGGAAACAACTTAAATTTGATTTTAAAAGGCGGTGAAAATTTGCTTGCTATAAGAGCAATGGATGTAAATGAAAACATTGGAAAAAAAACAATTCGCTTACATTTCAATGTTGATCTTCCGTTTTACACTAAAATTTGGTTTTGGATTTTAACTGTTTTTGGAAGTTCTTTTCTTGTGTTTATATTGATCTTACGCAGAAGATTGTCTCAAACAAAAAAAGAATTTGAGAAACAACTTGCATTAGAGCAACAGCGATCTGCTATTACTGCTGACTTGCATGATGAAATTGGTTCTTCGTTAAGTAGTTTACAAATCAATAGTGCAATTGCAAATATTGTTTATGAATCTGATCCAGATCAAACAAAAAAAATACTAACTAAAATTGAAGTGCAAGCGGAATTATTGGCAGAAAGAGTTGGCGATATTATTTGGAGCATGAAGCCAGGAAACGAAGAGTTTTTGGCATTATCGTCACGAATAAAAAATTTCACCAACGACATATTAGGTGAAACAAAAATCAAGTACAGCTTTCAAATAGATCAAAGCATAGATACGTTTTTAACCAAAGTTTCAATCCGTAAAAATTTGCTTTTATTTATGAAAGAAGCAATCAACAATGCCGCGAAATATAGTCAAGCAAAACAATTGAAAATTAGTTTATCGATTGTAAATCAAGAAATTCAGATTGAAATTTCAGACGATGGCATTGGTTTTGACACCACGATAACCAAAGGAAACGGTTTGGGAAACATGCAAAAAAGAATAGCAGAAATAAATGGAAATTTAACGATTGTTTCTGAACCTAACAAAGGAACAATTATTACAGCAACCATTCCAATTGTACCCTGATTTAGGGATAAATCAAATGCACAAATAATATACTTTTATTCTATGGCAATTCGAATTTATATTTACGACGATAGTAACGAACGAAGAGAAAGTTTGAAGGCTTTGATGCTATTGAATGATCAACTTCAGTTTGTCGGTGAAGGATTAAATTGTTCAACAGTCAATGAAGACATGAATACTTATTTTCCAGATGTTGTGTTGATGGATATAAACATGCCTGAAGTTAATGGTATTGAAGGTTTGCGAATTATAAAAACGAAACATCCTGAAGTGAAAGTATTGATGCAAACAGCATTTGATGATTCTGACAAAATATTTACGAGTATTATTAATGGTGCAAGTGGTTATATTTTAAAGAATGACAAACCGCAACGAATACTTCAGGCAATTGAAGAAGTGTATCAAGGTGGGGCGGCCATGAATCCTGGAATTGCTCAAAAAGTATTGGATTATTTTAAACCCAAAACAATTACTAATCCCTTATCACCAAAAGAATCGCAAGTACTTGCTCTGTTAGCTGATGGCTTGTCGTATAAAATGGTTGCTGATAAACTAGGTGTCAGTTATTCAACGGTTAATACGCACGGAAAACGCATTTATGAAAAGCTTCACATTTCATCACTAGGTGAAGCAATAGCTTACTATTATAAAAATTTGAAGCAATAGATTTACATCAATTCACTTACATTGATGAAATTATCTACTACTTCAAGTGAATATTCATTTTCAATAATTTCTTCGTTTGCAATAAACGTATTTAATATCATCTTTTTGGTTTTAGACGTTTCTATAAAACCTACTTTTCGCAGCTTTATTTCTTGCGCATATTTTTTAGAAATTTCAAAATTACTTTCATAAAATTTACATTCACACAGGTTAATGGTTGCATCTTTTCTGTCAATTATTAAATCAATTTGAAAGCCATTATTTTCTTCAGCTCCAATTCTTGAAAAGCTGGAAGTTTCAGTATATACATTTTGTATCCCCAACGCTTTTTTAATTTCATTAATATGTTTTAAACAAAGGGTTTCAAAGGCATATCCTTTCCAAATTTTATACCTTTGAGAAGCAGCAATGGTTTGCCAAATAGAGGCATCTTTTTTTTCATTTCCTTTCATGAAACGATGATAAAATACTGAAAATTCGTCGATTAATTTATA
Source organism: Fluviicola sp. (assembly GCA_017983675.1). Taxonomy (GTDB): domain Bacteria; phylum Bacteroidota; class Bacteroidia; order Flavobacteriales_D; family Crocinitomicaceae; genus Fluviicola. The sequence continues at coordinate 22,820 of JAGOAZ010000009.1, forward strand.
AATACTACCGCGTTTTTTCTTTCCAAATGGAGTATATTCAACTACAAAACCTGTTACAACCAAATCATTAATGGTTCTTGTAAAATTTCCACCAGCCGATATTTTAGCTTTTTGAATTATTTCTTCTCTTGTTAACCCCTTATGTGACAGTGCTAAAACCGCTACTATGGCTTCGTGATTTTCCCAATTTTCAAAAAGTGCCTTATACAAATTGTTGTATTCATATTTCAAAATTCCGGTTTCCTCAAAACATAGTCGTTCAATAGCTTTTGTAGGGCTTTCTCCTTTGGTTAATTGCTCCAAGTAATAAGGCAAACCACCAAAAGTCATATAAATTTCGGCAATTCCAGTAGTTGTAAATTGAATATTTTTGGATTTCAAGAACTGTTTTGTTTCTGCTAATGTAAAAGGTTGCAAATGAATAGGAATGTTTACTCGGTTGTGAAAACCACCCTTGTCATTGATTATTTTTTGAGTTATCCAAGAAGTTGCTGAACCGCAAACCACTAAAACAAAGTGTTTTTCTTGCGATAAATAATCGTTCCACAAATGAGCTAATAATTGAATAAAACCTGATTTCGCATTGGAAATCCAAGGTAGTTCGTCAATAAAAAGGACTTGTTTTTTATTTTTTGGTAACGTTTTTAAATAGTTTTTCAATAAAATAAAAACATCCTGCCAGTTAGTGATCGTCCCAATGATTGGAAAAGCACCACTGTATTCTGCAATTTTTTGAACAAAGTTGTTGATTTGTGTTTGCAAATTTGCCTCTTGTATTCCTGTAACAGAAAAGCAAAAATGTTGAGCATACAGTTCTCTAATGATGTAGGTTTTTCCTACTCTCCTGCGTCCTGTAACGGCTATGAATGAAGACTTTTTTAGACGCAAAGCATTGAGCATTATTTTGGTTTGTGCGGTTCTTCCTATCATTTTATAATTGGATTTATCTATGCAAATATACCACATAAATCCAACTATAAAAAATATTAATTGGATTTATCTTTAAAATAATGGACATAAATCCAACTATAAATATTCATGATTGGACTTATCTATAAAAAATTACATGATAAATCCAGCTAAATAAAAAATTAGCAAGCTTCAATAAACAAAATTCTATCGTAATTCAAATTCCCTTGTCACCTGATTTAGGGATTTTTTTGTGAGAAAAAAGAACAAATATTTGTACCATAAAATCATCATTATAAGATATGATAATTTTTAACCGAGTAACATTTTACACTTAAATTCAAACAACTATGAAAACAATCAATTCATTAATCCTACTAATTACAGGGCTTTTTATGGCTACCTCAAGTTATGCACAGATGGATGCATTCCCTGATTTTTACACTGTTCCTTTATCTGGAGGAACAACAACAAGCGTGATAGCAAACGATTTAAATGCTGGTGTTCCTGTTACAGCAGCGACTTCAAATTTACAAGTTTATATGACCTTACCGTCATTTATTACATTTAATACGACAACGGGCGTTGTTACTGTTGCACCAGGTACATCTGTAGGGGTTTACACGTTTAACTATCAAGTATGCCAACTAAGTACCAATAATTGTGACTATACAACTGTTACTGTTACTGTTAGTAATCTAGATATGACGCTTACAGGTGCTTACGTTGATCAAAACGCAAATACATTTGTAGATGCAGGAGATGTAATCAATTACACCTATTCAGTTACAAATAATGGGGCTACTCCAATGGCTCCTGTTAATATTACTGGATTAGGTATTACAGGTGTTACTACGATACCTTCTTTAGCAGTAAGTGCTACTGATAATTCAACTGTCAGCATGTACATTCTTACTGAGACAGACATCAACAACGGTTTTGTTGACAACAATGCAAGTGCTGTTGGTGATGATGGAACCATTTGGCATAATATCCCTGTTTTATTAACAACACCATTAGCTGTATCTGATGGGATAAAATTAATTGCTTTTGGTGATACAAATGGTAATGGAATAAAAGATATAGGTGAAACTTCACTCAATGCAGGAGACTTCAATTACACGATTAATTTAGGAACAACACATAATGTAGCTAGCACAACAGGAGAGGTGATACTATTTGAAGGAAATCCATTAAATAGTTATTATTTATCCTTTACTGTTAATCCATCGCTTTCTTTTGCATACGCAACTTCTACAACGTATTCAGGAGTTACGGTTCCAATTTCATCGGGAATTGTTAATTACTATTTCCCAATCACTTTATTACCTTTTGATGATTTGTCTGTAGCTTTAAATCCAAGTAGAGGCCCCGTTCCTGGTTTTCAATACTTAAATTTGGTTGTTTTAAAAAACGAAGGTACTTCTCCAATGAGTGGTGAAACGCTCACTTATACATGTGATCCAAGATTAACCATTTCAGGATTTTTTCCGGCTGGCACTACGCCAACAACTTCAACAACTTCCAATTTCACGTATACAATTCCATCCGGATCTCCAATACCTGCAGGTGGTATCGTTGTGTTTTATGTGCAACTTCAAGTTCCAATTTTAGGAACAACTTTCCCAGGCTATTCACCATTTGCATTAGGTGATTTATTGACAAATACTGTCACTGTAACTGCTCCATCTGGAGATGCTCGACCACTTAATAATACTACTACACTTATTCAAGATGTTCGTGGCTCTTACGATCCAAACGATATTCATGAAGCGCATGGTGAAAAAATCCTGTTCAATACATTTTCATCAAGCGATTATTTGACTTATACTATTCGCTTTGAAAATACAGGAACTGGTAATGCGATTAATATAAAAGTGGATAATATTTTAGATCCAAAACTTGATCCATCAACAATAAGAATGGTTGGAGCAAGTGCCGATTATGCATTATACCGAACTGGTAATAATTTGTCATGGACATTTTATGGAATTGATCTTCCCCCTTCAGTGTCTTCTACATCCTATGTTGGTAAAGGTTACCTCACTTATCAAATTAAACCAACCGCTGGTTATGCGATTGGAGATATAATTCCAAATACGGCGAATATTTATTTTGATTTTAATCCAGCAATTATTACCAATACGTTTAATACTGAATTCACTTCAGATCTATCACTATCACAATTTGATAATTCATTAATAAGTGCTAGTCCTAATCCTACATCGGATAACATTACAATTGAATCGATGGAAACAATTCAACAGATTGAAATTTATAATGTGTTAGGTGAAAAAGTGGGACACAAAGCAGCAACTTCCAATACAGTTGAACTTTCGTTGGAAAATTTAGAAAAAGGCAGCTATTTGTTAAAAATCGTGAGTGAAAAAGGAGTATTTACAAAACAAATTATCAAAAATTAATAGCAATCAATATGAACTTTTTCATCAATAAATATTGCATCATTTCGGCTTTAGTGATGCTATTAATGGGGTGTGATTCTTCATCAGATCCGATAACTCCCACGCCAGTACCGTCAACTCTTGATTTTATTTACATCAAAGCACCAAATGCAGCAAGTGGAAATGCTGGATTTTGGGAATTAAAAAAGGAAGTGACAGCTGGAATTGGTTTTACATCGCCAATAACGTTAAGATCAGATGATTTTTCAACTGTTGCATCAACTATACCATCTGCTACCGTAATGAGTAAACAATGTTCAGCTTACGATAAAGTAAGTAAGCGATATGCTGTTTCATCAGGGGAAAGAGTTATAGTTTATAATTTCACACCAACTTTAGCTTCAACAATTCCAATAATTGAATTTCAGTATAATGTTTCATCTGTTCAAGCAATGGAATTTGTAAACGGACGGTTTTTTGTGATATTAAACAATGAAATAAAAGAATATGACGTTGCAACAGGAACTGTCTTAAGTTCATTTACACCGATAACATTGGCAAGTGGACAGGTTTCAAATATCACTCAGAAAGGTGATTATTTAGCTGTAATTTCTGGCGGTAAATTATATATGGTAAACATAACTGGTACAGGTTCAATGGTTGCGGGTTATCCCTATACATTTGGAACAACAGATAGCTATGAAGGATTAGAAATGCTTTATTCGGGAGGTGCTTATAGTTTATACGTTGTAAAAAGAAATAGTAGCGGGAACGAATTTCAACAAATCGATATCAATGCTTCATTCAATGTTAGTGCGGTTAATACAAAGTATGTCCTGACATTTACCAATGATATAACAAGTAAAATTTCAAGTGCAGTTGATTATACCACTGAATTTTATTATTTGATTAGTAATAACTGCTACACATGTGATTCTTTCAGTGCAACCACAATTGATTTAACACCGACAAATCCAAGTACTTATTCGCCGACAACACTTACAGCACCAGGTAATCACTACGTTTTTGGTTTACAATTAAAAGATTGACATAAAATAATCACTTAAATCAATAAATCCCGAAGAATAATCTTCGGGATTTTTTTATTTCAAACCCAACTGAGCATAACGTTGATGAATTAATGATGCGTATTTTTCTTTCAATTCATCACTTACAAAACTTTTTTCCAAAACAGCCAGTATTTCAGGTTTAGCATACAAGAAAAGTTCCAATGTTTTATCCAATACTTTCTTGCTTAAACCACCATTTTCAAAAGCCATAAGAAAATCATTGTATTTTAATTTTCTCTTTTTCGCATTCAATGTCAAGGCCAATTCTTCTGTGTCAGCAGGATTTACCAAAGCAGTTGGAACCAAATCATAAGCAGGACACAAACTCATGCCTTGTCCTTCTTTTTCTAACAAAGAAAAGTTTTTCAAGTGCATATCAGCATTGCCAGTTAAAAAACTAAACAAAACCTGTTCATAAAAATTGGTTACATCCAACAAAGGTGAACTCGAATATTTCAACACCAATTTGGCTACTTGTTCGTGGCTTCCTTTGTATTTATCTTCTGTTAAACGTTCGCTCAATTGACACATGTCTTCCATGTGTAATTTACCTTTTCGGGTTCTGTCAACTCGTTTTGTGATGTAACACAAGGTTCCATCGTGTAATTTCACCAAACTATGTGGAACGACATTTATTCCGCAAACAGCTGCCATGTGCATGGTTACACTTTCCAACTCTGGTAATTGCTCATAATATTCTGAAGGCGGTTTTAAGATGTAATCGCCATACAATCCAACTATTGTGAGTTTTTTGGTTACGTTTTTATCTTGTTTTTTATACAAACTCAATGATACTTTAGCTTGCACGCCAGTTACCGCCATTTGACTTTGGATCACTTTTGTAGCTAAGTCTTGTAATTCTGATAGATTATAAGCAAGTTGAGGTGTTTTTAACTGTCCAAAAAATCGTTTGTTACAAGCAGTATGAAAATCGGAAGAACTATCAAAAAGTGGGTCATAACAATATAAACAACGTCTTCCATAGAATGCGCTTCTTTCTTGCACATGCAATGGCAGTTGTAAATTTGCTACATATTTTTTTTTATAATTCTTCATTTTTTTCAACGCTTACTGCTCCAATGCAATCTTTACAACAGGTTAAGAGCAAGCCCATTCTATCTTTATAATTTATTTTCCAGTTTTTTTCAGCGATATCTAATAGCCACCCTTCTGGTATCAAGCCATCAAAAAATGCAAACAAGGTTTTACTTTTAAATGGCTTTTCGGTTAATGGCATAGTTAGACTAATTGGTTGCGCATCGCTTAATAATAAATATTCTTGGTTATATTCAAATAAATAGCCTGCGTCGGTTTCACTTACAACACCACAAAACACATTTTTCAAATATACTTTACCGCTTCTATTCATTGTTTAGGTTTTCAATTGGACGATTTATATCAATACTGTTATTACAGTTTTTCTCGATCCATCGGAACTACTCCCAACTCCCCGCCAAATAATCTTAATACATCATTCACTTTATCCATTCTCATGGTTTTTTTTCCTTGCTCTAAATCTCTTACAAATCGTAAACCAACCCCTGCTTTAAAAGCTAATTCAGGTTGTGTTAGTTTATTTTGTTTTCTTTTTGATTTAACATAGATACTTAAATCAGTGAGATTTTCTTTCATTTTTATACCTTTAAAAGTACAAATATACGATTTTATCGCAAAACAATACCTTAAATGGTATAATTTATATTTTTTTTGATTATTTACACCTTTTAAGGTATAAAATGATAGATTTTTGAATTATTATACCTTTACGGTTATAATTTATGAATTTATTTCAAACACTTGAAATAATCAAAAGGTTCCAAGCATTCATTGCATTGGTAATGTGCTTTGCAAGCAGTCGATCCAAATTGTGAAACCATACGTGTGTTCATAGTGGAACATCGAGGGCAAGCTACTTTTGGCGCCTCTGCAAACAATACACTTTTATCTACTTCATCTACAGGTGGAGCGATTCCATAAGCCAATAATTTCTCGCGTCCTTGTGGTGTTATCCAATCGGTTGTCCAGGCTGGAGATAAATCTGTAATGATAGTAACTGTGTAACCCGAATTGTTTAGCTTTTCAGTAATGCTTTTCTCAATTGCCTTTACTGCAGGGCAACCAGAATAAGTCGGGGTGACATGAACCGTAACTGCTGTTTCATCTGTTAATAGTACTTTCCGCACAATTCCTAAATCCAATACGGATAAAACAGGAATTTCAGGATCAGGAACTTCTGCTAATAATAACCAAATTGCTGTTTCGGAAGTTACCATTCCATGTTTGGATAAGCGCGTTGCATGTACTGCAATTCTGACAAAATATGTCCTAAATGTTCGGTGTGTTTTCCAACACGTCCACCAGTTTGTTTCCAATTATTCGTTGGTAAACTAAGTGTTGAAAGCGGAAGAACTTCGTTCAATTTTTGTTCGTACGCAACTTTTATTGTTGCTAAATCAAGCGCAATTCCTTTTTCAATAAGTTCAGCATCAACCTCATCCATGAAGAAAAGCTCATCAGCATATTTGTGTAAATAGTTGATTCCATTTTGAACACGCTCATGTGATTCAGTCGTACCATCTCCCAAACGAATTAACCACTCAGACGAATGTTTCCAGTGATACTTCGTTTCTTTCAATGATTTTTCAGCGATTGCAGCTAATTGTGCATCTTTTGATTGTTGCAAAGCATCGTAAAACAATACTCGGAAAGAATCAAACAACCATTGACGGGCAATAGTCATTCCGAAATCGCCATTTGGTTGCTCCACTAAAAGCGCATTGGTATATTCTCTTTCAAAGCGTAAAAACGCAATATCATCTGCTGATTTCCCTTCGTTTCCAACTATTGCTGCATATTCGTAAAGAGATGTCGCTTGTCCAATTAAATCTAAAGCGATATTTGTTAAAGCAATATCTTCTTCAATTGCAGGTCCGTGTCCGCATAACTCAGATAGTCGTTGACCTAGAATTAGGCTGTCATCTGCAATGCGAAGTATGTATTTGTATAAGGAATTCAAAATATGTGTTTTTTTAGCAAATCAATTACATGTGTTCAATACCATCTGGAACTTCATAGAAAGTAGGGTGGCGGTATATTTTTGATTGTGAAGGCTCAAATAACGGATCAGAATCTGCAGGATCGTTTGCAAATACCTGAGATGATTCAACAACCCAAATGGAAACACCCTCGCTTCTTCTTGTGTATAAATCACGTGCGTTGTTAACTGCCATTTCTGCATCAGGAGCATGAAGGCTGCCAACATGTTTGTGACTTAATCCTTGTTTACTTCGAATAAATACTTCCCACAATGGCCATTCTTTTGTTGACATACAATTGATTTTATAAGATTATGATGCTTTTTTACTATTTTTCTTCTCGGCATAGGCCATGGCTGCTTCGCGTACCCATTCACCTTCTTTTTCAGCCTTCGATCTAGCTGCAATTCGTTCAGCATTACAAGGTCCGTTACCACTGATAACTTGTTTGAATTCTTCCCAGTCAATTTGACCAAAGTCATATCCGCCTTTTGCTTCGTTCCATTTCAAATCCTTGTCTGGAATTGTTAAGCCTATTAATTCCGCTTGCGGAACAGTCGCATTGATAAACGATTGACGCAATTCATCATTTGTATGACGTTTTACTTTCCAATCCAATGATTGTTGACTATGCGTAGAATCTGCATCGCTCGGTCCAAACATCATCAATGCTGGCCACCAAAAACGATTCATTGCATCTTGCGCCATTTCACGTTGTTCCTTAGAACCTTTCATCAATGTACACATGATTTCAAAACCTTGGCGTTGGTGAAACGATTCTTCTTTACAGATACGCACCATTGCTCGTGCATAAGGTCCGTATGAAGTACGGCACAAAGCAACTTGATTCATAATTGCGGCTCCGTCAACTAACCAGCCTACGGCACCGATATCAGCCCAGCTAAGTGTTGGGTAATTAAAAATAGAAGAATATTTAGCTTTTCCACTGATTAAATCAGCCATCGATTTGTCTCGAGTTTCACCCAATGTTTCCATGGCGCTGTACAAGTATTGACCGTGACCAGCTTCGTCTTGAACTTTTGCTAATAAAACTGCTTTTCTACGCAAGTTTGGCGCACGAGTAATCCAATTTCCTTCCGGTAACATTCCGATTATTTCAGAATGGGCATGTTGTGAAATTTGGCGAATTAACGTTTTGCGGTATGCATCTGGCATCCAATCTTTTGGTTCGATTTTAACGTCATTATCAATTTTTGATTGAAATGCGTTTTCGAGGGCTGTCAAATTTATTTCTTTCATAGCTGTTAAAGAATGTATCAAAAATAACTAAAATCACTGTTATTTAAAAGTAAACGTATTGATTTTATTTATGTTCATTAATTCATAAAAAAAGGTGCATAAAGCACCTTTCACATTATCTATTTAACATTACTGGCATTACCAGCATTAGAATGTCTTCGTGTTCGTTGTCAGATCCGTGAGGCATTAATAATCCCGCTCTGTTTGGTTCGCTCATTGCGATTTTTACTTCAGCTGAATCAATGTTGTTTAACATTTCCATCAAGAAACGACTATTGAAAGCAATTTCAATATCATCACCGTCATAATTACAAGTCAAACGCTCGTTTGCTTCATTTGAAAAATCTAAATCTTCAGCAGAAATGTTTAATTCACTTCCAGCAATCTTCAATTTTACTTGGTGCGTTGTTTTGTTTGCAAAAATAGAAACACGTTTCATTGCTCCTAAAAATTGCAAACGATCAACGATTAATACATTTGGATTTTCTTTTGGAATAACAGCTTCGTAATTTGGGTATTTCCCGTCAATCAAACGACACATTAAAACGATGTCATTAAAGGTGAAGATTGCGTTAGAATCAGAATATTCTACCAAAACCTCTTCGTCACCTCTTAAGTTTGATTTTAATAAGTTCAACGGTTTTTTTGGCAAAATAAACGCTGAACCACCAGTTGATTGACTATCGGTTCTTTTGTAACGAACTAATTTGTGTGCGTCAGTAGCAACAAAAGTGATATCTGAAGGACTAAAAACACAATACATTCCGCTCATTACAGGGCGTAAATCATCGTTTCCAGCTGCAAAAAGCGTTTTGTTAATTGCACGAGAAATAATTTCTCCTGAAACACGAATATTCGCACTGTTTTCAATTACAGGTGATTTCGGGAATTCTTCTCCATCAAAACCAACCATTTTAGATTTACCATTATCGTAAACGATTTCTATACCAAAAGTAGCTTTATCTACTTTGAAAGTACACGGTTGATCAGGCATTGTTTTCAATACATCCAACAACATTTTTGCAGGAACGGCAACTTTACCAGATTCATTTGCTTCAACTTCCATTGAAGTTTTCATCGTAGTTTCTAAATCAGATGCAGAAATGGTTAATTGGCCATCTGCAATATCAAACAAGAAATTATCAAGAATGGGCAAAGTGTTACTAGTACTCAAAACTCCACTAATACTTTGCAAGTGGCGTAATAAATTCGTGCTTGAAACTATAAAATTCATAACTTATTTAGATTTTTTTCGATTAACAAATATAAGCTAATATCATCAATTGAAGAAAAATTTAATCCGCAGAAACGGTAAACTTTTCAACGTGATATTAACGCATTTCTGTCGATGGATTTTTGATGTTGCTGAAGTAAATATGTCCCATAATTAGTGGGTTAAACACAAAGTATTGACATTTCACCAATTCTCCTGTTGGCATTTCACACCAAAAACGATTCACATCGTGTGTAACTTTTTCTCCAAAATCATCTATTGTTTCGTTTCCTGTTTCTGATTTAGCACGGAACATGCGCAAACGCATCACTTTCCCATTCGTTTTTGACACTGTTAACACACAGAATGGAGAAGTACGTTTCACTGAATCAACTTGTTTTTTAGACAAATCAAAATTAGGAACATCAAAATGTATTTTCTTGTAATTGTGTAAATAACGGAAAACCATGTTGGTGTCGACATAATTTAGTCTGTTCCCATTATTTGTTACTGCAAATTTACCTCCCGATTTTGAAACGGTAAAATTGCGTTGTTTCTTTTCTGTAAACTGAACGGAAACTTTTTTAATTTGATCAATTTCTAATTTGAAAATCTCTGTACACGACCAACGTCTAGGGTCAGCAAAAAAGCGCGGACCGATTATCCCTTTCACTCCTTTGATTTCCATGATTACTGGTAAATCACTTTTTCCACTTTCTTCCGAATCAACCAACATGTAAGTGCCATAATGATCTGGTGTTGATGTACCAATGTACCATGTTTTCAGTCGATCACCGTCAGAATAAAAATCGACCTGCGTACCAATCGTTGACATGCTTTTCATGACATTTGGAACTGCTCGTTCTGGAACATAACCCTTGAAGCGAATATTGTATGCAGCATCGAGTAAATTCGTTACTAAATGTTGTTGAATGCAACCTCCTTCTTTGGGTTCCCATTGGTTTCCATTGCGAACAAGTGCTATTTTTTGACCATTTGGTTCGATGATTGCTATCTCGTCAATAGCTGCTGTATCTTTGATTTCAAAATTAAAGTCAGCTATTTTTTCATCTGATTTCCCTTTGTTTGCAACCAATCGTGAAGCAAAAATTCCTAATCCGATAAGAACAAGAAGGCTTGATAGTAGTATGATTATTTTTTTCATGATTAATTTGTTTTAGCGTAGCGACGTTTTCTTAAATAAAAGAGTGCAAAAGCAAACAACAATACTGTGCCAGAAGGAAGTAACATATTGATGAATTTGTAAAATTGTTGGTCTGTTTTTACTTTTTCTTTGTCTATTGGGTGGATGTCAATTTGTTTGCTTCGGATGTCCAAAACAGAATTATCGCCCATCATGTAATCAATCATGTTTTGGAAAAATTCTTGGTTCCCAAAAACGATACGTTCTCCAAAACTTGCCATCACTTCATCGTAACGTAAATTATTGAACGAATTTGGGCGGAATAGCTTAATTCCTTGTTCGGTTGTAGTTGAATCGTGCCAATTTTTCAAAAACGCACCATTTCCAACAGCAATAACTTTTCCTTCAGCCTGACTTTTATCGAAGTATTTTATTGATGGATTTTTTGCAAACGCATCTACTAATCTATTTTTGAAATGAGAGTTATAAAAACCTTCAGAAAGTCCGGCAACACAGATTTTATTCGCATTACTTTCAGGATTTTCGACGAGAATTGGCGGTTTTTTACTGTTAGTGATATAATTCATCGGCATGCCTAAACTGACGATTGGCGCAAGTCCAGTTACATTCGAATTTGTCGATGATGTTAACAAGGGAGATACAACACGTTGGTCATCAGGTATTAATTGGATTTGCGATGCGTAACGCAACATGACCGGTTCAATATTTCGAGAGATTGGATGTTTTGTTGGCGATGATGCGACATAGAAAAACCAAGGTAACAAACTTTCTTTTGCAAAAGGAACAACGATTGGTGTACACTTTGCATCAATCACATAATTATCGTTTGTTTTGATTCCATAATCAAACAACAAACGGTCAATTCCTAAGTTTGTGCGTGATGTGTGAACGCTACCTTTTTGGTACAACGTGTCAGTTGGAAAGCTCAATTTATCCATAAAGACCATTAAGCGACCGCCTTTCATGACGAATTGATCTAAGATGTATAAATCTTTATCACTAAATCCTGTTTGTGGACGAGCAATAATGACACCTTTTACTCCGTCTAACGCCTTGAGCGAGTCGTTTAAAGTGATGTCTTCAACGGAATAATAATCATTTATTAATGAACGAATACGTTGCGTTTCAGCCTCGCGTAATTCACCATGTCCTTGGATAAATGCGATGCGTGGTTTTGACTTTTGAATCACTTTTCGCAATGCGGAAACCAGCATGTATTCCAAGTTGTTAATCGAATTTTGAATGGTTGTTTCAGAAAATTCAGGACTTAATTGAACAGGCTGACCTTGAGGAGAACCAGGTAATAATTGAATATATCCTTTTGTAATGCCTCCGTAATCGATTTCGGCTCCTGGCCAAAGCATCATTTGATTTTGTCCACCGTCTTTTTGGTAGATAATTTCCATTGGAAGTATCCCTTTTCCTTTGTTGTATAGGTTTTCTTTCAATAAATTCTGGTCAGCTTCGGTTCCAAATGTTGGGTCAATGAATTCGTATTCAATTCGATCTCCAGCAATTTCTTTGAATTCCATTAGTTTGTCTTCGATGGCATTGCGAAAACGTTTGATTTCGGCAGGCAAATTTCCTTGTAGATAAATTTTCAAATACAAGCGATTTACTGTTCCAGCATCTTTTGCCAAACTCGCGTCAGAAGGATTCATTTTTTCCAAAAAGTCAATACTTCCTTGAGATAATGAATAACGTTCATCTTCGGTCATATCGATTCGGGCATAAATAAATGTTCCGATAATGTTTACGAAAACGACGACACCAACGATAATCAACAGAAGTGCCCAGTTATAAATTTTAGCTGTGTTTTTTGCTTTTGCAGACATGTTGTTATTGTTTCAAAGATTTGACAATTGTTAGCGAAGCAACAAGAAATATCCCGATAGTACCAAAGAAGTAGACAAGGTCACTCGTGTCAATTACTCCTTTCATGATACTTTTGTAATGGGAAGTTAAACCGATGTATTGAAAGATAAAATCGTAATCTCCCATTAAATTAAATGATCCTAGTAAATCAAAACCATTGTAAAATAACCAGCACAAGAACATGCCGATAATAAATGAAACTATTTGATTACTGGTAATTGCACTTGCAAAAATACCAATAGCAGTAAACACACTTCCTAGTAAAAACAAGCCAATGTAGGAAGTGAATGTTGCTCCTTCATCAATAACCGATTGAACATTTCCATCTTCATCCATTACTTCGACTCCCAAAGAAACCATGCTGAAATAATAAATAATGGTTGGTAGCAGTGCGATAAACAAGAGCGAAATCCCTGCTAAATATTTTGCTGCAATTATTTGAAAATCAGTTATGGGGCGTGTGAAAAGCAACTCAATTGTACCTGACTTTCTTTCTTCAGCGATCATACGCATCGTAATTGCAGGAATCAAAATAAGAAAAATTATCGGCGACAAATTGAAAAAAGGAATCATGTCCACTTCTTCACCTAACAACAAATTTGTGTCTTGTGTCGTAATCCAGTGAAAGATTCCAGAGGTGACAAGAAAAATGATAATGAAGATATATCCAATGATAGATCCTAAAAAACTTCTAATTTCTTTCCAGTATAATGCGCTCATTTTTTACAATTGAATTTCAAAAATACGAACTAGTTCACAACTAACAACGCAAAAACTATTGAATTGGTGGGTGAAAACTTCCATCTTCGTAATAAGTTGTGACACTCCATGCTTCTGCACGACTTGCAAACCAGGGTTTTATGGTTGACCAAACGCCTTGAAATAATTCCGAATAGCGGTACTTATTTAGTGCAGCTTCATCTTTCCAATTGCTGTATGTAAAGACAATGTTTGGTTGTTTTTGGTCTTGTAATAACCGCATTCCATAACAGTTTTCAAACGATGACACGTTTTTTTTTATAGTGTCAAAAAACGCAATAAAATCAGCTGTTTTATCTGCTTCAAAAGTTAATTTAACAATACGAGTTAACATGGATTATGAAAATAAAGAAGTAATTGTTTCAGCAGAACCACGGGGATTAAATTCTATGCGCACGACATCTCCCAAGCGAATGCCAAATAATGCATCTGCTCCGCCAGCTCCACCTGTTGCACCTTTGTTAATGGCAATTTCTAATAGTCCAGCATCATTAAATAACGCAAGTCGCTCGCCAGGAGTTACTTCGTTGTAACTGTGGGAAATTTGATCGATAAAATATTGTTTGTTTTTAAAGTAAATCGTGAATGGAATACCATTGTAGCGATCGAACAACGCTTTGCTAATATTTGTGATAGCATTGCCATAATGATCGATGTGTGTAAATTGCCCTTTGATAAGATTATCTTCAATAGTCGCATTGATTGTGTGAACCACTTTCCATTCATCACTTGGTGAAGCAAACGTTTCTATTTTTTCTCCACCGGCAATTTTTGCTGCAATTGGCACAAAAATATTTTTTGTTGGAAAGCGAAACCCACTTGGATTAGACAAAACATTTTCAATAAACCAGAATCCTTCTGGCTGCTCGTCTTTTAGAATTAACGAAAAAATACCGTTATCTGTTGCAATAAAATAATGTCCTTTGAACAGCATAATAGCTGGATATGCGCCTTCACTATTATTGATTATTGGTTCGCTCTCAACACCAATGATATGAATTGTACCAGCTGGGAAATTTTCAAATGCAGCATTGATGTAATAACTAGCATTCGAAATTTCGAAGGGTTTAACATGATGCGTAATGTCAACAATTTGGGCGTCAGGAATTAATTTGAAAAGATTCCCCTTCAAAACAGCAACGTAGTAATCGTTGATTCCCATATCTGTGGTAAGCGTAATAATTTTCATCGTGACATTCTGCTCAATGCAGGAAAAATTAATTAATTTTGATTCAAAAATACGGGTTATTCATTCATATCCGAAGTTGAACTAAAAGATTTATTCACATTGATCGAGAAGAAAATCGAAATTACTGGGATTAACGTTGCCGAATTGTTTGGAATTAACAATGCGAACTTGAAGCATATGCGCACTTTTTTTCCAAAATTAAAAATCAATGCACGTGGAAATGAATTGACTTTAAACGGTGATCCAGAAGTAATCGATCAATTTGACAAAAAGTTCGAATTAATTATGGCGCATTTTCATGCGTTCAATGTGTTGACCGAGACCAATATTGACAGTTTAATGCTCGATGATGGTTCAGCCCTTCTTTCTTCGAATGGATCAGAAACATTAGTTCACGGAAATCAAGGTGTTAAAATAAAAGCGAAAACGGTTAATCAACGCAAGTTGGTGCAAGCTGTCAATAAGCATGCAATGGTTTTTGCCGTTGGTCCTGCAGGGACTGGTAAAACGTATACTGCGGTTGCATTAGCAGTAAGAGCTTTGAAAGCAAAAGAAGTAAAACGCATTATTTTAACGCGACCTGCAGTGGAAGCAGGAGAAAATCTTGGTTTTTTACCTGGTGATTTGAAAGAAAAATTGGATCCATACATGATGCCTTTGTACGATTCGTTGCGCGACATGATTCCACCAGAAAAGTTGAAAGACATGATTGAGTTTGGTATCATTGAAATTGCACCATTAGCATTTATGCGGGGGCGAACGCTTGATAAAGCATTTGTGATTTTAGACGAAGCACAAAACGCGACTGTCATGCAAATGAAAATGTTCTTAACAAGAATGGGGCAAACAGCTCAATTTGTTATTACTGGTGATATGTCTCAAATCGATTTGCCATTCAAACAACGTTCAGGTTTGTCATACGCTTTGGATGTGTTAAAGGGAGTAGAAGGGATAGGAGTTATTCGCTTGACACAAAGTGATGTCATTCGTCACGTCTTAGTTAAACGAATTGTTGATGCGTTCGACAAAGCAGAAGCGAAAGAGAAAAGCGAGAAAATAGATAAAAAAGAATTGAAAGAAAATAAATAGCTGAAAACATGAGTAACACAATTACCAATACCGATTTTAAATTCACGGGACTGAAAAACATTTACCGAGGAAAAGTCCGAGAAGTATACACCTTAGAAAACGAGGTGTTAGTGATGATAGCAAGTGATCGTATTTCAGCGTTTGACCATATTTTACCTAAAGGAATACCTTACAAAGGTCAAGTTTTGAATCAAGTAGCAACGATGTTTTTAGATGCAACACGTGATATCGTTCCAAATTGGTTACTTGGTACACCGGATCCTTCTGTAGCTGTTGGACATGCATGTGAACCAATTCGTCTAGAAATGGTGATTCGCGGGTATTTAGCTGGTCACTCAGCACGTGAATATGCGTTAGGAAAAAGAACACTTTGTGGTGTTACTTTACCAGAAGGGCTGAAAGAAAACGACCGTTTTCCAGAACCCATCATTACACCCGCTGCTAAAGCAGAAGAAGGTCACGACGAAGATATTTCACGTGAAGAAATCATTGCACAAGGTATTGTGCCACAGGCGATTTACGAACAAATGGAGGCGTACACACGCGCTTTGTTTCAACGTGGTACGGAAATGGCTGCGGAACGTGGATTGATTTTAGTGGATACGAAATATGAATTTGGTTTAAGAAATGGTGAGGTGATTTTAATTGATGAAATCCACACACCAGATTCTTCTCGTTATTTCTACGCAGATGGTTATCAAGAAAGACAAGATAAAAACGAACCGCAACGTCAATTGTCAAAAGAATTTGTACGTCAATGGTTGATTGAAAATGGATTTCAAGGATTAGAAGGACAAAAAATGCCTGAAATGCCTGATTCATTTGTCGATACAATTACAGAACGCTACATTGAATTATATGAAAAGATTACGGGTCTTTCATTTGTGAAAGCAGATAATTCAGCTATCGAAACGCGCATTGAGAAAAATGTCGAAGATTTTTTAAAAGAAAATAAATTGATTTAAATCAAATCTATTTAAAATAGGAAAGCCACTTTTAAAGTGGCTTTTTTTATGTGGCTTTTTGTTTAGCGATGACTTTCCAAAATAGGTTTGGAAAAAAGCGTTTTAAGGTGACAGCTTTGATCTCTTTGTTGCCAATGAGTATTTCTCGTTTGCGTTCTTTTACAGCTTTTAATAAAAGTGCTACACAAACATCAACAGGCATTCCAGTTGCTTGATTGTGATCCATTTCTCCATGTGCAACACCATCTTTATTCAATGCGCTCATGGATATAGGTGTGTTGATTTTTCCTGGACAGGCTATTGTTACAGCAATGTTATTTTTTGCTTCCTCCAATGCCAAGCTTTCAAAAAAACCATGAAGTGCATGTTTCGCTGCACTGTATGAGGATCGTAAATAAAAACCGAATTTCCCAGCAATACTTGATATCACAACAATATGTCCGTGCTTTTGCGCCTGCATGATAGGTAATATTGCTTTTGTCAAAGCAACCGTACCAAAATAATTGATTTCCATGATGCGGCGATCGATATCAATTGTTGTCTCACATGCTTCAGCACGTTGACTAATTCCACCACAATGATAAACGAAGTCAATTTTTCCAAAGCGTGAAACAACGGTATCCGTAAGCGATTTAAAATTTGATGCGTCTTCTAAATCGAGCGGAGCAACCAGATGTTTATCACTATTATGTAAACTATTTTTTATGAGATCAAGTTTAGCTGCGTTACGAGCAGATAAAATAAGATGGAAGCCTTGTTGTGCAAGTTGCTTACAAATTTCTTCACCGATACCAGACGAAGCGCCAGTAACCCATGCTATTTTTGGCATAGCGATTATAAATCAGATGGAATAGCTGCTGGCTTGAACGAACGTGCTTTTGGCTTTAATTTGTCAATGAAAACGATACGTAATTTTTCACCATCTATAGTGAAAATCATTTCAGAAATTCCGTTCGTAATTACAGGAGCTTGTTTTTTTGCATTGTAGAATTTTTTATCCAGTAATTCGTAAGTATCGTCTTCGTATTGTAAGAAAATATTCACGATAGTTCCATTTTCTACGCGCGCTTTTCCTGTTAAACATTCTGTCCCTTCAGGTGTAAAAAAACTAATGATTACATTTTTGTGCATTTCATCCGCTACAGTATAAGAGCCTCGTTTCACAAAAGCTTCTTCTAATTGTTTGAAACAGTCTGTTTGCGCTGAGGCAGATAAGCTTAAAGTAAGCGTGATAATTGCAATAAATAGTTTTTTCATAATTCATGTGTTTTGGAGCGCACTCCGTGATTCAAATATAACAAGTTTATCTAATATGTGGATAGTCGTTTTAATTATTTATTTTTGACATTCATAACCCACATTTTAGAAGATGAAACAAATAGCGGACCATTTTTCACAAGCACTTGCTGTTTTGCAAGCATTTGCAACAGAAGAAACGTATCAAAAAATAGAAAAAGCTGGAGCGATTATGGTTGAATCCCTTACTGAAGGAGGGAAAATCATTTCTTGTGGTAACGGGGGGTCGATGTGTGATGCGATGCATTTTGCTGAAGAATTAACAGGTAGATACCGTGAAAACAGACCTGGAATTGCTGCGTTAAGTATTAGTGACCCTTCTCATATTTCGTGTGTAGCGAACGATTACGGGTATGAATTTATTTTTTCACGCTATATTGAATCAGTTGGTAAAGCGGGCGATGTACTTTTAGGGATTTCAACTTCTGGAAATTCAAAAAATGTCTTGTTAGCAATAGAAGCTGCTCGTGCAAAAGGAATGAAAGTCATTACATTAACTGGTAAAGACGGCGGTAAAATGGCTGGATTGAGTGATGTCGAAATTCGTGCACCACATGCTGAATTTGCTGATCGTGCACAAGAAATCCACATCAAAGTAATTCATTCGTTCATCGATTATATCGAAAGAAATTTGGTGCACTAATGCAAGAAAGCAAAATACAAAAGCGACTATTATTACTCGTTAGTTTTTTGATTTTTTCTTCTTTCGCCTATTTTTTTGCGCGTAAAGTACCTGGTATTATAGCCGAAAATGATAATTGTGTATGTGCGTATGATGGATTTGGTTATTACATGTATTTACCAAGTCTCATTCATTCAGGTGATTTGAACATGCAACCAGCTTGGGCTGATAGTTTACAAAAGAATTACTGTGACGGCGCAATTATGTATCAATTGGTTCCAAGGGAAAACGGCAATTTTATCGCTGTTTATCAAATGGGACAAGCCTTTGTAGAAGCTCCTGCATTTTTCATTGGTCATTTTTTCGCAAAAACATTCGGTTACAAAGCTGACGGTTTTACAAAACCCTATCA
Organism: Fluviicola sp.; assembly: GCA_017983675.1. Taxonomy (GTDB): domain Bacteria; phylum Bacteroidota; class Bacteroidia; order Flavobacteriales_D; family Crocinitomicaceae; genus Fluviicola. The sequence continues at coordinate 42,081 of JAGOAZ010000009.1, forward strand.
TGTTGCCTTTCTGCTCAACGCTTTGTTATTTATCTTTTTAGGATTGTTTTATTTGAAGAAGCTTCTCCGTTTATTTTTTTCAATACCACTTTCTATCCTTTTAGTGCTCATCGTCTATGTTGGAACTAATTATTGGATAACTGCTGCCTTGTCGTATAGTTTGCAACACATTTATTTGTATGCAATCATTGCTGCAATGGCCTATTATTTCTTCAAAGCAGTTCTGTCAACTCAGTTTCTGTATAAAAGTATTGTAATCGCTGCTATTTTGTTTGGATTAACAACAGTCATTCGACCAACACATGTTTTGTTGTTTATTTTTCCACTTATTTATTTGTGGTCGTATTTTCCAACAAAGAAACAATTGTTTGGGATTTTAGCATTATTCCCACTTAGTTCCTTTTTGTGGAATTTACCTCAAATTATTTATTGGAAAATGATTGGTGGGAATTGGTTGATAACGAATTTACATACCGAAGAAATCGTTTTGATTGATCCGCATTTGTGGGACTTTTTATTTAGTTTTCGAAAAGGGTGGTTGTTGTATACACCTGTTTTTTTATTGTTGATTCCAGGTTTTTATTCGTTGCGTAAAATAAACAAATCACTTTACCGAAGTTTAATCGTATTAACAATCGTTGCAGTTTGGGTTATTTCTTCTTGGGAAACGTGGTGGTATGCGGCATCATTTAGTCAACGTGTTATGGTTGATTATTACCCGTTATTACTTTTACCGATTGGATTTTTCTTGCAGAATTTAACACGGAAAAAATCGATGATGTGGGGTGTTGGGTCATTTCTTTTTATTGCACTTTCCCTAAATGTTATCCAGTCAATTCAGTTTGTAAAAGGTTATTTACACGAAGGCAGGATGTCAAAAGCGCATTATGCATACATTTTTGGCCAAATATCAATTCCAGCATACGATGACTATCGTTTACTCATCGATCGGTCAAGTTTTAACTGGGAAGAACGATTACGAAAATTTCACTACAAAGATCAACAACTCCAAACAAGTGTCTTTTTTCAGTCTAATAAAATCTTCGAAGTTTTACCGAATTCTGATGCATCAATAGCAACAATTCCTTATTTTGAGCGATTAAAAACGGATGAATCGTTATTTGACGTTGAATTGGTTACTACAACGAGTGACACCACACAATCATGTCAGTTGAAGTTAGAATCGGTTAGTAAATTCAATTGTTATAGTTGGAATCAAATCGAATTGTCTCTAGGATTAAGAAAAGGAGAAAACAAACTGACTTTTCGCTATAACTTACCCGATATTCGACATCAAGCAGATAAAGTGCAGATTTACATTCATAATCCTAGTTCAGCGAAGGTTAGGGTTTCATCTTTGAAAATATCAGCAACCTCATTGATTCGTAAATGATGAACTGCTCAATCAGTTTTTATTCTTTTTTTTCAATTGTTCTTCGATGCGTTTAGTGATTAATTGAAACAACAATTTCGCCTCTTTTTCATCAAGTTTTCGCCCAAACCGAATGGATTTCCCTTTGTAATCAAATGTTAATCGTTCGCCACCGCGAATCCATGGAGAATTTTCCCAAGCTGCTTGAAATGAGCTTTTTTCAGGAAAAGCCAAGCTGATTTTATCTATATTTTCAATGAAATATTCCTTGGAGGTGCCATATTTTTTAATGGCTGTTTTGATTGAAAAAGAAATTTTATCAATCTTCAAAAATTCACTTCCATACATTAACCACAAAAAAGTTCGCCCAACTCGAACTGCATAATACATCCAAAAAGTCAAAAAGATGACCAATAAAATAGATAATTGATCTTTCATGTTTGCTTTCATTTCAAAGGTGTTCCAAGCCCAAATCATGACAGCTCCAATGGTTAACCACATGAAAAACCAAGCACCAATAATCGCTTTGTAAACGCCTACGCGTTCAGGAGTAATGATAATCGTTGTTTTTTCTGGTGTATCAACGTAACTAATTCGATTTCCAATCCATTTCATGCTGCAAATTTACAGTTTCTATTTCAAAACAGTTGATTTCCGTTCTGTTTATTGATTTACTCGAAATAATTGAATGTTTCTGTTCCTTTTAAACTTTTCAAGGTGTTGAAAATTAATGAAATCGTGTTCTCAACATCTGCTTTGTGGCACATTTCTACAGTAGTATGCATGTAACGTAATGGTAATGAAATTAATGCAGAAGGAACCCCCGAATTGGAATAAGCAAAAGCATCCGTATCAGTTCCTGTTGCACGAGAAGCTGCTGCACGTTGGAATGCAATCTTTTCTTTTTCAGCAACTTGAATTATTTTGTTCAACAGTAAATTATGAACTGCAGGACCATAAGTTAGTACAGGACCTTTTCCACTACTCAAATCACCTTGTTCGATTTTATTAATCATAGGTGTTTGTGTATCGTGACAGACATCTGTTACAATAGCAACGGTTGGTTTAATTCTGTTTGCAATCATTTCTGCACCACGTAAACCAACTTCTTCTTGCACGGCATTCACAATGTATAAACCAAAAGGCAATTTTACTTTTTGTTCTGAAAGCAAGCGCGCAACTTCTGCAATCATGAATCCACCTACGCGATTATCAAGTGCTCTTCCGACGTAATTCTTCCCATTTAGAATGATTAATTCATCTTCGTACGTAATCACACAACCAACATGCACTCCTAATTCCAACACTTCTTTATCGCTTGAACAACCTAAGTCCAAACAGATGTTTTTCATGTTGGGCGCTTCGTCTTTTTCATGTCTTGTATGAATGGCGGGCCAACCAAAAACAGCTTTAACGATTCCTTTTGGTGTGTGAATGTTAACTCGTTTAGAAGGTGCAATCATGTGGTCACTACCGCCATTTCTTCTCACATAAACAAATCCGTCTTTGGTGATGTAATGAACAAACCAAGATATTTCATCTGCATGTGCTTCGATAACAACTTTATAATCAGATTTGGGATTGATAATAGCAACTGCTGAACCGTATGTGTCTGTTTGAATGTCATCTACAAATGGTCGGATATAATCCATCCAAAGTTGTTGACCAGCTGATTCAAATCCTGTTGGGGCAGCGTTGTTGATGTATTTCGTTAAAAAGGCTTCGCTTTTTTTTGTGATGATTTTTTTAGACATGTTATCGTATTAATGTGGTATTTCCTTTGATTATTTGTTGTTCTCCACCAGCGCAGGTGATTTCTAAGTAATAGTCGTATGTATCTGGATCAAGTAATTTTCCTTTGAACTTCCCGTCCCAACCTTTTGAAATGTCTTTTGTTTCAAAAACCAGTTCTCCCCAACGGTTATAAACTCGGAATAACAGTTGTTCGGTTATTTCACTTCGGACATAAAGTACATCGTTTTTCCCGTCGCCATTTGGAGTGAACGCATTGGGTACATACACCCAAGCGCGGTCACAAATAAATTGAACAACTTTTACACTTACTGTATCCGTTTGAATACAGATGCCATCGGTAACACTTACTGTGTATGTAGTATTCTGTGTTGGTGTGGCGATAACAGTGTTGATATTGTTCACATTTAGTGTTGAGGATGGCGTCCAATTGTACGTATATCCCAAAGGGGTTGCACTTATCGTGCTCGAATTTCCAAGGGTTACAAATCCCGGATTAGCAACAGCATTCACAACGCCATTGATTGCACCGACATGAATGAAAATGGAGTCTTTTGCAATACAACCATTCGATCCAGTAGCGGTGCAATAAATCCAAGAACTTGTTGTTGGATTTGCACTAATAATTGCAGGATTTGTAGTCGGAGTGATGAGGTTCAAGGGCGACCAAGCGTATTGAAAAGTTACATTAGGAATAGCTATTGCAGCAGTTAAACTTGTCGATTCTTGCACACAAATAGAATCGTTTCCGGTGATATCTAAACTACCAGAAACATAAAAAACACGCACTGAATCTATTGCTGAACAGAAACTGTTACTTGCTTGTAGGTAAAAAGTTGTTGAATTAGTTACTGTTGTCGATAAGACGGAATCAGTTATTGAAACATTTAACGTATCTGTAAATTGTGCATTACTTGACCAAATAAATTGTGTTGCAGTACCGAGAGTCAGTGCATTTAAAGTGATTGAATTTTGCGCACACAAGACTGTGTCGTTTGGAAGAGCAAGTTGAACTTCAGGGAACACTGTAATGATTGTTTTCGCTGTATCAGTAAGCAAACAAACACTATCGGTAACTAATAAGGTTGCTTCATAAATTCCCGGTTCAGTATAGGTGATTTGTGGTGAGAAAATCACAGAAGTTGTATCTCCATTGCCGAAGTCCCACAAATAATTATTCGAACCAGCACTCGTGTTATTAAATTGAACGGTGAAATCTGCACAACCTGATATACTACTTGCTGTAAATTGCGCGTCTGGAATCAAGTCAAAATCAAATTTAAAAACAAGGTTATTACAATTGCTGCTCAAGTTTTGTTGCGACCAAGCGTTTGTTGTCGTTGGAAAATCACTATAACCTCCACATCCACCACAAACAGATTGGTAAACGACACCGTTTTTATCAAATCGTGAAGTCCCACCATCAACATGTTCATTGGCAAATGCTCCACCTAAATATGTTCCATATAACAAACCACTAAAATCACCTTTGAAAACACCTAAATAGAAATCAAAACCATTTGCGGGATTTTGTTGGAAAGCATTTGCAGAAACGGGCATTCCACTTAAAGGAGTTGACTGAAAAATATTTGCTCCCCAACCAGAAACATAGATATTACCACAAATATCAACTAAAAATGCAGAAGGGGAGATGTTAATGTTTGAGTTACTATTCCCAAAAGTTGTTGCGTTGAGAATTGAAGTCAAAGAAGGATTTATTTTCGCAATAAACTGACCGCTGTTAGGATTTCCGGTAGCATTTAAAAGTGGAAATTGACCTCCCATCGATTGTCCGAGTACATAAACATTGTTCAAACGATCTATTTCAACAAAAAACAATTGGTCATAAAGTGAAGTTCCGATGTAACTACTTCGAACTAAAGTTTGTCCATTTGGAGAAAGTTTCCCAACAAAACCGTCAGCTTTCCCTCCCAAATAGGTTGGATTAAATGCACCGCTTGTTCCTGGAATAGTTGTGCTTGAAGTTCCACCAGCAAACAAGATGTGGTAGGTTGAATCAATTTTCACTGAATAACACGCGTCGTTGTTTGCTCCTCCAAAATAACTCGACCATTGCAGTGTGTTTAAATTGTTACTTAATTTAAAAAGCACAGCATCTTGTTGACCAGCATTATTTGCTTGAAATGGATTTAAAGTTGGGAAATTGGTAGAGCGCGAACAAGAAGCTACAATACAATTCCCAAGGGAATCAAGCATGATTTCTCCACGAAATTGATCGCCATAATTGGTGGTGAGTGAATCGTATGCTGCAACTGAGTTATAGTTTCCTGAAGTCAATTTGTAATTTACGCCATCATTTTGGGAACCGCCCATGTAAGTTGACCCTATCAAATTATGTCCGTTAGCGCTTATTTTAGCAACATAAATATCTGTTCCAGCCGATCCGAAATTTGAACCGTTAAAATTAATTGATAGGGGAGTTCCCCCAGCATGAGTTGTTTGATAACCATTTACGATTGGAAAATCTAAGCTTGAAGTAACACCATACAAATAAACGTTGTTTTGTTTGTCGCAGATTAAGCTATGAGCTGTTTCTGTTCCTTGATTATTGTCGCCTCCACCAAGAAAAGTTGTCCAAAGCATCGTGCTTCCATCTGCTGCATATTTTGAAATAAAAGCGTCAGTTGTTATCGAATTGCCAACATTAGCAAGGGTAAAATTGGAAGTAATATCGTACGCAGCGCCATCTGGAGTTGGATATGCATTTCCATAAATTGTCCCGGCAGAATAGGCCGTGCCATCGTATCCATATGTTGCTGTCATTCCAAAATTATCAGTAACGGAACCACAATACGTTGCGAAAACTAAAGTGGGGTCGATGATCAACGTTGCGTCTTTGTCCCAGTTTTCAATTGCAAACGTCACGATATTATCCGTAAGCACAAATTTACTTTTAAGTAGGGTCATTTTACCAGATTTCAGTTGGTAAACAACGGGCTTTTCCTCGATAATAGCACCCAATGATGTGGTGATTTTTAAATTCCCGTTTTTTTCGATAGAAATTTTTTCAGCACCCTTCCAATCAATAGCAATTTGTGATGGATCACTTCCAGGTGCACACCAAAGTTCGTATTTGAACTGTGAATCGTTATCAATTATTCGTAAGTCAATACTTGGATAAAAGTCATGCAGCACAACTTGTTGAAAGCCTTTGACGTTTTCTTTCCATTTGGATTGCTCGTTACCTATGAAAAAATTGAAATAATGCGGAGTTGGGATGTCTTTAGTAATGTTGGTTACTGCATTCGATCCAATAAAATGGGCGGCAACAAGAGCTGATTTATATGAAATATCAGTTTTTCCACTAACTGGGTTTGCATGTGCATTGTGTAAATCGCTGTAATCTCTAATGTCGTATACAAAACCATGTTGTTGCACCCAAATTGTATGTGCTTGTGAGCGAGATTGAAACAGGATTTTTTCGTCCCATTGCCCTTTGTTTTCGAGCAAAGGATGATAAATTGAATGCTTGTATTCGTTTTCTTGTAACCAACAATTTAAACTGATCAAGCATGCAACTAAAAAAGACAGCAATTGTTTCATAATGGAAAGATAGTTATTTGTTTAAAAAGGTTGCTTTTTTTTGTGAAAGAACTTTTTTAAACAAGCTTTGATGTGTATTTTTGGAAAACTAATTTTGATCACATGACGACTCAATGGTTAATAAATGAAGTTGCAACAATAACGGAGAAAAACATTCAGTTGTTAAAAGCTAAATTTTCGACCTTGTCAGCTGCACAATTAAATTGGAAACCAACGGCCGATTCATGGAGTATAGCTGAAGTATTTGCTCATTTGAATGAATATGCGTTGTTTTACCACAATGCGTTGAAAACGCGCATGAATGCAACAAAATTCAGAACGCCGCAATTAGAATTCACTTCTTCTCCTTTGGGAAGATCATCTTGGGTTTCTATTAAACTGGGAAAAGAGAAAAATGTAAAACGCAAATTTTCAGCGCCGAAATTCTACGATCCTAGTCGAACAAAATCCTTATTAACAGGTAATGAATTAGTTGATTTTAGTTCGAAGCAACAAGAGTTTCTGACTATAATAGAACAATCCTTACAGGTAAACATGCGGAAAGTAAAGGTGCCAATTGCACTTTCTAAATTGATTCGTTTTCGTTTGGGAGATGTGCTATTGTTTGTAGCTTATCACAATGAACGACACATTCAGCAAGCGATAAATATTACCAAAATGCCCAAATTCCCAAAAAAATGACACCAGTTTTTGCCTATTGTTCGGTTGCAATTTCTCCGATGAGAAAAGAAGCGGCTGATGCATCAGAGATGGTGTCACAATTGCTTTTTGGTGAGCCGGTTGAAGTAATCAAAATTTCAGACAATTGGATTCAAATTCGTTCGTATAGTGATAACTATGAAGGCTGGGTTGATGAAAAACACCTGCGTTTTTTACGTGAAAAAGAATTTTATCGCTGGTTGGATGGATTAACGACAGAACATCAGTTTCAACGGTTATTAAAAACAGAAAATGGAACTTTACGCATTGTGCGTGGTTCATTTGTTCCAAGTGAAGTAAGTCCAGTTTTTACGATCGGTTCAGATCAGTACGAATGGTTAGATACTGAGGTTCCATTTGACCAAACAAAAACAGCTGTTGCATTAGATTACTTAAATACACCTTATTTGTGGGGAGGAAAGCATATCTTTGGCATCGATTGTTCAGGTTTTACTCAAATCATACATCGACTTTTTGACATCAATTTACCACGAGATGCATACCAACAAGTCGAACATGGTCAAACAATTCCTTATGGCGAGCAAGAAGCAGGAGATGTTGCTTTTTTTGTGAACGCAAATGGACGTGTACATCATGTAGGAATACTCCTTGCGCCAAATGAAATCATTCATGCAAGTGGATTCGTACGAATTGATGATTTTGATCAAGAAGGAATAAGCAGAAGAATTGACAAAAAACGATCACACCAGTTTTATTGCATCAAACGATTTTAGTTAATTGTTTGTTTAAAAGTTCGTGGTTTTTCCTAGTTGAATGTGCAAATCGCTAGTTGAAAACAAATTATATTTGCACTCAAATAAAATTCAATGCGCATTTTAATAACTGGTGGGGCAGGATTTATTGGAAGTAATCTATCAAAAAGACTCGTTGATGATGGTCACGAAGTTGTTGTGCTCGATAATCTTCTTCGAGGAAATAAATTGGATAAGTCAACATTTGAAGCAATACATTTTATCAATGGTGATGTAAGAGATTTTGAAACCGTTAATCAAGCTTCAAAAGGCTGTGATGTGATTTTTCATTTCGCAGCAGTTTTAGGTGTTGATATCGTTGCGGACAATCCTGTTGAAACAATGGATGTAGAAGTGATAGGAACACGAAACATTGTGAACGCTGCGTTAGGCAATAATGTTCAACATGTTTTGTATGCCTCCACAAGTGGGATTTATGGTCATACTTCGTTTGAAAATTTGTTGACGGAAGAAATTTTAGTCGATCCAAAAACGTCTTACGCCATGGCAAAGCGGTACAATGAAATTTATCTAGCTTCACATTACGAAGAAAAGAAGATTAACGTAATTTCCTTGCGTTTTTTCAATGTTTATGGTCACAATCAAGATAATAGAATGGTAGTGCCTCGTTTTTTTGAACAAGCTAAAAACAATGAGCCAATCACTATTTTTGGAACAGGGAAACAAACGCGTGACTTCACTTACATTGACGATACAGTAGAGGCTTGCGTTCGATTAATGAATACAAAAGGTTGTCATATAGTTAATATAGCAAACGAAAACGAGTGGTGTATTGAAGATTTAGGCTTGAAAATCCGTGAAATTACAGGTGCAAAGTCACCAATTCAATTCATCGATGCGCCAAAAAAACGTTACGACTATGAAGTGGAACGTAGAGTTGGAAGTTCGTTGAAATTACAAGCAATGACGGGATATAAACCAGCGACCAATTTAGAAGAAGGACTTCTTAAAATAATAGCAATTAATAGTAAGTAATAACACAACAACATGAAACGAGATCAAGAAGTTTTTAATTTAATCGCAGACGAAAAGCAACGTCAACTTCACGGAATCGAATTGATTGCATCCGAAAACTTTGTTTCTGATGAAGTGATGGAAGCAATGGGTTCTGTTTTAACAAACAAGTACGCAGAAGGATTACCAGGTAAAAGATACTATGGTGGTTGTGAAGTTGTCGATAAAGTTGAACAACTTGCAATTGATCGTTTGTGTAAATTGTTTAATGCAACTTGGGCGAATGTTCAGCCACATTCAGGTGCTCAAGCAAATGCAGCTGTATTTTTGGCTTGTTTGCAACCTGGCGATAAAATTTTAGGTTTCGATTTAAGTCATGGCGGTCACTTGACACATGGTTCTGCAGTTAATTTTTCTGGTAAATTATACCAACCTTTCTTCTATGGCGTAAGCAAAGAAACGGGAATGGTAGATTATGACTTAATGGAAGAAGTTGCAAGAAGAGAAAAACCAAAAATGATTATTTGTGGTGCTTCTGCTTATTCAAGAGATTGGGATTACGCACGTATTCGTAAAGTTGCAGATGAGGTTGGAGCACTTGTTTTAGCTGATATATCTCATCCAGCTGGATTGATTGCTGCAGGTTTGCTTTCTGATCCGTTAGAACATTGCCACATTGTCACTTCAACAACGCACAAAACTTTACGTGGTCCCCGTGGTGGAATTATCATGATGCGTCATAACTTCGATAATCCATTTGGATTGAAATGGAATAATGGAAATCCAAAATCAATGGCAGCCTTATTGGATGCAGCAGTCTTCCCTGGTATTCAAGGTGGTCCTTTGGAGCATGTCATTGCTGCTAAAGCAGTTGCGTTTGGAGAAGCATTATCCGATAACTATAAAACATACATGCAACAAGTGAAGAAAAATGCAGCTGTAATGGCTGATGAATTCACGCGTTTGGGTTATAAAATTATTTCTGGAGGAACAGATAATCACAGCATGTTAATTGATTTGCGCTCAAAAGGCGTGACTGGAAAAGATGCTGAAAACACGTTGGTAAAAGCAGACATTACCGTAAACAAAAACATGGTTCCTTACGATACTGAATCACCGTTTATTACTTCAGGCATTCGTGTTGGAACGCCTGCATTGACTTCTCGTGGTGTTAAAGAAGATGAGATTCCTGCTATTGTTGCTTTAATTGATCGTGTTTTGATGAACATCAATGACGAGGCTACAATTGAAGCTGTTCGAAAAGAGGTGAATAAATTAATGTCAAACAGACCATTGTTTCAGTGGTAAAAAATAACATCATCATGAAAGAGGTTGTTTCTGCAACCTCTTTTTTTTTGTGTGTTTTTTTGAAGTCATTTGATTTAAAGTTGAACTATTTTGAATACGATCCTATAATTCCATTTATATTTGTATTGAATAACTAAGTAATCGATATATGTTGAATATCCCCGCAAATAATCCCGAATTAAAATCATGGGTTACTGTAATTGAAAATTCTGATTTTCCAATACAAAATTTACCTTTTGGTATTATTAAAAATGATCAATTAACTCATCGAGTTGCATCGCGTATTGGAGATTTTGCTCTTGATTTAAAATCACTTTTTGTTCTGGGGTATTTAGAAAACTTACCGTTTGAATTAGCTGATTTTGATGCTGAATTCTTGAATAAGTTAATGAAAAAAGGAAAAAAAGCGACGCGTGATTTGAGAAATCGATTATCTAAATTATTGGATGAAAAACAACCTGATTTACAACAAAATGCGCATCATGTTGCTCAAGTATTAATTCCGATTGATCAGGTAACCATGTGTATGCCCGTTCAAATTGGTGACTACACAGACTTTTATTCAAGTAGAGAACACGCAACAAATGTTGGAATGATGTTCCGAGATCCTGCAAATGCGTTGTTGCCAAATTGGTTATGGATTCCTGTTGGTTACCATGGACGTTCAAGTTCTGTTATCCTTTCGGGTGAACCAATAATTCGTCCCAAAGGACAAATAAAACCAAATCCTGAAGAACCGCCAATTTATGCACCTTGTCGTAATTTGGATTTTGAATTAGAAACAGGTTTTATAACATTTGATGGCAAACCATTGGGACAATCTATTTCTACTTCAGAGGCTGAAGAATTTATATTTGGAATGGTGTTGTTCAACGATTGGTCAGCTCGCGATATTCAAACTTGGGAATATGTTCCTCTTGGACCATTTTTAGCGAAAAATTTCGCGTCTTCCATTTCTGCATGGATTGTTACATTGGATGCTTTGCAACCATTTAAAGTTAAAGGACCGGAACAGAGTCCTGAAGTACTGTCTTATTTAGCTTGCGATCAAGATTTTGCGTACGATATACAATTACAAGTTGCTATTCAACCAGAAAATTCAGACGAAACAACAATTTGTAACTCAAATTTCAAATACATGTATTGGAACATGTCACAACAATTAGCTCACCACACAGTGAATGGTTGTAATGTGAGATGCGGCGATTTAATGGGTTCTGGTACAATTTCAGGACCAACACCGGATTCATATGGTTCGATGTTGGAATTAGCATGGAAAGGAACGAAACCATTAAAAATGAATGATGGATCTGAACGAAAATTCATACAAGATGGCGACACTGTTATCATGCGTGGTTATTGTGAAAATGGCACTGTTCGTATTGGATTTGGTGAAGTTTCAGGAAAAATCCTGCCTGCTCTGTAAATACAATAGATTTTTATCCGTTTAAAGTCGCTATCTTAGTGAAGATAGCCCGAAGAATTAGCCGATATGACACAAGTTATTGATCTTGAAAAAGAACGCCAGGAAATTTTAAATGCCTTTAAGGGATTGTTGCGTGCAACAAAAAACCGAACGAGACAGGATACGCAATTAATTCGCAAAGCTTTTGACGTTGCAGTTGAGGCGCACAAAGACATGCGTAGAAAATCGGGTGAACCTTACATTTATCATCCTATTGCTGTTGCACGTATTTGTGCAGAAGAAATGGGTTTAGGCGCTACATCAATTGCATGTGCCTTGTTACACGATACAGTTGAGGACACCCATATCACCTTGCAAGATATTGAGGATTTATTTGGAGTAAAACCACGTTCAATCATTGATGGGTTGACCAAAATACCCGATGTTTTTGATCAAAATACGTCTATTCAAGCAGAGAATTTCAGAAAGATGATTTTGACAATTTCTGATGATTTGCGTGTTGTATTGATTAAGTTAGCAGACAGGTTGCATAATATGCGTACGTTGGATAGTATGCGACCTGAGCAACAAATAAAAATCGCATCAGAAACGAAATTTTTATACGCTCCACTAGCACATCGTTTGGGGTTGTATTCGATAAAAACCGAGTTAGAGGATTTAGCAATGCTCTACACGGAAACAGAAGTTTATAATGAAATACAATCGAAATTAAAATCAACAAAAGATGTACGGAATCGTTTTATTCGACGATTTGTTCATCCTATTAAAGAAGCTTTACTAAAAGAAGGCTTCGATTTTGATATCAAAGCGCGCACCAAATCGATATCTTCTATTTGGCGTAAAATGCAAGACAAAGATTTGCCTTTTGAGGAAGTGTTTGATCTGTTTGCAATTCGCATCATTTTACATTCTCATTTTGAGCTTGAAAAAGCTGATTGTTGGCGCGTTTATTCGATTGTCACCGATTTTTACCAACCTAGTCCTGAACGACTGAGAGACTGGATTTCAACACCAAGAGCGAATGGTTACGAATCGTTACACACGACAGTAATGTCTCCTCAAGGAAAATGGGTGGAAGTTCAAATTAGAACTGCACGAATGGATGAGGTTGCTGAAAAAGGTTTGGCAGCTCACTATCGGTATAAAGAAAATCAAAAAGACGATACCAAGTTTGATCGTTGGTTAGCAGAGATTCGCGATTTATTAGAGAATCCAAATTTGAGTGCAATGGATTTTGTGGATGAATTCAAAATGAATTTATTCAACGATGAAATTTATGTATTTACACCCAAAGGAGATTTACGTGTGTTACCTACGGGAGCAACAATTTTGGATTTCGCTTATGATATTCATACAGCTATTGGCGATAAATGTATTGGAGCTAAAGTGAATAATCGCTTGGTTCCACTGAGTTACCAATTGCAAAATGGCGATCAATTAGAAATCATTACGTCACCAAAACAAAAGCCAACAGAAGAATGGCTTCGATTGGTTGGTACTGCTCGAGCGCGTCAAAAAATCAAAACAACGCTTAATGAAGAGAAAAAGCAAATAGCTGAGGATGGAAAGGAAATAGTAGAACGAAAATTAACGAAATATAATATTCGTATAACTCCTGAAAATATAGCTGTTTTGTTGCGTTTCTTTGGGTTTCATTCGAAAACAGACATGTTTTTCAAGGCCGCAAAAGGCAAGCTTGATTTGTCAAAAATAAGAGAAATTGAACAAAATAACGGACAATTACTTTTAGAGCGAAAAGCAGGAGGGGGGCAGCTAAAAGACAAACATGAATTAGATGTTTATCCAAAAATTAATAAAAAAGAGGATATTATTGTCATTGGTGAAGAGTTTAAAAATATTCAATACCAGATGGCACGTTGTTGTAGTCCAATTCCAGGGGATAATATTTTTGGATTCATTACGATTAATGACGGGATAAATATTCATCGAATCAATTGTCCTAACGCCGAAAATTTACAATCAAAAATGGCGTACAGGTGTGTAAAGGCACGCTGGGCAACTCAAGGATTAACAGAACGTATTGCTGCGATACGCTTGGTGGGAATTGATGATGTGGGAATTGTAAATAAAATTACAGAAGTGATTTCGAAAGAATTAAATGTCAATATGAAATCTATTTTCTTTGAAGCGAATGATGGTCTTTTTGAAGGGAAAATCAAAGTTCTCGTATATGATACTGAGCATTTAGATACCTTGATGAGAAAATTTGAATTGGTGGAAGGTGTAAAACGAGTAGAGCGTTGGGTTACTGCTGACGAATGATAATTACGTGGAAAACCGCTAAAATTGTGTAAATTATCCTTAAATTGTGGATAACCTCTCGTAAAAAATCACTTTTAAATAACTACTTTTGCTCTTTCAATTTGAGCACATGCAACAACATGATTTGCAACAAACGGTTCGGAATATCTTTTCTGCATATTTAGAACAAAACGGACACAGGAAAACTCCTGAACGTTTTGCCATATTAGCAGAAATCTATAACTACGAAGGACATTTCGATATCGAATCGTTGTACATCAAAATGAAAAACCAAAATTACCGCGTTTCTAGAGCAACTTTGTACAATACGATTGACTTGCTTTTGGCGTGTAATTTAGTGCGCAAGCATCAATTTGGAAAAAACATCGCTCAATTTGAAAAATCACACGGTTCCAAACAACACGATCATGTTATTGTAACAGATACGGGTGAAGTTATTGAGTTTTGTGATCCACGTGTTCAAAACATAAAAGCGACTATCGAAGAAGTATTTGGTGTTAAAATCCAACATCATTCGTTGTATTTTTATGGTGTTAGAAACGAACAAGAAAAATCAGAAGAATAATGAGCCAATCATTTGATATTACATTGCACAATTCATGTGCTGTTATTCATTTGAATACCACTATTCTGTCGGATAGTGGTATTGCAGAAACGCTTGCAATGGTTGATAAACATATTGAAGAAGGAACAAGTAATTGGATTCTTGATGGAAGTTTATTAGCTTATTGTAATTCAATTGGATTAAATTTATTCATTCGCGTGTTAACAAAAGCACGTAATAAAGGCGGCGAATGTTGTGTTGCTGCAATTCAACCAACTGTTCAGAAGTTGATGAATTTATCAAAATTAAACGAAATTTTTACCAGCTTTGCTTCAGTAACTGATGCTGTTGCAAGCTTTAATAAATAAGCATGAAAGTAGATGTTCTTTTAGGGTTACAATGGGGTGACGAAGGAAAAGGAAAAATTGTAGATGTTTTAACACCTCAATACGATATTATCGCACGTTTTCAAGGTGGACCTAATGCTGGTCACACACTTGAGTTTGAAGGTGTTAAACATGTGTTGCATACAATTCCATCTGGAATTTTCCATGACAATGTGATTAACTTAATCGGAAATGGAGTCGTTATTGATCCCGTTGTTTTTCAAAAAGAATTGGAAAAATTAACTCCGTTCAATATTGATTTTAAATCACGTTTGGTGATTTCTAAAAAAGCACATTTAATTTTGCCATCGCACAGATTACTGGATGCAGCATCTGAAACAGCTAAAGGTAAAAACAAAATTGGCTCGACATTGAAAGGTATTGGACCAACTTACATGGACAAAACTGGACGAAATGGCTTACGTGTTGGAGATATCTTTTTGCCAAATTTTATTGAAAAATACCAAGCTCTTGTTGCAAAACACGTAAACATGTTGAATCATTTCGAGGATTTCGAATATGATTTAGCTGAATTAGAAGGTCCATGGATGGAAGGTATTGAAGTTTTGAAAAGCTTGAAAGCTGTTGATAGCGAACATTATTTGGATCAAGCAATGAAAGCAGGTAAAAAAATACTTGCTGAAGGCGCACAAGGTACAATGTTGGATATCGACTTTGGAACATATCCTTATGTAACATCATCAAATACAGTAACAGCTGGAACTTGTACAGGATTAGGTATCGCTCCTTCGAAAATTGGCGATGTGATTGGTATTTTTAAAGCATATTGTACTCGAGTTGGTTCAGGTCCTTTTCCAACAGAATTATTGGAAGAAGTAGGTGAGCAAATTCGTCAAGAAGGTCGTGAATTTGGATCTACAACTGGACGTCCAAGACGTTGTGGTTGGATTGATTTACCAGCGATGCGTTATGCAATAATGATTAACGGTGTTACTGAATTAGCAATGATGAAAGCTGATGTATTGGATAAGTTTGATACCATCAGAGCTTGTACACATTACAAAATAAATGGTGAAGTAATCGATTATTTGCCGTTTGATATTGATGGTGTAGCAATTGAGCCGATTTACGAAGATGTTCAAGGTTGGAACGAAGATTTGACAGGATTAGCATCGTATAATGATGCGCCTCAAGCATTGAAAAACTATGTAACATACCTAGAAAAACAATTGGATGTAAAAATCACAACTGTTTCAGTTGGTCCGGACAGAAAACAAACGCTTTCTACAAAAAAGTGAACAACTTACAGACATATCTTTTTAAAATTGCGCTCTTGTTTAGCGCAATTTTTGTCTGTAATAATGTTGCCGTTGCTCAAAAAAATTGGTTTGAATTGTTACCTGGTTCTGAGAGTTTGTCATACGATGAAAAATCAGGAGTAGAACGTTTGACTGGTATTCTTTGCTTTTCGTATCAAGGAAACATCATGTATTGTGATTCCGCTCATTTGAAACGCAAAACAAAAGAGATTTGGGCTTACGGAAAAGTACATTTGAACAAACGCGATACCTTGAATTTGTTTTGCGATTCATTGTATTTCAATGGACAAACAAAGATGGCGAAATTGTGGGGGAATGTTCGTGTCCGCGACAGGGAATACAAACTTACTACAGACACATTAGAATACGATACACGTCGTTCCAAAGCGATTTATCGTTACGGTGGAAAGATTGAAAATATTACTACTAGCGAAGTTCTTACAAGTCAGATTGGCTATTTCTATCCCAATACTGAAGAGAGTTTTTTTAAGGGAAAGGTAGTATATAAAAGCAAAGACCTCAAGATGACGACCGATACACTTCGTTACGATTATTTGAGTCATCGGGTTTATATTTATGGTTTAACAGATATCAAGCACAAACAAACAAAAATTAATTGTTCGGCAGGTTGGTTTGATGTGTTCTCAGAGGAAGCTTTACTTCAAAAATCCGCTCGAATTGAACAAGAATACCGTGTACTAGAAGGAGATAGCTTGTATTATGCACCCAAGTTGAAAATCGGAGAAGGTAGAGGAAATATCAAATTAACAGATAAGAAAGATAAACTGGTATTGACAGGTGGATATTTCTTTGGGAATGATAGTTTACACACTGATTTGGTGACAGATAAACCACTCATTCGTATTATGAAGTCAATTGACACTATGACTGTGCGAGCAGACACATTGGTTCATTACCGCGATAGTGCAAATCATTCCATTCGTTTAAGAGGTTTGGGGAATGTCTTGTATTTTCAAGAAAAAATTCAAGCCAAAGCAGATAGTTTGGATTACCAAAAAACATCAGCTCATATTGACTTAATAGGGAAACCGATTTTTTGGAGTAATAATTCCGAATTAAGTGGTGATTCCATTAGGCTTTACCTTAAAAATGACACACTCGTTGAACGAATTCATTTGCGTAATCATGCCTTTGCAATTAGTGAATTAGACTCTGGAACCTATTACAATCAGCTTGCTGGAAAAGAAATATGGACGTACTTGACGAACAATGAATTGAGGTTAGCTGAAGTGAAAGGAAATGCTCAAATTGTTTATTTTCCAGAAGAAGAACAAAAAATAGATAGTTCTTTACTCGTAATTCGAAAAGGAATGAATCGTGTTTATGCGGCAAACTTAAAAGTTTATTTGGATAGTGGTGAGGTAAAAGGGATTACTTTTATTTCGGAACCAGAAGGCGTTTTTTATCCAATGGATAAGATCAACAAGCAAGAACAGTTTTTGCAAGGTTTTACTTGGAGTCCAGCTTTACGACCAAAACGATGGGAAGAACTTAAACGTTAATCACGAATTAATTAACGATTTTCAATCATTCGGTATTTTCCTGAGGTTAAAACTTCAACTTGTAGCACTCCTTTTTCAGCATCAATTTCACCAACTATACGATTGTTTTTCACTTCAAAATTCATCGATAAAAACACAAATTCACTGATTATTTTCCCGTTATTATTCATTAAAGCAAAGTTCCAATTTTCACTACTGTTGATTTGATTGAACTGTTGGACACTATAAAAATTACTTCCGTTTGCATGCATTAAAAATTCAACTTTCCGAAGGTTTTCTCCGCCAATAATTTCTTTGTTTTTTGTAATTATCCCTTGAAAAGTAATACTGTTTTCATTCGAATAAAAACCTCCAAATTCATCCGATTCTTTTAAGCTGTCCAATGCTAAAATTCGTTGTTCAACATTCGTCGAAATAGGAGTTTCAATAGCGAGTTTTTTTAGTTTGAACCGGAGGTTTTCAGGTGCATCAAATAGAAAACAGTTGTTTGGAAGTGGTCGAATCGACCGAAAGATAAAAGGAAATAATATTTCACCTTTCTCATCAATTATACTTGCTTCATCATTTATAAATACTTCTGCAAATCCATAAGAAAAATCATTTGCGCCTGTAAATTTTTCTGGAATTTCAAACTGTCCTTTTTTATTGATAAATCCTACCAGTTTTTTTGTCGTTGCAATTGCCAAACCTTCCGAAAATGGTTTTGCAAATTGATAGATAAAAGGAATTATCGTACGGTCGTGCTGATCAATAAACCCATATTTATTATCGTATTTCGCGCAATAGAGTTTTTCAGTTGGCGTTGCTAATTCTGCGTATTTAAATGGAATTAGTATATGACCTAGTGTATCAGTTAGACCAAATAGATTAAGTGCTTTGTGGCAAGCGATCAAAGTTCCATCAGTTAACGGTACAATACTACTGTAATTACAAGGCAAGACAAAGTTCATCCCTTTGGTGTAAAAACCAGTTGAATAGGTGCGTTCGTATCCTTCGGATTTATTCAATTTAAATACAACTAATCCGATTGAGTGGTTAACTATTCGATTGTATATAAAAGGGATGATGGTTTCACCTTTATCGTTTTTTACACCAAACTGTCCGTTCTCGTTTTTTTCGATGGTGAATTTATTGTCAAAAATTGGGTGAGGATAAGAATTAGGCACATCTTGACCCTGTGCAACTACTGCAAACAGCGCAATGAAGAAAAGCTCAACTAATTTCATGATATCCTATCAAATTTTGAATGCAAACTTACTGATAGATTTAGTCAAAAAGTTATGCTAGACATTGTTTTTTATACACATTACCAGTTTTCATCTGTAAAAAAAACGGTACCATGAAATTTTGCTACTAAAACGTTGGCTGAATTCGTTATGAGAACTTCATATCGTCCAATAGATTTACCGCTGTTAATTTCTGAAGCAATAGCTGTTAATTCGTCGTTTTCTTGAACAGTTTTTATATGTGATATAGCAGTTTCAATACTTACACCTTTTCGCCCATGACTATTTGCAGCAAATGCTAAAGCGGAGTCGGCTAGGGCGTAAGATATACCACCATGAGCAATATGATGACCGTTCAACATAAGCGCTGAAACGGTCATTTTTAATGTACAACTTCCTTTTTCAAGATGTTCAACACGAATGCCTAACCAATTCGAGAACTGATCCTTTTCAAGCATTCGGTTAATTATTTCTTGAGGTGTTTTCATTTAATCTAAAGCGCGACTTAACAAAGAAATCATGGCAAGCATCACAATAAATAATTGCGTTGCAGTCTCATCGTCTAACGTAATACCTTCTTCGTCTTCCATGCCAACTTCCATAGCTAAGAATTTCACTAAATCAGGTTGGTCAGAAAACTCTTCGAGCATTGCTTCGTCTTCTTTTTCAAAGTATTCGTCTAATAATTGAAAGTATGGTTCTTCAAATTCGTCAATGCTTTCCTCTGTTACTGTTTTTGGATGGTAGCCAGCAAGGTTAAATGATTCCAATACAACGGTAAAGTAGTAGATCAATAAGCTCTCTAAATTTTCGTTTTTGTATTCATCAGGAGCGGACATAACATATCCTAATAAAATAGGTTGTGCTGTCGTTTGAGCTTCAGATAATCTATCTAAAGCAGCTTCATCAAGCCCATCGATTTTTTTGATTGCGGCCTCAATATGACCGATTGTAACGTTTGACATGTTGTAATTTTTCATCAAAAATAGGTTTATTCATTCATATATGAAGGAAAGTTCGCGACTAGTGATTAAATTCGTGTTTTAAAACACAAACGAAATGGCTTATTTCACAGAAGATTATTTGATTTTTTTCAAAGAATTAGCAGCAAATAATCACAAAGATTGGTTCGATATTCATCGCAAACGCTATGAAAATTCTGTAAAAAAGCCGTTTTCAAATTTTGTTTCGCAATTGATAGCTGAATTTGCAAAACACGATAAAGCGTTTTTGGAATTATCTGCATCCGAATGTATTTTCAGAATCAACAGAGATGTCCGTTTTTCAAAAGATAAAACACCTTATAAGTTGACGTGCTCTGCAGTTGTAACTCCAGGCGGTAAAAAATCACGCAATATTCAAGGAGTTTATTTCGAGTTTGGACCTGAGCACATTCATGTTTATGGAGGAGTTTACGAAGTGGAAAAAGACGATATCTATCTTATTCGCGAAGGAATTTCAACTAATTTGGCTGCATTTAATCAGTTAATACTAAACAAGGAATTTGTGGAATTATTTGGAGAAATAAAAGGAGAAAAAAATAAATTGATACCGAAAGAATTCAAAGATGCCGCTGAAGCTCAGTCGTTGATTTTGAATAAGCAATGGTATTTTATGACAAGCTTTCCTGCAGAACAACTGTTAGATACTTCCATCTTACAACAAATCGTCAACTGTTATCTCGTTGCACGCCCAATAGAACAATTTTTTAATCAATGTATTCAACTAAACTAATTATGAAAAAAATCATTTTTTTAGTAGCAATTTTTCAATTATCATTGGCTACACATGCACAAAAGCGTGAATTGACTTTGTCAGATGCTGTTATGCAGCAAAACAGAGCATTTAGACCAGAGTCGTTGAATGCCTTTTCATGGATACCTTCGACAGATTTTTATACTTACGCGAGTGCAAATTATCAAGCTTTATTCAAGGCAAGTGTTGGGAATTCTAAAGCAGAAGAATGGTTGAAAATTTCTGATGTGAATGCTGTTTTAGGAAGCTCGTTACCTAATTTCTTCGGTTATTCTTGGAAAGATGCAACTTCTATGTATTTATCAAATGGACAAGAATACTACATTTATAATACTCAAACAAAATCGGGCAAAAAATTAGTAAGCATTCCAAAAGATGCTCAAAACGGTTCTTTTGAAGCTAATTCATCACAAGTTGCTTATACCATTGAGAATAACTTGTTTGTTGCAAAATCAGATGGCTCAACTATTCAAGTTACAAATAATAGTGACAAAAACATTGTATCTGGGCAATCAATTGCACGGAATGAATTTGGAATTAGTGGCGGTATATTTTGGTCGCCTACCGGAAATTCGCTTGCTTTTTACCAGAAAGATGAAACGAATGTGACAAATTATCCATTAGTTGACATTACTGAAACACCTGCAACATTAATGAACATTAAATACCCAATGGCTGGTCAAGGTTCAGAAAAACCAAGTGTTGGGATCTATGCTATCGCATCTGGAAAATCGGTGATGATTCAACCACTTCATGGAGTTGATAATTATCTAACGAATTTATCGTGGACACCTGATGAGAAAATGATTTTACTTGCTGAAGTAAATCGCGATCAGAACCATTATTGGTTACATTGTTTTGATGCGCAAACTGGAGCATTTGTTAGAACAATTTTAGAAGAAACAAATGATAAATGGGTTGAGCCTGAGCATCCTGCATTTTTCCCAAGTAATTCCAGCTCGAATTTTGTATGGATTTCTGAAAAAGATGGATTTAATAATTTGTACTATTATACGCTTGAAGGAAAATTAATCAAACAATTGACGACCAATAAATTTGTTGCTAAAAGCATTTTAACAGCTATTAATAATGGAAAAGAAATTGTTTATGCTTCAACGGGGATAAGCCCACTAAATACGTTATATTATGCTGTTGATTTAAATGGAAAACAACGTTGTTTGACGCTAGAAGAAGGAACACATACTATTTCGTTTAATTCAACGGGTACTTACTTCTTTGATCAATTTTCGTCACATACCGTACCAAGTAAATCTGAGTTGAAGTCGAAAAATGGTTCAACAGTAAGCACATTATTAGTTGCAAAAAACAAATTAGCAGACGTTCAAATTGGCACTGCAGATATCGGACAAATTAAAGGAAAAGACGGTTCTACTTTGTATACACGAATGATTAAGCCGAGTAATTTCGATCCAACAAAAAAATACCCAGTATTAATTTATGTGTATGGAGGACCTCATGCACAAATGATAACAAATTCGTGGTTAGATGGCGCGAATTTATGGATGTATTGGATGGCAGAGCAGGGGTACATCGTTTTCACGTTGGATAATAGAGGTTCTGGTGAACGTGGATTTGCTTTTGAAAGTCAAATTCACCGTCAACTAGGAACCGTGGAAATGGAAGACCAACTTAGTGGCGTTTCCTATTTAAAATCATTGCCTTTTATAGATAGCTCAAGATTGGCTGTTCATGGTTGGTCGTTTGGAGGATTTATGACAACTTCATTATTGTTGCGCAATCCGGGAGTCTTTAATGTAGGTGTTGCTGGTGGTCCAGTGACGGATTGGAAATATTATGAAATTATGTATGGTGAGCGTTATATGGATCGTCCAGAACAAAATAAAGAAGGATATGAACAAGCATCGTTATTTACACATGCTAAAAATTTAAAAGGTGATTTATTGCTGATACATGGATCAGTTGATGATGTCGTTGTTCCACAACATAACTATGCTTTAAATAAGAAGTTTGTTGAGCTTGGGATTCAAGTTGATTTTTATACTTATCCGATGCACAAACACAATGTAGTTGGTAAAGACCGTGTTCATCTCATGGAAAAAGTACTCAGATACGTTATTGAAAATAATTAAAAAAGGAGGCGAAAGCCTTTTTTTTTGGAAAACATAAAAAATATGACTAAATTTGTCATGAAAATAAATGTCAATAATGAAAGAGTTACTCCAACAAGCCAGAAAAGCAAAGAAAATGCGTTCGCGAGAATTAGCACAACTTGTTGGAATTGACCAATCGCTCATAAGTAAATTTGAAAACGGAAAACGAACACCTACTGAAGATCAACTCATGAAAATTTCAGTAGCGTTAGAAATTCCTTTTGAATCGATAATGAAAGCGTTTTTAAAAACAAAAATCGTTGGCGAGCTCTCTAATTATTCTTTTGCGCAAGAGGTACTTTCACTAGTTAGTGATGAATTAGCAAGTTATTATCCTGAGCGTTCGTTTCAAGATCCGAGTATCGAAAAAACACTCGAAGTGATAGATCAATTAAAAAAGAAATTAGATTTAATTCGTTCATTTGAAAATCACAGAATCACTGATGCATTAGCTATTGAGTATACATTTGAAAGCAATAAAATCGAAGGGAATACATTGACTTTACGCGAAACAGAAATGGTTATTAATAAAGGATTGACTGTTTCAGGGAAATCAATGAGAGAGCATTTAGAAGCGATAAATCACAGTGAAGCAATTGCTTATATTCAGCAACTTGTGGCAGACAAATCGTTTTTCACAGAGCGTGAATTATTATCGATTCACAACTTAATACTGCGTGGTATTCATCCGGAAGATGCAGGAAAGTATCGATCTGTACAAGTAATGATACAAGGAAGCTTGCATTTACCTCCTTCACCATTTGAAATTAAGCGGAACATGGAAGACTATTTTTATTGGTATCAACGAAATCACAAAGTGGTTCATCCGATTGTACTTGCAGCTGAAATGCATGAACGTTTGGTGACAATACATCCTTTTATTGATGGGAATGGACGGACAGCCCGTTTAGTGATGAATATGATTTTGTTACAACATGGTTTTGTAATTGCCAATATTAAAGGAGATACGTCTTCTAGAATGGCTTATTATGATGCGCTTGAATCAGTTCAAGTTCAACTTTCGAAAGATAATTTTATCAAATTTGTTGCAGAAGTTGAAAAACAAAATTTGGAACGCTATTTATCTATATTATCATAAATGCTCACTCCTTGATTTAAAATACGGAGGTAATTTATAGGTAATCTTTAAAAATATCTGATCACGCTATAAATTACCTTCTTTTTGTGTATTATCTTTACCGCGATGATTTTTTCTGAAAACATCAATAAATAGAGAAAATGAGCATAGATAAAAACACCCTACTTCGCGCATTTGAGTTGATGGCAACAGCCAAGACAATGTCCGAAAAATATGAGGCTAACAAAGAAGTGACTGCAAAATACGTTCACGCAACATCTCGTGGGCACGAAGCAATTCAACTTGCAGTTGGACTTCAATTACAACCACAAGATTGGGTTTCTCCTTATTATAGAGATGACAGTATTTTACTTGGAATTGGTTTAACTCCAAGTGAATTAATGTTACAAGTTTTCGCTAAAAAAAACGACCCGTTTTCAGGTGGTCGAACATATTATTGTCATCCTTCTTTGAATCGTGATGACATGCCAAAAATTCCGCATCAATCATCTGCAACCGGAATGCAAGCTATTCCCACAACAGGGATTGCGATGGGGATTCAATACAAAGAAAATCAAGGTTTAGCAGCAGATTATAATGGGGCAAATCCAGTTGTTGTTTGTTCACTTGGCGACGCTTCTTGTACAGAAGGTGAGGTTTCTGAAGCATTACAAATGGCAGCTTTGAAACAATTTCCTATCGTTTATTTGGTTCAAGATAATGGTTGGGACATTTCTGCAAATGCAGCTGAGACACGTGCTCAAGACATGAGTTTTTATGCGCAAGGATTCAAAGGAATTGAAGTTCGAACAATAGATGGAAGTGATTTTGTTTCGTCTTTTGAAACTGTCAACGAAGTTTTTGACCTTGTTCGGAAAGAAAGACGACCATTTATCATTCATGCGAAAGTTCCATTATTAGGACATCATACTTCAGGTGTTCGAAAAGAATGGTACCGCGATGATTTGGAAGAGGCAGCGAAAAACGATCCTTATCCAAAGTTGAAAAACATTATCCGTGAAAACTTTGGTGAAGCTGATGTTATAAATACGGAAGCAGCTGTCAAAAAATATGTTGATGAACAATACGAACTTGCACTAAATTCAGAAGATCCATCACCAGAGAGTGTAACTGATCATATTTTCGCGCCAACTCCAGTTACAGAAGAACTTGGCGAACGAGCTCCAGCAGGTAAAAAGAAAACGGTAATGGTTGACAGTGCTTTGTTTGCTGTTCGTGAGTTGATGGAAAAACATCCTGAGGCGCTGTTATACGGTCAAGATGTTGGTGGACGTTTGGGAGGTGTTTTCCGAGAGGCAGCAACATTAGCGCAGACATTTGGAGATAACCGTGTTTTTAACACACCAATTCAAGAAGCCTTTATAATTGGCTCCACTGTTGGAATGTCAGCTGTTGGATTAAAACCATTTGTTGAAGTTCAGTTTGCAGACTACATTTGGCCAGGATTGAATCAATTATTTACAGAAGTAAGTCGCTCGAATTATTTATCAAACGGAAAATGGCCGGTAAGTTGTGTGATTCGCGTTCCTATTGGTGCTTACGGTTCAGGAGGACCTTACCATAGTTCAAGTGTGGAGTCTGTTTTGACAAATATCAGAGGAATTAAAGTTGTTTATCCATCAACAGGTGCTGATTTAAAAGGCTTGATTAAAGCAGCATATTATGATCCAAACCCAGTAGTTATCTTAGAACACAAAGGATTATATTGGTCAAAAATACCTGGTACAGAAGGAGCAATGTCAATTGAGCCTGATGAAGATTACATCATTCCAATCGGAAAAGCACGCGTTGTTCAGGAAGCAAATGATCTTGCAGTTTCTAAAGGAGAAACGTGTGTCGTCATAACGTATGGAAGGGGTGTTTATTGGACATTAGAAGCAGCGAAAGACGTTCAAGACCGTGTTGAAATCATCGATTTACGATCGTTGAATCCATTAGATATTTCTGCGATAAATGAAGCTGTTGTTAAACATGGGAAAGTTATGTTGGTAACAGAAGAATCGATAGAATCGACCTTTACATTAGGTCTTGCCGGAAGAATACAACGGGATAATTTCCAGTCGTTAGATGCTCCTATTTCTATTGTAGGTTCAGTTGATACGCCAGCAATTCCATTGAATTCGATATTAGAAGCAGAATTATTACCAAATGCTGAAAAAGTCCGCATTGAATTAGAAAAGTTATTGGAATATTAACCAATTAACAATTTAGCTGTAATAAGTTCTTTTCCTCCTTTTATTTAGTGTGTTAAATGAATGTATTTTTACATTGAACTAATGTGATTCGTCACGAAAATCAATTTAAAAATCTGTTTCTCAATGATCAAAGAACGCGCAATAAGTCAATTAGAATCTCGTTTAGAAATGAACGAATTCCGCTTGCAGTCGCTTTTGGAGATTACCCGTGCAATTACCACCAACCAATCTGTTGAGCAATTAACACGTTTGTTTGAATTCATCATGCGCGAACAATTGGGGTTCGATCGTTTTGTGCTTTTTAACAAAGAAAAAGAGTGGAGCTGCTTGTTGAAAGTAGGCGTGAAAAGCAGGATAAAGGAAATTCATGTTGAAACTGATTTGATTCGGTTCAAAGAAATTACCGTTATAGAATCAAGTCAATCGTCTGTTATTGATGAATTTGACGTTGTGATTCCTATTTTCCACAAAGAAAAACCACTGGCTTATTTGCTGATTGCAGGGTTGGAAAATCAACGCATGAAATTAACGGAAACTTTGAATAATATGAGTTTCATTCAAACGTTGACGAATATCGTTTCAATGGCAGTTGAAAACAAGCGGATGGCTCGTGAGCAATTGAAGCAAGAACGTCTCAAAAAAGAACTTGAGGTAGCTTCTGAAATGCAAAAATTATTGTTTCCTGCTGATTTACCAACAAACAAACGGATGGATATTTCAGCGAAATACATTCCACGTCATGAAGTAGGAGGTGATTACTATGATTTTATTCCAATTGGTGATGATGAATATATCATTTGTATAGCAGATGTGAGTGGGAAAGGGATTTCTGCAGCGATGTTAATGGCTAATTTTCAAGCAACGCTTCGAACATACATAACAAGTGTTTATCCGATTCAACAATTTGAGTTATCATATCTTGTAGAAGAATTGAACAAAAAAGTAATGGTCGCTGCAAAAGGGGAAAAGTTCATCACGTTTTTCATTGCAAAATACAATGCTTCTTCAAGAGTGCTCGAATATGTTAACTCAGGACACAATCAACCGTTTTTAACGGATGGAAAAAGTATCAAATTATTAGAAACGGGTTCCGTTGGATTAGGAATGTTTGAGCAGTTGCCTTTTATTCAAGTTGGTAAAGAAATACTAGGCGCCAATACAACTTTGGTGTTATATACTGATGGTGTGGTCGAGTTAGAAAACGAAAGAAAAGAATACTTTGAGTTAGAACAATTGGTTAAAATTGTTCACAGTTTTTACCGTTTGAGTATGGAAGACATGAATAATATCATCTTTTCAAAATTGGATGAATGGCGGGGCAATTTGAAACTAGTAGATGATACGGCTGTTTTTTCTTGTCGCTTTTTCTAATCAACGAAATAAATACATTTTCCCGAATTCTTCTTTAAAATAAGTGTCCGCTCCAGAAGCACGACGTTTGATTTCTTCCCCGTTTATTTTTGCTTTCACGCGGTACAAATAAACGCCATTTGCAAGTGGATCACCAAAATTGTCTTTTCCGTCCCAAGCATAAGTTGTGATGTTTTTACCAATGACAATTTCCCCTAATTCTTCTTCGTTGATTTCTTTCACAACTTTTCCAGTTACGGTCATGATTTGAATCAAAATATCATCAGGAACAGCTGTTCCTGTCAGCGTGAATACAAAATGAGTTTTAGTAGAAAATGGATTTGGATAATTAAGCATTTGTGTAATTGCTGACTCTCTGATTACTTCAAAATTAACACGGTATTCAAAGTCTCCCGATAAGTTGCCTGATCGATCAGATCCTTGAACCATTAAGACATATTTCCCATCGACTAAAAACTCTTTTGGATATATAATTTTGAATTTTTTTGTTTGATTATCTGCTGGAATCCACTGCATAATTGTATTGCCACTTGCATCGATAAACGGAATACGTTTTTGAACACCTGTTGGGTCGGTCAGGTAGACACCAAAAAGAGTAGTGTCTGAAATATCGTTCATGATGAGGTATTCATTTTCATCTTTTAGTGTGATGAGTATATCGCTTGTTGGATCAATAATGTCACCATTTAGTATATGTTTTCCATTGAAGGTGACATCTAAAATTGGGTTTTTGTCATCGCCACTTATAAAAACAGGAAGTTGAAGTAAATTATTAAAATGATATTGTTCCGGTTGATCTTTTTCGAGTGTTGCACTGTTCACATATGGATTTACTTCCATCCAAAGTGTATTTTGTCCAACAAGTCCGTTACTTGAAAGAGAAATAGTATCACGAATCGTTTGTGCAACTCCCAATGGAGGTTTTCTCGGATAAGGAATTGGATGAATAACGTTATTAGCATCTTCTACCCAATAGTTGATTAACAATGAATCCATTGGGTATGTACTAATATTTTTCACATCAACTGCAAAAGAAATAGATTGACCTTCTGAAATCGTATCGCTGTTTGGTGTTAAATAATAAGCAGACGTTCCATCAATTGCAGCTTCCGGGACTGGAGTGTATAATACATGCAAGCGATCAACCTGAGCTGGTGTAGTGTTGGATATATCGGAATAATAAACACCAATTTTCATTAATGGATAAGAACTCGCGTTTAATACAGCATTTAAATTCGTGATTGAATCATTTGGTTCAAAAATGGTATCGATTGTGGTTAACAAAGAACCCGCTAAATCATAGCCTTGGATGTACAAGCGAACACTATCGGTTGCAGGTGTTTCGAGCGAATCTCTGCGCCAATAAATGGTTTGCCAATTAGTTGATGGTCCAATAAATGGAGTTGTCTCCAATCCAATGTAATCGGGTTTTAAAATGGTTGCGTTTAAATTTAGTTTTGGCGGAAATGGCGCGGCAACAATTGTGTCTTGCGGCCATAATTTTACTACAGTTTCTGCTGTTGATCCTTTTTTGAAAAATAATGCAAAAGGTTTTTCTTCTTGTGTGTTGTTGATTTGCGGAGCTCCAATTGCTTGAAAAGTCGAATATATTTGCGGAGCTATATTGTCCCATTGACTGTACATCGTTAAAAATGGGGTATAAACAACGACATAATGCCCATCAGGTATGCCAGTTTCTAACATCGATTTCAATGCAGCCATTTGTGTCGCATCGTTTTGTTTGAACATGAAATATTTTTCTGTTCTGTTTCGGCAACCACAATTATTATTTTGATTACCAAAATTCATTAATAGGTTATTGTTAACGGACGTTCCTGTTGGACAATAGGTACTCCAAGGAATAAGAGTTGATGGATTAAAGACGCCAACATAAACATAGGGAGTTGTTCCACAAGTGGCGTATTCTTGAATACTACCATCAATCAGCCAAGCATTAAATAGCGAATAATATGCACTATATGTATCAAAAGCATCAACAGTTACCGTGTGCGATTCCGTAGCTGGAAATTCACGCAATCGTGTTGGTCGATCGTAGATAATATTGGAAAACGAATTGTTTTTAAATTGAAAGAAATGATCTTGTCCCCAGCCCGTTTTCCCAGGAATATATTGAAAGGAAAACTCTTTCCAGCTCAATGTACTACTATCAATCGCTACGCGCCAAAAATAAACAGTACTATCACTACAAATTAATGGGAAGCTATTTCCTGAAGCATTTTTCCATTGATTTGGTTTCACTTGTTTCACACCACCCAATTCAGTCATTGAAAAACGACGAAGTTGAGGAGAATCATACGTGTCCGTTGTATCTAATTCAAAGAGGTAGGTATTTAGTGGCGCAATTGGATTGATTGTCGAAGCTTTAACAGTTACTGTATCATTTGGAATAACAGCATAATTATAGGGCCAAACAGGATTGATTCCATCGATAGAAATGAAAAAATTAGAAACAATGCTGTTGTTGGTAATTTCCTCGTATTGTTCTGGATGATTATTCGGAATGTCGACTGAAATTGTAAATTGATTGACACCAATTCCGATAGCTGGTTGCAAGGGGAATTTCGCGGAAAACTGATGTTGGTAATGTAAAAAAGGAATTTGAAAATTGTAAATTGAATCAACTGAAGTTGCAGGGAAATTGCGTTTTATTTCAATGTTAATTGTGTCCAAAATAGAAGTTCCTAAGTTTTTTATATCAAGGTCTAATTGAAAACTATCGACAGATAAATTTAGTTGTGCAGGGGAGAAGCTTAATTGTTGCGGGGTTATTTCAATTTCAGGATCCGTGCTATAATTAATTTTTATGGTTGGATCACCATGATAGACCATTTGCGAATAAGTAGACTCTAAAATTAAATTGTCATTCGGATGTTGCAGACTTTTTATCGTTTGTTGAATTTGGTAGCCAATCGATTTTCCGTAATTTTTAAAGGCGATTTGCTTGTATAATTCGGTTGTATAATAAGCTAGAAAAGCGTCGTATCCAATGAAAACACTCGATAAAAATCCGATTGCACCTTCGTTGGGAATTAAAACAGTTCGTTCGGAAGTTGATGAGGTTGTTTTAAATAATTCGCCGTTATAACACGAATTACCGATGACAAAAGGATAATTTCCTTGGTTATTCCAATTCGCAGCTTCATCAATATTGATTTCAAAGCCATTGTTGGATGCTGCTGCATGACCAAAGAAATTCATGATTGAAACACCATCCTGAATTTTAGTCGTAACACCTGCAACAACATTTGGGTCAAGTGGATTGCTACTTGTTTTGATATAACTGGTTACATTTCCAGCAAATATTGAATCTTCAATGATATTTTTCATTCCGTTCATGTACCCCTGAAAACTCGATTGTTGCGCACTGCTTGATCCTCCTACAAAATGCAGTATTTGTTTGTGCGCATCTTTTACACCACTAAAATTGGTATAATTCGGATGTTGACCTTGCTCGTATGCAATTACTTTTGCTAGATAATCAGCTAATTCTTGATTGTTTTTCGCTGCAATACGACCTGTTGGGATTAAGGGCTCAAACAATGTTCCGTCCAATAGACTAGTGATTGCATTATCACTACTTGGATTGCCAAATGTTGGCATTAAATTATTTGCTTGATTCGTTTGGTTGGTGCGAACTAAGGTTGGAATGTAGCCTTTTCCAAGCAAAAACAAGCCAATTGGTTTGTTATTTGAATTATGATAAATAAACGAAGAAAAACGACGAATAGCAGCAGGATGATGAGGCACACCTCCACCAAATTGATGTTTCAAATCATCGATCGAAGCTAAAATCACATTGTGACTTCCTCCAGCGATACTTTGTCTGTAAGCTGCATAATCCATGGCAGCTTGTTGGAGTGGGGCAGGGTAAATTAGTAACAGCGCAGAGTCAGTGCTTGAAATCGTATAATCAACAAAACTTCCAGTCCCATTTATTGCTTTGAAAGTTGAGATAAGCGGAACATTTAATGTATCGTAAAGGTAAACTGTTGTTGTGCTATTGTTGGTTGTGTTTGGAATAAGAAATGACCAAGTTCCATTTGAGAAAAAGGGTTTTTGTGCTATGGTTTGTGAGCCAAACGAAAATGCGATAGGAGATCCAGCTGATAAATTTTGTAAGTCTACACGTGATTTTGTCGCTGTTGGGTGATTTGCAACTTGAAATTCATCTTTATTTGCACCATTAGCATTTGTTAATCGCGGGTAAGTTAGTTCGTAATAGGTTAATACTTGTCGATCGACTGTAGCTCCAACATCTCCAACAATTTCATATTTTAAATTGGTGTTGTTTGCGGTTAAATCATTGATAGAGAGTGTTTTGTTAGCAATGATTTGTCTGTAATTATTAAATGCAGTATCAACAATGATTGTGTTATTTGTACCAATACCAACCTTAAGATGATGGTTGAAATTACCTGTTGAACTTGCATTTGAATTTGCAGAGGAACGAATTTGAATCGAAGGATTAAATGCAGCGCCTAAATATGGTTGCGGTGTAGGTAATGCAACATTTAAAACAGCTCCCGTAACACTGCCTAATTCAGTTAATCCATAACCTTCACCATCTGAATAAATAGATCCAAGTGCTTGGTCGTATTTAAAACCATCAGCATAAAATCCACCATACTTACTGTATATCGTTTTTGATACATGATTGATTGGCGTAAAGTTGGTATAACTTGGGTCATTTGTTATGTTGAAACGCTTTCCTTGTATTCCTTGTCCCCAAGTGTAATAGTAATAAACGGTATCAGAAATAAGACTATAGCCTGGATTAGCTAATTTAGAAGGGTTTGGGACAATTGTCTTATCTAGCCAACCATCATTTCCTTTCGCAATGAAAAGAAAATAGTCACCTGGATCAAAGCTGTTGTCACCACCATCGATCATCATTAATGGAATCTCTTCTTCTCGTCCAATGATTTGAATACGTGAAGAAAAATAACCAGTTAATGGAACGCCACTCGCTTGCAATGTTGCATAATCAATTTTGTAGATCCCGTCTTGCGCAATAGGAAAAGCATAATACGATTGATTATTATTAATCCACTCATTACCAAATGTCTGAGCTTTGGATGAAGCAATGACAGTAATCAGTAATAAAGTAGTAAGTAGCGTTTTCATTAATTTAATGTTTGTCCTAATTTGCGGGGTTGTTCAACTGAAGCCGAAGTGAAATAACATGAGAATACAAAGCTGTTGATGCATCGCCAATGTCAGTAAATGCATAATCTAGACTAATGTTTTTCACTTTTAATCCAATACCAATGTTTGGTTGTATGGTCAATGTTTTTGTATTGTCAAAATTGGTAATGTACTGCATGTTGCCAATTCCACCACGCAAGGTAACCAACTCTTTGTAACCAATTGAAAGTCCTAAATGTGGATCGATACTCAATAAATTTGATTGAATCAATGTGTTTCTTCTTCTATCAGTCGTAACATCGAAATCAATTTCCCCAGCAGCATAAAAACCCTTTTCTCCAAAAGATTTTTTGTGGTATGCAGCAAGAATAACACGTGGTAAAGTTAATTCTAATCCGTTTTCAGGTATGCTATTTCCTGTTGATTGAAAAACTTCTTTTGTAGCGTCATCAAGCGTAAAAACCCATGCATTAAAGGTCGATGTAACATCTCTTACAACAACACCTAATTTGGTGTTTTTTAGCGCATATTGTGCGCCAGCATCAATCCCAAAACCCCATGATTTAGCGAAATCACCAACTTTACGATGAATGATTTTAAAATTCCCGCCAACGCTCAATCCTTTTACAGGAAGTTTACGTGCGTACGAAAATAAAAAGGCATAATCAGCTGCTGTGAAAGTGGAAATGCGATCGTAATCAATGTTACCTTCGTTGTCTATTAATTGTGTCGTATTTGGAATGTCATCTACTGCAAAGCGAATCATCGAAAAACCAGCTGAACTGTTTTTGTCTATTTGATGTGCTAATCCTAAGTAATCGTATTTTGCAATGCCAGCAAAATATTCTGAGTGCATCAAACTGACATCTAGCCACTTTTTTGTTCCCGTTAAACCAGCTGGATTCCAATAACCACTCGTTACGCCTTCCGTTTGCGCAACAACCGCATTAGATAAACCTAAAGCATCCGCTCCTACACCAATAGCTAAAAACTCATTGGAATATTTAGGAGCCAGTGTTGATTCCGTTTGACTGATTACTTGAAAAGTAAGTGAAACTGCAATAATTAATAATGTAACTCTCATTTTTTAGCGTTGTTTTTGCTAAAGAATAACTCTTTCTTTTGCAAAAAATTGTGTAAAAGGTGTTTTTTCATCAAATACAAATGTAAATTTACACCTTTCTGTTCGTGTTACAAAATTATTCAATAATATGATGAAAATGTTTACCATTCCCAATTTAATTACTGCTTTAAACATGCTGTGTGGTGTTTTTGCTGTTTTACTTGCTGTAGCAGGTCGGATAGATATTGCACCACTTTTCATTTTTATGGGTGCTGTTCTCGATTTTTTTGATGGTTTTTTAGCACGAATTTTAAAGCAACAAAGCGAGTTGGGGAAACAATTGGATTCGTTGGCAGATATCATTACGTTTGGTTTAGCTCCAGGTATTATCATGATGGCTATTTTGATTCAACCAATGCCTTTTACGAATTCGGAAACAACTTCTACATTTTTAAGTTGGATACAACAACTAATTGCTGGTAATGCAACAACGTATATTCCGCTTTTTGGTTTCGTCATTCCGTTCTTTTCCCTTTTCCGTTTGGCTAATTTTAATATTGATACACGTCAATCGGATTCATTTATTGGACTTCCAACGCCCGCAAACACGATTTTCTTTATGGCTTTTCCGTTGTTGTTGACACAATATGGAGCAACAACTGGTTGGGAGCACGAATTGATCATGACTGTTGTAAAGCCTAGTGTTTTAGTGCCTTTGATTATTGTCATGTCTGTGTTGTTAATTGCAGAAATTCCTCTTTTCTCGCTCAAATTTAAACAGTTTCAATGGGCGGGAAATGAATGGCGATTTGGATTCTTAATAAGTTGTGGATTACTTATTCCATTTTTATGGATGTGGTCCATTCCAATTATTGTACTTTTGTACTTGATTTTATCAATCATTAAAAATAGTATTAGCAAAAAATTAAACGCATGAAATTTAAAGCTGAAATCGATGTAATGCCTTTAGATGCATTATTGGATCCTCAAGGTAAAGCAGTATCTAACAGTATGTCAACAATCGGACTTCCTGAAATTAGTGGGGTAAGAATTGGAAGACACGTACGTTTGTTTGTTGAAGCTGCATCGAAAGATGAGGCGTCTCAAAAAGTAGAATTAGCGTGTAAAAAATTACTTGCTAACCAAATTATGGAATCATATACCTTCCAAATCGAGGAGGCATAAAATAACAGATGTTACCTATTAAAGGTCTAAGTATTATTGGTCGTTTGGAAGCTAGTCCGAACGACCAATTTTTTTATGGCGTAAATCCCGTCAAAAATCAAAATCATCCAACACCTTTCTATCAAGCGACAAGTGATGAAGTTGATAAAGCGATTTGTCTTGCTGATATTGCTTTTCAAGATGCTACTTTCGCTTCAATCTCAACCAGGGTAAATTTATTGCAGTTAATCAGTAAGAATATCCAAAATCATAGCGAACAGCTAACTTATTGGTATTGTCTGGAAACTGGCTTGCCAAATGAACGTGCTGTTGCTGAATTAAAACGTGCTTGTTTTCAATTTGAATCGTATGCTGAAGCATTATTATCTGGTTATGCTTTGAATGCAGTAATTGACTCTGGTGACCCACATAGAAAACCCACTTCAAAACCAGCACTTCGGAAAGTAAATGTTCCACTAGGTCCAGTTGTCGTTTTTGGTGCAAGTAATTTCCCATTTGCTTATGGAACTATTGGTGGAGATGTCGCTGCAGCTTTAGCAGCTGGTTGCCCTGTGATTGTAAAAGGTCATGCAATGCACCCGCATACGAGTGAACTTGCCGCACGAATTATTCAACATGCGCTAGCAACGCTTCAATTAAATGAAGGGATTTTTTCACATCTAGTCGCAGAAAACTATACTGTTGGCGAACAGCTTGTTGCTCACCCAAAAATCAAAGCAGTTGGTTTTACGGGAAGTATAAAAGGAGGGAAAGCATTGATTTCAATTGCTAACAAAAGATTAGAGCCCATTCCAGTTTACGCTGAAATGGGAAGTGTCAACCCGATAATTATTACAGCGAATGCGCTGAGAAATAATACAGGTTCTATAGCAGATCAAATTGCACAATCGATAGCACTCAACGCAGGTCAATTTTGCACCTCGCCAGGAATTATTTTTTTAGAAGATTCGAGCGATGCTGAACGATTTATTTCTTTGTTAGCAAACTACTTTTCGTTATCGAAGCCCCAAATAATGCTTCATCCAACACTTTTCGGGAATTATATAAAGGAACGTGATGAACGATTACTACAGGCAGATGATTGTTACTTAGGTCAGGCAACAGCTAATGCAATTACACCTACTTTGGCAGTTGTGTCAAGCGAGAAATTTCTTCAAAACAACACGTTGCAAGATGAGGTTTTTGGTTCGTTTGTGCTCATAGTCTTAATGAAAGAACGAAATGATTTTGAAAAGTGCATCAATCAACTGGTTGGCCAATTAACAATGAGTATTTTTTCTGAACCTGATGAGTCAATAAGTGATGTGATAAAACTTTGTCAAACGAAAGCAGGGAGATTGATTTTTAATGGTGTGCCAACAGGAGTTGAAGTGACAACTGCAATGCAACATGGTGGACCTTTTCCAAGCTCATCTAATTCACAGTCAACAGCAGTTGGAACCGACGCAGTTAAACGATTCATGCGACCAATTGCATTTCAAAATTGTCCAGAAAATGCATTGCCCGAAACGCTGAAAGACGAAAATCCATTAGCTATTTATCGTTTTGTTGACGGAGTTTGGAAGCGCTAATTTGCAATTTTAAATTGTTTTCATTAAATTGTGTAATAGTTCGCTTGAAATAAGTGAATCTCGTTTATTATATTTGTACGATTAAATTATTGTAAGATGTCTGAATTTGAAACTTCACCAGAACAAAGCACGTCACCAAAAGTAAAAGCAATCATCACTTTTTTAGTTGTGATTTTAAGTGTGATGACTTATTTGTTATACGATAAAGATGCACAATTAACCGCATGTCAAGCTGAAAACAAACAATTAGATTCGGTTATCGCAGAGATGAATCAAATGTTAGCGCCAATTGTTGGGGATCAATCCGATGATTTGTTGACGGATTTCCAAAACATGATTTCAACGTACGATGCATTGGTAAAGAAAGATTCAACTCAGTCGGATAGTTTAAATCTTCAACGTACTAAAATTGAAGGTTTGGTAAAAGAATTACAAACTGCTAAGAAAAATGGTAAAGTGAATGGGCAGTTGATAGCTAAATTACGCAAAGAGAACGAAACGTTACGTCAAATCATGATTGGATACGTGAAGCAAATAGATCAATTGAATACGTTAAATTTAAAGTTGACATCAGAATTAGATGAAACATCAACAAAATTAACCGATACGCGAACTGAACGTGATCAATTCCGTCAAGAAGCTGAAACAAGTAAAGCCAAAGTTGCAGAAGGAGCTAAATTAAAAGCATACGGTTTTAAATCTTCAGGATTGCGCATGAAATTGAATGATACAACAGAACCAACTTCAAAAGCAAGAAATTGTGTGCAAGCTGTTTCTGCTTTTACGATAGGTGAAAATTCATTAGCAAATGCAGGAAACCGAGTTGTTT
The DNA here is from genome assembly GCA_017983675.1 of Fluviicola sp. Taxonomy (GTDB): domain Bacteria; phylum Bacteroidota; class Bacteroidia; order Flavobacteriales_D; family Crocinitomicaceae; genus Fluviicola. Next base: position 79,537 of record JAGOAZ010000009.1, read on the forward strand.
ACTTGCAAATTATCGATCCTGAAGGTAAAGCATTACAAGGACGATCTGGTGGAACAACTTCAACAGATGCTGGGTCAGTTGTTTTTTCTGCTAAACGCGAAATACAATACGCTAATAAACCTATTGATGTGTCGATTTATTTCGATTTCAACGGAAGTGAACCAGTGAAAGGAAATTATAAAGTACGCATATACTGCGATGGATCTATGATTGGTTCAGATTCATTTACATTAAAATAAAAGCTAGTTAGCAACACACTTATGAAGAGTTCATCTTCAACAAAAATTTAGGTAATGACAAATATTTTTATTGCAAATCTTGATTGGGTAATCACCTCAGAAGATTTGATGGCAACATTTTCAGCTTTCGGCGAAGTGCATTTAGCACACGTTGTTTTTGATGCGAAAACAAAAAAATCGAAAGGTTTTGGTTATGTCGAAATGGAAAATGCTGAGCAAGCAATCAATGCGATTCAAGCATTGAACGGTTTTGATGTAAATGGTCGAAAATTAGATGTGAAAATTGCATCGCCAAAAGCAAATCGTCCTGAAAAAACAGTAAAACCACAACGACCTGCAGGAAACAAACCTGGTGGTTTTGGTGGACAGAAACGTTTTAACAACACACCACGCGAGGGTGGAAGTTATGGCAATAGACCTACAAACAACTACAACAGTGAACGCCCAAGTTATGAAGCGAAACCTGCTGCAGAAGGAAAACCAACAACAGAAAGACAATTGCGCCCGCGCAGAAAAATAGATTAATCACACCCCGATATGAACGAAGCTATTAATCAAGGTTTTGTGGATTTTTCAATCCAAGAATCAGGCATTGCAACCATCGAATTTGGTCATCCAATGAGCAATTCATTGCCTGGTAAAATTTTACGAAAATTAGCAGAGACGATTACTGAAGTTAGCTCTAATGAGGCTGTAAAAGTTATTGTATTGCGCTCAACTGGAAGTAAAGCATTTTGCGCAGGAGCAAGTTTCGACGAATTAATCGCCATTTCAGATTTAGAAACTGGTAAAGTTTTCTTCTCTGGTTTCGCTCAAGTTATTAACGCTTGTCGTAAAAGTTCAAAGTTAATCATTGGACGTGTGCAAGGAAAAGCTGTTGGAGGTGGTGTTGGAATTGCCTCTGCGGTCGATTATTGTTACGCAACATCGAATGCCGATGTTAAGTTGTCTGAATTGGCAGTTGGTATTGGACCGTTTGTTGTTGGACCAGCTGTAGAGCGAAAAATGGGACTTTCTGCGATGTCACAACTTGCAATAAATGCAACGGAATGGCACAGCGCAAAATGGGCTTACGACAAAGGATTGTATGCGCAGTTGTTTGATTCAGAAGACGATATGGACGAAGAAATTTCACGCCTTGCAACTGTGTTAGCAAAATCAAGTCCAGAAGCTATGGCAGAATTAAAAAGAGTATTTTGGCAAGGGACAGAGCACTGGGATCAATTATTGAGCGATCGAGCTGCAATCAGCGGAACATTAGTTTTATCTGATTTTACTGTAAATGCGATAAATGCATTCAAGAAAAAATAGATTAGAACATTTTTTTTCTATATTTACGTATTGCAAATTGTAGCACGTTTTAATAAATGAGGTTTTTTCTATATTTTTTTCTTTTTTTAATTTCAACTACTGTTTTTTCTCAATCAAAAAATAATGAAAAAGACACTTCAAAACAAGTCGTTATTAAACAACATGTTATAAAAGATAGTACTGTCTTTATATTGTCACCTACCTTAACAAAAGATCAAGAAAAACTGCTCAAAGAACGTCAGGAAGAAAAAAAACAACTAGAAGAAAAATTGTTGTCTTCAAAGTTAGCTGTTAAAGAAGGTGAGCTTTATTCGATTGCAGAAAAAATACTTACGAAAATTTTAAAGGCTAATCCAGAAATTCCCCAAGACACAAAAATCGTCCTTTATAAATCGAGTGATTTTAATGCATTCACAATGGGGAATAATTTGATTTTCATTCATGTTGGTTTATTATACAACTTACACAATGAGGATGAAATAGGGATGGTTATTTCACATGAAATTGCCCACAATTCATTGAAGCACATTGAAACATCGATGCTTGAGTATGTGAAAATGGTCACCGATACAAGATTAAATCAAGAGTTGAAAAATGTTTCAAGGCAAAAATACAATCAAGCTTCAGCTTTAAATAAGATAATGTTGCCTAGAATATTAGAAACCAGAGAGAAATCACGCTCGCACGAGTATGCGGCAGATTCTTTAGGTTTTATTTATGCTACGAATGCAGGGTTTTCTCAAAAAAAAGTACTAGCAACTTTTGTTGCGATGGAAGAACAACAAAATGGACAAAGTCAATCAACAGACTTGTTAAAAATGCTCAATCATAGAGCAGTTCCAGCACTTTACGCAAAAGAAAACGAATATAAAAAAAACGGCTCTTTGGGTGAGTTTCAAAAAGACACGTCAAAATTAGCAGATTATTTAGCAACACATCCATACGAAAGAGATCGCTTTTTGAAACTTGCTCTGCAATCAAATTTAGATACTGTTTTTAGTAATTATTCAAAAGAACGTTCTATTTCTGACATTGCTTATTATAAATTAGTGAGTGAAGAAATCACCAAAGTTGAACTAGAAGATAAAAATTTCACTTCGCTGATTTATTATAGCTGCCAAGCTTTGTTGCTTGAACCAGAAAATAAAGTCTTAAGAAACCGATTAGGAGTTGCTTTTACTGCAATGGCGTTTTTTAAACAAAAACGAATTATAGGAAAATATCTCCTTTTACAAAATGCAAATTATAATGAAGATTTTGATCGTGTTTGCTCGTTTTTAATAAAATTGTCCCCTACTGATTGTAGCACTTTGGCTGACATTTCACTAGCAAAATCGGCATCAGAATCAAATAGAGAATCAATTGAAAATAATTTATTGCAATTGTTTAACTATGTAAAAGCAAAAGATTTTATCACATTGAAAATATTCTTAGAAGTGAATTTTGAACAGCTAAGTGAATCTTCATATGCTTGGATTGTCAATGAATTGTTGACACAAGTGTACTACTCAGAAAAGTTAAATTATTTAAACAAGTATATCAAATGAAAAAAGTAAACTTAATCTTATGTTTCTTATTAATCGGCATGTTTTCGTTAAATGCCCAAGAAGCAACCATTCCTAATGTATTAAACATTAAAAGAGCTCAACACAGCGGAGAAATTATTGAAAATCGAAAACTGGTTGGTTACTATGTGTTTTATCTAAAAGAAAAAGTAGATAAGAAAAACAATGCATACATCGTTGAGCTTTTTGACGATAATTACAACAAATCAAATAGCATTGACATTGTTCGACCAAAATCATCTTCTCTTGTTCAATTAGTCTATAATGGAGAAGTTTTTTTGTTACATTTCTATGATTCTAAGACTGGATATGAATTTGTTACGTATGATCGATCTGGTAAAATGTTAGGTTCTAACAAAATTGGCATCAAAGAGATCAGTAAATATGATATCAGTTCAATAAATACAGCTGTTTCAGCTGGTCAAGAATACTTGTCAATTTTTGCAAATGGCACCAATGGCTTTATCCGAACAACGTTGATGGATAATAAAAAAATCGGTTATGAAGTTGTTGCGATTGATAACAATGCAAAAGTGCAATGGTCTTATAAATCAAATGTCCAATCACCTTTAGTTGAAGCTGTCGCAATAAATGACATTTCTAATAATGTACTTGCTGCTACTGTTACCAGAAAAAAGAATTTGATGACAAAAGAAATGCAGATTTTCTGTTTGCTTGTTAATACTGAAACAGGAAAATTAATAAAAGAAATCCCAATGGGCGATGAAAAAACGGGATACCGATCGTTATTAAAAGCTACATACAGTGAACTGTCAAATTCATTAATTTTAGTAGGTGAATATTACAAACCTAATGATGATATTATTAAAAACAAAAGTATTGGTTTGTACATACAAGAATTAGATTTGGCTGGAAAAGAATTAAGAAAAAAAGAGTTTAAATGGAAAGGAAATATCGATAAATTCAAATTCGAAATAGATCCAGATGATAAAAAATCAGACAAACCTTTTTATGCATTTTTCCATGAAATCATCATAAGTAAAAATGGTCAGATCTTCTTAATCGGCGAACAATTTAAAAAACAAGTTAGTGCTCTTGGAATTGCATCTCAAGTTTTAAACAGTAATAGTGGCGCGGATGCTGCAGCAGCGTTTGAAATTAGAGTTGGCAATATGATTGTGATTGAGTTCAATAGTAAATTTGATTTGGTTGATTTTAAATCTATTGAAAAAAAGAGTACAACAGTTTTATTACCAGCTGGTTCAGGATTGCTTTCAACAACACTTCTTGGTTATTTAGTGAAATCTTATGGCGGATTTGATTATTCATTTACTTCACGTGATGTTGAAAATGATAAATACGAAGTAGTTTATATTGATGCAAACCGAAAAGAAGAGAAGTCTTCGAAAACAAAATCGGATATGATGATAGGAGTAATCACAATCAATAAAGGTGAAAAGGTTGCAACGCGTGTCCCAATTAATAGTGAAGTAAATAATTTCTGGTTACAACCTGCGAAAGCGGGATACATTTCTGTGTCTGAATATTACAGAAAAGAGAAAAAAGTACACATGCGCTTGGAACAATTGAGCTACTAAAAACAAATTTCACTAAATATATTTAAGCGGTTATCAGTTGATAGCCGCTTTTTTTGTCGTTTTTTTTAATTGCGCATCAGACTCAATACCGCAAAACTAGCTAACCAATGTTCTCCCATGTAATCGCCGTCAACGATGTTTGGTAACGAGGCTTCAATGTGTTTGTCGGCAACTAGTTGTAAATGTTTGAGGTTTTTATTTGATTGTGCCAAGGCATACAAACACCATGCACGGCTGAAATTCAATCCGTCCAAATGAACCAATTTACCGTCTGTTCGATCAATCACTTTTCCGGGTAGTAATTCAAACTTTTTTGAATAAATTGCAGGCAAGAATTTTTTTAACCAATCATCAAACGCATCTTTCTGTAAAACACGACGCATTAAATCCACTTCTTCCAATGCCGGTGAAAGAAAATCATAGCCACTTGGTTCGAATTGAAGGCGATAATCGGTGTCGTTTCCATACCATTCTTTTGCTCTTTTTTCAATCGCCATTTGCAAGTTGTGATTTTCTGAGTGTTGCGCATAGTCATAGATGAAACAGAGTCCAAAAGCTGTATTTGTATGTTCTCCAGTTCGAATTGGATAAACAAGTTTTGGGAGAAAAGCACTTGTTTTTTGACAAAATAACGTACTTAAAGGACGAAGGTTTTTTGCACAAATTTGTCCTAGAGAATCTTGCCAAGTGTCGAGTTCTTGTTGTAGTTTTAATGTCCATGCCCAGCCGTATAAGCGCTCAAAAGACTCGTTGTTTTTGGTGCCAAAAAACGCTATTTCTTGTTGGATATTTTTTTCAGAAAGTTGAGTTGATAAGATTGATCTAATGTTAGCTGCCTGCGTTAAATTCGGATACGTTTTTAATAGGCGCACCATAAGCCATTGTCCATGAACGGCTGAATGCCAATCAAAACAACCATAAAAAGCAGGGTGTAATTCAGCTGGACGAGTCAAATCAGTAGCGGAGTTCAATACTTGACCCAATTTATTTGGAAATTCTTGTTGCGCACATTTCAACGGAAGGGCAACCAAACGTTCAGCGCTTTTTTGGTCGATTTGTCCAAACGTTACGCTTGAAACGATTACTAGAATCAATGAAAGTAAATGCTTTTTCATGTAACAATTTTTAACGAAGTTAAGGAAACACCTTTATTTATTTTCCACCGAAGAAAGAAAATAGTATTCAGATGTTTCATTTGTCTTCACTGAGATGGAAATGTTACCTAACTTTATCGGTCATATGGACAGAGAATTAATTCAGCGAAAAATTATTCACATCGATATGGATGCATTTTACGCATCTGTTGAGCAGTTGGATTTTCCTGAATTAAGAGGCAAACCGATTGCAGTAGGTGGGAGTAGAGAGCGTGGAGTAGTTGCTGCGGCAAGTTACGAAGCACGTCAATTTGGTGTAAAATCTGCTATGCCAAGTATTGTTGCAGCGCGAAAATGTCCGCACTTAATTTTTGTGAAACCACGTTTTGAACGTTACCAAGAAATTTCCAAAAAAATACGCGCAATATTCTACGATTACACGGATTTAGTAGAGCCATTATCCTTAGACGAAGCGTTTCTTGATGTGACGGAGAACAAGAAAGGAATACAATCTGCCAGTTTTATTGCGCAAGAGATTCGCGAACGCATTTATACAGAATTAGGACTTAGTGCATCAGCTGGAATTTCAATCAATAAATTTACGGCTAAAATCGCGTCTGATTTCAACAAGCCAAATGGACAAAAAACAGTCCCGCCTGATGAAGTTGTTGCCTTTTTAGCTGCACTGCCAATTGAAAAATTTTTCGGAGTTGGGAAAGTGACAGCTGAAAAAATGAAAAGTCAAGGGATTTTCTTTGGGAGTGATTTAAAAGAAAAATCGGTTGAATTTCTCATTCAAAATTACGGGAAACAAGGAACTCATTTTTACAACATCGTGCGCGGAATTCATCCTTCTTTAGTACTTCCAGACCGAGTACGTAAATCGATTGCTGCTGAACGTACTTTTCATTCAGATGTCGTTTCGGAACGCTACATGTTACAACAGTTAGAGCGAATTGGAGATGAATTGGAACGCCGGATGAAAAAACATGACACCAAAGGAAAAACAATCAGTTTAAAGTTGAAATTTAGTGATTTCACACTTCAAACCCGCAGTAAAACGGTGAATGATTGGCTACAGTTAAAAACAGATTTTTTGCCATTGATAGAAGAATTATTGTTGCAACAACCACTAGAAAAGTCAGTCAGGTTGTTAGGAATTTCGATAACAAAACTGAACACAATTGACACCAAAAAACAGCAATCAATTTCCGTACAATTGCGCTTCGATTTTTGAACAGAAAGTCAAGATAGTGTTGAGGATAGAAGATATTACGCCTATTCCTGCATATTTATTTAAAAATCACTTGTTAATAAAAAATAGAGTTCCTATCTTTGCACCCCCAAATTGGGTATATTGTCTTATTTAAAATTTAGAAGTAGTGGATACTTTAAGTTACAAAACTGTGTCTGGCAACAAGGAAACCGCAAATAAAAAGTGGTTGTTGGTAGACGCTGAGGGCCAAACTGTTGGTCGCTTAGCAAGCAAGGTAGCGAAGTTAGCTCGTGGAAAACACAAAGCAAACTTCACACCGCATGCAGACTGTGGCGATAACGTAATTGTTATTAATGCAGCAAAAATTTCATTCTCTGGAACCAAAATGGTTGACAAAGAGTATGTGCGTTACACTGGTTACCCGGGTGGACAACGTTCATTAACAGCTGAAGAGTTGTTGAAACGTAATCCTGCTCGTGTTATTGAGAAAGCAATCAAAGGTATGTTGCCAAAAAACACATTGGGACGCCAATTATACACAAACATTAAAGTGTATGCTGGAGCAGAACATAAACAAGAGGCGCAACAACCAGAGGTCATTAACCTTGATTTATTTAAATAACGGATATGGAAGTAATTAACGCATTAGGAAGAAGAAAAACTTCAGTTGCTCGTGTATACTTATTAAAAGGTACGGGTAAATTGACAATTAATAAAAGAGATTACAAAGAGTTCTTTCCTGTAGCAATGTTGCAAACGAAAGTTGAACAACCGTTTAACTTAACTGACACATTGGGACAGTATGATATCAAAGTAAACGTAGCAGGTGGTGGCGTAAATGGACAAGCGGAAGCAGTTCGTTTAGGTATCTCACGCGCTTTAGTTGAAGTTTCTGCAGATTATAAAACATTATTAAAAGCAGAAGGTTTAATGACACGTGACCCAAGAATGGTGGAACGTAAAAAACCAGGTCAACCGAAAGCACGTAAGAAATTCCAGTTCTCGAAACGTTAATCTCGAAAACTATTTCCGTTTTTTTCGGAAGTTGGGATTGTTTAGTATCCAAGCGCGAAGTACCCGACAATTATTTTGTCCCCCTCGCTAGCTGATTACTAAAAACAGCTTATTGAAGAATAAGCAAAACTGCTGAAAAGCAGGGAATGTAAACAATTTAAAAAAAAAGAATTATGTCTAAAGTTAATTTTGATAATTTATTAGCAGCAGGTGTTCACTTCGGACACTTAAAAAGAAAATGGAACCCGGCTATGGCGCCGTATATCTTTGACGAGAAAAAAGGTATCCACATCATAGACCTTAATAAGACAATTGCACATCTTGATCAAGCTTGTGCGGCAATGAAGCAAATTGCTAAGTCGGGTAAAAAAGTACTTTTTGTTGCTACTAAAAAACAAGCAAAAGAAATTATTGCTACACGTGTAGCTGAATTAAACATGCCATTTGTTACTGAGCGTTGGTCAGGAGGAATGTTAACAAACTTCCAAACAACTCGTAAGTCTATTCGTAAAATGTCAGCTATTGACAAAATGAAAACAGATGGTACTTGGGAAACATTGAACAAACGTGAGCGTTTATTCAAAACACGTCAACGTGAGAAATTAGAGAAAAACTTTGGTTCTATCGCTGACATGACACGTCAACCTGCAGCTATCTTTATCGTTGATATCTTGAAAGAGCATATCGCATTGAGTGAAGCAAAACGTTTGAATGTCCCAACTTTTGCTATGGTTGATACAAATTCAGATCCACGTTTAGTAGATTTCCCAATTCCTGCAAATGATGATGCTACAAAATCAATATCTATTATTTTAGATGCTATTTGTGGAGCAATCAAAGAAGGTTTAGAGGAGCGTAAAGCTGGTTCTGGAAAAGACAAAGAAGAAGCTGTTGCTGAAACTCCAGTACAAGCTGAAGAAACAACAAACGAATAATTTAAAGATACAAAGTCATGGCAATTACTGCGTCAGATGTAAATAAATTGCGCCAACAAACTGGTGCTGGTATGATGGACTGTAAAAACGCGTTGGTTGAAGCTAACGGTGATTTTGAAGCAGCAGTCGATCTACTTCGTAAAAAAGGACAAAAAGTTGCAGCGAAAAGAGGTGAAAACGAAGCTTCTGAAGGTTTGGTTTTAGCTCAAACTTCTGCTGACAACAAATTAGGTGTCATTCTTGCATTGAACTGTGAAACAGATTTCGTTGCTAAAAATGAAACATACCATAACTTCGTTCAAAGTTTAATGGACATCGCAATGAATAACTTGCCAACTACTGCAGAGGAGTTGAAAGCGTTGAAATACGATGATAAATTAACAGTTGAAGATAAAATCACTGAGCAAGTTGGTGTAATTGGAGAGAAATTAGATCTTTCTGCTTACGCTTTGTTGAAAGGTGAAGCAGTAGTTGCTTACAATCACCCAGGAAATCAATTAGCGACAATGATCGTATTGAACGTTGCAACAGAAAATGCGCTTGAGGCAGGTCGTCAAGTTGCAATGCAAGTTGCTGCAATGAATCCAATCGCATTGAACAAAGATGGTGTTGATCCTCGTACAATCGAACGTGAAATTGAAGTTGGTAAAGATTTAGCTATCCAAGAAGGTAAACCAGCTGAAATGGCTGAGAAAATCGCTCAAGGTCGTTTGGCTAAATTCTTCAAAGAAAACACATTGTTGAGTCAAGAATTTATTCGTGACAACAAAATGACTGTTGAAGATTTCTTGAAATCAACTGAAAACGGTTTAACAGTTTCTGAATTTAAAAGATTCTCATTGAGCTAATCAAAAATTCATTCATATTAAAATCCCGTTAGTCTCTGATTAACGGGATTTTTTATGGTTATTAAATTGATTTTTATTATATTTATTCTATCGATTGCAGCATGAAAATTTTATGCAAAAGCGAGCAACTTACTATTAACAGCTGTTTTTTATGAAAAATTATTTTATTGAATTTTGGTGGATTGGATTGATTGTTATCAGTTTAGTATTGTACAAATTTATTCTCCGTTTCTTATTTGGAATGGTAATCGTTCCTGAGGATAAGATTGGCTTGGTAACAAAGAAATTTGTTCTTTTTGGTGAAAACAAAGAATTACCCGATGGACGAATCATTGCCACTAAAGGTGAAGCGGGTTTTCAATCAAAAACATTGGCTCCAGGTTTGTATTTCTGGAAATGGGTATGGCAATACGAAATAACAATGGAAAGTTTCATGATTATTCCAGAAGGAAAAATTGGATTAATTTTAGCCAAAGATGGTGCGGAAATCCCAACAGGAAATATTCTTGGTCGCAAAGTAAATTGTGATAACTTCCAAGATGCACAAATGTTTTTGGATAACAACGGTCAAAAAGGACGGCAAACACACTACATTACTGCGGGTTCCTATCGGATAAATACGATGTTGTTTCAAGTTTCTGTAACAGATATGGTGCGTATCAATGAAAGCATGGTTGGAATTGTGACAACGTTAGATGGACAGCCTATTGAAGCTGGTCAAATTGCAGGGAAAGTTGTTGAAAAACACAATAATTTCCAAGATATCGATTCCTTTATTGAACAAGGTGGAAATAGAGGACTTCAACCGTCTGTAATATTAGCTGGTTCTTATAATTTGAATCCTTGGGCTGTTAAAGTAGAAGAGACACCAATGACTGAAATTCCTATTGGATATGTTGGGGTTGTAATTTCCTACATAGGCTCAGAAGGCAAAGATTTAACTGGCGTGGAATTTAAACATGGAAATATCGTTGAAAAAGGATCGAAAGGAGTTTGGTCTGAACCTTTTGGACCAGGTAAATATCCCATCAACAAATATATCATGAAAGTCGAATTGGTTCCAACAACCAATTTGGTGTTAAATTGGGCTGCTGCTCGAAGTGAATCACATAATTTGGATAAGAATTTATCGACAATTACTGTACGCTCTAAAGATGGATTTCCGTTCAATTTAGATGTTTCACAAATTATTCATGTACCCACGACAGAAGCACCAAAAGTGATTGCTCGTTTTGGAAATATGGTGAATTTAGTTTCACAAGTTTTAGAACCAACTATTGGTAACTACTTCAGAAATTCAGCTCAAGATTCAGATGTAATTGCATTCTTGAGTACACGAAAAGAAAGACAAGAGTCTGCTAAAGATCACATCAAACTTGTATTGGATGAATACAATGTTAACGCAGTTGACACGTTAATTGGTGACATTGTTCCTCCAGAATCGTTAATGAAAACCTTGACGGATCGTAAGATTGCAGAAGAACAAAAAGTGACGTATGAAACGCAGAAAAAAGCGCAAGAAACACGTCAAGGTATGGAAAAAGAAACTGCCATAGCTGATATGCAAAAAGACATTGTGAAAGCACAACAAAGTGTAGAAATTGCTGAAAGAACTGCTAATGCAGCAGTGAAAAAAGCGGAAGGTGATGCTGCTGGTGTTAAATTAGCCGTGAACGCAGAAGCAGAAGCTACAAAAATGAGGGCTTTTGCTGCCGCAGAAGCTACTAAAGCATCAGCTAAAGCTGAATCGGAAGCAATTAAATTGAAAGCTGATGCGGAATCAGAACAAATTGCAAAAATTGGTAACGCGGAAGCAAGTAAGATTCTAGCTATCGGTAAATCTACAGCTGAAGCTTATGAGTTAGCGGTGAGTGCGTTGGGTGGTGATAATTTCACCCGTTACAAAATCACTGAAGAATTAGCTAAAGGTAAGATTAAGTTAATTCCGGATGTGTTGATTGGCGGTGGCGCTAACGGACAGGGTAGCGCGATGGATGGTTTACTTGGACTGAAATTAATGGAAATGATGGATCCTGAAACGAAAAAAATAAACAATAATACGAATCAGATAAATGAAATTAGTTCTACAAATGATATAGATCCAAAAGAATAATCAAAAATTCATTCATATTAAAATCCCGTTAGTCTCTGATTAACGGGATTTTTTATTTGAACTCAGTTTGGCAAACTTTGCACCGATTCACGCGTTTTGAATGAATTGGATAGATAAATGAAACCAAGGAAATCAAAACCGAAACGATTGTCCAGGGTGATTTTAAGGCTAACACAGACATGTCTATTGCTGTTGAGTGACATGATGGACACGTTACCTCTTTGTTTTCATCATCAAGGTAAGGGCGGCTTTCAATTGTGGTGAGTAGCTTGACTGCTGCTTCAAAATCGGCGTCGACAACTGCTAATTTTATTCCGCCAACTGTAATGTTATAAAGCGGATTAATCGTAACAATATTTTCATCGAATAAATAACACGTAATTCCTTCTGCTTCGATTGCTGCTTTCAGAATATGCGCATCCATCGCATTTTCACACGTTTTAATGGTACTAAACATCACCTTCTTTTTATTAAAATTACGAAAATCGTCAGGATAATACGCTATTCCACCAAAATATTAAGGGCGATTAAAAAATTTCTGAATGATTCCCCTTATATTTGCCAAATAGCATTTGAAAATTATGAAATACCGTCGCATCCTGCTGAAATTAAGTGGAGAATCCCTAATGGGTGATAAACAATTTGGAATAGATAACCAACGATTGAACGTTTATGCCAATCAAATCAAAGAAATTCATGATTTAGGTGTGGAGGTTGCTATTGTTATTGGTGGCGGAAATATTTTCAGAGGTGTACAAGCAGAAGAAGGTGGTATGGATAGAACTCATGGAGATTACATGGGAATGTTGGCAACGATGATCAACTCAATGGCTTTGCAAGCAGCATTAGAATCAGTTGGTTTACAAACTCGCCTTCAATCAGCTATTGAAATGAAGGAAATTTCTGAACCTTATGTGCGTAGAAAAGCTGTTCGTCATTTGGAAAAAGGCCGAGTAGTTATTTTTGGAGCAGGTACAGGTAATCCATTTTTCACAACAGATTCAGCTGCATCTTTACGTGCGATCGAAATAAATGCCGATGTTATCCTTAAAGGAACTCGTGTTGATGGAATTTATACTGCTGATCCAGAAAAAGATCCAAACGCAACCAAGTTTGATTTCATTACGTTTGACGATGCTTATGGAAAAGGGTTGAAAGTCATGGACATGACAGCATTTACTTTGTGTAAAGAAAACAACTTGCCAATCATCGTTTTTGACATGGATACACCTGGTAATTTAAAACGTTTATTAGCAGGAGAACAAGTAGGAACTATTGTTCGCAATTAAAACAATCATTTCTTTTTATTATGATAGAGGATTTACAACTAATTTATGATGAGTTAAAATCATCAAATGCAAAATCAATTGCGCATTTAGAGAATGAATTATTGAAAGTGAGAGCTGGAAAAGCAACTCCTTCTATGTTGTATAGTGTGATGGTTGATTATTACGGTTCACCTACACCCATTCAACAAGTTGCAAATATTAGTAGCATGGACGCACGAACGTTAACAGTTCAAGCGTGGGAAAAAAACATGTTGAACGAAATTGCAAAAGGAATCATGTATGCTAATTTAGGATTGAATCCGCAAAACAACGGCGAACAGTTAATCATTCAAATTCCACCTTTGACAGAGGAAAGAAGACGTGATTTGGTGAAGAAAGCCAAAGCTGAAAGCGAACATGCTAAAGTTGGTGTGCGCAACAATCGAAAAGATGGCTTGGACATGATCAAAGATTTGAAAAACGAAGGGATGTCTGAAGATTTAGCGAAAGATGCTGAAGCAGAAGTGCAAAAAATTACAGACGCTTACATCAAAAAAATTGATGAACTTGTTGAGTTGAAAGAAAAAGACATCATGACTATCTAATGATGAAACTAAGTATACTGTTCTTTGTTGGTTTATTCGTTGTTGCTTGTTCTAAAAGCAAACGCATGGTCAATAAACTAGCAGGAACTTGGCAGTTTTACGACATATTACATTACGATGGTTCTCATTCGTATCCGAATGAAACATATATTTTTGAAAAGGGAGAAGCTGATGGAGAAACATTTCTCCCTTTGAAAATCATCAACAACAACGATACCATTAACGGTTCTTATTTAATCGCTAAAAAAGGCGACATGATGCACTTTGACAAAGCATCCCAAAGCGCTGTTGACGTTTGTTCAGTCGAAGATTTCGGGAAAAACCTTTTAGTGGTGAGAAATGTTGGAGATGTTTGGTATTTTAAGAAATTAAAATAAACCTGTTTCAATAGGAATCAATCCTTTTCCACCAACATAATACAAATATCCACTTACATTGTTAAACCCAACATCGTTTAATGCACGAACATAATCGTTAACTTGTTTGATGTATTTCGGTTGTTCATCACCTGTTTTAAAATCGATTACCACTGTTTGATCTGCAGTGTAGATGATTTTATCGGGACGTAAAAGTGTTGTCGGATCGATTGCTAATGTGCGTTCGTTTAAATGAGTTCCGATTGAAAATAACGCTTGTATTTGTTCGTTCGAATAAATTTCTTCAATCAACGAAAGCAATTCTTTTTCTGCTGATTTTTCAATTTTCCCTTTTCGAATCCCCGTTGCAAGAAAAGTCATTGCTTCTTCTTTGGTTGAACTGTTTTCCATAATTCCATGAAACAGATTACCAATACGTTGTTGTTTATTCAATGCGGTTGCTTCAGCTTCTTCTTGCGAAAACAAACTAATTTCTGGGAACCACAAGAAATCGGATAGACTTCTTGCTGTAAAAGTGGAGTCTGATGTGTTTACAGCTAAAGTTCGTTGTGGTTTGTTACCAATAACGCCTTGTATTTGTTCGTCATCAATAATCAATTCAGGATATAACGCACTTAGTGTAGCTAAAACTTTTTTATTGGTATCTGAATGACCAGAATTGGAATAGAAATACAATCGATCTACTGGTCGCGTAAAAGCTACATACAATAAATTTATTGCATCCATTAATTTCGCCTCTTTTTCTATTAATCCTAATTCCTCAATCTCGGGTAAAAAGTAATCCTTTTGAACCAATTTTGTTTCTATGAAATGTCCTTCATTCTCTATGATTCTTGGTGCATTTTCGTTGCGAGTACTGCCAAAGTTTAATAATGGAATAAGCACAATTGGGAATTCAAGTCCTTTTGATTTGTGCGCTGTCATTATTTTTATAGCATGCTTATTATCAGGTAATTGAACGTTTGACTTGTGTCCTGTTGTTGCATAGTAGGACAAGAAGCTCAACAAATCGGGACCATTCGATAAATCGAAATTGAATGAAATATCTAATAATTGATGGATATACGCATTGTGCAGTTCATCAATTTGATTCGTGCGAATAAATGTTTGAATCAAGGAATAAATAGATTGATAACCAGTATTGAGCAACGATTCATCAAATCCTGAAATGGAAATAAATGTAGGAATAGAAAAACGTTTTTTAAGTTGTCCCTCTATTTCAACTGTTTCAAAACATTCCTCATATAACTTATAGTTGTCATCCTCGTTTCGAATACGGAAATGTTTTTCAGCAAACTGCATGGCGTATTGGTTCTCCAAAGGATTGCTGCGCCATTTTAAGAAACTGACTACAAGTTGAACAAACACATCGGAATCAACGAGTAAAGAATCACTTGAAATAACTGAAAAGCCTTTCGTTTTCAGGTGGTTTGCAAACGAATTACACGATCTTTTGTTTTTGGATAAAATGCAAATGTCTCCAGGTTCGTATCCGTCGGCGATACATTCGTTTACCCACTTTTCCAATAATGCAAGTTCGTCTTCTTTTTGCGTTTTATCTTTTTGATGATCCATTTTAAAAGTAATCAGCCCATCAGCTTTTCCTCTTGGTGCTTGTTTGATTTTATTGTAATACGATTGACCACTTTCAGGCAAAAGTGTTTTTAATCCAGTGAAAAACTCATTGTTAAATGTGACAATTTCTTGTGCTGACCGCCAATTTTCTTCTAATCCACTAACTTGTCCTTGTGCTTCAAAAAAGTCTGATTTACTTGCTGTTTTAGCATCGTTTTCTGGGTTGTAAATGCGTGGCAAAGCAACAAATTGTTCAGCAACACCATTTTTAAATCGATAAATCGATTGCTTTGGGTCGCCGACTATGAAATTGAATTGATTATTCCCAAGTGATTCATGAACAAGAGGAACTAAATTTGACCATTGTAATCGTGATGTGTCTTGAAATTCATCCAAGAAAAAATGTCCAAATCGGGTACCAAGTCGTTCGTAAATAAACGGAGCCTCTTCGTCTTTTACTAAATCAGCTACTAATTGATTGAATTCAGAAATACGAATGACAGATTCTTTTTGACGAATTTGTTCCATCGATAGAGCCAATTCTTTCAAAATAGACAACAAATAGAATTGTTTAATCTTCAGTTCAAGAATGAGTAGCTGTTCTTTGTTATTCAACCAAAAGTCATGAGCAGTGATAATTGCGTTGACTAATTCGCTTTGGCCCTTTAATTCACCTGTTTTTTCAATATGACCAATAAAACTTGGAGTGAGTTCAAGATTGGTAATGAGCTCGTCTGTTTTTAATTTGGTTGAGATAAATTTTAATAGTGTGTTATATGTTTTGCTTTTATTAGAGAAATCTTCAGGAGAAAGTCCACTAGTTTGAAGTGCTTCACTCACATTACGCAACAGTTGCTGTAATTGCATTTTAAGCAACTTCACGGTCTCTTTCCAAGCTTTTAAATCATTTTCTGTAAAGGAGGAAGCTGTTAATTTGCGAATTGTCGCGAAACTTTGTTCGTTTTTCAATATTGCTGCGCTTGCAAGAAGTGCTTTTTTGACATTCCATTTGTTTTCTTCGTCAAAATTTGATTTAGCATAATTGATTGCAAGTTGGTAAAGACTATTTTGTTCGTTTTTATCGATCGTATTTAATAATTCGTCAACAGCTTTTTCCAAGATCAAATCTTCGTCCAGCACCACTTCAAATTGTTCGGGCAAGTTTAAATCGCGACTAAAAGAACGGATCAATCGCAAGTTAAACTTATCAATCGTTAACACATTGAAATCTTCGTATTGGTGGAGTATTTTTTTTAAAGTCAAACGTGCATTTTTCTGAACTTTTTCAGTAGATAAACCAATGTAAGCTGCTGTCTCAACAAGAAAAGGCAAGTCATTTGGAGCATTCGAAAGTTTATTTAAATCGCTTACAATGCGCGTTTTCATTTCTAACGCTGCTTTGTTAGTGAATGTCATTGCTATGATTTGACTCATTTCAGCTCGGCTCTCACCCTCACTCAACAACAAACGCAAATAATTTCTTACCAGATTGAAGGTTTTACCACTTCCCGCAGACGCATTTAGGATAAGAAAAGGTTTGTTGCTTTCCGATTTCATAGCTTTTTAATTGATTTCCCGAAGTTAATTCTTTCACTATTAAATTCAAATAAATAACGTTATTTAAGACTTTTTAATTTGACTTGTGACGAACATTTCGTTAAATTTGATTCATGAAGCAGTTGTTGGGATTTTTTCTTGTCGTTTTAGCGCTTTTTTCTTGTGGAAAGGACAAAGAAAGTGAACCTGTTGTTGAAAAAGATAAATTGACACTTCAATTTATTCCTTTTTTTGCAAACGACACCTTGCATTTGGATAGTACGTATCAGTTAGCTTCTGGTGATAAAATTCGGTTTTCTGATTTGAAATTCTTCTTTTCCTCTTGCAAAAATGGAACGAATAACTTTATACCAGTTGGTCTATTTGATTACAGCGCAACCGGATTTAAATTGGCTACAGTTGATGGAAAAGCAGCGGATTTTACTCAATTGTCATTTGATTTGGGCGTTCCAACTAATTGGAATCATGCAGATCCTTCGACTTGGTCAAATAGTAGTCCGTTAAACATAACGAATGCTGGTGACATGTATTGGGGTTGGAATCCAGGTTACATTTTCTTGAAAATTGAAGCCAAAGCAGACACAATTTCAGATGGAATTGAGTTGTACGATCATTATATTACGTATCACATCGGTACAGATGTAGCAATTTCACCCCTTAATTTCACCCAACTCAATTGGTCACCATTACAAAATCAGTTGAGTATAGCTAAGTTTAAATGTGACTTGAAATCTGTTTTTGATAATTCAACGCAACCAATTAATATCCGAATAGAAAACACTACTCACAGTGGGGCAGGTGAGTCGGTGCTAACAGAAAAGGTCCGAGCTAATTTCAGTTCATCAATTCATCCCTTATGAATCGGCTTTTAGGGATTGTGTTTTTGGTGCTAGTTACTGCTTTTGGTTGTGTGAAAGAGAATGTGATTTACGAGCCCACACCATACGCATTGAAAATCCCCGCACATTTTCCTGTGATGCCCATTCCTGCTGATAATCCAATGACAAACGAAGGGGTTTTACTTGGCCGTATGCTTTTTTATGAAAAAAAGTTATCGTTGGATAATTCGATATCTTGTGCATCTTGCCATGCGCCAGCGAATGCTTTTACGGATAATGCTGTTTTTTCTCAAGGAGTAAATGGAACTTTAGGAAACCGTAATTCAATGCCGTTGATAAATTTAGGTTGGCAGACAAGTTATTTTTGGGATGGTCGCGCAAAAACATTGGAAGAACAAATCTTAGAACCTGTTCCAAATCCAGTTGAAATGCACCAATCTTGGAAAGATGCAGTAGCGAAATTAACCAAAGAAAAAGCATATACGAATCAGTTTTACAGGGCATTTGGCACAAAAACAATTGACTCGACACTTGTTGCAAAAGCATTAGCTCAGTTTTTACGCACCATGATTTCAAGCACTTCAAAATTTGACGTCATGTATAAATTTGAAAACGGAGTGGGACTAACTGCAGCTGAAATAGTGATCAAAAATAGTGTCACTCCAGAAGAATGGGCCGGTTACGATTCCTTTAAAAGTTTGAACGGTGCCGATTGTTTTCATTGCCACAATGGACCATTGATGCATGTGAATAAATTTTCAAACAATGGTTTAGATGCCATTTTTTCAGATTTAGGACGTGGTGCAGTTACTGGAAACAGTAATGATAACGGAAAATTCAAAGTACCAACTTTGCGCAATATTGCTTTAACGGCACCGTATATGCACGATGGGCGTTTCGCTACCTTGGACGAAGTAATTGATCATTATTCATCCGGAGTTCATCAGTCAGCCACAATCGATCCATTGATGGAATTTGCCAATCAAGGAGGAGTGCAATTAGATCAAAATCAAAAAGCCTATTTAAAAGCATTTTTATTGACGTTGACGGACATGAAGTTTGTAACCAATCCCAATTTTCAACCGTTACATCAGTAGTAAACACTGATTATTTCATTACATTTGTACATCCATCATTAGAATTATGGTTGACGAGAGAAAATTAACGACAGAAGAAAAGGCCCTTAAGATAAATCTTACGAGTGATATATACGGTTGTTTTGCTGAAATTGGAGCAGGTCAAGAAGTGGCTGCAAATTTCTTTAAAGCCGGCGGAAGCTCAGGTACTATCGCATATACACAATCTGCTTATGACATGAAAGTGTCTGATGCAATGTATGGTCCCGCTGCACGTTATGTGTGTGAAGAACGTTTGGTAACGATGTTAGACACCGAGTTTCAAACCTTGTGTTATCGCTTGCCAAAAAAAATGGAAGAAGCACGGTTTTTCTCGTTTGCAAACACAGTTGAATCGTTAAATTACCATAAAACAAATCAAGGTCAAGGCTGGGTTGGTATTCGTTATCAATCTAAACAAGGCGGGCCTTCGAATGACATTATTTTACACGTCAAATTACACGATAACTCGCACAAAGCACAGCAAGAAGCATTAGGTATTTTAGGTGTGAATTTGATTCATGCGGCCTATTTTTGTACGGCTGATTGGGATGATTTTTTAACAAACTTAGTACATCGCATTCCGCGTGATCGTGTTGAAATCGATATGTTACGTTTAACAGGACCCGATTTTGAACACGTAGATAACCGCATCATTTCATTGAACTTGGTAAAACGAGGGATGACGGATGCAACCATGTTCGATTTGTGTGGAAGTGTTTTACAACCAGCAGCATCGTTGTATAAGAAAAATATTTTGTTGATGCGTGGTCGATTTAGACCAGTGACAAAAGTTCACATCGACATGATCGAGCATGGAAAAGAACAATTCTTGAAAGAAGAAGGAGTACATGCAGAGAATTTGTGCGTTATTTTTGAATTAACGCTAAAAGATTTAACAGCTGACGGAAAAATTTCTGATAAAGATTTTATAGATAGAGCAGAATTACTTGGATCTCTTGGTTATACAGTAATGATTTCAAATTACTTGAAACATTATAAAATGCTTGATTATTTGTCTACCATTGCACGCGGTCAAAAAATGGGTGTTATCGCTGGGATATATAATTTACACACCATTTTTGACGAACGTTATTACGATAATTTACCTGGTGGATTGTTAGAAGCTTTCGGCCGTGGATTTGGCCACAACGTTAAGATGTTTGTTTATCCAGCAATTAACGTTGATACAGGCGAATTGTATACTTTGGAGGCGTTGCAAATCCCGAAAAATTTGAAAGGATTAGTTCAATTCTTGAAAGACAACAACAAATTAGAAGCCTTTGCTCATTTTGATCCATCATTGTTACACATACTTTCAGACGATGTGCTTTCAAAAATCAAAGCGCATTCTCCCTCTTGGGAGCTCGATGTTCCTGAAGATGTGGCAAAAGCAATAAAATTGTTTGAGTTGTTTGGTTATACCAATAATTCGATTCCAGTCGAATGCTAAAAAATCCATACTAAATGCCCCATATAAAAAACGCATTAATCCGATTTCGTATCATCGATAGAGCATTAAGTAATAAGTATGCTCCTTATCCGTCGAAAGCAAAATTAAGAGAAGCGTGTGAAGATGCATTGTATGGCAGTGTTGACGGTGCAAATATTTGTGATTCAACGATTGAGAAAGACATGTTTGCCATGAAAATGGAACACGATGCACCAATCAAGTACTCAAAAAAGTTTGGCGGTTACTACTATTCAGATCCTGATTATTCGATGAATGATATTCCGTTAACGGAAGATGATTTGGAAGCGATTCGTTTTGCAACCAACACCTTGAGTCAATTCAAAGACATGGAGTTGTTTCAACAATTCGGTTTCGCAATCGATAAAATTGTTGATCGTATTTCGATTGCAAAAGACCCGAGTGATAAAGCGATTGTTGATTTTGTTCAATTTGAGACGCCTATTAAATCGCGCGGTAACGAGTTTTTGAATACCTTGTTGCAAGGAATAAAAAATAAAAATATTGTTTGTTTTGATTACGAAAGTTTTCAGTCCCAACAACGAAAAGCACGCAAAGCCTTACCACTTCTGTTAAAAGAATACCGTAATCGTTGGTATTTATTATGTTACGATGTAGTCAAAGAAAATGTCATTACGTATGCGTTGGATCGAATGTTTGATGTCGTATTGACAGAAGAAAAATATGTACAAGAAATTGATTTTCAACCAGAGCAATTTTTTAAACATGCAATAGGAATTACTGCAAGTGCTGGAAAACCTGAAAAAGTGATTTTCAAAGCGGATAATGTTGCCGCAAAATATATCGATTCACAACCATTCCACGCTTCCCAACAAATTGTGAAAGAAGGTAAAAATAGAACGACATTCGAAATGACTGTTTTCATTTCAGAAGAGTTGATTCGAGGAATAATGAGTTATGGTGGCGAGATTCAAGTTGTTCAACCAGAACTATTAAAAAATCAAATTGTAAACCGAGTGAAAGCGATGGTTGAACAATACTCATAAATTAAGAAACATAGCATGAGCTTAAAAGTAACCTTGGAAAATGGTGTTTGTACGATGATATTGAATCGTCCAGAAGTTTTCAATTCATTCAATAAATCAATGGCAATTGCATTGCAAGATGCATTGAAAGCTGCTGAAAAAGATGATGAAGTGCGCTGTATCGTAATTACTGGCGAAGGAAAAGCTTTTTGTGCAGGTCAAGATTTAGCAGAAGCTACAGATCCAAATGGACCTGAGTTACAACAAATCGTGAAAGATCATTACAATCCAATCATAGCATTAATTCGATCTATCGAAAAACCAATAATCGGAGCGGTTAATGGCGTTGCAGCAGGGGCAGGAGCGAATATAGCTTTAGCTTGCGACATTACGATAGCATCAGAAAACGCTTCATTTATTCAAGCTTTTTCAAAAATTGGATTAATTCCTGATTCAGGAGGTACGTTTTTCTTGCCACGCATTATTGGTTTTCAAAAAGCGATGGCCTTGATGATGACGGGTGATAAAGTTTCTTCGCAAGAAGCGGTTGACATGAACATGATTTATAAATCGGTTCCAGCAGATCAATTTGCAGAAGTTATTCGTTTGTTTTCAGAAAATTTAGCAAAAATGCCAACAAAAGCATTGGGATTGACAAAGCGTGCAATGAATCAAAGTATGCAAAACGACTTAACGCAACAATTGGCGTTGGAGGAATTATTGCAAACTGAAGCTGGTCAGACTCATGATTTTAATGAAGGAGTTCAATCCTTTTTAGAGAAGAGAAAACCTGTTTTTGTAGGGAAATAAATTTGACTCAAGACATTTGGATTAAGGAGTCAAGATTTGAAACAACCAATTTTCTTTTTCTAATAAGCATCTAATAAGTATGAAACATAATTTCAGAGATTTAGGAATATGGAAGGATTCTTTTTCAATTGTCAAAGAAGTCTATGAGCTTTGTCAGAAATTACCTGATGATGAAAAATTTGGATTAAAAAGTCAAATCCAAAGATGCGCGGTTTCAATACCTTCCAATATTGCTGAAGGTTCAGGAAGAACTTCCGACAAGGAATTTCTCCATTTTTTGAATATTGCAATTTCATCTTCTTATGAATTGGAAACACAATTACTTCTTTGTAACGATCTTTTTACAATTGAGGTGAATTACATAATTGAAAAACTGCACACTAATCAACGCATGATAGGCGGTTTAAAACGAAAAATAAGTGCTTTAAAATAAAAATAACATTGATTCAGGATTCAAATCGGGATTGTACTTAATAATTAGTCCTGACTCTTGACTCCAAAAGTCTTAAAGTCTCAAAATATGGTAGTAGGAGTTATTGGTGCGGGAACGATGGGGGCTGGAATAGCACAAGTCGCAGCACAAAATGGACATCAAGTAGTATTGGTTGACACGAATCAAGAAATGCTGAACAAAGCAGAGCTTGGATTAGGTAAAGTGTTGGCACGCTTGGTTGAAAAAGGAACTATTTCAGCTGATGAACGCATAAACATTCAAGGAAATATTACCTATACAACTTCAATAACCGATTTACAACATTGTGGAATGGTCATCGAAGCTATCGTTGAGAATTTAGGTGTGAAGCACAAGGTGTTCGAATCCATTGAAAATGTAGTTGCTCCTTCATGTATTTTAGCAAGTAATACGTCATCTCTTTCTATTGCAAGTATTGGTTCTGTATTAAAACATGCAAGCCGTGTAATCGGAATTCATTTTTTCAATCCTGCCCCTTTGATGCCTTTGGTTGAAATAATACCAGCAGTTCAAACAGCTACCGAAACCTTAGAAAAAGCGAAAGCATTAATTGATTCATGGGGTAAAGTAAGTGTTATTTGTAAAGACACTCCAGGATTCATTGTGAACCGAGTTGCACGACCATTTTATGGAGAAGCATTGCGGATTTACGAGGAAGGAATAGCAGATTTTGCAACGATTGATTGGGCTATGACTTCAATTGGCGGATTCAAAATGGGTCCATTTACGTTAATGGATTACATCGGAAACGACGTCAATTACACCGTTACAGAATCTGTTTTTGAAGCATTTTACTTCGATCCACGTTTCAAACCATCGTTTACACAAAAGCGTCACAAAGAAGCTGGGTTCTTCGGAAGAAAATCGGGGAGAGGCTTTTATGATTATTCAGAAAATGCACAACGGCCAATTCCAAATGAAGATGTTCAATTAGGTCAGCAAATAGTTGATCGCATTTTAGCTTTATTGATCAACGAAGCATACGACGCCTTATTTATGCAAGTTGCTTCAGCGGAAGACATCGATTTAGCAATGACTAAAGGAGTGAATTACCCCAAAGGTTTATTAGCTTGGTCGAATGAAATAGGAATTTCAAAGGTACTCAATCAACTCCAAGACTTATTTGAGTTGTACGGCGAAGACAGGTATCGTCCAAATGTTCTGTTAAAAAGATTGGTGAACGCTTAAGTTTCCTCCTTATTTCAATTTCTTGAGTTCTTCAGCGGCTTGTTTCGCATAATATCCATTTTGCAAGAGCATCTGTTCAAATAGTTTTTTCGCATCTTCGGTTTTTCCATCCGATTTTTTTGATAAAGCTAAATACCATTGAGCTTCTTCGTTGAAATTATTAAACTCTAATTGCAGGCAAGCAGAAAAAGCAACATTTGCTTGAGCGAACTGTTGTAAATTATAATAACAAAGTCCACCGTAAAACAAAGCATTCACATCATCTGGATATGCAACTAGAATAGTATTGAAACGCATCAACGCTTGTTTCCAGTTTGATTTATTCAAATAACTAAGTGATTTATTTAAGTAATCGATATAAGGAATAGCAGTCGTTTGTGTTTGCCCACCCGCTTGTTTTGCCCCTTTATTTTCTTGCGAAGCGTCCGTTCCTGATAACATTATTAATTCCAGTTGTTCTATTTCAGGACGATTCCGGTATTTTCTGTAGTCAATGCTTTTAAAAGAATGCAGATAAATTTCCGCTGCAAAACGCTGTTTAGCGACTTCAGCTACTTTTGAAATAATCTCAATTGGAATTGGAGCCAGTATTTTTTCATCGAAAAAAACGACTTCATTACCTTCGTTAGGTGCTTTTTCCGATGCTATTTTTTGTTGTGATTGATCCTTTAGCACCTTTTTTTGTGTGATTTGCTCTGTTTTAGGTAATGCAACCATTTGAGCAATTTCTTTCGTTAGTTTTTCTTTGAATAGAGTTGTCTTCTTTTTTTTCTCAATAGTAGTATGATTTTCAGTTGGGTTAAATAGAAAAAACAATAGGCTAGATAGCATAACAAGAATTCCTCCACCAATTAAAGTGCGCCATAACGAAGAATAAATTTTCATTTTGCGATTGAATGCACGATCCATTGGAGTAAGCTTATCCGTTGTTAGTCCACTTCCAATCCATCCGTCCAAAGCATCTTCCTCGAAGTTGTCATTTAGTTGACCTTCCAGCACACGCTTATCACTTTCCGATGAGGACAGATACTGATCAATTTGTTTTCTTGAAATCGTTGATTTATTTTCCATGATTTTCCATCCAAATTTTAAGATTTCTTTTGCCATTTTGAATAGCACTTTTTACAGTATTAATAGGTAGTTGCATTTGTTCACTAATTTGATTGTACGAGCAATTGTCTAAATAAAACAATTTGATGCACACTTGTTGTTCGTGTTTCAAAGTAGGAATAGCTTTTTCCAATAAGTCTAATTGGATTTCTAAATCATATTTTTCAAATGCGCTATCCTCTGATTCTTTTATTAACTCGATATCAAAAGCAGTCGTTTCGATTTTCTTTTTCCGCAAAAACTGAAAACAGTCATTTTTGGTTACTTGATACAACCAAGATTTGAAATGAGTAATTTCATGTTTCATTAATTTCTCATCAAGTAATGAAAAAAGAGAGAGTGTAATATCTTCTGCATCCTCTTTACTCTTCAAATACTTTAAACAAACACCGAAAACCAAGTGACTATATCGTTCATATAATATAGGTATAGTATATGCACAATCTTTTTCTCTGAGCAGAAGTATTAATTCCTGATCAGTGAGCTTTTGACACGATTTTTTAGTTGCTCGAAAAAGATTCATAATAGATAGATGCTAAAAACTGTTATTTCCATAAATCATATTAAAAATACAGTTAATTTTATTAAAAACGAAAGTAAAACCAAATTGATATGATGAAAAGGATTGGTGTGTTAACATCTGGAGGCGATTCACCTGGAATGAATGCTTGTATTCGTGCAATAGTAAAGTCAAGTTTAGCTCAAGGAATAGTTGTTGTTGGAATAGCTGATGGTTTTCAAGGATTGATAGAAGGTAGAATGAGTGAATTACATTATAGTAGTGTAAATAACATTATACATTTAGGAGGTACTATATTAGGTTCTGCGCGAAGTCAAGAATTCTTAACGATTGAAGGACGGGAAATGGCAATTAACAATTGTAAAGAAAAAAAACTAGATGCATTAATAGTTATTGGTGGAGATGGCACATATAAAGGAGCGTTGCAATTAAGTAAAGAGTCGTCAATTCCTGTAATTGGAATTCCTGGAACAATTGATAATGATATCGCTTCGACTGATTTGACGATAGGTTTTGACACCTGTTTGAATACGGTTATTCAAGCGGTTGATAAAATACGTGATACAGCAACGAGTCATCACCGAGTCTTTTTTGTAGAGGTGATGGGGAGACATTCGGGTCAAATTGCCTATCATGCTGCAATAGCAAGTGGGGCTGATCATGTGCTTATTCCAGAAACTAAAACAAATATGATTGAATTAGCACAGCAATTAATAAGCGCAAAAGGTGTTAGGAGTTCGATTGTTATAGTTGCTGAAGGAGATGATGAAGGTGATGCGCAACAAATAGTAAATGAGATTAAGCCCTTATTACCTACGTTCGACATTAAATATTCCAAACTTGGACACATACAAAGAGGAGGGAGTCCTTCCGCTTCAGATCGTATATTGGCAACTAAAATGGGAGATTGTGCGGTTTCTTTATTAGTGAAAGGCAAGTTCAATCAGTTAGCAGTAACTAAAAATGGAATTGTAACACACATTGAATTATCCAGTTCTGCAATTGAAAACAAAGACGAACAGACTGAAAACAGGCAGCTTTTGGATAGAATGCTGACGCGACATTAAAAAACTTCAAAAAAAGTTCAGGATGTAAGTAATGTGTTTTCAAGCGATTAAGTACATGTTATTATAGTTTTAAAAAAAGAAATGTTAATAATGCTTGTTTAAGTAAAAAGAGTGTGTATCTTTGCACCCGCTTAGCACGATAGGCGCTTCAGAAATGGAGGGATTGAAAAGAAAAGGTTTTGAAATATTTTTAAAAAAAAGTTCAACAATCTATTGTTAAAATAAAAAAGATGTGTATCTTTGCACCCCGCTAACGAGCGAGAGAAAGTAAAGAAAAAATTATTTTCACAATTAGTTGTCAGAATAAAAAATAT